>NZ_RHOP01000021.1 GCF_003946575.1 Companilactobacillus jidongensis | reverse complement strand
TGTGCATGAAAATAGGCATCCTCAATGAGGATGCCTATGGTTAAAAGTTATTCATCAATACTATTTGACAAAGAGCCTAAATTTTGCTTGTGCTATTTTTAATTTCAAAGTTAAAAATTCCTTCAGAGCAGTCGCGGGGCGACCCATTATCTCTTGATAATCATCAGTAACAATGTTCAATAATCCCTCACCACCAGCATCATACATCGAACTTAACATATGTCCTTCACCGCCTTGATCATACAAGTCAGAGAACTCTTGTAATGTAACCGGTTGATAGCCAATTTTATGACCCGATACCTCAGTCAATACAGCTGCCAATTCAGGCATTGTATAATTTCTATCTTGAGTCAAAGTATAGATTTTTCCGTCTTGACGCAACTCGTTCGTAGTTGCTACTTCAGCAAATGCTTTAGCACTATCTTCTAAACTGATAAATGACAATGCTTCTTTTCCAACCGGATAAATAACATTTTGTCGCTCAATCAATTCAGGCAAATATGGAACCAATGGATCTGCATATAATGAATTTTTAATAATTGTATATTTCAAATTTGATGCGGCCAACCGACGTGGTAAATACCCATAGAATGCTGATAGATCAAAGGGATTATTCTCTTGATCAGCTATGAAACCCATTGCCAAAATGTGTCTAACTTTAGCCTTCTCAGCCGCAGTTATGACATTTTCTAATTCAGCTACCCGACTGAAACTGTCATGGCTCTTACTTGGAACATAAACCAAAATATCTTTATCTGTTAAAGATTCAACCATCATATCTTCATTTTGATAATCGATTGGTAGGACTTCTAACCCTACATCCGCAAGCTTTTTAGCTTTTCTAACGGTATGTACTCCAACACTTATATCAGAGTTAGGTACAAGTTGCATTGTTTCTTTTAATATCTGTGAACCTAGATGTCCCGTTGCACCAGTAATAATATATTTCATATTTGAATACCTCATTATAAGTTAATATACACATGTTACTTTATAAGTTACACGTTTGCAAATCATTAACCTTCACTGGAAATAACTTCAATTGAATATTTTACCTTTGGCATAATCGAATTGAGTGTTTCGCATACTCTAGTCAAAGCATCAACACGGTACTGAACTGTCGTATACTCATTTCCTTGCACGACAAACAAGATATTTTTGGTACTATCGTCTATCTTATAAAGTTCAGAATCACGACAATCCAAATATGCTAAAATTCCATTTTTGTCTCGATACACATAATCGTAATCTGCAACCTTTTTGTCAGGCGCCAAAATAGGCGAGAATATATCAACCTTGTTTGAGACTGTGAATTCAATTGGGAAATCAATTTTATCCATATCATGTGCACCAATCGATAAATAAGACTGTAGAGATTCAATATTATAAACATCAACTACGGAATTAACTCGAGGAAAACTACCACGATGCTGAATATTGCCTATCAAAGCCTCAGCGGTTGGTGGATTTTTTTTCAAACTTCGGCCAATTTTTTTGACCATTTCAACATATCCATTGATTATTTGATTATTACGTAACTGGTTCAAATCAGTTTTCAATGCTTTATCTTCATTTATTTTTAGTTCTTTCAAAATTTGATTATCCAATTTTTGGGAAAAATCAACTCCGGTTACTTTACCAATAACAATATTACTGATTCCTAAATCTACTAAACTTTGATTTAATTTAAAATTCATGATGCCACCCTATCTTTCAAATAAAAGTAATAGTTATAAAACATTTTCATACAAAGTGTATCTTATCTTGCATAATGAATGATATTAATTCTTGTTTAACAAAATAATCATTATATACTGACATTATCAAATCAATTACGAGGTAAAAAAAATGGCAGAAATAAAAATTCATATTTTACACACTGGACTGGTTCAAGTAGATAAAGCTTTACCATTTCATGAAAAATTCCGTAATCCATTGGCATTCACAGGCTTATTTCGATCAAACAAAAATCAAATTGTTCTGCCTGTTTCCAGTTATTTAATTGAACATCCCAAGGGGCTAGTATTAATTGATACCGGTTGGAATGAACTGGTAAGGACATCCCAGTGGCAGGAACTTGGTCTACAAACTGTTATTAACAAAGCGTACCTTCCCGATGGGTGGTCAATTAGAGAACGATTAGCAGAACTTGGGTACAAACCTGCTGATATTGATTATTTGGTTCTTAGCCACCTGCACAGCGACCACGTAAGTGGATTACCTTTAGTCAAAGATGCCAAAAACATTCTTGTGTCTGCTGAAGAATGGCAAGCAGGTAATACTGACAAATTGAGATACATACCTAAATCATGGGCCAACACTAAGATGCGAACATTCAATTTTCATCCCTCCAACTTAGGACCATTCCACCGTTCGTTCGACCTTTTCAATGATGGAAGCATAAATTTTATTTATACTCCCGGTCACAGCCGTGGATTAGCCGCAACATTGATAAAGGGCGCAGATGACAAAGAAGTTTTACTTGCATCAGATACCGCATATGCACAGGAATCTATCGACAAATTATACACTCCAGGAATCGCCGTCAACCGAGCTCAAGCTATTGAGTCTGTCGGTTGGGTCAAGGAAAAATCACAGGAATCACAGGTTATTGAAACAATCACCAATCACGACCCTAACGTCAAACAGCATATGATTACTCTGTAAACCAGTATGACATTAATGACTTAAATGATTCATTCATAAAATCCGTTGTCCGAGAATCAATGCCATTGCTAAGACTCCATTTAATAAAAGTCAAAACATTTGACGCATACATTTTTTTAATAAATTCATTAGATACAGGTGATTTTTTATCCTTAATAATATCGTCCAAGGAATCACCAATTAATCGTTCAAACTCTTCTTGTAAATTTGTGGATTCTGCATGGACAGAAAATAACAATAAAATTCTTTGAGAGTCTGATTTTAAGTACTCAATGAAATTCTTCAATGATTCCGGATCATCAAATGTCTTCATTCTAATATCCATTGCACGTTGTAAAAGCGACGTGTAATGGATATTTTCTTTTTCTAACAATTCATATTTATCCACATAATGCTGATAAAATGTCGAACGTCCAATCAATGAATCATTACAAATATCAGTAATAGTAAGTTGTTCAAATCCTTTTTGATCTACTAGCTTATAAAAACTATCTTTGATTAATTTTTCGGTCTTAATTACTCGCAAGTCCTGCATCAACTCACCCCATTTACCCATATTATGACATATAAAAAGACCGATTTGCAGCGGTCTCATAATTTCTTATATTTCAAAGATAATACTGAAAGATAAATAATTACCATTGTGGAAATAATTGTTATCCATATTGCTGGCATAATGTGAGAAATTTGTTCAGTCCCCTTTATCAAGTAAATGTTATCTGTCACTAATGCAATCGGATTATAGCGTCCTGTACTCTTAAATAAATTTAGCAATGTCAAAACAATGAAAACCACAACTGATGTCAAGAAACCCATATAATTACTCTTACTTAAGCTTGAACCTAAAATCGTAATTGCTACAAATAATAATCCAAATATTAATAATGGCCACATGCCACTCCAAATATGGGGACTCCTATTATCCGGAAAATAGTAAGATGTATATCCCCAACTAATCAAGAATGCCATCATTATTGCCAAACACCATTGAATATAAGCAACTATATACTTGGCCATAACGACTGAATAACGTGGCAATCCTTTAGTTACAAGATTTACCAACGTACCTTGTGCTACTTCGTTACTGATTGTCCCGCTGAAAATAACCACTAAAATATAAATACCAATCTGTGTCATATTTTTATAATATTGTTGCCAGGCATCAATACTAGTTGGATCCGGCATCTTAATTGTTAATCCACTGCCTGTCGCCATCTTTAAAATATCAGGTGTCAACTTTGCCATTAATGGACCTTCGATACCAAAAATAACGAAAACAACGGTAATAATCAATAAGTGATAGTTACGCCATGACTCCAATAATTCTTTACGGATAAAAAACCACGTAGCTTTCATGACGTTACCTCCATGAAAATATCTTCCAGACTAGCTTCTTGTTTATCCATCGACATAGGAATCAGATGCGATTTCAATAACATATTCAGCACAGATTCGGCTACAGCCTGATAATCACCATCATAATTAAGAATAACCTTCTTATCTTTTCTTGTGGCACTATCACCCAGAATCTGTGATACTTGATTTGCAATTTCATCTGAATCAAATTTCAAAACAATTTGTGATTTGGCATATTTTTTCTTCAAATTATCCAAACTATCATTTGCCTTCAATATCCCATCATGTAAGATTCCAACTTGATCACTGATTCGCTCCACATCAGTTAAAATATGAGTCGAAAAGATTATCGTCATTTCACCACGTAAACTTGCCAATAAATCAAGAAACTCACCTCGACCATTTGGATCAAGTGCCGATGTTGGCTCATCACAGATAAGTATTCTTGGTCGATTTAGTAACGCTTGAGCAATTCCCAATCTTTGTTTCATTCCTCGAGAGAATCCATGAATCCTTCGTTTATTTATTGGTAAATCAACCGTCTTTAACATTTGATTAATTCGAATAGATAAGTCCTCTTTAGAAATACCAGTCAATTGTCCGCACAATGTTAAATATTCTGTCGGATTCATATAACCATAATATTCCGGAACATCGGGTAAATATCCAATTTCACGGTTGACGCCAGAATTACCATAATGAACTTTTTGACCATCAATCAAGATATCACCTGAATCAATTGTTTCTAGACCTAAAATCATCTTCATAGTTGTTGTCTTGCCGGCACCATTATCACCCACAAATCCAAAAATCGAACCTTCTGGAACTGCAAAACTAAGACCATTCAATACTTGCTTGTCACCATACCGCTTCTTAACGTCGTGCAATTCTAAAATTGCCATTAATACTGTTCCCGACCGATAATGAAATACAAAATAGCTCCAATGGGATTAACTAATAATGTTAGTAAAACCCACAAAATACGATTTCCCATTCGATAATTCTTATGTCTAAATATATGAATCAAAGCGGCAAGATCCAATCCAACTTCAAGTATTATAAGCGGAATAAAAAGTGGCAAATTGTTTGTAATAATATCAGCATTATTCATTTTCAAAACGCTCCTTTATCGTATTCAAACGTTCGAGTATTTTTTTAAATTCTTCGCTATCTTGATACTGTTGTAAGAATGGATTCTGCGTGACGATCGTGATGAAGTCTGACTTCAGCTGATTCTCATCGCGTGGTAGCGCATGTCCAAGGTCAGTTTGATTCAACCACTCATTGATTTTGTCAAAGTATCTATCACCGTGTAATTCCAATGGAAATTGCATATTACTTAATAGATCAACGTATTGAGATAGACAATCCATCACTTGTTCAGTTCTTTGCATCTGTGCGAATCCCATAGCTGCGGAATTAAAAAAATTAATAACAATAGCCGGATTTAATTTTTTGAATGAAAAGGATTGAATTAACGATAAACCTTTATCATAAGTTGATTCGAATTTGTCCGGTTGATCTACTACAAGTTGTAAATAATTATTTATTTGACTCATCATCACAGCTGTATATTGAAAAAGTGAACTCTGAGTAGTAGCAATTGCTCTGTCCTTATCACCTTTCAATTGATAGGCCCATGCAATCAAACTCTCAGTTGGATAATATTCTGGCACATATTCACCTAATGTATTCAGGACTTCATCAGGTTTTTTCAGCATCAGCGCACAATAGGCAGAATAATTATTAGCTTTATCTAACAACACTGGATCATTAGAAATTTCCAGAACATGAGCAAACAGTTCTTGTGCTCTACCAATATATTTCACCATCTTATCATCTCTTGACTTACCTGGAAGCAAATCCCCGTGGTTCAACAATAACTGACCCATTTCTAGTATCAACGGTGCACAGGAATAATAACGATGGACTACATCCTCGATCGAATTCAAAACCTCTTCAGGCTTATTCGAGTCAAATTCGTTGGTTATCGAAATATAAATGTGACGAATTTGCTCAGTGGATAGGTTGTTACTATAATTCATCAACTCGTCAACTGAAATATTGAAATAACCAGCCAACAATGGAATCAAAGTAATATCTGGATATGACTGACCGGTCTCCCATTTTGATACGGATGCCTTAGATACCCCCATGAAATCAGCAAGTTGTTGTTGAGTAATTTGCTTTTCTTTTCGCTTCTGAGAAATAATCGTTCCAATATTCAGTTCCATGCCTACCTCCACTTAATCTCTTGTATATTCTAATTATAGATGGTAGACAAAGTTAAGTATAGCGATACTAAGTTAACTATTTTATGTGATAATCAACTAACTCGATACAAACAAAAAAAACCGCATTTCTGCGACTTTAATTTTGTTTAGTGTTTCTTGATATATTTATTACGATATGCCAAAGTAACTAGGATCATTACCAAGACGATTGCAATGATGAAGGCAATTAATAAGTAATTAGGCTCTGGACTTGCGTTCTTAACAATAGATGTCTTCGCTAATTTCTTAACCGTTTGAGTCGTGACAGTAAATTTTCTATCAAAGTGCCAAGCAGACGTACCTGCTTTGGCATCCAAAATCAATTCATATGTTCCAGCTTTTAAAGTTTGTTTAGGACTACCGATTAGATAATCAAAATTGCTATTTGGTGCCATTGATAATCCAGTTTTGTTCTGTTTATAAACTTCCTTGCCACTTGAATTCTTGACCGTCGCATTCACTGATAAGTTATCAATGATGGATGGAGTAGGATTGATTAAGTTAGCCGCAACATAATTGTAATAGTTAACTTGTTTTTCGTTAATATCGCCAAGATTCAACTTTGGTTTAATTTTATCTGAGTTTTGTCTCAATTCTAAGCCGATTACATAAGCATATTCATTATTAATATGAATCCCCTTTTTGGCGGCTTTCGGTGTCGCAGTTATTTCTTGTACTCTGATGCCACCAAGAATTATTCCGGAAAAGTTTTCTTTAGGAGAATCCAAATGTACAGTAACTAATTTGGTTGTATTAGCATCGACTTCTACATCCTGTGGACTGGTAACAAGAGATTCAATATTGTATGCAAGATTATCATTCACAGATGAGCCGTGAGTACTATAATCAATCACGCCATTGGAATTAGTTAAACCACGATTAACTGAAACTTCATAATGATGGCTTACGGAATCTTTATTATTTATTTTTATCGTCAAATTCTGACTTTGTCCTGGTGTAACCTTTAAATCAAAATAAGAACCTGATTTTTCAATTTGATTATCTGGCAGATCTGCACCAACTGTATAGTTTAATGTATCAGCTTTTACAGATGTTACTCCAGTTACCAAAAATACGAATAGTGAAGCAAAAGCTAAAATTATTGGCAAAAATATTTTTTTCGTCATTATCATCCATCCTTCCTTATTAAGAACGAGATGTTAAGGTTACACGCCTCAAATTTCGATAAAAGAAAGACAATACAATTTAGTATTGTCCTTCAAAAATATTATGATGGTGCATCTGATAAGCTCCAAGTTACGGTTGAAGTATAAGCACCTTGCAAATTACCAGCAGGTACGTATAGCGAGAAATCAGCTAGTGCATATGATGTTGTATATGCACCGACACCAGTACCTGCAGCGGCATCTTCAAGATTTACTGCACTAGTAGATAATGTGACTCCATTCTTGTAAGTTGGAAGTGTTGAAACATTAGATGAATCATCAGCTGTAATAGGTGTATCAGTAGGCGTTGCAATCGTGAGTGCTGCACCTTTTAAGCTAGTGCCAGAAGTTGTTCCAGAAAATGGTGTTGCTGAAACGTCTAGAGACCAACCAGTTGAGAAACCTGGATTAGTAAGCTTTAGATCTGATGAAAGTTTCAATGGCGTGTAATTTTGTTTAGAGACTGAATATAATTGACTACCAAAGCTTATTGTTGGAACGTCGTCCAATGATAGCATCTGTGTAGTCGTCAAAGTTGCATCCGACGTAGTTGTTTGTGGAGCAGGTGAAGCTGCAGCCGGTACAGTTCCTGGTGCAGTGTAACTTGTGGTAGGAGTAGTAGTAGTAGTAGTATCAGTCGTTGCAGCTGCTACCGTGACAAGTGTCGATCCAACACCGAGGGCTATAGCTCCCAATACAGCCGTTCCCTTAATTAATTTTTTCATGATTTAATCCTCGAATAAAAAACTTTCTCGTAAAAAATACTATTGTATTTGGATGCCATTAACCTGTCTAAACATCCACCTTCTTTATAGTCCGTTTAAACATTGATATCAAAATTATTGCCCAAAAAAAATAAACTAAAAGTATTATTAAAATACCTTTAGTTTGTATAAATTTTTTTACCATTTATCGTGATTCCACAGGCGTCCATCAAGTTCATGTTGAATTTGATCCGTTCTAGTCGCCTGTTCATTCACAACTTTTTTTAATGCCGTCAAAAAAGCTCGTTTTTCATATTCTGGCTGAGAACTCTTAAGTTGGTCAATTTGATCCATCAACCATTGTGATTGTTCATCCATTATTCGTCCTCACCCTCCTTGATCATTTTTAAAGTGTCATTTACTTGCTCAAGATTTTCCTTGTTTTGAATAAAGGTATCTCGAATTAGGTTACCAGTAAATTGATCCTTGTCAGGTAGTTCTTTAACAAATTTCTGCAAGTGTTCTTCAAACCATTCTTCACGATTGACTAATGAATCAGGATACTTTTGATTCAGGTATCGTTGGTAATCAATCAACAATTGCATTTGTTCATCTTCAGACATGTACCAAAATTGCGGGACAGAGAACAGAGGCATAATTTGCATTTTTCCTAAATTAGCAATTGCTCGATATGGAGCCATTGCTTCATCAAGTGTAATATTTTCAGTCGCACCCTTTTGAAAATCCTTTAGGGGCATACCCGTAGTGACAACTATCCCGAATTCTTTGTTTTTCAATGGATAAGTTTTGTCTCCATATATAAAATTATGAGTCAAGACTTCATCTTCCCATTTTTTAAGTCCATACGGTGCTGCATACCAATATAGTGGAAATTGAAAAATAATCCGATCAGCTTGACGAAGTAAATTTTGTTCTTTGATAATATTTATCTCATTCAAAGATTCTACATGATGCCAAATAACATCTGCATCTTCAGCACCCTTTCTCAAGAATTGTTGTGTCTGAGAATTATCGATTTCTGGATGTGAAACGATGACTAAAGTTTTGATAATCCACACCTCCATAGTGTTTCTAGAATAACATATTTTGACCACGACGGCTTCTCACAAGATTGATGTCGAGTGATATAATTAGCACATATATTAGAATAACTCGGAGGATGAAATGCAAAAAATTATCGTTGATCCAGAATTCTGGGAAATCTTTCCCGATGTAGAAATAACCTGCATGACTGCACGTGATATCGATAATCATGATGACAGCAACGTTCCTGACAACTTGATTCAACATGCGAATGAAGTCGCAAAAAAATGGGTACCAGATGATCCCATAAGTGCTAATCCCGTTGTTCATGCATGGCGTGAAGCATATCGTAAGTTCAAGACTAAAAAAGGTGCTCGTAACGCCGTTGAAAATCTTCTCAAACGTGCAAAGAATGACAAAGGAGTTGGTAACATCAATCCAGTTGTTGATGTCTACAATTCCATATCACTAGAATATGCCTTCCCTATTGCCGCGGAAGACCTCGATAATATCGTTGGGGATGTCCATCTAACGGTTGCCAAAGGTGGAGAACCATTCGTACCAATAGGTGAAGATGAACCTGAAGAAGCATTGACTGGTGAAGTTATCTATCGTGACGAACAAGGCGTTCTCTCACGTTGCTGGGCATGGCGTGACAGTTCACGTGTTGAAGCTACTGATGATACTAAGAATTTGTTATTCTATATGGAAAACATCCAACCAGATCGTAAAGACGATCATACCGAGGCTGGAGAACAATTGATCAAGCGTTTCAAAGACTACCTTGATATTGATATCAATGACTTAACAATTATCAGTAAAGACAACCCTGAATTTGTATTCAACAAGTAATCAAATAGCTAGTGAACTCCATTTTGGAATTCACTAGCTATTTTTGTGCCATACTACTTATTTGGTAATCCATCATTCAAAATCCAATTTATTGTAGCATGGTATCTTCCACTTGAATTTTCATTGTTGAGTTTTAAGAACATACCTAGATTACTATTCCAGTCATCTTCTACATTCACTATTTGTTTTTCCTCAGACTGCTTAGTATTAGTATAAATATCGGTTAAATTTGTCAGAGGCAAAACATTACCAACCGAATTCTTATAAACAATCTCACCATCAAGTTTTTGAGTACTATCTTCCTTTATTAATTCTGTTGCTTTGGCTTGTAATGTCCAACTCCTACCAATACTTCTCCCATCTGTAACTTGAATGTGCCAATCATCCTGTCGCGGTACTATTTGCCCTGCATATCCAACATTGATTGGTTCAAAAGACACGTATTTACTAACTTTATAATCTAATCCGCCTCCAATAAAAATTACAACTGAACCAACAGAGGTTGAATTTCCTAAATTATCATTTGCAAATATTGTTACTACATTTGATCCTACATGTAAATTATTTTTTTGTACATCAAAAATGTAATGTGCATTTTGCGAAGTATTTCCAAATAATTTAAAAGTATTCTGTTCAATACCATTAATATTTGGATGCATTGTTACATCTGATGGATTAATAAGAGATCCATTTGAATATGAAACATTTCCACTAATGGCAGTCAAATCAGGCACAGACTCCATATTTTTATAATCTACTCTATCAGATACAGTTAATGACATCGATGGAATAACAATATTAAAGCTGGGAGTATCGTCATCAACGATGAAGTTATCACTAGAAAATCTAGCATGTTGTTTATTGACAATCACAGGCTCTGTACGATTATTAACAACAGTATGAAGTTCTATTTTTGCATGTTTATTATTATTAGATAAACTTCTTAACATCAAATGCTCAACTTTACCGTTGCCATTACCATCAATAATACTAAATTCATTTTCTTTTATTTCCTCAGGATGATCCGGATCATCATCATAAGTGATTTTTCCACCATTAAATGTTACCTCTTGTGGAAGATTCATAGAAGTAGAGATTTTACTCCATTCTTTAGAACCATTTTTATAATTCAAGTTATAAACAAAATCAAGATTATCACCAATATTTACTTTATCGTCAGGACCGGGAATTTCAGTTCCCTTCGTCGTATCTTTTAAATTAACATTAGAATCTGCATTCACAAAGGATGGAATTGATTCAAAAACTATTAAATTATTTTCAGTAAACCGACCAGTGCTACCTGTGAAACCCCACATTAATTTTTTACTATCTCCAAGCTTAAAATGATTCATATCTAACTTTTGGGATCCAACAATACCAGTGCTATTAGCAGTACCATCAATGTTTTTGTCATCAAATGCATAGGATAAAGTACTTGTCGCATGATTAAATTTTACCGTCATGTGATGCCATTTTTCATTAGTTAAAGATAAATTATCATGAAGATTTTTATGATTCATTTTGAAGAATGTTCTGGATCCATTGTTACCGCTGGTAATCTCTTTCATATACGTAGCATTCGGATCATACTCATCAATAGTGTAATTTGCGTATCCATCAGGGTAATCCATACTAATGTGTTGTCCATGAATTTGCTGATGATAAGTAAAATTACCATCACTACCTCTGCCATTTAAAATATCCGCATCAAACGACACACCTTTACCGTTTATATCATCAGCTCTCGTAAGTCGATTAAGAAATGTATCAAATTCAATTGCAAAACTATTTTGAATTGCAGTTTGAGATATTGATGCTCTCGAAGCTGACCCTAAATTATTGAAATCAGCTCCCCATACCCCCAAGGTTTCTCCTGGTGCAGGACTACCATCAAACCTTGATATAGCCCTGATTCCTCCAAATGGGTTTAGTGGTGAAGAATCGTCTTTAGCATTCTGCAGGACAAACGCCATACCGTCACCAACTTCCCTAGGTTCTGCAAGATTAAGTGGTTTACCAAAATATAACCACATCGACATGGATTGATCTTGAGAAATATCTAAAAAATTTGATTCACTTGTATTACTCCAAATGGCCCCCAATTGATTAAAATTATGCGTAACTCTTAAAATACCAGTTTTATCGTTTGGATTATTCTCATTTCTTTTTATAACTTTTGAGGAATTCATATCTTCATCTGAATCTTTTTTATGAAATTCACCTCTCAAGAAAGTCGGATCCGATATATCCAATCCTCTTGGAGCAGTATCCAAAGCATTTTTTAAATCATCTGGATCTGCGGGTTCCACATCAACTGGAGCCACATTTGGTTCAACACTGTTTGCAGCATTTACTTCAAGAGAAGCCACCTTAAATAAACACATAACAATCAATACATTAAATATAAAAAATATGAATGATATTTTATAATGTTTTTTATTAAAAAGCATAAATAAGCCTTTCGTAATCGTTATATATCTTCAAATAATCATATATATTATAACAAACAAATGACAACAAATCTTAAAAAATCACATTTTGTTTTCAGAAAAACGATTTGAATATTTACATACTGTCGACTAGACTCCAATAGATCTTTCCTTCATAAGAACCAGCCTGTGTACAATTATTTACCTTCAATAAAATCCCATGCTTATTTTTCCAAGTACTGGCGACATCAATTGTTTGAATATCTTCATTGTCCTTAACATTCGAAGAAATTGTAGTCGGATGATTTAATTCTATTAATTTGCCATTTTCTTCCTTGTAAACAACATTACCATCCAATACAGTTTTAGTAGTATTTTCAACTAGCTGACCTGCTTGGGCTTGCAATTGCCATAATCTACCATTCGATCTACTATCAACGACTTCAACTTGCCAGCCATCCTGTCGCTGAACTATTTCGTTAGTTGAACCAGCCATAACTGGTACGAACGATACTTTATCTTGGATATTTCCAAATTGCAATCCACCACCAATATTAATAATTATTTCTGATTCTTTAGATTTATTTGATGACCTCCCTTTGGCACTAACTTTCAAAACATTTTGATCAATATGTAATTTTGTTTTGTCTACATACAAAATGAATTCGGCCTCTTTTGCAGCTGGATCACCGAGTCGAATTGAATTAGGTGCACCACCATTCAAATCATATAATATTGCAATAGTACTTGGACTAAACATTTGATCTCTAGCAAACCAAACCCTACGATCTAGAACTTGATCCATCGACGAATATTCAAGTTATCACTTTCAAATCTAACATGAGCTGAATCCACCTTGGTTGGCAATTCAACATTTGTATTATTATTGTTATTATTTGTTGGAGGTTTTGCTGCAAATATAACTTGATTATTAGTAAAAGCAAACATTACTAACATAACCAAAGCATATGCAATTTTATAACCTAATCTGTAGCTTGCCATTAAAATACCTTTCCCTGGTAGTTACCAATCATAATTTTAATTGCTAATTGTAGCAGAAATCCCGCAGCAAATGTTATCGAAATAGTCATAATAAAATTCAATAAAATGATTTTTAAAAACAAAAAAATGCAACCAATAAAGGTTACATTTTTTTTAATCTTGAAATAAATTTACTAAATCTTCTGATTTAAGATTTTGTTTTTCTTCACCACTAACATCTAATTTTATTTGACCATCTTGAACCATAATCAAACGATTACCGTATTTCAAGGCATCAGACATTTTGTGTGTGATCATCATTGTTGTCAAGCCCTCACGTGTCACAATTTTTTGAGTTATTTCCATAACATCATGACTAGTCTTTGGATCTAATGCCGCTGTGTGTTCATCCAACAATAATAATTTTGGCTTACTCAATGTCGCCATCAGTAACGATAAAGCTTGGCGTTGTCCACCGGACAAATATTTAACTTGCGTCTCTAATCTATCTTCTAATCCCATATTCAAAGTTTTCAACAACTCTTGATATCTGTTCCATCTATCTGCCTTCTTATAACGACGTAAGCTAGCAGTATGCGTATGACTTTGTGCCAACACTAAATTTTCAGCGACACTCAAGTCCCCCGCAGTTCCCATCTTTGGATCCTGAAATACTCGTGACATCCAGCGTGCACGATACGAAACTGGCTTCTTAACAACATTACGATCCGCCAAATCTATTTCACCAGCATCGGCAGTCAATGTTCCCGCAATCGTGTTCAATAGTGTCGACTTCCCAGCACCATTATTACCGATTACGGATATGAAATCACCTTCATAAACTTTTAGACTAACATTCTTTAAGATATGTTTCTCATTCTCTGTTCCCGGAAAGAATACCTTTTGTAAGTTTTTGACTACTAATGTTTCTGATTTCATCTCGTTGTTCATAATTTTCACCTTCCGCTAATTGTGACAAATATTGTTTTAATTGTCTCTTTGTTTTGATGCGATTTTGAATGATTGGAACGCAGATAACAATTACCAGGATAACTGCTGAGAGTATTTTCAAGTCATCTGGTGGGAATCCTAAGCCCATAGCGACTGTTAGCAACAAACGATAGATAATCGCTCCAAAAACCATCGCCAA
Organism: Companilactobacillus jidongensis; assembly: GCF_003946575.1. GTDB lineage: Bacteria > Bacillota > Bacilli > Lactobacillales > Lactobacillaceae > Companilactobacillus > Companilactobacillus jidongensis. The sequence goes on along the minus strand of NZ_RHOP01000021.1, from coordinate 32,388 downwards.
CAGTCTAACGATAATGCTACGTCCACGTAAGAAAATTTCACCTACTAGAACCGATGCAAGTCCAATAACGATTGTCCCAATGCCCATTCCTATGTCAGCATAACCATTACTCTGAGCAATCAGTGAACCTGACAAAGCAATTAAACCATTCGAAATCATGTAACCAAAAATGATCATTCTATCCGTCTTGATTCCATTAGCTGAACTCATGGCCTTATTATTACCCGTTGCCATGAGCGACAAGCCTAATCTAGTTTTAAAGAGGCTGTATAAGAGTGCAACCACGATTGATACAATAATTAATCCAGCAATTATGGTCTGAATATCTGGATCAAGATTACCAGGTAAATAACTTGTTAGAACTTTTTGATCCAACAAAGGAATATTTGACTTACCCATGATATGCATGTTGACAGAATACAATCCTGTCATAGTAAGAATACCTGCCAATAAAGAGGGAATTCTCAACTTAGTATCCAAAATTCCTGTTATGATACCTGCCAAACATCCAGCAATAAATCCAGCAATCGTTGCAACAAAAGTTGACTGTCCATGTAGCATCAAACTAATTGTGATTGCAGCACCGAAGGGAAAACTTCCTTCAGTTGTCAAATCAGGAATATCTAAAATTCTAAATGTGATGAAAACACCAATAACTAACGGTACCCACAATAATCCTTGTCCTAAACTAGATATAAGCATATGCGATTATCTCCTTTTTTAAGGTTTTGTAATTGAACTTGGGTCAATACCAATTGCCTTGGCATTTTCTTTATTAACATACAATCTCAAAGTTTTTGATGTTTCAATTGACATCGTTTCTGGTTTCTTTTTATTAACTAAGATTTGATAGGCCATTTCTCCAGCTTGCTTACCAAGATCTTTGTAGTTAATTCCATATGTTGTTGTACCACCATCTTGAGCCATTTCGATTGATCCGGTAACAACTGGTAATTTGGCTTCTTTAGCCTTTTTACCAATAGTCTTCATGGAACTAGCCATCAAATTATCTGTTGGTAAATAAATACCTGAAACCGTATCTTTCATCCCTGAAACCGCACTAGCAACGTCGTTAGTACTTGTGACACTAACTGTTTTAATTGCAATATTATTAGCTTTGGCATATTTCTTTGCACGTTTAACTTGTAAAACTGAATTTTCTTCTGAAGAGTCATACATAATTCCAATTGGCTTGTTACTTGTAGCAATAGACTTCAATAATTTAATTTGTTTTTCAACTGGTGATCTATCACTAGCCCCTGTGACATTCGTATCCGGCTTGTCGTTTGATTTAACTAATCCTGCACCTTTTGGATCTGTTACAGCCGTTATAACAATTGGAGTTGTTTTAGTTTTTTTAGCTAATCCCTGTGCTGCTTGAGTTCCAATTGCTAGTAGCAAATCTGGTTTCTTTTGTGTTAATTGTTGGCTCATAGAATTGACGTTTGATTGGTCCCCTTGAGCATTCATGTATGTGTAGTTTACTTTCATTGACTTATCATGCTTCTTAACTGCATCCGTCAATCCCGATTTGAAGCCGCTTCTAGCAGCATCAAGTGATCCATGTTGAACAATTTGTAAAATGCCGACATTAAGTGTCTTACTATCTGATTTTGATGATGATGAACAGCCGGTTAATACGACCGCTGCCATAATAATTGTAATTAATCCCATTAAATATTTTTTCATAATTGATATCCTCCCGATATTTAAAAAAGGTAAATAAAAAACCAGATAGATTTTTAGAAAAATCCATCTGGTTAAACATCGGGCCCGAATATTGTCCCCAGATAGATTTTACCCGTATCTATCTGGCTTGATGACATGTTCAAAAACTTTAGCCAATCAATAGATACGAACGCTTGCGTACGCGTTCGTATCCAGTTGACTGAACACAAACGCTATCTAAAGAAAAAGCTAAAGGCGAATTGACTATTCAAATGTGTGATATTGCTATTCAGTTTTATCATAGTTAATTACCTTTCCTTTCATGTCTTTAATTTACAATGACTAGTAAACCATGTACAAATTATGCTGTCAACAACTATTTTAATAATAAGATAATTTTATGAGTAAAATACTAATTTAAAAAGTATCTATGAATACTGATATAACAACGTTTATTATTGACCAACAGCATTTTTATAAATATTGGAAATTGTTTTCTCATAATCAGCATTGGAAACTCCAAAGACGATTTTCATATCACTGCCTTCTTGGATAACTAATCTAATATTGATCAAACTCTTATCAAGATATTGCATAATACGTCCGGCAATAGCGGGACGGCTGCTCAGCTCTGTCGAAACCGCCGCAATCAAGGCAATATTATCGTTCACAAAAACTTCATCAAGGTTACATTTGCTCTTCAACTCTGACATGACAACACTGAGAATACCCTTTAATTCACGTTGCGGTAATAAGAATCTAAATGAATCTGTTCCTGAGGGAACTGAATCAACAACCAAATTATGCTTTTGAAAAATCGATAAAACACTTTGTAAAATTTCAAGATGTTTATTTAATTGATATTTTTTAACAGTAATAATTGTATAATTTTTCTTTCCAGCAATTCCTGTAATAACTTGTTTATTGTCGCGCTTAATACGGTCAACAACTAATGTTCCGCCGCTGTTTGGATGATTTGTGTTGAGAATTTTGGTTGGAATATTTTTAATTCTAACTGGTTGCACAGCTTCTTCTTGAAAAACATTGAATCCCATATATGACAATTCTTGTAACTCACCATATGTTAGTGAATCAATCCGTTTACACTTACTAACAATTCGCGGATCCGCCATCAAAATACCAGAAACATCTGTCCAGTTTTCATACAAATCAGCGTTCAAAATATTAGCCAAGATAGCACCGGAAATATCACTGCCACCACGCTGCATTAATTGGATCTTACCATTCTGACTACCGTAGAATCCCGGCACAACGATTCTTTCATTTTCAGAATATAGGTCTTTGAACTTGTCAGCAGTAGCTGACATATCAATTTCTCCATTTGAAAACATCATAAAATCCGCCGCATCGACGAATTTGAATCCTAGGTAGGCTGCCATAAGGTGAGCTGTTAAGAATTCACCACGAGAAATCAAATAGTCACTTGAACAATCATTCAAGTTATTTTCAATGATTTTAATTTCATTTTCAATATCAAAATCAATTTTTAAATTATTCTTAATCTTCAAAAATCTTTCAACAATCTCATCTAGGACCTTTGAATAATCCGAATCACTCAATCTTAATTTATCGAGTTCAATCAATAAATCTGTGATTTTAATTTTTTCTGCAGCGCTTTTACCTGCGGCACTAACAACCACAACTTTACGTTCACTGTCATCATCAATAATTGCTTTTACTTTTGCGAATTGTTCTGCATCGGCAACTGAGCTGCCACCAAATTTAACTACTTTCATTATGCGACTACCTCCATGGGTAAACTGGCCATAAAGGCTTTACTATCAAAGGAAAGAACTTCTTTCATCAAATCATGCATCTTACCGGCTGAAATTTGTTCAACTCTGAGGAAATCTCCCTCAGGATAAACTTTGTAATCTGAAAAAATATCACTAACATCATATGACGAGCGAACTAGATAATCACTCTTTGTTAAGTTTGAACAGTATTCAACTTTACTATCAAAATTGCGAACTAAGTGATCCTTAGATTCCTTGATATCCAAAATATCTTGCACAACAGCATTCGCTGTTGGCAACATGCCGGCACCTTGACCGAAGAAATCCAGCTTACCAATTGTGTCTCCATTTAGAGAAATCAAATTGTAATTATCAGGTGTATTGGCTTCAAGTGTGTGACTCAAGAACAATGTTGGTTCAACGATATAGTCAAATTTATTTTCACGCTGATGTGTTTTACCAATAAGCTTGATCGACATACCCTTCTTGGCAAAATAATCAATATCACTGGCACTAATGTTGCGGATACCAAAAATCGGCATTTTATCCTGATCAGCAATATCAATGTTATAAGCAATATCCGCACTGATGGAGAGTTTGTTAGCAACATCGATGCCATCAATATCTGCACTAGGATCAGCTTCAGCATAACCTAGTTTTTGAGCTTCTTTGAGGACCTCAGAAAATGATTGGCCACGTTTGCTCATTTGATCAAGGATAAAATTACTTGTTCCATTGAAGATTCCTTCAATAGAATTAACTTGATCAATGCGTAAGGCTTTTTCAAGTCCCTGAATCCAAGGGATACCACCGCCAACACTGGCTTCAAAATAAAACTTAACACCATTGTCACGTGCGGCCTCTGTGAATTCTTTTAGATACAACGCTATAACGGCTTTGTTAGCTGTAATAACGTGTTTCTTATGTTTCAAGGCACTCAAGATATATTCATGTGCTGGCTCGATTCCACCAATTGCTTCTACTACTACGTCCAAATTCTTATCGTTCAAAATTTCATCTATACTATCTGTCATTTCTGGTAAAATGCATTCTTTATTCTTACGAATCAGAATATGAGCAACATGGAGGCTTTCGGTTTTACCACTAGCCTTCTTTACTATTTCATAAACGCCTTTACCAACTGTACCAAATCCCAAAATAGCTATGTTCATGGTAATAACCTCCTGTTTTCTGTGTTCATTATTCGTAAACACTTGTTTTTTCTTTAAAAACAAGTTATCATAATAACATTCAATTTGCAAGGGGTTATAACTATGAATAATTTATATACAAGCACAAGAAACGACCAAGTTAAGATTTCAGCCAAGGATGCAATCCGTCAGGGATTCTCTGAAGACGGCGGATTGTACGTCTTTCCAAATTTTGATGATGTATCTATAAATATAGAAGAATTAAAAAATAAAAGTTATCAAGATATTGCTAAATTAGTCTTGAAACAACTGCTACCAGACTTTTCAGATAAAGAAATTGCTGAATGTGTCAGTGCAGCCTATGACTCAAGCTTCGATACAGACGAAATAACCCCCGTCACCGATATTGATAACTTCCACATTCTAGAATTATTCCACGGACCAACAAGTGCCTTCAAAGACGTTGGCCTACAACTACTTCCTCAACTAATGAAGCATTCAATCGCTGACAAACGTGTCATGATCCTCACAGCTACAAGTGGTGATACTGGCAAGGCGGCCTTGGAGGGATTCAAAAATTCTGACAAAATTGCCATCACGGTTTTCTATCCTCATAACGGTGTCAGCAAAGTTCAGCAATTACAAATGGCTTCAACAGATGGTGACAATACTGAAGTCGCCGCTATCGAAGGTAACTTTGATGATGCACAAAGCAATGTAAAAAAGATTCTCAATGACGCTTCACTTAAGCGAGAACTAGGAAATAATATCAGTTTATCAAGTGCTAACTCAATTAATATTGGTCGTCTAATTCCTCAAATCGTCTACTACTTCTTTTCATACAAGAAGTTAGTCGAAAATAATCAGATCCATAACGGTGATAAAGTAAACTTCAGCGTTCCAACTGGTAACTTTGGCGATGTCCTCGCCGGATATCTTGCCAAACAATTAGGATTACCCGTTAATAAATTCATCGTTGCCAGTAATGAAAACAACGTACTTACAGACTTCTTCAATAGTGGTATTTATAACCGCAATCGTCCATTCTTCAAGACAGTTGCTCCAAGTATGGATATTCAGATCTCCAGTAACTTCGAACGTCTACTCTATTATAAGAGCAATGGTAATACTGCATACGTTAAGCAATTAATGGATGAACTAGAAACAAGTGGAAAATATCAAGTTTCTGCAGAGTTACTTAAAAGTATTCAAGAAGACTTCTATTGTGGATACAGTACTGATGATGAGATCAAAGAATCCATTCAAGATGTCTATCAAAAACAAAGTTACCTGATGGATCCGCATACTGCAGTTGGATATAAAGTTATGCGTGACTATCAAAAAATCGACGACTCTTGTCCAACAATCCTTTTGAGTACTGCTAGTCCCTACAAGTTCGTCAAAGTCGTAGCTGATGCTGTTCTCGATGATAATCATGACGATGATCTCCAGTTGATGAAAGATATTCAATCAAAAACTGGCGTTGAAATCCCTAAGAATTTGGCTAACGTTTGGAACTTGCCCATCCTCCACAAAGATGTTATAAAAAAAGACGAAATGCGTGACTACGTCAAAGAAAAAGTTGAGGCCGACCTATATGATAAGAATTAAAGTACCGGCAACTAGTGCCAACATCGGTGTTGGCTTTGATGCACTCGGCCTAGCGGTCTCTTTTTACGGAATTGTTGAATTCGACAAGTGTGACAAAAAACTACAAATCAGTGGTTGTCCTCGAGAATATAAAAATGAAAATAATTTGATCTATCGTGCTTTCGTGAATGGCTGCGAATATCTAAAAAAAGATATTCCTAACGTATCAATCAGTATCAATAATGACATCCCTATTGCACGTGGATTAGGTAGCTCCGCCGTTTGTATCGTTGCCGGATTAAAGGGCGCCAGTGTTTGGTTTGGTGACACAATGTCCAATGAGGAGATCCTCAATTTAGCCACAAAATTGGAGGGACATCCTGACAATGTATCTCCAGCTATCTACGGCAATCTGTGTGCTTCAATCAATCACGACGGTGATATTCAAGTAGCTCACTACAAAGTAAATATGAGCTTGAATTTCATTGCCATGATTCCTGACTATCCAATCAGTACTGAAGCGGCACGTGAGGTTCTGCCTGACACAATGAGTTATGCTGATGCTATTTACCAAATTGGCCATCTTGGTGTTCTGATCAAAGCACTGGAACTCGGTGATATGCAAATGATTAAATCAGCCATTGTTGATAGGATGCACGAACCATATCGTAAAAAACTAATTCCAGATTATGATCAAGTTGCAAAGATCTGCGAGGAAGAAAATGTCATTCTTTATATTAGTGGCAGCGGGTCAACATTAATGGCCATTGCTCAAGATGATCAAGTTGACTCACTCTTTGACAAAATTTCGGAACAATTTCCAAAATGGCAAATCAAGCCTCTCTCAGTTGATACAACTGGTGCAACTACCGAAATAATCTAAGATAGATTAAGTGCCCATAAGAAACGGCAAACCTCCCTGTCGTTTCTTATGGGCACTTTTTGGTACCTACTGCACTTTAAAGTACGTAATTGTTTAATTGATCTAACCCCTTATAATGATATTCATGTTCTAAAACACACATACATAAGGAGTTGACAAAATGAACAACAAAAAAGTATCACCAACATGGATCCTGATGTCATTGGCCATTAGTGCGTTTGCCATTGGATCAACCGAATTCATCAGTGTCGGAATTATGCCCATATTAACTAAGACCTTCAATATCTCACTAGCTACTGGTGGATTGACCGTTTCAATCTATGCAGCTGGTATCATGGTCGGTGCACCAATTTTGACTTTGATAACTAATCGTTGGAGTCGCAAAAAGCTTCTGATTGGTATTATGGTCAGTTTTGTTATTGGTAATTTAATTGCCGCATTTGCTCCAACATTCGGGATTCTTCTATTAGGAAGAATCATTACAGCTCTATCACACGGAATCTTCATGGCAATTGCTTCATTGATTGCTGCTGATGTAGTCGAACCAAATAAGCGTGCTTCAGCCATTGCCGTGATGTTCACTGGACTAACAGTTGCAACTGTTACTGGTGTGCCACTAGGAACATTCATTGGTCAAAATATTAACTGGCGTGCTTCATTCTTCTTCCTAGTCATCTTAGGATTGATCGGTTTGATCACAAACATTGTTTTAGTACCAAATAATCTACCACTTCCTAAGCCTACAAATGCCAAAGGATTATGGAAAATTATTAAGCAACCTGAGCTACTACTTATTCTAATTATCACAGCTTTAGGATACGGGGCAACTTTCCCCGTTTATACTTACCTAACAACTATTTTGAACAAGCAAATGGGTTGGTCTGAATCAGCAATTGTTATCATCTTGATTTTTTATGGCGTAGCTGTCGCTATCGGCAATACTATGGGCGGACGCTTAGCTAACAATAATCCACTCAAAGCATTACTAAAGATGTTAGTTGGACTTGGTGTTGCATTAATTCTTGTTCGCGTAACTATGAACATGCATCTACTTGGTTTGATTTCAATTTTGATCATGGGACTATTTGCCTTCATGAATGTGCCAGGATTGCAATTGTACATCGTTCAACTTGCTGAAAAATTCACACCAAACGAAATTTCATTAGCTTCAGCATTGAATATTTCGGCGTTTAACGTTGGGATAACCTTTGGTTCCTCCATCGGTGGACAAGCTGTTTCAGCGAATCAGCTAGTTAACACTCCTTGGTTAGGGATCAGCATGCTAGTAGTTGGTATTGTCTTAATTGTTGTCTTACAAAAGATGGTTTCCACAAATGACATGACACCTAAGGATATCGAATTAGAAAATTGCTAAAACTTGAGTAATCTATAATTGATGTTACGATATTAATACTAGTTTATGAGGATGGTAATTATTAATGAAACAATCTATTTATAATATTGGCGTCGAAGCCACGATGAGTATTATTGGAGGAAAATGGAAACCGATCATTCTGTGCCACCTCAAACATCAAACCATGCGTACTGGTCAATTACGGCGTGCCATTCCTAACATCACTCAAAAAATGCTGACACAACAATTACGTGAACTAGAAGATGACGGTATCGTCACTCGTAAAGTTTACAATCAAATACCACCTAAGGTAGAGTATTCATTGACTGAATACGGCGATAGTTTGAATCGTATCCTCGAAGAATTATGTCTCTGGGGTGAAGATAACATTGCCCGCCGCAAGTCTAAGGGTGAGAATATCATTCTTCTAAAGAGCGATTATATGGAAACACAAGACTTACCAGACGTTGAATAGTAATCTAAAAAGAACAGTTCACTATGAACTGTTCTTTTTGATTGAACATTAGTTTACTAATCGTGATATACTTTTAAAAGAGTTTCGACAATTTAATGCGAGGAGATTTATCGTGGAAAAATATTATATAGTTGACGGTTCTATTCTTCCAGAATCATTTGACAAAGTTATTAAGGCCCGTGGATTACTCGAAACAGGCAAATCAAGCAATGTCAGTGAAGCTGTCAAAATGGTCGGGATCAGTCGTGGTACCTACTACAAATATAAAGATCTCGTTTTTTTGCCAGATGAAGATATGAACGACCGTAAAGCCTTAATCTCAATGATGCTTAATCACGAACAAGGAATCCTGAACAAAGTTCTAGGAATTATTTCTGAAACCAACGCTAGTATCCTGACGATCAACCAGAATATTCCGATTCACAATATTGCTAGTGTTGTGATCTCGTTAGATATCAGTCACCTAACTGGAACTATTGATGATCTTATGGATAAGTTGAAGGAGTACGAATTCATCAGTAACGTTCAACTTATCTCAGTTGAGTAAATTACTTGGGCCAGGCAATATACATCGCCATGATGACCCCAAAGGTACCGATACAATAGAAGAATTTTGAAATGTATTGGCTCTTAATGTGACTAGCTGATAACAGGAATGACAACCCAATGACAAATGTCAAAGGAATGACCAAATAGTTCATATATCGTCCTCCGTTTAATTAGAATAATTGTTAATACTAATGTAACGAAAAAGTGTGACGAAACAATGAATATCATATGTCTATTTAATGCTCAAAAGGAGAATCCAAATTGGATTCTCCTTTTGTTTTAGTGTACCTTCTTCATTTCATCCCGTACTTGCGAAATAAAATATAACGAACCAGTAATGAACAAGACATCATCTGAAATCATTTCAGATTTAATATTATTCAACCCTTTGTGCCAATCATCAACAATCGTGATTCCATCAATATTATCCAATCCGGCATAGTCTTCTACATTCAATGAGCTTGGGAAGTCAAATGTCGTGATCGTTATTTTGATGTTAGGAACTTGTTGCAGCATATTGAGCATTTCGTCAATATTCTTAGTTGTAATGGCAGAAAACAACACATGAATATGGGTATCCGCAAACCCATGCACCATATTATCAGTCAAACGACGCATAGCATGCGGATTATGTGCTCCATCCATAATGATCAGTGGTGACTCACTGACAGTCTCCATGCGAGCCGGCCAGCGAACTTTTTTGAGTCCTTCACGAATGTGATTTTCATTCACTCGAATACTCTCATGCTGACAATGGAGTGAGAATAATTCAAGTGCTACACCAGCATTTTCAGTCTGATGACGACCCTTAAGCGGAATTCGTAAGTCCTTAAGATAGAATTGGTGATTTCTAAAATTGAATCTTTCATTACGATTCTTATCAAAACCAATATAGTCGACTAAGAAATCTTTGTTTTCACTATAAAACGGTGCTTTCGTCTGAACAGCTTGATTGCGAATAACTGCTAAAGCATTCTCAGGAATATCTCCAGCCACGATAGGAATATGTTTCTTAATGATACCCGACTTTTGCTGAGCAATTTTTTCCAGTGTATCACCCAAAATATCAACATGATCTAATCCGACCGTAGTGATTGCTGCGAGCATGGGATGCACAACGTTGGTGCTATCCATCAAACCACCAATTCCAGCTTCAATAATGGCAATATCAACTCGATCTTTGAAATAATAAAATGCCATACCAGTGAGAATTTCAAATTCTGTTATCCCTTGTAAATGTTCATCTGCATCTAGTTTTTCAATCAGTGGCATGAAAACATTTACCAGTTCTACAAAATCTGCTTCGGGAATTGGTTGTCCATTAACTGCAATACGTTCATAGAAGGTTTCAATATACGGTGAGGTAAATGTTCCAACTGTCAGATCTAATTCTTCTAACATACAACGAAGATACATAACAGTTGAACCCTTCCCATTCGTTCCAGCGATGTGAATACTCTTAACATCATCTTCTGGATTGCCGAGCATCTTTAACAATGCTTCGATTCTATCTAATCCTGGTCGCGAACCAAATTTTCTTCTTGTGTGAATCCAAGCTACAGCTTCTTCGCCTGTTCTAATCATAACAAACACCCCTTTATGCTAATACTATGCAGCAAATCTCTTAGACAATGACTTAAATGGTATTACGTTACCGAAGAAGACGATCATAGTCGTTTGAAGTGGCAACATAATTGATGCTTTGACGATACGAATCATCCATAATCTTCCATCAGTAAATGGAATCTTATACATGATAGATAACCATAGCGGTGTCAAGAATAAGCTGATAATCAAAGTATTCAATAACACACATAAAAAGGCATTTTTCCAACTGATTGGTTTCTTGTAGAAGAAGTATCCATACAAGATACCAGTAATAAATGAATTTAATGTAAAACCAATAAAGAATGCACCTTTACCAAGAACTGTACTACCGATCAAGTCGGCAATAACTGAACCAATTCCTGTCCAAAGTGGACCGAATAAACTAGCCATAACCACTTGTGGTATGAAATCGAAAGTTATTTTGAGAAGTTGTGTTTCAAAACCAAAAACTTGTGATAATACTATCATTAATGCAATTAATAATCCCATTGTAGCTATAAATTGTGCGTTGCTTCTCTTACCCATTCTTAGCATCTCCTTTTCGAGCTGCCACATAAATCCTTTATGCAGCGAATGCGTTGGCAAAACCGCAAATGGATTGTCATTTTTCGTCCGGGAAGCACATTCCGTCTTTCCGACACTTAACGCTCTGCCAACTACTCTGTCCTATTTGAAATTTTATTTTTTAATGACCGAACTTGTAACTAAAGTAATAGAATCCTGAAACAAAAATTGAACCGCCAACAATATTTCCTAAGTAAACTGGAATTAAATTATTTATAAAATCTCCCCATGTAACTCCACCCTCAAAAATTGCGGCAGGAATGACGAAACAGTTGGCGATACTATGCTGGAATCCAATTGCAACGAAAATCATGATTGGAAACCAAACACCTAAAATTTTGCCAGCAGCATCCTTAGCTCCATATGAGAGCCACAATGCTAATCCGACGAACCAATTACAACCGATGCCTGAAACAAAACTTGGCATGAAGGGTGAGGCTACTTTGCTTTGAGCAATTCGGATAACGTCTTCACGAAATATTCCGATATGAGTTAAACCGACAAAATGTCCAAAGAAATAAGCCACAAACAATGCACCAATCAAATTAGCAAAAGTTATAATAATCAAGTTTTTAACAAAATCTAACCATGATACTTTCTTGGCAAAAGCCGACAGACTAACTGCCATCATGTTTCCTGTGACAAGTTCGCCACCAGCTAATAAAATCACGATCAGACCAATTGGGAAGACTGATGCACCAACCAATGAGGCGACACTAGCTAAATCAGCTGGTATCGATGCTGATACTCTGATATAAGCTAAGTATCCTAAGGAAATCATGGCTCCACCGATGAATCCGAGAATAAGTTTTGCTAGAAGCGGCTTATTGATCTTGGCTGTTCCTTTGGTAATACTTATTTCCACAATTTCTTCAGGACTGTACACTTTTTCATCCCCTAAACTATATCTAATTCTTCAAATGTACCGAGAATCTTAATATCCTGCGATACACTGACAAACGCCTTTGGATCAACTTTTTTCATAATTTCTGCTAAAATTTCCATTTCATAAACGGTAATAACAGTAATCAAAACCGATTGAGTATTAAAATCATATGCACCGTATGCTTGAGGTATCGCGGTGATACCACGTTTTAATTTCTTTTGTAATGCTGGAATTACAACATCGGGACGTTGTGTGATAATCATCACTTGAACCTTTTGATGCTTAACATAGACCAGATCTGTCGTTTTCCCACTAACAAAAATCGAAACCAAACTATAAAAAGCATACGGCCAACCGAATAAGAATCCGGCTGTCAAAACGATCACACCGTTAAATGCCATTGAAATTGCACCAACACTGATACCTGTTGATTGTCGCAATGTAATGATCAATGCATCCATACCACCGGTGGAAATTCCATGTTTCAAAGCCAATCCCATTGAGTAACCATTGATCAATCCACCAAAGACGGCACAAATTATTGGATCTTCGATCAAGGTCATATTGGGCATTATTTGAATGGCAAATGAAGCAAATGTAACTGCAATGATAGTAAACACAACAAACTTACGATTGATCTTGAACCACGCCAGGATAAACATGGGTACGTTCAATAGATAATAAATAACTGAAATAGGTATATTGATATTATCTGCTCTTTCGGCAAGTGTCGATAAAATCTGTGCTATACCAGTTAATCCACCAGAATAAATATGTCCTGGCTGCCAGAAGAAATTCAAAGCCATGGAATATAAGACGGCGTATATCATAGCAATCGTCAGTTTAGTAACCACATCTTGCCAAAAACTCTCTCGCTTATTATTCAGCATGTTTTAAATTTGCATCCCTTCTCAATAACTTTGTACATAACAAAGAACAAGTAAAAAGGTTCGCAGCGGTCTAAGTCATTCAACACTTTTTACTTGTTCATATGCTAATTATTTAAATTGAATATCTAAGTCCACTGTATTTTCAACAGCATTTAATAAATCACCATTTACAAGTACATCTGTTGCCTTGTTTAGTTCATCGTAAATTTCGATATCTTTATCATTTTCGATGAAACTTACTGACTTACGGAATTCTTCATATGCAGGTTGTGTACCTTTTCCAAGTCCATGTTGACGTGACTTGATGTCTAGTGCTTGACAAGCAGCCATAATTTCAGTAGCAACGATTCTTCTTGAGTTGCCAATGATTTCTGCGGCTGTACGTGCAGCAGTTGTACCCATACTTACGAAGTCTTCTTGGTTTTCACATGAAGGAATTGAATCAACACTAGCTGGATGTGCTAAGATTTTGTTTTCTGAAGCTAATGAAGCACAAGCATATTGTGTGATCATAAATCCTGAGTTAAGTCCTGGATGTTTAACTAAGAATGAAGGCATCTTGCTTAGTTGTGTATTAACTAGGCGTTCAACACGACGTTCTGAAACATTTCCGATTTCTGAAGCAGCGATTCCAAGGAAGTCAAATGGTTGTGCCATTGGTTCACCGTGGAAGTTACCACCTGAAATAACTTTTCCTTCACGAGTAACGATTGGATTATCAGTAACTGAATTGATTTCGATTTCTACTTTTTCTTTAACATAAGCAACTGAGTCTTTACTTGCACCGTGGATCTGAGGGATACATCTAAGTGTATAGGCATCTTGAACACGGTCTTGGGTTGCTTCAGTTGTATACTCTGATCCATCGATCAATCTACGGATGTTACGAGCTGTTGCTAATTGACCACTTTGTGGACGAATTGTGTGTAGATCCTCTTCGAATGGGCTTGAAATACCTGAGTGAACTTCAAGAGATAGAGCACCAGCAATATCTGAGAGTTTTAACAATACGATCGAGTCGTATGTTGCTAGAGCGCCAACAGCTGTCAACACTGTTGTTCCATTGATCAAGGCGAGTCCTTCTTTGGCACTCAATTGAATAGTTCCAAGGCCGGCTTTTTCCATAGCTACCTTACCAGGTAATAATTCACCTTTGTAGTATGCTTTTCCTAAGCCTAGTAATGGAAGAACCATGTGTGCCAATGGAGCCAAGTCTCCTGATGCACCAAGTGAACCTTTTTCAGGAATAAATGGATGTACTCCAGCATTCAACATGTCCATTAATGCCTTAACAGTGCTCAAACGAATTCCTGAGAATCCTTTAACAAGTGAGTTAACACGGATCAACATGATGGCACGAACAACATCTTCTGGGAATGGATCACCGTAACCTGATGAGTGAGTTCTAATAAGATTTTCTTGTAATTGAGCTGTATCATCTTGAGAAATACTTACGTTACAAAGTGAACCGAATCCAGTATTTACACCATAGACAACACGTTTGTCTTCAACAATTTTGTCGATGATCTTACGTGAGTCGTTAACTGCTTGTTCTGAACCAGGTGCGATACTTACCTTCACATTATTACGTGCTACTGAAACAACATCTTCAAGTTTCAAACTGTTACCATCTAATACGATTGTCTTTTCTTTGATCATTTGTAAAACCCCCATTTATTTTTGAGTTGACTAAAAGTTTTAAGCAGGATCTACATCATCTGAGTCAGAATCGGAATTTGCACCCATCTTTTTACCCTTGATGAATAGGAAGTACATTGTACTTGTAATAATTACACCGATCAATCCAGCAATAAGATTAACTGGGTTGGCTGCAGCAACCATCCAAACACTTACGATAATGGAAATAATAGGAATAACTGGGCCGAATGGTAATTTGAATACTGGTTCGTTATCCATATCTTTGTTCCTTAACCAAATTACGGCAAGTGCAGTTGGAATGTACTGGAAGAAACGGAAAACAACACTTAATTCGGCTAATTGTTCAAATGAACCACTTAGAAGGAATCCGATTGTAACGAGACCTGAGAAGATAATCGCTACGAATGGAGCACCCTTTTTGTTTTGTTTCGCAATAATTTTTGGCAATAATCCTTCATCTGAGATAGAAGCTCCGTAACGAGGGATCATCAATGAATCACCCATGTTTAATCCGGCGATAGAAATCAAAGCGCCGATTGAAATGATCCACTTACCAGCAGGTCCGATCATTTGTACGAAAGCATCTTGTACAGGTGCATTACTTTGTAGAATACCTGTACCAAGCATTGCGATAGTACCAGCAATGATCATGAAGTAGAATAATGAAACCAAACTGATTGATCCGATAATAGCCTTTGGTACGTTCTTTTTAGGATTACGCATCTCACCAGCAACAACTGGCAAGGCTTCGAATCCGATAAATGCATAAAATACCGTTAGAGATGTTGAAGCGGCTGCCTTAGACAGCGTCATACCTGGGCTTAATTGTAGGAACGGTGTAAAGTGTCCCACTTTCATACCATGTTTGATGAAAAATACTGTAACAAGAGTAAATGCAATAATAGGAATAATCTTAGCGATAGTAATTGTGATCGTGAAAACCTTAGAAGTCTTAATACCAGTACTATTGATAATTGATAAGAACGTTACCAGCAAAATACTTATAATTGTATTTTTCCCCTCTAGGGAAGGGAAAGTTTGAATTAAAAGTTTTGCGAACCCAGCTGCCATAGCAGCCCAAGCTACGATCGTAACGAACCAACCAAGGATACCAACGTTGAATCCAACGAAGTCACCAAAAGCTGTTTTAGCATATTGGAAAGCCCCACCGTTCTTGTTGAAATATCCTGAAACTTCAGCGAAACATACTGCCAACATCAGAACTAGGAATACATCTAGTAACATAGCCACCAACGAAGCTGGACCTAAGTCCTTGTAGATATCCTTTGGTAAAAGGAAGATTCCTGATCCGATAACAGCATTGATTCCGTAAAGTGTGGCGCCATTAAGACTAAACTTAGCGTCTTCGCCCACCTTTTCTAATTCCCGAATATCCTTAATATCTGAATCTTCAGGAACTTGGTCTTTACTTTTCATGTTTGATTCTCCTCTCGGTGTTTACATCTGTTCTTGAAGCGCAATTCTTATTTTGATTCCTTCTCACTTGTCCAAACTAAAATGGCCATAGGATTTATTGAAGAACCTGCCGCACTTGTCACAAACATTGTCGAGGTTGAATTTGTTTTAAAATATAATGATTCATTTTTACTAACGAATTTACTTTGCATTGATTCGTCGTCTTTAAAAATCACTGAGCATCCATGTAAGAAATAACAAATGTATTCTGTATCTTCCTTAAGCTTCAAAGATTTATTATCGATTAGAAAGTTTATATGTCCTTCGAGATCAGAACGATATATCAAATTAAAATCAACACATTTGCCATGACTAGTAATCTTGTCATTACCGTCAAAATAATATTTTTGGAAAGGTGCCAAAGTGATCGTTTTTGCATTATTTTCCAAAGTCAATTGATTTTGTAACGGTAATATTATTCTCTTGTAACCCGGCAAGGGTGTAAATTCTGTCGTATCTAATTCAACTGTCGCACTAGAAATCCGATAGTCAAAGTTGCCTGGTCGATATTTTCCATTAGTTGGGGATAAATAAAATTCTGTGGTTTGACCCCCACTCCAATTTGAAACTTGGTAATCATTCTCTGTTACTTTTAATAATTTCATTTTCTAGAATAATCCAGAAATATTTCCATTCTCATCAACATCAATACGTTCTGCAGCTGGTGATTTTGGTAATCCTGGCATTGTCATGATTGCTCCAGTTTGAGCAACGATGAATCCGGCACCGGCAGAAACTTTCAAGTTACTGATCTTAACTGTGAAGCCTGTTGGTGCACCTAACTTCTTCGCATCATCAGAGAATGAATATTGAGTCTTAGCCATACAGATTGGTAAGTCTGTGAATCCGAGTCTTTCTAATTCTGATAATTGTTTACGAGCGCCACGTGTGAATTCAACACCGTCACCGCCATAAACCTTTTGAACAATCTTAGTTAATTTTTCTTCAATTGAATCTTCTAAGTCATATACAAATCCGAAATTATTTGGTTGATCTGCTGCTTCAACAACTGCATCAGCTAGTTCAAGTGCTCCGTCTCCACCTTTGCCCCATACATCTGATAGTGCAACTTTAACGCCAAGATCTTCACATGCTTTTTGAACAACTGCTAGTTCAGCATCTGTATCATTAGGGAACTTGTTGATAGCAACAACTACTGGCATACCATAAACATTTTGAATGTTATCGATGTGTTTCTTCATATTTGGTAATCCTGCTTCAACAGCTTCAACATTTTCTTCGTTCAAGTCAGTCTTCTTAACACCACCGTGCATCTTCAAAGCGCGAACTGTGGCAACAAGTACAACTGCATCTGGTTGCATGTCAGCTAGACGACACTTGATATCGATGAACTTTTCAGCACCAAGATCAGCACCAAATCCAGCTTCTGTAACTGCATAATCAGCATATTTCAAAGCTAGTTTAGTAGCTAAAATACTGTTACATCCGTGAGCAATATTAGCGAATGGCCCACCATGAATGAAGGCTGGTGTGTGATCAAGTGTTTGAACAATATTAGGATTGATAGCATCTTTTAGTAAGGCTGTCATTGCTCCTTCAGCTTTTAAGTCACCAGCTGTAACAGGATCCCCGTCCATGTTATAAGCTACGATCATCTTACGTAATTTTGATTTAAGTTCAGTAATATTATTTGAGAGACACAATACAGCCATAACTTCTGAAGCAACTGTGATGTCATACCCATCTTCACGGGGAACACCATTGACGCGGCCTTGCAAGCCATCAACGATGTGACGCAATTGACGATCATTCATATCAACAACACGTTTCCAAGTGATCTTACGTGTATCAATGTTCAATGCATTACCCTGGTGAATATGATTATCTAATAAGGCAGCTAATAAGTTATTTGCAGCACCAATTGCGTGGAAGTCGCCTGTGAAGTGAAGATTGATATCTTCCATAGGAACAACTTGTGAATGTCCACCACCAGCAGCTCCACCCTTGATACCAAAGACAGGTCCTAATGATGGTTCACGAACCGCAATGGCTGCTTTTTTACCAACATTTGATAATGCATCAACTAATCCAACTGATACAGTAGTTTTACCTTCTCCGGCAGGTGTTGGTGTGATAGCTGTAACTAGGATAAGTTTCCCACGTTGACTTGCGTCATCTAAACCATTCATGTTGTTGATGTCGATCTTAGCTTTGTATTTTCCATACATTGAAAGGTCTTCTTCAGGAATACCAACTGATGCAGCGATATCTTGAATGGGATCCATTTCAACTTGACTTGCAATTTCAATATCAGATAGATTTGCCATAATATTTAATTCCGCCCTTCTCATTAGTGTTGTCAGCTATACAATTTTCAAAATTTCTTCATAGATTTTGTCTGCCAAAGGACATCCCTCTTCTAACAAGGCTGTTCCTCTTTGCTTATAATCAGTAACAAAATCTTCATCCTTGATACCAGATAAGTTAATCAATACATTCAACCATGCTCCTTGAAGTGCTGACTTCAAGTTCAAAGCTGCAACACCCAAATCACTAGCGGCATTAGTATTTGCCTTGCCAATGATCGATTCAGTTACCTTCAATGCGTCAACACATTTGACCATGATGTCGAATGGGGCTTTGGTAGCACCTTGTAGCGCTTGTTGCATAGCACTTCTACGTGCAGCCTTTTCTTCATCAGTTGCTTTAGGCATTGAAAAGACGGCTGATACTTCGTTAAATGCTTCAGTATCTTTGTCAATTGCATCAAGTAATTCAGCTTGCAACTTACCAGCTTCCTCACGAGCTTCTTTTGCAATATCTTCGAATTCGAGATATTTTTTCTTTCCAATTGTGAGTTCCGTAACCATCTTAGTCAGTGAGATTCCCATAGAACCAGCAAGTGCAGAGGCTGAGCCTCCACCTGGTGCTGGCTCATCTGAACCAAGAACAGTCATGAATTCACGTACTTGCTTGTCAGTTAATTTCATTGATTGTTCTCCTTAAATTAAGTGATTTTCAAGAACTTGTTTGTTGTAGTCGAAGTCTTCAACTTGTAAGTAATATTCAGCAACATCTACTAAAGCCTTAGCAGGTGTTAATCCGATAACTTCACTACCAATGATGTTTACTCCGTAACGTTTTGCTTCAAACTTGATTGTTTCAAATGTACGATACAATGGTGTTCCTTCATAATTGACCATGTTCATGGAGACTTGAGCAATATTGCGATCTTCTAGCATCAATCCGATACCCTTGCAATACTTGAATCCGCCACTTGAACCACGAATGATCTTAGCAATCTTTTTAGCAATCGTTACATCATCTGTATCAAGGTTTACGTTGAAAGCAACTAATGGCATACGTGCACCGATAGCTGTAACTCCGGCTGTAGGATGAATCTTTCTTTCACCATAATCAGGTGCCCATTCATCTTGAAGAAGTTTTTCTGGCATTCCTTCGAATTGACCTTTTCTTACTTTAGCAAGATTTCTACGTGCTGGTGTTGAAGCTGAATCTTCATATAAGAAGATCGGAATATCTAATTCATCGTTAACACGTTTAGCAACTTTCTTTGAAATTTCAACACATTCTTCTGCGGTAATGTTCTTGATAGGTACAAATGGTACTACGTCAGTTGCACCCATACGTGGGTGACCACCTTCGTGCTTAGTCATATCGATATGTTCACTAGCATATTTAACAAGTTGAAATGCTACTTCTTGAATTCCATCTTCGTTTCCAACTAATGTAAATACACTACGATTATGATTTTTGTCTGAAGAGTGATCCAATAGTGTGACACCTTGAACACCCTTGGCTGTCTCAACTAAACCATCAATTGTTTCTTGGTTCTTGCCTTCACTAAAATTCGGAATACATTCAATTAATTTGTCCATGATCAAACATCCTTTCAAATTTGTGTACTTGATTGTTTTAATAAAAGACAACAAATCCAGATTTCCATGGGTCACGATTGGGTATTCATCACCTCGATCTTTGTAAAAAATCATCCACAACTTCTGGATATCCCCCGTACTATTTTTCAAAATCCGATTTATCTGTTATCGCTTTCATTAACCGCTATTAATCTATCATGGTACTTATAACCGGTCAATAGCGCCTGTATCAAGGGTTTCAGCGATTTTAATATTTCAAAGATATATAAATTTATAAGTTTTACTAAATAATGTTTAAACACATTTTTATAAATATCAAAATTTGACACTTTTTTGACAGTGACATTTTGGTAATATCCGAACTGTAAAGTTATGTCCATCAACACTTCAATTAATTTTCTAGATATTAACTATCAGCTTTACTAATCGAAAACCATTTACGATAGGCAGACTAAAAAAGTCATTAAAACAGGCAAAATTTCTGTCAAGTGAACTGTTTCTCAATATGCTATCTTTTGACGTTTAATAGATTCAAAAATTAAAAAACATTCCCTAAAATTAATTTTTTCTAATCATTCAAAAAAACAGAAAAGACGCTAAAAATGACAACAATCGTCAATTTTAACGCCTTTTCTTATATAACTTTTTTAATTTTTTTAGTTTGGATCAATCGGATTTATTTCATCATAAATACCATTCAAATACTGTAATTCAAATCGATCACGATATTGACTAAGATTCTCTTGAGCTTTTTCCAAATAAAATGCTTCGTCTTGATTGAGTAATTCACGTAATGAAGGATCATTGATCTGCTGGTCATTGATCATCTTCTTAACAATTGCTTGAATAAAATAAACGATTCCCATATCTCTGGGATTGGATAAATGTGTGTAATACTCATTGAAGCTTAACAAAAATCTCAATACAGCGTCATAATCACCATCATGCAACTCATTTAAAGCTAGATATGCATTAAGCTGTGTTCTCTTCCACGGTGACGTCAAATT
This sequence comes from Companilactobacillus jidongensis, assembly GCF_003946575.1. Classification (GTDB taxonomy): domain Bacteria; phylum Bacillota; class Bacilli; order Lactobacillales; family Lactobacillaceae; genus Companilactobacillus; species Companilactobacillus jidongensis. Next base: position 11,011 of record NZ_RHOP01000021.1, on the reverse strand, counting down.
ATCATATAGTCCCTTAGCCTTTCGTAGATATTGCTTAGAACCATCGTAATCTTCCTTGGCATAGAGCGAAATCCCCATATCAACATAGAAGATAACTAAACTAGTCTTCAAGCCTGTCTGTTCGCAGAGACAAATTGCCTTCTTCTCATAACTGACAGCTTCATCATAGTTTTCACGGAGACGTTCTATTTCAGCTAGATAGTCATATGCGGCCGCAATATTACTGGAATACTTCTCTTTAACCTCATCTGATATTGTAAAAATAGTTACTGATTCAAGTAACAGATGCTCTGCCTCCGTCAAATTTCCGACCATCAAATAGTACAGACCCTTTAGACGCAACAATATTCCAATCGATTGGTGATCATTTGACCTGATAGAAATATTCATTGCCAAATCAATATAATGTACCATATCAGTCGCATTATCAGTCTGAATATAATAATAAATCATTTGACGGTAACCACGGATCAAGAAATCATCATGATGAAGTTCCTTTGCCTTAACGATAACTCGTTGGATATTTTCGATTCCTTGATTATAATTGCCGTAATTAATATAATAGCGTCCTTCAAAATATAAATATTTCATCAGCAATGATTCATAAGTCTGATTACCCTCATACTGGTATTCAATCGCTTTGAGTCGATCACCGATTTGTTTGAACTTCGCCAGTTCGTCATGCCACTCAATACTTTCTAGCTCAACTGATTCCTTATTGTATTCAGTGTAGATTGGAAATAATTCATGTTGAAATTTGAGCGATATCTGTAGATGTGATAATTCATAATCAAGTGATTTCAGTTCTTGATTAGCATACTTGTAGTGATAAGCAATTTGTGACAATAACGTTGATTCATCATCAACTGAACGTAATTTTTGTTCTAATAGCACCGCAATTTTTTCATGAATCACCCGCAGTTTTGAAGGTGCTTGCTGCATATAAATAAATTCACGGAATTTATTATGCAGAAAGCTAAGTTGAATTTCACCTTCAATCATGTGTTCACTGATCAACTGATGATCTTTGATCGTTGAAATATCTTTAGCTATACTTCCTTCGGTACGATTCAACAATGTCGAGATTATTTTTAATGGTGCTTCTTCAGGGAAGTACGAAACCATCTCCAAAATCTCTTCCTCACCAGGTTCAAGATCTTGAAGAATAAATTTCAACTCCTTTTGAATCCTCGGTGTCATATAATCTGGTCGTAATCCCAACTTAATCTGTCGAACATATTCCATTAAGAAAAAAGGACTACCTTCCGACTCATTATACAGTTCATTCAATGTAGCAAAATCCAAATCATTGTCAGGAATTTGCTTCTGCATAAATGACGTCATTGATGCACGATCAAATGGTTTCAAATCGATAATATTAAGTCGGCCATAGTGACTAACCGTATTAATAAACTCATCAATATGAGTCTGATAATTGGACCTAAGAGTTAGCAAGAACAACGTATCATAGTCATGCAACATCAAACTTGTCAACAAACGTAAACTCCACTCATCCATCCATTGTAAATTATCGATGTTAATAATTAACTTGTTGTCCTGTTCAATTATCTTTAGAGCTTCCAGAATTATCTGTGACAAATAATTTATATCATCATCAGTTAATCTTTCGTCAAAATTTATCAAACTGTCATCAGTGAAATATGGGAAAAATTTTTTGCAAGTCTTCTCAAAATTATTCGACATTACAATTTCATTATCTTTGATAACAATCTCAATTTTTTGAAGTATTTCACGCCAAGGACGAAGCGTAAAAAATCGTTCAGAATGGAAACAAGTGAAATTTAGTAACAGATGTTTCTTACGCATGTTGTTAAGAACTAATTCTGACAACGCTGTTTTACCCATACCAGCATCACCTTGAATAATTATCGACTGGAAATTATAATCGTGAAAGAATCCATCAAAATTGGCTTCAAGTGTTTCAATTTCTTGAGTTCGACCGAAGAATTTGAAACTTTCGATATTCTCTTCATGATTCTTTCGACGATTGACGATTTCCAATGTTTTCTCATAGATTTTACGAGTCTCTTCACTTGGTTCAATGCCGAGCTCTTCTTTGAGTGTGCTGACCAATTCATAATAAGCTTCGATTACTTTACCATTGCGATGACTGTCCTGATAAAATCTCATCAATAACTGATAGTTACGCTCATCATATTCATCAATAGAAATCAGACGTTGAATATTACGTTCAACGTCATCCAACTGATTGTTGTTAATATCATTGGCAACCTTGTGATAACAATTTTGCACAAATTTTTGTTCATAAATACTACGCATTCGCGTAGTCCACTGATCAAAATTTTCAGAATCCTTCAAAAAGAATCCCTTCAAAAATTCACCTTGATACTTGATTAAGTGTTCTGTCGGATCGGAGAGAAAATCTTCCACATCACTCTGAACCGGTAAATCTTCATTCAATTGTAAAACTGATTTGTTTGGTGAAACGACATAATCGTCGCCCAGAACCTTGTTAGCCTGATAAATAGTATTACGGAGATTCTTTCTGGCACTCTGTTCAGACTTATTTGGCCACAATAAACCAGCAATCTCATCTCTACTGATGGATTGATTGACGGCCAAATAATACAAAAGAGCATTGATCTTGGAGAATGAGAAAAAAATCTGTTGATCGGCCAAATGGATCTTGGGATTACCAAACAATTGAAATTTTAGTGTTTTCTTCATATTATGCTCACCCCACAATTACTATACGTCAAAAAAATGTCAAAAGACACAATTTTGTGAAACCGGTAACAAAAAAATCAGCTCTCAATCATTATTTGAAAGCTGATATATAGGATTTTTAACTATACTAATTGCCTGTCTTGAACTACTAGATTACCGTTCTTATAGACTTCACTGACCAAATTAGTAGCGAAGAAGTAGAATGGATAATCGATATTCTCGCAATCAAATACGGTAATATCAGCATTCTTTCCTTCATCGAAACTACCAATACTATCGTTACGACAAACTGAATACGCGGCGTTGATCGTTACTGCATTGAGAACTTGAATCGGAGTTAATTTCATCATGAATGTTCCCAATTGCATAATGAATTGTAAATTAGACGTTGGACAACTTCCTGGATTGCTGTCAGTTGTCAGGGTAATTGCCATTCCGTGTTCGATCATCTTCTTGGCTGGTGCATACGTATCTTGCATCAAACTGAAAGTTGTTCCTGGAAGTAGATTACCAATAACATGAGCTTTACTCAATTTATCAATACCTTCATCCGTGATAACCATTAAGTGTTCTGCACTAACTGAACCTAATTCAGCAGCCACATCTACACCACCAACTGAATCAATTTCATCAGCATGAATCCTTAATTTGAAACCTTGGTCTTTAGCGGCTTGCAACAAACGCTTAGATTGTTCAGCCGTAAACACTCCTGTTTCACAGAAAATATCGCAAAACTCTGATAAATGTTCTTCCTTGACCTTTGGTAACATTTCATTAATGATCATATCAATGAATTCGTCCGATCTACCTTTATATTCTGGAGGAACAGCATGAGCTGCCATGAAGGTCGAAACCAAATCCATATCGTGCTTTTCGTCAATTTTTTTAATTACTTCTAATTGTTTCTTTTCTGTTGCCCAATCTAAACCATATCCACTTTTTGCTTCTACTGTGGTAACACCATGAATGATCATGTCATCTACAAGCTTGGATGTCTTTTCATATAATGTATCAAAACTAGCATCACGAGTTGAATTAACTGTGCTAAGAATGCCACCACCCGCGGCTAGAATATCCAAGTATGGCACACCGTTTAGTTTCTTCGAAAATTCATTTTCACGACTTCCACCGTATACCAAATGTGTATGGCAATCAATCAAACCTGGTGTTGCCATTTTACCAGTGTAATCAATTACTTCAGTAGTAGAATCTAGTAATTCTGCATTTGGTTCACCAGAATCAATTGCCAGAATCTTACCGTCTTTGATTGCAATATAACCATTCTCAATCACCTTAGCATCAGACATTTCTTCGCCTCTTAATGGATGACCAATATCTGAGGGACAAAAAATCTGACTGAAATTCTTTAAGATCTTATCTGCTTTCATTATGCACACTCCATCAATTATGACTTTCCTTAATTCTATATACGAGCTGTCTAATTTGTGTCAAAAAAATAGTAAGCGTTTCATGCCTTGTCGTCATAATAATTTTTTCCCAGTATAGACTCTCAATTGACACATTCTTAATATACTGAACGTGCAGTATTAAATGACACAGTCTAAGTCACAGAAATAGAGTACATACTAGGAGGCTATTAAAATGATCGATTACAAAGAAATGGAAGCAGCAATGACAATCAAGTTGGACGACGAATTACCAGAAAAAACCGTCTTCCAAGAAGGTATCAGACGTGCACCTGACCGTGGATTCCGATTAACTAAAGAACAAACAGAACTTGCTTTGAAGAATGCACTTCGCTATGTACATCCCAAGTATCACGATGTAGTTATCCCAGAATTCCTAGAAGAATTAAGAACTCGTGGACGTATCTATGGATACAGATGGTATCCAAAAGAACGAATCCATGGCAAACCAATCGATGAATACGAAGGAAACTGTACAGCCGGTAAAGCTATCCAAGTTCAAATCGACAATAACTTGAACTTCGATGTTGCTCTCTACCCTTATGAATTAGTTACATATGGAGAAACTGGTTCAGTTTGTCACAACTGGATGCAATATCGTTTGATCAAAAAATATTTGCAAGCAATGACTGACGAACAAACATTAGTTGTTGAATCAGGACATCCACTAGGATTATTCAAATCCAAGAAGAGTGCACCTCGTGTAATCATCACAAACGGTCTAATGGTCGGTGAATACGACAATATCGATGATTGGGAAGTTGCTGAAGAAATGGGTGTTACTAACTACGGCCAAATGACTGCCGGTGGTTGGATGTATATCGGACCTCAAGGTATCGTTCATGGGACATTCAATACTCTACTTAATGCTGGTAGATTAAAACTTGGCATTCCTGATGACGGTGATCTAACTGGTAAATTATTTATTTCATCAGGACTTGGTGGAATGAGTGGTGCTCAAGGTAAGGCTGGAGAAATCGCAAAGGCCGTTGCCATTATTGCTGAAGTTGATAGATCAAGAATCGAAACTCGTAAGAGCCAAGGTTGGATCAGCCAATTAGCTGAAACACCTGAAGAAGCCGTCAACATGGCCGAAGACTACATGAAACGTGGCGAAAGCACATCTATCGCCTTCCATGGTAATATCGTTGACTTACTAGAATATATCAATGAGAATCACGTTCATGTTGATCTACTATCTGATCAAACATCATGTCACAATGTTTATGAAGGTGGCTACTGTCCTGTTGGATTAACATTCGATGAGAGAACAGCCATGTTAGCTGAAGATAAAGAAAAATTCCGTGGCTTAGTTGATAAAACTTTGAGACGTCACTTCGAAGTTATCAAATCATTAGTTGCTGATGGAACATACTTCTTCGACTACGGTAACTCATTTATGAAGTCAATCTATGACTCAGGCGTTAATGAAATTTCAAAAAACGGACATGATGATAAAGATGGATTCATCTGGCCATCATACGTTGAAGATATCATGGGACCCATGTTATTTGATTACGGATATGGACCTTTCCGTTGGGTATGTCTAAGTGGCAAACATGAAGATCTTATCCAAACTGATCATGCTGCTATGGAAGTAATCGACCCTAATAGACGTTATCAAGATCGTGATAACTACAACTGGATCCGTGACGCCGAAAAGAATGCCTTAGTTGTTGGTACACAAGCACGTATCCTTTATCAAGACTGCTATGGTCGTGTAAATATTGCTTTGAAGTTCAATGAATTAGTTCGTGACGGTAAAATTGGTCCAGTTATGCTTGGACGTGATCACCACGACGTTTCAGGAACAGACTCACCATTCAGAGAAACATCAAATATCAAAGATGGTAGTAACGTCTGTGCTGACATGGCTACACAATGTTATGCCGGTAATGCTGCTCGTGGTATGACACTGATTGCCCTTCACAATGGTGGCGGTGTTGGTATCGGTAAAGCTATCAATGGTGGCTTCGGACTAGTACTTGATGGTTCAGAAGAAGTTGATGAGATCATCAAATCATCAATTGCTTGGGACACAATGGGTGGAGTTGCTCGTCGTAGTTGGGCACGTAATCCACATGCTATTGAGACATCAATCGAATACAACAAGATGAACGCTGGAACAGATCACATTACAATTCCTTATCTTGCTGATCAAGATGCCGTTGATGCAGCAGTTGATTCAATGTTCAAATAAATAGCGAGTAAAAAAATATATTTAGTCATACAAAATAAAGAAGGACTTCCCTTAGTTGGGAGGCCCTTCTTTATTTTTAAATTAGATTTATAGCATCTGTTGATTTCACAAATTCATTTGTGGCTACACGATAATAATTAATTCCATTGATCTGGATAGTTTTATCGACTTTAAATTCAGAGTTAGTTGTTAATTTATTAGTAAGCATATTGCCGCGCTCATCATATAGTGGTGTTTCCAAATTCGTATGCAAAGTCGCAGTAGTATCTTCATATATATAAACATTAGCAGCACTAACAAATTGATTAGTAGCAACTCGATAATATGTACCATCATTCAATGTTACTAACCTATCAGTCATCCATTCACTTGATGGAGCTAACTTGATCGGTAAAATATTACCTCTTGAATCAACTACATCACTAGTAATGTTTCGATATACACGGACATTATTAAGTTTGTAATTGTATACATATGCCGTATTAGTCTTGATCCACTTATTCGTGGCAACGCGGTAATATGTATCGCCATCAATTGTCATAACCTCATCATTATGCCAGTTGCTTAATGATGGAAGCGTCGTATCAGCAACCAAAATTCCATTATCATCATATACTTGTGCCGATGGTTCATCTGGATGCACTGAAATGGTTTGATTAACTGATCTTACTTCACGATCAATTTGAGGTTTGGAAGAACCACCACCAGAAGTATTAGATTTGATTGGTGCATATACTGCATTCAGAACATAAGTCTGACCAGCATAGGAATCATACACCCCATCATCACTCATCACGCCATTTAACAAGAATTTAGCAATAAAATCGGCATCATTTTTATAACCAGGAAATGTTGAGAGTCTTTTCAAAAGATCAGCTGACAATGGCATCGATGTAGAATTACCGTCAGAATCAATCATCACTATAGAACTCACGTCTTGTAATAACTCTCGACTGGAAGACGCAATACCATCTAAAGTCTTATCAGGATCTTGATTACCGAATGTTGGATCATCAACCGGTATCGTAATTGTATTGTTACTTATCTTTTTACCAGCAGAATCTGTTTCTATCACTTGAAATTTGAATGGCTTAGAAATTGGTTTAGCAGGTATTAACACCTTGACTATTTGGCCTTCAACATCAGGAACCGTTATAGAATTAGGTGTGAAATCAGTTTGATACGAAGGATTACTTACTCCCAAAGTAACTAATGATTGAGGATAATACGGATTTCCAGAAATTGTTCCAGTTACGGGCAACGTATATAATATCCCATCAGGACTGTCTTGGTTATCCTCAGCCACATACTCCAAAACAAAATTTACATAATTATAATTTTTATAAGCAACTTGCCATGTAGTCTTCCCACCATTATTAGTCTTAGCATCGTACATATTCATCAATCCATTGTCATACACATTTGTCCCTATAGGAGTCACACCATCAATCGTATCAGTAACATTCCACCCAGAACTTGATGAAACAAGCTTACCCTCGGCATTATATTTATTACGATCTGAAGTTGACAAACCAGAGAAATTTAAATTGTCTTTTGATGACAAAATAAGTTTATTCAAACTCTTCATACCATCAAGCATTGAATTAGAACCACTTGAAGGCTTAAATTTACTCATATCATAACCGGATAAATCCAAGGTTTCCATACTTAAACAATCAGAGAACATTCCATTGAAATCAGTAACTTTTGAAGTATCAAAATTCTTTGGATAGTCAATGTTCAGCAATGCCTTATCGTCCAAAAACATTTTATTAAAATTAGTTGCACTAGAAAAATCCCAAGACGTCAAATCAATATTTTTTAAACTTGAAACACTTGAAAAAACACCCGAGAAATCCGAGACTTTGGAAACATCCAACCCAGACACATCTAAGTTAGTTGCCCTGGACATACCCCAAAACATCTCATCCACATACTGTAAAAGTGGGGTTTTAAAATTAGATAAATCTAAACTTGGTAACAAATGACAACCTTGAAACATTCCTTCGGCATCTGTAAGGCTATCTCCTTTGAAGTTTTCTCCAAATTTAATGGATGCCAAAACTTCATTATCATTAAACATAGAATACATACTAGTAACCTTGCGAGTATCCATATTTGATAAATCTAAAGATTTTAGTGAACGATCTAAATCAAATAACCCACTCATATTTGTGACGTTAGAAGTATCGAAGTCGGTCAAATTATCGATTGAGGTCACCTTATTAAAGTTATAAAAAAGTCCTGACACATCTGAACTTGCAGTCACTTTTCCATCAAACGATATTGAAGTAACTTTATCACGTTGAGTCTGCGTCCAGGGATTTTTATCTTTAATTGGCCCGACACTCAAAGTTTGGGTATTCGAAGGTTCAACTAAAATAGTAGCAGACGTATCTTTCAACGTTCCAGAATTAATATGCAACACACCATCATCAGTAATCGACCAATCAACACCCCAATTACCACTGTCTGTGACTGTAGGCGTACTTTCTGGTTGCGGTGTTGCTTGATTAAGACTGTATGTTTCTGCTGATGGACTTATATCAGGTTGTTCAGATTTTGTAGTGTTACTGCCATTTTTATCCTGCACAGTCGTAGCATCGTTGGAATCAGTAGTATCATTACTTGCTTTAACATTTAGTTGCGTGCTTGAATTACTACTTAGATTACTATTTGAATTAGTATTTTGATTTGTTGTGTCAATGGTCTGATTGCTATTGGCATCACCATCTGAAATTGGCTTTGCCTGATTAGATGAACCATTGTCACTCACGGCCGATTGTACTTGTTCAGTTCCAGTCGAAGTATTAGTAACATCAGCCTTGACTGTCAGTTGTGATCCCCCAAGTAAAATCAATCCGCCAGCAAAACTCAAAGATGCCTTAACAACCCAGTTTTTACCACTCTTATACATCCTTTTTCTTAAAATAGCATTACTATTTCGTTTTAATTGTTGAAACCTCATGATTGTCGCCCCTATTCATAGGTTTATGATAGTCTTTTCTGAAAATATTGACAGTTGGCATTTTGCTAACTATCCCAAAAACAAGTAATAAGTTGGACTCCAAAATACTAAGTCGAAATATCATCTACCATGTGCTTGTTCAATGAGAATTGCTATACTTAGAATGTTAAATATCAAAATACCGAGGAATAATCATGGGATTCTTTGAATCATCAATCGTTCTGCTTATTGCTGTAGCTGTCAGCAGCTTTATCTCCAATCTGTTACCCAAAATATCAGGGACCTATATTAGCCTGATTATAGGAATTATCGTCGGACTGATTCCTTTAACCAACCAAGCTGTTCTATCATTTAACGATGAAATATTCATGTTATTTATAATTGCTCCATTATTATTTTTTGAAGGGCAGAAAACTAAAACGTATCTTGTTCGCCGAAAAATAAAAAACATTTTAAGTACTGCTGTTTTTTTAGCAATCATTTCAGCCGTTATCGGAACAATAATCCTACATTCAGTGGCTGGTATCACCTTTTCATTGGCATTAATAATTATTTCAATTAGTACCCCTACTGACGCCACGGCCATGGGATCAGTCAGCGATGGTCTGACATTGCCTACCCACGTAAATATTGTTTTAAAAATGGAATCATTATTCAATGATGCAACTGGGATCGTTTTGTTGCAGGCGGCATTGATCTGGTATAGTACCGGACATCTAGCATTAAGTCAAAACATCTCCGCATTTTTTGTTTCTGCCATTGGTGGAATTGTCTTCGGAGTTATCACTGCTGGATTATTAATGTTATTTAGACAACTGTTGGTCCGCACTTCCTATAATTCTATTACAGCTCAAAATCTACTATATTTAATGACACCATTTATCATTTACGTACTAGCTGAAAAGCTTGCAGTATCAGGAATAATTGCCGTAGTTAGTGCTGGACTTATTTTTAATAATGAAGCTAGTCGAAGCCGTTTTTCAGCACCTAAACAATTTCACGCTGGAGTTCAAATGAGTCAATTCTTGACAGAGATACTAAATAGTTTTGTTTTCGTTGTACTTGGAATAACACTGACTCGCATTGTTAAACAACAATTTAATAATAGTAACTCATCATTCAGTTGGCTTGGGGTTGCATTTTTAGTTTATGTTATCTCATTAATTACTAGATTTATTTATGGTCAACTCATTAGTAAACTTTCAATTAGAGAAGCGTTAATCTTCGCATTTGGGGGGATTCACGGATCAGTAACTTTAGCAATGGCATTCTCAGTTATTGGGGCAAGTATTACCTCCAAATCTCAAATATTCAATTTCATCATCTTGGTGGAATCTGCTGTAATAATACTAAGTATGCTCGTACCGACAATACTATTTAGATTTGTTCTACCTGCTGACGAACAAGATTTAGAATCAAAAATCAAAATCAATCAAATTAGAAATAATATGGTCCAATTGGGCATTGAACATGTCCAGAAAATGAAAATTGATGAAATTGTCAAACAAAGTGTTATCTATGACTTGCGTGATCAAATCAAAAACAATAGTATCGGTTCATTCCTTAAACAATGGCGATTTGCTGGGAGTCAGGAGGCATTATATACATCTGAACAGGCTCTTCAAGAACGGTAAGCACCTAATAACCGACCGTCTATGATTTAGGCGGAATTCGAATTATGATTATCTCATCAAACATATTGGTGAG
>NZ_RHOP01000020.1 GCF_003946575.1 Companilactobacillus jidongensis | reverse complement strand
TGTGCATAAAAATAGGCATCCTCAACGAGGATGCCCAAGGCTCAAAATCATTCATCAATACTATTTGACAAAGAACCTAAAAATGAGATATGACGACGTCATATCTCATTTTTGTTACCCTGGATAATTTCCATAGTTATCGATTTTTTGTTCCAAGTCATTCATTCTGACTGTATTCAATTCTTTAACTCGTGATGACTTGAAGTATAGATTATCCCCTACTTGCCATACTTCTTCACCATCAATAGTAACTTTATTAGCGGTCCAGTGCTGAACTGTTTTATTCTTACCATTACCTTTATTCATATTCACACGTTGCCCGGTATAAACTAACTTGTCATTCTTTAATTTATAGACGCCGATCGTTTGACTATCATTCTTAGGAGATGCTGTAATCACGACTACAGCATTACCACCTTCATAAGTTGGTAGATCAGGTGTGTAATTAGCATATTGAGTTACTGGCTGACCAAGTTTTTCCATTTCTGCAGTATCAACTACTGCGATCCGACCGGATTTGAAATATTTGTTGTCAGCAATTTGCCACCAAGTTTTACCCTTGATCTCGACTGGATTAGCACGCCAATAGCGAATTTTATCACCCTTTGCCATATTCTCAGTCTTGCCCGTTTTAACCATCTTGCCATTTTTCTTGGTATATACGTCATACTTGTGTGAATCACTCTTGCTTGATGCGGTGATCACAATTGTGTCTGATGCTTCAAATGTGTATGTTTTGTCCGCTGCTTGAGCAATATCAACAGTACCAAACATTGCGATTGTTGCCAAAATAATTCCGAGAATTGCCTTTTTCATAGTAATTACCCCCTAACATTATTTGGTTCATTCACAGTGTATCATACAAAGTTTGGCAAACAAAAAGAGCGATGCAATCGCTCTTTCTTGAATTTATTTTGCCAAATCAACTTTTGCTTGTTCGATTTGCATTTTAACTTGTTTAAAACCTGTACCACCCAGTGAATTACGTCTTTCAACTGCCACTTCGGGTTTTAACACATTGTAAACATCGGCTTCGATCAATGGTGAAATCTGTTTGAAGTCCTCCATCGAAATATCTTGTAGATTCTGATGTGTTTCAATACCTTTCAAGACTAGTTGACCAACAATACCATGGGCTTCACGGAACGGAATACCTTTGGTTGCTAAATAATCAGCCAACTCAGTTGCGTTTGAAAAGTCATTTTCAGTTGCATGGTACATTTTTTCTTTATGAACTTTGATGGTAGAAATCATCCCATTGAAGACACGTAAGGCTGGCAGAAGTGTCTTGACGGTATCAAATGTACCCTCCTTGTCTTCCTGCAGATCCTTATTATATGCCAAAGGCAATGACTTCATAGTCGACAATAATCCCATCAAATGTCCATAAACACGACCTGACTTACCTCTGATAAGTTCTGCCATGTCAGGATTCTTCTTCTGCGGCATGATTGAACTCCCAGTTGTATATTGGTCGCTTAATTCCAAATAATTGAATTCGTAACTGACCCACATACTGATTTCTTCACAGAATCTCGACAGATGCATCATTAGAATCGAAGCATTACTTAAAAATTCTAAGACAAAATCACGGTCAGAGACGGCATCCAAGGAATTAGTATAAATATCTTCAAAGCCTAATTCTTGAGCTGTAAATTCACGATCAATCGGAAAAGTTGTTCCGGCTAAGGCTGCGGCACCTAAAGGTAAAATATCTGTGTGCTTCATATTGAATTCAAATCGTTCCACATCACGTTTCAACATTGCATAATAAGCCATTAAGTAATGGCCATATGAAATTGGTTGGGCATGTTGCAAATGAGTATATCCAGGCATGATCGTCTCAACGTTATCTTCAGCCAAGGTTACCAAAGTTTCTTGAATCGTTTTGATCTCTTCAATTATCTTTGGCAGGCGATTCTTGACATAGAGATGGAAATCCGTTGCAACTTGATCATTACGTGAACGTCCTGTGTGCAATTTACCAGCGACTGACCCAATTTTTTCAGTCAAAATACTTTCAATATTCATATGAATATCTTCATTTTCAACTGTGAATTCTAATTTGCCATCATGAAGTTCCTGTTGAAGTTCTTCTAATCCAGCGATTATCTTGTTGCTATCAACTTCATTCAATATCTTGGTCTTCTTCAGCATCTTCACATGTGCCAATGAACCCTCAATATCCTCATCGGCCATCAATTGATCGAAGCTGATCGAAGCGCCGAATTCATCGACCCAAGCTTCTGCCTGTGCCTGAAAACGACCACCCCATAGTTTCTTAGTACTCAATTATTGTACCTCGTGTGCTTCTTCGTTAGCATTCTTCTGAGCTACTTGAGCAGCAACTTGAGTTGAAAGTCCCCAGAGTTTGATAAATCCTTTAGCAGCAATTTGATCAAATGAATCAGATGATGTATATGTAGCAAGATTGAGGTCATACAATGAGTTAGGTGATTTACGTCCTTGGATCCAAGTATTACCTTTAAATAATTTCATTTTAATAACACCATTGACAGATTTTTGACTTTCATCAAGAAATGCTAATAATGATTTCATTAATGGTGAGTACCATAGACCGTTGTAAATTAATTCTGTAAGTTTATTCTCAATAACTGGTTTGAAATGAGCCAAACCACCTTCTTGAACCAAATCTTCAAGTTCTTTATGCGCTTTGATCAAAACGGTAGCTGCTGGAGCCTCATAAACCTCACGAGATTTAATACCAACTAGACGATTTTCGATGTGATCGATACGCCCAATGCCATTTTCACCAGCAACAGCATTCAATTCTTGGATAATATCAACTAGTTTCATTTCAATACCATCAAGTGCAACTGGAATGCCATGTTCAAAGGTGATTTCAACACTGGTTGGTGTATCTGGTGTTTCCTCGATTGATTTTGTAAGCGCAAAAGCATCTTCAGGTGCTTCAGCCCATGGATCCTCTAGTACTCCACATTCATTAGCACGTCCCCAAATGTTGGCGTCAATTGAATATGGTGAGTCTAGATCAATAGGAATTGGAATATTGTGATCCTTAGCATAATCAATCTCTTCTTCACGAGACCAGTGCCAATCACGAACGGGACTCAATACTTCTAGGTCGGGAGCTAGAGCATGAATCGCAACTTCAAAACGAACTTGATCGTTACCCTTTCCGGTACAGCCATGAGCAACTGCGGATGCACCTTCATTTTGAGCTACTTCTACTAATTTTTTACTAATCAATGGTCGGGAGAGAGCGGAGAGTAGCGGGTAAATTCCTTCGTAGAGGGTGTGTCCTTGCAACGCAACAAGTGCATATCCATCTGCGAATTCTTCTAGTGCGTCAATGGCAATTGCTTTAACAGCTCCTGCATTGATGGCTTTTTCTTTGATGAAGTCGAGGTCCTTACCTTCACCAACGTTAATACAACAAGCGATAACGTCGTATCCTTTATCTTTCAGCCAAGGAATGGCTACAGAAGTATCTAAACCTCCGGAATAAGCTAGTACTACTTTCTTTGTTTCTGTCATAATGCGTCTCCTCCGATTAGAAAAAAATTAATTTGATGTACAAAAGATTAACACTTAATTAATTTTGAAACAAGAAGAAATTTGTGAAAATATCTATAAATCCCATCAAAACGTGTTTAATTCGTTAACAATCTTTGAAATATATTAGTTAAAGGAAAGAAAAAATCAATTAGAAATAAATTAATATTTACTCTTGCATTTTGATTTTCTCGTGTTTATAATTAGCACCAATAAATCAAACAAACGTTGAGGAAAAAAGTAGAAATCTCAATTGCGCACAGTGAGTCACGTTTAATGAGAAGTGGCCGTTACGAGAATCTTCGAAAATCATTTCTGAGTTCGATGTCGATATGTAGGTCATCGTGGTTGCCACCAATATCTGGCTAGTGGATCAATTGGTCCGCGATTCGAGTGAGCAGTTCTCTTGGGACTACTCAAAAAGGTGGTACCGTTCTATAATTAGAGCCCTTTTCCCTATTTAGTGGGAAGAGGGCTCTTTTTGTTTTAGAGAATGGATAACAATAACAACGTTTAAAAAATTAAGGTGGTGAGTATCATGGATTCTGATATTAGTGGCATTACGCAGATTAGTCATATAAAAAATATTACACACAATTCTAGGGGGATTTTTTATGCAAAACGATTTATTGGAACCAAAATCAAACAAGAATAAGTTCTTACAACTATTGGTAGTTAGTTCACTCATTTTCGGAATGTTTTTTGGATCAGGTAACTTAATTTTTCCAGTCCATTTAGGTCAAATGGCCGGCAATAACTGGTTTGCAGCCGCAGTTGGCTTTGCTGTTTCTGGTTCACTATTTCCACTTCTCGCCATTCTAGCCGTTGTCGTCACTAAGAGTGATGGTTTGTATGACCTGGCACGTCCAGTCGGCAAACGCTACGCTGCATTGTTCCTTGTACTAGTTCATTTAACCATCGGACCCTTCTTCGGTACTCCACGTACTGCCGCAACTGCTTTTGAAATGGCTGCGAAGCCATTCCTACCTGCACAATTCAATCAATTAAGTATGTTAGTTTTTACAGCCGTATTTTTCGGATTAGCATACGCCTTAAGTGTTCATCAAAACAGACTTGTTAAATACGTTGGTAAATATTTAAACACTATCTTCTTGGTATTATTAGCAGTTATCTTCGTCGTAGCATTCACTAATCCCATGGGTGGATTGAATCATATGCCTACTACCGCTTACCAAACAACAGCTACTATCAGTGGTATGTTAGAAGGCTATAACACAGTCGATGCTGTAGCTCTATTGGCTTTATCTGTAACATTCGTTCATGCTGTTAAGGGCCTTGGTTATCGTGATAAACAATTATCATCCCTTACAGCCAAAGCCGGAACCATGGCTATCTCACTTGAAGTATTAGTTTACTTAGGATTAGTTTTATTAGGTGCTTTCAGTTTGAACAAAATGAAATTATCAGCTAATGGTGGTGATGCACTATCAACTATCGTCGGTGATTACTTTGGTAACTTTGGAGCCGCATTACTTGGTGTTTTGGTTACATTAGGTGTCTTCACAACTGCACTTGGATTAGTTGCGTCATTCGCGCAAGATTTTCATAAGTTATTCCCAAAAGTTAGTTACCTAGCTTGGTTACGTACAACATGTTTCGTCTCATTTGTTGTCGCTAACGCCGGACTTGATACCATCATCAGTTATTCCTTACCAGTCTTAATGTTGCTTTATCCATTATCACTTGCTTTGATCTTAGTATCATTGACTGTTCACAACAAACCTTATGCTGGTGTCACCTATAAGATGACCATTGCTTTCACAGTTCTACCAGCTGTTCTTGATATGTTCAATGCTGCTCCTGCCTCATTGCAAGTTGGCTTTGTTAAAATAGCCTTGAATGTTTATCATCAATATCTACCATTTGCCAGCTTAGGACTTGGTTGGGTAACTCCTACACTACTTGGATTTGTTCTTGGATTAGTTCTTGGTAAAATGGGTGTTTTTGTTACAAATAATGAAGTAGTTCCTCAAGAATCCAAATATTAACCACAAAAATAGGAAGCCGATGGCTTCCTTATTTTAATCTTCAATTGTCTGTAAACTTACTAATTGATCAGTAGATATCTGTTGATACAATTCATTTCCTAATTCTCGACTGTACTTATTAGACGCAACTTGTGATTGAACAAAATTATGTTCATGTTGGAAAACTTGAACCAATAATTCATTCTGTTGGTCTTGTGAATCACGAGTCCCAGACAAGCGACGGTGTCGTTGGTCATAAGCACGACGGACTAAACCTACCTCTACTTCATTCTCATCCGTCATCTGTGACGTTAGAAAAACGATTACTCTGTTGTATGGTTTAATTTCCATTTTACGGATATTTTCCCATAACTGCTTATTCTTATTAAGCATTTCTTCACGTGTACGATCACGATTCTTGATAGAATTTTGTCTAATCGTTTTACGTCGTTTTCTAGCTTTACTACTCATCGATAATCTAGTTATGACTTGAAACTTGAGTACAAACAAAAGATGTTTACGAAATCCATTCGCATGTTGAGTTACTGTTTGGCGAATAAACTTTGAATATATAGCAAATTCTTGGTTTGAAATTTCACCATTGTGAAGCATTTGTTCAGCTGTAGTGGTTTCTATTTCAAACGTCTTGTCATACAAGGCAGAGAGGACCGCTTTGTTCGGACGTCCCTCAACCGCACGCTGACTTTCAATAATGCGAATAACCTCTCCACCTTCAGGGGAAACACCTTGCGATTGAATCATATTAACAGCGTTACGTACCATTTCTGATTTAGCATCACTTAGTTCACCCTCGCCAACAGCGGATACTTTCTTGGGCAACATAAATGGCAAAACTAACGTTGGCACGATCAAACTGATTAAAATAACTACTGCCGCCACAAATATTATGTCATTGCGATACGTAAAAGCATGTCCACCAAGTGTCAACGGTAGTGAAAATGCCATCGCCAAAGTAATAGTTCCATGAACTCCACTAAGAGCCATAACTGCACTATTCATGATTTTGTCATGAAACGTCCAAGCTCTAATTTCAGCAAAATCAAACTGTGTCCATAAAAATCTCAATAGTGTCATTACAATATATAGTAAAATTGCCAATCCGACTAGAATAGCGACAGAACCAGTATCACGTTCATGTAGATTTCTAATTACTCCTGGTAATGACAATCCTAATAATACAAAAACTGTTCCATTCAAGATACTAGCCACAATTGACCAAGTTGTACTCATAACTATTTGTAATCTAGAAGTGGTCAATCGCAATCTATTTTGTTGCAAACCATGAATCAATCCCGTTGCAACAACGGCCAAAATACCTGAAACACCGATCGCCTCAGCAACGAGATAAACCGCAAATGGCGTCATCAGCGTATATGGAACAATCACTGACGGCGTATCAACTCGCATATTGATCAACATAATACGAATTGCGACAATTACATAGCCTAAAACTAATCCTAAAATTATCCCACCGACAAAAACATACAAGAAGTTCTCAATTCCACTAGCGATCGAGAACTTACCTGTAATCAGCGTCGCAATAGCTAAATTAAAGGCCACGATACCTGAAGCGTCATTGAATAATGATTCGTTCTCCAATGTGCTCATTGCTTCCTTGGGCACCATTACCTTACTAGTAATGGAAGAAACAGCCACTGCATCCGTTGGTGTGATGATTGCTCCCAAGGCTAGTGCCAGAGCCAACGAAAATTGTGGAATCAATACATGAGTAACTGTCCCAACAATCAAGATGGTAATAATCGCCAGAACAACCGACAGTGATAACGTCGTCCCCATCTGATGCATCAACTTACGAATATTAGTATTCTGACCATCATTAAACATCAGAACTGCAATGATACCAAATAAAAATAATTCCGGTTCTAATTCAAAGTGTTTATATAATGGCACAAAGGATAAAACTAATCCAGCGGCTATTTGTAAGAATGCTACTGGAACCATATTAAAACGGGCGTAAATTGCATTAGCAGCTACGACTGCCAAAACTATAAGTAAAACTAAAAAAACAGTCTCCAATTGAATTGCCCTCCCCAAACAGTTTTTTGACTGTTTAATTCTAACTCAATCCAAGCAAAGTTGGAACTAAAAAGGAGATTAAGCCAAAATGGCCAATCTCCTTTTTAGTTTACTTATTAACTGACTCTGAAATTTTCTTCAAATACATAATCATTTCATCTTCCTTGGAAGCTTCTGCTTCTTCTTCAGCATCTTCGTCAGACTTTCTAGCATTGATAATCGTATTCATCGCCTTCACTAAGAAGAAGACAACTAAAGCAATTATCAAAAAATTAATAATTGATTCAATGAATGCACCATATTTGAAAGTTGCATCCCCAACTTGAAACTTCAAATTGGTTAAATCAATTTTCCCTAAGAATAATCCAATCAATGGATTAACCAAATTACTTACTAATGATTGAACAATGGCAGTAAAAGCAGCACCCATAATGACACCTACTGCCAAGTCCATAACATTTCCACGACTTATAAAGTCTTTAAATTCTTTAATCATAATACATGACTATCCCTTCTATAAATATTATTATATTTTATTATTCTATTTTCCATGTGGTTTGAACAACAAATAACTCCCTCTCAAAACGAATTGTAGGACTTTTTTAAAGATTTACAAACAAAAAGAGTGGCATATAACCACTCTAATATCCTGCATCATAAATATAATCATTACCATCATCGTACACATCGATAAAATCTTCATATTCATCATATACTTCATCGTCAAAACAAGTCATTAATACTTCCATATGATAATCTTCATTATTCACAAGCCAGTCACCCACTGCAACCAATGCAACCTCACAAGCATCCTCAAGCGGATAACCGTAGACACCAGTTGAAATTGCCGAGAAAGCAATTGTATGTAAATTATTTTTTCGTGCCACCGTCAAAGAATTTTGGTAACACTTCGTCAACATTACTTCATCTTCAGAGTTTCCAGAATAAATCGGACCAACAGTATGGATAACATATTTTGCTGGTAAATTATATCCTTTAGTTATTTTGGCTTGGCCAGTTTCACACCCATTCAGCGTGCGGCACTCTTCAAGTAACTCGGGACCAGCAACTCGATGAATCGCACCATCAACACCACCGCCTCCCAGCAATGATTTGTTAGCTGCATTAACTATTGCATCACATTTAACCTTGGTAATATCGCAAACTTCAATATCAATTGTACTTTTTTCAGATTTGTTATTGGCCATATCGTAATCTCCTGTCGCAACTTTAGTAGTACTTTTACTTTTAGAGAGAATTTTTTTGAGCTTATTTATTGATACCTCAGACTTCGAATAAACCCTGACATTTAAGACTTTAGTTTCCTTTGGATAATTACTTGATCCAAATGGAACTATGACATAATCACCAATATTAATATTTTCATCATCCGTCCAATATTTAGCACCATTACCATTTGTTTGCTCAACTTCACAAATAATAATTTTGTCGTCCGATTCCATCTCTCATCACTTACTTATATACAATATAACAGATTTTATATGCTAAACTAACAGTATAATAACTAGTTTCAAATATTCACGATTGCGGGCGTATGTAACTATGAAAACTCTAAGATACTTTTTGATCTATCTGATTATTGCAATAGTTTTTTGTTTTACTTATGCAATAATTGACCCAACCTCTATAATTCAGGAAACCTTCATGATCCATATTCCAAGATTTATTATTTATATTATTTGGACAGTTATAACTATTTGGTATTTATACATTTTTATTAATCACCTTCCAGAAGATGAACCAACAACAAAAAAGGTTGTCACACCGACCCCACAAAAAATACAATCAGCTTCAGCAGTAGAAACAGAATCTGAATCTGTTTCTGAAATCGATCAACTAAAAAAAGAAAATCAAGAACTAAGAGAACAACTCAAGCAGCTAAAATAAGCCCGTACCAGATTCAGTTCAAGATGGAACATTTGATTTGATATACGGCCATAAATCATACTAAATTCAAAAAGAGAAAGGCCAATAAAAGGGCCTTTCTCTTTTTAAATGAGTTCAGTTTCAATAATATAATCGTTATCCCCTTCATATTCATCGACAAAATTTGAATATGCATCATAGCTCCGTTGATCGTCACAGGCTATCAAGATATCTAATTTGTAATCTTCATTTGAATCTAACCATTTGCCAATTTCTTTCATAGCTAAAGATACTTTTGAATCCATCGTTTGCTGACCTTCATTAGAAAGTACTTGTGGAAATACTATGCTATTAAAATTATTAGCTTTAGACAAATCCAAACACTTCGTATATGGGGAGATCCCATCTTGCTCATTTGAATAATGAATAACATTTTTTGTAGGTAAATCATGTTCTTCAGTAAGAATTATACTATTTGTATTATTTAACTCTGAGTTTTTAACCGGATCAACGATTACATCGCAATTAACATTTTGCATGTCACATATTTTGATATTAATTAAACTATCCTCATCAAAATTAACAAAATTAATAATCGGCTGATCATCATTATAGTAATCATATTTCTTAGTAACCTTAGCAATCACATGCTTCATCTTACTAATCGGGAAGGACGAAGTTGTTTCAGTATATTTACCTATGCTATCAACCATAACTTCTTTTTTATTGCCACTCGCACCTACTGGGACCAAAATCTGGTCGCCAACTTTTAATTCTTCATCATTGATCAAATATGAATATGAAGTTCCATAATCATTAAATTTAACTTTGCAGATCAAATATTCTTTTTCTGGAGGTTCAATATCAAAAATATTCCGACTTAAATTCCCATCTTGGAAATAATATTCGATTCTCCTTGTAAAATCTTTCCAATTTGTTGGAAGTTCACTGCTATCCTTATAAAAATAAAATACACGTTTGCCATTAGTATAACTGACCTTTATCTGTAAAAAAGCATTTGATATAACTCGATTTCTTTTATCAAATTTAGATATTTCATCATCCAAATCATCTAATAATTCGTCGAATCCAAACTTAGTATGATATTGAAAACTTTGCGTTTGTTCACCATTATTCGTGTGGTACCTTATTGAATCATTTTCACCATCAATTATTAATTGTTCAATTTCTTCAGATCTTGGCACAATAGCATCTTCATAATATATTCTGTAATCGTTTTTTGGTATAGCATAATCATGATTGCTTATTTCTACTTTAGTTATTTTGGAATGCGGTGATTTACTATCATCGTAATTGGATACTCTTTCCGCATCAAAGATATTTTTAGCTTCAAAGTAATCATCTAGAACCTTATCTTTATTGACATTTGATTCAGAAATGCTGTCGATTAACCCGCAAGATTCTACAAATTTGACAGTTTTGGGAAATTTCTTATTCAATTTTTTTTGATTATCCTTAAAAAAGTTCACAGCAGTATCATCAAAATTATTTGAATTAATCGTATTACTCAATAGACCAAAATATTTATCCATCTTACTATCGTAACCCATGATCATCCTCCAATCGAACGTTTGTTTGCTTTAAATATACTATATTTTAAAGATAAAAAAAGAGTAGAGATATAAAAATATCCCTACTCTATATTTTATGCCGCTGGCAAGATTCGAACTTGTACATGGTTGCCCATACAGCGACCTGAACGCTGCGCGTCTGCCAATTCCGCCACAGCGGCACGGTACCATATCTCACTGATATGGCTTACAATATTAAATGATACTACAAATGGAGGTTCTTGTAATGGAAAAAATCAACAAATCTATATTATCTGAGATAATTAAAACACGCGATCCAGAATCATACAAAGGAAACTATGGGCGAATATTGATTATTGCTGGATCTCTTCCATTTGGTGGCGCCGCTATTCTGTCTACTTCAGCCGCAGTACATACTGGAGCTGGATTGGTGACGGTTTTGACTATTCCAGAAAAATTCACGGCGATTAATACGGTTGTTCCAGAAGCCATGACTCTTGATTACAATGACAAACAAGAAATGGCTAGAGCCATCATCAAAAGCAACGTGATCGTTGTTGGTCCTGGATTAGGTACGTCAACTAACACTGCTGAGATAATCAGCTCCGTTATTAAAAATAGTGACTCAGAAACCACTGTCATCATGGATGCATCAGCTCTGACAGTCGCCGCAGAAAACAAAATTGATTTAACTCGTGTCAGCAAATTGATTTTAACTCCACATCAAGGCGAATGGGCTAGATTATCGGGACTAGATATTCCTGAGCAGACTCCTGATAACAATGAGGCTGCACTCAAAAAAATTGCTCCAAATGCTGTGCTCATTCTTAAAAAACATCATTCTGAAATTTATGATTTTGGTAAAATTCTTCAAATAGATAATGGCAATCCCGGCATGGCGACAGGTGGCATGGGTGATACGCTAACCGGAATTCTAGCAGGATTCATTGGACAATTCGGATTCTCAATAGAAACAATTTCTGCTGGATTGTATTTACATAGCTATATTGCCGACAAAATAAACAAAACTGACTACGTAGTATTACCTTCTAAATTAATCGGCAAAATACCAAAATACATGATGAAACTCTCCAATTAAAATAAATGGAAAGTCAGAAAGGCTTCCCATTTTTATAGTCTGTCTACTGTTATTAAGCGATACGTAAATGAATTCACTGTGAGTCTGATATTAAAAGACAAATTAGAAATATAATAGTTTTTACCTATCTTCTCACTAAGGCTATCTGCAGAATTCAAAATACTTAATACCATATCTTGTATTTCAACACGTGACATATTAGTACTTAATTTTTTATTAACACGTTCAAATACCAAATCTGTATAACAAATATTATTTTTAATTTCTGAATTTATCATTCAAATTTCACCTACTAAAAATGCCGACTAAATAGTCGACATTTTTTATTTAATATTAACTAAACGTCTAATACGTTCAACTTTAGCACCAAGTATCTTATCAGCAAGTTGTGTCTTTAAAACTAGATAGCCATAAATACCGCCACCTAATACTGCTTCGACAAGCAAAATAATAACACTTAGTACACGATCAGAATTTCCAACAAAATGGAATACTACCCAGTTAACAAAGATAACGACCGCAAACATTACAAGTGAGAACATAATTATCCCACTGATACGGCGTGAAATTCTATTAGTGTCAAATGGGTAAACTTGATGTAATTTTCTAGTCATTAACCAACAAACTACGGCCATACCAATACTTGTTGCGACCAACGGACCAAACTCATGGAATAATCCAATCATTGGAACCTGTGCCAATACTTTGGCAATGAAACCATAGATGAAATACTTAATAGCTAACTTGTTATTATACAGTGCCTGCAAAATTGCAGACAGGACGGTAAAGAATCCTAATAAAATAGAAATTACCGAACTGAATTGTAACATCAAAATTCCTAGTTCATCATAACGGTAGAACGTCGTCCACAACGGCTGTGACACAGCGTACATCCCTAATGATGCTGGAATCATAATGAAGAAAAACAATTCTAATGTATTAGAGATTTGATCTTCAATATCTTTTTTAACACCCTTAGAATACAATCCTGACAAAATAGGAATTGCTGTAACTGCCATTGCAGCAGACAATGAAACAATTATCATAATTAATTTGTTAGCTTGGAATCCAAATAACGAATAATAATTATCCAATTGATCGTTAGTTGCTTTGACAAACATTCTCATGAACTGATTAAAGGTTGACTGATCAAACAAATTGAAGAATGTAATACCTGCATCCAAAATAATAAACGGAACAGCTTGTTCAAAAATTTCTCTAGTAAAATTCTTGTTCAATTCTTCCGGTGCCTTACCATTACGAGATAACTCTCGTAACTTAGGCATCTTCTTCATAAACGCAATCAGCAAAATTCCAATTGCGAACGCTGCACCAATGAATGCCGCAAAGGTCGACTGAACAACTGCAGTAATATAACTACCGTTATTCATCTTCATAATTACATAAGTTGCTCCAAGCATATAAATAACTCGAGCAATTTGTTCAATAAATTGAGATATAGCAGAAGGAGCCATGTCAGAATATCCCTGCATATACCCTCTCATAATACTCAAAATTGGAATTATCAAAACTGCAATTGCTAACGACTTGATAACTGGAATACTACGAGGATCACCATCCGCAAATAACGTTGCCATCAATGGTGCACCGAAGTACATCAAGGCCGCAAAGGCGATACCCATTATGGTCATGATTCGTAGACCATGCTTAAAGAGTTTATTACCAGTTGAATATTCATCTAAGGCATTATAGTGGGAAATTTGTTTGGAAATGGCCCCCGGAATCCCTGCCGTCGAAATAATGATAAATAAACTGTAAATATTATACCCCTTTGCATACAAGGCATTAGCCTGCGGAAAAGCAGCACCCATCCAAGCCATCCAAGGAATAATATATATTGCACCTAATATACGTGAAAAAATACTACCTGCAGTCATCCACGCTGAACCCTTCAACATCGTATCTTGTGTTGAAGTTTCAGGATTTAAAACTGGGGTTATCTCTTCATCGTCACGGTTTTCGTTCAAGTCCTGCACCACCTTAAAAACTATCTCTTCAATTATAGCAAAGTTGTGAACTCAGAAACTTAAAAATACTCTTAAATTCAATTAATTGCAATTAAATTCTAAAAAAGAGACTGTGATTTGTCCATCACAACCTCTTAAAATTGAATATTTATTTTTTGAAGTCTGTTTTGAAATTATTATCCCAAATGAGTTGTGAAAAACAGGTTCCGTCTTTTTCAACTCTCTACTTAACTACAATATTAACTATCTTGTTAGGAATAACAATTACCTTAACAATATTCTTTCCTTCAGTAAATTTCATGATTTTTTCATCTTCACGGGCTAATTTTTCAATTTCATCTTTGCCCATTCCAACAGGTACTTCCATCTTATCTCTCAACTTACCATTAACTTGAACGATCAATTCAACGGTAGCCGAAATCATTTTGCTTTCGTCATAAGTTGGCCATGCTGCATAACTGATTGAACCTTCGTGTCCATACTTACTCCATAATTCTTCCATCATATGTGGTGCGATAGGTGCAAGCAACTTAACGAATCCTTCAGCATATTCTTTAGGCATTGTATCAACTTTGTGAGCTTCATTTACGAAAACCATCATTTGTGAAATAGCCGTATTGAAACGCAAAGCATCATAATCTTCAGTAACTTTCTTAACTGTTTCGTTATAAATCTTATCCAACTTGCCGTCATTCTTATCAACAACATAACCATCGCGAAGCGTGCTGTAATCATCGTCATTGATGAATAATCTCCAGACACGGTCAAGGAACTTGTGTGCTCCAGATAGTCCGTTTTCTGACCAAGGAATTGATGCATCCAATGGACCCATGAACATCTCATAGACTCTCAAGGTATCAGCACCATATGATTCAACAACATCATCTGGATTAACAACATTACCCTTAGACTTAGACATCTTCTCGTGATTATCTCCTAAGATCATACCTTGGTTGAATAGTTTTTGGAATGGTTCCTTAGTTGGAACAACACCCAAGTCATACAATACTTTGTGCCAGAATCTAGCATATAGCAAGTGAAGCACAGCATGTTCTGCACCACCAATGTACAAGTCAACTGGCAACCATTCTTTTAGTAAATCGTAGTCGGCCAGTTTTTCATCATTGTGTGGATCGATATATCTTAAGTAATACCATGAGCTACCTGCCCATTGTGGCATTGTATTAGTTTCACGACGACCTTTACGACCGTTCTTATCAACAACATTTACCCAATCAGTCAAGTTAGCAAGTGGTGATTCACCTGTTCCTGATGGCTTGATATCAGCTTCAGCAGGCAATTTAAGTGGTAATTCATCTTCAGGAACTAGAGTTGTTTCACCATCTTCCCAATGGATAACAGGAATTGGTTCACCCCAATATCTTTGACGTGAGAATAACCAGTCACGAAGTTTGTAGTTAACAAATTTCTTACCGTAACCCTTGTCTTCTAGGTATTCAATTGCCTTATCAATAGCTTCTTTTTGATGTAATCCATCTAAGAATTCTGAATTGACGTGCGCACCGTCACCACCGAAGGCCTCTTTAGTAATATCTCCACCTTCAACAACTTGCTTGATTGGTAAGTTGAACTTTGTAGCAAAAGCAAAATCACGATCATCATGGGCTGGAACAGCCATAACGGCACCTGTACCATATGTTGCTAAAACATAATCTGAAATCCAAATCTGAACTTTTTCGCCATTTACGGGGTTGATAGCATAAGCACCAGTAAATGTACCTGTTTTATCATGGTTCAAGTCAGTTCTATCAAGGTCTGACTTACGAGCGGCTTCTTCTTTGTATGCATCAACAGCAGCACGTTGCTCATCCGTTGTGATTGCATCAACAAGTTTGTTTTCTGGAGCCAGGACAACGTATGAGACACCGAAAATAGTATCAGCACGTGTTGTAAAGACTGTTATTTTTTTGTCATCGTAGCCATCAATTTTGAAATCAATATGAGCACCGATTGAACGACCGATCCAGTTACGTTGCATTTCTTTGATACTTTCTGGCCAGTCAATGTCATCCAAATCATCCAATAATCTGTCGGCATATGCTGTTATTTTCAACATCCATTGACGCATAGGTTTTCTAACAACTGGAAAACCACCACGTTCAGTCTTACCATCGATAACTTCTTCATTGGCAACAACTGTACCAAGGTCTGGGCTCCAGTTAACTGGAACTTCAGCTTCATAAGCTAGACCCTTCTTGTACATTTGTTCGAAGATCCATTGTGTCCACTTGTAATACTTAGGATCAGTCGTTTGAACTTCACGATCCCAATCATATGAAAATCCAAGTGAATTAATTTGACGTTTGAAGTTTTGAATATTTTTTTCTGTGAAGTCAGCTGGATTGTGACCTGTATCCATAGCATATTGTTCAGCTGGTAGTCCAAATGCATCAAAACCCATTGGGTGCAAAACATTGTATCCTTGAGCACGTTTCATACGAGCAAGAATATCAGTGGCTGTGTAACCTTCTGGATGTCCAACGTGTAGACCTTGTCCAGATGGATATGGGAACATATCTAGTGCATAATAGTTCTTCTTATCCTTATCATTAGTAGTTTTGAAAGTTTGATTTTCTTTCCAATATTTTTGCCATTTTTTCTCAACTGTATTGTGATTGTACATATTGTATCCTCCAAATAATTTGTCACGATAATAAAAAATCGCCCTATGAAATTAATCATAGGACGAAATTATCGCGTTACCACCTAAGTTCCGTTCAAATAGAACGACTCTTGAATGCCTTAACGCGGACTATTCGTAATTACCTACTGTTAGTTCAGTAATTAAACTTAAATGGATGAGTTCGGTCAAAGAAGTTATACGTTCACATTATCCACGTACTTTCTGAAATTCTTCTTTCACTTACTATTTCCGTTGGTTTATATACTATACCATTAACTTCTGTCCGACAACCAATAAATCGGAATTTAAATTATTATCTTGTTTGATCTGATCAGCAGTTGTATTAGCCTGTGATGCAATCGAGTCAATTGTGTCACCATCTTGAACTGTTACAGAGCTGTCAGTTGAATCATTAGTTGCTGTTGAACTATTATCAGTTTCAGTTGACGAATTGTTTGAAGCGCCGGTTGTTCCGGTGGTCAAAGTATTCTTGACTGAGACCGCAGTATTGGATGAACTATTGGACGCATCGTACTTCTTAACTCCGTCAGTTTCATCTTGTACAATAATTGGTGCTTGATCATTACCATAAACATCAGAACTTGTAGCGGTTGCTGAAGAATCAGTTGTACCAGTTACGCTGGCTGTATTAGTTACAGTAACAGGTTGTTGATTGTCTGTTGAATCATTACCAATGACCTTCAAAACTGTCAATGTTTTGCCAGGATATACATAGCTACTCGTCTTCAAGTTGTTAAGTCCCATTAATGTTTCAACGGTCATATTGAACTTGTCCGCAACTGATTGTAATGTATCACCTGATGCAAAGACGTACGTTTGATCTTGTGAATCAGTATCAGTATCAAATTTAGTTAAATCGTACTTTTGAATGATAGCATTCAATTTGTCCGCATAAGTAGTATCAGTAGCGTAACGACCTGTCAAATAAGCTGTAGCATCTTTGTACGACTCAGTATTACTCTTCCATGCGCCAGCGTAGATCTCAGGATTGCCTGACACACCACCCCTGATCAATGAAACGTAATCTTCAAGCGATTCCTTGTACGATGGATACTTTCTGAAGTTAGAACTGATCGAATACAAACTACCAGTTCCATCATCTTCTTGAGTTCCCATGTTAACTGATTCACCATTGTACGAGCCTTTTACTCCGAACAGATTATAGTTAGGTGCACTGGCTAAACCACTAGTACCCCAGCCACTCTCGACCATAGCTTGAGCAATCATAACAGATGCATAAATGTCATTATTGTCAGCTAATTTACGAGCCGAATTACCAATGTAATTGATGAAGTTTTGATCACCAACACCACGAGGCGTGACCATCCCTGTTACACTAGTAGTCGAATCTGTTGTACTTGTAGAAGTGGCTTCAGCATAAACAGGCACAGTAGTTGATACATCGGCTAATTGAGCAAATACTCCACCGACAACCAAACTACCGCCTAAGAAAGTAACGTTCTTACGCAAATTTGCACTTTTGATACTTTTATTATTTAATTTAGTCAAACGATTCTCTTCACGAATGCGCTCACGACGTGTAATAGTCATATTTCATTTACCCCACATAAAAGCTTATACAATATTATATAATTTCTTAACCAAAATTTAAACAATAGAGAGTAAAAACAATGAAAATTTCTAAAAAAATGTCTTTTTTTAATTTATTACTGCTGATCTGTTTCATTATTTGGAGCTTAATGGTTAGTAACCAAACAAGTTTCATTAAGACATTTGATCAAACCGTAATCAGACAAGTTTATCATCACAACGCCTTTTCACTTAGTATTTTTAGATTTTTAACTTCCTGTGGAAACACTAACACAATTACAATTCTAACTATTATTTCTGTAATTATATTATCCTTAATGAAATATTTTTATGCAGCAGGATTTGTCGCAATCAATGAAATTACTGTTTCATGGATCAACCATACTATTAAAATGTATGTCCAACGTCCCAGGCCAGAACATCATCATTATGTTTACGCCGGTGGTTATAGTTTCCCTAGTGGGCATTCCGCTGGATCATTCGCATTATATATATCATTACTGATCATTGCACTATTTGTGTTCAAAAAGTTAAGTGTAAAAATAACACTAAGTCTCATCGCAATTGGATTAGTAATTCTAATCGGATACAGTCGTATCTTCCTTGGAGTTCACTATCCAAGTGATGTTGTTGGTGGCTACCTCTTGGCAGCAACCATTCTCATATTCACAACTCTATTGTTCAGAGCCAAGAATCTTTCTATTCTTAAGCTCAAAGGCATTTAGAATTAAGCCTAGTATTAATAATACTAGAGATGCGACGTACATATTGTGCAATCCAGAAAAAAGAATTTGTCTCATTTTGGGTAAAAGCTCAGTTGGCAAGGAACTGGCGGTCTGTGGATCAATTAATTGATTCATCATATCGACAGTTATTTTTTTGTTCTCAGCTGCACCTTTGATTAAGGCAGTATTAAGAATGATACCGTAAACTGAAACCATCATTGATTGACCAATGGTACGCAATAAGGTATTAAAACTAGTTGCGACACCGACATTTTCAGGTGCAACTACCGTTTGTGTAGTCACCGTAGTAGTGGTAATGGTTAGACCAAATCCTAGCCCGGCAACTGCTGCTAAACCACAGAAATAAATGAACGGTGATGAAACTGTGGCAGTCAACAACGCAATATTAGCTAATCCAATAAAGAATAAACTAATATAAATAATTCTGTTTGGTGCCATTTTTCTAATTAGTGACCCCGCCCAGAATGAACCTATGATCCAAACAATTGAACTTGGTGTAACAGCAAAACCACCCATCGACGGACTCAATCCCAAAATCCCCTGCATCCAAGTTGGAATGTATGCTTCAAAACCAATTAAGAATCCACTAACCAATAGTGCGATAACATTTTGAATTACAAAGGTTTTATTTTTAAATAATTGTAATGGCAAAATTGGATCTGCAACACGTTTTTCGACTTTGATAAACAATATGACCGAAATAACTGAAATTGCTGCCAAACCGATTGGTAATAGCATTGAACTAGCACTTAAATTTTGAAGTGCAAGCATTAGCGGTAGTAGGATCAAAACTAATAAAACCGTCCCAATATAATCGATTTTGACTTTATCATGCTCACGTTTATCTTCTTTTAAGAAAATCCAAATCAACGCAATTGTGACCAATCCTACTGGTAAATTGATTAAGAATACCCAATGCCAGCTAAGTTTTTCAACAATGAATCCACCTAATAATGGTGCAATAATTGCGGCAATTCCCCAAGCGGATCCGTTGAATCCTAAGATTTTTGCACGTTTATCCAATGGATAAATATCTGCAATAATAGTAAATGTTAGAGGCTGAATTGCACCTGATCCCAATCCCTGAATTACTCGAGCCAAAATCAAGGTAATCATTGAATTAGACATTGCACAGAGTGTTGAACCAACGATGAACAATGCCAATCCAAACATTAACACCGGCTTACGTCCGATAATATCTGACAACTTACCATAAATTGGTGTTGAAACGGCCGTCATTAATAAATAAATTGAGAAAACCCAGTTCATCAAACTCACACCATGTAAACTACCAATAATTGTAGGCATGGCAGTAGATACAATCGTTCCCTCAACAGCAGTCATGAATGTAGCAATAAAGATTGCGATAGTTACTACAACTACATTTGATTGATTTTTTTGTTCCATTAAAAATACTTCCCCCTCAAAAACTAAATAATGACATAAAAAAAACAGAGGTCCTTTAAAGTATTAGCTTTAAAGGAACGCCTCTGTAATCATCTACTATTCCTTGAAGAAACTCTTGATCTCATCAACCTTATCAAGTTTTTCCCATGGAAGTTCAATATCTGTACGTCCGAAATGACCATATGCGGCCGTTTGTTTATAAATTGGTCTTTGAAGATCAAGCATGATGATAATACCTAATGGTCTTAAATCAAAGAACTCATTAATACAATCAACAATTTGATCTTCAGAATATTCACTTGTACCAAATGTATCAACGTGAATAGAAACTGGCTTTGCTACACCAATGGCATAAGCAATTTGAATTTCAACTTTCTCAGCGATACCTGCGGCAACAAGGTTCTTAGCAATATATCTTGCGGCATAACTAGCCGAACGATCAACCTTGGTAGCGTCTTTACCAGAGAAGGCACCACCACCGTGACGTGCAAAACCACCGTATGTATCAACGATGACTTTTCTACCAGTGAGTCCAGAATCTCCTTCTGGTCCACCGATAACGAAGCGGCCTGTTGGGTTGATCAAGATTTTTGTCTTGTCATCCATCATATCTTGCGGTACAACTTCATCAATGACATACTTTTTGATGTCTTTTTGAACTTGTTCCAATGATGCTTCAGCCTTGTGTTGTGTACTGATAACGATCGTATCAATACGAACTGGCTTGTCATGCTCGTCATACTCAATTGTTACTTGTGACTTCGCATCTGGCATCAAGTAATCAATTGTCTTGTTCTTTCTAACTTCTGCGGTTTTGCGCATAAGTTTGTGAGCCAATGAAATAGGAAGAGGCATGAATTCTTTGGTTTCATTTGTAGCGAAACCGAAGACAAAACCTTGATCTCCAGCACCAATTTGATCCAATGGATCAAAGTCAGCGTCTTTACCACGCTTTTCAAGTGCATCATTAACACCTTGTGCGATATCAGGTGATTGTTCGTCAAGCGCAACAAGTACGGCACAACCATTACCATTGAAACCAGGATTTGTACCATCATATCCGATTTCCGTAATAGTCTTACGAACAACGTTTTGGATATCAACATAAGCTGTTGTTGAGATCTCACCTACAACCAATACTAAACCAGTAGTAACAGTTGTTTCACAGGCAACACGTGCATTCTTATCCTTTGCTAGGATTGCATCGAGAATGGCGTCACTAATTTGATCAGCCATTTTATCTGGATGTCCTTCTGAAACTGATTCAGAAGTAAATAAATAATTTTTTGACATAATTTTTCCACCTTTCGGTTACAGGGCTTCTCCTTTTATTAATCACAATAAAAAAAGGATCCCATCAGGAACCTCTTAATAGATTAACACAAATTTAATTTAAAACAAATTGACGAAGATATATTTCTACATTAGTATTGCTTTATATACTGTAAGGAGTAGTTATGAACAACCTAACCTATAAAAAATACAAAAAAATTTTTGCTTCATTGATCGAATTCTTAAGTTATCATATTTTTCCATTTATTTTTATTTTTGGACACAATTTAAATAATTATTCTATCAACTGGTATCTTGCCATCATGATTGGGATGGTCGCCATATATAAGGAATACATTCGAACCCTTAAGCCAAATATGTATTTCAATGGACTTTACAGTTTAATTTATGTGATTCTGATTGCACTATCATTCAAAAGCTTGAATATAAATGTAATCATTCTGATTTTCATACAATTAGTCTTACTTTTTTCAACTAAGTATATTGATGAAAAATATCAATTATTACAAACATTAATTGAAAGTTTCATCATACCCAGCTTCATGTCGATTGCCATTGCCTATACTTACATGCATTTTATTTCTTTCAATTTTGTCGTACCATTATTATTAGTAAATATTGCAACAATTCTAATTGATTACTTTGAAGGTGCAAAAACTGATTACGTTCAATTAGTAACACTTTCTGGCCTAACTTTGATATTATTCTTGTTAGGATATATTAATGCTCTTACTTCGATCACAATTGTTGTTTTTGTTGTAGTAGCAGTGCTATTAAAGAAGTTCAGACACCTGTCCACATCTAATCTGTTTTACCGAGTAATTGGAAACTTCCTATTATTAATTTGAGAAATGAGGTCTTAGATGGAAACAACCAAAACAAACTTTGATTGCTTCAACCCTGACTCCAACGAATACCCTGTTATTTTTAGTCTTCCACATAGTGGAACAATTATTCCAGATAATATTAAGCCACTGTTAAGAAAGGATGTAAAGTTACCTAATACAGACTGGTTCTTGAAAGAACTGTATGACTTCATCCCAAAGCTAGGTTTTACAACGCTGCAGAATAATATCAACCGTTACGTCGCCGATCCAAACCGAAAGAATTTTGATATTTCTGAAAATGGTGATTATCGACATAATGTTATCTATCAGCAAAACACCTTTGGACATCCACTTTATTATGAGCCCTTGGATAAACAGCAAATTGACCAAAGAATTTCAGAATACTACCAGCCGTACCATGATAAACTGCAACAACTGATCGATAATAAATTAAAACAATTTGATGAAATTTATTTGATCGATCTACATAGTTTTGCTTACTATCCAGGATTTGAAATGATGTCACCCGCTGACTTCGTTGTTGGCAATGATTATGACAATACTTCTTCAGAACATATCAAAAATTGGCTTACTAACGAGCTGATCAAGAAACACTATACAGTTTCTGATAATTTTCCATTCACAGGTGGTCATATTACCAAACATTACGGATCAAATGATAATGTCCATACGTTACAAGTTGAAGCACGTTATAATATTTATATCGACAAACGTGATTTTGATGAGGAAGAATTAACTACATATAATACAGAACTCTTTAATAATGCACAGGAAAACTTAAAAAGAATAACCGAACTGTTTAAAGCAAAGATGCGTTAGGACAATGTCCTAGCGCATCTTTTTAGATATGTTTCAAATAATAAAACTCTTCTTGTGTTAGTTTACCTGTTTCAGACTTTTTAATATATTCACGAACTGTTTTTTGATGTTCAATTTGTAACTTCTTCTTTAAACGACGATTCTTCCAGAATCCATAGGCAATGATAGATACTGGAATCATTTCTAACAGTACAGTTGAAGGAATCAACCAAGGCTTGTCATTAACCAAAGCAAAAAACTTTTCTCTGTCTTCTTCAGTAGCTCTTGGTGCGCAATGATGATTTAACATTTTATATCACACTCCTATTACTATTCTTGGAAATTACCATCATCATAACCTATTCTGTAACCTCTGTCATGAATTAAGAACACAAAAAAAGCTAGGATCATTTGTCCTAGCTAACTTGAAACAACTATTCGATGGAGGATACAGGGATCGAACCTGTGACCTCCTGCTTGTAAGGCAGATGCTCTCCCAGCTGAGCTAATCCTCCAAATAGTGACCCGTACGGGATTTGAACCCATGTAACCGCCGTGAAAGGGCGGTGTCTTAACCACTTGACCAACGGGTCATAACTTCGTCAAGAAACCGTATATTTACGTATCCCTTTCTCAAGCACAAAAAATATTATATATTAGATATATAGACGTGACAAGTCTTTTTTCAAGTTTTTATAAAAAAATTGTTGGAGGTACATTTTGAACGTACAAAACTACTTTGAAAATGGCGAAACGATGGATATCGCAAAAGATATGTTGGGTCATACTTTTACTTATAATTCTGATCAAGGCAAGTTCTCAGGAATCATTGTTGAAACAGAAGCCTACTTAGGAACAATCGATATGGCTGCACACAGTTATGATGGCCGGCATACACCATCTAACGATCCACTTTATCAGGCTGGTGGGACAATTTATATTTATTCAATTCACAGTTGGCTCGATATGGATATTAGTGTTCAAAAGGCG
This sequence comes from Companilactobacillus jidongensis, assembly GCF_003946575.1. Classification (GTDB taxonomy): domain Bacteria; phylum Bacillota; class Bacilli; order Lactobacillales; family Lactobacillaceae; genus Companilactobacillus; species Companilactobacillus jidongensis. The sequence goes on along the minus strand of NZ_RHOP01000020.1, from coordinate 24,551 downwards.
GGCGTACCGAATGGTATCCTAATTCGCGGACTACAACCTATCGACGGTATTGAAATGATGGAAGAAAATCGTCACCAAACTGGTTTTAATGTTTCCAATGGTCCCGCAAAGTGGATTCGTTCGTTCGGAATTCGTGATAAAGAATTGTCTGGTACCATGCTAAATTCTGACAAATTTATTTTTTCAGACAAAAAAGTCCAGACTCCTAAGAATATTCAGGCAACACCACGTATCGGTGTCCCAAACAAGGAGCCTTGGACTTCTAAAAAAATGCGTTTTATCGTAGAAGGAAACCCATATGTTTCCAAAATATATAAACGTGATCTGAATCTTGAAACATATGGTTGGTTATAATTTGTCACTTCTGGCACGTAAGGCATAAAGAATCGTTACCGTATCAACTACTTCTTGGAGCATCGCTCCAACAATCGTTGGAATAAATCCAAATCCGGCAATGATCATTAAGAAGATACAAATAAAAATACCAATCAAAACAGCATCACGAGCAACTTTTAGAGTATCGCGTGAAATCTTAACAACATCCCCTACCTTACTTAAGTCATCTTTTAAAATAACAGCGTCTGCGGACTCACTAGCGGCATTTGCACCTTTATAGCCCATGGCGATACCTGCATCTGCCAAAGCAAGCGCTGGAGCATCATTAACACCATCACCCACCATGATTGTTGGGTGATAGTCCTTACTCAATCCTCGAATAATCTTAACTTTGTCTTCAGGCAAACTACTTGGGAATGTTTGCGTAATACCTACTTCAGAAGCAACCACGTCGGCCGCTTCCTTTTTGTCTCCAGTGATCATCAAGACATTGTGAATACCAAAATCCTTTAATCGTTTGATAGTTGATTTTGATTCTGGTCTAATTTGATCCATCAAACTGTAAACACCGGCGTACTTACCATCAATTGAAATATAAACTCCTGATCCCTTTACTTCATCGACAGCGGAATCAGTTACAAACTCACCTTGTCCAACTTTTACAATGTGACCATCGATCGTACCGGCTATTCCCTGAGCCGTATACTCTTTTGCATCACTAACGTTGGTTAATTTCAGACCTCTATCAAGGGCATAATCAATAATTGATTGTGCCATAACGTGACTAGAGTTTTGTTCGATTGAAGCTGCGTATGACATAACCGTATCTGAATCAAAACCTTCCTGAGGTTTAAACTCATCTACTACTAATTTACCTTTAGTAATTGTTCCAGTTTTGTCAAAGGCAATTGATTTAGCCGATGAAATTTTTTCCAAAGCCGTACCAGATTTAACAATAATACCATTTCTACTAGTACGACTCATTCCTGAAACAAAGGCAATTGGTGCTGCTAATATCAATGGACATGGTGAAGCAACAACTAATACTTGTGCAATTCTAACTGGGTCTTTTGACAAGTACCAAGCAAGTCCGGCAATCACATAAGCCACGATCGTAAATGGCACGGCATACCTATCTGCTAAACGTACGAAGTGAGCTGGGTTTGATGCTGACTCTTTAACTAGTTTAACAATTGCTTGATACTCACTATCAGCAGCAATCTTATCGGCCTTCATCTTGAATGAAGTTTCTCCATTGATGGAACCCGACATAACATGTGAGTCTTTACTAATATTTACTGGTACCGATTCACCCGTTAGTGAAGATTCATCAACTTCTGATTCACCTTCAATTACCAAGCCATCCACCGGAACCTGTTCTTTCGGACGTATTAACAAGATATCTCCGACATTAACATCGTCAATGTCAACGTCATTTACATTACCATCTGACATTAGATGTGCTTGTGATGGCGTGTTATCCAATAAGGATTTTAGCTCGCTTTGAGCTTTATTGGCAGCATATTCTTCGAGAGTATCCCCACCTGTCAACATTAATAGAACAATCCAGCCGGCCCAATATTGACCAAGAACGATGGTAGCAACTATCGCAGTTATCGCTAATAGATCGACTCCGAAATCGCCGCTCTTGAGAACCTTAATCATATCAACAAACATTATCAGAGCTAAAATCAATCCCAAAACACTGATAATCACTTGAGCCCAAAGGGGCTTATGGAACAAAAATTCTAATACTAAAGCAACTACACCGATTGACAATGTACTATATAGTTTTATTTTATCTGAATTCATAGTATACCCCTCCCTTTAATCCTAAGATAACATTATAAAACTCTATATAATACATTCTTATATCGTTATGCCAACATCGCATACTGATAATATATTTTTGGTATACAAAAAGCCCTACCACATGCGGTAGAGCCTTTTTATTTACTAAAATAATCCTTGAATTGAACTCCAAACAATCTGTAAATTCAAAACTGTCAATATAACTGTGCATGACCAGGCGAGTATCGTGATCCACATTTTATTAGCGAATCTCTTGCCCATGATCTTCTTTGAACTAGTAAAAATTGTCAATGGAATCATTGAAATAGGAAGTGCAACTGACAAGAATACTTGTGAGTTAACCAGCAAGCTATCAAGTGCCGTCTCCTTACCACCGTACATGATTGTACAAATGAGAACAGGAATGACTGAGAGTAATCTAGTTACCAGACGACGTGCCCAAAGTGGCATCTTCATGTGAATAAAGCCTTCCATAACAATTTGTCCTGTTAAAGTTCCGGTAATAGTGGAATTTTGACCTGATGCTAATAATGCCACCGCAAACAGGATCGAAAGAATTGGTGATGCAACGGCGCCTGCCATTTTAGGATTCTGTAATGCGGCATACAAATTACCAAATGTTCCCAATTGTTCAGTTGGTTTGCCAAAGAACATTGCAGCACCAAGTAATAATAGTAAACAATTGACAATAAATGCTCCACCTAATTGAATATTTGAATCCCAAGTTGTGTACTTAACTGCTTTAGCAACATCATCTTCATTACTGTGATCGAACTTACGTGTCTGAGAAATTGATGAGTGTAAGTACAAATTATGAGGCATAACAGTGGCTCCAACAATACCTAATGCCATTGTTAATTCACCAGGATGCATGATTTTTGGTTGTGGAATGAAACCAGCCATAGCTTCTGCCATATTTGGTTTTGCAATTGCCACCTCATACAAGAAGACTACTAGTATGACTATGATCAGACAGACAACGATGGCTTCGATTTTTCTGAAACCCAATTTAGTTAACAATAATAATATCAATACATCGAATACTGTGAGTGAAACGCCAATGACTAATGGTAATCCAAATAATAACTCTAGAGAAATAGCGCCTCCGATAACTTCAGCAATATCAGTTGCCATGATTGCTAATTCCGTGGTTATCCACAAGACGATACCTAAGGTCTTACCCGTATGAGCCCGTGTCGCTTGAGCCAGATCCATTTGTGTAACTATTCCCAGTTTAGCCGCCATATATTGCAATAACATGGCGATTAAACTCGAAATCAGAATAACAGACATCAATAAATATCCATATTCTGCACCACCACCGATAGATGTTACCCAGTTACCTGGATCCATGTAGCCTACTGCTACCAGAGCACCAGGTCCTGAGAATGCCATCAGATTCTTCCAAAAGTTATTACCCTTGGGAATATCGACCGTGCTATTTATCTCTTCAAGTGAAGGTCCATTAGCATAGTGAATCAACTTTTCTTTTTTTGAAGCCGTTACGATATCTTTCATCTTCTTTGCCTCCTATGACCACATAATAAGGCGATTCATTCGGAAGTAAAGTATTTAGTTAGGTCTTCCTAAATATCTATAAATATTTATGTCAAAATAAAAATGGTCGACCACTTCCAAAACAAGCGGTTGACCATTTCTTTTAATTTACATTAACAATTATTTAACTAATTTATCCCAAATGACGATTTGTCTATCAGCCAATGACTTCTTAACATCAATAATTCTTTGATTAGAACTTCCTCTAAATTGTAATGTTAGATCCATTTTATCTTTGAGAAAACGTCCATCGACCAGAATATCGATCAGTGACAACAATTCCAATTTATCATCAGAATCCTTTTGTAGTTCTTCCCAAGTGTAGCCAGACCAGGACCAAATATCTTTGGTATCACCAAATTCTTGACGAACTCTCTTACATAATTTTAAACAAACTTGAGTATTAATAAATGGTTCTCCACCCAAAAGTGTCAGGCCTTGAACATAATCCTTACTCATATCCGTTATGATTTGATCTTCCAATTCCTGTGTATATGGCTTACCATAGCGAAAATTCTGAGCGGCCACGTTATAACAACCGGGACATTTAAATGGACAGCCGCTTACATACAAACTACAACGAACGCCTTCTCCATCCACAAAATTAAACGGTTTATAATCAGCAATATATTGTTGACTAAGATTCTTCGCTAACCATTCTTTAGGAGTCGGATTGTTTGGCTTTCTCGTATCTTGCGGCATTCTCTATCATCTCCGAAGTCATATTTTTCTTACGTGAAGCAATTTCAACATGTCGACCATGAATCATGGGACGTTGTTGAGGATTACCTAAGTAACCACAAGTACGTTTAACAACATCACAGAATTGAGGATCATGATTACCACATTGTGGACATTCAAATCCACGGGCAGTCGCATTGAATTCGCCTTTGAATCCACATTTGAAACATTGATCAATTGAAGTATTCGTGCCTAAATAACCAACGTGATCATAGGCCCAATCCCACACAGCCTCTAAAGCTTTAGGATTTTGTTTCAAATTAGGGTATTCACAGTAGTGGATAAATCCACCAGACGCATAATGTGGAAAAATTTCTTCGAAGGTTAATTTATCAAATGGTGATGGATGCTTTCTAACATCATAGTGGAAACTATTTGTATAGTATTCCTTATCTGTAATATCAGGAATCCGACCAAACTTTTCAATGTCATCACGACAAAATGTATCAGTTAAAGATTCAGCTGGTGTCGAATAAAGACTGTAATGATAGCCACTGGCATCTGCCCAATCACTACACTTATCACGTAATGCACGAACAATACTCTCAGCAAAATCGTGTGCTTCCTGATTATCTTCCCATTGATCACCAAAGAACTCTGTACATACTTCATACAGTCCAATATAACCTAGTGAAACGGTAGCACGTTGATTTTTGAATAGTTCATCCACACTGTCAGTGGCCTTGAGACGCTTGCCAAAAGCTCCATACATGTACAATAACGGTGCATTTTCTGGCTTTGCTTCTTTGGTACGTTCAACACGATATTCAAGTGCTGATTTGCAGAGCTTCATCTTCTCTTCAAAAATCTCCCAGAACAAATCCTTATCACCATGGGCCTCAAGAGCAACACGAGGAAGATTGACCGTAACAACACCTAAGTTCATACGACCGGAATTCACCTCTTTGCCATTTTCATCCTTCCATCCTTGTAAGAATGAACGGCATCCCATTGGTGTTTTGAAGCTTCCAGTAATTTCTTTGATCTTGTCGTACATCAAAAGATCCGGATACATCCGCTTAGTCGAACATTCCAATGCAAGCAACTTAATATCATAATTTGGATCTTGTGGGTTCAAGTTTAATCCACGTTTAACGGTAAATGTTAGTTTGGGGAAAATAGCTGTTCGATGTTCTTTACCCAAACCTTTGATTCTAATTTTAAGAATAGATTTTTGAATTTCACGTTCAATCCAGTTAGTACCAAGTCCAAAGTTAATTGTTGTAAATGGTGTTTGTCCTTGTGATGAATATAATGTATTGATTTCATATTCAAGAGCTTGCATAGCATCATAAATATCTTTTTTAGTTTTGGCTTTGGCAAACTCTTCACGTTTATCTTCAACGACCCACTCTTGCGCATCTTTCATATGCTTGTCAAAATTTAATTGTGCATATGGTGCTAACAATTGATCGATTCGATTGGCAGAGCAGCCACCGTATTGTAATGATGCCACGTTGGCGATAATTTGTGACATTTGTGCAGTCGCCGTTTGAATAGATCTAGGTGATGATACCCAAGCATTTCCAATCTTAAAACCATTCGTCAGCATCTCGTCAAAGTCGATCAAACAGCAGTTGGTTTCTGGTGTAACTGGTGAGTAGTCCAGATCGTGCCAATGTAGATCACCTCTTAAGTGTGCTTTGGCAACTAGTTCTGGCAACATTTTAAGACCTAAAGCACGACTAGTGACCCCAGCTTCAAGATCACGCTGTGTATTAAAGATATTACTGTCCTTATTGGCATTTTCGTGGACAATACGTTCATTGTTACCAAACAACTTATTGATATTAGCTTCAACGTTAGTGGCATCTTCAAAGTTCTGTTGCTCAGCTTCAAAATACTCTTGATACTCATCAGCTTGGCCGGCTAGATGGTATTTTTTTAACAATCCGATGATTTCATCATGTAATTGAGATGTCTCAATCACAAAGGAATCCTGATACTTATATACCAAGTCATTCTCAATTTTTTTGATTTTATCTTGATCATCAGTCAATTTATTTAGTACAAATTCGATTTTGTAAGGATAGAAACTAGTTTTATCCCCACATCTTTTTAAAACTGGAATACTCTTCAAAGTATCCAGTATATTTTGAGTTTTTACTTCGTACATATTACACACAACCCTTTTCAAGTGAATGGCTCTATTATATTGGGTAAATATCCTAAAATCAATATCTAGTGGCAGTCGTAATTTGTTTCACACTATATATGGTATGTGTTTTATAGTGATAAAAATATTTTTAAAAAATGTTTCATAAAAACAACCCTAAATTTATCCAAAAAATCAAGACTTAAATTTAGGTAATTATTTTGAATATTTTAATTTTTATGCCAATAATATATAGAAAAGTATTATTCGTTTATCGAAAGTTAAGTGAAATCCATTGACACTGTGTCACTTACCAAATATAATTGCAGCATACATAAAAGTGACACAGTGTCACAAAGGAGGAACCATGGTTTCTAATACTTTTAAGAACCTAGATAACGAAAAACAAACACGTATATTAGATACACTATTAAATGAATTTTCAAATCACACGCTTGCGGATGCACAAGTATCACGCATTGTTAACGAATCCGGTATTGCTCGTGGAGCGTTCTACAAATATTTTGACGATCTTAGAGATGCCTACGAATATCTTTATCATCACGCCCTAAAAGAAATTCACCAAAATATTTCAACTGATACTAGTAAAAAATTAACACCAACGGATTACGTTGAGCAAACCAAAGAATTCGTTAAGAGAAGCACTGACAGTCGTTACTACACCTTAGTAAAAATGCACATGCTCTATAACGAGAGCTTTTTTATTTCCACTTTCAATAATCAATTGATAAATGGAGACGAATACTTCTGGGCAACTCAGATCATGATTCACGATGCCATTAAACAAACAATGATCGACCCACAGTCACAAAAAATGATTTTAAAGAAACTGTCTAATGTCTTGCACGCATTGGCAAAAGAGGATGATTAAATGTTCTTATCAATTAAAGAAATAAAAAAGGAAAAAGTTAGATATGGCTTAATTATCGGCATGATCGTACTTATCTGTTATTTGATTTTTATCCTAACTAGTTTAGCAATGGGATTAGCTCAGCAAAATACTGATGCTATCGATTCATGGAATATCAGTAGCGTTGTACTTGATAAAGATTCCAATACTAGCATGACTCAATCAATGATCACTAAGGACGAGGTAAAAAAGACTAAGATAACTTCCAAAGAAGCTTACATTGGACAAACTGCCGTAGTGGCAAAGAAATCTGGTCGAACTAATGAATCAGCACAATTCCTAGGTCTCAAAGATAATCAATTTATCGCTAAAAACTTAGTATTGTCCTCAGGACACAAAGTAAACAAGTCTGATCAAGTGGTCGTTGATGATAAATTTCAGACTGACGGTTACAAGATTGGTGACAAAATTCAATTCAACTCCAACAATAAAAAATACACAATTGTTGGATTCACCAAAAATGCTAAATTAAATATTGCTCCAGTGGTCTACGGCAACATCTCAACTTGGAAAACATTAAAGAACGGCAACAGCCAAGTTATTGCCAGTGCAATTGTTTCAAAAAACGCCAATTTCAAAACTGCGAACAAACAATTAAAGACCTATTCAATATCTGCCTTTATTTCTAAATTACCAGGTTATTCAGCTCAAAATTCAACCTTTACCTTCATGATTGCTTTCTTGATGATCATATCTCTTATCGTTATAGCGGTGTTCTTGTATATTTTAACAATTCAAAAAATTCAAAATTACGCTGTTTTAAGAGCTCAAGGTATTCCAGCCAAAACTCTTGTTGGAGCAACTATTTCACAATCAATAACACTGGTCGTCAGTGGCTTGTTGATCGGCATCATGTTAACTGCCATAACGGCTATTGCCATGCCTGCCGCGGTTCCAATTAGTTTTAACATACCGATTCTTTCTGCGATTGGTATCGGGCTAGTTTTAACTGGACTATTAGGTTCACTCATTCCCATTAGAATAATCTTACACGTCGACCCAGTCAGTGTAATTGGAGGATAATTTATGACAACTTTACAATTAAACAACATCAACAAATACTTCGGAACAGGTTCTAGTCGGGTTCACGTTCTAAAGGATGTCAATTTCACAGCCCAAAAGGGTGAACTCAATCTAGTTATCGGACCATCCGGTTCTGGTAAGAGCACCTTTTTAACTATTGCTGGCGGATTGCAAACACCATCGACTGGCAATGTTGAACTGGAAGGAAAAGCAGTTAAATCAATGTCCAACAGACAACGTGATGCCATGCGTTTAAACAAAATTGGTTTCGTGTTACAAGCACACAACCTAATCCCCTATTTGACCGTTAAAGAGCAGTTTCAATTAGTCAAAAAAGTTAAGAAAGAACATAATCTAACCAATCTTTCATTAGATGTCTTATTGAAACAACTGGATATTGAAGAATTACAAAATAAATATCCAGGTGAATTATCTGGTGGGCAAAATCAGCGTGTAGCAATCGCCAGAGCACTATATACTCGACCTGATATTGTCTTAGCTGATGAGCCAACCGCTGCCTTAGACAGCGAACGTGTGGCCGAGGTAGGTAAAATTTTTCAAACATTAGCTCGTGAACAAGATACAGCCGTAATCGTCGTAACGCATGACCTACGTTTGATTGAATTTGCGGATAATGTCTATCAAATCATGGATGGACAAATGACACTGAACAATAATATGAAAACAGCATAGAAACTTGTAGTGTGGACTAACACAAAATCACAACTTCTGAGTATAACGTGTTTTGTTACGCTCTCTTTTTTGACCTTGTCGATAGATAAGTAACGCACGCTGACACTAACACACCAAAAGTTACCGCTAGTCGAACTATAAGCAATAATGATGAATCTACTTTGCCGTTGACATTGAAGAAGTCTAAAACATTAACACGGTACATATATCCTAACAAATAAACAATTATCATATAGAACAACTGTTGTGAAATATTACCAACGGCTGATAATTGATATTTAACTAAAAAGGCTCGTTCTGATTCAATCTTCGGATCATTGTATAGTGAATTGTTAAGAATCGAATTATCTGAGCCGACAAATAATGCACATAACAAGATTCCGACGAAGTATGTAATATTAAAGAACGAAAGAATTAATCCCAGTATCAAAAACGGATATCTGAGATTCAAATGTTTCTTGAGAATAAATGGTCCGAATTCAAATCCAGCCAAATAGATCAAGTAAACCGCCAATAAAGTACTAAATCCAAATCGTAGACTACTATCAAAAATCGTATACAACAGTACAAAATTCATAACGATTCCACGATTTATCGAAGCCAGACTCAATGGATATAAATTACGATGAATCTTTAGTTGATACATCAATAGGATCAATAATCCAACTAGTGAAACTACGCCAATACCCAAGTCCCAAACATGCGGAATAGTCTTAAGTCTAGAATAACGAATTGCAAAGACCAGCATAACTAAGATAGTAATGAAGATAACACCAATAATTGAATAGTTCCTGTCATGTTCAGGTAATTTACCGTCATGATAAAAGCTGATTTTGTTTTTCATTGTGTAACTTCCATACAATGAAATGGCGAAAAAGACAGCTAACAAAACAAAGGCTACGTTATAGCTACTGTACTTAACCGAAAGCCATTCAACTAATCCTAGAATTACCATTGCCACTAATGAACCTTGCCAATGAAGCTTGGTTATATGAAAGTCATTAATGATCTTACCTTTGGTCCTGACTGTCAAAAAATACGGCCAGATCCAACTTGAGGCTAATCCTAAAAGTATCCCGCCCAAGATACCAAAAACAGGATTCAAGGCACCAACTATCAACACTGAACCAACTATTCCGAACAGATTAGATACTATCAACATTGTGCTTGCTGAAAATGGTATATAAACCGTTAATAACATTCCGATGGAACGAAATGTATACAGCATTAAGAACGGTAAGACATACGCCGCTATATTTTTATTATTGTTGTACAAAGACAGACAAAAGAAATACGGTATCACCACGCCTACATTGGCAAATAGATTCAACACACCTTCAGAAAAAATTTCAAAAGTTTTTCTCAATTTAAGACTCCTGTTGTAAAAGCAATTTAATAGTAGTTTAAATCATTATTAGATATTTACGCAAATAAAAAAATTATGGCTGTATAGGGTGTTTCCAAAATTAAATATTACTTTGGAAAATTTTTGATTTCTAGCCGGAACATCCTCAATAACTAACTAGATTTTACTTGATCCCGGCGATATAACAACATTGCATAATAACTACCAACAATAACAATGAATATTGCAGCAATCCAAATAGTCCGAACTCCAAATAGTAATTGAAGTAATGCCGAAATGATTGCTCCTCCAGCAAAACCAAAAACTAACTCAATATAAATTAACGCTGTTCTTAAACTCGAAATATCGTGGTCAGTACCAAACATGTAATCAGAAAGACTGTTAATCGACTTCTTCAAATTACCAGTTGAAAAGACATTATTATAGCTATTCCCTTCAATTTTACTAAATGAAGCTGTTTGCATTGCCATTACCAATGCTAGCGGTGGTGTTATATAGAGATTAGGTACTGACTTAGGTAAAAAGCCAATAACTAAACATGCTGTTAATTCTGCCACTAAGAATGGTAAACGCCAATAGTGCGAACGACGATTTGAGTTTCTAAAATACCCGACAATAAAAATACCAATAACAAAAAATATCATAGTCATTAACTTAGTAAATGCACTCGGTAAATTTCTCTGAGCTATATCAACACTTAGAAAAATAATATTTCCAGTTTGACCAGCAGCTAAAACTCGCCCCCGTGAAACAAATGTATAGGCATCGATGAATCCACCGATAAAAGTTAATCCAATTGCAATTTCACGCAATTGAAAAAGATGATGTGCTTCATATCGTTTCAAAATTATTACCTCATCAAAAAAATAGAGAATCCCTATGGAATCCTCTACTATTATAAACTTCTGAATTAAATTACCAACCTAACCAAAGCCATTGCCGCAATACCGACAACAACAGTTTTCATTAGGTCCTTAAGCCAAACAGCCGTTATAACGGTTGGGATTAGAGCAATAACCACATCCCACTTAGGCGTTGCAAGACTACCAGCTTTTGCATTAAAAACAGTCTCCAATAACAATGCACACAGTATTGATAATGGTAAATACTGTAAGAATCTAGTTACAATGGCGGGAAACTTGACCATCTTACCCAGAATAAATGGTGTAATACGTGGTATCCAAGTTACCAAGGCACTACCAATTAATAGCAATAAAACACTTTTACTTATCATATGCTAAGCCTCCTACCAAACAACCCAAAAGTGCTGAAATAATCACAGCTAGTGAAGAACTTACAAATGACAATAGAATATACAAACTGACAACCACTGTCGCAACAACCATAATTGACTTTTTCATATTCTTAGACAGCTCCCATTCGAACTGCGTTAAGAACAAACCGACAAACATGGCTGTCAACGCAAAATCTAAACCAAATTGTTCTGGATTACTAATGAAGTTGCCAACTAATCCACCCAAAAAAGTTGCAACGATCCAAGTAAGATAGGCCGTAACATTCAAGCCTTCCATCCAACGTAATGAGAAGTGTTTTTCTTGTGCAACTGTCGTTGAAAAGACCGCAAATGATTCATCAGTTAACAGCGAACCAACTGAAATGTTACTCAATAATGACTCTTCACGGAAGTGTGGACTAGCCGTCATACTCATCAATAAGTGTCTGAGATTAACTAAGAACACCGTCATAACGATACCAGTAATTGACGTATTCGCCAATAATAAGCCACACATAACAAACTGTGAGCTTCCTCCGTAAACAATGGCAGACATAAGTGTTATTTCAAACAAATTCAAATGTGAATTTATGCCAACAATTCCAAATGAAAATCCAATTCCTAAATATCCTAGTACTGTTGGCAAACAACTTCTAACTCCATCCCTAAATGTTGTGTAACCTGTATCGGTCTCTACTTCCTCCATATACGTCACCCCTCTATAATTCCTTTAAAACATAAAAAAGCCCCGTAAGGTGGCATATTCTCCATGCTACCAAACAAGACCCAATTAATAAATACTATCATTTAACTTCAACAAGATCATCAGCAACTAATCTTTCAGCGATTTGTACTGTATTCCATGCAGCACCCTTTAGTAGGTTATCTGAGACAACCCACATGTTGAATGCGCCTTTGTTTTCAAGATCTGGACGAATACGACCAACATATGTATCACGCTTGCCAGTTGCATTAATTGGTTGTGGATATACTTGGTGTTCAGGATCATCTTGAAGAACTGCACCAGGAGCCTCGTCGATCAACTTACGAATAGCTTCGACACTCGCATTCTCCTTATCTTCAACTTCGATATAGATTGATTCACCATGACTGATTGGAACAGGAACACGGACACATGTGGCTGTAACCTTGATCTTAGGATCATCCATGTCACCAAGCATAATCTTCTTTGTTTCATGAATCATCTTCCACTCTTCATGTGAATAGAGATTATCTTCCAGCACATCGATTTGTGGCAACAAGTTAAATGCTAATGGATAATGCTCCTTATCCCCAGCTGTTGGAAAAATATCAGCTGACATTTCTTTGCCATCTAAATAGTCTTGAGCTTCACTATACAATTCATTCAAAGCACTTTGACCAGCTCCAGATGCAGCTTGATATGTTGACACAATAATCTGCTTCAAACCAAAAGCTTTTCTGATTGGTTCTAGTGCAACCATCATTTGAATTGTGGAACAATTAGGATTAGCTATAATACCATGATGATTATAGAGAGCTTTTTCATTAACTTCGGGTACAACTAATGGAACATCAGGTTCCATTCTGAATGCACTAGTGTTATCAACACAAACAGCACCACGCTTAACTGCTTCAGGTAACAATTTCTTTGAAACTGATCCACCAGCAGATGCAAGTACAATATCTACACCCTCGAACGATTCAGGTTTAGCTTCTTCAACAACAACGTCTTCACCCTTGAATTGAAGCTTTTTGCCAGCTGATCGGCTTGATGCCAACAATTTTATCTTTGATACAGGAATTGTTGACTGCTCCAATTGTTGAATTAGACGAGTTCCCACGGCACCCGTTGCACCTAAAATAGCTACTTCATAACCTTCACTCATAATATTCATCCTTTATATCTTAATTTAGTTTTCTAATGATTCTGTGAACGCACGTAGACGTTTCATTGCTTCTTGAATATCTTCCATTGATGATGCGTAAGACATTCTGAAGTGATTTTCCCCACCCTTACCAAAGGCCGAACCTGGTGTAACACCAACTTTTCCTTCTTCAGCAAGTTTTGTAGCAAATTCAACATCATTCAAGCCAAATTTTTCAGGAATAGCTGAAAATGTGTAAAATGCTCCTTCTGGTAATAATGTCTTATATCCAATATCATTCAGTTGTTCAACGATGTAGTCACGACGTTCTTGATAGATCTTACGCATTGCAATTGGATCATCAATACCATTTTCCAATGCTTCTTGAGCAGCATATTGGGCTGGATTTGATGGAGCCGTTACAGTATATGCGTGCATCTTACCGGCATTAACTACGAAATCAGCGGGTGCAGCTACGTAACCGATACGGTAACCGGTCATTGCATGTGATTTTGATAGTCCATTGATCAAGATTGTCTTACCAGGAAGTAATTTAGCAAGAGAAACATGCTTACGACCATATGTTAGTTCAGCATAAATTTCATCCGATAAAACATACATTGGTTTGTCTTTGATAACATCAGCGATTTCTTTTAATTGATCTTCTGAATAGACATAACCTGTCGGGTTACCAGGGAAGTTTAAAATCAATGCCTTAACATTGTCCTCTCCTTCTCGTTCAATAACTTCAGCTAGCTTCTTACCAGTTAAGCGGAAATTGTCAGGAGTTGTGTCAACTTGAATAGGAATTCCACCTAGAACTTTGATGATTGGCAAGTAGAGTGCAAATGTAGGTGTTGGAACAATGATTTTGTCACCAGGGTTGATGATGGCCGCTAGTGATACAAAGACCGCTTCAGTGGCACCAATTGTAACGATAACTTCATTTTCTGGATCGTATTCAACATCATATTGTTGCTTCAAGTAACTTGATACGGCTTTTCTAAGTCCCATTGTTCCGCGTTGCTCTGAGTAGTGGGAATCATTATCCTGAATACTCTTAATAGCTGCTTGCTTAACATGTTCGGGTACATTAAAATCTGGTTCACCCAATGTCAATTTGATAATTCCAGGAATCTTAGCGAATTTCTGTGCGAAAAATCTAATCTGTGAAATTCCCAACGGTGCGATTGTTTCATTTACAACATTTTTAACAGATGAATCTAATTTTGGCATAACGTACTCTCCTATTTTCTTTTGTATATATATACTATAGCAAAAATTCTTATTTAATTAGTTTTTTTGTAATAATTTATCTGTAAATTTTGCGAGACGTTTCATACCTTCTTTAATATCTTCCATTGAGGTTGCATATGAAATTCTGAAGTAACCCTCACCGGCATCACCAAAGGCGTCACCAGGGATAACACCGACTTTTCCTTCTTTAGCTAGCTTTAAACAGAAATCGTTTGAATTCAAACCAGTTCCTGCGGGAATCTTAGGAAATACATAGAAAGCACCATCTGGCTTGATTGTCTCGTAACCCATATTGTTCAAAGCATCAACGATATAGTCACGACGTATCTTGTACGTTTTGCGCATTTCAACAGGATCTTCATGGCCATTCTTCAACGCTTCTTCTGCAGCAAATTGTGCTGGATTTGAAGGACATGTAATAGCAAATGAGTGAACGTTAGCAGCTTGTTCAACAAATCCCTTAGGTGCAGCAATGTAGCCAATACGGTAACCAGTCATTGCATGTGACTTGCTTAGTCCATTGATCAAAATAGTTTGACCTGGTAAAACGCTAGCAAATGAGACATGTTTTTCACCGTAGACTAACTGACTGTATATCTCATCAGAGATGACATATATTCCCTTGTCACGAACAACATCAGCTAACGCTTCCAATTCAGCTTTAGTGTAGACAACTCCAGTTGGATTTCCAGGATAGTTGATGATCAATGCCTTAGCCGCTGGACCTTCTTCATCAATAACCTTAGCTAATTTTTCAGGAGTAATCTTGAAGCCATCATCTGAGGTATCGACTTCAACTGGAACACCACCAACTAGTTTGATATCGTCCATATACATTGAGAATGTTGGTGTTGGCACAATAACCTTTTCACCAGGATTAAGAATCGTATAAAGAGAAGTGAAGATAGCTTCAGTAGCACCAATAGTTACAATCACTTCTGTTTCAGGATCGTATTTAACACCGTAGTCAGTGGCTAAGTAATTACTGATAGCCTCACGCAATCCAAGGATTCCTTTTTGTGGTGTGTAATGTGATTGATTATCGTTGATACTCTTAATTGCCGCTTGTTTGGCATGTTCTGGAACATTGAAGTCTGGTTCACCCAAGGTTAATTTGACAATTCCTGGGATTCCAGCAATTTTAGAGTTGAAGGCAAGAATTTTATTGTCTCCAAAAGGTTTGACTAATTCGTTTTCAATATTTGCTACACTCTTTGCTAATTCTGGCATATGAACATCTCCGTTAAATAATTTTTTCTAATCCAATAATTAATTCATTACTTTTTATAACTTCATTAATAGCTAATTGAACACCTTTCATGAATGATTCACGATCGGTCGTACTCTGTTTGATAACCAAATTCTCACCAGTGCTTCCGAAGATTACCTCTTCATCAGCAATGAAACCTGGTAAACGAATCGCATGAATCTTAATACCATGATAATCGCCACCACGTGTTCCTAGTGGATCGGACTCATTAGGGTTCTCTGACTGGTCTTTTTGTTGAACTTCATGGATCAACCGTGCTGTATTCAATGCCGTTCCTGAAGGAGAATCGAGCTTATCTTGATGGTGAGTTTCAACAATTTCAGTCTGGTCAAAATACTTAGCGGCCACTTGAGCAAATTTCATCATTAATACCGCTGAGATTCCAAAGTTTGAGGCAATGATACCACCAACTTTTTTGCTATCAGCCAATGATTTCAATTCATTAACTTGCTCTTCACTCAAACCACTAGTTCCAATGACTGGACGATAACCATGTTCAATCGCAAATTTAGTATTGTCAAAAACGGCTTTTGGAATACTGAAGTCGACCCAAATGTCAGCATCTACATCAATTTGTGTTAAGTCATTGTAGATCTTGACTGAATCATCTAATCCATAAGTTGCTGGCGAAAGATCTTTCACAATAGGATTAAACGCTCCTACCAACTGAAAATTTTCATTATCGTTAACCATTTTAACGGCCTTTTGACCCATAGAACCACTGAATCCGGACACGATTATTTTTATCACTTGATTACCTCCTGAATATTTAATTTATTGAATAACACATCTTTTTCTTCATCGTTCAATGAAAGAATTGGTAAACGGCATCCGCCAACATGATAACCTATCTCGTTTAAGGCTGCCTTAGTTGGTGATGGTGATGGATACATGAATAATGCAGCCATCTTAGGAGTTAATTCACGTTGAATAGCACCTGCTGCTTTGTAATCTCCAGCATCCAATCGTTGATACATTTCACTCATCAGTTCACCGTAAACATGTGAGGCAACTGAGACAACACCATTGGCACCAAGAACCTTTGCGTACAGTGCTTGAGCATCTTCACCACTATAAACTGCAAATTCATCGGCGGTATGTTCAACAATATATTCCAAATCGGCAATCGTATTACATTGCTTTACTCCGGCAATATTAGGATACTTCGACAATTCAACAACTGTCTCTTTTTCCATCAAGACACCAGTTCTACCGGGAATATTATAGATAATTACTGGCAAAGGAACATTATCAGCAACTGTTTGAAAATGAGCAATCATCCCTCGTTGATTAGGTTTGTTGTAATAAGGAACAACTACCAAGGCAGCATCGATACCCTTGATTTCAGCAACCTTGTTAGTGAAGTCGATCGTACCCTGTGTACTGTTACTACCAACTCCAGCAATTATAGGAACACGACCATTTACGATTTCAACAAAATGTGAATAAAGTGATAATTTTTCGTCTTCTGTTAAAGTTGGAGTTTCACCAGTAGTACCACCGATAACAAATCCTTTGCTACCTGTATCTAATAAATGATTCGTTAAAATTTCTAGTGCATTATAATTAATTTCTTTTGCATCATCCGTAAATGGGGTGACAATTGCGGTCATTAAATCTACATTTTCTAACATCTAATTTTCCTCCGAGTTCATTCGGTAATTTAAAAAGCCAGTAAATGCTGCAATACCATCTTTAATCGCCTTTTCATTTGGTAAAAAGTCTGCTGAATGCAATGATCCTGGACTATCGACTCCTAACCAGAA
The DNA here is from genome assembly GCF_003946575.1 of Companilactobacillus jidongensis. Lineage (GTDB taxonomy): Bacteria > Bacillota > Bacilli > Lactobacillales > Lactobacillaceae > Companilactobacillus > Companilactobacillus jidongensis. Next base: position 6,623 of record NZ_RHOP01000020.1, on the reverse strand, counting down.
CATGGTTCCGGGAATCTTATTCAATAAGTAACCGAAGTCTTCACCGGTCATTGCTGGTGCCATATCTTGGTACTTGGCATCTGATTGCTTCATATAATTAATAAATCGAGTCGTTAATTCAGAATTATTTTCTACTGGATAATATCCACCCTGATTAAACTCTAGATTGATCTTAGCATTGAATGACAATTCCAATCCGTGGGCTACTTCCACAATACGTTGACGAATGAACTCAATCATGTCTTGAGTTAAACCACGAATGGTTCCTTCAATCCTTGCTGTACCAGCGATGATATTTCTGATTGTGCCAGACTCAAGCTTACCAAAAGTAATAACTCCGCATTTTGTTGGATCAATATTTCTGGAAATAATCGTCTGTACCTGTGTAATAAAATTAGCCGCTATAACGACTGCATCATTGGCTTCGTGTGGATATGCTGCATGGCCGCTAGTTCCATGAATTATAACGTTCACCTCAGTCGTTCCAGCAAACAGCGTTCCGTTTCGGCATCCGATGACACCAGATGGTAAATCGGCATTGTCGTGCAAGCCGTAGAATTCATCTACCTTATATTCACCGCTGAATACTCCAAGATCATAAGCTTGTCGGCCTCCACTTTCACTTTCTTCAGCTGGTTGGAAGAAGAACACCAGATCATCTTTTGGTTGATGTTCTGAATAATAATTTAGAATCCCTAGCGCAACGGTCATATGTAGATCGTGACCGCACGCATGCATGACTCCTTGATGCTTGGATGCATATGCTAATCCATTGTTCTCAGTAACTGGTAAGGCATCCATGTCAGCTCGATAGCCAATCGTTCGTTGTGGATCGATACCATTAACTTTGACTAACAAGGCAGTTGGTAATTCTGGGATTTCTTTTAATTTCAAATAATCTTGTTTAAAAGCTTTGATAACTTGCAATAAATATTTATGTGTCTCTGTTTCATGTAACGCCAATTCTGGTATTTGATGAAAGTTTCGTCTGATCTGGATCAGTTCAGCTTCAGATAAAGTCATAATTACAACTTCCTTAAAGTACTTTCGATGTGTGTCTTATCGGTTGTTTGTTGATCTTTTACCTTGATGACTTTGGCAGGTACTCCGACAACAACCTCATTAGGCGCAACATTCTTAGTAACAACAGCCCCAGCTCCGACAACCGCATTATCACCAACTTGAACTCCCTCTAGAACAACAGCATTAGCACCTACAGTGACATTATTTCCAATTCTGACAGGATCAGCTGAAGCTGGTTCGATCACACCCGCAAGAACTGAATTGGCACCTATATGAGAATTTTCTCCAACGATGGCACGGCCACCAAGAACTGCCCCCATATCGATCATACTTCCTTTGCCAATTTCAGCACCAATATTTATCACGGCTCCCATCATAATAACGGCATTGTCACCAATTTCGACTTGATCACGAATGATAGCTCCTGGTTCAATACGAGCATTGATACCTTTGATATCCAGCATGGGAACAGCTGAATTTTGTGCAACTGTTTCAATGTAATAATCATCAACTTGATTTAATAATGGTTGAATTTCTGAATAATCACCGACCAAGACACCAGTTGAATCATTCAAGAAGGACTTAACACTAGCTGGAACCTCAAGTTTAGCAACATCACCTTTAACAAAAACCTTAACTGGTGTTACCTTCTTAGAATTTCCAATATAATTAATAATTTCTTCAGCATTCATCTTGCTCATCGTACTTCCTCCAATTTTTTCAACCTATTATATATACGTAAATTTTATAAGTAATCTAAATCTAATTTGGTTAAATCATCAAATGATTCTCGCTTAACAACTAATTTAGCTTTACCACCTTCAGCAAAGACAACTGCTGGACGTGGATTACGATTATAGTTTGATGCCATCGAATATCCATAAGCTCCGGTATCTAGCATCGCTAACACATCACCTGGTTGCACATCTGGTAGTTGCACAGAGTCTATCAAGATGTCGCCTGATTCGCAATACTTACCAGATACATGAACATCTTGTGTAAGTTTAGCACCCATTTTGTTAGCAACTACTGCTTCATACTTAGCTTGATACAATGCTGGTCTAATGTTGTCTCCCATGCCTCCATCAACATTGATATATGACTTGAGATTAGGAATATCTTTGTGAGATCCAATAGTATACAAGTTGTACCCAGCTGGTCCAACAAGTGAACGACCAGGTTCAATCCAGATTTCAGGTAATGATAAACCATCTTTATGTATGTCCTCTTTGACAACTTCAGTAATTTGTTTGATGAAGACATCGGCTCCAATTGGTTCATCTTCAGCTGTATAACTAATTCCAAAACCACCGCCAAGATTTAGAACTTGTGGTGTAAAATTATATTTTTGATGCCAGTTATTAGAGATTTCTACCATTTTGTGTGCTAGCATCGTAAAGCCTTCGATTCCAAAAATCTGTGAACCAATATGTGCGTGAATACCGATCAAATTCATGTTGGAATTCTTAAGCACTAACTGAAGCGCCTTTTCAGCTTGTCCAGATTCAACATCGAATCCAAATTTACTATCAACTTGTCCAGTTTGATCATACTTATGTGTGTGAGCTGAAATTCCAGGTGTTAGTCGCAACATTACGTTAATTGAAGTATTTTTTTCATTTAATACTTTTTCTAATAATTTAATCTCATAGAAGTTATCGATAATAACAACACCGATGTGATTATCAACTGCCATTTCTAGTTCTTCCAACGATTTGTTATTACCGTGAAAACTAATCTTATCAGCTGGAAAACCGGCCTTCAAAGCTGTAAATAATTCTCCTCCAGAAACAACATCCGTGTGGAGATGCTCTTGTTTCAAAACCTGATACATGGCTACAGTAGCGAAAGCCTTACTTGCATAACTGATTTCATATTTAAAACCACTTTGCTCAAAACTTGCTCGGAAGCTATTGATTGTTTGACGAATTTGTTCAACATCATAAACAACCAATGGAGTTCCATACTTATGTGCTAATTCAACACTGTCGACACCGCCAATAATCAAATGTCCATTAGAACTCTTCAATTCACTACTAATCATATTTTTAAACAACCTTTCTTTTCTGGAGAGATGGGATAAAAAAAGACCCCTTTGCTTGAAACAAAGAGATCCAAAATTAAAAGTTATTCTGCATCATAATTGTCTAAGCGCACCGCAGCGACGTTTTGCTGCGACAGTTCGTGTCATCTTATTAACACGTCCCAGCACATCGGATCCTGCCAATCCGACGCTTCGGCAACGTCCCCTTTCAATAAGTTCAATGCCATGCAGTGACTCCCTTATTTACTAATGTCAGTTGCGACCTCTTTTGTTTTGTTGTTAAAAGATTATAACAACTCTAATAATTCGTCAAGGTAAATTAACCATTTTCACGATTTTTTCTAATTTTTTAAACATTTATCTTGTTTTAAAGCATAAAAATGCTAAACTCTACATTAAAAATGTATTAATGTTTCAAATAATTAATGAGGTGATTGATGTGAAAGTCGTCAAGTTTGGCGGTAGTTCCCTAGCAGATGGTGAACAGTTCCAGAAGGTTATAGATATTGTAAGTAGTGATAAGGATCGAAAAGTCGTAGTCACATCCGCACCAGGCAAACGATTTGATGGAGATATCAAAGTTACTGATCTATTGATCAAATATGCAACTGAAGTTTTAAATAAAGAAGAATATAAAGATACATACAACAAAATAGTAGATCGATACAAAGAAATTTGTGATTATTATAAATTAGATCCTGAAACATTAGAAATAATTCAAAAAAAGCTTACAGATTTGGCCACTGAAAAGTTCACAGATAATGATCATCTAATGGCAGCATTCAAAGCACATGGCGAATATTTGAACGCTATCACCTTGGCTGCAGTCCTAAATCATGAAGGTATCAAAGCTAAGTTCATGAATCCTAAGGAAGTCGGCTTTTTACTAGGTGGATCACCAAATAATGCTGATGTTTTACCAGAAACATATGCTAACTTGGCAAAATATCAATTTGACGATGTGAAAATTATTTTTCCAGGATTCTTCGGCTACAGTAAAGATGGTTCAATCTATACCTTCACCCGTGGCGGTTCTGATATCACCGGTGCAATTCTAAGTCGCGGTTTCAAAGCTGATTTGTACGAAAACTTTACTGACGTGGATGCAATATATGTGGCTAATAACCACGTTGTTGATCATCCGCAAGCTATCAAGAAAATGTCCTACCGTGAAATGCGAGAATTATCATATGCTGGCTTCTCAGTTTTTCAAGACGAAGCAATTATTCCTGCCGTTGAAGGACAAGTTCCCGTCAATGTTAAGAATACTAACAATCCAACCGCACCAGGCACAATGATCGTACCATCGCAATTTTTGTTCGATCCTGCCAACTTGATTACTGGTATTGCGAGTTCAAAGCGTTTTTCAGCATTATATATTCACCGCTACTTGTTGAACAAAGAAGTTGGTTTTACGCTAAAACTTCTTCAAATCTTTTACAAATACGGTATTTCATATGAACATATGCCATCAGGAATTGATGACTTAACCGTTATTTTTGATAAGAGTAAACTTGATGATTCAACAATCAAACAATTGTGTGCTGAAATCAGAGCCACAATCAAACCAGATTATTTGGAATGGATCGACGATTATGCAATTATTATGGTAGTTGGTGAAGGCATTGCCCACAACATCAATACAATCGGGTTGATTATTGATTCACTAACACAAAATAACATCGCTGTTCACATGATCAACCAAGGAGCATCGCGCATTTCAATCATGATTGGAACACAAGCAAAAGATGCAAATCGTGCTGTTCAAAATATTTATGATACTTTCTTTAACTAAATAATAATGAGGTGGAAAAAATGGCTCAACTTCTCAAAGTTCATGGATCGGAAAATCAGTTTTTCATCCTAGATCAAACAGACTTGAAAAATCAATTATCTGATGATGAACTCAAACAATTAGCTATTAAACTTTGTAATCCCAAAAATGAGATTTTGAACGGTGCTGATGGACTATTAGTTGTTAACAATTCAAATTTTGATGACTGCCTTGGTCAAATGCGTGTCATTAATGCCGATGGTAGTGAGGCTAAAATGTGTGGTAATGGTTTACGAACGGTCAGTCGCTATCTGTCAGAAAAATTCAATCAAAATTCTTTCAAAGTAGAAACTTTTGAAACTAATCTCGACGTTAAAAAATCTGAAGACCTATACAATAATGTTCCTGCATTTAGTGTTCAGATATCTCCGATTTCATTTGCCAAAGATGATTTGCCATTTGAATATCAAGACAAGTTAGAAATGATCAATGAAAAAGTACCTGAATTTATTAGTAAACAAACTTTTACCGCCGTAGCTGTTCCAAATCCTCACCTAATCAGTTTTGTCGACGAAGTTGATGAAGATGACTTAGGTGAGGTCGGACGAGCTCTCAATGCTCCAAATGCTTATTTTCCTGAGGGTGTCAACGTCAGTTTTTGTGAGATTCTTGATACGAACAAGTTATTCGTTCAAACATATGAACGTGGTGTTGGTTTCACCAACGCTTGCGGAACCGGAATGTCTGCCACTAGTCTAGTCTTTGCATTGTTAAACGATGATTACTTTGATCCTGATAATGACATCACAGTCTACAACCCAGGTGGCATGGTCAAAACTAATATTCAACTTTCAGCACACAAAGAAGACAGTAAAATTCGTTTGATTGGCAACGCCACCTTCACAAACCAAATAGATATCAGCGAAACCGATTTACATTCAGCAGTTTTAGATAATATTGAGATATCAGAAACTGGTGAAGAAAATTCTTATCAGGAATTTGTAAATTCGGTTAATGAAGCATAGGAGTAGCCTTTAGGCTGCTTTTTTTATTGCAGTGATATATTTGTACCATTTAAGAAGAATTATTATGATATGGTAATAATTTGTGTCATACATAAAACGTTTTTAATTAAAGACACGAAAAAAGTCATCAATGAGTTCATTCTCATTGATGACTTTTTAGTAGTGCGCCTAGTAGGAGTCGAACCTACAACCTTCTGATTCGTAGTCAGACACTCTATCCAATTGCGCTATAGGCGCATAGCAATTAATTAACTTACGAATATTATTGTACCATAATATTTTTATTTGTAAGTACTTTTTTTGATTTTTTCTTCATCTTTTTTATTTTACTTACTAAAATTAATCAAAAAATAGAACCTTATTCATGTCGAATAAAGTTCTAAGTATTAACGGAGAGTAGGAGATTCGAACTCCTGATACAGGCAATACCCGTATACATGATTTCCAATCATGCTCCTTCAGCCACTCGGACAACTCTCCATAATTAGGAAAATGGTTATCAGATCTGATTTAATGTTAATTTATATAAAAAAATACATCTAATTCTTGCGAACTAGATGTAATATCTGATGCACCTAGGTTTTTTCCTAAGTATATAACTCCGGATGTCAGACTCGAACTGACGACACCCTGATTAACAGTCAGATGCTCTACCAACTGAGCTAATCCGGAATAATACAGCGTGGCAGCTTCCTATCCTCGCGGGTAGTTTCCCACCAACTACTTTCGGCGTGAAGAAGCTTAACTTCTGTGTTCG
>NZ_RHOP01000002.1 GCF_003946575.1 Companilactobacillus jidongensis | reverse complement strand
ACTGAAACATCAACATTCTTACCAGCTTGATCAGTAACAACAGGATTGATAGTAGCGTCAGTAGGAACATCTTCACCAGTTAAAGCAACGGCATTAGTAGAACTATTAGTAGTTCCATCAGGGTTAGTGTAAGTAACAGAGTAGTTACCATCAGCATCTTTAGAAACAATAGCTTTGACAGTAGCGTCCTTATAACCAGGAGCAGAGACAGTAACATCAGTAGGAGTACCAATTACAGTTCCTTCAGGAACTGTAACAGTAGTGTCTACGTTGTTGCCAGCATTGTTAGTAGCACTAGGATTATTGATAGTAGCGTCAGTAGGAACGTCTTCACCAACTAATTCAATTTCATCAGGTGATAATGTATAAGGATTGGTTGCAGTATCACCATTATACTTAACGGTAACAGTTTTATCTGATCCATCTGCAAAAGTATATCCACTAGGTAGATTATCATCAGTTAGTGTAATGGTTTGTGTTCCACCCTCATAATAATCTGGAATATCAATTGTTACTGATTGCCCAGTTTTATTAGTTGGAATAGACATTCCTGTTTTACCAGATGCTTTCACACTTTCAAAATCTGCAATTCCGTCAGCAGTAGATTTTGTTTGTCCATACACTACGTTAGCTGTGTCAGCACTTGTTCTAAAGTAAGGAACACCATTGAATGTCCAAGTGCTAGGAACATTTACTGTTTGTACAGGATCAGTTGTTCCTACAAGTCCGTCTTGGATTACAACAATATCACCTTGAGTAGTGTGAATTGTTACTTGGTTGGTTGCGGTTTGTCCGTTTTGTACAGCTCCACTAGGAGTATATGCAAACATACGTTGTTTTACATCTGTAACTCCATTAATTGTAGAACCATCTAATGTTGTTATAATACCTGTACCTATATATAATTTGGCAATACCACTAACTAAAGTAGTACCGTTGAATTGTGGAATCCCAGAGAAGGATGCATTATAAGTGGAATTACTCCAAGTTGATCCTGAATCAGATGTCAGAGCTGTTCCAGGGCTAAATGATAAATATGAGTTTAAAGTGATGCTATTTAAATTAGTACCATCGAACATACCTTCACCTATAGATGAATCTCCAGTATTTGGCCATTCAGCAGGATTTCTTGAACCATTAGTAGATCCGGTTCCTTTCGTCCAAGACCATGTCCCTAAGTTTATATCTCCTAATGAAACGTCATTTTTAAACATAGCCTTTAAATCGGTTGCATTGTAAGCATTCCATGAATTCATACTGGATATATCGGTATTAGGTTTAGTAAAAGAGCTTAGTAATGGGTCATTTGCAAAGGCGTAACTACCGTTTACAATATTTTTAAGACCAGTATCTGAAAACTTTATAGTTGTAAGAAGATCGTCATTTTCGAACATGTGACTTATGTTTTCAGCTTTAGATACATCATTTCCTGATAAATCTATGATACTGATATTTTTGTCATTTTTAAACATACCTTCTGCATTAGTAACAGCTGATGTATCTAGATTAGATAGTGTGTCATTATTAAATGACGTTAGATTTGTCATATTAGCAAACATATATGATGAATCTGCAGGAGCAACAATTGGTGTTGAAATATTAACAGTAGTGATGGCACTAGTATTGCCACCCCAATGTTCAGTATCTCCCCCCTTATAATCGGTTAGAGCACCAGTAATATTCAGTGTTGTATTTGTTGAATCGTAAGTCCAACCTGTACCACTATCAGTTGTAACAGCAGCGTCTTCAGCAACAGGAGCAACGGCATCAAGTGCTTCCACAGTTGATGCGTCTGCATCCAAAGTTTTTTCTTCAGAAACTATTTTGGTAGGATCTGTAGTTGTTGTGTCACCAGTAACAGTACTACCATCAGCACCAGTAGTTGTTGGATCGGCGACAGGAGTTTCAGCAGCTTTTGCAGTTGTGTCTTCTCCGTCTGTAGGAGTAGTAGTTTCATCTGCAAGTGCAGTAGGTGCTGCAGCTAAAAAGGCAGCTGGTTTAACAGTTGTGCTGTCTGTAGTTGTATCAGATGCAGGTTCTTCAGCAGGAGTTTCTACTACAGCATTGTCTTTTTCAGGTGTCGTAGTTTCGACTGGTGTATCTGGTGTAGTGTCCTTAGTGGAGTCGGCAGTTGGAGCAGTAGTACTATCTTCTACGCTTGGCGTAGTTGTTGTATCTGTAGTTTTGCCGCTAGTATCGGCTGCTGGAGTAGTTCCTTCAGTAGTCCCCGTACTGGAAGGCGTTGTAGCACTTGGAGTAACTGATTCAGTTTTCACTGATGCAGTTGCGACGTCAGCTTTAGCAACAGTACTTGGTCCGCCCAGCAAAAATAAACCTCCGGCGATAGAAAGACTGCTTACAACAATCCAATTCTTCTTTGACTTAACGAGCTTTTTTCTCATTACAGCGTTTGGATCGCGTTTTAATTGTTGAAACCTCATAATATTTACCCTCTATCTTCATATATTGTTAATTGTGTCTAACATGGCATGAACAAATTATAATATTTAAACATTATCTATATATTTCACATACTGTAAGAATTATTTTGCTAAACTGAATTATTTGTACTATCTAATCAATATACGTTTGAAAACTGATCAAAAAATGATATTAACAATTTATTTTTGAAACTAACAGAAATGCTGTTGAACGTTATTATATAAGCAACCAGGTAAATACAAAAATATTTATATGACATGTTGTATATGTGGTTATCACTTTTTGATAATCCTTATCATAAGGAATGAACCAAAAAAATCGGGTACCTTGGTCAATTTATATGCCAAGATACCCGATCGTATTATATTTTAGATTAAACCTAACTTTAGTAATTAATATATTCACCACTCAAAGCATTTTTCAATCGAAGATAATTACTTGCAACACGGAGCTTCATAGTTGAAATACATCAATTAAATAGGTAAAATGAACTTGTAAGAAAAAGATGTAATAGGCATCTATAAAATCAGATATGTATCGCGTTCCGCTTTAGGTGCGCAGTTGTCTGCTGGGGACGAAAAACTCAGATATTATCGCATTCCGTTTAGGTATGCAGTTGTCCGCTGAGGACGAAAAAACCTATTTGCCACTGGCTCTAATGGAGCTGGTGGCTTTTATTTTTTGGGAGATAATGGCGACTAAAAAAGAAGATGCAAATACGTGGATCAAGTTAGAATTGATTTTGAATACTAAGTAATTGATACAGAAAAATAAGATTGCTCCTAAGGATTGTACTCTTAGAAGCAATCTTATTTTGTTAGTAATTAATATATTCACCACTCAAACTAGTTTCCAAAAATTGAGCAATTAATTTGCCGCCGTCATCAGAGAAATGGGTATGATCGCCGCTATCAAACTCCTTAGCTAATTTTTTTTGTGAATCATCGCAAACAAAGGTTGCTAAGTCGATGGTATTGGTTAAACTTAAGATAAAATCATTTATCTCGGTACGCAATGCTTCTTTTTCTGAACTCCAAGCATCGTGACCATCGATGATTGCACCCTGAAATGGGGGTAATGTTAGGCAAATTAGTTTAACGTTGCTGTCATTGCAATACTGTTCAATTTTTTTGTATCCATCCATCATATTCTGCACTGATGGTAATTCTGAGGTTGGTGTTCCTGTTCCTGGCAGTAACAAATCATTAGTGCCTTCAAGTAAGATAACTGTATTAGGATTGAACTCATTGATCATTTTTTCAAAACGATTGACCCCTGCGGGTCCAAAACTATTAGACCAGATCGATGTGCTATTACCCTTATGTAATAATCGATTTCCCGAAATGCCGTAATTAGCGGTCACGGTATTTTCTTGAGATAATAGTTTGGCCAGAGGGGCAGTAAATCGTCCCTGATTGGTTAGTGAGTCTCCGAAGAAAGCAATTTTATTAACCAATTCATCAGTATCAGATTGGACCGCCGATACACCGTAAAAAAATCGATTGTCGCCATCTATGTAGTTATTAGAATCTGCTAGTTCGGTTGATATTGTTGATCCAAGTGTGTGAATCGAATGATTGTATGAACGTATTTCAATATCAAAAGTCGAATTCCCTTTTAAATGAATTGGCAACCAGTCACTCCACAAGCACCGTTTGGAGGCTATACTAAAACTAGTATTATTGTTCATAGTTAAATCGTAATCATTGTCATTTACGATTATTTTTATACTTTTTATTTCTAGTGGAATCCTGCCAAATTGATTGTTGATCAACAGGCGAATTCTGTCCGCAGCCAAAGGCTGAAAGACTGTAATGGTTTGTGCTTTGCCATGATTTATGTGTTTGATGTTTGGAAAATACGAAAATTCTTTTGTCCAAGTATTGATGATTGTCATAATTAGTCACCACTCCTGAGTTCAGTATGTAATAATATATTTATTATTATTTTATATAAGTTATGCTCTAAGTTTGAATCATATGTTATAATTCTAGTGTAAATTACTTGTTTAAACACTTATTATACAAAATGTTTAAACATATACCACACAATTTGTTTATTGAGGAGAAGGTACAATGCCTAAAAAATTATATTCCGACATTTATGATACATTAAAGCAAGAAATCAATAAGCAAGTCTACCAACCACGTAATACTTTACCAGGTGAAGAAGAACTTGCGGCACGTTTTGCAGTGACAAGAAACACTGTCCGACGTGCCTTGAAAGAATTACAAAGTGACGGGCTTGTTTATGCTGTAAAGGGACGTGGTGTCGTTGTCTTAGAACCTATTCGTGACGACCGTGTTATTTTTCAAGCTGAAAACACTGAAGGGTTTGAAGCATTAAGAAATTTCCCTCAGAACAAGTTCATTCAACGCCTTGCCACGGAAGTTCTAACTTTTGAAGAGGTAGAAGTGGATGAAAAGCTTGAACAACTAACCTCATTTAATGCAGGTGACGTTGCTTATTTTATTGAACGATTAAGATTATTTGATGGTAAAGCTTTGGCCGTTGATAATAGTTATTTCCGTAAGAGTTTGCTCGGTGAAATGACGCGTGAAGATGCAGAAAACTCAATCTATGAATATATTCGTGAGAACGAATTATTCAAGATTGCGGCTGAACGTTCAACTACCACGGTTGAATCTGCAACTAAGCGTGATCTACAAGTACTTGATGTAGGCGACATGAATTGTGTCGGAGCATTAACTAAGTTTGTCTACACGGATACCGGCAGATTGTTCGAACATACTCAAACAAGATATGTGCCTAATCATTTCTCAATGGTTGGCTTCAAGTCCTTCTAGTTGAGGACAGGATTGATATCGTCTTCTGACTTGTAACCCCAGAGCATTATCATAGCGAAGGTAATTACCAGAGTTGTGATGTGGGCGACTACGTAACCAATTAGGTTAGAGGTGACACCTATACTGGGGTTAATAAAGGCTGGAAAGCCGATCAGTGATCCGGAAAAGGCATATGCATCTACTTTGAAGAATCCGGTCAAAAATCCACCGATTGCACTACCTATATTTGATAAGAAAAATACTCGCTTATATCTAAGTGTAATACCGTAGAGTGCTGGTTCAGTAACGCCGCAAAAGGCTGAAATTGTTGCTGCCCAAGCAAGGTCGCGGTATTTTTTGTTTCTTGTTTTTATGGCAACCGCCATGGCAGCTGCACCTTGGGCAACCATCGTGACTGAGACCATGGCGTTGAGGTAGCTATGACCACTAATGGCGAGGTCATTTACCACAATTGGTATAATTGCCCAATGGAGTCCGAAGACCACGGTTATTTGATATAACCCTGAGACTAGGAATCCTGTTAACGCGGGATTGACAAAGTAAATCGACTCAACCCCGTGAGAAAGTAATTGGCTTAGGTAGATAACAAATGGTCCAACTCCAACATAGATCATTAGCACCAAAATGGTTACTTCGATTACTGGCAAGAAAACAGACCTAATTACTGAAGGAATGATTTTTTTGAGCCATTTTTCTAAATATTTACCAACCCAAGCGGCAAGAATAATCGGAAAAACCGAAGAACTGTAACTGATGATTTTTGTTGGAATTCGAAAAACTGTTAACTGAATCGAATTACCACTTGCTGCAATCAACGCTGGATAGGTCAGGACACTGCCGACCACAGCTATGGTAATTGGATTTGATCCTAACTGTTTGGCAGCAGTGAATCCTAAGATTATTGGCAGGAAGTAAAATAGTGAATCAGCAATAGAGGAGAACAATAGGTAAGTACCACTAGTTTTGTCGAGCAGATTATATCCAACTAGTGCCCCAAGAATACCCTTAAGGATTCCAGATCCACCAAGTATACCAATAATTGGAATCATTGAACCGGTTAGGACACCAATGAAGTCATTGAATCCATCTTTGATTAGTTCATAGATGTTCTTTGGCTTCTTTTTAGTTTCACTTGGTGGAAGATTTTTGAAGGTTGGTCCCAGTTCGCTGATCACAGCATTATAGACCTCAGTTACTTTTGTACCGATGACGACTTGGTACTGACCGGCAGATCGAGCGATATTGATTACTTCGTCTAGGTTTTCGATGGCTTCATCATTTGGTAATCGGTCGTTTTTTAAATAAAATCGTAACCGAGTTATACAGTGGATAAGTGAGTTGATGTTTTCTTTTCCACCGACGTCTTTAATTATTTCAGCAGCCAACTGTTGATAACTATCTACAGTTGTTTCACTCTGTAAGTCAGCTGAAACCTTTGGCAGAATGATTGCGGCTGTTGTTCCGGATGAAACTTTACCGGATTTTATAGTGATATTCTCGAGATAGTCTTTGGTATTGGTAACTGCCACAACGACGGTAGTTCCCTTGCCAGCCGCAGTTATTTTTTGTAGATCAGCCGTACCAACGACTTGACCAGCAGTGACGGAATCGTCAGTTTTGATTTTCAAATCAAAAGGAGCACCGTTGAGGGATACTGTATCAATACCTAAGTGAACGAGAATCTCTGCACCATCTTTGGTAGTTATTCCGAAGGCGTGTTTTGTTTCGGCGATGAAGGTTACATTCCCAGTGACAGGTGCACGTATTTCCCCGTCAGATGGAGCTATTCCGAATCCTTCGCCCATCATTTTTTGGGAGAAGACAGGGTCATTTACGGATGATAATTCCATGATATTGCCTGAGACTGGTGCTAGGATATCTAATGAGTCTGCCATAGTTAATCCTCCCGAACTTAATTAAAAATAAAAATATTTAAATACTTACTTTATTGTATAACCTTTGGTAAATTTTTAATAGTAAAACATGTTTAAACAACTAAAAAAAGACCCACAGATTTTTATCCGTGGGTCTTTGATGAATATAATTGTTTTAAGGATTAACAACTGGAGCAGCATTTAAGGTCCATGTTATTACGGCATTGTATTTTTTGACTGTACCGCTCGTGTTGTCATTATCTTGATTGGGAATTTCTAAAGTTGCTGAATCGGAAGTGTTGAATAGCGCTTGAATTACACCTGCACGATATGTTCCTGATTGTAGGTTGATCAATGTAGGATCACTTGCTGTGGCACTGTCTAAATCGCCAGCGTTAGTCTTTAAGTCAGCATCACTGCTCTTGAACACAATATTTTCTTTGTTTTGATCAATTAAGGGTAATGAACTCAAGTGAAGAATTGCATCTAGTGATTTGTCACCAGCAACATATGGATTTAACTTAGTCATTGAGGCACTCAATGAAAATCCAGGACCTGTACCATCATTATTTTGAGCAGTACGTGAATCAATCATCTTAAGAACACCATTGGAATTACCATCTTCACCAACGGGCGTTGAGCTGGACATGTCAGTTGTATCAACGACATTAGATTGTAATTTGACAGTTGAACCAAGCATTGTCGAACCAAAGGCAAAATCTGGAACTTGTTCAAGTGTTAGAATTCCAGACAAAATATCAACACTAACGTTAGAATAGGCTGGGTCTCCTGCTTGAGTAGTTTGTGAAGTACTACTATCTGTTGAAGTTGCAGTGGTATCTGTTACAGGTAGAGCATTATTGACAGTAGCTGCTTTTACGGGGGAAGCAGTTGTGCCTAAGGCACCCAAGATTATACTGGCAATAAGCAATGATTTAGCAATCAAGTGTTTGTACGATCTCATTTGTTTTCCCCCTTTATTTTATGAATATAAATAGCCACGACAATATTATCTACTAGAATAGTATCAAAAAAGAAGTATCAATATATTTCTAAATTCATAAATCTTTCTTTCAAAATTTGGGATATAATGCATTTAGTTTAGTAAAACTCAGTAATGCCGGCTTTTTCATCCGAAAAAATGATAAATTACTGAAAGTGGGGTAAACAATGGATAAAAATATCATTAGGTATGAACAGGAAAAATTTTTAAAAATCGGTGAAATTGATAATAAGGAAATCTATCACATTATGATGGTTCTTTTTGTGACACATGACAATCGAAAAGATTCAATAAAATTTCTCAAGTCTCATCCAGGTGAATTGGTTTCATTGTTTAAAGATAAAGCTGAACAGCAAAAATTAAATTTTTCTGATAATATTCCCAAAACAATTGATTTGGAAATGATCCGGAATTTATGCGATATATTAGCGAAACAAGGCCCGGATGAAGATGCTGAAACAATATTAGCTTTGTGTCTAAACTCGGATAATGATTTGATGGCAGAATTGGTTATGGACATTGCTAATGTTCAAGAAGATGAAACGGTTTTAGATGTTGAATTTGGCTATGGAGACATATTGTTACATCTTTTAGATATAAATATTCATCAGTCGATTACGGGGTATGATGTGACAACATTGTTTGACGTTATACTGTTGGTAACTTATTTAAAACATGCTAGTAATGTGAACCTTTTGCACAAAAAAATCTCATCGAAGTCAGATACTAACTTTGATTGGGTTATTTCAATTTCACCAGATATACGATTTGACCAATTTTTTCGTAAGATGTATATCGCTGACAATTCAAATGAAAGGATTCAAGAATTTGAAAATTTACCTTGGATGAATATCTATGATTATATAAAATTAGGTATATCTAAAACCAAACCTGACGGACGTGGAATTTTTGCCTTTGATATCTTTGATTTACAAGGGGATAACCCTCTAAAAAGAGAACTTATTGAAAATGACTGGATTACGGATGTTATTCAATTAGGTTGGATAGCTGGTTTTGTGGGTGCTGTTATTTTAATTTTGGACAAAGCTAAAAAGAAGAATCTTAAAAAGGTTCGTATGATTGATGCTTCAGAAATGACTTGGGGAAACAAAAATAATAGTGAAATCACTGCCATGAAGAAAAGAATATTGGATACACTGAATAAGAATAATAGTTATGCTGATTTTGTGAGAACAGTTGATATAGATGAGATTGTTAATAGCGGTTATGATTTGTTGCCGGAAGCTTATGTGAAAGACAGAGTATACAAACAGTTCGAACAGTTTGATATAAAAGTGCATAGAAGTGAATTTTACAATATCAAGACAATTGAACTGGGTGAAATCGCAGATATATTGGGTGGGCACATTTACACTACTCAAGGAAACAGTAAAAGCAAATATCGGATAATTATGGGAAACAATGATGGAGATTTTGTCCTGAATGATTTTGATTGGCTAAATATGTGGAAGAACTATCCGGTATCAAATAATATGATCCAGAAATACGATATTTTGATTGATGGAGTTACTCATGAAAAAGTATCTTATGTTACTAAGAGTTATGTAAACTTACTCTTCACTGGAACAATTATCCGCTTGAAGGATAGTAAATTTGATAGTCGATGGCTGGCACAATACTTACTTACACCACTTGCAAAAACAGAGTTAAAACGAGTGTATCAAGCAGATTTTCCTATTTCTAAGGTGAGAGTTCCGGTTATACCGTTGGCGTCTCAAATTGCCGGTGTTCGCAGTTATAATCAAGATATGGCAGTTATCAATGATACTCGTAAAAAAATAACTGAAAATCTGAATGATGCAAAATCAGAATTGTACCGTGAAATGGGATTGAATAAATTCTTTAAATAATGTTGAGTAGTAATGGAGTATTGAATGGGTGAAAAATTTAATTACAGTAAACTTGTGAAGTTAATGGATAAAAGCACCATCATCAAATATCATTTAGCAATGATTCTTTTTGTGATTCATGGTAATCGCTCTGTGATGTTGGAGTATTTGAAGGCTAATCCTGAAGAACTAGTGCCGATGTTTAACGAAAAGGCTAAAGAGCTTAATTTTAAATTTACTGATAAGGTGCCTAAAATCATTGATATGGACAAGGTACAAAAAATTTGTCTGGAGTTAGAAAAAACTTCTGCAAGTGAGGAGGTAAAAGCCTGGTATAGAATGAATGCAACAACTGAAGATTCACCAGCACTGTATGTGATGAATGAAATATCTGGTTTAAAAAAGTCAGATAGTGTACTGATCGATAATTTGAACCATGGCAATTTAATCGAGTATGTCTTAAAAAATAATATTGATCAAAAAATAGATGGATTTGAAAAAA
Source organism: Companilactobacillus jidongensis (assembly GCF_003946575.1). Classification (GTDB taxonomy): domain Bacteria; phylum Bacillota; class Bacilli; order Lactobacillales; family Lactobacillaceae; genus Companilactobacillus; species Companilactobacillus jidongensis. The sequence continues at coordinate 231,487 of NZ_RHOP01000002.1, read as the reverse complement.
CTACGCTTTATGATTTTGATTTGATTCTTGTATATGGTTTGGATGCTACGAATACTAATCTAAAGTATGGTAAGTATGTTGCTAGTGATAAAAAATATGATAAGACCCTTTCTGTGATTAATTACAAAAAATCAAATATTTGGAAGTTTAGACAAAAGGAATTCTCAATCGATATTTTTGAGCAGATCGATACTGATATGTCACAAATAAAATCAGATGGGTATGGGATTTTTGGGGTTATCGACTGGCTATTAGATAGGGACAGCACGCTAAAAAATGATTACATCAAACGAGGTTTGATAGATACGGTAATTCAACTTTCGAATAAAATTGGACAGTTGATGAGTATTATTCTAGTTGTTCGTAAATCTAGAGTCAGAGATGATCGAAGCATTAGAATGATTAATGCAAGTGATAGTTATGTGTCCAAGAATTTTATGGAAAGTATATTTAATAAACAAGTTGCCGATAGGGCGATTAAAACTTGGAACAAAAATAATGAGTATGCTGGTTTCGTTAGAAATGTATCACTCAAAGAAATTGAAAAAAATAACAATGCACTGCTTCCAAATAGATATGTTCAAAGTGAGGCCTTTCAAATACAAGAAGATTTGTCAGTTAGAGTGGATATTTCGAAGCTAGAAGAAGCAGACATGTATAAATTATCTGATATTGCAAAAGTTTATACTTATGGTAAAAATAAGTCGGATTTTGAATTGAAAGTTAATGGTAAAAGTACGGTCAAGGTTAAAGTAGATTCCAAATATGTAGATAAACAGTGGCTTAAGGCGTTTTTAGATAGTCCACTAGGTAAAACACAACTGGCTAAGTTTAATAAAAAGACTGTGGGTAACTTGCGGGTCCCCATTGTACCTTTGAAACAACAGATTGAATCTATTCAAAAATTTAATCGAGTTAGAATCAAAGTGGAAAATGTGACTGCTAACTTGGATGAAGCTGCCAATGAAGTTGATCAGCGACTGTATGAAAATATGGGTATAAGCAAAGTATTTGAGATTATAAATAAAAATCTTCCCGATTAAAGGAAGATTTTTTTAGTTTACTGAAGGTGTAGGTGTTAAAGTCCAAACAATTGAACTTTCATATTTTTTAACCGACTTACTTAATGTGTCAGCTTTCTTAGGAATATACATGCTAGCTGAATCAGAGTCTGTAAAGCTAGATTTGATCGTACCAGCTTTGTATGATCCGGCAGCAAGGTTAATCACGCTGGTTTCTTGATCACTACCAGCAACTAGTTTTGCTTTGTTAGTAGTAAGTTTGTCAGAGTTAGTACTGATATTGTCACCATTATCATCGTATAGTCCCTCTGAATTAAGTGTCATAGTGAAGCCGTTGATTTGATTACCATTAGAATTAAAGCCATTCAAACGAGCTGATAAATTGAATCCAGGTGTCTTGCCTTCAGAGTTTTGACGAGATTCAGTAACTTGTAAGGTACCTTGAGAATTACCATCGACAATGATATTTCCATCGCTTGAGTTATCTTTTAAATTAACGGTACTACCAGATGCACCATTACCAAAGTTGAAGTTAGGTACAGAATCGAGTGTCAGTAATCCAGTAACTACAGTCACATTAACGTTTGATGTGGCAGTTTGTACTTCTGAATCGTCCGGAGTGTTACTGGTAAAAATATCGACGTTATCTGAATTATCAAGAGTATTAGTTGTGTCAGCTTGGGCTACTGAAGGAAACATGAATAAGACACTTAAACTAACGATTGTGCTAAAAATCAAATTTGATAATTTCATGATATATCCCCCAGCGGCTTATTTATTAAATAAATAATACCACGTAGCACAAAGTTGAACCATTTTTATGTCAATTTTTGTAAAAAGTTTTTACAAAATATGGAAAATAATAATATGATATGATTGAAAATAAATACTTGAGGTAAAAATATGAAATATGAATGGCGCAAACAGGAAAAAAATTTGTATCTACCTAAGAAAAAAGCGGTCTTAGTTCAAGTACCAAATCAGCGCTTTGTTTCATTACATGGAATTGGTGATCCAAACGAAGCTGCCTTCAAAGAACGATTGACGACGTTATATCCGATTTCGTATGGAATCAAAGGGATGTATAAAAAATATTGTCTGTCACAAAAAGTAGAATTCGATGACTATGTTGTTTTTCCATTAGAAGGACTTTGGTCATTGACTGAAAAGGGCCAACAGCTAGAACGTTTGGATAAGAGTGAGTTTGAGTATGATATTATGATGCGCATTCCTGATTTTGTACCGGATAATGTAATAGATGAAGCTATCAAAGATGTCAAAGAAAAGAAATACCAACCTTTAATGGAAGAATTAAGAATAATTCAACGATCAGCATATGATGCCATCGAAATACTTCACGTTGGTAAGTATGATGATGAACCGGCTAGCTTTGCATTGATGGATCAATTTTCCAATGAAATAGGCCGAGTTAGAAAATCTAAGATTCATCGTGAAATTTATTTGTCAGATGCTAGACGAGTTGAACCGGAGCGTTTGAAGACTGTTTTAAGATATGAAATCAAATAATTTGATATGTAGATGTTAATTTGTTAGTGTATAAGTCGATTCAAAAAATACTAGTATTGACTTCCTATATAAGTACTACAAAATAGGAAAAGGTTAGGTATTAGATTTATGGCACGTAAAGCAAAGATTGAACGTGAAAAAAGATTACAACGGACTGTTGAACGTTACGCAGCATTGCGCAAGGAATTAAAGGCAGCCGGTAATTATGAAGAGCTCAGCAAATTACCAAGGGATTCATCAGCTACGAGATTACATTCTCGTGATTTGATTGATGGACGTCCTCATGGTTACATGAGTAAATTTGAAATGTCGAGGTTGAACTTTCGTAAGTTAGCTCACGCTGGACAGATACCTGGTGTAAAAAAAGCCAGTTGGTAGAAAAGTCGTCGTTTATTCGGCGGCTTTTTTGGGTACAATAGAAGTAAGGTGATGAGGGAAATGACAGAGATAACTTATTATTCAATTCTAAAAAATAATGAACTGTGTTTACCGTGGAGCGATGACGATAAACCAGCTCAATTAAAATTACAAGATGACAAAGAAGCACAATTGGCAGCACTCGTGGGACAAGAGATGCCTGTGGACAAATTATTCAATACTGGCGTAATAACTATTTATACACAGGACTTGTTGGAAAACTTTATGAACAAGCGTAAGAACAAGAGCTATTACTTGCAGAATGCATTTTTCCTAATCGATGATCTGGACAAACGCTTTAAGTTCAAAGATGCCAAATATTTGCGCATCATTTATTTGGTTGCGGCTTTATCACAAAAAAATGCGTTTACCCAAAAGATGAATTGGCTGCTTAATTTTGCTTCCATCTTTGATAATATGAATGACATCAAATCATTAGTTCAAGAATATAATCTGAAGGAATGGTCAGATTTTGACTATAAATTCTTGGAGCATTTGTTGACAGGTTCAGAAGAGGCCCCAAGTTGGAGAAAACAAAAAATCAATATTCAGTTTACTTCGTTACGTTATCAATATTATTTTGAAGTTGCACAATCGTTTCAGGATATTCGTGAATTGTTGAAGGTTGATAATAATAAGTTGAAATTAGATAAATTACAAAATGAACATTCATTAGAATTACTTCATATGAATTATGAATTATCGAAGTTCTTCCCAGATACAAAAAATTAGGATTGCTAGAAATGGGCAATCCTTTTTTAGTACAATTCAAAACTTTCCACGTAATTTAGTGTATAAGGAGAAAACACTTGGCTGAATATCGTAAGACTACTATAGAAGATTTAGAAGAAATCGCTGAACTGGAAACAGAGGCGTTCTTTGATTATCCATTGTATTGGGATGTACTTAGAAAGAAATTCAAGAACGATACTGAATATCGCAAATTTTTGAAATTGATTTTGACCGTGGAACTAACAGTAGATCTAAAACGTGGCAATGGTTACGTGGGGATGGTGAATGATGAAATTGCCTCAGTGGCATTGATTCATTCGTTAGAAGATAAGCAGATTGGATTCTTTGAATTAATGGAAGCTGGAGCAATCAAGCTTTTTCCCTATGTATTTAAATGCAAATTGTGGAGTTACTTGAAGGAACTGGATCGAGCTGAAAGTAAAAGTGTCGAACCTTCCAAATCACCGACTTGGTACTTGAGTATTCTGGCAGTTAATCCTAAGTATCAACAGCGACACTTAGGTAGTGAGATGATTCAAGATTGTTTGTTGCCGATGTTAAGGGAGCATGATGCTAGACGGGTTACGTTGATGACTAATACAAAGACAAATTGTTACTTCTATGAAAAGAATGGTTTTGCAATTTCTTCTCATATTCGACTGAACTTCGGTAAGGGACAAGTCGAAAACTGGAGCTTTCAAAGACTCTTATAATGTCCATCTTACAAAATTGTAAGATAGTTGTAAGAAGATACAGACGACTTACAGAAAATAGAAAACTATTATAGAAAACGTACTTAAATTGTTACTGCTGATCTGGCTGCAAAACCTATATTGACTAAATTATTTTTCAAGGCCAATAAACAACTGTTAATTATTGTTCAATATTATTATTTTGAAATTGAATAATTACTAAAATTATTTTATATAGGATTTGCATATATATTCTTAGAATAATTGAGCGTAAAGCGGAATTTTCTTATATAAAGTAATTGTAATCTAGGATGTTTGTAATTTTTAAAATAACATGTTTAAACATATATTGGCTTAATCGACTGAGACTCTATGGTTTGGTCAAAAAGAGAAAAAAAAATTTACAAAAATAGCAAAATATGTTTAAACAAGAATTATTATAATACTTATAAAAGTTATATAGATAAAACTCTAATTCATAAAATCTATTAATTTTTTTGTTTGACACCCTATATATTTGAATGGTTATATAGGCCTTACATAGCGGGATAATCGGAGAGGTGTAAATTATGAAGAAAAATTTACTTATATTTTTAAAAAATCCAGTCAATTTATTTGTAATTAAAACTATAACCTTTTTCGCAATCTTCTTAGTTCTTTTGTACATTTACGGATACAACGGTGTAGGTAGTGTCAAATTTATCTATGCTGACTTTTAAATTAAGATTGAGAGAAGGGAATAGTCATGAATTCAATTATTGAAAAGATTACAGATGTTATTGCAGAATCACCTGACAAAATTTGTTACAAGAATGGCTCAGTAACAGAAACTTATCGTGATTTGGGACAAAAGTCTGATCGAATCGCTAATTTTTTGCAAGACAAATTCTTGCCTGAAAAAAGTCCAATCGTTATCTACGGTGGTCAACAATTTGAAATGTTGGTAATGTTCCTCGGAGCCATCAAGTCAGGACATCCATACATTCCCGTTGATGACGGTTCAGATCCACAACGTATTATTCAAATTAATTCTGTCGCAAAACCATCATTAGTTTTGAATTGGAGCGACGTTGAAGACTTTGGAATTGAGACACCAGTTATTTCGAAGTTAGAATTAATTGAAGCAATGAATTCTGATAAGAATATTTATGATACTGCCAAGAGTATTGGTCCAGACGATGATTTCTATATCATCTTCACTTCTGGAACCACCGGTACTCCTAAGGGTGTTCAAATCAGTACGAATAACCTGACAGACTTCGTTAATTGGGTCGATAGCAAATTCGATTATTCAGCTGATACTAACTTAATGTTACAAGCACCGTTTTCATTTGACTTATCAGTCTTTGATATTTATCCGGGTTTAACTAACGGTGCAACTTTGACAGTTGTCGACAAGAACACAACTAAGAATTTTGGAAAGCTTCAAGAGGCTATCACTAATTCTGAGTTTAATACTTGGATCTCGACACCATCATTCTTTGAAATGTGCCTGTTGTTCAGAGGTTTTGACAGTGTGAACCTACCGCAACTTAATAAATTTATTTTTTGTGGTGAAGAGTTAACACATGCTACCGCCACTAAGTTACTTAAGAAATTTCCAAAAGCACAACTTTATAATACGTATGGTCCAACTGAAAATACTGTGGCGATCACTTCTATCTTGATTGACCATGATATGTTGACGAAATACGATCGATTGCCAATTGGTTATCTTAAGTCAAATATGAATCACATTATTTATAACTTTGAAAAAGGTGACGATGGTTATTTAACTGGTGAATTAATGGTCAGTGGACCAGATGTTTCTAAGGGATACTTGAACAACCAAGTTCAAACCGAAAAGGCCTTCGAAATTATCAATGGTGAGACGTTCTACCATACAGGTGACATGGTCAGCGAAGCACCAGATGGATTATTATTCTACAAAGGTAGAACTGATTTCCAAATCAAGATGCACGGATATCGTATTGAACTAGAAGAAGTAGATTCAATGCTTGGTAATTTGGATCAAGTAAAACAATCTTGTACAGTTCCGCTATATAACAATAAGAAACAAGTTAGCAAGATGATTGCTCATATTGTTCTGGAAGATCAATTCAAGACAGTTGATGAACTTGAGTTGAATTCACAGATCAAAGATGAATTGAAGACGACAACAATGGACTATATGATTCCGAATATTTTGAAGTTTGTGGAACAACTGCCGATCAGTAAAAATGGAAAGATCGATAGAAAGGCTCTAATAGGCGAGATTAATGCATAACATTACACCATATAGCTCACCGCATTACTTTATATATCTATTCGTCCTTCTACTTCCTATTGTTATTGGTTTACTATACGGCAAACGTTTCAAAATATATGATTTCTTTGCAACAGTTGTAATTTTAGCCATCACTTTCTTCGGAGGTGATGCAAGACAAGGTATTTCATTAATATTCTATATAATATTTGAAATGATCATTGTATTTACATATAAGCATTATCGAAAGAGCCACAATAACTTCTGGGTATTTAGTTTAATGGTAGTTCTGGCGATTATTCCTCTGGTCTTTGTAAAACTGGATCCATTACTAAAGAATACGACGATTTCTTTGTTCGCATTTATGGGAATAAGTTATTTAACTTTTAAGGCAGTAGAGATAATTATGGAACTTAGAGATGGCACAATCAAAGAAATCAAGCCAACCGAGTTCGCAAGATTCCTACTATTCTTTCCCACAATTTCTTCAGGACCAATTGACCGTTTCCGCCGTTTTCAAAAAGACGTGTTAAAAGTACCAAGTCGTGAAAAATACTTGGAACTTTTACATACCGGTACAAACAGATTGATGTTGGGATTAGTTTATAAGTTCATTTTGGGATATTTCTTTGGGACATTGCTATTACCAAAAGTTTCAATTCTAGCCTTGTCATATGGAGATCAAGCGCCACTTGGTATTTCCTGGGCATTAGTGGCTTACATGTACACATATAGTATGTATCTATTCTTTGACTTCGCAGGTTACTCACTCTTTGCGGTTGCAATCAGTAATTTCATGGGTATCGAAACACCAATGAACTTCAGACAACCGTTCAAGTCAGTCAACATCAAAGACTTCTGGAATAGATGGCATATCACATTATCATTTTGGTTCAGAGATTTCATTTATATGCGTCTGATCTTTATGATGATGAAGAAAAAATTAGTCAAGAACAGAATTGTGATGGCCAATATTGGATACGTTACATTGTTTTTGATCATGGGATTTTGGCATGGCGAGACTTGGTACTATATTGTTTATGGTATTTTTCACGCTTGTGCCATGATTACTAACGATGCATGGTTGAGGTTTAAGAAGAAACATCGTCAACAGATTCCAAGCAACAAATATACTAAGGCTCTAGCAATCTTCATAACTTTCAACGTTGTTTGCTTCAGTTTCCTGATTTTCTCAGGATTTTTAAACACACTTTGGTTTAGTTAATTAAAAGGAGAATATTCATTATGGAAAAAACAGATAAAATTGTAGATATTTTAAAAGATGTAACAGGTTTGGATAATATTGGCGACAACTTGGATCAAGATTTATTCGCAACTGGCATTCTAGATTCAATGGCAACAGTTGAAGTTCTAGTAACATTACAGGATCAATTCGGCATTGCTGTTCCTGTTTCAGAATTTAATCGTTCACAATGGTCAACTATCAACAAAATTTCAGACCGTGTTACAGAATTGGAATAGACTATGAAAAAAAAGTTATGGATGATTTTTGGACCTGTAATAGTTGCGATTGTTGCTTTATTGATTCTTTTATGGACTCCGATTAATTTCAAAACAGTTACTCCACTCAAGATAGATCAAGCATCTACTTCATTGGATGTTAGAGTTCTCAAGGGTGAAAGTGTTAAGAATGCGGCCGAAAAAGAAAATTACATTCCTATTATTGGATCATCTGAACTTTCTAGAATGGACCCATTTCATCCTTCTTCAGTGGCACAAAAATACCACTGGAAGAATAAGCCTTTTCTTTTAGGTAACCCGGGAACTGCTTCATTGACACAAACATTGAGTGTCTCTGGAATGAGTGGCTTGAAAAATCAAAAAGCCGTGGTGATTATTTCGCCTCAGTGGTTTACAAAAAAGGGTGTACCTTCAGATGCATTCAAATATTTCTTATCGCCACTACAATTAACTGGTTTCATTGTTAATTCTGACCATGGTGACAAGAAGATGAACAAATATATTGCTAACAGAGTTCTTACTTTGGACGATAGTTTAGGTACTATCGAAACCAATGCTTTATTGAGAATTGCTGACGGCAAGCAGATTACTAGTTTTCAACGTTTTTATATCAATGGTTTGAGTCGTAATAGTTTGAAAAACCAAGATAGTCTTTTTGGTACTATTTCCTTGAATGATCATCAAGGTATGATTAATAAAGCTGCATCTAAGTTGCCAGCTAATTATGATTACAAAGACTTAGATAAACTAGCCGTCAAAATGGCTAAAAATCATTCTCGTGAAAATGACTTGCAAATTGGTGATTCATTCTATAAGAAACAATTAAGTAAAAGAATTCGCACGTATAAGAATGCTCACAGAAATGTCGATTATAATCACTCACCTGAATATAATGACTTCCAAGCAATGTTATACATGTTCAACCAGAACCACACTGAAGTAATGTTTGTTCTTCAGCCAGTAAATCCTAAGTGGATCAAGTATACAGGAATGCCTAAGGATGCTTTGGTAGATTTTGATAAGAAAATCAGTTATCAATTGAAGTCACAAGGATTCAATAACATTGTTGACTTGACTCACGAAAAGAATCCTAACTATATCGCTGAAGATACGATTCATATGGGCTGGCGTGGTTGGCTTATCTTAGATAAGCATTTGGAACCTTACTTCAAAGATAAGAAGGCAGATCCAAATAAGACCAACTACAAGATGAATAGTTACTTCTTAACTAAGAAGTGGGCTAATCATACTGATTTTTAAGACTTCCCAAACCTGGCAGGTAAGGGAAGTAAACCGTAATACCTTTTCCGTAGTACTGTTTCCCCCTCAAAAAACAGTGCATGCCCGCAAATCCGAGATTTCTACAATAAAAGTAGAATCTCGGTATTTTTTTTTGAGTTTTTTATTTGAAAAATTGAAAGCCCTGTTAATCTTATGAGGTTAGGATATCCAGGTTTGTGAAAAAATCTCACAAATGCCCGTATGCGGGCATTTATAGTACACATAATTTGCAAAATGCCATCATGTTTGTTACGGTGTTCTACGTGTTGCTATTATTTTTGTCCTATAAATAATAGTATTTTTAATTGAAAATTTTGATAAAAAGACTCCTGAGTTTAGTGTTGCTTTACTCAAGAGCCGCTTTACTCAAGAGCCGCTTTTATCTAAAGATGATATAAAAAAAGAATGGGGGATTTTGATGACAGTAAAAGTTGAAGTTAAAAATTTAACTAAAATTTTTGGTAAACATGTCAACCGTGCGAAAGATTTGATCAAGCAGGGTAAGACTAAACCTGAAATTCTGAAAGAAACGGGTGCCACCGTTGGTGTTGATCAAGCAAATTTTAAAATCAATGACGGTGAGATATTCGTAATTATGGGTCTATCTGGTAGTGGTAAGTCAACTATGGTTCGTATGATCAATCGTTTGATCGAACCAACAGATGGTTCGGTCTTAATTGATGGCGAGAACTTAATGAAGATGGATAAGAAGTCACTTCGTGAAGTGCGTCGTAAAAAAATGAGTATGGTATTTCAGAATTTTGGATTGCTTCCTAATCGAACAGTTCTAGAAAATGCTGAATATGGACTTGAAATTCAAGGTGTCGACAAAGAAACTCGTGAGAAAAAAGCTAATATTGCACTAGAGCAAGTTGGCATCACCGGTTACAACAATGAATATCCTGACCAATTATCTGGTGGGATGCAGCAACGTGTGGGATTGGCCCGTGCCTTAGCCAATGATCCTGAAATATTATTGATGGATGAGGCTTTCTCGGCATTGGATCCACTGAATAGAACTGATATGCAAGATCAACTATTGGATATTCAAGAGAGATTACACAAGACGATCATCTTCATCAGTCATGATTTGAACGAGGCACTGAAACTTGGTGACCACATTATGATTATGCGCGATGGTGAAGTCGTCCAGACTGGTACGCCAGAAGATATTTTGACACATCCAGCTAATGAATATGTTGAAGAGTTTATTGAGAATGTTGATCGTAGTAAAGTCCTTACAGCTGGTAACGTTATGATTCGTCCAGTTACGATCAATATCGATAAGGCTGGTCCAAGACTAACCTTGAAGCGTATGAAGAATAATGAAGTTTCAACTGCTTACGTAGTTGATAATAAACGGACACTTGTTGGTATCGTCGATGCTAATGATGTGATTGGATTAGTGCGTAAAGACAGCAGTGATTTGAGATCAATCGTTAAGACCGATGTTCCAACTGCTCACGTTGACACTCCTATCAATGACTTAATGGATGATATTTCTCAAACTGGTATTCCATTTGCCGTCGTAAATGATGATAAGCAACTGAAGGGAATCATTGTTCGTGGTGCCGTGCTTGGTGCCTTAGCAGGAAATGAGGTGAGTCATTTTGAATAACATTCCACAAATACCATTAGCACACTGGATCGATGGTTTCGTCGCTTGGTTAGTATCGTTCACTGGTTTCTTTAATGGCGTAACTAACTTTATCGGTGGGATCAACAATGCCTTTCAATGGGTATTCGATTTGATTCCAATTTGGTTATTTATCGCCTTAGTCTTGGCATTAACTTATTATGTCAACCGAGATGATCAGCGTTGGAGTCTATTAGGTTTTGAGTTCTTCGGATTATTATTGATTTGGAACTTGGACTTCTGGCGTGACATGACCCAAACATTAACATTAGTACTAACATCTAGTTTGATTGCTTTAGTTATTGGTATTCCATTGGGAATATTGATGGCCAAAAGTCGTATCGCTGAAATAATTTTGAAGCCGATTCTTGATTTCATGCAGACTATGCCAGCTTTCGTTTATTTGATTCCTGCCGTTGCTTTATTCGGTATTGGTATGGTACCTGGTATCGTTGCTTCAGTTATTTTCGCGATGCCACCTACAGTTAGAATGACAAATATGGGTATTCGAGAAGTTCCTGGTGAATTGATCGAGGCCGCTGATTCATTCGGTTCCACTGAGTGGCAAAAATTATTTAAAGTTGAATTACCATTAGCTAAGACTAGCTTGATGGCTGGTGTCAATCAAAGCATGATGCTTTCATTATCTATGGTTGTTACAGCATCAATGATTGGTGCCATGGGTCTTGGTACTAAGGTATACTTCGCCGTTGGTAGAAATGACGCCGGTGGTGGTTTCGCCGCTGGACTTGCTGTTGTTATCTTGGCAATTATCTTGGATAGACTGACACAGTCATTGACACGTGATCATAAAAGAGGATAGAGGGCTTTTTATGAAGCTCATTTAAGGAGGGATTGTTTGAAGAAAAAATTAAGAAATTTAAGTCTTTTCTTTGTAGCATTGCTGATTATTCCGCTAATTTCTGCATGCAGTTCGCAGACCAAACCATATGATAGTAACAAAAAAGTCGGGGAACAGATCAACTATACGATTACCGGAATAGATGCCGGTGCCGGAATTATGTCGTCCACGCAAACGGCTTTGAAAGATTATGGCTTGAGTAAGAATAACTGGCAATTGCAGACTAGTTCGACTGCAGCAATGACCAGTACACTAGATAAAGCTATCAAAGAAAAACGTCCCATCGTGGTTACCGGTTGGCAACCGCATTGGATGTTCACTAAGTATCCCATCAAATTCTTAAAAGATCCTAAAAATGTCTACGGAAAAGCTGAAAGTATTCATACAATCGTTAGATTAGGGCTCAAAAAGGATGATCCTGAAGCATATACGATTCTGGATAGATTCCACTGGAAGCCAGCACAGATGTCTGAAGTTATGTTGAAGGTAAATGGTGGGATGGACCCACAAAAGGCTGCTGAGCAGTGGATCAAGGCTAATCCTAAGCTAGTTGGCGAATGGACTAAAGGTGTTAAAAAAGTTCATGGGAAGTCTCTTAAGATGACTTACGTTGCCTGGGATTCGGAAATTGCTTCAACTAACGTTGTTGCACAGGTTCTTCGTGATCAAGGGTACAAGGTAACTATTCAAGCGATGGAACAACAGCCAGTTTGGGCTTCAATTGCAACCAAAGCAGCTGATGCACAAGTTAGTGCCTGGTTGCCTAAGACAGCAGGATTATATTACAAAGATTACAAGGGACGTTTTGAAGATTTGGGACCTAATTTGAAGGGTGCCAAAGTCGGATTGGCAGTTCCTAAGTATATGAAGAATATTAATTCGATTGAAGATTTAAAAAATAAATAATATTGATTGGAAGATTGAGAAATAAGTTTCTCAATCTTTTTTTATACATTATTCGCATATCAAATTTTAAGAAGACCGTTATTATAGGGATTAATTACGATTTGTACATTGTGATTTATTTGGTTAGTGTGGCAAGCGGATCGGTATGAGTATATAATTTAGTTAATGAAGATATTTATATTTTATATAGAGGTGTTCATATGAACATACAAAGTTTTGTAAATAAAAGAAAAGAATTAAGTTTGTCACAGAAGGAATTGAGCAATGGTATTTGTACTCAAGCAACCTTAAGCAAATTTGAAAATAATGGTAAGATTCCATCTTTAAAAATTCTGATTCAGCTGTGTAATCGACTAGACTTGTCACTTGATGATGTCATGGGTGTGAACGATAGCACGGCCAAAAAAATTGTTAAGTCGATGAACAAAGCTGAATTCAATTTGATTACTAGTGAGTATAAAGAATCGTGGAATATTATTAATAAAATTGATCAGGACCTGCTCAAGGATGATAATGATGCTTTGATGCAGTATTACTATCTGAAGGGCTACTTGAATGTTTTAGATGACGGAGACTTGTTTGACGCAGTTTTTGATTTTAATCAAATTCTGACTAACCTGGATTCTGAGGGTAAAACCATTTTTACTTTTTTGGCTTACACAGGTATGGGAATGGTATACGCTAAGCAAAAGGATGCTGCTAAGAGTGAATACTATTTTAGTAAGGTCTTTAACGATATTTATGGTATGTCAATTGAGAATATTGATGAAATTTGGCGTTATATCAATATTATTTTCTACTGTGCTCTTTATTATTCTGACCAACACGATTATGAAACGGCTAATACTTTGCTTAATTATGGAGTGAAAATTTGTGCTGATAATCATGTAACTTATTATATTGCGAGATTATATGCGCAACTGGCTATTAATGATTGTGCTGTCAATGGTCCCAGTGATGAGATAACTGAATACTTTACTAAAGCACGTGTATTTTCTGAATTTAATAACAATCAAAAAGAGTTGAAAATTATTAAAGATTTATCAAAAAATTATAAGTGATACTTAAAAAAATCATACAAAATATGATTTTTTTATTTTGCCATAATGATTGATATATCAATCATTATGATGTGAATATAACTAATCAAATTAAAAAAAGATTTGTATATTCTAATTTTGGGTGATATTATAACCACTATCAAATCAAGGAGGTTACATTTATGAAAAATCAAATTAGCATTAAAAGCAAAATGAATATCAAATCTGTAGCCTTTTTATTGGCCTTACTGCTCTAACTTTAGGACTCTGACAATTCATGTCGAGCCCTGTTTGTGTTAGGAATGGGGCTAGGCGAATAATCTTTTTCGTGAACACCTCATTCAATCAGTGAGGTGTTTTTTTATATTCAAAATTTGGGAGGAAGATTATTATGACTAAGCAAATTCAATTTTTTGACACAACATTAAGAGATGGTGAACAAACGATTGGCGTCAATTTCAGTATTGATGAGAAAATCAAAATTGCTAAGCAACTGGAAAAATGGGGCGTAGATGTGATTGAAGCAGGGTTCCCAATTGCATCTGAAGGTGATTTTGAAGCAGTTAGTGCTGTTGCTAAAGCTATAAAACATACACGAGTGACTGGACTTGCTAGAGCTAAAAAAGATGATATTGATGCTTGTGTCAAAGCTACACAGGAGGCGGTTCACAAACAAATACATGTCTTCATTGCAACAAGTCCAATCCATCGTGAATCAAAACTTCATATGACTAGAGAACAGGTGATTGAGTCAATCAAGAGTTGTGTAACCTATGCACATCAATTTTTCAATATTGTTGAGTTCTCTCCAGAAGATGCAACACGTACTGAACCTGACTTCTTAGTGCAAGCTATTCAAACGGCAATTGACGCTGGTGCCACGGTGATTAATATTCCTGATACGGTTGGATACACTAATCCAGTTGAATTCGCTACATTGTTCAAGAATCTCCGAACTAATATTTCTTGTTTTAACGAAATAACCTTTTCAGTTCATTGTCATGATGACCTTGGGATGGCTGTCGCAAATAGTTTGGCCTCAATTGAAAATGGTGCAACTCGGATAGAAGGAACAATCAATGGTATCGGTGAACGTGCCGGTAATGCAGCTTTGGAAGAAGTCGCCGCAGCAATGTATGTACGCAAAGATTATTACAATGCGGAATCTAATATTAATCTTTCGGAAACAAAGAAAACCAGTGATATGATAAGTGATTTTGCTAAGATGCCGGTTCCACACAATAAAGCTGTTGTTGGGGCTAATGCTTTCGCACATGAATCAGGAATTCATCAGGATGGGATGCTTAAGAATCCACAAACATATGAAATTTTAACTCCAGAAGTTGTCGGGGCACACAAAACCACCCTTCCTCTCGGTAAATTATCCGGATCGCATGCGGTTATGGTCAAACTACAAAAAATGGGTTTTCAGGTTGATAGAGATGCAATGAAATTTATTTTTCCAAAATTTAAATCTATTGCTGATAGAACTGATATTGTCTCCGAAAATGATCTTCAACAAATAATGAAGGAGGTCAGGGCCTAATGAATTCAGAATACCAAATAGCAGTTATGGATGGAGATTATATTGGTCCAGAAATAATGTCTGCTGGTCTGAGAGTATTAGAAGAGGTCAGTAAGCATCAAAACTTTGAGTATAAAATCAAACACATTCTCTTCGGTGGGGAGGCAATTGATAAAATGGGAAATCCCTTACCGGAATCAACGATTGAAACTTGTCAAAATAGTGATGCAATACTGTTATCGGCGATTGGGGGGCCTAAGTGGGACTCATCAATCAAAAGACCAGAAAGTGGATTATTGGAAATTAGGCAGAGATTAGGACTGTTTGCAAATATTCGGCCAACAGTCATCACGAAGTCAATGCAACCTTACTCACCTATCAAAATTAATCATCCAGTTGACTTCGTTATTGTTCGAGAATTAACTAGTGGAATTTATTTTGGAACACCACGTTTTAGAACTTCAACAGAAGCTGTAGATACCATGAGTTATAACTTTAACGAGATCCATCGAGTCGCCGAAGTGGCTTTTGAAATGTCAAGGCGACGAAAGAAACATGTTACTCTGGTTGATAAAGCAAATGTATTGGCTACTAGCAAACTGTGGCGAGAGATAGTTTCTGAAGTAGCAAAAAATTATCCAGATGTTAGCTATGACACTAGTTACGTAGATTCAGCGGCAATGAAAATTATTGCAGAACCAAATCAGTTCGATGTTATCTTGACTGAGAATTTATTCGGGGATATCTTGAGTGATGAGGCGGCACAAATAACTGGTTCCTTAGGAACAATTCCGTCAATGAGCAGAGGAAAAAGTGGGCCTGTATTGTACGAACCTATTCATGGATCAGCTCCTGATATCGCAGGTAAAGGAATCGCCGATCCAATTTCAATGATCAAATCAGTGTCAATGATGCTAGAAAACTCATTTGATCGGCACGACTTGGCACAGTTAGTGGATTTAGCAGTTAATAGATCAATCGAACAAGGAATTTTGACACCAGATTTGGGTGGTACAGCATCAACAAATGAAGTAACAGAGTGCATTATCAAGTCAATCAAAGAAAGCCGGAATGAGTATGCTACAAAGTAAAGCTCGAACTATGTTTGATAAAATTTGGGATCAGCATGTTATCACAGGAAAAGTGGGAGACCCACAATTAATATATGTTGATCTGCAGTTGCTTCATGAAGTTACTTCACCACAGGCATTTGAAGGATTGCGCGAAAACAAGCGGAAGGTGCGTTGTCCAGATCGTAATTTTGCTACGATGGATCACAATGTTCCAACAGTAGATATTTTTAATATAAAGGATGAAATTTCTCGCAAGCAAATTGATACGTTAGCTAAAAACACTAAAGAATTCGGTGTTCGCCTGGCTGGAATGGGAACTGAAGATCAAGGAATAGTCCATGTGATTGGTCCACAACTCGGATTGACACAACCGGCAATGATAATTGTCTGTGGAGATTCACACACTGCAACTCATGGTGCTTTTGGTTCAATTGCATTTGGTATTGGAACTAGTGAAGTAGAACATGTGCTGGCTACACAGACGATTTGGCAAACTAAACCTAAGACAATGGGAATTCATATCCATGGTAAATTACCTCATGGCGTTTATGCTAAAGATATTATTATGGGTCTCATTGCCCGTGAAGGTGTTGCTTTTGGTACAGGATATGCGGTCGAATATTACGGTAATACGATTCGTAATATGAATATGGAAGAGCGTATGACAATTTGTAACATGTCAATCGAAGGTGGTGCAAAGATGGGAAGTATTCAGCCAGACCAGACAACTTTTGATTATGTAAACGGGCGAAAATATGCCCCTAGACAAATAGGTAAGGCAATTGAATATTGGCGGCAATTTACGACGGATGACGAATCTGCCTTTGATAGAATTATTGATTTTGATGTTAATGATTTGGCACCATTTGTATCGTGGGGAACCAACCCGGGTATGTCAGTTCCAGTTGATCAGCCATTTCCAAGTATTAAGACTGAGGAAGATGAAAAAGCTTATAACTATATTGGACTAGAACCTGGCCAGACGGCTAAGCAAATTCCGATTGGATTCGCATTTTTTGGATCGTGTACTAACGGACGATTGTCGGACTTGAAAATTGCAGCACGGGCAATCAAGGGTCATCATGTTGCTAAAGGTGTTACTGCGTTGGTAGTTCCAGGGTCACGTGAAGTAAAGGAACAAGCAGAATCACTCGGATTAGATAAGATATTTAAAGCTGCTGGATGCGATTGGCGGGAACCAGGGTGTTCAGCATGCTTGGGGATGAATCCAGATCAAGTACCAGCTGGAGTCCATTGCGCATCAACTTCAAATCGTAATTTCGAAGGACGGCAGGGTGCTGGAGCCAGAACTCATCTTGCTAGTCCAGCGATGGTTGCAGCCGCAGCAATTCATGGACATTTTATTGACATCAGAAAGGAAGCTATATAATGAAACCAATCACAACAATCACGAATGCGACTATTCCAATTATGAAAGATAACATTGATACTGACCAATTGATTCCTAAGCAGTTTTTAAAAAATATTCTTAAGACGGGATATGGTCGAAATTTATTTTTTGATTGGCGCTATAAAAAGAATGGCACGGTTAATGAGGATTTTATTCTTAATCAACCGGAATATAGTAATGCTAAGATATTGATTACTGGAGATAACTTTGGCTGTGGGTCTTCTAGGGAACATGCAGTTTGGGCACTGAAAGATTATGGATTTAAAGTGATAATTGCGGGAAGTTATAGTGATATTTTTTATATGAACAGTACTAAAAACGGATTGTTGGCAATAGTTTTGTCACAAGAGCAACGAAATATTTTGGCAGCTATCAAACCGAATGAAAAAATCATTGTAGATCTACCAAAACAAAAAGTATGCTATAAAGATTATAATTTTGATTTTGATATTGATCCTTTGTGGAAACACAAATTTATTAATGGACTAGATGATATTGCCATTACTATGGGATATGATAAACAGATTTCGGAATATGAAATTAGAATACCTAGATTTAATTAAGTTATTAAAACCTTAGAATGACTTGAAGTCGATAACAGAGAGACTACAATAAAATTAGTAGACAAATTGTATACGATTTGATTGAGGGGTTAATTAATGGAAAAGTCGACTAATAAACGTTCTTTTTTTAAAATACATTTTTGGGATAGGCTTAATGTTTTACGAGCTGGTATTTTAGGGGCTAACGATGGTATTATCTCAGTGTCAGGAATTGTGCTTGGTGCAGCAGGTGCTAATTTTAATAGCAGAACTCTTTTCATTACTGGTATTTCAGGCATGTTAGCTGGGGCTTGCTCGATGGCTGGCGGTGAATGGATGTCTGTTAGTACACAACACGATGTACAGGAGAAGACCCTAGAGTCTGACTCCCAAAAAATAGAACAAGATGATTTGTTAGTTCCGTTACATGCCGCGGCGGCTTCGTTTGTTTCGTTCATTATTGGGGCCTTGATACCATTAGTGACAATGTGTGTTTCGAGTGATAAGTGGCGGGTAATCAATACTTCGATTGCAATGATTATTGCTTTAAGTCTTAATGCAACAGTTAGTACAGTGAATACAACCATTTCAACAAAAAAGACAATTATTAGAAATATAATTATTGGCGTTGCTACCAGTGTTATTACGTATATGATTGGAAATATCTTTCATATATCAACAAATTAAATTTGAATTACAAATAACAGTTCTCAATCTCTGGGGGCTGTTTTTATTTGGTTTTTCAGCTAAAATGTTAGTGAGGTAATAATTATGATGGAAATAGATAGTAACAACGTCAACATTACAGATGCGGAATGGCGTATCATGCGTGTCATTTGGGCGCTAGATACTGTTACATCACGCCAATTGATCAATGTACTTGGTGATTCGATGGACTGGAAGCCCGCTACTATTAAAACGCTTTTACATCGGTTGAACGACAAGGGAATAGTTAAGGCTGAAAAAGATGGTAATAAGTTTATTTATTCAGCTGTGATGGAAGAAAGTCGAACAGTCGACTTAGCATCCAAAAAATTCTTCAATCAAGTTTGTGCTAAAAAAGTTGGCTCAGCTGTGGCCTATATTATTGACGAGTCTGAATTGACGCAAGAAGACCTTGATAAAATCCAAGATAAATTAGATCATAAACAAGCCGTTGAACAAATAAATTGTAATTGTGTGCCAGGAGAATGTGATTGTGATTAAGCGAATCTTTTTAGATTCGCTTTTTTGCTATTTAATTTATAATCTGTATGTATAATAGAAGTTGAAATGCTACAGGGGAGATGATTTATATCAAAAAAGCAGGGAAAATTCTTGGAGCACTTGGTGCTGGTTTCATAGCATTTAAGAAATTCCAAGCAATCAAAGAAAAAAGAAGCTTGAGAAGTTTGTTAATTGAGGAAACATTGGACACAGTTGAGTTGTACCCAACAATTCGTTCAAAAGAAGATATGGAACGTTATATCGGAAGCTATTACAAACCGTTCAAATTACCTGAAGAGGAAAAATTGCGATATAGATTCAAATATCTTAAAGGATTCGACGATACTTTAGAGTACGTTCCTAAGGAACAGACTAGTAAGGTGATCTTCTATATTCATGGTGGCGGTTATTGGTTCCAGCCTGGTAATTTTCAATATAGGATGATACACAAGCTATCTAATTTGGCTGATGCCAGAGTTATTATGCCAATTTATCCTAAGGCTCCGATTCACAATGCTAATGAAGCCACGGCGATGGTTCTATCGAGATATTTGCATTTGATCAATGAAGAATACATTGACCCTGAAGATATTATTTTAGTAGGTGATTCAGCTGGTGGTGGTATGGCTTTGTCATTACTTCAAGTTATGCGCAATCGTAAGTATCCATTGCCAAGTAAGACAATCCTAATATCTCCTTGGTTGGATGTATCTAACAGCAATCCTGAAATGGAAGAACTTCAAAAGGTTGATCCAATTTTACATATTGAAGATTTACGGTTTGAAGGTAAAATATATGCCGATGGATTAAGTGTTAAAGATCCGTTGGTCAGTCCTATATACGGTGATCTGACAAAGTTACCGCCAATTCATTTGTTCATTGGTACACACGATATTTTTTATGCGGATGCTAAAAAAATCAACGAGATTGCCTTTGAGGATAATGTCGATCTCACGATGTATACATATCCAAATATGGATCATGTTTTCCCAGCTCACCCAATTCCCGAAGCTAAAGAAGTACTGAAGAAAATAGCTTCATTAATTAAATAAGCAACTAAAAAGGGTCTCATCAATTATTTTTGATGAGACCCTTCGTTTGTATTTAAGCTTGTTTATAATTTGATGCCTTTAGATTACTGATTGTTAGCATGACGATAAAACTAATAATGTAGAGTGTTGAGATGAAGATCATGACGGTCATTACGCTATAGTTGTCGAGAATCCAACCGATAGCCAAGCTGGAGAATCCACCGATACAACGGCCAGTATTCATGATTACATTGTTGGCAGTAGCACGAATTTCAGTTGGATAAAGACGACTGACAACTGCTCCGTATCCGGCAAACATTCCGTTAGAGAAGTATCCGACGATTGCTCCAACAATAATTAGTGAAATCATATTAGTTGGTAGCGTTAGAACATATACGCCGACGGCTGAACAAACTAAGAAGATACCGAATGCCATACGGGGTCCAAGTGTATCAAGAATCCAACCGAAAGTTAACATTCCGGCACACATTCCTAGGATCGTAGCAATCATCCAAGTTGAACTAGCAACGGTTAAGTTCAGTTGTTTTTGCATGATTGTTGGTAACCAGTTCATAAGTCCGAAGTAGCCGGCAATTTGAACGATAGCCATAACGGTTAGTGCAATTGTTTGATGAGCAATTTTTGGTGTTGCGAATAGTTCTTTAACACTTCCGTGTTTTTCTTTGGAGGATTTGATGAAGGTATCACTTTCTTTTAAGTGATGTCTGATGAAGAAGATGATGATTACTGGTAAGACTCCGAATAAGAAGAGTGCGTGCCAACCCAGTGTAGGGATAATGAATGCGGCAAGTAATGCTGCCATGATGGCACCACCTTGTCCTGCCATACCGACCCAACTTGATACACGTCCGAGCTTTTTCTTCGAGAAACTTTCAGCAAGTACAGTCATTCCAATCCCATACTCACCACCACCACCGATTCCGGCGAAGAAACGGCAGATGTAGACCAACGTTAGGTTGTGTGCAAAGAACATTGCTCCAGTTGCGATGGCAAAAATAAAGATTGTGTATGTAAAAGTTTTGATACGGCCGACTCTGTCAGCTAAAATTCCAAAAAAAATACCACCTATAAGCATGCCGATATTAGTGACCGTGGAAATCATTCCCGCTTGCGTTCCACTTAATCCGAATTCAGCGATGATTGAAGAAAGGGCGAATGATAAGAACATTACGTCCATATTCTCCAGTCCGAATCCGGCGGCTGTGGAAGCCACTACTTTGGCTCGATAGATATCTAGATGGTTTGAATTATTGTCTTCGACTATTTTCATAGTATATATTTTCCTCCAAAATGAACGCTCTCTGTCGTTCGATTATTTTGCTTGACCGTATCGTATCACGCGGGAAAAATATATACAAGGGTTGAAACTTTTGATTATGTTATAAAAATATTGATGTAGCAGTATTTTGAGGCCTGGATATTTATTCTTTTATTAATTGAGATTTATTTACTATTATTCCAGTCACCGTCAGGAATGAAGCTAAGATGGCAAGGATGATTAGAATATTAGAACTTTGATGGAGTAAGCCAAATGATACTGGTCCAAAGGCCGCTAACAGGTAACCAGCTGATTGCGCCATACCTGAGACTTCAGCCGTTTGATATTGGTTAGTCGTTTTGCTGGTAAAGAAGAATATTGCCGTGTTGAAGGCAATTCCTTGAGCGATACCAACGAAAATTGTCAGTAAAATCAAATATGCAGCTGAAGTAGTGTTGACCATAAAGGCCAACGGAGAAATGACATACCCGAGTGCGACGAATACTGTTAGAGCAATCATTCCAGATTTTTTTGGAGCCAGCATGGGGACGATAAATGATAGTGGCAGTCCGGCAATTTGGAGAATAGTTAGGAGGTTGCTTGAGAAAACGGTAGATACTCCGTGACTACTTAGAATCCTGGGTAACCAGGTTAGGATGGAATAATAAACGGTTGATTGTAAGCCGAAATATAAAGTTATCAGCCATCCCAGCGATTGATGCCAAACACTTTGATAATCCGGTATCTCTGCTTTTTTAACAGTATTATTTTTTTTATTACTGAGAATATTTGGAGTCCAGAATACTATTGCGAGAACTCCAGTCAGTGACAAAATTGATAGGGTTGAATTTAGACTTGTTTTTGTAATTAGGAATCCTGAGAGCGCCGTACCGATGGCGGCTATGAGAAGCATGGTCATTGTGTATAAGGCAGTTCCCATCGGGATTTGTTTGGGTAAACGATCTTTGATAACAGCTGGTAGTAAGACGTTACCACTATCGATACCAACACCAACTAGAGCAGTACCGAAGAATAAGGCCCATGTTTTGGGAATGATTCTAATATAACTTCCAAATATTAGTAGGATAAAGAAAATAAAAATAGTTACTTCATTGCCTTTGCTCTTAGAAATCTTGACAATAATCGGTGAAAAAATGGCGAAAGCAATCAGTGGAATTGATGTCAATAAACCAGCCATGGAGCTAGGAATATTGAGGTCGTGTTCGATGCTGTTCAATAATGGCGGCATGATTGTGATTGGCAACCGCAAGTTAGCAGCTATCAGCATCATACTGAATATGAAGTAGTTTTTGGATATTTTTGGTGTTGCTGAATTCAAAATATGGTCCCCCTCTGAGATAGTTACCTTAATAGTGTATAGCAAATAAGACATGCTAACAAAACAGCTTAACCATTTATAGATAAATACACATAGTCTTATATACATCACGTACTAAGAAAATATAGCTATGGAATATATAATTATCTTTGTTAGAATTACATTTTTATTTTTAGGGGAATTCAAATGATAAAACTTTTGAAGATAATTATTATAATGATACTTACAGAAATAAGCTTTGCATTTTGTACTATTAACGTAAATGCAGATGTCATGGGTACCAATCCATTAATGGGCAATAGTCAAAAATCTTCATTAATTAATCCAATTAATAGTGTTCAAAAGGGGAAAATAATTAATAATGACGATGATGATGAAGAGTTTTCTTCATTTAATCAAGAAAATATTCCTCAACCGGAGAATAATAGCTATGTTGATAAACAGATTAGTTTGACTAATAAATCACTATCAGTTCCAATAGTTTCAGGAAATAAACCAGATGGTAATACAAAATCGGTTTATTTAAATAATTTCACAAGTAGTGAAATAGCCGACTTAAAAACTGCTAATTTTAACATATCAGCTTCTTCACCATTTAAGGAATCAGACTTTTCCTTTAAATATACCCCTTCATCATTAACTATAAATATCAATGATGATTCATTGATGAAGACTAATGGGGCCGGTACTCAAGTTATTTTGGATGTTAAGTCATCATCAGGGAAATCAGGACAGTTGACGATCGGTATTTGGAGGAACTATGTTACTCAACCATATGTTCGCTTGGATATAGGTTCAGGGATGCAGTTACAGTATATGTATAATCAGGATGATAATGATATGGATCCTGTTGATTATACAATTAGGTCATTTGCACCTAATTTTCATATTCTTAATAATGATGAAGTTATTAATACTCAGACTAATGATGGTAGGGATTCAGCCTTTTATTTAGGAGATGTGCTGCGTCAGACAAATCTAAACTTTGGGTATACTCGGGTACAAACCGCAACACATAGCTATGAATTTGTTGATCCAAAAAATAATCAACGTTTGATGGCTCAAAGTGATTACACTGTAAAACTTAATTCAGGAACAGTCCTAACGTTTCGTTTATTACAATTAATGGAGCCTTCATCATCAAAAGATGACGTTGAAATTAAAACAAGATTTATTAATTTGACAACAGATAACGGAAATGAAGCTGATTTACCTTCGGACTTCTTTCTGTTAGCAAATTGTAATATTGAATTAAATAATAATTACAATTTGCCCATTTGGTTTTCTGATTTGATTTCTACTGGAGTTAATGCAGGTAAACCAAAAGGGGTATATGTAGGTGACACGAGTGTAGAAAATACGGAAGATATTTACCGATTTTCTTTTGACTTTTCATCAGACGACGGTCCTTTTGGCTGGGGAGTCTATGGTGGTATGTCCTTTGCTTCGATACCATTCAACGGAACTAATGATCCCGGTCAGAAGATAATTGGAAATTTACCAGACACAATTGCATTCAATGATGTAATAACCTCACTGTCAATGTACTGGAATCAAGATCAAATGGGCCCTTTGGATTACGGTAAGTCATCACCTACATTGAAATATTCCGTATCTGCTTCTGATAACCGTGCGCCCTTCGTTCGTACTGACGAAACAGAACTGGATTACAGTAGTGATAAGACCGAGGAATCATTACCTAATCTAGATATATCGGGAAGTGTTCGGGATTTGGACAGTTCGCAAGTGAAAGTTTACTATAAAATAGATGATCCTGTTACAACGAACGGTAAGTTGCTTAGTACTGTTAATTTAACCAGTGCTGATAATATCAAACCAAATTGGGTAGATTATCCAGGTGATCAAACCGAATTATCTACTTCACAAATTACAGATTCATCTGATTTGAAAACATTAGCTGATCCATCAACTGATGGTCATACAATCTATGTATATGCCGAGGATAACGGAAGCCCGACGAATGAAAATGCTAGTGTTTCTAATGTTGAATCTATAAATATTCCGGCAAATGGATCTTTAAAAATAAATTATGAAGACGCTGATGGTAATAGCATTAAGGATTCAAATACCATATATGGTCAAGCCAATAGTACATATGATGTTTCGGATAATAATTATTTTCCTAAAGAAATTGGGGATTACGCATTAGTATCTATGCCATCTGAAATTTCTGGAGTATTACAGAGTGGAACTAATGAAGCAACTTTGAAATATATCAAATTAGGAACAGTGGAGATTCAAAGTGCACCAACCTTGGACTATGGTCAGAATGATAGTGCCGGAGGATTAGTACATATAAAGAATCAAACTAATAGTCTAAGGATTAAAGATACGACTAATGATCACAATTGGAAATTATTATTGTCTACTACAAAATTTGTTTCCGATAATAATAGTTTGACTAACATAATGAAGTACCTTACTTCTGATGGAAGATTGATGAATGTTGATGATAGTCAATCTGAGGTAGAATCATATCAAGATGGATATGATGACATTTTAAATTTTGATAATTTTTGGTGGGATAATCCAACTGACAAGAATGAACAAATAGGAGGTCCAATGATTCAGTTGCCTAAAAATACTATGCCGGGCAAGTATAATGCTGTATTGAGTTGGACAGTTAATGATTCACTATAAAAAAGCTAAACATTTGATGTTTAGTTTTTTTGAGTGATTTTATAGTACTTCAACATCTTCATAACGAGTCATCAGTGTGTTGAAATTATAATCTTTGATAAGTTGAATGTGATCCTCACCTTTGAAGAAGGCTGTAAAACTACCAGCTAACATGAGGTTTAATGGTTGTTCAGGTTCGTAACGAACACCGATAACTGGAATGTTGTTCGCAAAGGCATAGCCGCATTCCCAGATTGTACCTGAATCAGGCTCAAATTCGCCATTCTCATTTTTGTAATCCAGCATGGCAATGACGATATCGGAGATGTTGATGTTGTTGATATCATGTTTGAAGACGGCCGTTTGCCACTCAAAAGTCCCCATCTTAGCGTCTTGATATTCATCCACTCCCGGGCGAAAAATGTCCCCAATGGTTGTATTATTATTTAATAATTTTTCAATTTCATCCAGACGACTAATTTGTTCTTTGCTGAAGAATGGTCCGGCTAAATATACACGATTTTTTTTGTCCATTAAACTGTTAGTTTCTCCTTAATAATATATATAATATATTATACGTTATAACGGTTGGAAAATTCCACATTACCGTTATGTTACTAAGTTGTTTTTGGATGAAAATTTACTTTCAATTAGTTCTGAAAGATGATATAACAGTAGTAAGCACGGAGGACGATACCATGAAGAAACAAAAGAACTTACGTGATGATAAACGCAACGTGAGTTATCTTGCAATCGTGGGGATATTGATAGCATTTTTGCTATTGATCTTTTAGGTATATGACGCGCTATAGTTGGGTAAGATTAGGAAATTATTTTAAAGTTCTGATTACAGGGAATGTGCGGAAACACATTCCTTTTTGTTTTGCCATTTTTTATCAAATAATATGCTATAATTAATTTCCTTTTGAATAAAAATAAAAGTATATTGGGGGTTCCAAATGTCTGAGAAACAGTTTATCGAGATAGTTAATGACCGTGAAAATAACTTAAAAAACATCAGTTTGAAGATTCCAAAAAACAAACTGACTGTTTTCACTGGTGTGTCTGGTTCTGGTAAGTCTTCAATCGTATTTGACACAATTGCCCAAGAGGCCGGTCGCCAATTGAATAGTACTTATAGTAGTTTTACAAGATTATATTTACCTAAGTACAAACGTCCTGATGCTGATGAGATCCATAATCTTTCAACTGCAATTATCATTGATCAAAAGCCTCTAGGCGGTAATGATCGTTCGACTCTGGGTACGATCAGTGATATCAGTCCGTTATTTAGAATACTGTTCTCAAGATTTGGAACCCCTAAGTATGGTAATGCTAGCAATGTTTTTTCTTTCAATGATCCGGAGGGTATGTGTCCTCAGTGTGAAGGAATTGGACGAAGCTACGTTGTAAAACTTGATGAAGCACTGGACTATGATAAATCCTTGAACGAGGGTGCCGTACTATTACCGGGTTATAGTAATAATTCTTTTTATTTGAAGACATTGTTGAATTCTGGTTTGTTTGATAACGACAAACCTGTCAAAGATTTTACCGATGACGAGATGAAGAATTTACTTAATGGTGAGGCAGCCATCAAAGTTGAGTACAAGGGTAGTGAATATCAAACTAATTATGAGGGAATTATCAAAAGGTTCTACAGGACAAATATTCAAGAGAACAGAACTATGTCTGATGGTGCTCGTAAGAAAATTGAGAAATACGCTGAAATGTCCACTTGCACGATGTGTCATGGAACTCGATTCAATCAAAAGGTCTTGGATTCTAAAATCGATGGGTACAATATTTTTGACTTAACTGACATGCAACTAGATCAACTGATTACTACTTTGGATGAATTTACTGACGAAAGAATGAAGTCAATTATCATTGATCTGAAAGCTAGAATTCAAGACTTGATCAATATTGGATTAGATTATTTGAATCTTACCCGTGAAACTTCGACTTTGTCTGGTGGAGAAAGCCAACGTGTTAAAACAGTGAAATACTTATCCAATAGTTTGACCGATTTGATTTATATTTTGGATGAACCTAGTACTGGACTGCATCCAAGGGATGTTAATCGACTTAATAACTTGCTTCTGAAGCTTCGAGACAATGGTAATACTGTCTTAGTGGTCGAGCATGATCCAGATGTTATTAAGATTGCGGACTATATTGTTGATGTTGGCCCACATGCCGGTATTCATGGTGGTGAGATTGATTTTACAGGTACATATGAGGAACTTTTGAAATCAGATACATTAACAGGTAAGTATTTAAATCACGATTTACCTATGAATGGGCATCCAAGAAAAGCTGACAAGTTTGTTAGAAGTTCTAAATCGTCACTTCATAACCTAAAGGATATTCAATTGAACGTTCCGGAAGGTTTATTTTCAGTTGTAACTGGTGTTGCTGGCTCAGGTAAGAGTACTTTAGTTGAGCAGGTATTTGCTCAGGAAAATCCGGATGCTGTGGTTATTGACCAGAGCCCGTTGCATGCCAATAGCCGTTCTAATTCGGCAACTTATACTGGAATCATGAATGAAATCAGGAAACTGTTTGCTTCAACAAACTGTGTTGAAGATAGTTTTTTCAGTTATAATTCCAAGGGTGCTTGTCCAGAATGCAATGGTAAAGGTGTAATCGAATTGAACATGTCATTCATGGATAATTCGGAGATTGAATGTCCAAAATGTCATGGTGGTAGATTTGATCCAGAGGTTTTGCAATACAAGTTTAAAGATAAAAATATTGTTGAAGTTATGGATATGACGATTGAAGAAGCATTTTCATTCTTTGACGATAAAAAAATCAGTAACAAATTGAAAAATATCCATAACGTTGGTTTGGATTATCTTTCAATGGGGCAAGCGTTGAATACCTTGTCTGGTGGTGAAAGCCAACGTTTGAAGATAGCTAAAGAATTGAATAAAAAAGGCAGTATCTTTATATTAGATGAGCCAACAACTGGTTTGCATGTTTCTGATACCGAAAATTTAATTCGAATCGTTAATGACATGGTCGATAAGGGCAATACAGTTGTGGTTATTGAGCACAATGTTGATGTTATGCGCAGTGCTGATTGGATTATTGATATTGGTCCTGATGGTGGATCTCGTGGCGGTGAGATTCTTTATGAAGGTCCAGTTGCCGGGATTATTGAGGTTGAGAAGTCAGTTACTGCAAAGTATATTTAAATGCTGTTTCCAGTTAGTATGTTATTTTTCAAACTAATGATAGTGAAAAAAATAGGATCAGATTTTGCTTATGCAAAGTCTGGTCCTGTTTTGGTATT
The DNA here is from genome assembly GCF_003946575.1 of Companilactobacillus jidongensis. Taxonomy (GTDB): domain Bacteria; phylum Bacillota; class Bacilli; order Lactobacillales; family Lactobacillaceae; genus Companilactobacillus; species Companilactobacillus jidongensis. The sequence goes on along the minus strand of NZ_RHOP01000002.1, from coordinate 202,298 downwards.
AAAGGAACCAATCACGAATGTGGTCCTTGATGACTTGTTGAGATTTTTTAAATAGTGATGGTTGATCAGAACTATCTATTTCTTCGTAAAGACTGTTATTGATTTTTGTCAGGATGTTAGTAAGCTGATCTAATTCTTCGTCAGTCAGAACGTTTAAAAAATTTGGTATTTTTGATGATTCATCAGTAGCAGTTTGACGTCCCAAGTCGGTTAATCGAATAATCGTCATACGGCGATCAGTGACAGATTTTTCTTTGGTTACATAATGTTTTTTAACAAGTTTATTGACGAATTCTGCAGTAGATTGAGCTGTCAAATCAAGTTTTGTGGCTAATTCTTTTTGTGAAAGCCCATCGGTCTGTGCTAATGCTAGTAAAATTTTACCTTGGCCTTGAAACATAGATTGACGCTCACCCTTATCGGAATCTCTGTGAGCTACATTATCTGCAAGGTGACGTACCATGCCGAACTCAATGAGTTTTCCAGCTGCATTTTTTTGTTTAAGTAAATTGGGCATATGATTTAACCTCCAAATACCATTATACTGATTGATTTATAAAAAGATAGTCAGGTAACCTGATAAAATTCTTGCATATTTAGTCAGGTACCCTTACAATATATTTAATCAGGTTACCTGATTAAATATTAAAGTAATGAGGTAGTGAATAATGGAAGTAATTAATGCAATTGAAGTTAATCATTTAACGAAAAAATTCGGTAATAAAATTGCAGTTGATAATGTTTCTTTTAATGTGAAGCAAGGTGAAGTCTTTGGATTGTTAGGACCAAATGGTGCTGGTAAAACAACTATTTTGCGAATGATGACTACATTATTGAAGGCTGATCGTGGCAGTGTGAAGATTTTTAGTCACGATACTGTTAAAGAAGGCCGATTAGCTAGATCCATGTTTGGTTTGACTGGTCAGTATGCATCAGTTGATGAAGATATTTCTGCACGTGAAAATTTGATGATTTTTTCACGCTTAAATGGCTTGTCTCGATCAGCTTCTAAACAACGGACGCAGGAATTATTAAGCGAGTTTTCATTGGTTGATTCAGCTGACAAGCCACTTAAAGATTTTTCAGGTGGGATGCGCCGTAGGTTGGACCTAGCAGTTAGTTTGATTTCTAGTCCAGCTCTAGTTTTTTTAGATGAGCCAACAACGGGACTGGATCCACGAACTCGAATGCAGATGTGGGATACGATTAGAAAGTTGGTAACACAAGGTTCGACTATTATACTTACAACGCAATATTTAGATGAGGCGGATCAATTGGCAGATAGAATTGCGGTCATTGATCATGGAAAATTAATAAAGATTGGAACTCCGGAAAAACTTAAGCAACAAATTGGTGGAACAAAGCTTAATTTTACTATTGGTCAGGTATCACAGATAGATCCTGCTGCAAAAATAATGACAGACCAACTGGGGGATTCCATTCATTTTAATGGACAACAGGTGCATGCTAGCTTAAAGCATACCAGTCAACTGACACCATTATTGGTAGCTTTGCAGCAGGCCGGAATTTCCATTAGTAATTTAACAATACAGGAACCATCTTTGGATGATGTTTTCATGAATTTAACTGTTGGTAAAAATTAAAAGAGAGAAGAATTAATTATGGACGTACAAACACATCGCGGTAATTTGATTATGAATACTGCTACAATGGCATATCGTAACTTGCTCAAAACATTTCATAATCCTGATAGATTTATGGATGTAATAATTCAACCAATTATGTTTATGCTGATGTTCGGATACTTATTTGGAGGCGCCATTGCAGGCAATGTTAAAAATTATTTACCTACAATAGTTCCTGGAATATTGATTCAAACAATGCTTTCAGCTGCTTCAGGATCAGGATCCCAAATTAGAGAAGATTTAGATTCAGGAGTATTTGATCGTTTTAAGTCATTACCAATGGCACACATTGCACCATTGGCCGGTCAACTTTTTGCAGATATTTTGCGCTTGCTAATTGCTACGGTTACTTCATTGGCAACTGGTTATGTGATGGGATGGAGGCCAACCGCCGGATTCGGTTGGGTAATTGTAAGTGGATTACTTGCCATATTTATAGGTTGGTCGTTATCATGGGTTTTTGCTTTGGTAGGATTGCTTGCTAAGAATGCCACGACGGTAGAAAGTTTTTCAATGATAACAATGATGACTTTGTCATTCTTATCGAATGCCTTTATTCCAATCAAAACACTCTCGAAGACTATGCAAGTTATTGCATATATGAATCCAATAACTTATGTAATTACTGCCATTAGACAAATTTTATCAACAGGTAGTTGGACACATGAAGCAGTATTAGTGTTGATTTTTGGAATTGGAATAGTTGTTGTTTTTGCCCCGTTGACTGTTTGGGCTTATAACCGTAATAATTAGATTTAGAACGTGCAATCTAAGATGATTGCACGTTCTTTTATTGCCATTTATTCCTAAAAAGAATAATAAAAATATACCAAAACTATCTTTGACTAGACACTTTGTGAGGACTTACACTTGCATTAAATAAATTGAATATCGTATACAATATTCAATATCCAATTTATAAAATAAAAATGGGAGTGATATCATGCATGCTTTAGAAAAAATATTAGCTAAGAATAGTGGACTTGAATCGGTTAGTGCTGGCCAAATAGTTACAGCAGATATTGATTTTGCTGAAATCAACGATTTATATTTACAAACAGTTTATTCATTTTATGAAATGGGTGGTAAAAAGGTTTGGGATAATACCAAGGCAGCATTTGTGTTTGACCACTATGCTCCTGCACCTGATGAAAAGAGTGCTCAGAACCACAAAGAGATGCGTGAATTTGCGAAGAAAAACAATTTGAAATATCACTTCGATACAAATTGTGGTGTTTGTCATCAAGTAATGCCAGAAGCTGGCTTGGCATATCCAGGAATGATTTTAGTCGCTACTGATAGTCATACAACAACTCATGGTGCTTTTGGCGCTTTTGGTACAGGAGTCGGTGCTACTGATATGGCCACGATTCTTTTAACGGGTAAATTATGGTTCCGAGTCCCTGAAATAATTGAAGTTCGGTTAGATGGCGATGCACCTGAAGGTGTATATCCAAAGGATGTTGTTTTGAACGTCTTGGGAAAATTAAAAGCTGATGGAGCTGTGTATAAGGCCATTGATTTCACCGGAAGTTATGTTGATCAATTGGGTGTTCCAGGAAGAATGACTATTTGTAATATGGCTGTGGAAATGGGAGCCAAGACAGCTTATATGCAACCTAATCAAAAAGTTTTGGATTATGTTTCAAAGCGAGCCGTTAAACCCTATGAAATTCAATATACGGACGATGATTTTGAATATCAAGAATCACATATATTTGATGTTTCACAAATGGAACCAACATTATCATGTCCAAACAGTGTAGATAATGTTCATAACTTAACCAGTGTTGTTGAAGATCATGATGTTGAAATCGATCAAGGGTACATCGGCAGTTGTACAGGTGGACGATTCGAAGATATTGAGGTTGCTGCAAAGATTCTTAAGGGTAAACATATTCCAAAATACAAGAGATTAGATGTTGTGCCTGCTTCAGCTGAAGTGATGCAAAAATGTATTAAAGCTGGTTACATTCAAGATCTGATGAAAGCTGGAGCAACCATTGCTGCACCGGGATGTGCAGCCTGCCTAGGAATCCATGAAGGTATTCTTGCATCTGGCGAAGTATGTATCAGTAGTACAAATCGTAATTTCCCAGGGCGTATGGGTTCAGTTGAAGCCGAAATATATTTAGCTAGTCCAGCAGCAGTTGCATCAAGTATTTTAAATGGGAAAATTACTGATCCACGTAAATATGTCAGTGAAATCAGCATTGCATACTAGGGGGAAATTATTCTGAAAACACAAATTGAAGGTCAAATAATAGTTCTAGGAAATAATATTGATACCGATCAAATTTATCCTGCACCATATCTTGCCTTGACCGATCCAGAAGAAATAGGCAGTCACTGTTTAGAAGGATTGGATAAGAATATTTCAAAAAACTTTCCAAAGGGTGGAATTGTAGTTGCCGGCACTAATTTTGGCTGTGGATCTAGTCGAGAACATGCTGCAATTACCCTGATCCATATGGGAGCCAGTGCAGTAATCGCAGATTCATTCGCAAGAATTTTTTATCGTAATGCTGTTAATTTGTCGCTAACTCCAGTTATTTGCAAAGGAATTAGTCAACATGTTAAGGATGGTCAAACATTGAAAATAGATTTGGAAAAAGGAATTATTTCAGACAAAGATACAGGTGAAGAATTTAAATCTGAAAAAATTACTGGTCAACCGTTAAAAATTTTGGCTGCCGGTGGCATAAAGAAATATATGATCAATAAATTTGCTGCAGAAAAATCTGAATAATTCTACAAATTAATAGAATAGGGGGATGGCCCTTATGACTTCCTTACAACATGTAGATTATAAAAAGTTTTTGTTTCCGGTCCTTGTTGGTTTAATTATATGGTTTATGGCTCCTGTAAGACCTGATACTTTATCGGTTGCTGCATGGCACATGTTTGCGTTATTTGTTGCGGTAATAATTGGTTGCATCACACAACCTCTACCCATTGGTGGTGTAGCTATCATTGGATTTGTTATTGGTGTTTTAACCGGAACTATTTCAATGGATAATGCAATTGCTGGATTTGGAAATAACAGTATTTGGTTGATTGCCATGGCGTTCTTTATATCGAGAGGATTCATTAAAACTGGATTAGGTAAGAGAATTGCTTTGCATTTTGTAAGTCTGTTTGGTAAACGAACTTTGACTTTGGCATATTCAATTATTGGTGTGGATTTGATACTAGCACCTGCAACACCAAGTAATACCGCTAGATCAGGTGGAATTATTTATCCTATAATTCAATCGTTGGCAAATGTTTTTGATTCGACACCAAAAAAAGGAACCCAAAGAAAAATAGGTTCCTTCCTAATGTTCGCAGAGTTCCATGGTGTAATAATTACTTCTGCTATGTTTTTAACGGCTATGTCAGGTAATCCATTAGCACAGGCTTTTGCTAAGAATCAGAACATTTCAATTACTTGGATGAATTGGTTTTTAGCTGCATTAGTTCCTGGCGTAATTTCATTAATTTTAATTCCATTCATTATTTATAAAATGTACCCACCAGAAATCAAAGAAACTCCTAATGCACGTGAATGGGCTGATTCTGAGTTAAAGAAAGTAGGCAAAGTCACATTGCCTGAAAAAGTAATGGCAAGCGTTTTTGTAATATCCTTACTGCTTTGGATTACTGGGAGTATTACTGGAATCGATGCGACTCTTACAGCATTTATTGCAATTTCATTATTATTACTTTCAGGTGTTTTGACTTGGTCAGATATAACACACGAAAGTGGAGCATGGAATACTTTCTTCTGGTTTTCAATTATGGTAATGATGGCAACACAACTGAACTCGTTAGGATTTATTCCATGGTTGAGCAAACAAGTTTCGTCGTCATTACACGGTTTTAGTTGGATGATAATATTAGTTATTTTGATCCTAGTTTATTTTTATTCTCATTATTTGTTTGCTAGTGCTGTCGCACATATTAGTGCAATGTACGCTGCACTGTTAGGTGTAGCCATTTCAACCGGTGTCCCACCTTTGTTAGCAGCATTGATGCTTGGCTTCTTTGGAAATCTATTTGGCTCCACAACGCATTATTCAATGGGACCCGCTCCAATTTATGCGGGATCGGGTTATATAACTCAATCTGAGTGGTGGAAGATGAACCTCGTTTTGGGAATTGTTTATTTGGTAATTTGGATCGGTGTTGGTTCTATGTGGATGAAGTTACTTGGTATGTGGTAATTAATCTGATTGATTATCGAAGTTGTCGATCAGGTTGTTCATACTGCGTGTTAAATGCTTTTTCATAATATTACTTGCTTTACTAGCTTCGCCATTTTGAATAGCTGTTAGTAATTCAATGTGTTCATCTACTGACTTAAGATGATGTTCAATTGCTGGATAAACATTATTAGTACTTGAACCGTTCCATAATTCTTCACACAATTGGAAGAGTTTTTGATTATCAGCTGCTTTCCAAATTGATCGATGGATATCTTGATTAGCTTGAATATAATCTTCGATTTTTGCTACATTCGATTGTTTTTGTAATTCTTTTTCTCGAATCAACAAATCTGAAACGTCCATATTGTTTTTAACGGCGCGTTTAACAGCTTCACATTCTAAAAGAATGCGAACTTCAAAGTGGTCAATTATAAATTTTTTATCAATGGATTTTACTATTGCACCCTTATTCATTCTTAGGGTAATCAATCCTTCAGATGATAGTTGTTGGAACGCTTCTCTCACAGGAGTGCGACTAACACCCAACTGATCTGATATTTTTGTGAGACTCAATTCTTCGTCACCACTGTATTCGCCACTGAGAATAGCTTTTCTTAATAATGAGGCGACACGAGTACTAGTCGGCATTTGTTTTATAGGTTCCATTTAGCTTGTCCTATTCTGTATATTGTCTTAATTAAAAGCTAGCATAGTGGTCTTTTGATGTCAAAGCAACCAAATTTTGTTTGTCAGATAGTCCATCTATTTTTTAAATGATTATTTAGTTAATTTAGAAATTATATTGACATTAACTAAACGACCGTTTATTATAAATCTATGCGAAAGATAGACGAGAACAAAAAAGACAGAATTAAACAGGCAATTTTTGAAATAGTGGATGAGGAAGGTATTCCGGCATTGTCATTTGGAAAAATTGCCAAACGAGCTAATGTTAGTTCGGGGACACCTTATGTTTATTATGAGGACAAAGTCGATATGTTATCCAAAATTTATATAGAGATTAAGGGTATGATCGATGAAGACTTAGCGGCAGATATTGCTAAGGGTAATTCAATGGAAGAAATGTTATTCTTCGGAATAAATCATTTTGCAAAGAAGTTTATGGAACATCCATTGGAAGCAAGTTTCATGCAGGCTGTACAAGCAAATTCAGAATTGATTACATTGAATGCAGTTCAATGTGGGAATGAATTAACTAAGCCACTGATTGATTTGTTTCAAGAAGCATCCGATAAGAAATGTTTAAAAACTTACAATATTGAATATATTAATGATTTATTGTTTGCACCATTCATTATGATGATGAACCAACGTCGTTCGGAGCAAAGAGAAATTGATCCAAAAGCAGTGGAAGATATTATTCACTTATCAATAGAAGGAATTTTAAAAAATCGATAGTTATCGGTTTTTTATTTAAAAGTTAATTAAATAAATATTTAGTCAATAAAGGAGAAAACAAATATGTCAATGTACAGCAGAGAAAAACAATTTAAAGCAACTTCAGAAGAGATTTGGGCTAAAATCACCAATCCGAAAGATTATTCATGGCGATCAAATGTACCTGAAGTAACGATTGAAAATGAAAAACAATATAGTGAGATGAGTTCTGAGACTAATTCACCAGAGAAATATACTCTGGTTACTCAAATTCAAAATGTAAATCGTGCCTTAGATATTGATCATGTGGATGGAACGGGCAGAAGAACTTTTGAACTTCATCAAGATAGTGAAGATACTACTACGTTAAAAATAACCGAAGAATTTGACGCAAAAAACAAGTTTTTCCAGTTTCCAATTAATCGTTTCTTCAAAAAACAATTAAATATTTACTTGGATGATTTAGGAAAAGCTTTGATTTAACGTTTAGTCATTAATTAGGAGATAAAATGAAAATTACAATTTTTGGAGCCAGCGGTAGTGTAGGAAGATATTTGATAGATGAGGCAGTTTCTAGAGGACATGAGGTTGTAGCCGTTACCAGAAGTCCTGGAAAAATTCAGGCACAGCACATAGTGACTGAAGCGGTTGTAGATTATACTAATATCAAAACTATTGAGGCTTCACTGAAAGGAAGTGATGCCGCAATCATATCGTTGGGTGACTTCAACGTTGCTCAACCGACTGAAAATATAATTCAGGCCATGAAAAATACTAATGTAAAACGTATTGAACTATTGACGGGCTTTGGAACAAGTCCAGAGAGTCGTAGGATGTTGAATCCAGCTATGAGAACTGTTGTAAATGGAATAAGATTGGCTACTCATGCCGGATTTGCGTCTAAAGAAAAACAAGATAAAAGTGTCCGAAATTCTGGCTTGTCTTTTACCATCGTGCAACCACCAACGCTAACTTTTGGTGATAAGACTAGTAATTATCGCTATGGTAACTACGAAGGCAAGTCCATTATGGGAAACATTAGTCGTGCTGACTTAGCAGATTTCATGATAAATAACTTAGACGATTCACGATATATCAATGAATCTGTTTATGTTCAGCAATGATCTTTTGAAAGAAATATATTAATCCCAATATTCAACGTTAAACAAGTGAGGACTGTTTAGCGCTGGATATTGGAATAATCAAAATACATTGGGATATTGACCCAATGTATTTTTTTTGAATAATAATGTTAAAATTGTTAGATGAATTATGAAAGTTTACACCACCATTAGAAATGGAGTTAATCAAATGAAAAGCTATTTAGTAGATGCATTCACAGATGTGATTTTCAAAGGTAATCCAGCAGCAGTCGTAATTATGGATCATTGGCTGCCAGATGAGATACTACAAAAGATTGCCATCGAAAATGGTGTTGCGGAAACAGCTTTTACAGTTAAAGAGGGAAGTTCATATAAGTTAAGATGGTTCACACACACATGTGAAATTGAACTTTGTGGGCACGCTACTTTGGCGACAGCATTTGTATTGATGAATTATTATGAATTTGAAGCCGATGTTATTACTTTTCAAACTTTGGGTGGTGAAGTAAAAGTTGCCAAAACAATTGATGGATATGAATTGGAGTTTCCCTCATTTGAACTGAATCAAGTTGAGGTAACAAAAGCCATGGAAGACAGTATTAGTGCGCCTATTCAAGAGGCTTATCTCGGCCGTGATTTATTATGTGTAGTTGATAGTCCAAAAGTAATCGCCAGCTTGCAACCTGATTTTGACAAGATTGCATCCCTGGATGGAGTGTTGTTAAACGTTACGGCGAGAGGTAAAAACTATGACTGTGTCTCAAGAACATTTACTCCCAAGCATGGTGTGTTGGAAGATCAAGTTTGTGGAAGTGGACACTGCCACATTGTTCCCTATTGGTCTAATAAATTAAGTAAGAAGAATATTGTGGCATTTCAAGCATCACAGAGAACTGGAGTCTTGTATGGGCGATATGAAGGAAGTAAAACCTATTTGGCTGGTAAAGCTGTTTTGTATTCTACTTCAGAAATTAGTTTATAAATAAATAGAGCAGTAACAATTCGGATTGAACCGAGTTGTTACTGCTCTATTTTTTGAAGGTATGACGATATTTGAGCGCGACATTAACCAAACTCAATAGTACTGGTACTTCAACTAGTGGGCCGATAACAGCAGTGAATGCTTCTCCTGAACTGATGCCAAAGACACTTACTGCAACAGCAATGGCAAGTTCAAAATTATTGCTTGCAGCAGTTAACGATAGTGATGCAGCAATAGGGTAGCTTGTACCACGATGATGTGCAATACCAAAGGAAACGAAAAACATTATTAGGAAGTATAGCAATAATGGAACAGCGATTCTTATAACGTCTAATGGTAATTGAACTACCTTTTCACCTTTTACTGAGAACATGACGATTACAGTAAAAATCAATGCCCAAAAAGTGATACGACTGATTTTTGGTACATAGACATTTTCAAACCAATTATTACCTTTGAAATGTATCAACAAGTATCTTGAAGAGATTCCAGCAAGGAAAGGAATTCCCAGATAGATCATGACACTTTTGGCAATTGATGTCATCGGAACGTTGACTGTATGAGTTTGTAATCCCAGCCATCCAGGGATGACAGTTATGAATAAGTACGCAAAGAATGAATAAAAAATGATTTGGAAGACGGCATTGAAGGCGACAAGTCCAGCAGTATATTCACTGTCACCTTGTGCTAATTCACTCCAAACAATAACCATGGCAATACATCTTGCCAAACCAATCATGATCAAACCAGTCATATAGGCAGGGTAATCGTGCAAAAAAATAACTGCTAAAGTGAACATGACGATTGGACCAACGACCCAATTTTGAACCAATGAAACGGTCAAAGTTCGCCAGTCTTTGAAAACATGTCCCATTTCTTCATATTTAACTTTAGTAAGTGGCGGATACATCATTAATATCAGACCAATAGCAATTGGAATCGATGTGGTACCAATCGATAAGGCATTAATAACATTGGCAGTATTAGGCCAGAAATAGCCGATTGCTACACCGATGACCATTGCCAAGATTATCCACCAAGTCATATATCGGTCAAAGATTGATAACTTTTTACTAGTCTTCTCCAAAATAAATTCCCCCCTTATAACATATAGATGATTATCTATCTATTGAGTAAAAAAACAGGCTACTCCTTTTCGTAGTCACAAACACATTCTGAGCCACTGGACAATAGTTGTTTGGTGTTTTCGAAGAATCCTGATGCAAATTCTTTATTTAAAGAGTAGTGTTTCCATTTGCCTTCACGATAACTAGTCACAATACCGGCATCTTCCAAAACTTTCATGTGATGGGAGAGGGTAGGCTGAGTAAAGTTGAAGTGATCTAATAAATCACAGGCACACAAAGTCTTGTCTGATACTAATTCAATAATTTTGAGTCGGTTTTCATCAGAGAGAGCTTTTAAAGAGTTCACGTAATTTTTATAATTCATTTTTCACCTCATATAGATATTCATCTATGTATGAATTTATAATAACTTAAATAATTTATATAGTCAAAAATACCCAGGACAAATATTAATATTTGTCCTGAGTAATATTTAATTTCTAATCATTAGCATGGACATCGAATGCTGATAGTAACATCTTTTCAACGCCAGCTGCATCAGGATCGTGCATTCCTTTGTTCTTATCTAGTGTTTTGATTTGTTTCATTTCGTCATTAGTTAGTTCGAAGTCAAAAATATCTAGATTGCTCTTGATACGACTAGCATGAACTGATTTAGGGAAGACGATGACATCATCTTGATTTTCAAAACGTAAGATGATTTGTCCGATATCCTTGTTGTATTTTTCGGCTAATTTGGCGAGCACTGGATCATGCATTAATTCTTTATCACCTTGACCTAGTGGTGCCCAAGCTTCCAATTTAACATTGTTCTCATCCAATATTTTACGTAATTCTTTTTGTTGGAAGTAAGGATTAAATTCAACTTGGTTGACTGATGGCATAGTAGAAAACTGTGGTACAAAGTTATTCCAAATTTTAGGAGTCATATTTGAAACACCAATTGATTTGATTTTACCGTCTTTTTTAGCTTCTTCCATAGCACGCCAAGCACCGGGAACGTCGCCGTATGGTTGATGGATCAAGTACAAGTCGATATAATCCAAACCCAATTTTTTAAGTGACACATCGATGGCCTTTTTGGCAGCTTCATAGCCAAAATCCTGTAACCAAAGTTTACTTGTGACCCAGATTTGATCACGAGGGATTCCACTATCATTTACGGCTTTACCAACTTCGCCTTCATTGAAGTAAGCCACTGCTGTATCGATGTGACGATAGCCAAACTCTAAAGCTTCTTTAACTGCTTTGTATGTAGAACCGTCGTTAGGAATTTGAAAAGTTCCAAAACCGATTGCTGGAATTTCATTTCCATCATTTAATTTAATTGTAGGAATATCTGTCATATTTGTTTACCTGCTCTTTTCTTAATGAATCTACTATAAGTCCGAAGTTAAAATTTAAAAATTACTAAATAGTTATGCTAGTATACGTTTTACGTATTCTGAACAGAAAAACACATATGGGAAATGAAGTTTCCCATATGTGCTTTTTCTATTTATTTTTATGTTTCCGACTTTGGTTGAAAGTGATTTAGTCTGCTGTGGGACCGACTTCAGCTGAGGTCTAAACTGTATTTAATATATTAAATTTATTCAATTATAGGTTGTGTTAGCTGGAGGTGGAGAGATTTATACCAGCCGTGAGTGTGGCGAGGCCACAGGACGAACTTTAAGATTTGCGAAGCAAAGCCTAAAGTCGAGGTTAGAGACCTTGGCTCGAACCGGTCCCCCACGGCAGGTAAAATATCTCGCAACCGGAAACGGAAATAGAACAACAACCAACAACCTTATTTTTCAGGTTCAATCAAAGAATTATCATTAGTACCAAACCACTTCTTATTGATCTTTTGCAACTCGCCATCATTAGCAAGCTGTTGTAAAGCAGTATCAATTTTTCTCTTCAGAGTTTTGTCACCTTTACGCATACCAACGGCGAAATCTTCACCGTCAAAACCACCGACAGTGGTTTGATATGATTCAGGATTTTTTTCGTGTTGAATATAGTATCCAGAGTAAACACTATCAATCAGCATTCCTTGAATTCTACCAGCATCGAGATCCATGAAGGCATTGTTGAATGAATCGTACATAACCGGCGTCTTACCCTTAATATAATTCTTCAACAGGGCAGGTTTCTCGTCTAATAAACTAGCACCGGAAGAACTGGTTTGAACACCAAGAGTCTTATCTTTCATGCCTGCAAAACTAGTGATACCCTCACTTTTTTTAGTTACTAACACTTGTCTGTTAGCCATGTAAGGACGTGAGAAAGCAATTTGTTTGAGTCGCTCAGGCGTGATCGTGTAACCATTCCAAATTAAATCAATTGTACGATTACGTAGTTCGGTTTCTTTCATATTCCAATCAATTGGTTGGAAGTCAGCTTTGATACCATATTGTTTAAAAACAGCCTTGGCCAAGTCAATATCATAACCGACTAACTTACCGTTTTTTTCACGGAACCCCATTGGTACAAAAGTATCGTCGAGTCCGATAATAACACGTTTACGTTTCTTGATGGCTGCCCAAGTATCGGCAGTATTGGCTTCTTGAGCAACTGATTTTTTGTTCCCGCAACCACTCAAGCTAAGCACCATAACTAAAACAGCCAAGAGGGTAACTAGTTTAATGACTTTTTTATTCATAATATATTAATCCCCCTTTGATTATTTATTAGCGATTGGTTTAACTTCGAGTAATTGGTCAGCAATTTTTTTGGCAAATTCCGGATCATGGGTAATGACGATTTGTGTAATTCCAGTTTGTTTCAAGTTGAGGATAACATCCGCCACAGCATCACGAAGACTTGGATCCAAGGCCGATGTTGGTTCATCATAACAGAGAATTTTAGGTTGCATGGCTAAGGCGCGAGCAATAGCAACACGTTGTTTTTGACCACCAGATAATTCAAATGGATACTGTTTTGCTAAGTCTGTTAATTCTAGTTGTTTAAGAATTTTATCAGCATTTTGTTTAGCAGTGCTTTTGTCTTGTTTCAAAACCATCATAGGAGCGAGGGTAATGTTTTCGAGGACTGATAGATGAGGGAAGAGATTGAAGTCTTGGAAGACAACCCCAACGACTCGTTCTTTGGCCGATTCATCGGCAGGATCGAATGGTTGGTCATTTAATAAGAAGGAACCCGAATCAGTCGTTTCAAGTCCAGCAATACAACGTAGCAAAGTTGTTTTACCAGCACCTGAAGGGCCAACGATACTTAGAATTGAATTATCTTGAACCTCGAGATTAAGATTATCCAAAATTGTTTTTCCATCAAAGCTCTTAGTAATATTTTTAAGTTTAAGCATATGTTTTTCCCTCCACTAATCTCTGTAATAACTGAAACGTTTTTCGAGTAATCTCAAAGCCCATGTACATACTAATGTAAGTAATAGATAGATAATACCAACTAGAACAAGTGGTACGAGTGTTACATCACGTGAACTGGCAATGTTACCGGCACGAAGCAAGTCGCCTAATCCAATTACGTAGACCAATGATGAATCCTTGACCAAGTTGATTACTTCATTACCAATTGAAGGTAAGACAATTTTAACAACTTGGGGAACAATAATTTTTCTAATTGTTTGGAAATAATTCAATCCGAGAACTTTTGCACCTTCGAATTGACCATCACTGATGGCACCGAAGCCACCACGGAAGATTTCTGCGAAGTAGGCTGTGTAGTTCAAGATGAAGGCAAAGAGTGCGGCGTCATATCTTTCAAAAACAATATGTGCGAATGGCATGTTTGGTAAACCGTAGAATACGAAGATTAATTGTAATAGTAATGGAGTTCCACGCATAACCCAGATATAAAATGAAATGAGCCAACTCAATGGTTTGAACTTGGAATTTCTACCTAAGGAAACCAAGATTCCTAATGGAAGTGAACAGATCAACGTCCAAAAGAAAATTTTTAATGTCATAACGGTACCACTCAACAGCGATGGTAAAATTTCAAAAATGTAATTCATAATTATTTCCTCCCCTATATCTATCTTTAAAAACCTACAAAAAAATCCTCTTAGCAAAAATTGCTAAGAGGACGACGTGTCGTGGTTCCACCTCTGATTCGTTAATATCTCGCGACACTAACCTCAGGAAGTTATGCAATGGTGGTATAAAAAAAGCCCTCTCAGTCAAAAAGACTAAGAGGGCGAATTTCGCGGTACCACCTCTGATTTCTAATATCTCACAATATTAGACTCATAAAGTTATTACATAACTTCAGTGGTAACGGGACTACCGAAATAACTTACTAGATTTCAGTTATTCAACTTACAGATGTGTTTCATTCACAAAGTGGGTTGACTCGCACCACCGTCAACTCTCTGAACCAACTTAACGAACTACTCTTCTGTCGTCGTTTTTGTATGTGTTTAAATGTTGTGACAATAATATAGCCAAAATTATCGATTGTCAAGAATTAATTTGTGAAATTTAATTGACTTACATTATAGATTACGTTATATTATTTGTGCAATGATATTATACGTCGTATAGTATTGATGGTTCGTATAGTATTAAGAAATGAGGAGATAATATGGCAATTCAAGTATCAACTGAGATTCTTGAAGGATCAGTCCTATCCTTGTTAACTCGAGAAGATTACTACGGATATGCGATTACTAGGGAAGTACAGAAGGTATTTCCAATTTCAGAATCGACAATGTATCCAATTCTCAGACGGTTAAAAAAAGAAGGTTGGTTGGAAACTTATGACCAGGCTTATGAAGGACGCAATCGCCGTTATTACAAAATCACTGAATTAGGAACAGGGGAATTAATTAGGATCCGTTCCAATTGGAATGAACTAAAAGAAGCCACGGATGCTATTTTGGAGGGAAACGATGGAAACTAAAGTTGTTGAGTCATATATCGATGAACTTGAAGTTTATTTGGGTCAACTAGATGACGATGAACGCAAAGATGTTTTAGAATTTTATCGAGAATTTATTATAGATGCTGATCTGAATAATTCGGACAAGATCATTAATGAGTTGGGAACACCTAAACATCTAGCTAGAAAGGTTCTAACTGATTATTCAATCAAAATGTCAGAAGAAGATTATCAAAATGTTGATGATGGTAATATTCCAACGGAACAAAAAGCCAAAAAGAACGTGCGCATGATCTGGTTGATTATTTTGGGGTTATTTGCAACTCCAGTGGCAATTCCATTAGCTATTGCATTGATTCTTTTACTAGCTGGTATCGTGGCTACTGCAGTTTTAGGGATTTTATCGTTTGTATTCTTAGTGGCTTTGTCTGTAATCCTGGGCGTCGGTTCAATATTTGTTGGAGTATCGGTATTTATGCAATCCTTTGCCACGACATTATTCTATGTTGGTGCCGGGTTATTAATTCTCGGAATCGACTTCTTCTTGATACCGATTATAATTGCCATTTTCAAGTGGGCATTCCAGATTGTGGTTATTTTCTTCCGCTGGGTCGGTAAAAAATTACTCTATGGCAGAAAAACACCAAGTAAGGGAGGACAAGAATAATGCGTAAATATTTCGTAACGGGATTATATTTAATCATCATTGGTGGTCTTCTCGTGGGTGCTGGACTAGTGATGGGCGCTGATAAAACAGTATTATGGGATCATGGATTTAAAATTTCTAGACAAATTGATAAAACTGAAACTGTTCAAAAATTTGATAAAGTCAAAGTTGATGGTAATGCATACAGTGTAAATATTGAAACAGGTAACAGTTACAAAGTTCACGTCGTTGGTGATTTACTTCGTAGTAGTGAGTTCTATGTTTCCGATGAAACACTGCATATTACCAGCAATAAATCTGGAAAATACAGTGACATTGTTTCCGGTTATAAGAACCCAAGCATCACAATCACTGTTCCAGCTAATGTTACTTTAAAAGAATTGAATCTTAACATGAATCAATTAGGTATGGATGTTAATGGAGCCAAAATCGATAACCTAGTAATTTCTAGTGGATCGAATGGTAGTTTGAATTTTGTTGATTCACAAATCAAAAATGCTAAAAATATTGAATTGGATTCTAGCTATTTGGAATTCCAACAATCTGATATTGAAAACTTCGAAATGAGCGAGTCATCTAATTCTCAGATTGAGTTTATTGAATCGAATATTAAAAATTCCAAACTAAATGCCCGTGATATAGATTTGAGTATGACTAAAGGGATTTTGGATAATTTAACCGTTGAATCTAGAAGTGGTAATACCGAAATCAGTCAATCTACATTGAGAGGAAAGAATAGCTTTAAGATGAGAAGCGGTAGTTTCTCGGCTAAAGGAACTAATGTTGATGGCGTAGATCTCTCTGTTATTAACGGCAGCATCACTTATTATGGTGAAAGCCAAGGTAAGAGCTATCAACACGATGCTGATTCAGAAAATCTTCTCAAAGTAGACTCAACGAATGGTTCGATCGAGGTCGGTGGTAACTAGTAGTAACTCGGTAACGATATGTTATAATATTCGTTACTGTGAGGGATTTTAATGAATAACAATAATCGTGTTACTTCCTTAGAAATCAGAAGGATGGCACACAAAACATTTTTCAAAGATATCAAAGGTAACATTGCGTTAAACATTTTTCCGATTCTAATGCGTCTGATTGCTATGTACTTCGGGACACAAATTTATAATTCATGGTTGGCACAACTTGGTGTCAGCATGAGTAATCCTGAAGAAGCTAGTAAGAAGCTGACAGCAATTACACAACAAATGGCAACTGATCCTAGTACTGCTACGAAGTATGCGTTGAGTTTGACACCTGGTAGCAATGTAGTTGTTTATGCATTTGCATTTTTCTTCGTTCTAATTTGTGCTGGTGTCGGCTATACGATGGTCGATAAGATGCGTAATCCTGATTATGAGATCAATGCATTCAAGGATAGTTTGCAAGTCTTTAGTAATCGTTATTTTTTCCCAGTGCTATTCATCACAGCACTTTTTGGAATTTTCGTTGAAGCAGGATTAGGTTTTTATCTTCTCCCTGGCATTTGGTTCTTCCTGATGTTTAGTCAGAGTTTTTATGTATTCAAGGATGATGTGGACAAGACTGGTAAGTGGTCATTACGGATGGCGTTTGCTAGTTTCAGCAGAAGCGCCCGCGTGATTCGTGGTCACAAGACAACGTTGCTATTTATCTGTATTGAGTTCTTTTTATGGGAAATCGTTAATCTGATGACACATGAGATTTTGTCGATCTGGTTGCATCCATATGAGCAATTAACACTGGCTGCATTCTATACTAAGATGTCGGAATTAGATAAGGCAAAGAGTGATCAACAAGCTGCTTAATTAATATAATTTTGATAAGAATGTACATCGAAAGATGTGCATTTTTTTATACTTAGAAATATTTTTTTAAATAGGTATTGACTATGTCATGATAAGTAACTAAAGTATCTTTAACACTGCTTTCGAATGAGTTAAAATATAATTAGGTATAAGTATATTTATAAAGAAAATAATTGAGGAATGATTTTTAGTTTTAAAGAAGGGATGTAACGCTATGAAATTACGTAAAATGTTATTGATTGGTGCGTTGTCATTAGGAATGGCTGGTTCAGTAGCTTTGATAGAACCTATAACCAGTGTTGATGCTAGTTCTAATATTGCCATTGATGGTAATTTTTCGGATTGGCAAAATGCCGACTTAACTGAGGGTTATAGCGGATACATGGCCATGAAGAGTGATGGGCAGTATGTTGATGTCTACGTTAAGATGAAGAATGGTCAAGTACCTGGTTATGGTGACTATAATTTTACTATTAATAATAAGACTTACTATGTTTCATCGAATAATATCCCTAGTAACGTTGATACTGGCGACGCTAAACAAGTTACTTTTAACGGTGGCGATTGGAATGAGGGAGATCAATACGGTCAAGTTGCTACTGGCTATGTTTCCAGTGAAGATGGAAACGGCATTGCTGAATTCAGAGTTGATTTAAGTAAATTTAATCTTCCTGATTCTGCAGTCGGACAAAAAATTTCAATGTCTAACCCTAATATTGGTTCTGATTCTGTTAGCGCAACAGTTGATGCCGTTGGTAGTAGCAGTACTTCTGATGCCGGGGTTATTACTGATAAAGGTGATACAAACGAAAAAGGTGACACACCTACCGATGCGAATGCCGATAATACTAATGATAATTTGAATATCAATATTGATGGTAAATATCAGGACTGGAAGAATATGAAGTTGACCGAGGGTTATAACGGTTATACCGCTATGGTCAGTGATGGCAATTATGTCTATGTTTACGTCAAAATGAAGTATGGTAATTTCCCAGGCTATGGAGATTATAATTTTGATATCGGTGGTAAGAAGGTCTATGTTTGGTCGAGTGAAGATACTAATGTAGCTTCAGGACAAACTAAGACGATTTCATTTACTGGTGGCGATTATAACGAAGGTAATCAATATGGCACAGTTGGTAATGGATATATTACGAATGATGGTAAAAATAATATTGGTGAATTCAAAGTTGATTTAACTAAGTTCAAGATTTCAAATATGGCTGGTCAGACAATTACAATGTACAATCCTAATATTGGTAATGAAAAAGTTACAACTGCTGGTGGTTCAACAGGTCCAATTCTGATTTCGGGAGTTGGTGTATTGATTGCCGGATTCGGTTATATCAAATTAAAGAAGGCCGGATATTTGAGTCGTAAAGAATCAAATATTTCAGGTAAATAAAATTTCTTAATAAATTAAATAATGGGACTGATGTTAAATGAACGTATACATACTACTTGGAATAGTAGTATGGCTGTATATGTTGTCAGTACTAAAGCGAGCCCAGCTATCTGCTTTCTTCTTCATTGTCGGCAGTGCTGGACTTTTCTTTATCCTCACAGCAATCAGCCAGCCGTACTGGGTCTGGTTTTTTACCCACGCTGTAATCCATGGTGTCGACCTGTTCAGTCACATCACCAAATGGAGTACAGTAATGCTAAAAACAGGATTAGTGTACATAACTAACAGTAACAATCCCGTAGTTATGTCGATCGACTATGAATGTTCAGGAATTATTGAAACATGTGCGTTTGTTTCTTTGGTCGTGTTTTTCCCAATGTACAAACGTAAGGAAAAGGTGTTCTACGCTGTTTTCGGATTAATCTATATTTATTTAAGCAACGTATTACGATTAATTGTAGTTATCACAATCGTTCATTTTGCTGGTGGACAATCATTTTTCTTAGCTCACTCAGTCATCGGAAGATTGGTATTCTATGTATTAGTAATTGCACTATATTACAACGTCTTCACATATTCCCAGCTTGCGCGTGGGATTTATCGAGAATTCATAGATTGGAGGGAGCATAAGGATTGATGTACTGGATTAATTTGGCGTTAACTAGAATGGGCTTCTGGATCACTTGGGCACTTATCCCTATTGTTGTTGAAATCATTCCAGCAATTATTTCAACAATTAAATTGATGTATATGCACTCAAAAGAAAAGAAGCCAACGCCACCAGGAAAATGGCCTTATGTTTCAATAATTGTTCCGGTCTATAATTCTGAGGATACCTTATTTGATTGTATTCGTTCAATCAATAATCAGACATATCCTAAGGACGCCATGCAGATAATTTTGGCGAATAATCAAAGCACAGATGATAGCTTCGGTGCGTATGCGAAAGCACAGAATACTTTTCCGGAGTTGATTTTACGCTATGTTAATACTGATAATGGTAAAGCAAAAGCCTTGAATACGGCTATTTATGAGAGTATTGGGACGTATATTATTAATATTGACAGTGATGGTGTACTGGAATCACATGCCGTCGAGAATATGGTCTTGAGATTTGAGAATGATCTTAGCATCGCTGCGATGACTGGTGCGATCTTACCCAAGGAAGAGCTAGTTCAAGGAGTTAAAGGTTTTTGGCATCGGCTTTTGGCCAAGAATGAATATTATGAATATGCTCAAGCTTTTTTGTCTGGACGTACGATTGAATCTTCTCGTGATCAATTATTTACAATGTCAGGTGCTTTCTCAGCCTTTAGGCGTGAAGTATTAATGGAAACTTTTTTGTATGATATTGATACGATCGGTGAAGATACCGATATGACATTCCAAATTCGAACCCGTTTGGGTAAAAAAGTTATTATTTGTGCGGATGCTATTTTTTATACTGAGCCGATTTCGGGATTCTCAGAATTATACACGCAGCGCCAACGATGGCAGCGTGGTGAAATGGAAGTTACGCACAATTACATGTCACAGACAGCAGGATTAAATCGTTTTTTTAAGAATTTTTTAATTAGAAGAATGATCATTGACCATACTTTTAGTTTCCCGAGAATGATTTGGTTCTTTGCCAGTTTTGTACTAATAGCTTTCGGTTATTCAGCGACAATCATGTTGTTGTCATATTTATTGATATATGCTCTATATGTGTTTGTTGGAATTATTAATTATCTTAGTGTGGGTGCATTACTTCGAAGATATCCGGATGAACACAAATACTACATGCATCTTTGGTGGGTAACTCTAACTTTGCCAATTTATATGTTCATCTGTTCATGGATACGTTTGATTGGCATCATTAATGGGATGACAACTAAGGCTTCGTGGAAGTTACGCGGCATCAATACCGAGGTAAATCAATTGAAGAATGTTGTTAAAGATGACGTAAAAACAGTTCGTGAACATCGCCGTAAAGACAAGGAAGGGAAATAATTTATGGAAAAACAGCGATCATATAAAATAAAATCATATGTCAATGCTAGTCATGCAGTTCGTTTGAAATCAGGTACTGGTAAAAAACATAATCATACTTGGGAAATAACCTGTGAATTGCATGCCTTTGAAGGCATGGTTTCTTTCTTTGATATTGAAAAATCCTTGCATAGAGCTATTGATGCATTGTCGGGTAAGTATTTGAATGATTTACCTGAGTTCAAGGTGATCAATCCTACGGTTGAGAACGTGACTGAATATCTCTTTGATGAAATAGATGCTATTTTACGGGCTAATGGGGCCATGTTAATGCGAATTGAAGTCAGTGATTCGCCAACGCGTGCATTTTGTATTGATGTAACTGAACGTAAATTGCCTACAGAGGCGGAACTAAAATCAGAACAAACTAAACAGGATAAAACAGATGCGTAGATTTTATAATTTTAGTCATACAATTATTAATATTTTTTGGAGAGTCTTGTTTTTCTTGACTCTCTTTTTTGCATTGATATCACCTAATATTATTATTGGTGATAATGATACTTTTGGTACAAGTACAACAATGGTGACGACTGGGTTAGTGATCGCCATTATCGTGATTCTTGTCATGAATTATGCTTATCCATGGGCACACAAATTTTTGTACAATGTGTTTATTACTCATCGAATGTTGACGGGTAGTTTAATGTTATTAGTAGTTCTAATCGCTCAAATTTTCTTTGTAACGTATGTTCATCCTGTTGCAGGATTTGATGCCGGAGCATTACACTATGCGGCTATTAGTGCTGAAAATGCCAAAGAACCTAATATGACGGCTTATTACAGCTTATATCCTAATAATTTGCTGACGACATTATTTATGCACTGGCTAACTGAAGTCAGTGGACAAACATCTTGGCAATTTTTTGATTATGTAACTTTGGTGCTAGTAGATTTATCAGCGATGTTTAATTTGTTGAGTGTTTATGTTGTTCAAAAACGCTCATTAGGAGTCGCTCTATATATTCACTGTGCTTGGCTAGCAGTTTTTCCAAGCATCATCATGCCATATACAGATGCGTGGGTACTTCCGCTTGTTTCACTATTCTTGTTATTTTATTTTCTTATGCGTAAGTCCGCTACCTCTAATACGATCTTATCTCAAGTGGTATTAGTATTGTCGTCCATTGGTTTCGGCATTAGTGTCGTATTGACATACTTTGTCAAACCATCAGCAATCGTGCCGGTTATTGCCATCGTAATAATTGAATTACTATCGTGGCTGATCCAAAAGAAGCATTTTACCATGCGACAAGTCATTTTGACTCTAGCAATGCTCGTTCTAATCGGTGGCAGTGCCGGTTTGACATACAAAATTGCAAATAACGAAAGTCGTGATCAAACTTATCTAAAAATAGATAAGTCACGTGCGATCCCACCAATTCATTTCATGGCAATGGGAGTTTACGGTGAGGGTGGATACGATACTAAACAGGCGATTGAAATGTCGATTTTGCCAACCAAAAAAGAAAAGACAGATTATTCAGTTAAGATGTTGACCAAACGTCTAAAAAAATTGGGTGTCTGGGGCTACTTGAAGTTCTTAGTAATGAAACAGCGTAATAACACTGCGGACGGAACTTTTGCTTGGTTGAAGGAAGGACATTTCTTCCGCGAGAATCAAAAGCCTAGCAATAGGGGAATCAGTAATAAGATAAAGAACTATGTTTTTCTTTACGGGCGTCACATTGCGGACTTTAGATTTGCTGCACAACTGTGGTGGATAACGTTGCTAGTGATTATTGCGTTAGGATTCGGCCCTCGTAGTGACTTGATCCAGATGTTCAGACTATCATTGGTAGGTGGCTTCATGTTCCTATTACTATTTGAAGGTGGTCGTAGCCGTTATTTGATTCAGTATTTGCCTTCAATATTGTTACTTGCAACAATTTCATTTGAACGAGCAGTTGCTAATATCAAACGATTATTTGGCTGGTATGAGTTCAAAGTTGATGAGGCTAAAACGGCGGACGAGAAAGTTTAAAAATTAAAAAAGTATTCAGTTTTTGTGAAAACTGGATACTTTTTTTGGTAAGCGTTATCATAAATTCGTACAAAAAACTGGAGGTAGAGAGATGTCAGTATATAGTGAGAAGCTAGATCATATTCACAAGAACTACGGATTACTTACAGAGAAGTCAGGTGAGCCGGGTAAGGACTTTTTGAGTATGCACGTATCTGCTCTAAAGGACGGAGCTTTGTCACACAAAGAAAAAGAATTAATGTGTCTATGTGTTGCCATTTCGATTCGTTGTGAAGGCTGCATTTTGGATCATTTGAGCAATGCCATCGATGCTGGAGCAACCAAGGATGAAATTACTGAGACAGTTAATACTGCGTTAGTTATGAGTGGTGGTCCTGCTTATGTATATGGTGGAACGGCTTTGGAAGCCATGGAAGAATTGTTTGACAAGAAAAGAGTAGAAAATAAGTAATGTCTGAGAAAGTTTTGGATGAAATTGATAAAATCAGTGCTGAATGGAAACATAACGATGACATTAGAGATTCAGGATTACCAACGAATCCAGCGGATGTGAAACGCTATGATAATTTAACTTATGGACCTTATGGTGATGAAAATCTACTTGATATTTATGTTCCCAAGAATGTTAAAGGAAAAGTACCAGTAATAATTAGTTGCCATGGTGGCGGATTTTTTTATGGGAATAAGGAGACTTATCAAGCCTATGGTATCTATTGGGCACAACAAGGATTCGCTTTTGTAAACTTCAATTATCGCTTGGCTCCTAAGACAGTATTTCCAGGTGCCTTGGTTGACACCAATGCTGTAATTCAGTGGGTTGCAGAACATGGTGTGGAATATAACTTGGATTTGGATAGAGTTATATTGATTGGCGATAGTGCCGGCGGAACTCTGGCATTTCAATATATCACAACTTATACACAGGATAAATATCGTGAGTTATTTGGTTTCAAGAAACCAAACCTCAAGATTGTTGGTGTACTAATGAATTGTGGAGTTTATTTATTGGATCACAGTGGCAAGATGAGTGGTGCGATGACAGCTTACTTCACTGAAAAAGTTCAGCGTGATATGCAATCCGAGTTATCTCCAGAAAACTATGTGGACAAAAATGTACCACCATTAGCTATCGTGACGGCAAATCGTGATTTGGCACATGATCAAGGAGTTAGAATGGATCAATTCTTGATCGATCACGATATTGCCCATGATTTTCATATTTATGGCAATGATGAGAATATTCGAACGCATAATTTTGAATTGAATGTTCGTGATAAGATTGCGATGGAATGTAATGCGGACGAGAAAGCATTTTTTGAAAAAGTAACAAAATAAAAAAGGTAGCCGTTTGGCTGCCTTTTATCGTTCTTCAACAAAAATATAATCAATGGCTTTTGCACCAATTGTAAGTTTTGTTCCATCGTCTTTTTCCACAACCAGTGAGTTGTCGAATTTTTCGTGTTTGATGATGGTAATTATATCGTCGATTTTGATATTCAAACTACTGAAATATTGTAGGAAATCATAGTTATCTGAGATACGAACGATTTGAACTTTGTCGCCATCGGGAATCATACTTAGTAACTTATCATCAGCATCCGTTTCACCCTGACCATTGCCGGGGATAATACCACCATGTGGACAACGTTGGGGATGACCTAAGAAATCATTTAAGTGATCCATCAAGTCCTTATCTGATGAATGTTCCAATGCATCAGCGTGATTGTGAACATTATCGACAGGATAGTTAAGGCATTGGTTCAAGAACACTTCCCAGAGACGGTGTGTCTTGACCAGCTTTTCTGAGATGTGATTACCCTTTGGCGTAAGAGTGATCTTGTTGTATGGCGAGTGTGTCAAGTAGCCGTCAGCTGCTAGTGAGTTGAGCATTTCAGTTACAGATGGTGCACTGACATCCATTATTTCTGCTATACGTTTGTTAGTGACCTTCGTGAAGTCATAATTTAATTCGTAAATAGTCTTAAGATAATTTTCTTTGTTAGGGGACAATTTTTTGACCTTTCATTTAGACTAAAAATATTGTTAGTTATACTAATATTATAACGCATTTAATTAAAACTTGAGGACCGATAATGTTAAAATAAATAGTATATATAAGTGTGAGAGGGAGAATGTATATGAATTATTCCGAACGACGTTTTGATTGGTTTGGTTTTATTATTGGTTTGATTTCACTATATGCAGGTTATTTGGTTATCTGGTATCCATTGAATAGTTTATCAACTGTGGCCACAATTTTTGGAGCATTTGTTATTTTACGTGGGATCTATCAACTATGGTTTGGTTCACAAATGACTAAGTTTCTAGGAGTCCGCAGTGGATGGACCATCTTTGCATCTATTTTAGATATTATTATTGGCGTTATTTTTATAGCCAATCTGCATGTTGGAGTGATGACGATTATCTATATGTTTGCCATCTGGTTTCTCCTTGATGCAGTGTTCCAATTGATAACAGCGAGATTCTATCACTTCTTTGGCAAAAAATATTATCTGTTGATTGTCATTTTAGCAATTTTAAATTTGATATTTGCCATAGTATTACTGTTTAATCCGGTAATTGCTGGAGGAATTATTGTTTTCTTATTAGCATTTTTCTTCTTTGCCACAGGCATTGCCGAATTAATCGAGGCATTTTAGTTTTAGATATTTCATCTATATTGTACTTTTGGTAAAATAATAGATGAAATTGCCGTCTTAGCTCAGATAGGTAGAGCATCACCATGGTAAGGTGGGGGTCGTCGGTTCAAATCCGATAGACGGCTTATCGAAAATAGCTACAATCACTGTTTTCATAGTGATTGTAGCTATTTTTAATTTGATTTAATAATGTTTTCAACTTGTTGATAAGTTTGGACCTCATATGTAGGCTTGAAATCTAAGCTATTAATATTCCTTTGTGGATTGAACCAAATATTTTTCAGGCCGACTCTCTTGGCTCCTAAAATATCAGAATTCAAATTGTCTCCGACCATTATAGTGTTTTTATTAGTAATGGTTGGATATCTTTTGAATATGGGTCTGAAGAATCGTTTATCAGGTTTAGTGAATCCAATATCATCTGATATGAAATAGTCGTCAAAATATTGACCTAAATGAGAGCCATCTAGTCGATCTAACTGTGTTTTTTTGACGCCATTAGTACCGACAATCAACGTTGTTCCAACAGATTTTAAATCTTGCAATAATTGTTCAGCTCCATTTATAGTATAAAAATTGTGATTAAGTATTTCTCGATATTGAAGCTCCAATTCTTTACCATCAACGGTTATACCAAGTTTTGAAAATGCTAGTGCAAAACGTGTGTCTAACAATTTTTGACTAGGTTCTCCTAGTTCTATTTGTTCCCAAACATGTTTGTTAATAGAAAGATATATTTGTAGACCCTGGTCAACGTGTTGTACACCTTCTTGCTTCATCAGTTTTCGAACGCCTTCAACTTCACCACGGTGGAAGTCGAATAAAGTATCATCTAAATCAAAAATCACATATTTATACATCAGTTGCCCTCCAGGTTATTCCAATCATTATGATTATATTTTAAAAAATAAACAAGGATAAAAATAAAGAGTCGTTTATTAACATGTGTATGTGGAATATTTGTATAATTAGATTACGGCTATTTTTTAATCTATGGGGGAAATATTAATGAAACACATAGTAGCAGGAGTAGTGGCTCACGTTGATGCTGGTAAAACGACACTTTCAGAATCGTTATTATTCGAATCAGGAGAGTTGCGTAAATTGGGACGTGTTGATAATGGTGATGCCTTCTTAGATCCTGACAAACTAGAAAAACAACGTGGGATCACGATATTTTCTCATCAAGCAAGTTTACGTTATAAGGATACAGAAATAACACTTTTGGATACCCCAGGACACGTAGACTTTGCAGCACAAACTGAACAGGTATTGAGTGTATTAGATTATGCTATCTTGGTGATTTCTGCGACTGACGGAATTCAAGGTTACACTAGGACGTTGTGGAGATTGTTAGAGCATTACAATGTCCCTGTCTTTATTTTTGTTAATAAGATGGATGCAACTGGTGCTGATAAAGAACGTGTTATTGATCAATTACAGGATGTTTTTTCTCAAGGCTGTATTCCATTCACAACTGATATGTCTGAAGAATCATATGAAGAAATTGCAATGCAAGATGATGATGTATTGGAAAATTTTCTTAATTCTGGAACAGTTGAAGACGATACTATTCGTAACATGATTCGTAATCGACAAATTTTCCCGTGTTATTTTGGATCGGCTTTGAAACAAGATGGTGTGGAAAACTTTTTGGACGGTCTAGATAAATGGAGCGCCGAAACAACTTATCAACAAGATTTCGGTGCAAAAGTATTTAAAGTGTCGCATGATGAAAAAGGTGAACGACTAACCTGGATACGGGTGACAAGCGGAATATTACAAAATAAGTCAATTGTATTCGATGATCAAAAGGCTGATCAATTAAGAATTTACAATGGTAGTAAATTTACGACTACTCAAGAAATACTAGCTGGTGGAGTTTGTGCCATTCCTGGATTGATTGGGACTCTTCCTGGACAGGGAATAGGAATCGAACCCAATAGTGGTACCCCTGAAATACAACCAGTTCTAAATTATGCTTTGGACGTAAAAAATAATGATATTCATACTTGTTTGATGGCCTTACGTCAATTAGAGGATGAGGATCCTCAACTTCATGTTTCCTGGTCCAGTCATTTGCAAGAGATCCGTGTTCAAATAATGGGAGAAATTCAATTGGAAATTTTGGTACAACTGATGTCAGAACGTTTTGATCTGGATATTGGATTTGATCAAGGAAATATTTTGTACAAGGAAACTATTACCAGCTCAATTGAAGGAGTTGGTCACTTTGAACCGCTACGTCATTATGCTGAAGTGCATTTGTTACTGGAGCCAGCAGAAGTTGGAAATGGATTAACTTTTGCTTCACAATGTAGCTTAGAAATCCTAGGTAAAAATTGGCAGCATCAAGTTTTAACTAATCTAGGTGCAAAAGAACAATTAGGAGTTTTAACTGGTTCGCCCCTAACGGATGTCAAAATCAGCCTAGTCAGTGGCAAATCAAGCAACGTACATTCAGTTGGTGGGGACTTCCGAGAAGCAACCTGGCGTGCTGTCAGACAAGGATTGATGGAACTAAAAAAACGTAATGAATGTCAATTGTTAGAACCTTGGTATAGATTCAGATTGGAAGTTGCTCAAGATCAAGTTGGACGAGCAATGAGCGATATTCAGAGAATGAATGGTGGCTTTGATACACCAGATGGTGGAACTGGCACGGCGATATTGACTGGTACTGCACCAGTTTCTGAGATGCGTGGATATGCAAAAGAAGTTAACAGTTATACACATGGTCGGGGATTATTTGAAGCAGTAGTTGATGGATATCAATCTTGCCATAATGATCGGGAAATTATTAGTGGATTTGATTATGATCCAGTTTCAGATTTGGACAATACGCCAGGTTCAGTTTTCTGTGCTCATGGTGCTGGTTATCCAGTACATTGGGATGAGGTTCCACAGATGGCGCACATTCCTTATACTTATCCATTAAGTGATTAGGTATACCCATGTAATTTTTTTGGAGAGAAAAATTAAATTATGACATCACAATTAGCGGTTGTGATGTTTTTTTGATATGAAATTGACGTAAAAAAAGATTAGCGCAATAATAAAAATGTTAATAATATTTTATATCTAACATTAATGTAATTGAATTAATTCGTTGTATTAATGCGTATGGGGGGATCTATATGAATAATAAAAAGGGAACTAAGTGGGCTTTGTCGTGTGTGGCAACTAGTGCCGCTGTATTGTCATTCCTTGTTGTTTCAAATAGTGTGTTAGCCGATGATACTAACGCTACACAATCTACTGATGGGAACAATCCAGTTGTCCAAACACAAGCTGCTAGTGGCCAGACTACAGCTAGTTCTACTGCAACACAGACTGATCCAAGTTCACAATCAAATTATTCAGCTACTTATGCCAAAATAAATAGTCAGAATAATGGTCAGTCAGAGCAACAAACTGCTGGATTTAAATCTACTCAAGGTCAGCCATTGAGTGAGGCTACTGTTAATGCTCCAGTTGCGCAGCAAGCAGAACAATCTACTAAAGTGTCAACCGATAATCCTGACGTCAAAGCTGGGGGAACATTTGCTAACGATGTAGCTTCGTATAGTAGTAGTAATAATACTGGATATGATTTACATCCTGAGGACAATGAACTTGGCTACGCCGCATATTTTCATATTTTTGCGAATGAAGCTCATTTGAGTACACATACCAATGGTAACGTGGCTACAGGATTACTAGACGGACAGGTAAATTTTGGTACTAATATCAAAGAAGAATTGCTGGATTATGATGTTTCTTATATTCAAGCAATTTCAAAGATTGCCGGAAGTTCATTTGTATCCGGTGGTGACACACGTACAAATAAAATTGTCTTCGGGAATGGGATAGCCATAGATGTTTCTAATCCCAACAGACCATTAGTTACTTATGGTGATAATGATGATCAAGTGTACATTGACCATTTAACAGCAGGTGAGACTTACCAAGATAAAGCGGGCAAAGATGTTTACATCGACTTTGCCGATATGTTTAATAATTATTTGGAACCAAAGTCTCAAGAACTGGCTAAGTTGGATCCAAGTGAAATTATTAGTTCTGGCAATAGTGCATTGATTACTAACAGCCAATTTCCAGATCAAAACAATCGTGTGATCGATTTGATGGATATGAAACCAAATACTGATAATCAAATAGTTATTTACTTGTCACCAGAAGTTTTGCAACAAAGCACACCATTGACTATCAGAGGATTATCAAGTGTTCCTGAAGGCGATACAGTAATTATTAATGTTGATACTCAAGGAAGTAATTTAGCATTAAACGATAATGGTAATCAACAGTATACGGTTGGTTCACAAATCAAAGTTATTTATGATGATGGTTCTGACAGAAATAATCAAGAAACAGAATATTTTGGCGACAATCATTTATTATGGAATTTCCATGACAGTACAGCATCAGATGGTTTATTCGATGGTAATATAGACTTCAATAATACGTTCCAAGGTAGTGTACTTGCACCTAAGGCAGAAGTTACTGTTCACCATAATTTGGATGGTAACATTGTCGCTGACAAAGTAAATATCAAAGGTGAATCTCACAGATGGGATCTTCAAGATAATGTGAAAGATCCTGAAGAGATTGTTCCTCCCGTTGAAGAAATTCAAACACTTCCAATTGAAATACCAGGTTTACCTGATCCAGGAGACCCTGGTGACAATGGTGGAAATTGGGAAATTCCTGGTAAACCAGGAATTGGCGTCGAAGAACCTGGTGAAGAGGGGGACTGGGAAACTCCTGGAGAACCAGGAATTCCAGCAACTCCTTGGGAACCTGGAGATGGTAATGAAGGCAATACTGAAAATCCCGGCAAACCAGGAATTGACACTGAGGAACCCGGTAATCCGGTAGGACCTGAAACACCCGGCAAACCAGGAATTGATGTTGAGGAACCCGGTAATCCAGATAAACCTGTAACGATCCCTGGAGAAGTACCTGGTCTCCCAGAATATCCTGAAGTGGATACAGACGGTGACGGCATTCCAGATACACCAGAAGTCGATACAGATGGAGATGGCGTTCCAGATACACCAATTACATCACCTAGTGTTGAAGCACCTGCACAAGAAGTATCAAATAATCCAGGGACTTCAGATAACAAAGAGACATTCCCACAGACAAGTGAATCAAATAGTGGTGTCCTAAGCATTTTAGGATTAGCTTTAATGTCATTCTTAGGATTGTTCGGATATAAACGTAAACAAAATTAAAATATAATATATTATCAAAACATGGGATTCGTAAAAATACGAATCCCATGTTTGTGTTTAAAAGTGACAAAGCAACAGGCTATTATATATCATGGTATTAAGATAAAAAAATCACAAAGAGGAAGTGAAGATCATGAAAAGGAAGTTGATTATAACTGCAACTGGATTGTCGATGGGATTGATATTGTCACAGCCGGTAACGAATATACCGTTGGTATCCAACTTGATAAAAATTGAAAATGT
Source organism: Companilactobacillus jidongensis (assembly GCF_003946575.1). Taxonomy (GTDB): domain Bacteria; phylum Bacillota; class Bacilli; order Lactobacillales; family Lactobacillaceae; genus Companilactobacillus; species Companilactobacillus jidongensis. Next base: position 171,035 of record NZ_RHOP01000002.1, on the reverse strand, counting down.
TCAGGCAATGAGTGAACCGGAAGTAGATACTGATTTAACGCAAATTAGTACAGATAATCCAGCGGTGGAGAGTGGAGGATTTGTTAAAGATGATTATGAAAATGCTTCGAATAATTTGCTGAGTTATGCAGCTTACTTTCATATCTTTGCCAATTCAGCAACTTTAACCGCACATACGAATGGAAATTTGGCAGTTGGTAAATTGGACGGAAAAATTAATTTTGGTACTAAAATTCATCAAAAAACGCTAGAAAAAGAAATTTCTTATGCGCAGGAGATAGTAAATATCGCTAGTAGTTCATTTGTTAATAAGACGGATACTAGAACTAATAAAGTGATTTTTGGAAACAGCGTTTTATTAGATGTTTCAGGAGATGAAATTTATGCGGCCGGGGAAAAATTAGGCAATCTTGAACGTGATGAACTATTTCAAGATAAGGGAAATGATAAATATATTGATTTTGATGAAATGTTCAATCTTTTGAATAATCGGTCAAGATATTTATCTAATCAGGAAATTAATGCAAAATTCACAGCAAATGATTTTATACAAGATGAAAATAAACGAGAAATCAATTTGTTAGAATATGTTCCAAATGATGAGAATGAAATTGTTATTAATTTGTCTGCGGATGTCTTACAGAGAGATAGGCCATTAACTATTAATGGATTATCCAAAGATAAAGAAGGTACGACAATAATTATCAACGTTGATACCGAGGGAATCAGTTCATATAGTATGAAATCACAAATCTATATTAATTATAATGATGGAACACATAGAGGAAATCAAGAAACGGAAATATTTGATGATAATCATTTACTATGGAATTTCTATGATAGGACTTCAAGTGATGGGTTGTATCATGGAACAATTGAAATGGATAGTGCATTTCAGGGAAGTGTATTGGTACCTAAGGCGACTATAAATATCCATCATAACTTGGATGGCAATATTGTTGCTGATGATGTGAATGTTGTTGGCGGAGAGACGCATAGGTGGGACTTTCAAGATGGTAGTGATGAAATAACAGAAGAAGTAGATCCAAAAGAAGAAGAAAAAGAAGAAGAAAAAAAGGAGGAGGAAAAGGATGGAGAAAATCCAGATGATAAAGGAGAGCCAGAGAATGAGGTAGATCCAGAGGAAGAAGTAGATTCGGGAGATGGAGTAGAACCGGGAGATGGAGTAGAACCGGAGGAAGAAATAGATCCGGAAGATCTAGAGTTAATACCTAAGACAGATTCGGGGTCAGAAAATTCGTATATGGAGGATCTTGATGCAGAGGAAGGTACTACATATCCCATACTTTCGTCTGAAATGAATGATCAGACTGATTCATCTGACAATGCATCACCACTAAAAAATGTATCGAATACTGGGACAACAAAGGGTGCTAGTACTGTGTCGACTTCAGATAACAAAGGAACATTTCCACAGACAAGTGAAGCAAATAGTGGTGTCCTAAGTATTTTAGGATTAGCTTTGATGTCATTTTTAGGATGGTTCGGATATAAACGTAAACAAAATTAATATGTAACTATATACAAAAATGGAGCTCGCATTTGCGAACTCTATTTTTTACGACTTCCTGTTAATAAATAATTAAGTCCAGGAATCAAACTAATGATCCAAATAATTAATGTTGAAACAGTTACGACAGCAATGTATCTGATAAAGGTAGCAGCTAGTCCACCAAATGGCAAGAATGACATGAACCATGGTTCCATATAAAGAATTAACAAATTATGAATCAAGTAAATTCCAAATACTAATGGGGATAAGAACTCGAAGGTCTTAATGACCCCATTTGAATTGATTCGTTCGCCCCATTTTTGTAGCAGAATGAATGCGGCAACTGACATGATAGGGATGAAAATTGAAGTTACATAGTAACCGTTGAAAGCGTCGAATATCTTGGGGAATACTTCTGAAACATAATTTCCTGCAAAACCGGCAATTAAGGCTATGATCCATAACCAAATGTTACTCAATTCGTGGATATTGATTTTTGTCAACAAGTACCCCAGAATGAAGTAACCGGTAAAACCACCAACTAAGTAGAATTGAGCAACTGGATAAATCGTTAGTGCGTTGACCCAATTCTTAGGCATCACATTGGCAAGTGATGGTAATAGTGAGTTGGTTACTAGCCAAATCAACGTTACATACCAGAGCATTTCTCGATTGGCATTTTCAACGAACGTACGGATAATTGGCGAAAGAATATAGATACCGATCAATGGATACATGAACCAGAGTGTTGGTGATGTTGGTTGATAGAGCATCATTTTGACTGATGCAGCAACGTTGTGTACTGATAATGAGTGCGCATAGATACCAACAACAATTGGTGAAATAATTGACCAGAGTACAAATGGAATCACGACTCTAGGAATTCTTTGCTTCCAAGTGTAACTAATAGATTTAGTTTTTTTACTATTTAACAATAGTGAACCGGAGATCATGAAGAAGAGCGGTACACTGATGTGTGCAAAATAATTAATGATCTTGGTGATCTGCCACTGAGTACTGCCGATGTGAAGCGTTGTATCAATGGCAGAAACATGGATGAAGATAACTAGAAAAATTGCGATAACACGAATAAAGTCTAGATAAAAAATTCGTTTGTGGTTGTTCATTTTTAAATTCCCTCCGTATACCTAACTAATAATAGATGAAAACCTCACAAAATTGAAGTATTCGTATATGATATAATAGCAAAGTAAAATTATTGATTGGAAGATATTAATTATGCGAGTAGGAGAATCTCCGGGAACAGATTTAGTAAGATATATAATTTGGATTATATTTTCTATAATCACATTGAGTTTAAAGAATATTGCCGCTACTGCTAAGGGCTTGAATGTTATTCTGGCTGTCGTCTTTTTTGCAGTCGGAATCGTGTTCTTATTCTTAATGGCAAGACGATACTTACGTGAGAGACGTTCATTCTCTGACAATCCCAGCGGATTCATGAGTTCTTTAGTTTCAAACATTGGACTAGTATCATTGATGATTATTCTTGTATGTGCACTGAGAATTATGGTCAGTTATTTACAAGTTACTGGTAAGCTGCCTCAATTCAAAAATGATGATGTTGTTAGTTCAGATCAAAAAGTTTTTATTTTTAATATGATTGCAAATGTATTTATTATTACTGTTCAACAACAGTTGGTTCAAACAGGATTTTTCTTCAATTATTTCTTTAGAAAGAGTACTCCTTCTAATGCAGTTATTGGAATTGTCTGCAGTGGTATTATTGCTGGTGCACTCAGCTTGCCTGGATCATTGCTACAGTTCTTTATGATGATGGCGCTAGGATGGTGTTACGCATTGACGTATCTATATACGCAAGATGAGAAGATGGCAGTATTAGTTGCTATTGTTAGTGCAATTGTTGGAACAATATTGATATAAATTAAAAAAGGCTGTTGATGAAATATTCATTTCACCAGCAGCCTTTTTGCTTTGTAATATATTTTATTCAATTTTTTACATAAAATTTACACTAAATTTACTGAACATTTACATTGCTCGATTATCATTTTGATAAGAGGGTGGAGTCAATGTTCGAATTGTCTAACATATCAATTGTAATGTTCCTATTCCAAATTTTTGAAACAATCCTAATAGTTAATATTTCCCGATCACGAGCTATGATGATTTTGTTATTTTTATTGATGCTCGATTCACTTTTTGTAGATGATGTTCTGATGCCATTGATGGTTATTTTTGTGATGGGCGTTATTTTAACGTATCTCGGTTATACTCGTCGAAGTAAATTACAGTTGATTTTTGGACTAGCCACTTGTACGTCATTAGCTAGTATTCTGTTATACGAGACTTACTTGATTGCAGAAGAAGTGTCATAATTTGCCAGTTTGACGTTCTCCAGAAGTGGTGAAGCTGTTTTATCGATACAGATTGTCAAGCTGTGCATTGCACGAGTACAAATGGTGTAGAGTGTATCACGGCTCCTTGAATCAGGGTAATTCTGAGCTGAAACATCATGTCCAATAACGGCATCAAATTCTAACCCTTTAGCAAGATAAATCGGCATAACAATAATCCCCTTCGGAATTGAACGGAAACCAGCATCGACTAGCGTGATTATCGATTCATCACTGAAGTGAGCATAGACCTGTTCAGCTTGAGCCTGATTTCTAGTTAGAATAGCAACTGTTTCATATTTTTCAGTTAATTCACGAGCGGTCTGTTTCAATCCTTGATAGTATTCATTATCGTCATCAAAGACTTTAATAGTAGGGACTTCACCTTTTCTAGAGAAAGACTTTACCTCATCAGCGTTGGGCAATAGTGACTTAGCAAAGTCAGTTATCTCAGCAGTCGAACGATAACTTTGGTTTAGAGTGATCGTTGTGACCTTCTTACCTTGATACAACTCACAGATAGCCGTGATAACGTCTTTGTTGCGGTATGAACTAGTTAGTACATCTTGAGCACGATCACCTAGAAGTGTCATCTTAGCGTTAGGGAAAGAGTGAGAGATGTACTTCAATTGCGCCATAGTGTAGTCTTGAATCTCATCAATGAAGATATGTTGAATATTGTGGTTGATGCCACTTTCGGTAATGAAATCACGTAAATAAAGAATTGCTACAGAATCGCTCAACCCTAGTTTGTGAGCTTCAACAGCATGATCGATCGCTTCAATCATAGTTTGCCAAACACTGTCAGAGACCAAGTTTTGTTTCATATTTGATAATAGGAAGACATATTCCTTGTATGGATCAAAGAAATAATTATTGATCAGAGCATTGTAGATTGGAGCATAGCGTTCCTTCAAGAATTCTTCAGCGATAATTGAACGCTGATTAGTCGATTCTTCAATGTTGTTATCAGTGATGATTTGTTGGAAATCTTCATCGTCGAGATTGTCGATTTCAGCTTGAACCCAATCTTCATCACGATCATTGTGAATACGTCTTTTAAGACGCTTGATCAGAGTGTTTTTAGTCTTGAGAAATCTATCAGGAATACTAAAAGCTGTATTTTGGCGGTCATAAATTTCGGATATTTCTTCTTTGGTAAAGAATGGCTTACCCTCAAAAATAATGTCTTCAAAATACAAGGTGTGTTCTTTGTTTTCTTTTTCAGTCTGTTCCAGTGTTTCTAGGAACTCAGCACTTTCTTTGAACAAACGAATATCAACAGTTGTTTGTGGAAGATTACGCTCGTCTTTTTCGTAACGTTCGAATAGAGTCTCAACTTGGATACCGGTCAAACGTAATGATACGAATTCATTAAAGGTTACCTGACGCATGTTTCTTTCACCTAAGCTAGGCAGAACTTCAGAAATATAATTACTGAAAAGCCTATTTGGTGAGAATAATACAATTTTATCAGCATCGAGAGTTGAGCGACTGTGATATAGCAGGTAAGCTACACGCTGCAAAATAGCAGAAGTTTTGCCACTACCAGCTACTCCTTGAACTAATAGGACGTCAGAATGTGTATCACGGATGATAGTGTTCTGTTCACGTTGAATCGTTGCCACAATATTTTTCATATATTCGTCGCTATATTCGCTTAGTACAGATTGAAGAATTTCATCCCCGACGGTTTCATTCGTATCAAACATAGTTCTGATTTTGTTATTGATAATTTGAAACTGGCGTTTTTTCTGAAGGTCAACTTCGGCCTTCCCATTGGGTGTAGGATAGCTAACTTTTCCGAGAACACCATTGTAGTAAATTCCAGAAATTGGCGCACGCCAATCGTAAATCAAGAACTCGCCATCATCATCTTGTAATGTTGAAGTTCCGATATAGAGGGTATCTTTTTCACCATCTTCGACGATGTCGATTCGTCCAAAATACGGTGATCCTTGTAGGTTCTCTAATTTAAGCTTATTTGATTCAAGAATATTTTCATTTTCAACGGCTAAGGCAACTAATTGTTTCTGTTGTTGAACGGAAGCGTTAGTTTCCATTTGGTCATCGACTTCAAAAGTATTAACTTTGGTATTTTCACCATAATTTTGGTAAATATTATGAGTTTCAGTATGTGCTTTTTCGAGATTTTCTGTGGCACGATTGATTTTATCGTCAATTTTTTGTGCAATTTCATTAACTCGAATTTGTTCTTGTTCCTTAGTTTCGTTAATGGTCATAAGTTACCTCTCGTTGACAATTTGGTTATTTTTAATTATGCTTATAGCAATTGAGTACATTAAAGCATAAGCATTTTTGAGTACTAATTCAAGTAAGTTGAATCAGAGAATGACTTCTAGTCTGAAAAAGTCGTCGCTCTTGAATTGGAAAATGGATACGGTTGGCCACCATACAGCTAATGAGTGGTAGATAAATTTCTACAAAACAGGTGGCACCACGTGCAAGCGTCCTATTATATATTTTATAATGGGATGCTTTTTTATTGCTTTGATGATAATAATGGAGGAAATAATATGAAAACTAATACAATTTTAACAGGTGATCGTCCAACAGGTAAGCTTCACATTGGACACTACTTAGGTTCATTGAAGAACCGTGTGAAATTACAAAACGAAGGCAAGTATAACATGTTTATCATGATTGCGGACATGCAAGCTTTTACTGATAATGCCAGAAATCCAGAAAAAGTCCGTAACAGTTTGATCCAAGTCGCTTTGGATTACCTGTCAGTTGGAATTGATCCAGCTAAGACTAATATTTTGGTTCAATCACAGATTTCAGCTTTGAATGAATTGACAATGTACTATTTGGATATTGTCAATGTATCTCGTTTGGAAAGAAACCCAACTGTTAAGGCAGAAATAAAACAAAAAGATTTTGGTCAAAGTATTCCGGCAGGATTCTTAACATATCCTGTCAGTCAGGCCGCTGACATTACAGCTTTTAAAGCTGATACAGTTCCTGTCGGTGATGATCAAGAACCAATGTTGGAACAAACACGCGAAATTGTTCGTTCATTTAATAGTATTTACAATACGGATACGTTAGTTGAACCTGAAGGAGTATTCCCTCCTAAGGGTCAGGGACGTCTACCTGGTACAGACGGCAATGCCAAGATGAGTAAGTCGATCGGTAACTGTATCTATTTGTCAGATCCAGCTGACGTTGTAACTAAGAAGATTATGTCAATGTACACTGATCCTGACCATGTTCACGTTGAAGATCCAGGTAAAATTGAAGGCAATACTGTCTTCACATATCTTGATGCATTCGCCGATGATCAAGCTAAGGTTGCTGAATTGAAGGAACAATATCAAGCTGGCGGTTTGGGCGATGTCAAAGTTAAACGTTATTTGAACGATGTTTTGCAAGGAGTATTGGAACCAATTCGTGCGCGTCGTGCAGAATATGAAAAAGATATTCCTGGTGTTTATCAAATTCTAAAAGATGGTAGTGACCGTGCTAATGAAGTTGCTAATCAAACATTGGCTGAAGTTAGAGCTGCTATCGGTGTTAATTATTTTGATGATTTGAAGTAGATCATCTCCGTGTTTTTTACATGGAAACAGTTTCATAAAAATATGCTGTGCTTAACTCTTGATTTTATCAACAGTTGGGTATAGCATATTTTTTGTTGCTATTTAGAAATAAAATTTTAATTTTATGAGGAGAACAATGGACGATTACGATTTGATAGGTTTTGCAGTTAGATTTATGATGCAGCGTAAGCGGATCATATCAGCTTTTCTTAAGGGAAAAGACTTGAATTTAGCTGATTGCATAATAATGATGATTGTTACGAAACATCCCGGTTACAACCAAGAGAAGATTGGCGAGGTTACTTTGTTCGATGGGGCGATAATTGCTCGATCATTAAAGAAACTCGAAAAACAAGGTTTTGTAACTCGTGAAGTTGATGTAAACAACCGTCGTAGAAAAATTGTTCAAATTACTGAAGCGGGAAAAGAGTTTGGCAACAAACTAAGAGAGTCATTCAAGGATTCAAATGAGATCATATATTCAGGTCTTACAGAAGATGAATTGAAGCAATTGGGTGTCATTATGGCGAAGGTTTATGCCAATCTTGATAAAGTGAAAATCCCCGATAGTAATAAATAGATAGATACAAAAAATGAAAGAAGGAATTTACTATTATGGCAAATAGTAATGAACATTTGGATGTCAACGGCAAACCATTCAACCGTAACTTATTAGTTATGGTATTGCTTGTCGGAACATTCTGTACTGTCTTGAACGGTACAATTTTAACTACTGCATTTCCAACTTTAATGAAGGAATTCAATGTTACAACTTCTGCTGTACAATGGTTGACTACCGGATTTTTGATGGTCAACGGTATCATGATCCCTGTTACAGCATGGTTAAGTAATAATTTTAGTAATAAGATTTTATATATTATAGCTATGTCAACGTTCTTAGTCGGAACGATTATGTGTTTTACAGCTCCAAACTTTCAAACTATCCTAGCAGGACGTTTGATTCAAGCTGTTGGTGTTGGTATTACAATGCCACTTATGCAAGTTATTATGCTTTCGATATTCCCAGCTAATCAACGTGGTACTGCCATGGGACTAGCTGGCTTAGTTATCGGACTTGCTCCAGCTATCGGACCTACATTGTCTGGTTGGATCATAGATAACTTTACATGGCGCGATCTTTTTGGAATGATTATTCCTATCGTTGTCATCGTACTTATTTTGGCTCTTATTTATATGAGACCTGTTATTCAAACTAAGAGAACCAAACTTGATGTTCTTTCGCTTATTCTTTCGACGGTTGGATTTGGTTCAGTGCTATACGGATTCTCATCAGTTGGTGATGACGGTTGGGGTTCACCGATCGTCTTGAGTACTATCATCGGTGGAGCAATTATCGTTGTTCTATTCGGTTATCGTCAACTCAAGATGGAGACACCTTTCTTGGAATTACGTGTTTTCAAGGTGAAGAAGTTCGCTGTTTCAGCTACCTTATCATCTGTAACAAATATGGCCATGGTCGGTGTTGAAATGATCTTGCCATTGTATCTTCAAATTGTTAAGGGTATGAGTGCCTTCCATTCTGGATTAACACTATTACCTGGTGCCATCTTAATTGGTGTTATGAGTCCTATCACAGGTCGTGCATTCGATAGATTCGGACCTAAGGATTTAGCTCGTATGGGTATGTTCTTGTTGACTGCCGGTACAATTCCATTCTTATTCTTAACTAAATCAACACCTGTTCTAGATATTGTTGTCTTATACATGGTTCGTATGTTTGGTATCTCAATGGTCTTGATGCCTGTTACAACTGATGGTATGAATGCTTTGCCATTTGACTTGATAAGTCATGGTACTGCTGTTAATAACACTGTTCGTCAGGTCTTCAGTTCAATGGGTACAGCCATCTTGGTCAGTGTCTTGACTAACGTTACAAATAATTTGAAACCTGGTAAGAGCATCCTTGCTCAATCACCACTTAAGTATCAAGATAAGTTCTTCAATGCAACCTTGAATGGTTATCATGCAGCCTTCGGTGTTGCTATTCTATTCTGTGTTATTGCTCTTGGTACTACGTTTATGGTAAAAAATAACACTAAGTCAAAAGAAATAGATCCTGAAAAAATGAACGTTGAAATGGAAGGTGACAAATAATGGTTATAGCATCAATTATTATTTGTGCCATTTTGGCATATTACTTTGCCGTCTTTATTCAAAATAAAAAAGTCGGTTATAGTTTAACAGCGATTTTTATTATTATGTTTATCGGAAGTATTGTTCTATTAGTATCAAATGAATATAGTCACTTCGGTATGGAAAAGGTAACTAGTGAAAAGACAATTCAAATTCAAACCGTACAAAAGGGTTCTAATGTCCTACTTTATAAGGAATTGGGAACAAGCGGTGATGAAAATGTTTATGTCTATCGCACCCCTGAAACGGAAAAAGCTAAGAATCCTAACCATACTAAAGCAGATCTTAACGTTACTAACAAAGTTAAGAAGGGTTCGAGCTCAAATACTTTGACTAAGAAGACGACTCGTTGGGAATATAAGAATGGTTTTTATTCATTCCTATTCAGTATCTCAGGTAATAACAAAGAGTTCATCAAACAATCGAATACATTCCACGTTGGGAATGATTGGTTAGTCTTGTCAACCACTCAAGCTGCTAAGTTGAGTAAAGAATTGAAGAGTAAAAAAGTCCAAGCTCAAATGAAGACCGAAGGTGAAGCATACATCAAAGCAGCAGTTACAAAGGCAATGACAGTCAATCCTTCAATGAGTTCTGCGCAACAAAAGCAAGTTATGCAACAAGCTCAAAAAGAATTTAAAGCACAAGCAATGGCAAAAGTCGTTGAAGAAGTAACTAAATAATAGCTAAGTAGACAAGTCGGAGAGATCCGGCTTTTTTTGTCGACTTAACTATTATTAGCGAGTATAACTGGCCATGAAGATGGAAATAAGGAAAGAATTCATTGAGGGATCTGTTAATTAATAGGAAACTCCTAGGAGATAACTATTATGAAAAATAACATGAAATTGTTTTTATACGGTGGCGCCTTGTTGACGGCCTTGGCAACAGGACTAGTAACAACTGTTTCAGCAGCCACGGTAAGCCCAAAGATCGATACAGATACAAGTATTCCAGCACCTGCTAAAATTGGCGATAAAGTTGTTGATACTGATGTTAACGTTGCTAACAACGCCATTAGTGCATTTAACGATTGTAAATAATAATTTTAAAATTGGGAGTCGAGTCTATCGGCTCTTTTTTTGTGGAGTTATTTAACATCGAGATCAACATTACCAAGACCGTTATCGAATCTTGCTTGCCAGACACCCTTTGTAAGTGTTGGTGGTAAGACGAAGGTGCCTGACGATACTTGTTGATTCTTCCGTAAAGTTTTATGTTGAGTTGCTAATTTATCGACTAACCATTTGAGTGATTTGAGTGGATTACCAAGCACCTCAGTCGATTTACCGGACTTCAGTTCCTTCCCGTCGTGAAGTAAAGTACAGTTGACATTCTCAAGCGCGTCGACCGTCTGAAATAACTTGGTATCGAACTCGTCCCCATAAACAACTAAGCCGCCAACTGCTGCATCTGACATGACCAAGTACTTCGATAGGCTCGGGAACCAATCTTTGAATCTTGAATCAGGCACTTCCAGAGCCGGAGCCACGGTGGTTTTATTTAATAAATCTTCCAATGTGTCATTGGCATTCAGTTCTTCCTTAGCTCGGAAGCAAAGTTCGACTTCTACTAGTGGTTCCATTAGATCACTCAAGTTAACTGAAGTTGGTGCATGCAGGAAGTGACTGGTAAGTTGAGCACCATACAGTGGTTCATTTGAGCTGAACATGTCTTGAGTTTGTTGACTAGTAAGCGAGACCTTGTAGCCACCAACTGATTCATTCTTCAATCTAGTTAATTCGTCTTGGACGCGATAAGCGGTCTCGTCGTCAGTGGCATAATATGACCACTCGTCTTCATTGAGCGGATTTTGAGTTTTCCATGAATTGTAGAGTGCTTGTGTTAATTCAGCTTCTTTTTCTGTTAGTCGTGTATTTGTTAAAGTCTCAGTTGTATTTTGTGTCATAGGTGGAGCCTCCATTTATTTGTGTTATATGTAAAATCTTAATCTGACCCTTAATCTGGGATTCACTAATATTTGCTTCCATAGAGACTCACCTCTTTTGATTTGAAATTAATTAACAATAAACAAAAAGACGCCCTAAGATGAACTAAGTCATCAAAGGACGTCTAGGACGTGTTACCACCTTTATTCGCACATGTGATTACTCACTTGTACCTCAAACAAACTATAAATAATTTGTCGGCACGATAATGGGTGCAACCAGTGACTTCTAATACGGAGAGTCCGATTTGAAGCACGACTGTCAGGTGATAATGATTATTCAGGTAATGTGTTGCCTCGCATCGACCGACAACTTTCTGAGATACCTGAGATAAGCAAATTTCTGATGAACGTCTTTTTTGTTTGTTATTGATTGGTTGCTAATTTAAACTCTTTTATTAGATATGTCAATGCTAAAATTAAAATAAATTAATTATTTTCTAATTTAAAATTTTGTAAATCCTTTTATATCAAGCGATTGAAAAACAAAAAAGTATTATCAGCTTTTTTCTGATAATGCTTCTAATTAACTCATCGCGTCTTCTATCGTCCAAGTTAATGTTCCAGTATATTTTCCTGGTTTGGCCTGTGAATCGATTGCTAGTTGCCAGTCTCCGACACCAACATAATCAGTTAAGTTAGGCGATGGTGAATTGAAAAAGGCAGATTGGATCGGAGTTCCACTTGGCGTAATAGGTTTCCAAGTACCAGCATCGGTTGGATTTGATTCACGCTGTTTGATGAACAATAGCCCATCTTTTGAACTTGGTAGGGTATCGCCGGCTTCGTTTTTGAGTTTTGTATCTTCGTTATCATTATCGTAGGCGACGGATATTTTGTAGTTCGTCGCGGCAGAATGCTCAACTAGAAGTTGGCCGACAGTTGAAACATTAGTCAGAAGACGACTCTCTGCACCGTAATTGATTTGTCCGAAGTCGATCAATGATGGTGTTTGTCTGAAGCCACTAGTATTCATATCTTGAACTACTACATCGGCTACATTTGTGTAGAGTGTTCCGAGGCTCGAACCGCCACTTGTATTTACGGGTGTTATTTTTGTGGTACTGCTCAGAGTTCCTGAAGACGGTTGTGTAACTATGGCAGGAAATACCATTGTTACGCTGTTTCCAGGATCGATTTTTTGAATCCAAGCCGACATATTCTGCGTGTCTTTGAACGATGTTTGACCATTTAGAGCTGAGTTAGTGTATTCAGTTTTTACTGGTCTTCCCATTTCTCCAATTAGGCCTCTGGGTAGTACCTCGTAGATATAACTATTTTCATTGAGCGAGTTAGCACTGGCCGGGTTGACCATGAATTTAGTTTTGAATTCAACGATGTCTCCTGGTTTGGCGTTGGTACTATCGCTGTAAGTCGCCTCGCCATTAGTTAAATTTCTGACTTGTTTAGTAAAGGTATAATCAAAGGCAAGTTTTTCGACTGGAATATCAACTGTAGCGGTATAATTTCTTTCTTCTGTATCATCTGAGCCCGTGTCAATGCCGGAGAATGTTCCAATATTGTGAACCGTAGTGCCACCAGCATTTGATAGTATCGTCGTATCAAATAAGATTGACGCTGATTTACCATCAGGAACAGTTAAGGCCGGTGGGATCGTCAAAGTTTTGGAACTTGTATCATAGTTTTCGGCAGGCAGAGGAGTTGTTGTGCCATCAGGGTTTTTGAGAACTAGACTATTAGGGTCAATCTGTAATCCGTCAGGAATCTTATCAACTAGTTTGGTAAAGGACCAATTACTGTTGTATCCAATGTTTGCTATTTTTAAATCAAAATTCAATTTGTCACCGATACGATTTTTGCCATCGGTACTAGTTTTATTCGTGTAAGTTTTTGTGACCTTTGGTATAGCGTATTTTGGTTGAGAGACACCGACTGATGAAACGTAATGCGCTGTTGCACCGGGTTTCAAGGTCGTGTATGGCCATTTCATCGTGTAGGAAGTATCAATAGCACCACTGATAATCTTGTCGCCATAATTCAGATTTTTAGACTCAGTACCATTACCAGAGAAGTTTGCGGGAGTAAATCCCTTGGTCCAATCCATTGAACTGGAGTCATACGATGAGACGACATAATTAGACGGACCATCTGGCAAGCTACGATCAAATAATAATTTGTAGGCGTAATTTTGGATGAAAATACCGCTGTTATTTCCTAACGAATAAATTGGTATACGGTCATTTCCATCAAGCTGTGTATCCTCCGCGTACAGTATTCCAAAGTCTTGCTCGGTTTGAGTATTATTTTTGATATACAATTCGCGTTGGACGATGGCGGCATTACTTGGTGATGGTCGGAGGACTATTTCCATCTGCAAGTTGTAATTGCCAGAGCTATCATTTCTTATGAAATCACCAGCAACTTTGTATGCTAAGTTCTTTTTGCTAGCATCTGATTCCACGTAGTATTTTTTTCCAGATAAGAAGTTGCTTAAAATAGAATATTTAGGGGCACTAATGTTACTAGATGTTTTGCTTGGTACTAACATAAAATCAGGTGAGGAAGCTGAAACATATTGACTTGCAGTTGACGAGGAGGTAATTCCGGATTGAAATAGTGCACTTATGTAGTTTCCATTGTCATTTAAAAAAGTATTTATCTTAGAATAATAAGTATTTTGTCCACTGAAAAATGAATCTGTTGCGATTTGATCATCTCCACCGGTGGTGACCTTCTTAGACGTATTTGCGGCTAACCCGAAGGCATAACCAAGTTGAAGATTGTTACTTATTTTTAAGTTACCAACTTGATTATTACTTTGATAGGACCATTTTTTAATACCATCGTCAAAGACGACACCAGGATTCCAAGTTATTTTTGTTGTTGGGGATGTGTCCGCAATGGTTGTAGTTTCGGTTGAGATAAATAAGACAAATAAAAATGAAAAAATAAATAATATCAAAAATAATATTTTGAGTCGCACTTTGCCTTTCAAAATAATATCCTCCAGGTTAGTTAACGTATTTTTTGGATTCGTCAACAACATGGTATATTAATTTCACAGCTATTTCAGTAGTTATAAAAAAGCTTTTAAAGAATATTTTTAGAATATAATTATTTGATATTAAATGATAAAAACAAAAAATACGTTCAAATTTATCATAATCATTAGATGAAATTTGAACGTATTTTGATTTGTGTATTAAATGGAATCTGCCATTGACCACGTCAATGTACCATTGTAAGCACCAGGCTTGGTGTTGGAATTGATATTCAATTTCCAATCACCCACACCGATGTAGTTCGTTAGGTTCTGTGTACCATTGAAGGTACTGGTCTGAATTGGCGTACCACTAGGTGTGATCGGCATCCATGTACCTTTGTCGTCAGGAGAACTAGTGCGTGACTTGATGAATATCAATCCATCAGAAGTAGGTGATAATGTATCACCATCACTGTTTCTCATCTGGGTAGTAGCGTTGTCATTATCATAAGCAACTGAAACAGTGTAGTTGTTGTCAGTTGGGTGATTGACAATTAACTGTCCAGTTGTGGCAACATTGGTTAAGGATTCTTCCTGTCCAGTGAAGTTTAATGAACCGAAGTTGATTAGACTTGGGGTTTCGGTGAAACCGACTACGTCAGATATGTTGACGTCAGCTTCATTTGAAACTATATCACCGGTTGATGCACCTGAACTTGTTGTACCAGTTATGAGAGCTGTGCTACTGATAATTCCAGCAGTGGCTTTTGTTACTTTTGCACGAACATTCATTTTTATTGAATTGCCCCGTTTAATATACGAAATACCCTGTGGAATATTTGGATTTATATTGTAAGTATTATTGTCAGAACCTGTCATCGTTGCGGTTACTTTTTCAAGACCGTCGGGAATAGGATTGGTTAAAGTACCGCTTTGATAATAATCTGTACTATCCGAAGGAACAGTAAAGGTAGTCTCATAATCAATGATGTCTCCGGCCTTAGCTTTCGTTGATGTACCATAAGTTGTTTCGCCGGTAGTTTCATTTTTTAAATAATGAGTAAAGTTATACGTGAATGCGGATTTTTCAATGGGAATATCTACAGATGCCTTGTAGGTATCTGAATTTGAACCTGTAGCGTTATCAGTACCAGTAAACTCACCGGTGTTAGTCAGTGTTTGAGAACTTGCAGATGAAGCAATAATTGTTTCAAATGTGACGGTGTTTTCCTTACCATCAGTAATGGATTCATTTGCCATCGGAATTGTTAGTGTCTTAGTTGAAGAATCATAATCATCATCTGGAATAGATGAGGTTGTTCCATTAGCACTAGTCATTTTAATTGATCCTGGTTTTATTTGAAGACCATCAGGTATCTTATCAACTAATTGTTTGTAGCCCCAACTACTTTGAAAACCGTAATTAATAATATTCAGTGAAAACTTCAATGTATCGCCAACATGATTTTTGCCATCAGTACTTGTTTCGTTGGTAAATGATTTATTTGGAACTGGCAGTGCATAGGGTGACTCAGTAGCACCAATTGCGGTTGCATAATGGGCAATTTTCCCCGGTGCTAAAGTAGTGTAATCCCATTTTTGAGTATAGGCTGAATCAACGTTACCACCTGTTATCATTGAACCATACGAATAACCTTTGGATTCATCACCAGTACCTGAGAACTTACTTCCTGAAAAACCGGTGAGCCAATTTTGTGGACTTGCCATTTTTTGCCCAACGTAACTAGTTGGTCCGTCTTTTAATTTGTTAGTAATCATTAATTTATAGCTGGGGTCAGTCGTATGAACCCTTTGATTCTCGATATATAATCCACTTTTATTACCTAAATCGTATATGGGAACAGAATCATTTTCATATCCCTTAGCAGTACCGAAGGAGGTATCCTCACCAAACAATACACCGAACGATTGAGTTGTAGTGTCATTATTCCTTATGTATAGTTCTCTTTGTACGACAGGAGCATTACCAGGCGATATCCTTATTAATAATTCCGCCTTAAGATTTTTATAGGTGCCCCATATATTTTTACCACCTGTATCGGTACGATTAAAATCTCCGACTATTTTGTACGCAGGATTGTTGTTGGCATCAGATCCAATGTAGAATTTTTTGTTTGTAAATGAGTTTGTAACATTACCTACTTTTGCATTTGAAAGTAATGCGTATTCTTGCGTCTTTAGGCCAAGTGCACCGTCACCAGTAGAATCATTAGTTGGTGCAATTAAGAAGTCTGGGGATGAGAGTGAAACTTGGTCAGCAGCAACGGTTAGACTTGTACCGGTTAGTCCGCCTTGCATAGTAGTTGGAACATAAGTTCCTGCTGGTGTTTTAAGGAATACATTAAATTTTGAATAATAAAGATTATTACCACCAACAGCAGTGGAATCTTTAGTAATGGTGCCGTCGCTACCATTAGTTACATTTAGATTCAAATCACTTGCAAGTCCAAAGGTGTAACCCAAATGTAGTCCATGGCCAAGATCCTTTAGTCCAACTTGGTTTTGACTAGCTGGTATCCAATTAGTAATTCCGTCATCAATTCCATCAATTACCGATGCATGAGCCGTCTTAACCAAGCCAAAAGATAAAATTAAACTTAAAAAACAGAAAAAGATTAAAAAAGATTTTCTGAAGTATTCTTTTCTCCTCATCATAATATTAGCCCCTCGCTCATATTTTTTAGAATGCTTCTACGTGTGTTTAGGAAGTTGTGGTATCTTCCTAATTACGTTCACTGCCATTATATATAAATATAATGGCGTATACGGTTCAATTTTTGTAAGAATAATTGTTTAATATTATTAATCATTCGTTTGATTAGTATTAAATGATTAATACAACAGCAATTAGTGAGTTATGATTTTATTTGTGATGGCGATTAAGTTATTGGCAATTTGGCACAAAATGAAAGATAATCTTATAAGTAGTATAAGTAACGCAGAGGGTTTCAAAAATAATTATGGGGTGAAGCAGTTGAATAACATTTTTGAACTAACTGACCTTTCTTATCAGGTAGGAGATAAGAAAATTCTGAAAAATATTAATTTAAATATCGAGCAAGGAAAGTACATTACATTTATTGGCCCATCCGGTAGTGGTAAAAGTACTTTAATGCGGATTTTGGCATCGATGATCAGCGCCACATCGGGTGAAGCCTTATTTAAGGGTAAAAAAATAAGCTCATACGAGCCAACCGATTATCGTCGTCGAGTTTCCTATGCTTTTCAGCAGCCGACATTATTTGGTAAGACGGTCAAAGATAATCTAGAATTTCCTTACACCGTTCGTGGAAAAGATTTTGATCGCGATCAAGTCATCAAATTTTTGAACTACGTTAATATAGATGAGAGCTATATTGACAAGAGTGTCAATGATGTTTCTGGTGGTGAAAAGCAACGGATTGCTTTGTTACGAAATTTGATTTTTCCACCGGAAGTTCTGATTACAGATGAAGTTACCGCTGGATTAGACGCCGATAACAAAGAAATCGTGCATAATATTCTGAACAAGTTCAATCAAGATGATGGTTTGACAATTCTACGTGTTACACATGATGATTCAGAGATCGAGCAAGCAATTGACAAAGTTACGGTCAAGAATGGCGAGGTAATCTAGATGGCTAATTTAACAGTTTCAAATTCAACATTAGCATTAGGATTTATTCTAGTAATTATTGCTTTGGTTATCGGCTATTGGCAGAAGCTTCAGATCGATAAAGATATTATCATCGGCGTTGTCCGTGCGATTATCCAATTGACGATCGTTGGTTACGTTTTAAAATTTGTTATCAAGGCTAATGACGTTTGGCTGACAATGGCATTTTTTGTGATTATTGTTATTAATGCTTCATGGAATGCTGGCAAACGTGGAAATGGTATTCCCAAGGCATTTCAATTCTCACTTCTGGCAATATCAGTTGGAACAGTCGTTACGTTAGGTACATTAGTATGGACTGGTTCGATTCAATTTATTCCTGAACAGATTGTGCCATTTACCGGAATGATTGCTAGTAACATCATGGTTGCTATCGGTCTCTGTTATCGCAATATGAAGCAGTCATTCACCGATCGTCACCAACAGATTCTTGAAAAACTTGCATTAGGTGCTGATATCAAATTAGCATCCGAAGATATTATTCGTGAAAGCATCAAGAGTGGAATGCAGCCAACGATTGATTCTATCAAGACACTTGGCTTGGTCGCATTGCCAGGGATGATGTCAGGTTTGATTATTGCTGGGGTTGATCCGGTCAAAGCTATTAAGTATCAAATTATGGTTACTTTTATGTTGTTAGCTTCAACAAGTATTGGCTCGTTCATTTCTTGTTATCTCGCTTATCAACAATTTTATAACGATCAAAAACAGCTTAATTCCAACTTGCTTTCATAATTAATACTATAATTGACTCCATAGATGTATTAGTTGAGGAGGACAAATAACATGGTAAAACTTGATAATGAATTAAGTATTCCACCAGTTGCGTTAGGAACGTGGTCTTGGGGTTCTGGCAATAATGGTGGTGATCAGATATTTGGTAATCACCTTAATAAGGATGATTTGAAATCAGTTTTTGATGCCGGAATGAAATGTGGCTTGAATTTATGGGATACCGCTGCGGTTTATGCGATGGGGGATTCAGAAACAATTTTGGGTGATTACTTGCAAAATATCGACCGTAAGGATGTCATTTTGTCGACTAAGTTCACGCCCAGAATTGCTCAAGATGTAGAACATCCCATGGAAACAATGCTAGATGGTAGCTTGAAGCGACTGCACACCGATTACACGGATATTTATTGGATTCACAATTCAGCTGACGTGAAGAAGTGGACACCACAATTGATTCCGTTAGTTAAGTCAGGAAAAATCAAGCATATTGGATTATCAAATCACGATTTGAATGATTTGAAATTGGCCGCTAGCATTTTGGCAGATGCTGGGTTGAAGATTTCGGCTGTTCAAAATCATTACAGTTTGCTTTATCGTGCTTCAGAGCAAGCCGGTATAATTGATTATTGTAAACAAAATAATATTGTTTTCTTCTCATACATGGTGCTCGAGCAGGGAGCTTTGTCAGGTAAGTATGATACGAATCATCCTTTGCCAGAAGGTAGTCGCAGAGCTAAGGAATACAATCCACTGCTTCCTAAACTGGAAAAACTGATTAAAGCGATGCGTGAGATTGGAAAAGACAAGGGCCTATCAGTTGCACAAGTGGCGACGGCTTGGGCGATTTCTAAGGGGACTGTACCTATATTGGGCGTAACAAAACCTTCTCATGTTGAAGATGCCTTAGCAGCAAGTAAAGTATCTTTGACCGAAGAAGAATGTCTATTAATGGAAAAATTGGCCTATGAAACTAGTATCGATACTCGTGGAGTATGGGAAAAACCAATGATCTAAACAAAATGATTCTGATTGAAAAATCGGGATCATTTTTTATTTTGAAATTTAATTGGGCATAAATAACGAAATATATTGAAGCCCTGCCTTATTCAGAATAATATTAAATTAAGGGAATTAAATATTAAGGGGGATGACTATGAAAAATTTGAAAATTAATTTAGCTACTGGGATCGTTGAAATTATAAATTGTGTTTTGTTCGCAATATCCTGGCCAATGATTTTTGGAGCAGCAGTGAGTGATGGGTTCACGGGGACGCATGTGACCGGAGGTACGGGAGCCTTCTTCTATGTAATGGCTGGTATCGGGATAGTCTTGAACATAGTTGCATTGATTCAAAGCAAAAAAGTTGGTATTTCATTAGTAGGTCCAATTTTGGGAATTATCGGAAATGCGTTATTTTTAGCCTCAGCAATCATGGCATTTCCTGCAATTGTTGTGTTGATTATAGGAGTAGTATTTGTGTTTTTGCATCATCCATCAAAAAACGGATATGCGATAAATAATTCATCAAATATACAAAATAATTCTCGTCAACAAAATCAATATCAGCCGAATAATCAGCAATATGGCTATAACAATCAAGCAAATCAACAACAAGCTCAAAATTATAATAATCCACAAAATAACCAAAATTATGGCAGCACTGGCACAAGAATGAGTAGAAGAAGTAAGTAAATTTTATTGTTTTTATAACTTTGTGAAGATAGACCTACTATGTGGGTCTTTTTTTTTATATAATTATCACAATGGGATGTGATGCAATGT
This sequence comes from Companilactobacillus jidongensis, assembly GCF_003946575.1. GTDB lineage: Bacteria > Bacillota > Bacilli > Lactobacillales > Lactobacillaceae > Companilactobacillus > Companilactobacillus jidongensis. The sequence continues at coordinate 150,341 of NZ_RHOP01000002.1, read as the reverse complement.
GAAGTTAGCAGTGATAGAAATAGGATCTAACTCCATCAGAACATCAGTGTATAGATCTTCAAAGCGGAATCGTTTTAAAACCTTGGATCGATGGCGTGAGCCTGTCCGGTTAGGCAAATCGATTGCACATAGTCGATTATTAACGAATGAACAAATTGAAGAAACAATTGATGTTCTTAAGAAGTTTCAAAATAGGATCCAAAGATATGAAGTAGATAGAATTAGTTTAATTGCCACGGCAGCTGTGCGAATGGCAAAAAATCAAGAACAATTAATTTTTGCAGTCTTGAAAGAAACAGGGCTGCAACTGCATATTATTGATGAGCAAGAAGAAGCCTACTATGATTACGTAGCTGTCCGCAATACAATGCGGGTCAAAGATGCACTGATCGTCGATGTTGGTGGTGGTAGTAGTGAAATCAGTTTGGCAAAAAAAGGCCGACTGAAGCATGGATTGAGTATTCCGATCGGAGCGATATCCATATCTGACCTCTACTTAAAGAGTGACCCAATTAAGTCTCAAGAATTGAATGCGGCCAAACGAGAAATTGGTGAACATTTGGATACTTTACAATGGATGAATGCTAGTGCAGCCTTTGTAGGTTTAGGCGGTTCTTTACGCGCTGTCACTAGTATTTTGAATCGTGAGGGTAAGCGTAAGAAGACCCTTCATAATTCTATCGTAACGATTGATCAGATCGATCAGCTATTCAATCGACTAGTGCATGCTTCTAATGATGAACGTAGTCAGATCAAAGAATTGAGTGATGGCAGATATGAAGTTATCCTTGGTGGAATGTTGATTATTTCTGAGATCATCAAAAAAACCCCCTCTAAAGAAATTCGCTTTTCGAATTTCGGTGTTAGAGAAGGTTATGTCTTTGATTATTTTCATAAGATGAATCTACAGGAAAAAGATTAATTAGCACGACTAGGTAGGGTTATTTGAGCTGAATCAAGAACTTCTCCCTCCATCTTGTGGAGAAGTTCATTCATCCAAAAGCCCTCTTTAATATCAAGAACGTCACTCAAGGCGTATACTTTTAGTGCGTAATCATGTGTTGCGTCAGGTGGGTAAGGTCCATTGTAGCCGATTTTTAAATCATCATCAGTGTCGCCTAATAAAGGACTGGCAGAACTATTCTTGCCTTGAACTACTGGATCTTTAGCCATACGGCTGAAGTTCTCAGGAAGTTCCAATTGATCAGGCGAGATATTAGCGGCTGTCCAATGGATCCATTCAAATCCACAGACTGGAATAGAATCTGGATCAGTGAATGTGAAGGCAAGTGATTTTGTACTTGCGGGAATATTTGATAATTTAATTGGGAAACTAATAAGCGGTTTCCCATTTTTAATATCGTTAGCGGATGCAAATTTACCGTATTTATCTGGTAACAATCCGTTATCCAAATGTACATTTATTTCCATATAAACCCATCTCCTTAAAAATTTATTTATAACGAGGTAATATAATGGAACAAATAGATATAAAAAATCTATCTGATGTTATTGTAAATCAGATTCGAAAAATTGAACAATTAGTTGGAAGACCCGTAGTTGTTTATAGTGATTATTCCGACCACGAGTATCTAACATTGGATCAAGCTAGTCATAAGAATAACAATGGCCAAATCGAAGTAATTATTACTAATGAAAAATATAAAGATTTTGTTTTATTACATGAACTCTATCATATTGAACTAGAAAATTCTGGTGAACCAATTATTTCTTGTGCTGTTACATCAGGTAAGGAAGATAATGATGGTCGTATTCTTTCAACTGCTAATTCATTATTTGAAACTCTGGAGCATTCAGAGATTGTTAAGAAGCAAATTGAAGACGGCAGTTATACTGACGAAATCAAGCAAGAATACATCAAAGGGATCGACCATGCTTTGAATCCACATGTTACGTTAGATCTTGCTAATATGAGATTCTATCGTTCCTTAATTATCTTTGATGGAATCGTCTTCGGCGAACATGCTAAAGATGCTGAATGGAAGATGGAATTTCCTGTTTCCTATAAGGTTGCTGCGGACTTCGTTGAACAATTAGAAAAAAATGATATGACAGTTCCTTTCCAATTCAGACGTACTTTGATCCACGTTCTGGAAGGCTATAATGACTTGATTATTTCTAACGGCTACGAAGGGATGCATTATCATGAATTCTTGAATGTAACACCAGTCGTATCAAGCAGACAATTGAGATTGACATTGAATCAATTGTTCCAGATCAAACATTCGCCTTATACTAATCGTGCTACTAAAAAAGATGCCTTTATCTTACTTGGCGTTAATGACGGCCAGAGTGTAGCGACATTGAATATTGATCCCAAAAAAGTAACGCCAGAATTTTATAAGGCTTACTATCAACAAACAGTAGAAAAAGCATTTGCGCAAAGCGGAGTAAAGTACATTACTAGATAGTTTTTGAAAAATATAAGGAGGATTTTATGACGGACAAAATTTCAGAATTCAAAGATCTGCTTCAGAAGGCTAAGTTTGTGACATTTTTGACTGGTGCTGGTGTTTCGACACCATCAGGGATTCCTGATTATCGCTCGAAGAATGGTTTATATAAGCGTGAAAAGTATGATTTTCCACCTGAATATATGTTGAGTCATGATAATCTGATTGAACATCCTGATGTTTTTCACGACTTCACAGTTCACAATATGTACTTTCCGGATGCGGAACCAAATATCATTCATAAGAAAATGGCTGAGATCAGTAATCAAAAAGGTGCCATTGTCACACAGAATGTCGATAAGCTCCATACTAAGGCTGGTGCCAAGAACGTCGTGGAATTCCACGGTAACTTGTACGACAATATTCACTGCTTAACTTGTGGTAAAGAATTTGATTACAAGTACTATCTTAAGGATTATCGTCATCACGAGGATAATGGAATCATTCGTCCTGGTACGACTGTTCTCTATGGTGAAAATATCAATCCAGATAATGTTGAGCATGCGGTCGAAGACGTCGAACGTGCCGACTTATTGGTTGTTGTCGGGACTAGCTTCAAGGTTTATCCTTTTGCGGGATTGCTGAGATATGCGAAACCTAACGCCAAGTTAGTCGTTATCAATAAGGAGAACTTGGACTTGGATTCCGAAGTTTTGGCTATTTCTGATGACGCAGTTAATGTTTTTTCTCAAATTTAAAATGATATACTAATAACAACTATTGCATAACTATTTATTTGCGGAGGCTTGAGAATATAAATGACTAAAGATAATAAGACTTTTTACATAACTACTCCTATTTATTACCCATCAGGTAAATTGACGATTGGTAATTCATATACGACCATTGCGGCGGATACATTGGCTCGTTACAAACGTAATGAAGGCTACGATGTGTTCTTCCTAACTGGTACTGACGAACACGGTTTGAAGATCGAACAAAAAGCCGAAGCTAAGAACATGGAACCACAAGAATATGTTGATATGATGGCAGCTGACATCAAGAAATTGTGGAAGACACTTGAGATTTCTAATGACAAGTTCATTCGTACAACTGATGATTATCACGTTAAAGCTGTTCAAAAAATTGTTGAAAAATTGATTGCTCAAGGCGATATTTACTTAGGTGAATACACTGGCTGGTATTCAGTTGATGACGAAGAATACTTCACAGAATCACAATTGGCTGAAGTTTTCCGTGACAAGGACGGTAATGTTACTGGTGGTAAAGCTCCATCAGGTCACGAAGTTACTCTAGTTAAGGAACCTTCATATTTCTTCAAGATGAGCAAGTACGCTGATCGTCTATTGAAGTATTACGAAGATAATCCAACCTTTATCGAACCAGAAATTCGTAAGAACGAAATGATCAATAACTTCATCAAACCCGGCCTTGAAGACTTAGCGGTATCAAGAACTAGCTTCAAGTGGGGTGTTCCAATTCCTAGTGACCCTAAGCATGTTGTCTACGTGTGGGTCGATGCGTTGTTGAACTATATCACGGCACTTGGTTATATGGGTGAAGATGATTCGCTATTTAAGAAGTTCTGGCCTGCTAATGTTCAATTCGTTGGTAAAGAAATCGTTCGTTTCCATACTATCTACTGGCCAATCATTCTTATGGCACTTGATATTGACTTACCTAAGCAAGTCTTCGGACATGGCTGGTTGTTGATGAAAGACGGTAAGATGTCGAAGTCTAAGGGTAACGTTGTTTATCCTGAAATGTTAGTTAACCGTTACGGACTAGATTCACTTCGTTACTATTTGATGCGTGCAATGCCATTTGGTAATGACGGTGTCTTCACGCCAGAAGATTATGTTGATAAAATCAATTATGACCTCGCTAATGATCTTGGTAATTTGCTCAATAGAACTATCTCAATGATCAATAAGTATGATGATGGTAAGGTTGTTTCAATTGCTGCTGTAACTGACTTAGATAAGGATCTTGAGAAGTCATATGCTGACACATTGACAGACTATCGTGAGCATATGGACAAGTTTGAATTCCCAGAAGCACTTGCTAGTGTCTGGGCCTTTATCAGTCGTGCTAATAAGTACATTGACGAAACAAAACCTTGGGTCCTGGCTAAAGATGATGCTAAGAAGGCTGAACTACAATCAGTTCTTGGTCATCTAGCAGAATCATTGCGATTGATTGCACTCTTGATCAGTCCAGTTATGACACAATCACCAATCAAGATCTTCGCTCAATTAGGCTTAGACTATGATAACGACAAGAGCTTAGACTTCGGTGACACAGTTGTGGGTAAGACTGTAACTAGTGATCCTGAACCAATTTTCCCTAGACTTGATGCCAATGAAGAAGTTGAATACATCAAGGGTAAGATGGCAGAAGAACAAGCTAAGAATGGTGGCGGCAAGTTGAGTAAGTCAGCTAAAGCCAAAGCTAAGGCTCAAAAAGAAGAAGAGGATGAATATCCTAAGGAAATCAGCTTTGATGATTTCGCAAAAGTTAAGATGGTCGTAACTGAGATCCTTGATTGTAAACGTGCCGCTAATGCTGATAAGTTACTACAATTCACATTGGATGATGGGACGGGTATTGAACGTCAGATTCTCTCAAGCATGTACGAATTCTATCCTAACTATAAAGAATTGATCGGTAAAAAAGTTGTTGCCTGCATCAACCTTAAACCAAGAAAGATTCGTGGTGAATGGAGTAACGGTATGTTGCTTTCAACTGAGATGGGCGACGATGTTAAGCTAGTTCTTGTTGATAATTCACACAAAAATGGAGCAATTCTTGGATAATGAAAATTTTTGATACGCACACACATTTGAATGACCCAGCATTTGCTGGCAAAACTCAAGAGTATATTGATCGTGCTGCTGAATACGATGTCGATGAGATGGCGATCATTGGTCAGAATGAAGAGTACAATATTGAAGCTATTCGCTTAGCTCAAAATTACAAACCACTTCATGCTGTTATTGGCTGGCATCCTGAATTTGCCAAAGAATACAATGAAGGACAACTAGTCAATCAGATCAAGTTGCCTGAAGTTGTCGCCATTGGTGAAATTGGCTTGGATTATCATTGGGATGAGAATCCTGAACCAGAAGTTCAAAAGACAACTTTGCTGAAGCAATTAGACGTTGCCCAACAATATGACATGCCAGTTTCAATTCATTGTCGTGATGCATTTGCTGATATGTATGAAATTTTGAAGCAACATGATATGTCTAAGTCAGGTATTATCATGCACAGTTTCAACGGTGGGCTCGATTGGTTGAACAAATTCTTAGACTTAGGCTTGATGATTTCATATAGCGGGGTCGTTTCATTCAAGAATGCGCCTGAAGTTCATGAGTCCGCTAAGAACACACCGCTTGATCGATTACTGGTTGAGACTGATGCACCTTATCTAGCACCAGTTCCATATCGTGGCCACCAGAATGAGCCGGGATATACTCGCTTCGTGTTAGATGCAATCGCCAAATATAAGGATATGGACCCAGAAGTAGTTGCCAAGCATACGTTTGAAAACGCACATCGAGTCTATAACATTAAATAATGAAAATAAAAGAAATAATTGTAGTGGAAGGAAAGTCCGACACTAATCGCTTAAAGGATTGTTTGGGTGATGTCGATACAATTGAAACTATCGGTTCAGCTATCAATGATGAAACGATTCAACGAATTAAAATGGCCCAACAAAAGCGTGGTGTCATCATCTTTACTGATCCTGACTTCAACGGTAATCGATTGCGGACGATAATTTCCAAAGTTGTACCAGATGCTAAACAAGCATTTTTGCCAAGAGACAAGGCTGTACCTAAGAAGAGTGATGGCAGCCTAGGAATCGAACATGCTAAAGATGAAGATATAAAAAAGGCGTTGGCAGCTGTTTATACGACCTCAGATTTAGTTGACGATTATAGTACTGATGACATGATCGACCTTGGTTTGATTGGAGATATCCAATCTCAGAAGCGCCGTGAATTCGTTGGTGAAGAGTTAAAACTTGGTTATACGAATGCTAAACAATTCTTGAATCGCTTGAATATGTTACAAGTTGCACCACAAGACTTACTCGCTGCAGTTGAAAAATTTGATAAAGGAAGTTCCCATGACAATTAATAGATTAAGTATTGCTGATCCGATCCGCACCAATGATATTCTTCGTAAATATAAGTTGCGTGCTAAGAAGAGTTTGGGACAAAATTTTTTAACCAACGAAACAGTCTTGGATGACATTGTCGATGCAAGTGGCTTAAAGTCAGACGAAATTGCTATTGAAATTGGACCTGGTATCGGTGCTTTGACCGAAAAATTGTCACAAGTGGCTGAGAAAGTTTATGCATTCGAAATTGATTCAACATTGATCCCAGTTCTAGAAGATACATTGAGTTATTACGATAATATCGAAGTCTTCAATCAGGATATTCTAAAAGTTGACTTAGATGAATTCGTTGAAGAGCATCACTTGGAAGGTAAGACAATCAAAGTTGTTGCTAACTTGCCTTACTACATCACAACACCGATCATGCTCAACTTGATCAATAGTGATTATCCATTCCAAGCACTAGTCTTAATGATGCAAAAAGAAGTTGCTGAGCGAATCACTGCTAATCCGGGGCACCGTGAATATGGCTCACTAACAATTGCTGTCCAAACACAAATGGACGCAAAAATTGCTCGTATCGTTGGTAAGAATTCTTTCATTCCTAGACCGAAGGTCGATTCAGCCGTGGCTGTTTTGGAACGAAAACCAAAAGCCGAGATAAATATTGAAGATCCTGTTTTCTTTAATAAAGTTATTCGTTCAGCTTTTGCTCAGAAGAGAAAGAGTCTTATGAATAATTTCTTAAATTGGCTTGGCCGTACAGATGAAAATCGTGCACTGATCAAGGAAGTTTTCACTGACTGTGAAATTGCTGAAAATGCACGTGGTGAACAGGTTTCGATTGAACAATATAAGAAGATGGCGACGGAACTAAAACAAAGAACTGAAAAATAATTAGTTTATAAAATGATAATCTTCTTGTAATTTTCATGAAACCGTGGTAAAATTGCACTCCTAAGGAGTGATATATAATATGCCAACGTCATTGAAATCAATTAAGAGTCGTCTAGATGCTCATTTAGGCGAGAACTTAACGGTTGTAGCACAAGCAGGTCGTAAAAAAGTTATCCGCCGTCGCGGAACTTTAGCAGAAACATTCCATTCAGTTTTTGTAGTTGATTTGGATCAAAATGAAAATTCTTTTGAAAGAGTTTCATATAGTTATGCTGATCTACTAACAAAATCTATCGATATTACATTCGACAGTGAAGAAACAGAAGCAGATTCAAGCGCCGATGCAGAGGTTGCTGACGCTGAATAATAGATACTAAAAAATAGGATTGCCGAGAGAAGGCAATCCTATTTTTTTGTGCTGTTTTGTGTTTCAAAATGACAAAGTTGCGAGACTTAGTGGTGAGATGTGTGTTTCGTAGTGATAGATGAGTAGTGCTGAAACGCCTATTTGATGGGCTTTTCACACACTATTATAAATTTTTTTGTATTTTAGTTGTGTTTAAACGTGACAGGGCAACAGGTAACTATATACAATGATATTACGTTAAAAAAATCACAAAAAAGGAAGTGAATGTTATGAGTAAGAAAAAAATAATTTTGGTGGCTACAGGGTTGTCTGCAGGGATGTTATTGACATCGACGGTGGTGAATATGCCGGTGATCTCTAATTTGAGTCAGGTTCAGACAGTTATGGCCTCACAATCTGCATGGATGCCAGATGGTAATTTGCGGGGAGTTATTGGTGGGAAACTGGGGAATGAAGATTTTACACAGGAAGATCTTGGTAATCTTAGTGGAATATTAGATTTGAAGGGTTTTAACATTAAAAGTTTAAAGGGACTAGAATATGCTAAAAATGTTAAAACTTTGTTTGCTACTGGAAATTCAATTACTAATTTTGATGAATTATCTAAGATGAAATCTTTAGAAAAGATTTTTTATGATTCTAAAGTGACCATTAACGAAGAAAATGTAATACCCAATAATGATTCAATATCTATTGATTTGAATCATTATATTGGTGAAAATTCGTTAATTGGTGGTCTGACTGGTAAATTTACTGTAAAGTTGAATGGAAAAGAAGTACAAAGTAAGTTTATGGGGAATCGCATACTAACTATTTCTGATTTAATGGCGAATAGTGAATACCAACCCTTTTCGTCTGGTGATTACTCAGGAAAAATAGAAGTATCTTTCCAACATATGTTTAATATTAACAATCTGATTTTGAGCGGAGACCAAAGCGTTACTATAAATCAGCCATATAGTTTCACAGTACAAGATCCTAAGATTAATTTTAAAGACAATGCACAAGATAATAGTGTTGAAGTGGAATTTAATTCAAAATGGGATCCGTATAGTTTGATTGAGAGTGTAACTGATAAATATGGGGAAATTATAGACAAAAATGAATATGAAAGTAGAATAACTACTGATTGGAATGACGAAAATACTGAAAAAGAGGGTGAGGAGTTCCAAGTAACATATTCGATAGATGGTCATGATTTTCCAATCACGGTCGTAGTTGGGAAAAATCCAGATGAAAATTCTGGTGGAGGTAATGGGGGTGGCGGAAATAACGGTTCAGATGATTCAAACATCCAAGTTATCGATCCAACTAACATCATGACAGATGAAAAGTCACTTCCAATTTATGATGAAAATGGTAAGAGTATTGGGAATAAATCTCTTACAAAAGAAACAACTGATTTCGTCACAAAACAAGAAAATACGGTTGGTGACACAAAGTATTATGGAATTGGTGACAACGAATGGGTTAAAGCAACTGATGTGAAAATTTTCCAATACAATAGTTCAATTAAGCAAACTCACGGTGGGGATTACAAGGAAATCGTGAAATTCCGTAACAGTGGTGTGGAGAAGAATCGTGCGTTGAAGGCAACTAGTAATTGGTCAACGGACAGATATGCCTTGTTCCAAGGTGAAAAATACCACAGGGTAGCGACTCATGAATGGGTTCGTGACAGTGATGTGGTCAAATATGCTTCAGTTAGTGGAACATTGAAGATCAATGAGAGTTCTGTGTTGTACAACAGTCAGGGTAAGACTGGCAATCGAGGCTTGAAGGTTGGTTCGGAATTCGTTACTGACAAGTCAGCCACGATCAATGGTGAATTGATGTATCGTGTGGCAACAGACGAATGGATTCCAGCAAGTGCAGTAACATTAAAATAACGACTCAAAATGGTTCTGATTAAATATCAGGGCTTTTTTCATGTCCATTTGAGCAAAAAGACTTGAAAATCTTAACAAGTTAGTGGAAAATGAATTGATTGTTATGTAATTTACTTTATAATTTTAATTGAGACAGGTTTTTTAGGAGAGAGATATATGAAAACACGAAGAAGCGAACGATTAATCGACATGACTCGTTATTTGCTGGAGAGACCACACACTCTGATTTCTTTGGCTTTTTTCGCTGACAGATTCGAATCAGCTAAGTCATCGATTTCTGAGGATCTAGGTATTTTAAGACGCACATTTATGATTCGCGGCATTGGTGCCTTGGAGACGTTGCCCGGTGCTGGTGGAGGGGTTATTTTCACACCCGGTATTTCCAAGAAGGAAGCCACAGATTTTGTAACTACGACTACTAAGAGATTAGAAGAACCTGACAGAATTCTGCCCGGTGGTTATTTGTATCTCACGGATTTGTTAGCTGATCCAGAAGTTTTGAGAACGATTGGAAGAATGATTGCAACGCAATATTCACAAAGTTCAATTGACGTGGTCATGACCGTTGCCACTAAGGGGATTCCAATTGCCCAAAGTGTCGCCAGTTTTTTGAACATCCCATTTGTGATTGTTCGACGTGATTCAAAGATAACTGAGGGTTCAACTATCAGTGTTAATTACGCCTCCGGTTCATCAGATCGAATCGAAAAAATGGAGTTATCCAAACGTAGTTTGCCAGAGGGGTCACGTGTCTTAGTAGTCGATGACTTCATGAAGGGCGGTGGGACTATCAACGGTATGCGCAGCCTTATTTCTGAATTCAATGCGATTTTTGCTGGAGCAACTGTCTTCGCAGAGAACATTAACGTGAAGTCTGAATTCAGAGACAATAAGGTAACTTCGATTTTTAAGGTCAAAGAAATAGATACAGTCAATCGTATTCTCAAGATGGAATCCGGCGATTATTTAGCAAAAACAGATTTCAGTTATTTTGAGTAAAAACATAATTGAGTAGAGTATGTGAATAATGCTATTATATATAAGGATATTTGAGTGACTGAAAGGGAGTTTCCAATGTCGAATCGTTATGTAATAATTCTCGCTGCCGGCAAGGGCACAAGAATGAAATCAAAATTGTACAAAGTATTGCATCCTGTAGCTGGTAGAGCTATGGTCGATCATGTTTTGACTCAAGTAGAAAAAGTTAATCCTACTATCGTTGAAACTGTTATCGGCAGTGGTGCTGAAAAAGTTCGTGATCTTCTAGGAGATCGTACTAAGTACGCCTTGCAAAAAGAACAACTGGGTACTGCCCATGCTGTATTACAAACTGAAGATGTTTTGGCTGGTAAAGCAGGAACAACACTGATTATCAATGGTGACTGTCCATTATTTACTGCTGAAACTTTCGAAAAACTATTTGCTTATCATGAAGAACAAAATGCTGCCGTTACTATTTTGACAGCTCATGCAGACAATCCGTTCGGATATGGCCGTATGGTTCGTGATGCTGATGGTGATGTTGTGAAGATCGTCGAACAAAAAGATGCTTCAGAAACTGAAAAGAAGATTCAAGAAATCAACACTGGTGTATTTTGTTTCGATAACGAATTGTTATTTAACAATTTGCACAATGTCAAGAATGACAACGCACAAGGTGAGTATTACTTACCAGATTTAATTTCTATGTTCAAGGATCAAGGTAAGAAGGTTGCTGCATATCAAATGGCTGATTTATCTGAATCAATGGGTGTTAATGATCGAGTTGCTCTATCACACGCTGAAAAGTTGATGCAAACACGTATCAATGAAGCGCACATGCGTGACGGTGTGACGATTATCGATCCTGACAACACATATATTGATGTCGATGTTAAAATTGGCAGTGATACTGTTATCGAACCAAATACCAAGATTTTTGGTAAGACAACTATCGGTTCTGATTGTTTGATTGGTTCAGGTTCAAGACTTGAAGATGCTACAATTGATAACAATGTTAAGATCATCAGTTCAACGGTTGAAAGTGCAATTATGCATGAAGGCAGTGACTTGGGTCCTAATTCACACTTGCGTCCCAAGGCGGAGATCGGCAAGGAAGTTCACGTCGGTAATTTCTGTGAAATCAAGAATGCGACAATTGGCGATCGTACTAAGGTGGGTCACTTAACATATGTTGGTGATGCAACTCTTGGAACTGATATCAACGTTGGCTGCGGTGTAGTCTTTGTCAATTACGACGGTGTTAAAAAGTGGCACAGTAATATTGGTGACTGCACATTCATCGGAAGTAATTCAAACATCATCGCTCCGGTGGATATGGCAGATCATTCTTTCATCGCTGCTGGTTCAACGATTACCAAAGATATTCCTAAGCACGCTATGGCGATTGCTAGAGAGAGACAAACTAACAAAGAAGATTTTTGGAACAAATTACCATTATCAAAAAGTGAAGATTGGAAATAAAGGTGGAAATTAATGTCATATCAAAATAACGAACGACCAATGAAGATTTTTGCGTTGAACTCAAACAAGCCTTTGGCAGAAAAAATCGCCAAAGAAGTAGGAATTCCGCTAGGAAAATCATCAGTTACACGTTTCAGTGACGGTGAAATCCAAATCAACATTGAAGAGAGTATTCGTGGTGCCGAAGTTTTCTTGATTCAATCAACTTCAGCTCCAGTTAACGATAACTTGATGGAATTATTGATCATGGTCGATGCTTTGAAGCGTGCTTCAGCACACTTGATCAACGTAGTTATTCCTTACTATGGCTATGCTAGACAAGATAGAAAGTCACGTTCACGTGAACCTATCACTGCTAAACTAGTTGCTAACATGTTGCAACGTGCCGGTGTTGACCGTGTACTTGCACTTGATTTACATGCTGCACAAATCCAAGGTTTCTTCGATATTCCTGTCGATCACTTGATGGGTGCTCCACTTCTTGCTGATTACTTCTTAACAAATCATCTTGAAGAAGATGCTGTGGTTGTTTCACCTGACCATGGTGGTGTTACTCGTGCCAGAAAACTTGCTGAATTCTTGAAGACACCGATTGCTATCATTGATAAACGTAGACCTCGTGCTAATGTTGCTGAAGTTATGAACATCATTGGTAATGTCAAAGGCAAACGTGCAATTATCATCGATGATATGATCGATACTGCGGGTACAATTACGTTGGCATCACAAGCATTGATCGATGCCGGTGCTACTGAAGTTTATGCATGTTGTACACATCCAATCCTTTCAGGCCCAGCAATTGAAAGAATTGAAGCTTCACCAATCAAGAAGTTGATCGTTACAGATTCAATCAATCTTCCTAAAGACAAAATCATCGACCGTATGATCCAAGTTTCAGTTGGACCACTTATCGGAGACGCAATTCGTCGTATCCATGATAATGAACCAGTTAGTCCATTGTTCGATACACGTTTCAAACGTAATAAATAATAATTGTTAGGACGAAACTCATTTGGAGTTTCGTCTTTTTTATTTCCAATCAGTCTATTCTGAGTCGATGCTTTGATTAACTTGTTTCAAAGTAGTATTTTTTGTAAACAAAAAGTACTTTTACTGGTGGTGTTGACGATGATTCCAATGTTTTGGACTTTTACAATGATTGTAGTTATTCTAATGTTTTGTTTAAAAAATGATCGATATAGTCGCAATATCAAAACTTACAAGTCGGATTTGATAACGGTTGGATTTGCTATAGGAATTACAGCGGTTATCTGTTTGAGTTTCATCGTTGTCAGTGGACATGCGGATATGCTCTTTTAAATATATAAATTAATTATAATTTTATATACTGAATTTTATATTTTTGTCATCCTCTTTTTTGATACAATAAAAGAAATTAATTAAGGGGAGAAACAATGCAAGGACGTAATAAAAAAATAGTTTATTCGATTCTGATTGTCTTAGCAGTCGCTGTGATTTGGTTTTTACCAGTTCCAGTTGGTGTTAAGGCAGCAGGATGGCATACTTTTGCAATTTTTGTGGGTTTTATTTTGGGGTGTCTACTGAATATTGCACCATTGGCGATACTATCAATCATTATGATGGCGACGCTAACTATTTCACAGGCGATGCCGGCAGAATTAGTTTATGCCGGTTTTGGTAATAGTGCAGTCTGGCTGATCATGTTCGCCTTTTTTGTGGCAATCGGTTTTCGTACAACTAGATTGGGCTTTCGAATCGCTTATTATTTGATCTATCGATTCGGTCATTCATCATTAGCGTTGTCATATGTATTGACGATCTGTGATGTGATCATGGCGCCATTTGTACCGAATACTAACGCCCGTGGAGCGGGAGTGTTGTATCCGATCACGATGTCATTATCAAAGTCGCTTGGTTCAGAGCCAGACGATGGAACTCAGAATAAGATTGGTTCGTATTTGCTATTAACTAGCTTTCATCAGAACTTGATTGCTGGTTCACTCTTTTTGACAGCGATGGCAACTAATCCGCTGGCAATCAGTATGGGGAAGAGTGTTTTTCATATTTCAATATCATGGTTTGACTGGTTCAAGTACGCTTCAGTTCCGAGTATTCTGGCGTTGATTATTGTTCCACTGGTGATTTATTTTATTCACAAGCCGGAATTAAAAAAAATTCCCAATGCGCAAAGTTTTGCGAAGAAGGAATTAGATAAGATGGGAAAAATTTCGCTCAAAGAAAGTATTATGGTCGCCGTGTTTATTCTGATGATCGTACTTTGGTCGACAACGCAGTTTACAAAATTGGATAACACAAGTATTGCCTTGTTGGGATTAGCAATTTTAATTGTGACAGGCATTATCGGCTTGGAGGATATTTTAACTGAGAAAAAAGTTTGGAATATTTTCTTATGGTTACCACCATTGATGGCAATCACACCATATTTGGCACAGACAGGCGTCATTGAATGGTTCAAGAATATTATGGCGGATAGTGTCAAAGGAATGAGCCTGACATTAGCATTTATTATTTTGGCATTAGTATATTTATATATTCATTATTTCTTTACCAGTGTTTTGGTACATATGCAGGCACTTTATATTCCATTCGCAACGGTCTTAGTTAGTTTGGGTGCTAATCCAACAATGGTCATCATGATGTTTGCAATGTTAACTTGTATTTCACCAAGTACAACTCACTATGGAACAGGAACCGCCTCAATTTATTTTGCGACGGGGTATGTAACTCAGAAAGAATGGTGGAGAGTCGGTTTTATTGTTTCTCTAACTGAATTCTTGATCTTCATGATTATAGGAATTGGCTGGTGGAAACTACTAGGTATGTTTTAATTACTATTTTGTCTATACAACTATAAACACTCGTTACTTTGTGATATGCTGAGCATGAAAAATACAAGTAATGGGGTGATTTGATGAAGAAATATAAGGTAATCGTTTGGGGTCTAGGAAACGTTGGACGTGCAGCTGTCAGAATGATTCAAGACAAAGAGTCATTGGAATTAGTGGGTGCGGTTGATGTTGATCCTAAGAAGGTCGGCAAGGATTCTGGTGAGATATTTGGTTTTCCTAAGACTGGTATTACGGTTTTGGATAATATTGACGATGCTCTAAAGATCGATGCAGATGTTGTTCTTGATTACACGCCGCTGGTTCGTGACGAAAAGGGTGGTTTTACACCAAGTGCTGTGGATATCTGCCGTGTTCTGAAGGAAAAAAAGAATGTCATTACAACATTGCCAATTTATTATTCACAAGTAACAACTCCGGATCTGTATAATATGATTAACGATGCTGCGAAGGAAAATGGGGTTTCATATTTACCTACAGGATTATTGCCAGGTGCATATGCTTCGTACATTCCAACTGTAATGGCTGGTTTAATGGGCAGAGTGGATAAGATCGTGGTTCAATCTGGTGAAGATGATCAACACAATTATTCTAGTTGGGTAAAAGTATTTGGATACGGAATGGACCCAGATAGTTTCCCACAAGATAGACTTAAGATGGGCATTGCTTCGTATTATGTATCGGGCGTCTACGAAATGGGTGAAAGATTAGGATTCAAGTTCGATGATATGAAGATTGAACATGAATGCTTCACTGCGCCTGAAGATTTGCATCCCACATTTGGGACAGTTAAAAAAGGTACTATCAGTGGACATAGGTTTACTATGACTGGAATGGTCAATGGTGAAGAAAAAGTAAGTTTGGTCTATGTTCATAAAATCTGTGATGATGTGGCTAAGGTTCCGGCAATTGATAATAAGATCCACATTGAAGGTATTCCTAAGACCTTGGATATTAGTATCGATGGTATGATGCCACTTGATGAGAGTTATGTAACTAGTGCTGCACCAAGTGTCAACGTTATTCCAATGGTGGTTGATGGAGATAGTGGTTTTATTCAAGCACTTGATTTGAAAGTCGTTACGCCACTTAAATAAAATTGTACTCAAAAAGCCGATGATTTTTTCATCGGCTCTTTTTTATCTTCTTTTATTTTTTTCTTGGTCACGTAATTGTTGATATCTTAGCAAATCACGAATTTGTTGCAAGTATTCAAGTTGTGGGTCAAGTTCTTCGACACTCTCGTCGAATTTACTCTTAGAACCGTCACGACGCATCTTATTCATTAATTTAACAATGGTGAAGATAACGAACATGATGATCAAGAAGTTGATCAAGGCATTGACGAAGTCACCAATTTGGAAACTGGCTCCAAGTACGACGAACTTCATTTCGGACAAGTTGATCTGACCAATTAAAATACCTAGTAATGGGTTGATGATGTAAGTAGTCAACGCTGATACCAAATTATTAAAGGCGGCACCAACGATAACACCAACGGCCAAGTCGACAACACTACCACGAGAGATAAACTCTTGAAATTCTTTAAACATTAAGTTGCTCTCCTTTACAGTTTTGAATATACTGACTACTTTACTATAAATTCGGAAGTGTGTGACAATAAATTAATTATTTTTTAGCGAGGTCATAGCTGTCATCAATTCGTTTGAATAATTCTGCATTCGAAAGACTCCCGTCAAGGTAGACTGTGTACCAGTGTTTTTTGTTCATGTGATAACTAGGGAAGAATACTTTGTTATCAATGACTTGGTTTAAGTCGTCAGTATCAATTCTAAGGTCGATGATTTCAATGTCGGCATCGGATTCTAAACCAATTTTATCGCCATTAATACCAATCGTTAGGCAGAACCACTTATTGTTGTCAGGTCTGCGCCAGATGGCGTTCTTGGGGAATTTTCTCCACAAGAATTCTAGGTCACTGTTATATTTTTGTTTGATATATTTGGTGATGTCTTTGACTTGTTGTGTTTTGAAAACGTCGGAGTCGAAACATTCTGACGAGATATTGTAGATGACCTCAAGATAGGCGGTTCTGACCTCATTGACGAAGGTGCCGTTTGCTTGTGGATCTAAATGGAGACTATATATTTCGCCATTATTATCGAGTAATTCGGTGGTCAGGTCTCCGTTGGAATTAAGCTCAATCGCCAAATTGAATTGGTTATCGAGAATAGTAGTTTGAAAGTTATACTGATCAGGTGCGGTTTCTTTGAAACCGAAACTTAGTGCTTTGTCTGAGTTAAACTTTTTGTCCTTGAGTGCATTGTCCGTGATTGTGGTTGCCAAGATATTTCCCCCTAAAATAAAAAGCCTGTCTAATTAGACAGGCTTTTGAGTAATTAAATTTCTTTTGCGATATGTTCGTGATAAGCATCTTTAATATCGCTCAAATCAGTTAATTTAAGTTTTTCGTTGACCTCATCAGTCATCGCTTGCTTTGTATCTTCATCCCAATTGTAGAACTTGGTCATATAGTCGATTACGGCATTTTCAATATCTTTCATGTGATTGATATCGAATAACATTTGACTGCTACGACGGAGTAGATAATCGATTGGATGTTCAACCATTTCTGCCTGCAACCCATATTGTAGCATGGCCCAGTCGACACGCGGAAGATTATCTTTAGTTTCTTCATCAGGTAACAGGTCGTAGATGTCAGTTACATTTGAACCGTATCTTTGAACTAGTTTTTCAGCATCTTCACGGTCCAAGTCAAAGTTAACGATACCTTGTTCAGCCATTTCATCGAAATAGTTACGCCAGCCTTCATCTCCGCCAACATCACCACCGGATAGAGTGAGGTTCTCAGTTTCTGCTGATTGATATTCGTAGTCGGTTTCAGTGTATAACTCGAAGGCAACTTCATCGACGATTTTTTCAGCCATCTTACGATAACCAGTTAATTTACCTCCAGCAATCGAAAGCAAGCCTGAGTCTGACTTGAAGATTTCGTCTTTACGAGAAATTTCTGAAGGTGATTTACCTTCTTCTTGAATCAATGGACGAACACCAGACCAACCAGATTCAACATCATCTGGAGTTAGTTGTTCTGGCAAGTCGAACATTTGATTAGCAGCAGCTAAGATATAAGTTACGTCTTTGACAGTGATATTTGGTTCTTTGGGATCATCAGTCCAAGTTGTGTCAGTTGTTCCAATATAAGTTTTTCCTTCACGAGGTATGGCGAACATCATTCGGCCATCGTGGAAAGGTGTATCGAAGTAAATGGAGTTAGAGATAGGGAAATTTTCATGATCGATAACTAAGTGAACGCCCTTTGTTAAGTGCAAGTGTTTGCCTTCGTTAGATCCGTCCATATCTCTAATTTCATCGACCCAGGGACCGCATGAATTAACAACTTTTCTGGCATGGATCTCACCAGTTTTACCGGTGACCATATCTTTAAAGATTACGCCACAGACTTTGTTTTCGGCATTATATAACAGTCCAGTGACTTTGGTGTAGTTAGCAATCAAAGCGCCGAGTTCATTAGCTTTTTTTACTACTTCCAATGTTAAGCGGGCATCGTCAGTTCGATATTCAACGTAGACACCTGAACCTTTGAGATTTTCACTCTTGATGAATGGTTCACGGTCAATGGTTTTTTGTGGATCAAGCATGTACTTACGTTCAGAAGGCTTAACTTGTGCTAAACGATCGTAAACATCAAGTCCAATAGCAGTACTGAAAGGACCAAAAGTTCCACCATCATAAAATGGTAGCATCATCTTCAAAGGGGTAGTAATCTGTGGACCATTGTTATAGACAATGGCACGTTCACTACCAACCTCGTGAACTTCATTGATAGCGGCTTGTTTCAAGTAACGCAGGCCACCATGGACTAACTTAGTTGAACGACTGGATGTTCCCGAAGCAAAATCACGCATTTCAACTAGACCGGTCTTCAAACCACGAGTTTGTGCATCAAGGGCGATACCTGATCCGGTAATACCACCACCGATAACCAAAAGATCAAGTTCATCGTCTTGCATAGCTTGCAAGTTATCAGTTCTAGTTTTTTCTGAGAATTCTTTCATTGAGTGTTCCTCCTAAAAAAAGTTCATTTGCTTATATTTTAGTAAATTAAGTAACAAACTGGAAGCGTTTCACCTTGGAACGATGGAAAAAACTTAGATGAGTGAATCATTATGGATATGGCTTTGGAATTTAACATAGGCGTCGCTGAAAATATCACTCGGATGTTCAATCAACATTGACTTAGGAAAGTAGAAACGTTCGTCGCCAGATATCTTGCCAGTCAAGGCGTTGACTAAGTTACTGATAGTCGAAAGTTCAATCAATGACCCGTCATCATTCATGATTTCGATTTGGGTACGACTCTTATTACTATTGGGACTGTACGTATCGTATGGTAAGTCATAGCTAGTATTGATAGCCGTATAGTATTTTTTGTCGAAGCCAGCACTCTCAACGATATCGGCGAGTTCCGGTAACATTTTTTCGGTTACTTGATTGTATTCTGCCGATTTGAATGGCTTGCGATTCAAGAATCGATAAGCCAGATCCTTGAGAATTTCGTCAGGATAGTCTTGCCATAAGGTAAAGTAAGTGTTCAAAACTCCGTCGTCTAGTAACAAGTAGTCATTGATATCAACGTGATTTTCAAAGAATGGGATCAACAAACTCGGCATTTCAAAGTCGTTCATATGATTGTGTTCGTATAGGTCCTTAGCACGCTGTAATAGTTTTGTTAGGACAACTTCCATACCACGTGATACGGGATGGAAATAGACTTGTTGATACATTTGGAATCTCGAGAGTACGTAATCTTCAACGGCGTGCATGCCATCATTATCGAAGGCAATGCCGCCTTTGTAAGGACGCATAACTCTTAAGATTCTGGTTAAATCAAACATACCGTACTTGGTACCAGTGAAGTAGGCATCACGCAATAAATAGTCCATGCGGTCAGCATCGATTTGACTAGAAATCATTTGAACAACTTGAGGATTTTCGTATGTATGGGCAATGACGCCGGCAACTTTCTCAGGGAAATCGGCGGATACTTTGCGTAATACTTGATTGATCTCGGTTTCTGGGGATGTGATTATTTCACGTGTCCAGGCTTCGTGGTCAGTATTGAAGATGTGTTCAAAGGTGTGCGAGTACGGACCGTGACCAACATCGTGCAACAATGCGGCACATAGAGCGACAATTCGTTCATTATCATCCCACAAGCCGTCACCAGGAGTTTTGGTTGGATAGTTTCGTTGGAAGTTATCGCATATCTGACGGGTTATTTCGTAGACACCCATGCAGTGAGTAAAGCGAGAATGTTCAGCGCCTTGGAAAGTAAATGAGGCAGTTCCTAATTGTTTAACACGGCGCAATCTTTGGAATTCTTTGGTATTGATCAAATCGAGAATCACTCGATGTTGAACATGAATATAATTGTGGATCGGATCACGGAAAACTTTTTCTCTGGGCAACATTTCGAGATTATAAGTCATTATTCTTCCCCCAATAGTAGTTTTTTGTTTTTGTAAATAAGATCATTCATTGTTTGGTTATAAGCATCTTTATAAGGTAAGGATTCTCTGACAATATTAAAGTTACCTCGATCTATTTGATAGCCGTTTGTGGTTAATTCGGCAAGAATTCTTTGCTTGGCGATGTCGATCGTCAAAGTATCAGTGAGTATTTCATCTAGGTTACTCATACAGTGGACGTCGATGTTAGGGTATTCAATATTTTCGTGTTTTGGATAATTACTAATTTCATAAAAATCTTTCATTAATTGCGAGCGTTTCTTCTGGTCACCTGTTACACTGATATAGGCCATAATGGCGACTGCATCGCCAGCACGACGCTGAGATATTCCAGCAATTTTTTTACCGTGGATACTCAGGTCATAGGTACCGGGACAATATGAACGAGTTATTTCGCCAGTTTCAATTTGGTCAGAAAAACTTTTTTGCATAATTTGATGCATCTGTTCATATGCTTGGTCAATTGTGATATTGTTTTTATTTGGTAAAAATAATGTAAAATTGAGAATTCCTGAATCTGTGACGACTCCGAGACCACCGGAGTTTCTAACATAATAGATATAGTTTTTTTCTTCTAATCGCCGCATTCCTCCCGCGATATTCTTGAGTCGTTGGTCTTGAAGACCTAGGATAACAGTGGGTGGTGTGGTCCAAAAGTGGGCCACAGGGATGGAATTTTCAGAGACGAATTTTAGGATTGCTCCAGTATCAGCGAATGGTACGAGCATATCTTCGTCATTAATTATTTCTTGATTGTATAATAGAATTGTATTGTCTAATGATTTATTCATTTAGTTAATCACTTCTTTAAAATTAATTGTTATTCTAATTTTAGCATGTAGAGGCGTCGTATATTGGAAAATAACAGTGTGAATGTAAATGTAGAACTAAATATGGAAACTCTCCAATCTGGAGAACTGACTCATACAAAGATTGCCGAACCTGGTAAGTTTACCAAAATTGGTAAATCAATGTACTTGAGATTTAATGAGAGTCTAGAAAATAATGATAAAGCATCAATCTTAGTTAAGATCATGGATAGTGGAGAAATTCACGTCAAACGTGTTGCTAAGTCAACAAACTTGGCATCTCTATTGTATTTCACTCATAAAAATCACAACAGTGGACATCTGGAAACAGAGTATGGCGTTATGCCTTTAAATACTTTTACAAAAGATTCTGTAGTCGAAATCGTTGATCAACCGCTATCTGGCAAAATAAATATTGATTATGATTTGATTTATGACAATAATATAGTAGGTAATTACAAGTTTCGATTGATTTTTAGTGCTTGACAATCTATCATTATAAATAAGACGCTGCGAAAGGACGTGTACCCGTTTGGAATTTGAAAAATTCAAGAACCAAAACAAAGATGAGCTTTCTCTAATTGAGGTTGCTTACGAAATTCTTGATACAAGCAAGAAAGAGGCAATGAACTTTTCTGACATTGTTAATAAGATTCAGGACTACTTAGGTAGATCAGATGATGATGTTAAGGACTCACTTCCTCAATTTTATACAGATTTAAATAATGACGGAAGTTTTCTTTCACTTGGTGAGAACGTTTGGGGATTGCGCAAATGGTATCCATTTGATTCTGTTGATGAAGAAGTTAACCATCCAGAAGATAACGGTACTGAAAATACACATAAGGCAGCCCAAAAGGTTAATGCCTTCATGAGTGATGATGCTGAAGATGATGATGTTGTCGATTACGATGATGACGCTGACTTAGATGTAAATGATATGGATGACGACGATGACGAGAGTGATGGTTCATCAAGTAATGGTCCAGATCTTTCTAAGTTTACGAATTCAGATCTTGCAGTAGATGACGATAGTGATGACGAACAAGATACTGGTTTAGAAGATGGTATCGAAGGTCAACTATCAGAATTTGACACTGATGACGAAGACGATAAGGACGCTGACATCGACCTTAGTGACGAAGATGATGAAGACGACTCAGACGATGATGAAGACGACGATATTTAAATTTGTGAATTTAAAGTTTGACGATTTGGATAGATAACAGTATTATATTGTTTGGGCTCTATTAGATTGTCTAATTACAAGTTCCCTGTTCAGTAGAATAGGGGACTTTTTTATTTTTGGTTGAGTAGGAATTCCCTAGAAAGAATATGTGGAGGAAAGCTATGACTAAGTATATTTTTATTACAGGTGGAGTTGTTTCATCTCTTGGTAAGGGTATTGTTGCGGCATCCCTTGGTAGATTACTAAAGAACCGTGGGCTAAAGGTAACAATGCAAAAATTCGACCCTTATATTAATGTGGATCCAGGAACCATGAGTCCATATCAACACGGTGAGGTTTACGTTACCAATGATGGTACAGAAACTGACCTTGACTTAGGACACTATGAAAGATTTATTGATAACGATTTGAACAAGTATTCAAACGTTACAACAGGTAAGATTTACTCAGAAGTAATTCGTCGCGAACGTCGTGGTGATTACAACGGAGCAACAGTACAAGTTATTCCACATATTACAGATATGATTAAGCAAAAAATAATGCGCGCTGCTACAACAACTGATTCTGACGTTATTATCACAGAAGTCGGTGGTACAGTTGGTGATATCGAATCACTTCCATATCTGGAAGCACTTCGTCAAATGAAGTCTGAAGTTGGTTCAGAAAATGTTGTCTATATCCATACTTCACTAGTACCTTACTTGAAGGCTGCTGGCGAAATGAAGACAAAGCCAACACAACACAGTGTTAAAGAATTACGTGGAATTGGTATTCAACCTAATATCTTGGTTGTTCGTACCGAAAAACCTATGCCACAAAATATGAAAGACAAGATTGCATCATTCTGTGATGTTGATTCAGAAGCTGTTATCGAATCACGTGATGCTAGTTCACTATATGACATTCCATTGAATCTACAGGCACAAAGTTTTGATGATATCGTATGTCGCTACTTACATCTTGAAACTCCAGAAGCTGATATGACAGACTGGAACAAGCTAGTTGATCGTGTGCATAATTTGAAGCACACAACAAAGATCACACTTGTTGGTAAGTATACAAAGTTACAAGATGCTTATATTTCTGTTACAGAAGCACTTCACTCGGCTGGTTATGTTTATAATACAGATATCGAGTTAAAGAAGATCTCTGCGGATCTGATTACTGAAGATAATGTTGAGGAGATGCTGGGTGATGCTGATGGTATCCTAGTTCCTGGTGGTTTTGGTAGCCGTGGGCTTGAAGGCATGATCACAACAATCAAGTATGCACGTGAACATGATGTTCCATACTTCGGTATTTGTTTAGGTATGCAAATGGCAAGTATTGAGTTTGCCAGAAACGTTGCCGGTATCAAGGATGCTACAACTGGTGAAGTTGATCCTGATGCAGAAAACAAAGTTATCGATATCATGGCAGATAAGAAGGATGTTGAAGATCGTGGTGGTACACTTCGTTTAGGTGCATATCCATGTAAGTTGAAACCAGGATCAAAGACAGCTGCTGCTTATGATGATCAATCAGTAATTCAAGAAAGACACAGACATAGATATGAATTCAACAACTCATATCGTAAACAATTCGAAGATTTAGGATTAGTATTCTCAGGTGTTTCTCCCGATAACCATTTGGTTGAAATTATTGAAGTTCCAAGCAATAAGTTCCATATTGCAGTTCAATATCACCCAGAGTTCTTATCAAGACCAACAAAACCAGAAGGTCTATTCAAAGCATTTATTGGTGCAGCTTCAGGGCTAGACGAAGAGGATATGTAATTTCCTGAAGTAGTTAAAAATTAGTTAGGGAAAAGCTTATGCAAAAACTTGTAATCAATGGTGGAAAAAAGTTATCAGGTGAAGTAACAATTGGCGGTGCTAAGAATAGCACTGTGGCGCTAATTCCAGCCGCTATATTATCTGATACACCTGTTGTGTTAGATTCAGTTCCACAAATTAGAGATGTAAAAAATTTACGTTCTATTTTGAAAGATATGAACGTTTCTTCAGAAATGAAAGATGACGTATTAAAGATCGATCCGACAAAGATTCAATTTGCCGAACTACCTAGTGGTAAGGTAAGCAGTTTGCGTGCTTCATATTACTTTATGGGAGCTATGTTGGGCCGTTTTGGCAGAGCTGTGGTTGGTTTCCCAGGTGGCGATGACATTGGACCACGTCCAATTGATCAACATATCAAGGGATTCGAAGCACTCGGCGCTCAGGTTGAAAACAAACACGGTCAGATCATTATTACAACCCCAAATGGCGGACTAAAAGGTGCAAAGATCTTTTTGGACATGGTCTCAGTTGGGGCTACTATTAATGTTATCTTGGCTGCTGTAAAAGCTAAAGGTACGACCATCATTGAAAATGCTGCTAAGGAACCAGAAATTATTGACTTAGCAACATTCCTTAACAATATGGGAGCTGTTATTCGTGGCGTGGGTACGGAAACTATTCGTATCGAAGGTGTTGATAGTCTGCGTTCAAATAATGCACATACTATCATTCCTGATCGTATCGAAGCAGGGACATATTTGAGTTTGGCCGCTGCCAATGGTGGCGGAATATTAGTCAAAAATATCATCAGTGAACACTTGGATGCATTCTTGGCTAAGTTAGATGAAATGGGCGTTAATTTGGAAATTGGTGAAGATAGTATTTATGTCAAGAATTCTCCGGAATTAAAGGCAGTAAATATTAAGACGATGCCATATCCAGGTTTTGCGACAGACTTGCAACAACCCATCACACCACTTCTGATGAAGGCTAGTGGTGAAGCAATGGTGATCGATACGATTTATCCTAAGCGTATCAAGCACATTGCAGAACTCAACAAGATGGGCGCTAATATTACGAGTGAAAATGATTTGATTTTTGTTCGTGGTGGTGCTGAGCTCAAGGGAGCAACAGTTTCAGCTGAAGAAATTCGCGCTGGAGCCTGCTTAATGATTGCCGGATTGTTGGCTGATGGACAAACAACTATTAACAATGCTGAGAATATTCTGCGTGGATACGACCAGGTTGTTTGGAAGTTGCATTGTCTAGGTGCCGATGTTAAGTTGATCGGTGAAGATGATTTAGTTGAATAAAGTATTGACAGATATTTAATTTGTTGGTAGATTATTAAATAGTTTATAACAAGAAAGGGAGTGCAGCCGTTGAGAAATTAAGTTGAAATTTTAAATTATACAAAATAAGTGTGTAATTTGACTTCGACTTAGTGTGTCTCAATGTCTGTCCCTTAAAAGATATAATTTTAAAGGATGCTGATAATTAGTGTCCTTTTTTTGTTGGAGTCAAAGCACCGTAAACGAGGTGTTTTATTTATGGGAACAATACAAATAGAAAATTTAAACTTTAAATATGATCAAATGGTGGATAATTTATTCGATTCACTAAATCTGAGGATCGATGAGAGCTGGAAGCTAGGCTTGATTGGTCGCAATGGCCGTGGTAAGACAACTTTGATGAATATTTTACTGGGAAAGTTGCCGTACAGTGGACAAATTATTTCCAACTTGAATTTTTATTATTATCCACAGAAGATTGCTGATAAAAACCGTTCGGCTGTGGAAATCGTCAAAGAATTAACTGACTTAGAAGATTACGATATGTGGAAAATTGAAGTGGAGTTGGATAAGTTACAAGTTAAGTCTGATGTTCTAGAACAGGATTTTTCGACCTTAAGTCCGGGAGAACAAACCAAAATATTATTGGCGATTCTATTCATTGATGATTATGGATTCCAGTTGATCGATGAACCAACTAATCATTTAGATATTGTTGGACGTAAGGTGGTCGCCGATTATCTCAAGAGTAAGAAGGGCTTCATTGTTATCAGTCATGATAAGACCTTCTTGAATCAAGTTATCGATCATGTTATTTCGATCAATCGTCAAGATGTTGATGTGTATAAGGGAAACTTCGATACTTGGGAACATGAGAAGAATTTACAAGATAAATCGGAGCTTGAGGAAAAGAATCATCTCAAAAAAGATATCAACAGGTTACACGAAACGGCTGTGAAAAGAGAAAACTGGTCACGCCAGACTGAGAAAGGTAAATTTAAAACTGGATTGCAACAAGTCAACTTGGACAAGGGTTTCATCAGTCATAAATCTGCCAAAATGATGAAAAAGGCTAAAACGATTGCTAATCGTGTGGATAAAGAAATCGACACGAAACAGAGTCTACTCAAAAATATTGAGATCGAAGACCCCATCAAACTAAATTACGTGGAATTAAACCATCCGAAACATTTAATTACTGTGGATAAGTTACAATTAAGACACGATGAGGTGGTAACCCCAGAAATAAGCTTTAAGTTGCCTGTTAATAAAGTTATTGCTTTAGTTGGACAAAATGGTGTGGGGAAGACAACAGTTTTTAAACAGATTCTGGGCCTCAGACAGCCATTTGAACAAACAGGAGAGTTGCATATTGGCAGCAATGTAAAAGTCTCGTATCTAGCTCAAGAAGACGAATTAACCGGTATGATCAGAGAGCTTGCTACTAAAAAACATCTTGATGCAGAAATGATTTTTTCAAATCTGCGCAAATTAGGCTTTGAACGTGAGCTATTTGATCAACCTGTGGAAAACATGAGTCAAGGTCAAAAGAGAAAAGTTGCTTTGGCAATTAGTTTGTCGGAAGAAGCAAATGTCTATCTGTGGGACGAGCCACTAAACTTCTTAGACGTTATTACGCGCCAACAGATTATTGATGCAATCAAAAAACAGCATCCAACGATGCTGCTGATTGATCACGATCAAGATCTAATAGATGAGGTTTCTGATCAAAAAGTAGTCTTACAAAAATAAAATTGTATTGAATAAAGTGGAAGTTCATGTTAATATTTAATACCGTTAGTAAATTAATCTCTATTTCTGCAAAAGATTTAGGGCAAAGGAGCGACATAGAATGAAACAAGGAATTCATCCAGATTATCACCAAGTTGTATTCATGGACTCATCAACAGGTAAGAAGTTCTTAGCTGGTTCAACAGTTCAATCAAGCGAAACAACTGATTACGAAGGTACAGAATATCCACTAATTCGTGTTGAAATCTCATCAGACTCACATCCTTTCTATACTGGTAAGCAAAAGTTTGCTCAAGCAGATGGACGTATCGATCGTTTCAACAAGAAATATGGTTTATCACAAAAATAAAAAGCCATCCTATATTAGGAGGCTTTTATTTTTTTACCTTTTTTTGCTCTGAAATGCGTGGATACCCAGGCCAAGTTGATGGCTGCCAAACAGCTGGTACTGATGAAGACAGCGGAGTAGCTTAGGGTACTAGAAATGAACGAACCAAGTAACGGTCCACAGACATTACCAACGGATTGGAACGACTGGTTATATCCGAAGATTCTACCAGTGTATTTTGCGTCAGTATACTTCGCCAGCAAGGTTTGAACTTGTGGAACTAGACAAGCATCTGAGATTCCAACAAAGAATCTCAAGGTTGCCAGTTGCCAGACGTTAGTAACAAACGCCTGTGGAATATATACTAGAACTGCAAAAATCAAGCCACCGATCAAAATCTTACTGGTACCGATCCTATCGCCTAGTGCTCCAAAACGTGGGGCAGCAATGATATTAGCAATACCAGGAACAGCAGCAACGAAGCCGGCAATCAAGGTGACTTTGTCAGATCCATGCATTAGTTGTTTAACATATAAACTGATAATTGGATTGATCGAGTTATTAGATGTTTGAATGATCATGGTAGTAACAAACATTGCTAGGATCAAATTAGGATTTTTCAACTTGTGGAAAATTTCTTTGGTTGATTCTTCTTCACCCTTAGGAATAGGGGTGAAATCTTCCTTAATAAAGATCGTGACCAAAATAAATGCCAAGAATAATAAAGATCCAGTAAGCATAAATGGAATTCTATATCCGAAGTATTGTGCAATTACACCACCGACTAATGGTCCGAGTAATGTACCAGATATGACACCGGTATTCAATGTACCAAGTGCTTTACCACTTTCTGCACGTGGGGCAGTTGATGCAATCAAAGTATTAGCGTTACTTACAAAACCTGAGAAGACACCTTGCAAGAGTCTTAAAACGACAATTTGCCAAGCAGCTGTGACAAAGGCTTGAAGTGAGATGACGATTGCCATACCAAGAGCGGCACGGATAAGCATGAGCTTACGGCCCCTACGATCAGCAATTTTCCCCCAAATAGGAGATACGATCGCCATAACTAAAAAGGTAGAAGAGAATGCAATACCATTCCAAATGACAAGTTGGTTTTTTGTGAAATTCCCCAGTTGATTAATGTATAATGGCAAAAAGGGTGTTATCATACTAAAGCCAATACCTGTCATGAAAGTACTGAACCAGAGAACAGTTAGATTACGTCGCCAATAACTATTCTCCCCAGATACTTTTGATGATTTAGATGTCATAGTGCATCAATTCCTTTCTAAATAATATACTATACTCTTTTTATTTAGTGTGGATTAAAATAATTTTTCAGAATTGGGGAAAAATATTCATGAAAATGAAGTTAAAAGAAGTTTATTCTGCTTTAAAAATCAACGTTGACTCTGTGCCTGACGTAGATATTACTGGGGTTTGTTTTGATAGTCGCAAAGCTAAGGAGGGAGACTTGTTCTTCCCACTAAAAGGTGAACGTGATGGTCATGAATTTATCGGCAGTGCAATTTCTAATGGGGTCAGTGCAACTGTTTGGCAGAGTGATCACGAAATCCCTAATCAAGAGATTCCTTATGTAGTGGTTAAGAATGTTTCAACTGCGTTTGAGACATTAGCTAAGTATTATTTGGCAAAGGTCAATCCTAAGGTAGTGGCTGTTACCGGAAGTAACGGTAAGACAACTACTAAGGATATGATTGCAGCAATCCTAGCAACTAATAACAATGTGGCTAAGACACCAATGAACTTTAATAATGAGATCGGAGTGCCATTTACTATTTTGAACATGCCGATCAATACAGAGGTATTAGTGGTAGAAATGGGAATGGATCGTCCAGGTCAGATCGATCACTTAAGTAGTCTGGCTAATCCGGATATTTCAGTTATTACAATGGTCGGTGAGGCTCATATTGAGTTCTTTGGCACACGTGATAAGATTGCTGATGCTAAAATGGAGATAGTCGATCATCTGCAAGAGGACGGCAAGTTTGTTTTTGACGGTGACGAACCGCTATTGACCGAACGTGCTCAAAAAGTTGAACAAAAAAAATTAACTTTTGGAAAAAAAGATGTGAATACGCTTTACGCTACGTCAATAAAGGCTGGGAAGTCGACAACTTCGTTCAAAACTAACCTTTGGCCGGACTTAGAGTTTGATATTCCGATGATGGGCGAATATAATGTTAAGAATGCCTTGGCTGCAATTTTAGTTGGTCAAGCCCTTCATGTTAAGCCAGAGGCTATGGCAAAAGCTTTGGCTGACCTATATGTTACCGAGAATAGAACAGAATGGTTAAAAGCAAAAAATGGCGCAGACATTTTAAGTGATGTATATAACTCAAACCCGACTGCTGCAATTGAAGTTCTAGAAAGTCTCAAAAAGATTTCAACCCCTGGACGTAAGATCGTCGTTCTAGGAGACATGCTGGAACTCGGTAGTGCATCAAAACATTTGCACGAATCACTTGCGGACCACATCAATACAAGGGACTTTGCAAAAGTTTATCTTGTAGGGGATGAAATGAAGGCTCTGAAAACCAAGTTGGATCAAAAATATGCTGATAATGATTTGATTTGGTATAGCAAGGATCAATTAACGGAATTAACAAATGATTTAGAAAAAGAAATAAACTCAACTGACACTGTCTTATTAAAGGCTAGTCATGGCATTCATTTGGAGAACGTATTAAGTAAATTAGTATAAGAGTGTGTTATTTGAGAATGATTGAATAACGTGTTATAGTTGCCAATTGTGATTTTAACGCGTAACAACTGGAGGATTTTTGTGAAATTTAGTGAATTAAATTTAGATTCAAGATTACTACAAGCTGTAAATGAGGCCGGTTTCGAAGAAACTACCCCCATTCAAGCAGAAACTATTCCAATGGTATTAGCCGGAGACGACGTCATTGGACAAGCCCAAACAGGTACAGGTAAGACCGCTGCTTTTGGTCTACCAATTTTAGATGCCATCGATATGTCATCTACAGATATTCAAGCGCTAATTATCTCACCTACTAGAGAATTAGCTATCCAAACTCAAGAAGAGTTATACAGATTAGGCCGCGACAAAAAAGTTAGAGTTCAATCTGTTTATGGTGGTTCTGACATCAGAAGACAAATTCGTGCCTTAAAGAATCATCCTAATATTGTTGTTGGTACTCCAGGTCGTATGCTCGATCATATCAACCGACGCACTCTTAAATTAGGTAACGTCAAAACAGTTGTTTTGGACGAAGCCGACGAAATGCTAGATATGGGATTCGTTGAAGACATTGAAAGTATTCTTTCAAATGTTCCTAACGTACACCAAACTCTATTGTTCTCAGCAACAATGCCTAAGCCTATCATGCGTATTGCTGATAAGTTCATGACAGAACCTAAGATCGTTAAGATTAAGTCAAAAGAATTAACTGCTGACAAGATCGATCAATACTACGTTAAGGCTCGCGACTTCGAGAAGTTCGACTTAATGACAAGAATCTTTGATGTTCAAGGACCAGAATTAGCCTTGATCTTCGGTAGAACGAAGCGTCGTGTTGATGAATTAACACGTGGTTTGCAAGCTCGTGGATACAATGCTGAAGGACTTCACGGTGATTTGTCACAAGACAAACGTACTAGTGTCCTTCGTAAGTTCAAAGCTGGTAAGCTAGAATTCCTTGTTGCAACTGACGTTGCTGCTCGTGGACTAGATATTTCAGGTGTGTCACACGTTTATAACTATGATATTCCTCAAGACCCTGACAGTTATGTTCACCGTATTGGCCGTACTGGTCGTGCCGGACATTCTGGTGTGTCTGTAACATTCGTTACACCTAACGAAATGGGTTACTTACGTACAATTGAGAATCTTACAAAGAAGCGTATGAAACCACTTGCTCCACCTACTGACAATGAAGTTCTTGTAGGACAATTGGAGGCAGTTAAAGAAGAAGTTAAGAATACTATTGGTGTTGACAAGAACTTAGATCGTTTCGACTATGCTGTTAAGCAATTGTTAGAAGAGTATTCACCAGAAGACTTAGTTAAGGTTTACTTGAGCACAACTATCAAGGACGCACAAAGTGTTCCTGTTAAGATTGCTCCAGAAAGACCACTTCCTTCACGTAAAACTAGTCACAGCCGTTCAGGCCATGGTAGACGTGGACGTTTTGGTGGCGGCCGTGATCGTAACCGTAATGGTGGCGGTAGTGGCAACCATCATTCAAGAAGACATGATGATCGTGGTGGAAACAGCAACCACAGTGGTGGTAGTGGTAAGTCAGGCGAAAAACGTCATGACAGCCGCAACAGTTCATCTAAGTCAAAGGGTCAATCAAAGAAGAACTTCAAGATTAGAACAAATCTTTAATTTGACGTAAATATTTGGAAAATAAAACATTTGTTTTATAATATAAGTAATGAAGACAAGGTGATTAAATTTGCTTTGTCTTTTTTTTCAAAAAAATTATGGAGAGATATTATGATAAAAGGACTAGGAGTAGACATTGCGGAAATCGATCGTGTTCGTAAGATCTATGGTCGACATCCTAGATTTGCGGATAAGGTTTTGACAAGTGAGGAAATGGCGGTATTCTTAACTAAGAAGACTGAAAAAGCTCAAATGACTTATTTGACAGGTAGGTTTTCAGCTAAAGAATCATTTACCAAAGCCATGGGAACCGGATTAGGCAAGATTGGATTTCATGATTTGAGTGTATTAAATTATGAGTCTGGTCAACCATATATAAAAACGGATATTTTTGAGGGAAACATTCAAATTTCTATTTCAGATACGGATGAACTTGTAATAACAGAAGTTATTATTGAGGATGTTGATAAGTCTGAATAGTTGTTTGTAACTTTTTAGGAGGTATCACATGTTACCATCAATCCATCGCCCCGCATATGTCGAGGTTAATTTAAGTAATCTAAAGGAAAATTTGCAGAACGAATTGAGGTCTGTACCAGAAGGTACAGATGTCTTCGCTGTGGTCAAAGCCAATGCTTATGGACATGGGCTAGTGGCAGTCGCTACGGCTGAACTAGAATACGGCGCTAGCGGACTTTGTGTCGCTACCCTGGATGAAGGCCTTGAAATACGTCAAAATGGCGTTCAAGCTCCAATATTAGTTTTGGGCATAACTGGTGTAGATAATGCCAAAATTGCCGCAGACGCTGATATTTCGTTAACTGTGGGTAGTTTAGAGTGGTTACAGCAAGCTGCTGCTACTGGAGTTAAAGATCTCAAAGTTCATTTGGGAATTGATAGTGGCATGGGTAGAATTGGTTTTAGAGAAAAAGCTGATTTAATTTCTGCTTGTAATTATTTAAATGATAATTCTGATAAATTTATTGCTGAAGGATTATTTACTCATTTTGCTACAGCTGACAATCCGGATGAAAAATACTTTGAAAAACAAGTTAGTCGTTTCAAAGAAATGTCTAGTGACTTACCAACTGAATTCAAATATGTTCACTGTGCTAATTCAGCCACAGCCTTATGGCATCAAGATTTAGCAGTTAATTTGATTCGTGACGGAATTGCCTTGTATGGCTTGAATCCATCACAAACTGATATTACAAAGACCCCATATGAATTGAAACCTGCCTTGGGTCTATATTCAGAACTAGTCTTTGTTAAGCGGATCAATAAAGGTGATAGTGTTGGCTATGGTGCCACCTATACCAGTGAAGATTCCGAATGGATCGGAACTGTTCCAATGGGTTACGCTGATGGTTGGTTGCGTCGTATGCAAGAATTTGAAGTCTTGGTCAATGGCAAGCGTTGCCCAATTGTCGGACGCGTCTGCATGGACCAATTCATGGTTAAATTACCTGAAGAAATGCCAGTTGGCAGTAAGGTTACTTTGATCGGTAAAGATGGCGATGATGAGATCACTGCTACTGAAGTTGCTCAATATGCTGGAACTATTAATTATGAAGTTCTTTGTGGATTGAGTGAGAGATTACCTAGAAAGTATGTTAAATAGATTAAAAATCAAACCACATCAGAAATGATGTGGTTTTTTTATTGAAATTTTTAAAACAAAAATGTTGCCTTATAGTCTACTTGAAGGTGTAAAGTAACTAGTATTGAATTTTTAATGATAGGTGAATTAATATGGGGATTTTTTCTAGATTAAGTTGGTTTTTTAAGCATCGATGGAAGCAGTATACATTAGGAGTTCTGGCACTATTATTGGTTGCCGCCTGTAATGTAATACCACCACGTATAGTTGGTATCATTGTCGATGCTGTCAGTAAGAGGACGCTGACGATTCATTTTTTAATGATGAATTTGATTTTATTAGTCTTAGTAGCTATCTTGGGATATTTGCTGAGGTTTGTTTGGCAAAAAATGATTTTTGGTAGTTCTTATGTTTTGGAACGAGATTTGCGTAATCGTCTCTTCAGGCATTTTATGAAGATGGACACAACTTTTTATCAGAAGTGGCGGACTGGTGACTTAATGGCACACGCGACAAATGATATTGATGCGGTTCGTGAAGTTGCTGGTCCCGGAGTGTTGACGCTGGCTGATTCTTTAATAACCGGACTGTCGATGATTTTTGCGATGGGGATGTTTGTTAATTGGAAGCTGACATTTTATGCTATTTTGCCATTGCTTCTGTTGGCAGTTATGGCGAATGTACTTGGAAATAAGATTCATGATGCCTTCATGAAGTCGCAAGCAGCATTCTCCAGTATCAACAACAAGACGCAGGAGAGTATTCTTGGAATCAAAGTATTAAAGGCATTAGGTCAGGAACATCAAGATGAACAAGACTTTGATAAGTATGTGGATAAAAATATTAAAGCAAATAAAAAGTCCTATCGACTAGATGCTATGTTTGATCCATTGACTTCAATAATCATGGGTATCTCATATGTCATTACAATTATCCTTGGCGGACTGGCGGTTATCCACTCACAGATTACGATTGGTGAATTAGTCTCCTTTATTACTTATATGGCAGAGTTAACTTGGCCAATGTTTGCTATTGGTAGCTTGTTTAATATTTTGGAACGTGGCTCGGCTAGTTATGATCGTATTACTGAATTGTTGGATGAAAAATCATCATTAGTTGCCCCACGTCACGAAGTGAAATCCGCACCAAACGGTGTTTTAGATTTTGAAATGAAAAAGTTCCATTATCCAGATGACGAAGCAGCTGCACTTAACAATGTCAGTTTTGAATTAAGAGAGGGTCAAACAATGGGTATCGTTGGTCCAACTGGTGGTGGTAAGTCAACGATCATTAGCTTATTGATGCGTGACTTCGATCACTACAACGGTCAAATTACTGTCGGTGATCACGATATTCGTGACTTTAAGTTAAATAATTATTTGGACACCATTGGTTATGTTCCACAGACTAACTTTTTGTTCTCAACCGATATTCGTGACAATATTAGATTTGCGAATATTGATGCGACACAGGAACAAGTTACGGCAGCGGCGCACATTGCGGATTTGAATCATGATATTGATGGTATGCCTAAGGGTTACGACACTCAAGTAGGTGAGTTAGGTGTTTCACTGTCTGGTGGACAAAAACAACGTCTAGCGATTGCTAGGGCTGTTTTGAGTGATCCTGAGTTATTGATTCTAGATGATTCATTATCAGCGGTGGATTCGAAAACGGAACGTAATATTGAAGAACGCATTGCCGCCAACCGAAGTAAGAGTACGACAATTATCGCCGCCAGCAGATTGAGTTCAGTAGAATATGCCGATCAAATATTGGTGGTTGATCATGGGACGATCATCGAACACGGAACCCATCAAGAATTACTGGCTAATAAGGGCTGGTATTATGATACGTTCAATTTGCAAGCTAAAAATGCAGAAATAGAAGGGAGATTAGACAATCGTGGATAAAAAAGAAGAAACAACAATTGATGACATTCAAACACTTTCTAGAAAACAGCAACGAAATATTTTGAAACGGTTGTTTAGTTTTGCTTGGGCATTCAAACGCCAATTTATTACGGCAATAATTTTTGCCGTTGGTTTGAGCGTGATTAATATAATTTTACCGAGATTGTTGCAATATTATATGGATCACTACTTGGTTCATCAAGACACTGGTATTCAGATCATTATTGGTTTTGCGATTGTTTATTTTATCGGAACAGTCATCAAGGCGATGGTTCAATTTGTTCAAAACTTTGCTTTTTCAATGGGAGCCGAACGGACACTGGAACAAATTCGCAGTCAGTTATTCCGCAAGCTACATACTTTAGGGATGGACTACTTTGACAAGACACCTGCTGGATCGATTGTTTCCAGAGTGACCAATGATACTAAGACCTTGTATGATTTTTGGACATTGTTTTTGATGATCTTAGTGGCAGCATTTTCAATAATTTCAGCCTTTGTGGCAATGATGTCAGTTAATGCTACATTGGCAATTGCGACAGCGCTATTTGTTTTAGCACTGTATGTTTTGATTTGGTTGTATCAACATTTGAGCTCCAAAATCTATCAACGTTTGCGTGAATATTTGAGCCAGATCAATACCAAACTGAATGAGTCACTAATGGGTATCAGCATCATTCAACAGTTTGGTCAACAGAAGCGGATGATCGAGGAATTTGAACATAAGAATAATTTGTACTTCACACAAAGAAATAAGATGATCAATGTTAATTCATTCTTGCTGTATCCAACGATTACTTTGATGTTCACATTGGCTGAAGTAATTGCCTTAGGTGGATTTGGATTAGAAAGCACACATACAATTGTGGCAGCAGGTGTCATCTATGCTTTTATTTCATATCAACAAAACTTTTTTAATCCACTCTCTAATGTTATGAACTATATGTCCTACTTCCAAGATGGAATGGTTGCTGGATATCGAATTATGAAATTATTTGATAATCAGACAACTAATCCGAAACAAAATGAAGCCAGTGATGCTAAGATTGCGGTCGGTAAAATTGAATTTCGCCACGTTACCTTTGGTTATGTACCAGGAGAACCAATCTTGAAGGATATTTCTTTCACGGTTGAACCAGGACAAACCGTTGCCTTGGTTGGACATACGGGAAGTGGTAAGAGTTCGATTATTAATATCTTGCTGCGTTTTTATGAGTTTGGCGAAGGTCAGATTCTGATTGATGATCATGATATTCGTGATTATTCAACTAAGGAATTGCGTGATAAGTTGGGGTTAGTTATTCAAGAACCATACTTATTCTATGGCGACATTACTAATAATATTCGCATGTATGATGACAGTATTTCAGATGAGCAAGTTGAACAGGCCGCGAGATTTGTTGATGCAGATGAGTTTATTGAGAATTTACCTGACCAGTACCATGCTAAGGTAATTGAACGCGGCAGCAGTTTTTCAGCTGGACAACGTCAATTAATCTCGTTTGCTAGAACTATTGTCCGTAATCCGAAGGTATTAATACTGGATGAGGCTACCGCAAATATCGATCCCCAGACTGAACAGAGTATAACCAAGGGATTATCAAAAATGAGGGATGATCGAACGACGATTGCCATTGCGCATAGATTGTCGACTGTTCAAGATGCTGATCAAATATTAGTTTTGAGCCACGGTCGTATCGCTGAACGAGGAACACATGATGAATTACTTGCGGCTGGAGGATTGTATTCAGAATTATATGAACTTCAATCGATGGATTAAACAAAAAAATTGCTACCAATTAAGGTAACAATTTTTTATTTTTCATTAATTATAAAGTGTCACGGTTCAAAATCTTACCAGACTTCAAATCATCGATCTCAGCAACGACAAAGCTCTTCTTTTCAAGACGTTTGATAATTTCTTTCAAGGTGTCAATGCTTGTACCTGAAGGCAATGTGAACAATGTACGACGGACAACTTCGTTCGACTTAGCGTCCAATGTTACACAGGCGGAAATTGAAGCGTACTTCGAAATTATCTTCGACATTTTTTCAAGATCACCACGATCGCCTGATGAACTTACAGTCAAAACGTAACTGCTGATTTCTAGATTCCATGAATCAGATAACATGCTCAATAATCTTGAGTGAGTTAGGATTCCGTAGAATAAGTTTGATTCATCGAGTACGGCAATGTAAGGAAGATCTTTGATGTTGAAGAATACTTTGAAGAAAGGTGAGTCAACACTAATTGTCTTAGTAGCGTTTTTCATCAATGTTGTTACGGGCAAGTTCATGTCTCCGCCACGTGACTTATGACGATAAATGTGCATCTTGTAAATATTTCCCCTGAATATTTGACCACTTTCGTCAAGAATTGGTACACAACGATAACCTGAGTCTTCAAGAACCTTCAAGGCTTCTTCAAGAGTTACAGTTTCTTTGACGGTTGTGAGTTTTTCCTTTTTTAAAACCAATGATTTTACTAACATATATATCACACATCCAATCTTCTCTAGTTGAATCAATAATACAGTAAAAAAATGAAAAAAAAAAGAGTCGAAACATAAGTTTCAACTCTTAGCTTGAATATTAAGGATTATTGACGACCCTTGATACCTGTAGCTTCAAAACCATCTTTAAGAATTTTTTCAAGTTCTGCAGCTGATTTCTTCATTTGTTCTGATTCTTC
Organism: Companilactobacillus jidongensis; assembly: GCF_003946575.1. Classification (GTDB taxonomy): domain Bacteria; phylum Bacillota; class Bacilli; order Lactobacillales; family Lactobacillaceae; genus Companilactobacillus; species Companilactobacillus jidongensis. The sequence continues at coordinate 112,047 of NZ_RHOP01000002.1, read as the reverse complement.
ATCGTTCAATGGAACTTCGATGATTTGTTTTAGACCTTTACGGTTGATGATAGCAGGTGAACCGATATAAATATCTGAAACGCCATATTGACCAGTCATCATGTTTGATAATGGAAGAACAGTGTTTTCGTCGTTTAGCAATGCCTTGCAGATTCTTGCAAGTGCAGTACCAATACCGTAGAATGTAGCACCCTTAGTATTGATGATGTCGTAAGCAGCGTTAACAACCTTCTTGTAGATTGCATCAAGAGTATCTTGTGTAACCTCTGGGTGTTGTTCCATCCATTCAGCCATTGTAACTCCACCGATTGACAAGTGTGACCATGCAGCGAATTCTGAATCACCATGTTCACCCATGATGTAACCATTAACGGCACGAGGGTCGATGTCTAATTCTTCACCAACGAATTTTTGTAGTCTAGCTGAGTCTAGTGATGTACCTGAACCAATTACACGTTCCTTAGGGAAGCCTGAAAGTTTCCAAGTAGCGTATGTCAAGATATCAACTGGGTTAGCAGCAACTAAGAAGATACCATTGAATCCTGATTCAACGATTGGGTCAACGATTGTCTTCAAGATGTTCAAGTTCTTGTTAACAAGGTCAAGTCTTGTTTCACCTGGTTTTTGTGGAGCACCAGCAGTGATAACAACGATGTCAGCATCCTTGGCATCTGAATATTCACCAGCGTGAATGTTCTTAGGGAATGAGAATGGAAGTGCATCAGCAAGATCCATTGCGTCACCCTTAATCTTATCTTTGGCGATATCGCAGATTACTAGTTCTTGTGCAATACCTTGAAGTGTCATTGCGTAGGCAAAAGTTGAACCTACAGCACCGTCACCAACTAGAAGTACTTTTTGGTGGTTCTTTTCATTTGTTGGAGTTGTCATATTTTTTTATCATCCCTTCGAAATAAATATGTTTCGTATCCAATTATACAAATAATTTTTGAAAATAAACAGGGTGATTGTGAAAAAAGTAAAAAATTCCCACTTTTTGCATGATATAATTACAAGTTGAAATGAGGTATTAATATGAAACTTATCGTTGGATTAGGAAATCCAGGAAAAAAATACGACCGTACAAAGCATAATATGGGCTTCATGACGATCGACAAGTTAATGGAAGAATATAGTCAAACTCAAATGAAAAAAGATTTTGAGGCTGAATATTGTAAATTCAAAGTTGACGGCGAAACGGTTTTTCTAGTTAAACCTTTAACATTTATGAACGAATCCGGTCGAGCTGTGAAATTCTTGACAGGATATTATCAAATCAAACCAGAAGAAATTATGGTCATCCAAGATGACCTTGATATGCCAATCGGTAAAATTAGACTACGTGCCAAGGGCTCAGCCGGTGGTCATAATGGGATTAAGAGTATAATCGCATCTATGGGTACAAAAGACTTCAAACGTATTAAGATCGGTATTCAACATCCAGACAAACAGACCGTCGTAAATTGGGTTTTGACTCCATTTACCAAGGACCAAGCACCAGTCGCATTGACTGGGATCGATAACGCAGCAAGTGCTGTAAAAGATTGGATCGCTGGAGATACGTTTGATCAGTTGATGAATAAGTATAATTGATAGAGAGTGTAGGAGGGGCGGTCAGACCTTGAGCATTACCTAGATTAATGATGGTGCCAACGAAGTTGGTGCAATTATTAATCGTAGTAAGCGCAGAGGTTTGTCCCTCCGAAACTCGTTTTCGCATACTTATCCGTTTTCCAAAACGAGTTCCGAAAGCCAGATTCCTGCGCCTGCTACAGATAGCAAATGCACCAACTTCGTTGGCACCTTCGCTATCTTAGGCAGTGCTCAGAATCTCCCGGCTTTCTCCACTCTCTTAACAGAAAGGAATCAAACGTGAACCTAATAGACTTTATTGCAAATAAATTGAATCTTGGGGAATTTATTGAACAAGTCAAACCAAAGACAAAAAATATGTTGACGGGATTGATTGGTTCAACGATTTCCCTATTTGCATTACAAACACTTAAACAAAAAAACAAAAAAATATTAATAGTAGAAAACACTAACTTTCATGCAAACCGTTTATACGATGATTTAAACCTGTTAGATAGTGAACACATGCATATTTTTCCAGTTGAAGAGGCTATATCAACTGAAATAGCAACTAGTTCACCTGATGAATTGAGTCAGCGGATCGATGCCCTTAGTTTCTTGGTCAGTGATGAACCAGGTATCGTGGTGACTTCAGTTGCTGGACTGGAATATGCACTGTCGTCAAAGGAACTATTCAAATCAGCACAAATGAAAATTGCCATGAATGAAGAATATGACTTGGAAAGTCTTAATTCGACTTTTGTACAAATGGGTTATAACAAAGATAAATTAGTTGCGAAGCCAGGTGACTTCGCTATTCGTGGTGATATTGTTGATATTTACCCACTGAATGTCGATAATCCTGTCCGAATCGAATTTTTTGGTAATGACGTCGATAAGATTAAATTCTTTGATACTGAAACACAGCGTAGTATGGAGGAACTCGATGAAATTGAAATTTTACCATCCAATGATCGTGTTATTACTGCTGAACAAGTTGAAGCTGGATTGAAAAAACTTCAGAAAAGTTATGACAGACAAGTTAAATCAGCAGGCGATAATAAAGAAGTTAAGACTAATCTAGATCTGACTTTTTCACAAATGATTGCAGAATTGTCAGAAGGAATGCGTCCTGATAATATTGGTAGCATTATTGACTTCTTATCGGACGAACCTAGTAGTTTATTGGATTATTTAGACACTGATGATATTATCATGTTCAACGAATACAGTCGTTTGGTTGAGCAGTCCAATGACAACAGAGCTGATAATCAAGCCTGGTTAGCTAGTCAGTTAGAGTTTGGTAAGGCGTTGCCTGAACAAGTAATTCGTCAAGATTTCATTGAAATGATGAAAACAAACGAAAATTCGCAAGTTTACATGTCAGCTTTTCAACAAGGAATGGGACATATCCGCCTTGATCAATTACACAATGTGCCCGTCAGAAGTATGCAACAATTTTTCAGTCAGATGCCATTGTTGAAGTCAGAAGTAGAGCGTTGGCAAAAACAAGGCTATACGATCTTACTGTTGATCAATAATGAAAAACGTATTTCGGCCATCAATAATACTTTGATCGACTTCGGAATCAAGGCTACTTTGACGACTGATAAAAAAGTAATTGAAGATCAGACGCAAATTATGAATGCTAGTTTGGGACTAGGATTTGAGATGCCCGAAGAAAAAGTAGCCATCATTACGGAAAAAGAATTGTTTAATAAGCAGCCTAAACGTCGTCGTCATCAGACCTTGGCTAATGCTGAACGTTTGAAGAGCTACAACGAACTCAAGCCTGGTGATTACGTGGTTCATGTTAATCATGGTATTGGTAAGTTCATTGGGATGCAGACGATGGAAGTCGATGGGAAGCATCAAGATTACATTACCATCGAATATCGTGACGATGGTCGACTATTTATTCCAGTATCACAATTGGATATGGTGCAAAAATATGTTTCAGCTGAAGGCAAGTCACCGCGTGTCAACAAACTTGGTGGTAATGAATGGCAAAAAACTAAGCGTAAAGTTCAATCAAGTATTGAGGATATTGCTGATGACTTGATTGACCTATATGCTAAGCGTGAGGCTGAAAAGGGTTATCCATTCCCTAAAGATGATGATATGCAACATGACTTCGACAATGCTTTCCCATATCCAGAAACACCAGATCAATTGCGTTCAATCGATGAGATCAAACACGATATGGAAAAGGCCCACCCCATGGATCGATTATTAGTTGGAGATGTTGGCTTTGGTAAGACAGAAGTTGCCTTACGTGCAGCCTTCAAGGCCGTTGAAGCAGGTAAGCAAGTTGTTTTCTTGGCTCCGACGACCTTGTTAGTTGAACAACATTACCAAACGATGAAAGATCGTTTCGAGGGATTTCCAGTTAATATTGAGGTATTATCAAGATTCCAATCAAGAAAACACAGTAAGGAAATCATTCAAGGATTGGCCGAAGGCCAAGTTGATATCGTTGTCGGTACACACCGATTGTTGTCAAAGGACGTTAAGTTCTCAGATATTGGTCTATTGATAATTGATGAGGAACAGCGTTTTGGCGTTAAGCACAAGGAAAAAATCAAGCAATTAAAAGCCAATGTGGATGTGCTTACGCTGACAGCGACACCGATTCCTAGAACATTGAACATGTCGATGCTAGGTGTGCGAGATCTATCATTGATCGAAACAGCACCAAGCAATCGTTATCCAGTCCAAACATATGTAATGGAACAAAATTACGATGTCATTGCTCAGGCAATCAAGCGCGAAATGGAGCGTGGCGGACAAGTCTTTTACTTGCACAATCGGGTTGATGATATGGAGCAAGTTGCTGGGCAATTACAAGCATTAGTTCCGGATGCCAGAATTGCGACGGCACATGGTCGCATGACTGAGACTCAAATGGAAGGTGTTATTTCCGATTATCTTGCCGGTGATTATGATGTTTTGGTTACAACGACTATCATTGAAACCGGTGTTGATATGCCAAACACTAATACCTTGATTGTTGAAAATGCTGACCGATATGGCTTATCACAGCTGTATCAAATTCGTGGACGTGTGGGACGTTCTAATCGAGTTGCCTATGCCTATTTGATGTACAAACCTAACAAGGTTTTGACCGAAGTAGGAGAACAACGACTAGAAGCCATCAAGAACTTTACAGAATTAGGTTCAGGCTTCAAGATTGCAATGCGTGATTTGTCAATTCGTGGTGCCGGTAACTTACTAGGTAAGCAACAACATGGATTCATTGATTCAGTTGGATTCGATCTCTATACACAGATGTTAAATGACGCTGTTGCCAAGAAACGTGGTCATACTAAGGCTGAGAAGACTAACGCTGAATTGAACTTAGAATTGGATGCTTATATTCCATCTGATTATATAAGTGATGAACGTCAAAAAGTTGAATTGTACAAACGTATCCGTCAAATTGATTCAGATGAGAATTATCAAGAGGTTAGATCCGAATTGTTGGATCGTTTTGGTGATTATCCACAAGAAGTTTCTAATTTGTTGGATGTCAGTTTGTTGAAGACATCATTAGATGAGTCATTGGTTAAGAATGTCATTATGAAGAGCGGTATGATCGTCTTGAAGTTCTCCGACAAAGCTAATGATTATTTGACAGGTGACTTGGTCTTCAAATTCTTAGGTAATACGACGATGAAAGCAACTGTTCACAACAACAAAGATGAATTCAGTATTTCTTTGGATTCAGGTAGTGTTGGAAAAGGTGAATGGTTCCCACAATTACAAAAGTTTGCTATAGAAATGGCAAAAGAGTTCGACAAACTAAAAAAGGAAAAAATTAAAAACTAATAACAATGAAGAGAGAAGTATCAAGAGCCATCAAAGGTACGTGGATTCTGACGATTGCTTCACTTTTTTCAGAACTGATGAGCGCAATTTATCGAATTCCGCTACAAAACATTGTTGGTGATCGGGGATATTTTATCTATCAGCAGGTTTATCCAATCTATGGTATTTTTTCAGTTTTAGCTTTATCAGGATTACCAGTAGTTATTTCGAAGACCTTTGCTCAGCAGGAAAGTCCGGCGGCAAAAAGTAAACTTCTCAAGCTGACTTTTATAGCACTACTAGCAGGATGTTTGCTAATAACTATTTTTCTTTGGGGTTCGGCTAGATACTTAGCCATTTTTATGGGAGATTCACAGTTGTTTCATGAGATTCGAGCGGTGTCCTTAACGTTTTTACTAGTTCCTTTTGAGGCAACTTTTCGAGGATACTTCCAGAGTGATCTAGAAATGACACCGAGTGCGATTTCACAAATTTTGGAACAATTTATTAGAATTATAATTATCATTGGTTCAGCAATTTTATTTGGCAGAGGTTTTTTTGATATTTACCAAATGGGTACAATTGCTAACAGTGGAGCTTTTATTGGTGGTCTGTTTGCAGTCGTGGTATTGATGATAACTTTTGTTAAGCAACGCGAGACTTGGTTACGAGATGATCAAGAAGTTAAGATAAAGATTGAACGTGGATTAGCATTAGAAATACTTTTGATCGTTGTTTTTACAGGAATTACGATTTTTTATCAGTTTATTGATTCGTTTACAATTTTGAGATTGCTGATGCATAGTGGCATGCCGATCGACCATGCCGAAATTTTAAAGGGCGTCTTCGATCGGGCACAACCATTGATACAACTAGGAATTGTTATTTCACTTTCATTCGTATCGACGATCATGCCGCAGCTACGAGAGACTAATCAGACCAAGGTCAATAAGACGATCATTCAGAAGATGATGCGTGTCTGTCTCTGGCTGGCGGTCGCTGAGACTGCAGGATTGGTCGCCTTGATGCCGGAAGTTAATACGATGCTGTTCACGACGGCAGACGGTTCACTAGCTTTGGCAATTTACATGTTGTCGATCGTGATCGTTTCGTTCATTAACTTGATGGTGGCGATAACTAGTGGTGATGATGAAAAAAACTTGATAAAGTTGGTTTTATTCATCATTTCATTGGTCGCAAAGATAGCATTGAATATTTTGCTGATACCATATTTAAATATTGTTGGAGCAGCTTTAGCAACCATCTTGAGTGAATGCATTATTCTGGTAGGAATGTATTTGATCTACGATAATGGTGTTTTCCTATTGAATCGAGATTTTTTGATCAAAGTTATTTCAATCGGAATATTTATGGGCGTTGTTCTTAAGATTTTGGCTACTATTAGCTCACATTACTTGTTCTTAAGCCGTGAGCACAGTATATTAATTAGTATTGTGTTAATTCCAATTGGGGTAATGATTTATTTGGAATTATCCAAGAAATTAAAAGTTTTGAGCAAAAGTGAATGGGAAATTTTGCCAATGGGCGAGTTCATTACAAAATTCATGAAGATTGAGGATTAATTATGAGATTAGACAAATTTTTGAAGGTAAGTAGAATTATTAAGAGAAGAACCGTTGCAAAGGAGTTTGCGGACAACGGCCGTGCATTGATCAATGATCGTGTAGCCAAATCGTCTACAGAGGTCTCCGTTGGTGACACAATGGAACTTCATTTTGGTGAAAAGACTATGAAGATTAGAGTTTTGAACATTAAAGAAACAACTAAGAAGACTGATTCCGCCGATATGTTCGAAGAAATTGATTAAAAGATTGCAATTAGATTAAAAAAAGTCAAAACAGGTTCAAAACATTCTCTAAAATTGTTATACTCAAAGTAATAATTTCTAGGGGAGTAGTGGCATGGAAGTACGTAAATTAGCAAATTCCAATGTTTCAGTTCTTGAACCGAAGCAACAAAAAACTTCTACAAAACCTGGTCGCAGTGACTTTGAAAAAAAAGTTCATAAACGGCGACTAGTTGCTATTGGTGTTATGTTTGCTATTGTTTTGTTTACTTTGGGATTTCAGATCATCAGTGCACATATGACATATACATCGACTGCACAGAGTATTGAAGTCAGTCAAAAAAAGCTTAACAAGCAAAAAGCCACTCAAAGTGACTTGAAAGTAGAAATAAATCAACTAAAAGATAAGAATTACTTAGAGAGATATATTCGGGAAAAATATATGTACTCTAAGCCTGGCGAGTTAGTTTACAATTTGCCGGATAATGTTAATGCGATTCAAAAATAGGGGAAGGAACTATTATATTTAGATGACAGTTGAAGTAGGAGCTAAAACAGAAGGTAAGGTTACTGGAATTACAAATTTTGGGGCATTTGTTGACCTAGGTGAAGGACAAAGCGGAATGGTTCACATTAGTGAAATTGCTAATGGCTACGTTAAAGACATTCACGATGTACTTAAAGTCGGCGATACCGTAAAGGTTTTAGTTCTTAACGATAAAGATCACAAAATTGCACTTTCAATTAAACAAGCTACAGAACAACCAAGAAAGCCTAAATTCCAACACCGTGAAAGAAAGCCACAACACAAACCAGTTGAGACTTTTGATGACATGATGTCAGGATTCATGAAAGAAAGCGAAGAACGAATGAGCGTTATTCGCAAGAATACTGAAGGCAAACGTGGTGGCCGTGGTGGCCGTAGAAGTTAATAAAAACTAATAGAACAAAATAAGAGCTGTGACGATTGTCTCAGCTTTTTTTATTTCAGGGACTTTGGAGGTCAAATGTGGAATTAGATACAAAGTTACTAGGAACTGTTAGAAAAATTTTAAAAAAATATCATACTAAGAGACTACTTGTCGCTGTTTCTGGTGGCGTTGATTCGATGGTTCTATTGGATTTGATTGCTAGAATAGTTGATAAAGATTCATTTGCAGTCATCAATGTTGATCATGATCTGCGTCCAGATAGTGCAACTGAAGTGGAATTTTTAAGACGGCATTGTCAAAAAAAATCTTATAAATTTTATACCACCAAATGGACTGATCAACCGGATGATGAAGTGGGTATGGAAGCGGCTGGCCGTGAGTTTCGCTATCAATACTTTGCTAATATAATGGACAAAGATAATTATGATACGTTATTAACTGCTCATCATGCCAATGACATGGCTGAGAATATCCTAATGAAGATGATCCGCTCTGGAAATGTCTATGAAGTTACTAGTTTGCGGCAACAGCGTTCGTTTGAAAATGGTCAACTCGTTCGACCTTTATTAGATTTTACTAAGTCAGAATTACGAACTTATGCAAAAAAACATGATATAGATCATGTTCAAGATGAGACGAACTTTGAGAATATAACTATGCGTAATAGATTACGAAATAATATTTTTCCGGAGTTACAAAAAGAAAATGGACAGATGTTATCTCATTTCAGATTGTTTGATCAACAACTAACTGCGTTGATAAATTTGGCGGTTTCGCAATTTCAAGCCATTCAAGTGAATATGAAAGTGAAAATCGATGGTCACAAAATCGAAGGAAGACTGAAACCACTAGAGGTATTGGATGAAAACCAACAGACATTATTCTGGGGTGAATTCTTCACTCGTAACTTGGATATTCCTGTCAGCAATAAACAGGTGGAACAAATAATTACCGTTATATTGGGAGATAATCCTAATGCTTCTATCGATTTAGAATATGGCTGGAAATTTATTCGCACATACAATGACTTCATACTGTCAGATAAAACTGACAATATTGATTATAGTTATGCGATTAAAGTTGGAGAACCAATTTCAGTTAATAACAAAAGATTTCTATTAAAAGAATGTTCTCAAGATGAAGCAATGATCATCACAGACAAGATACCTGATAAAATAACATTACGTAATCGCCGTAATGGTGATAAACTATTAATTTCTGATGGCAGACATCAAAAGTTAAGCAAAAGATTTATCAACGAAAAAATTCCAGAATACCAAAGAAACAAAATTCCTTTGATATTATTCGATAATCAGGTAGTTTGGGTTGAAAAAATTTATAAATTAAGCGATTATTTAAAAAAAGGTAATTACTTTTTGAAAATCGACTTTGAGGATGAGGTATAGAAATGAATTCGGATATTGAAAAAATATTAGTTTCGGAAGAAGAAATCGCTAAAGCAAATGAGCGTCTTGGAAAGGAACTAACTAAGGAATATGCAGGTAAGAATCCACTTTTTGTCTGTATTCTGCGTGGAGCAGCCATGTTTATGATGGATTTGATCAAGCATGTTGATATTCCTATGGAATATGATTTCATGGATGTTTCTAGTTATGGTGGTGAAAATACTACTACAACGGGTGATGTCAGAATTATTAAAGATTTAGATACTTCATTAAGAGGACGCGATGTAGTTATCGTTGAAGATATTATCGATACAGGATATACATTGGATCGTTTGGTTAAACTATTTGAGACTCGTGAAGCTAATTCTATCAAGTTGGTTTCATTCTTGGATAAACCATCTCGTAGAATCAAGCACGTAAAGGTTGATTATATCGGTGTACAGATACCTGATGCCTTTGTCGTGGGGTACGGTATGGACTATAACGAACACTACCGCAACTTGCCATATGTCGGTGTCTTGAAGCCAGATGTTTATAGTACAAAATAATTAAGTTAGCGGTACAATTATTATTGTGTTAATGCTTGTCAATGTTACAATATGTAACGTCTAAGTAATTAGGAGGAAATATATGAAAAATAATCGAAATAGGTTAATCAATAATAGCCTGTTTTATATCTTGCTCTTCGTAGTTTTAGTGCTCGCAGCAAGTTGGTTTGCTGGTGGTCAATCCTCAGATCAATCTAAAACTCTAAGTCAGGATCAATTTATTACACAGTTGAAACAAGGGAAGGTTAAGAGCTTTAAGATTGAACCAGTTAGTGGTGCTTACCAAGTTACTGGTCAGTACAAGAAGGCTCAAACTACAGAGACAACACGTTCTGTATCTATTTTCAATAGAAGCCAAACTACTAGTCAATCTAAAGTGACTCAATTTACTTCGACCGTACTACCCAATAATGATACGCTGAAGAGAATTAATAACGCCGCTTCGGCTGAGAAAGTTAAGACGACTGCTAGTGCCAAATCACAGTCATCTCAATGGATCTCAATAATTCTTACTTTAGTACTACCATTTATTCTTTTCTTCTTTATCATCTTTGCGATGATGGGGCGTGGAGGACAAGGTGGCGGTGCAAACCGTGTTATGAACTTTGGTAAGTCCAAAGTTAAACCTGAAGACCCTAAGAAGAACAAAGTTAGATTTTCAGATGTTGCTGGTGCAGAAGAGGAGAAACAAGAACTTGTTGAAGTTGTTGAGTTCTTGAAAGATCCCCGTAAGTATGTTTCTCTAGGTGCAAGAATCCCATCAGGTGTCCTTCTCGAAGGTCCTCCTGGTACTGGTAAGACTTTGCTTGCCAAAGCTGTTGCTGGTGAAGCTAAAGTTCCATTCTATTCAATCTCTGGTTCAGATTTCGTTGAAATGTTCGTTGGTGTCGGTGCTTCGCGTGTTCGTGATTTGTTTGAGAATGCCAAGAAGGACGCTCCATCAATTATCTTTATTGATGAAATCGATGCCGTTGGTCGCCAACGTGGTTCTGGTACCGGTGGTGGAAATGATGAACGTGAACAAACACTTAACCAATTACTTATTGAAATGGACGGATTTACTGGTAATGAAGGTGTCATTGTTATGGCAGCTACTAACCGTTCAGATGTTTTGGATCCTGCTTTACTTCGTCCAGGACGTTTTGACCGTAAGATTCTTGTCGGTAGACCTGATGTTAAAGGACGTGAAGCTATCCTTAAAGTTCACGCCAAGAACAAACCATTTACTGATGATGTTGATTTGAAACAATTAGCACAAACAACTCCTGGTTTCGTTGGTGCTGATCTTGAAAACTTACTTAACGAAGCTGCCTTAGTTGCTGCTAGACGTGGTAAGCAAAGAATTGATCCAACTGATATTGACGAAGCTGAAGACCGTGTTATTGCTGGTCCAGCTAAGAAGAACCGTGTCATCTCTGATCGAGAACGTCACATGGTTGCATACCATGAGGCCGGACATGCTCTTATTGGTTTGGTTCTAAATGATTCACGAGTTGTTAGAAAGGTTACTATTGTTCCTCGTGGTAAGGCTGGTGGTTATGCCATCATGCTTCCTAAGGATGATCAAAACCTTATAACTAAGAAAGAATTTACAGAACAAATTGCTGGATTACTTGGTGGACGTACGGCTGAAGAAATAATCTTTGGCTCACAATCATCGGGTGCTTCAAATGACTTCGAGCAAGCAACACAAATTGCTCGTACAATGGTTACTGAATATGGTATGACTGATCGTCTAGGTACAGTTCAACTTGAAAAAGATGGACAACCATTTAGTAGTGGTGGATATCGTCAAATACCTGCTTACTCAGAAGATACTGCTAAGGCTATTGACCAAGAAGTTAAACGTCTTCTTGATGAAGGTCACGAACAAGCTCGAGAAATCATCGAAAGCCATCGTGAACAACATAAACTAATTGCTGAAGCTCTATTGAAGTATGAAACACTTAACGAAAAGGAAATTTTGAGTTTGTTCAATGACGGCAAGATGCCCGATAATGATATCAATACAGAATTCCCATCAGAAAGTGCTGCTACTTTTGAACAAGCAAAACGTGCTGTTGATGCTAAGGATGCTGCTAAACAAGGCGTTAAGTCAACTACAGATAAGACTGATGATACTGATGCGAATGAAACTGAATTCCCATCAGAAAAATCAGACGATTCTGAACATGATGACAATGCAGATAACAAGTCAGATTCATCAAAAGATGATAATTCTGATAACAATAATGAAGATAAGTAGTAAAATATGTATCAATCAAAGAAGCGACTCATTCGAGTCGCTTTTTTCACGGAAAGGAAATTAAAAAATGTCTGATATTTTAACTAAAGCTGTTTCCAAAGACGGTAAATTCAGAGTTTATGTTGTGAACGCGACTGAAACAATTGCGGAAGTCCAAAAGCGACACGATACTTGGAGCAATTCTACTGCCGCTCTTGGTCGGACCATGATTGGTTCGATCCTAGTTGCCACTTCGACGCTTAAAGAGGACGAAGTTTTGACAACACGTATTGTGGGTGATGGGCCAGCCGGTGCTATTGTTGTTGATGCCAATGCTAATGGTGATACTAAAGGATATATCCAAAATAATCACGTTAGTTTGCCATTGAATGACGACCATCATATTGATGTTAAAGGTGCGGTTGGAACTAAGGGTGTTCTGAGCATAACTAAAGATTTGCATTTAAAAGAGCCATTTACTGGTCAAGTACCATTAGTTTCAGGCGAGATCGGTGCTGATTTTACATACTATATGGCCAAGTCAGAACAGATTCCTTCAGCTATCGGTGTATCTGTCTTCGTGCAACCCAATGAAACAGTGGGTGCTGCGGGCGGTTTCTTAATTCAAACACTTCCAGGTGCTGGAGATACTGATATTGACAAAATTGAAAACAATTTAAAAATTGTCCCTAATCTTTCGACCTTGCTGAACGAAGGATTGAGTAATGAAGAAGTTATGAACAAATTGATGAACGGAATCGACATGAAGATCCTCGACACGATGCCAATTCAATTCAAGTGTGACTGTTCAAAAGAAAAGTTTTCAAAGTCACTTGCTACATTAGCAACTGATGAATTACAAGCAATGATTGATGAGAACCATGGAGCAGAGGCTGTCTGCAAGTTTTGTGGGAACAAATATCAATTTAATGAAGCAGAGTTGCAAAAGATAATTTCTGAAAAAAAGTAATGATGTTTGCCAATTAAATGTAAAATTTGTTATCATGTCAAGTTGTAAATAAAAATGTAAGAAGTTCTCTTGAGGTAGACGGTATGGAATGGAAAATAGGCAACGTGACGATACCTAATCAGATTGTTGTTGCTCCAATGGCCGGAATCACTAACTCGTCATTCAGACTGACTGCTCGTGAATTCGGTGCTGGATTAGTAGTTTGTGAGATGATCAGTGATCAAGGAATCAAGTATCATAACGAAAAAACAATGAATATGTTGTTCGTTGATCCAAAAGAACACCCAGTCAGTATTCAAATTTTTGGCGGTGATAAGGATTCACTTGTTAATGCCGCTAAGTTTGTTGCTGAAAACACCGCTGCTGATATAATTGATATCAACATGGGATGTCCGGTCAAAAAAGTGGTGAAAAATGATGCTGGTTCGCGTTGGCTATTAGATCCAGACAAAGTATATGAAATGGTCCATGCGGTTAGTTCCGCCATTGATAAGCCGGTCACTGTAAAGATGAGGACCGGTTGGGATGAGGACCATTTGTATGCTGTTGAGAATGCACTTGCGGCGCAAGAGGCTGGGGCTTCTGCCATTGCTATGCATGGACGTACGAGAGCACAATTCTATAATGGACATGCCAACTGGGATATTTTACATGATGTTGCAGAAAAACTAACCATTCCCTTCATGGGAAATGGTGACATCAGAACGCCTCAAGATGCTAAGTTCATGATTGAAGAAGTTGGTGCAGATGCTGCTATGGTCGGCCGAGCCGTACTTGGTAACTTATGGAAGCTCAATGCCATGGAGCATTATATTGAAACGGGGGACATATTACCTGATCCAACTGTCAGAGAAAAAGTGAATATAGCTAAACTTCAACTCGAACGTCTGGTAGACTTAAAAGGTGAGCACGTCGGTGTTCCAGAATTTCGTCAACAGGCAGCATATTATCTAAAGGGGATTCCCCATGCAGTCAGAACTCGTGCTAAAGTGATGAATGAAAATTCAATTCATGAAGTTTTTGACACATTAGATCAATTTGTTGAAAGTTACGAACAACGAGAAGCCAGATCTTCAAAAATTTCGTAGACAGGGGAAAAATTTTGAGTAACGAAAATAATAAGAAGCAACCAACTAAAGAAGATATAAAGAAAACAAGAGTCATGAATGACCAACTACGGGTTAGACGTGAAAAACTTCAAGAATTATATGATGAAGGTGTAGATCCATACGGTTCACGTTTTGTCAGAACTGACTTGACGCAAACACTTCAAGACAAATATAGCGAAGAGGCTAAGGATGTTTTGGAAGAACAAAATACACCAGTTATCATTGCAGGTCGTATGATGACTAAACGTGGTAAGGGTAAAGTTGGATTTGCTGATATCAAGGATAGAAGCGGTAAGATTCAGATTTACGTGCGTAAAGACGAAGTCGGTGAAGAGAATTATCATATCTTCAAACGTTCAGATATCGGTGATAACTTAGGTATCGAAGGACATGTTATGAAGACTGATATGGGTGAATTGACAGTTAAAGCTACTAAGGTAACTATGCTAGCTAAGTCATTACGCCCATTGCCTGACAAATTCCATGGTTTAACAAATGTTGAACAAAAGTATCGTCAAAGATATCTTGACTTGATTGCTAACCAAGACAGTTTCGACCGTTTCAAGAAACGTTCAAAAATCATCTCAGCTGTACGTGAATATTTAGATGGTGAAGACTTCATGGAAGTTGAAACACCTACTTTGAATGCCCAAGCTGGTGGAGCTAATGCCAAGCCATTTATTACTCATTACAATGCTCTAAATGAAGATATGTATTTGAGAATTGCGCTTGAATTACCATTGAAGAGACTTATCGTTGGTGGATTTGAACGTGTCTATGAGATTGGACGTGTATTCCGTAATGAAGGATTAGATACACAACACAGTCCTGAATTCACATCACTTGAAACATATGCTGCATACTTTGATTTCAATGATGTAATGGATGAAACTGAAGGGATCATCAGACATGCTTCTCAAAAAGCTCTTGGAACAACTGAAATTACGTATCAAGGTGAAGATGTTGATTTAGGCAAGCCATTCAAACGTGTATCAATGGTCGATGCTATTCAAGAAAAGACTGGGATTGATTTCACTCAAGAAATGACAGTTGATGAAGCTCGTAAATTAGCCGATGACAACAATGTTCATTATGAAAAATATTGGCAAGTTGGACACATCATTAGTGAATTCTTTGAAACATTTGTCGAAGATGAGATCAAAGAACCAACATTTATCTATGGTTATCCAATCGAAGTTTCACCACTTGCTAAGAAGAATAAACAAGACCCACGTTTCACTGATAGATTTGAATTGTATATCTTAGGACATGAATATGGTAATGCCTTTACTGAATTGAATGATCCAATTGACCAACGTCAAAGATTTGAAGCTCAAGCTGCTGAAAGAACCGAAGGTAATGATGAAGCTGAAGGTATCGATGATGATTATGTTGAAGCATTGGAATACGGTATGCCACCAACAGGTGGACTAGGAATTGGTATCGATCGTCTAGTTATGTTATTGACAGATGCACCAACAATTCGTGATGTTGTGCTTTTCCCTACTATGAAGCCTGAAGATAATAGTAATAACGAGTAATAGCGCTTCTTCGCCTACAATCAAAAGGTGATAAGACTGCTGTGGGACCGACCTCAGCCATAGTGCGGTCTGAGGTCTCGTTTTTGAACTCTGCATAGACCGCAGATTTCAAAAGTCGTCCAGTTCTGTAGGACGGTGAAACCCCGTCTTACAGAACTATCACAGCTGTCTTATCACTTTTGATCTCCGGCTATATATCCTGAACGTAATATTAGTTTGGATAGCATATCTAAATTACTGCTAAGTATTAGACGAAGGTGGAGAAATATTTCATCAGCCGTGAAGGTGGCGTTAGAACGGTAAATTATCCGTTCTTACACCACGGGACGAGCTGGGAGATTTGCGAAGCAAAGCTTCAAGTCGAGGTTCGAGACCGTATTTTGGCTCGAGCCGGTCCCCACGGCAGATGAAATATTTTGTAACCGCAGTCGGAAACAGAATAACCAATTAACTAAATATGATATTTTTCGAAAAGTTGACGAATTATCGTTGACTTTTTTTGTGTATTTTGGGTATAATAATATAGTTGTTTGTTACACGACACATGGAGGATTAGCTCAGCTGGGAGAGCATCTGCCTTACAAGCAGGAGGTCACAGGTTCGATCCCTGTATCCTCCATTAAACTTTTAAACAAGTTTAGTGGTTTTCATAGTATCATTAACACTTTGCGGGTGTGGCGGAATTGGCAGACGCGCTAGATTTAGGTTCTAGTGTCCTATGGACATGAAGGTTCAAGTCCTTTCACCCGTATTTCGATATTTATGATATTGAATTAGGTTTACACTAAGTGTTATACTGATGCCGACTTAGCTCAGTTGGCAGAGCACCTGTCTTGTAAACAGGGGGTCGGAGGTTCGAATCCTCTAGTCGGCATTATGCGGAAGTAGTTCAGTGGTAGAACATCACCTTGCCATGGTGGGGGTCGCGGGTTCGAATCCCGTCTTCCGCTTCATTATTCATGGAGCTATCGGGAAATAGCTCAGCTTGGCAGAGCATCGCGTTCGGGGCGCGGGGGTCGCAAGTTCGAATCTTGTTTTCCCGATTCAAAACAATTAAAGAGAGATCATCGACTTCTATACGAAGTGGATGATCTCTTTTGTTTGTGCTCTTTAGTAATGTCAAAGTTCAGATTGTGGGATAATAGCAATAGAAAGTTATTTATCTTGAAAATAAGTAACTTTGGTACAAAAAAAATTATATTAATGTTAAGATAGAAATCAAACTTTTTTGTGGGATAAGTGGTTTTATAGAGTAATTAAGCTAATCACTTGCATTTTTACACAACAGAATTATACTTTCTACACTAAAGAATTTATAAGTCGAGGTAGTTATCATGGACAAAGTATTTACCGAAAGCGCAAAGAACGCACTTGTTTTGGCCCAAGATCAAGCTAAAACATTTCATCATAATGCTGTTGGTACTGAACATATTCTATTAGGTCTAACAATGGAAAATGATGGTATCGCCGGTATTACTTTAAGAGACTTAGCTGTTAGCGACAAGGATGTCAAAGAAGAAATCGAACATCTGACTGGCTATGGTGATGTTTCATCTAATACCGCAAAGGGAATTTACCTTCCTTATTCGCCTAAGGGACAAACAATTCTCGCTAGTTCCGAAGAAATTTCAAATCAGTACAATACGAGTCGTATTGGTACTGAACATATTCTACTGGCTATCTTGGATGATGCTGATAATTTGGCAAATCGTATTTTATCTAATTTGGGATTAAGTCTCACAAAGACAAAGAGTCTACTATTGAACAAGATGGGAATGTCTAACAAGACAACTCGTCGAGGTATTGGACAAGGTCAAAAGAAAAAAGAAGTCGCTGGGACACCAACACTTGATTCCTTAGCACGTGATTTAACTAAGATCGCTGCTGAAAATCAAATCGATCCTGTTATCGGCCGTGAGAAAGAAGTTGAACGTACTATTCAGATTCTTAGTCGTAGAACAAAAAACAATCCTGTTCTAGTTGGCGAACCTGGTGTTGGTAAGACTGCTATCGCTGAAGGATTGGCCAACGCAATCGTTGCCAAGGATGTTCCACTAGATATGCAAAATAAACGTATCATGATGCTTGATATGGGCTCATTAGTTGCCGGTACTAAGTATCGTGGTGAGTTTGAAGATAGATTAAAGAAAATCATCGAAGAAATTTACAAAGACAAACATGTTATTTTATTCATCGATGAATTGCACACATTGATTGGTGCTGGTGGTGCTGAAGGTGCCATCGATGCTTCTAATATTTTGAAACCAGCACTTGCTCGTGGTGAATTGCAATTGATCGGTGCTACTACATTGAATGAATATCAAAAGTACATTGAAAAAGATACGGCGCTGGAACGTCGTTTTGCTCAAGTACACATCGAGGAGCCTACTGAAGAAGAATCAGTTAAGATTCTTGAAGGTTTGCGTCCAAGATATGAACAACATCATGGTTTGACGATTTCCGACGAAGCGATTGAAGCTGCCGTTAAGTTGTCATCACGTTATCTAACAAATCGTTTTTTGCCTGATAAGGCGATTGATTTGATGGATGAGGCTTCAGCTAAGGTGCGTATCCACAATGTGTCTAAGAATAATGATCTTGAAAAATTAACTAATGAATCAATGCAACTTATCAACGATAAGAATGACGCAATTTTGGATCAAGATTTTGAAAAGGCTGCTCAGATTCGTGAGCACGAACAAGATATTCAAGAAAAAATTGCTAAGATCAAAGAAGACCAAAACAATGGCCGTTCTAAGAAACCAGTTGTTAAGGTCGATGATATTGCTGAAATCATTGCTGAATGGACTGGTGTTCCAGTTAAACAGATCACTCGTAAAGAGAGCGAACGTCTATTAAACCTTGAACGTGAGCTACACAAGCGTGTTGTCGGACAAAATGCGGCTATTGGAGCTGTATCACGTGCAATTCGTCGTGCCAGAAGTGGTATGAAGGATCCTGACCGTCCAATTGGTTCATTTATGTTCCTTGGACCTACTGGTGTTGGTAAGACTGAACTTGCTAAGTCCATTGCGGAAGTAATGTTTGGTTCAGAAGATAATTTGATTCGTGTTGACATGTCAGAGTACATGGAACAATACAGTACGTCTAAGTTAATTGGTTCAGCACCTGGTTATGTTGGATTTGACGAAGGTGGACAATTGACTGAGAAGGTTAGAAATGAGCCTTATTCAGTAATCTTACTTGATGAGGTTGAAAAGGCACATCCAGATGTCTTCAATCTATTGCTACAAGTATTAGATGATGGTATCTTGACTGATGCCAAAGGTCGTAAAGTCGACTTTAGAAACACGATTATCATCATGACTTCTAACTTGGGTGCTCGTGCATTACAAGATGATAAGTCAGTTGGATTTGGTGCTAAGGATGTTCACGACGATTTCAAGGAAATGCAAGATCGTATCAATATTGAATTGAAAAAATTCTTCAGACCAGAATTTTTGAACCGTGTTGATGAAACGATTGTTTTCAAGGCACTTGATAAGGATCAACTTAAGGCAATTGCCAAGATTATGAGTAGTAATTTGGCTAAACGTCTAGAAGAGAGAAATATCAAACTAGTTATTTCTCCATCGGCATTTAGTGATTTAGTTAAGGACGGATATAATCCAGAATATGGTGCTCGTCCAATGAGAAGAACTATTCAACGTGAGATCGAAGATCCAGTCAGTGAATTGTTGCTGATGAACAAGGTCAACGAAGGTGATACGATCAAGGTTGGTTCGAAGCAAGGTAAACTATCGATCAGTGTCGCTGCTAAAAAAGCTAAGACTACAACCAAGGCTGGCAAATCATTAACTCATTAAAAAGAGCTTGACTATTGACAATGATAATGATTGCGAGTAATATTCTTTTATGAGATTTAAAGTTCAAAACGTAAGCCGCGATCTATTGTCCGTGGTTATGCCGTAATAAGAAAAAGCAAAAATAGATTCAGTTCTATTTTTGGTTTTTTTTTGCCTAAAAACCGGTTTGTAAACCGTTTTCTTGCAATTTGTAACACAATTGTAATATTAGGACGGCGTTATATTTTGAACAAATTATATGTTGAGGTGAAAAATTTGACTTATCATAACGTTAATTATGGTGCACACCGTGTTCGTCGTAGTTATGCAAAGATCAAGGAAGTACTTCCACTGCCAAATTTAATAGACATCCAAACAAATTCTTATAATTGGTTCTTAGATGAAGGACTAAAAGATATGTTTGACGATATTATGCCTATTGATGATTTTGCTGGAAATCTTTCATTGGAATATGTTGACTACAAATTACTAGAACCTAAATATACTGTTGAAGAAGCAAGACAACATGATGCTAACTACTCAGCACCATTGCATGTCACTTTGAAGTTAACTAATCACGAAACTGGTGAGATCAAGACACAAGATGTCTTCTTCGGTGACTTCCCATTAATGACAGAACAAGGTACTTTCATTATCAATGGTGCCGAACGTGTTATTGTTTCTCAATTAGTACGTTCACCTGGTATTTATTACAATGATGATACTGACAAAAACGGTCGTGTTAACTACGGTACAACAGTTATTCCTAACCGTGGTGCATGGCTAGAATTTGAAACAGATGCTAAAGGCCTTGGATATGTAAGAATTGATAGAACTAGAAAGTTGCCTATTTCTGAATTGATCAGAGCTTTAGGTTTCGGTGCTGATTCTGAAATTCTTGATATCTTCGGTGAAAATGACACTTTGAATCTTACTCTTGAAAAAGACGTACATAAGGATGAAAGTGATTCGCGTGTTGAAGAAGCCTTGAAGGATGTTTATGAAAGACTCCGTCCTGGTGAACCAAAGACTGCAGATAGTTCTCGTTCATTGCTATATGCTAGATTCTTTGACCCACGTAGATATGATATGGCTCCTGTTGGTCGTTACAAAGTCAACAAGAAGCTCAACATTAAGACAAGATTATTGAATAAGACATTGGCTGAAACATTAGCTGATCCTGACACAGGCGAAGTTATTTTGGCTAAGGATACATTATTAGATCGCGATGCTATGAGCAAACTTAGCCCATACCTTGACCGTGACGATTTCAAGACCGTTACACTTCAACCATCAGACGAAGGTGTCTTGACAGATCCTATTACTATTCAATCAATTAAGATCTATTCAGAAAATGATAACGAAAAAGTCGTTAACTTAATTGGTAATGGTCACATTGACGAACATGTTCGTACAATTCAACCTGCTGATATTTTAGCTGGAATCAACTACTTCTTGAACCTTAGAGAAGGTGTTGGTACAACCGATGATATTGATCACTTGGGTAACCGTCGTATTCGTTCAGTCGGTGAATTACTTCAAAACCAATTCCGTATTGGTTTGTCACGTATGGAACGTGTTGTACGTGAAAGAATGTCAATTCAAGACTCATCAACTGTTACACCTCAACAATTGATCAACATTAGACCTGTTGTAGCTTCAATCAAGGAATTCTTTGGTTCATCACAATTGTCACAATTCATGGATCAGACTAACCCACTTGGTGAGCTAGAACACAAACGTCGTCTATCAGCTCTTGGACCTGGTGGTTTGACTCGTGACCGTGCCGGATATGAAGTCCGTGATGTTCACTATACTCACTATGGTCGTATGTGCCCAATTGAAACTCCCGAAGGTCCTAATATCGGACTTATCAATAACTTGGCTAGTTATGCCATTATTAATAAGTACGGTTTCATCGAAACACCTTATCGTCGTGTTTCATGGGATACACATAAAGTTACAGATAAGATCGATTACTTAACAGCTGACGAAGAAGATAACTATATTGTTGCTCAGGCTAATACTCTATTGAACGATGATGGTTCATTTGTTGATAACACAATTTTGGCTCGTCACAAAGATGACAATATTGAAACAACACCTGAAAAAGTCGATTACATGGATGTTTCACCTAAGCAAGTAGTTTCAGTTGCTACAGCATGTATTCCTTTCTTGGAAAACGATGATTCTAACCGTGCCTTGATGGGTGCTAATATGCAACGTCAAGCTGTTCCTTTGATCAATCCACATGCTCCACTTGTTGGTACAAGTATGGAATATATTGCCGCCCACGATTCTGGTGCTGCATTACTTGCTAAGCATGCTGGTACGATTGATTATGTTGATGCTAAAAAGATCACTATCAAACGTGATGATGATGGTACAACTGATGAATATAAAGTTACAAAATTCCGTCGTTCAAATAACGGTAAGAGTTACAACCAAAGACCTATTGCTCGCAAGGGTGAAGTAGTTAAGGCTGGCGATATTATCGCTGATGGTCCTGCTATGGAAAATGGTGAATTAGCTCTTGGTCAAAACCCACTTATTGCTTTCATGACATGGAACATGTACAACTACGAAGATGCCATTGTGCTTTCAGAGAAACTTGTACGTGAAGATGCTTATACTTCAATCCATATTGAAGAGTACGAATCAGAAGCACGTGATACAAAGCTTGGACCTGAGGAGATCACACGTGAGATTCCTAACGTTGGTGAGGAATCACTTAAAGATCTTGATGAGTTTGGTATTATCCGTGTTGGTGCTGAAGTACGTGACGGAGATATCTTAGTTGGTAAGGTTACACCTAAAGGTGTTACAGAATTATCAGCCGAGGAACGTCTATTACATGCTATTTTCGGTGAAAAAGCTCGTGAAGTTCGTGATACTTCACTTCGTGTACCACATGGTGGTGGCGGTATTATCCAAGATGTTAAGGTATTTACTCGTGAAGCCGGCGACGAATTAGACCCTGGTGTTAACATGTTAGTTCGTGTTTACATCGCTCAAAAACGTAAGATTCAAGTTGGTGACAAGATGGCCGGACGTCATGGTAACAAAGGTACCGTTTCGATCGTTGTCCCTCAAGAAGATATGCCATATATGCCCGATGGTACTCCAGTAGATATTCTATTGAACCCAATGGGTGTTCCATCTCGTATGAATATCGGACAAGTTCTAGACCTTCACTTAGGAATGGCCGCTAGAAAACTTGGAATTCACGTTGCTACACCTGTTTTCGATGGTGTTCAAGATGATGAATTATGGGATATTGTTAAAGAAGCTGATATGGATTCAGATGGTAAGTCGATCCTTTATGATGGACGTACTGGTGAACCATTCAAGAACCGTGTTGCTGTTGGTGTCATGTACTACATGAAATTAGCCCACATGGTTGATGATAAGTTACATGCTCGTTCAATCGGACCATATTCACTAGTTACTCAACAACCACTTGGTGGTAAAGCACAATTTGGTGGACAGAGATTTGGTGAAATGGAAGTTTGGGCACTTGAAGCTTATGGTGCTGCTTATACACTTCAAGAAATCTTGACATACAAGTCAGATGATATCGTTGGTCGTGTGAAGACTTACGAAGCTATTGTCAAGGGTGAAAGTATTCCTAAGCCAGGTGTTCCGGAATCATTCCGTGTTCTGGTTAAAGAATTACAAGCTTTGGGACTTGATATGAAGGTTCTTGACTCTCATAACAAAGAAATCGAACTTAGAGATATGGACGAAGATGAAGATACGGTAAGTATTGACGCTCTATCTAAGTTTGCTAAACAACAAGAACAAAAACGTGCTGAAGAAGAAGCTAAAAAGCTTGAAGAACAACAATCAGCCGAATCACAAAGTACTAAATCAGAAAAATAGTAATAATTTAGATTTAGGGAGGTTACCTTTTGATAGACGTTAATAAATTTGAAAGTATGCAAATTGGTTTAGCATCTCCTGACAAGATTCGTAGCTGGTCTTATGGAGAAGTTAAGAAACCTGAAACAATCAACTACCGTACTTTGAAACCAGAAAAAGATGGTCTATTCGACGAAAGAATTTTTGGACCAACTAAAGACTGGGAATGTGCCTGTGGTAAATACAAACGTATCCGTTATAAGGGTATCGTTTGTGACCGCTGTGGTGTTGAAGTTACACGTTCAAAGGTCCGTCGTGAACGTATGGCTCATATCGAATTAGCTGCACCAGTTACACACATCTGGTATTTCAAGGGAATTCCATCACGTATGGGACTTGTATTGGACATGACTCCAAGAAACCTTGAAGAAGTAATTTACTTTGCTTCATATGTTGTTATTGAACCAGGCGATACAGACCTAGAACAAAGACAACTACTTACAGAATCTGAATATCGTAAGAAGCGTGAAGAATTCGGTGATAAATTTGTTGCCAAAATGGGTGCCGAAGGTATCAGAGAACTTCTCAGCAAAGTTGATATGGATTCCGAAGTTAAAGAATTACGTGAAACATTGAAGACTGCACAAGGTCAGAAACGTACACGTGCTATTAGACGTTTGGATATTATTAGTGCTTTCCAAAAATCTGGTAACAAGCCTGAATGGATGGTAATGGAAGCTATTCCCGTTATCCCACCTGACTTACGTCCTATGGTTCAACTAGAAGGTGGCCGTTTCGCTACTTCTGACTTGAATGACTTGTACCGTCGTGTAATTAACCGTAATAATCGTTTGAAGAGATTGTTAGATCTACATGCTCCTAATATCATCGTTCAAAACGAAAAGAGAATGCTCCAAGAAGCTGTTGATGCGTTGATCGATAATGGTCGTCGTGGCCGTCCTGTTACAGGACCTGGTAACCGTCCATTGAAGTCACTATCACATATGCTTAAAGGTAAGCAAGGACGTTTCCGTCAAAACTTACTTGGTAAACGTGTTGATTACTCTGGTCGTTCTGTTATCGACGTTGGTCCTACATTGAAGTTCTATCAATGTGGACTTCCTCGTGAAATGGCTCTGGAATTATTCAAGCCATTCGTAATGCACGAATTAGTTAAACGTGAAATTGCTTCTAACGTTAAAAATGCTAGAAGAAAGATTGATCGTCAAGATGACGATATCTGGGATGTACTAGAAGACGTTATTAAAGAACGTCCAGTATTACTTAACCGTGCCCCTACACTTCACAGACTTGGTATTCAAGCTTTTGAACCTGTATTGGTTGATGGTAAGTCGATCCGTCTTCACCCATTGGCCTGTGAAGCTTACAATGCCGATTTTGATGGTGATCAGATGGCCATTCACGTTCCTCTATCAGATGAAGCTCAAGCTGAAGCACGTATGCTTATGCTTGCTGCTCACCATATCCTTGCTCCTAAAGATGGTAAGCCTATCGTTACACCATCACAGGATGTTGTTTTGGGTAACTACTACTTAACAATTGAAACAAGACATATGACTGGTGAAGGTAAGATCTTCAGAGATTCAAACGAAGTTCAAACTGCATTGCTTAATGGTGATGTTCACTACCATACACGTATTGGTTTGGCTGTATCATCAATGCCAAACAAGCCATTTACTGATGAGCAACGCGATAGCATTATTATGACTAGTGTTGGTAAGGTTATCTTCAACGAAATTCTTCCAGAAGATTTCCCATACTTGAACGAACCAACTGATGATAACTTGGAAAACGGTGTTCCTGATAAGTACTTCTTAGGTAAAGGTGAAGACATCAACAAACGTCTTGATGAAATGGATCTTGTAGACCCAGTCAAGAGTGGTTACATGTCAGATATCATTGCCAAAGTATTCAAGGTTTATCGTGTTCAAAGAACTTCATCATTACTTGATGATATGAAGGAATTAGGTTACACAATCTGTACTATCTCTGGATTAACAGTTGGTGTTACAGATGTTCCTAACTTAACTGAAAAGCCTGAAATCATCGAAAAGGCCCACAAACAAGTTGCTTCAATTTCTAAGCAATTCCGTCGTGGACTTATCACTGATGATGAACGACATGATCGTGTTATCAGTGTATGGAATGATACTAAAGACGAAATTCAACAATTACTAATTGATTCATTTGATCCAACAAACCCTATCTCAATGATGTCGGACTCTGGTGCCCGTGGTAACATCTCAAACTTTACACAGCTCGCAGGTATGCGTGGACTTATGGCTGCCCCTAATGGTGGTATGATGGAAATCCCTGTTATTTCTAACTTCCGTGAAGGACTATCTGTTTTGGAAATGTTCATGTCAACCCACGGTGCTCGTAAAGGTATGACTGATACGGCCTTGAAGACAGCTAACTCAGGTTACTTGACTCGTCGTCTAGTTGATGTTGCTCAAGATGTTATTGTTCGTGAAGAGGATTGTGGTACTGACCGTGGACTTCTTGTAAGTTCAATCATGGAAGGTACAGATATGATCGAACCATTGTATGACCGTCTTGTTGGACGTTATACACAAAAGACTGTTAAAGATCCCGAAACTGGTGATGTTCTTGCTGCTCGTGGCGTTCTTATGGACGAAACATTGGCACAAAAGATCATTGATGCTGGTGTTAAGGAAGTAACAATCCGTTCTGCATTTACTTGTGATACAAAACACGGTGTATGTAAGAAATGTTATGGTCGTAACTTGGCTACTGGTGAAGAAGTTGAAATTGGTGAGGCAGTTGGTACTGTTGCTGCTCAATCAATCGGTGAACCAGGTACACAATTGACTATGCGTAACTTCCATACCGGTGGTGTTGCTGGTGGCGACGATATTACACAAGGACTTCCTCGTGTTCAAGAAGTTGTTGAAGCTAGAAACCCTAAAGGTCTTGCAATTATTTCAGAGGTTGACGGTACAATTACTGCCATCGATGAAAACCCTGCAGAACATACTAAGGAAATCACGGTTGAAGGTGCTATTGATACTAGATCTTATAGTGTTCCTTATACATCAAGTGTCGCTGTTGCTGAAGGCGATCACGTTGATCGTGGTGGCAAGTTGACACAAGGTTCAATCGATCCTAAGGAATTGATTAAGGTTACAAACGTTCAAACAACAGAAAACTATCTACTTGCGGAAATTCAAAAAGTTTACCGTATGCAAGGTGTTGATATTTCTGATAAGCATTTCGAGGTTATGATCAGACAAATGCTACGTAAGATCAGAATCCTTGATCCAGGTGATACTGATGTATTACCAGGTCAATTAATGGATATTTCTCAATTTACAGATCACAACCGTGAGACATTGTTTAACGGTGGTATTCCTGCTACAGGACGTCCAGTATTGCTTGGTATTACTAAGGCATCTCTTGAAACAAACAGTTTCTTGTCAGCTGCTTCCTTCCAAGAAACAACAAGAGTTCTTACTGATGCATCAATCAGAGGTAAGAATGATCCACTTCTTGGACTTAAGGAAAATGTTATTATTGGTAAACTTATCCCTGCTGGTACAGGTATGGCTAAGTACAACCACATGGAACCTAAGAAGACAGGTCCTATGGCTGATAACTCACTTAATGGTGCATATACAATTTCAGATATTGAGGCCCAAATGAAGGCTGAAGAATCTGCTAAAGAAGAAAAGCATTAATTAAATAAAGAACTCCATCACTATTAAATTAGTAATGGAGTTCTTTTTTGTCTAATGGTAAACGATACGAATTGTATACCATTTAATTATTATTAATAATTAAATATAATGGCAAAATAAACAATTAAGTTTAGAATAGATGTATAAACATGTTGCTGAGAGGGAACATCATGGATAAACAAAAATTAATGTACGAGAATCATAGTTTTGAAATAGATAAGTATTGGTTAGATCCAATTAATGATTTTACAACCGTAGTTAAACACCCAGTAGTAATTATTTTTCCCGGTGGAAGATTTACTTTTCAAACAGATCGAGAAGCACAACCAATTGCTTTGAAGTTTGCATCAGAAGGCTTTCATGCGATAGTATTGCACTATCAATTGATTGAAAATAATACACCAGTTTATCCACTAGCTTTACAAGAGACTGCAACAGTATTGAATTGGTTACAAAGTCAATCTGAAGTACATCAGACTGATTTAAATCGGATAGTTTTAGTGGGATTCTCGGCCGGAGGACATGTGGTTGCTAATTTCAATTCGATTATGACAAATAAAACTTCACAAAATAAGGTTATGATTGATGAAGTGAACGTGTTACCAGCTGCTAATTTTTTATGTTATCCAGTTATTGATTTAACCGCTGGCTATCCGCGAACTGAAGTTCATCGTTTAGCAGTCACATCTGATGAATTGTTTTGGCAAGCGCAAGAACATTTAACAACAGATGCTAAACCGACTTTTATTTGGCAAACATGGCTTGTCGCTAGGAACTTATTTCACGCAACAACCAGGTAATGAATTACATTTGAATAGTTTTGTAGCAAATTGGTGGGAGCTAGGAATGAATTGGTTGAAGTCGATCAATCTTCTATAGTGCTTTTGATAAACGTCCAAGGAGATGTTTCTTATGAATACACAAAAATTGTTCTATAAGAATGTTAAATTTGATATAGATACATATTGGCTGGATCCAATCAGTGATTTTACATCTGAAGTCAAGCATCCGTTGGTAATTATTTTTCCAGGAGGAGGTTTCACGTTTCATTCTGATCGTGAAGCACAGCCAATTGCGCTTAAGTTCGCCGCGGCAGGAATTCACGCTATAGTTTTGCATTACAAACTAATAAATGATGGCAAACCCATCTATCCAATATCCTTACAAGAGACGGCAGTGACGTTGAACTGGATCAAAAGTCAGGCAGAATTACATCAAATAGATTTGGATAAGGTTTTTTTAATTGGATTTTCGGCTGGAGGACATATCGTTGCTAATTACAATTCATTGATGACTGATCCGGAAACACGTGATGAAATATTTGATGAACCAATAGAAGTTGAACCGTGTGCTACTATTTTGAGTTATTCGGTAATCGATTTAACAATGGGATATCCTGATAGTGTCGATGAGGCAACAAAAATCAGCCCAGATATTTTTTATTGGCAGACTCAGGAGCATCTGACAAAAAACTCTAAACCGACTTTCATTTGGCAAACTGTTAGTGATGAAACGGTTCCTGTTATGAACTCGATTGTTTATGCACAGAAGATGGATTTATTAGGATTGCCGTATGAGTTGCATTTGTTCGCAACCGGACGTCATGGATTGTCCTTGGCAACTCATATTACTGAGGATCCTGGAGAAGGTTCATATGTGAATTATGCTGATGCAAAATGGTGGAGCATGTGCCTGAATTGGCTCAAGTTACAAAGAATATTACCGGTTTAAATAATTATGAGATCAGATAGACTATTCCCGTTGCTGCAGTGATGTAAGGAATAAATCTAAATGATCTTTTTTTATTGCCAAAATAATGAATAATACATAACAAACAGGAGATCAGAATTATTTTTAAAATATCTTCATAACCAAATAGAATGGCTAGAAGTCCTAAGAGTTCAACATCACCCAGCCCAATGCTTTGATAGAAATGATTCATCAAAAATAATGCACTGTAAGTCAATATTCCAGTGATGAAATACAATGGATATCCGTGCAGTAATGCATAAATGAAAGTTGGCAAGATTAGAGCATAACAGACAGGGTAGATATATCCATAAAAATAATCCATGAAACTAAGTGTAACCAGCATTATCATAAGTGGAATGGCAAAGTAAATATCTTTATCTTTGATTAAAACTACTATTAAGTATAATCCACCGATAGTTTCCGTTATGGGATACATTATGGGAATATCAAAATTACATTTTTTACAATTTCCACCGGTTAGTATGAAACTAAAAATTGGTATAAGCTCATACCAACTTAAAATATTCTGGCAATTATTGCACTGTGAACGCCGATTTAATTGGATTTTTGGAAAATCATGTGCGATAACCGTCAAAAATGAGACTATACTGGAACCTAGGACAAATACTACTAAATTAAATAAGTATGTCATTTTTATCACCTCAAACTAAATTACGTGTTTTATTTGAATCTTTTCTTTGATACTTCATTGACATGTACTTTTTTAGATGATATTCTAGTAGACGTGCTTTTATTAGCAGAGTAGTAGTTTGTTTAAGTATAAGCTCATATCGTATGCCACCCAGGTGGTTTATTATTTTACAAAATTATGAACCACCTGGATGTGTGTACTTAAATTTTTAGGAGGAACCTTGAATGCCTACAATTAATCAATTGGTACGTAAAGGCCGCAAGTCACAAGGGTCAAAATCAAATGCCCCTGCATTGAACTACGGTTACAACAGTATGAAGAAAGTTGCTACAAAGAACCCAGCACCACAAAAACGTGGTGTAGCAACTCGTGTCGGAACAATGACACCAAAGAAGCCTAACTCAGCCCTACGTAAGTATGCCCGTGTTAGACTATCAAACCTTATCGAAATCACAGCATATATCCCAGGTGTTGGTCACAACTTGCAAGAGCATAGTGTTGTCCTTGTCCGTGGTGGACGTGTAAAGGATCTACCTGGTGTTCGTTATCACGTTGTTCGTGGTGCTTTAGATACTGCCGGTGTTGATGGACGTATGCAAAGCCGTTCAAAATATGGTGCTAAGAAGCCTAAGAAATAATTTAATCACAAACAAAGAAATAAGTAATAACGGAGGAATTTAATATGCGTAAAGGTAGCGCTCCAAAACGCGATGTATTACCTGATCCAATGTACAACTCAAAGTTAGTTACACGTTTGATCAATCATTTAATGTACGATGGTAAGAGAGGAACTGCTTCATCAATTCTCTACCGTGCATTTGACATTATTAAAGATAAGACTGGCAACGAACCATTGGATGTCTTCGAAGAAGCCATGAACAATGTTATGCCTGTTCTTGAAGTTAAGGCTCGCCGTATCGGTGGTTCTAACTACCAAATTCCTATTGAAGTACGTCCAGATCGTCGTACAACATTAGGTCTTCGCTGGATCGTTAGTTATGCTCGTCTACGTGGTGAACATACAATGGACGCACGTCTAGCAAATGAAATTATGGATGCAGCTAACAACACAGGTGCAGCTGTTAAGAAACGTGAAGATACACATAAGATGGCTGATGCTAACCGTGCATTTGCTCATTATCGTTGGTAATTAATAATAAATTGAGAGGAGAAACAAAGTTTAATGGCTAATAAACGTGAATTCCCACTAGAAGATACTCGTAACATTGGTATCATGGCTCATATCGATGCTGGTAAAACTACAACTACAGAACGTATTTTGTACTATACTGGTAAGATTCACAAAATTGGTGAAACACATGATGGTGCTTCACAAATGGACTGGATGGCCCAAGAACAAGAACGTGGTATTACCATCACATCAGCTGCTACAACTGCTGAATGGAAAGGTAACCGTATCAATATTATTGATACTCCAGGACACGTTGACTTCACAATGGAAGTTGAACGTTCACTACGTGTTCTAGATGGTTCTATTACAGTTCTTGATGCTCAATCAGGTGTTGAACCTCAAACTGAAAATGTTTGGCGTCAAGCTACAAACTATAGTGTTCCCCGTATTGTTTTCGTTAACAAGATGGATAAAATCGGTGCTAACTTTGACTACTCAGTTCAAACACTTCATGACAGACTAGATGCTAACGCACATGCTGTTCAAATGCCTATTGGTGCTGAAGACAACTTCGAAGGTGTTATCGACTTGATCGAAATGAAAGCCGATCTATATGACGAAGATGAATTAGGTACAAAGTGGGATACAGTTGATGTCCCTGACGAATACTTAGAAAAAGCAAAAGAAAAACGTGCTGAATTAGTTGAATCAGTTGCTGATGTTGATGATGACATCATGGAGAAATACCTTGATGGCACTGAAATTAGCAATGATGAATTACGTACAGCAATCAGAAAAGCTACTATTGCATTGAAATTCTTCCCTGTACTTGCAGGTTCTGCCTTCAAGAACAAGGGTGTTCAAATGTTAATGGATGCCGTTGTTGATTACTTACCATCACCACTTGAAGTTCGTCCATACAACGCTACAGATCCTAAGGATGATAGCCAAGTTGAACTTATGGCTGATGATACAAAACCATTTGCTGGTTTGGCATTTAAGATTGCTACTGACCCATTCGTTGGTCGTCTAACATACATTCGTGTATATAGAGGAACATTGGAATCAGGTTCATACGTTCTTAATGCTTCAAAAGACAAACGTGAACGTGTTGGTCGTTTGCTACAAATGCATTCTAACCACCGTAAGGAAATCCCAGAAGTATTCTCAGGTGATATCGCTGCTGTTATCGGTTTGAAGAATACTACAACTGGTGACTCACTTACAGATCCTGATGATCCATTGATTCTTGAATCATTGGATATTCCAGATCCAGTTATCCAAGTTTCTATCGAACCTGATTCAAAGGAAGATAGAGACAAGATGGATATCGCTATCCAAAAACTTTCTGAAGAAGATCCAACTTTCCAATCTGAAACAAATCCTGAAACTGGTGAAACATTAATTGCCGGAATGGGTGAATTACACTTGGATATCATGGTTGACCGTATGAAACGTGAATTTAAGGTCGCATGTAAAGTTGGTGAACCACAAGTTGCTTATCGTGAAACATTCACTAAGTCAACAAGTGCACAAGGTAAGTTCGTTCGTCAATCTGGTGGTAAAGGTCAATACGGTGACGTATGGGTTGAATTTACACCAAATGAAGAAGGAAAAGGCTTCGAGTTCGAAGATGCTATCGTCGGTGGTGTTGTTCCTCGTGAGTATATTCCTTCAGTTGAACAAGGTTTGAAAGAATCAATGGCAAACGGTGTTCTTGCTGGTTATCCTTTGATTGATGTTAAAGCTAAGTTATATGATGGTTCATATCACGAAGTCGATTCATCAGAAGCTGCCTTCAAGATTGCTGCTTCAATTGCTTTACGTAACGCTGCTAAGTCTGCCGGTGCTGTAATTCTTGAACCTATTATGAAGGTTGAAGTTGTTGCTCCAGAAGATTACCTTGGTGATGTTATGGGCCAAATCACAGCTCGTCGTGGACGTGTTGAAGGAATGGAAGCTCGTGGTAATGCACAACTTGTTAATTCATTCGTTCCACTTTCAGAGATGTTTGGTTATGCCACAACACTTCGTTCAGCTACTCAAGGACGTGGTACTTTCACAATGGTCTTTGATCATTACGAAAAAGTTCCTAAGTCAATTCAAGCTGATATTATTAAAAAGAATGGCGGAAACGCTGAAGAAAAGTAATAGCATTAAATTAAAAGCAAATCCATTTGGATTTGCTTTTTTATTTACAAAAAAAGTCATGTTTCTTCTATATAAAGAAAACGTATTTCAAATTCAAAAAAAATGTGAAAACTCTTGAAATATGAGAAGACGGCGTGTATTATTATAAGAGTGCTTATTTCTAGTAGAAGTATGTGCTTAGAGGTATTAATAAATAATATCGACGGTTTAGAAGTGAGAGGTTGCGACACACCCGGCCGCTTTGCCACGGCAGGGCTGGCGGATATTTTCACGGAGCCGGTCATCTTGAAAGAGACAAAAAGGAGGTAACCCCATGGCAAGTCAAAAGATTCGCATTCGTTTGAAGGCTTATGAACATCGTATTCTAGATCAATCAGCTGACAAAATTGTGGAAACAGCAAAAAGAACTGGTGCTAAGATTTCAGGTCCAATTCCTTTGCCAACAGAACGTTCACTATATACAGTGTTGAGTTCACCACATAAGCACAAGGATTCTAGAGAACAATTCGAAATGCGTACACATAAAAGACTTATTGATATCGTTAATCCATCACCTAAGACAGTTGATTCATTAATGAAGCTAGATCTACCATCAGGCGTAGATATCGAAATTAAATTATAATTATCAAAAATAAATTATTGGAGGTGCAAACATGGCCAGAAAAGGAATTCTTGGTAAAAAAGTCGGAATGACTCAAGTTTTCACTGATAACGGTGAATTAGTTCCCGTTACAGTTGTAGAAGCAACACCAAATGTTGTTATGCAAGTTAAAACAGTAGAAACTGACGGTTATGAGGCCGTTCAACTAGGTTTTGAAGATAGACGCGAAGTTCTATCAAACAAACCAGCCAAAGGTCATGCAGATAAGGCAAACACAACTCCTAAGCATTACATTCGCGAATTCCGCGATGTTGAAATGGGAGACTATGAATTAGGTGGAGAAGTTTCAGTAGATTCATTTAATTCTGGTGATGTTGTCGACGTTACAGGTACAACAAAGGGACATGGAATGCAAGGTAACATTAAGATGTTTGGACAAGCTCGAGGTCCTGAGACTCACGGTTCTAGATATCACCGTATCGCAGGTTCAATGGGTGCCATCATCAACCGTGTATTTAAAGGTAAGATGCTTCCCGGAAACATGGGTAACAATCGCGTAACTACACAAAACTTAACTGTTGTTAAAGTTGATGCAGATCGTAATGCAATTATGATTAAGGGTAATGTACCTGGTGCAAAAAACTCACTAGTTAAAATTCAAACAGCTATTAAAGCTAATCAAAAATAGGAAGGAGGAAATGAGTTATGACAAAAATCACAGCTTACAAAGATAGCGGTGCTGAAAACGGTACTGTTGAAGCAAATGATTCAATCTTTGGTATCGAACCAAACAACAGCGTAGTCACAGATGCAGTTATCATGCAACGTGCCTCATTAAGACAAGGTACACATGATGTTAAAAACCGCTCTGAAGTACGTGGTGGTGGTAAGAAGCCATGGCGTCAAAAAGGTACAGGACGTGCTCGTCAAGGTTCTATCAGATCACCTCAATGGGTAGGTGGTGGTGTCGTATTCGGCCCAACTCCTAGATCATATTCATATCACCTTCCTAAGAAGGTTGGCCGTTTGGCATTGAAGTCTGTACTTTCACAAAAAGCTGCTGACGGTAACCTAATCGTTATTGACTCAATTTCATACGACAAACCAAGTACAAAGAACTTTGCTCAATTGCTTAATAAGTTAGGTGCTGACAAAGCTTTAGTAGTACTTGAAGATGGTAATGACAACGTTGCTTTATCAGCAAGAAACATTGATAAAGTTACAGTTGTTGCACCAGAAGGTGTTAACGTTCTTGACGTTATTAACGCTAAGAAGTTAGTTGTTACACAAGCAGCACTTTCTAAGATTGAGGAGGTGCTTGGATAATGAGCGCAAGAGACGTAATTATTCGCCCAGTTATCACTGAAAGCTCAATGGATGCTATGAGCGACAAGAAATATACTTTTGATGTTGCACTTGATGCAAACAAAGTACTTGTACGCCAATCTATTGAAGAAGTTTTCGGTGTTAAAGTTAAAAAAGTAAACATTATGAATGTTGCTGGTAAGAAGAAGCGCCAAGGTCGTTACGTTGGTAAAACAGCAAGACGTCGTAAGGCTATCATCACACTTACAGCTGATTCAGACGAAATTAAAATTTTTGATGAAGAATAAATAAGGAGGTCAAATAATGGCGATTATCAAGTATAAGCCAACCACAAATGGTCGTCGTAATATGACAGGTTCTGACTTTTCAGAGATCACAAAGACAACTCCTGAAAAGACACTTCTAGAATCACAAAGCCATACAGCCGGTCGTAATTCTTACGGTCATATTACAGTTCGTCACCGTGGCGGTGGTCACAAACAAAAATACCGTATTATTGATTTCAAACGTATTAAAGACGGTGTTAAAGCTACAGTTAAAGCTATTGAATACGATCCTAACCGTACAGCTAATATTGCACTACTACACTACTCAGATGGTGTTAAAGCATATATCTTAGCTCCTAAGGGTCTTGAAGTTGGACAAGTTGTTGAATCAGGTGTTGATGCAGATATCAAACCCGGTAATGCACTTCCACTAGAAAACATTCCAGTTGGTACAATTCTACATAACGTAGAAATGAAACCTGGTAAGGGTGGTCAACTAGGACGTTCTGCTGGTACTTCAATCCAATTACTAGGTAGAGATGGTAAGTATTCACTATTACGTTTACCTTCAGGTGAAGTACGTATGGTACTTTCAGCTTGCCGCGCAAGTATTGGTGCCATTGGTAATGAACAACATGAGTTAATCAAGATTGGTAAAGCTGGACGTAAACGTTGGCAAGGATTTAGACCAACAGTTCGTGGATCAGTTATGAACCCTAACGATCACCCACACGGTGGTGGTGAAGGTAAAGCACCTATCGGTCATCCATCACCAATGTCACCATGGGGTAAGAAGACCTTGGGTAAGAAGACTCGTTCATCACATGCCAAATCTGAAAA
This sequence comes from Companilactobacillus jidongensis, assembly GCF_003946575.1. Taxonomy (GTDB): domain Bacteria; phylum Bacillota; class Bacilli; order Lactobacillales; family Lactobacillaceae; genus Companilactobacillus; species Companilactobacillus jidongensis. Next base: position 76,025 of record NZ_RHOP01000002.1, on the reverse strand, counting down.
GCTTATCGTTCGTCACAGAAAAGGTAAGTAGTTATTTCGTTAGAATAATATAAGGAGGACATAAGATGAGTCGTAGTTTAAAAAAGGGACCATTCGCAGACGCACATCTTTTAAAGAAGATCGATGCTCAAGCAGATTCTGAAAAGAAGTCAGTTATTAAGACATGGTCAAGACGTTCAACAATTTTTCCTAGTTTCGTAGGATACACAATCGCAGTTCATGATGGTCGTAAGCACGTTCCAGTTTATATCCAAGAAGATATGGTTGGACACAAGTTGGGCGAATTCGTACCAACACGTACATTCCATGGTCATGGTACTGACGATAAGAAAACAGTAGCTAAGTAATAAGAAGGGAGACTTAAAAGATGGCAGAACAAGAAATTACATCTGCAACAGCCAGAGTGACGAATGTTCGTATTGCAGCTCGCAAAGTTCGCCTTGTTATTGATTTAATAAGAGGTAAGAACGCTGCTGAAGCACTTGCAATTTTGCAATTCACACCAAGAGCAGGCTCTCCAATTATTGCCAAAGCTCTTAAGTCAGCAATTGCAAACGCAGAACATAACTTTGATTTAGATGCACAAAACTTATTCGTTAGCGAAGCTTTCGTAGACGAAGGACCAACTCTAAAACGTTTCCGTCCTAGAGCTAAAGGTTCAGCATCACCAATTAACAAGAGAACAAGTCACATTACAGTTGTTGTAAGTGAAAAAGACTAGTATTTAAAAGATTAGTATTGGAGGTAACTTGAGTGGGTCAAAAGATTAATCCAGTCGGATTCCGTGTTGGTGTTATCCGTGACTGGGATGCCAAATGGTATGCAGAAAAAGACTTTTCAACATTTTTACATGAAGACCTTAAGATTCGTAAGTATATTGAAGACAATTTATCAAATGCTTCCGTATCAAGAATCGAAATCGAACGTACTGCAAAGAACGTTACAGTTTCAATTCATACAGCTAAACCTGGTATGGTCATCGGTAAGGGTGGATCTGAAGTTGAAAAATTACGTAACCAACTAAACAAATTAGTTAACAGAAACATTCATATTAATATTATCGAAATCAAGAAACCTGATTTGGATGCAAAACTTGTTGGTGAGAACATTGCTCGTCAACTAGAAGCTCGTATTGCATTTAGACGTGCACAACGTCAAGCCGTTCAACGTTCAAGACGTGCCGGTGCAAAGGGTATCAAGGTTCAAATCTCTGGTCGTTTAAACGGTGCCGATATGGCTCGTAGAGAATGGCATACAGAGGGAACTGTTCCTCTACACACATTACGTGCAGATATTGACTATGCTTGGGTTGAAGCAGCCACAACATATGGTAATTTAGGTGTTAAAACTTGGATCTACCGTGGTGAAATTCTTCCTGACAAGCCAAAACATAACCAAGAAAATACTGAAGGGAAAGGAGAATAATCTATGCTAGTACCAAAACGTGTAAAACACCGTCGTGAATTCCGTGGCAAGATGCGCGGAGAAGCTAAGGGTGGTAAGAATGTTGATTTTGGTGATTACGGTTTGAAGTCACTTGACTCAAGCTGGATCTCAAATAGACAAATTGAAGCAGCCCGTGTTGCTATGACTCGTTACATGAAGCGTGGTGGTAAGGTTTGGATTAAAATCTTCCCTCATAAATCATACACTGCAAAAGGTGTCGGAGTTCGTATGGGTAATGGTAAAGGTGCACCTGCTGGTTGGGTTGCTCCTGTAAAGCGTGAAAAAGTCTTATTCGAAATCGGTGGCGTTCCAGAAGATGTTGCCCGTGAAGCATTGAGACTTGCATCTCACAAATTACCAGTTAGAACTAAGTTCGTAAAACGTGAGGAAGTAGGTGGCGCTGATGAAGGCTAGTGAAATCAAAGAGCTAACTGCTGCTCAATTGCAAGATAAAGTTAACGAATATAAAGAAGAACTATTCAACTTGCGTTTCCAACAAGCCACAGGCCAATTGGAAAACACAGCTCGTCTTAAGGCTGTAAGAAAAAACATTGCAAGATTAAGAACTGTTCAAAATCAAAAGAATAACGAAAACTAATAAACAGGAAGGGAGATCTCAAGTTGAGCGAAACACAAGAAAGCCGTAATAGCCGTAAGGTATATCAAGGCCGCGTTGTATCAGACAAGATGGACAAAACTATCGTAGTTGTTGTTGAAACATACAAGAACCACCCTGTATACAAGAAGCGTGTTAGATATTCAAAGAAGTTCTACGTTCAAGATGAAAAGAACGAAGCAAAGATTGGCGATGTTGTACGTATCATGGAAACTCGACCTTTGTCAAAGACAAAGCGCTTCCGTTTATTAGAAATCGTCGAAAAAGCAGTTATTATCTAGAAACAATTACTGATGAGAGGAGGACCAAGAAGTGATTCAACAAGAAAGTCGTCTAAAAGTTGCAGATAACTCTGGAGCTCGTGAAATTCTAACTATTAAAGTTCTTGGTGGTTCAAACCGCAGGGTAGCTAATATCGGTGACGTCATTGTTGCTACTGTCAAACAAGCAACACCAGGTGGCGTTGTTAAAAAAGGTGACGTTGTTAAAGCCGTTATCGTAAGAACAGTGTCCGGTGCTCACCGTACAGATGGTTCATACATCAGATTTGACGAAAACGCTGCGGTTATTATTAACGCTGACAAGACACCTAGAGGAACTCGTATCTTCGGACCCGTTGCTCGTGAACTACGTGATAACGATTTTATGAAGATCGTCTCATTAGCACCAGAAGTGCTATAAAAAGATCAATTTAACTCAGGAGGTGCTGAATAGTGTTTGTAAAAACTGGAGACAACGTTAAAATTATTTCTGGTGATAGCAAAGGCACAGAAGGCGTAGTTAAACAAGCTATCCCTTCAGCCAATAAAGTTATCGTCGAAGGCGTAAATGTTGTTAAGAAACACTCGAAGCCAACTAATACACAACCTCAAGGTGGAATCATCGACGTTGAGAGACCTATTAGTGTAACTAACGTAAAAGTAGTAAGTAAATCATCTGATAAAAAAGAAGATAAATAAGAAAGGAGAAAACTAAATGGCTAATGCATTAAAAGAAATGTATGTAAAAGAAATTACACCATCAATGATGGAAAAATTCAATTACACATCAGTTATGCAAACACCAAAGATCGAAAAGATTGTTTTGAACATGGGTGTTGGTGACGCAATTGCTAACTCAAAGAATCTTGATGAAGCAGTTGAAGAATTAGGCCAAATTGCTGGTCAAAAACCTTTGATCACTAAGGCTAAGAAATCAATCGCTGGTTTCAGACTTCGTGAAGGTATGTCAATCGGTGCTAAGGTTACACTTCGTGGTGACCGTATGTACGACTTCCTTGACAAGTTGATTAACATTGCATTACCTCGTGTTCGTGATTTCCGTGGTGTTGGTACACGCTCATTTGATGGCCGTGGTAACTACACACTAGGACTTAAAGAACAATTGGTTTTCCCAGAAATTGACTACGATAAGGTTAATAAGATTCGTGGATTGGACGTTGTTATTGTAACAACAGCTAATACTGATGAAGAATCACGTGAACTATTAACACAAATCGGAATGCCATTCACAAAATAATAAAGGAGGTCAAATTCATTGGCTAAGACATCTCAAATTGTACGGAATCATAGACCTGCTAAGTTCTCATCACAAGCATATACTCGTTGCGAACGCTGTGGTCGTCCACATTCTGTATATCGTAAATTTAAGCTTTGCCGTGTTTGCCTTCGCGAATTGGCTCATAAAGGTCAAATCCCTGGCATGAGAAAAGCTAGTTGGTAGAAACAACACTAATAAGGAGGTAAATTTAATGGTCATGACAGATCCTATTGCGGATTACCTAACACGTATTCGTAACGCTAATATGGTTAAACATGAATCTCTAGAAGTTCCTGCTTCAAACATAAAGAAGAGCATCTCAGAGATTTTGAAGAATGAAGGATTTATCAAGGATTACGAAGTTATCGAAGATAACAAACAAGGTGTACTTCGTATTTTCCTTAAGTATGGTAAAGATCAACAACGCGTTATCACAGGCTTGAAACGTATTTCAAGACCAGGTTTGCGTAGTTATGTTGATTCAGATAACGTACCAAAGGTTCTTAATGGATTAGGTATCGCTATTCTTTCAACATCAAAAGGTGTTATTACTGACAAAGAAGCTCGCGCACAACACGTGGGTGGAGAAGTAATTGCTTACATCTGGTAATAATTTTTAAAAGACAAGGAGGTGCACTAATTTGAGTCGTATCGGCTATAAAGTAATTGAAGTCCCAGCAGGAGTTACAATTACACAAAAAGATGAAGACATCACTGTTAAAGGCCCAAAGGGTGAATTAACAAGACGCTTTAATTCAAAAATCAAGTTAACTCTTGAAGGTAACGAAGCTAAGTTTGATCGTGAAAACGATAATGACAAAGCTCTTCATGGTACTATGCGTGCCAACCTTAACAACATGGTTCTTGGTGTAACAGAAGGTTTCGAAAAGAAGCTTGAACTTAGAGGTGTTGGTTACCGTGCACAAGTTAAAGGTGACACATTAACACTTTCAGTTGGTTACTCACATCCTGTTATTATGGAAGCACCAAAAGGTATCAAAATCGAATCACCTTCAAATACTGAAATCAATATTTCAGGAATTAGCAAGCAAAAGGTTGGACAATTTGCTGCTATAATTCGCGATGTACGTCCCCCAGAACCATATAAGGGTAAAGGTATTCGTTATGTTGACGAATATGTACGTCGTAAAGAAGGTAAGACTGGTAAATAGTTCTAAATAATTCTATGAGGTGAATATTGTGATTTCAAAACCAGATAAAAACAAAGCACGTCAAAAGCGCCAAAAACGTGTTCGTGGTAAAATCTCTGGTACTGCTGAGCGCCCACGCTTAAATGTATTCCGTTCTAATAAAAACATTTACGCTCAAGTAATTGATGACGTAAAGGGTGTAACGCTAGCAAGTGCCTCAACTCTTGATAAAGAAGTCAAAGACGGTTCAAAAGTTGAACAAGCTAAAGCTGTTGGTGCATTAGTTGCACAAAGAGCTAATGAAGCTAAGATCAGTAATGTTGTATTTGATCGTGGAGGATATCTATACCATGGTCGTGTACAAAATCTTGCTGAAGCAGCTCGTGAAAATGGGCTAAAATTCTAGAAGGAGGAAACCAAATTTATGACATATATCGATCCATCTCAATTCGAACTAGAAGATCGCGTTGTCTCAATCAACCGTGTTACTAAGGTTGTTAAAGGTGGACGCCGTCTACGTTTTGCTGCTATTGTAATCGTTGGTGACAAGAATGGTCACGTCGGTTTCGGTACAGGTAAAGCTCAAGAAGTTCCTGAAGCCATTCGTAAAGCTGTTGAAGATGCCAAAAAGAACTTGATCAATGTTCCTATGGTAGGTTCAACAATTCCTCACGAAGTAATCGGTAAATTCGGTGCTGGTAAGATCATGTTGAAGCCAGCTGTTGAAGGTTCTGGTATCGCCGCTGGTGGTGCTGTTCGTGCCGTTCTCGAATTAGCTGGTGTTGGTGATATTACAAGTAAATCACTTGGTAGAAATACACCAATTAACGTAATTCGTGCTACAATCGAAGGACTAAAAGAAATCAAGACTGCTGAAAGTGTTGCAGAAATGCGCGGAATCTCAGCTCAAAACTTGCTTAACTAGAAGAAAGGTGTGTAACAATGGCTAAACTTAAGATTACTCTTATTAGAAGTGCAGCTCACCGCCTTCCTGCTCAACGCACAATTGTTAAAGAACTAGGACTCGGAAGAGTTAATAGTTCTGTTGTTAAGCCGGATGATCCTGCTATTCGTGGTGCTGTAATTAAAATCGCTCACTTAGTAAGTGTCGAAGAAGTTAAAGATTAATAATTTTTAAAGATTAGGAGGTGCAATAATGGAACTAAACGAACTTAAACCAAGTACAGGCTCAAGACAATCAAGAAAGCGTCTAGGTCGTGGTACTTCAAGTGGCCAAGGTAAAACTGCTGGTCGTGGACAAAAAGGTCAATTAGCTAGATCTGGTGGTAAAACACGTATTGGTTTTGAAGGTGGACAAATGCCATTGTTCCGTCGTATGCCAAAACGTGGTTTCTACAATATCAACCGCAAGGAATACGCTATTGTAAACCTTAAAGACCTAAGCAAGTTTAATGACGGTGCTGAAGTTAATATCGCTACATTAAAAGAAGCTGGAATCGTTAAGAAAGAATATAACGGTGTCAAATTACTTGCAAATGGTGAAGTTAGTGCTAAGTTAACTGTAAAAGTTGCTAAAAGCTCTGACGCTGCTACTAAAGCAATCGAAGCTGCTGGTGGAACTGTAGAGGTGATCTAATGCTTAGAACTATCAGAGATGCTCTAAAGGTGAAGGAAATTCGTAAAAAGATTCTATTTACCTTGATGTTACTTGTGATATATCGTTTAGGATCACAAATTACGGTCCCTGGTGTTAACGCTGCTGCGATGGACAAGGTTGGTTCCTCAGGGTTAGTTCCCCTACTGGATACCGTAACAGGTGGTGGTCTTTCAAACTACTCTATTTTCTCAATGGGTGTTTCGCCATTCATTACCGCTCAAATTGTTGTTCAACTATTACAGATGGATATTGTTCCTAAATTTGTTGAATGGAGTAAACAAGGTGAAGTTGGTCGTAGAAAATTAAATCAAGTAACGAGATATTTGACGATTGTTTTAGGTTTTGTTCAATCAATCGGTATCACTGCTGGATTTAACCAATTGAGTGGTTTGGGACTAGTCAAGTCACCAAACATGCGAGCATTTATAACAATTGGTGTCATCTTAACTGGTGGTACTATGTTGCTTACTTGGATTGGTGAACAGATTACTGATAAAGGTCTTGGAAATGGTGTTTCAGTAATTATTTTTGCTGGTATTATTGCTAGATTCCCTAATGGAATTTACCAAATTTACCGTGATAATATTACAAATGCTAGTTCTGCAGATCTCGCAAAGAACATTGCATTCATGGTCGGATTGACCATTGCTATTTTGGTGGTTGTACTATTTGTTACATATGTACAACAAGCAAATAGAAGAATTCCAATCCAATATACAAGACGTGCAGCTGGAAGTGGTAGCGAAAGTTTCCTACCATTGAAAGTTAACGTTGCTGGTGTTATTCCAGTTATCTTCGCTAGTTCATTTATTGTTACGCCTCAAACAATTTTGATGGCGTTCCAAGCAAATCATAGTGAAGATACATGGTATCAAGTATTAACTAATATATTCAGTATGCAAACGACAACAGGATCTCTACTATATACATTGTTGATTGTGTTATTCACATTCTTCTATGCATTTGTTCAAGTAAATCCTGAGAAGCTTGCTGAAAACTTGCAAAAGCAGGGAGCTTATATCCCTGGTGTATGGCCTGGTAATGAGACTATCAAGTTCATGTCAAGCGTCCTAATGAAGCTTTCAACTGTTGGTTCAGTGTTCCTAGGACTTGTCTCATTGCTTCCATTGTTAGCTGCCAACTTGTTCAACTTACCTCAATCCATTGGATTAGGTGGTACAAGTTTGTTGATCATCGTTGGTGTTGCGCTAGAAATGGATCGTCAATTGAGAGGTCTATTGATGAAACGTGAATACGTTGGGTTTATTAGATAATTGGAGATGTGACAATGAATATTGTATTGATGGGATTACCTGGTGCTGGTAAGGGTACTCAAGCTGAAAAGATTGTTGAAGATTTTAAGGTTGTTCATATTTCTACTGGAGATATGTTCAGACAAGCTATGTCAGATAAAACTGAAGTTGGTCTAAAAGCCAAAGGATTTATCGACAAGGGTGCGTTAGTTCCTGATGACGTTACTGAAGCTATCGTTGAAGAACGTTTAGCTAAGGAAGACGTTCAAAAGAATGGATATATGCTTGATGGATTTCCGAGAACTCTTGAACAGGCAAATGCTTTACAGACAATTGCAAAGAATGTAAACAAACCTATAGATGCTGTCATCTACATAGATGTAAAGCCTGAGGCATTAGTTGATCGTTTATCTGGAAGATATATTTGTTCAACATGTGGAGCTACGTACCATAAGATCTACAATCCTACTAAGGTTGAAGGAACGTGTGACGTCTGTGGCGGACATGATTTCTTCCAACGTGAGGATGACAAACCAGAAACAGTTAAGAACAGATTAAAAGTTAATATTGAAATGAATACACCATTAATTGATTTTTATGACAAGTTAAACTTGTTACATAAGGTCAATGGTGAACAAGAAATAGATGAAGTTTATAACGAAGTAAAGAAAGTTTTACAAAGTCTGTAAGACTTTTTACTTTTATTTGTTTACATGTTCGTGAGATTATTGTATAATCTTGCGGTATATGCAGATGAATTTCATCCCGATGGAGGTTAATATCTTTGGCAAAAGAAGATGTCATTGAAGTAGAAGGTACAATTTCAGAAACATTGCCTAATGCAATGTTTAAGGTAAAGCTTGAAAATGGAGCAACTGTGTTGGCCCATGTCTCAGGTAAAATCCGTATGCACTACATTAGAATTTTACCCGGTGATAAAGTTACCGTGGAATTATCCCCTTATGATTTAACCAAGGGAAGAATTACATATAGATACAGATAATATGATTTTAATGGAATGGAGGTTCCAACATGAAAGTAAGACCATCCGTTAAACCTATGTGCGAACACTGTAAAGTAATTAAGAGACGCGGTCGCGTTATGGTTATTTGCTCTGCAGATCCAAAGCACAAACAAAGACAAGGATAATAAAAATATAGGAGGTGCAATTAATGGCTCGTATAGCAGGTGTAGATTTACCTCGTGATAAGAGAATCGTTATTGCCTTAACATACATTTTTGGTATTGGTAATACAACAGCCCAAAAAGTGCTAAAAGATGCCGGCGTTTCTGAAGACGTACGTACAAGAGACTTAACTCCTGATCAAGAAGATAAGATTCGTGCAGAAGTTGACAAAGTACGTGTTGAAGGTGACTTACGTCGTTCAGTAAGCATGGACATTAAGAGACTACAAGAAATTGGTTCATACCGTGGAATGAGACATCGTCGTGGTTTACCAGTTAGAGGTCAAAACACAAAGAACAATGCAAGAACTCGTAAAGGTAAGAAAGTATCTATCGCGGGTAAGAAGAAGTAATTAACAGATAGGAGGTTAATTCATGGCACAAAGTAAAGGTCGTAAGCGCCGTACTAAGAAGCATATTGAATCTGGTGTTGCACATATCCACTCCACTTTCAACAACACACTAGTTATGATTACTGATGTTAACGGTAATGCCGTTTCATGGTCATCAGCCGGTGCATTAGGATTCAAAGGAAGCCGTAAATCAACACCATTTGCCGCACAAATGGCTGGTGAAGCAGCTGCTAAAGAATCAATGGAACATGGTATGAAAACAGTCGAAGTAGCTGTTAAGGGTCCTGGTTCAGGTCGTGAAGCTGCAATTCGTTCATTACAAGCTACTGGATTGGAAATCACAGCTATTCGTGACGTCACACCAGTTCCTCATAATGGCTCACGTCCTCCAAAGCGTCGTCGTGTATAGAATGGTTTTATACCCATATGAACTAAGCTACACACATTTCGTTTTGAAAGGGGAACTAACCGAATGATCGAATTTGAAAAGCCAACTATCACTGCAGTTGAAGAAAGCAATGATTACGGTAAGTATATTATCGAACCGTTGGAAAGAGGTTATGGTACAACTTTAGGAAACTCTCTACGTAGAGTACTATTGGCATCATTACCCGGCACAGCGGTTTCAGATATTCAAATAGATGGTGTATTGCATGAATTCTCAGCTATTGATGGTGTGATCGAAGACGTTACACAAGTTGTGCTAAACGTTAAAGGTTTAAACCTAAAATCTTATGCTGAAGACAGTTTAAAAGCTGAAATCGACGTTGTTGGTCCTGCTACTGTAACGGCAAAGGACATCAAAGCTGACGATGATTTGGAAATCCTCGATCCAGAACAATTTATTTGTACTGTTGCTGAGGGTGGACACTTCCACATGCAAATGACAATTAAAAATGGTCGTGGATATACTCCTGCAGAACAAAATAAGACAGATGAAACACCTATCGGTGTTTTGCCAGTTGACTCTATTTTTACACCAGTAGATAAAGTTAACTATCAAGTTGAAAACACTCGTGTGGGTAAGAGAAACGACTTCGACAAATTAACAATTGATATCTGGACAAATGGTTCAATTGGACCAAGAGAAGCTATTAGTTTATCTGCTAAGATTCTTACAGAACACTTAACAAGTTTTGTAAACCTTACAGAAGAAGCTAAGAGCGCTGATATGATGATCGAAAAAGAAGAAACACAAAAAGAGAAGAAGCTTGAAATGACAATTGAAGAATTGGACTTATCAGTTCGTTCATACAATTGTTTGAAGCGTGCCGGTATTAATACTGTGCAAGAGCTAACTGAAAAATCTGAGGCTGATATGATGAGAGTTCGTAATCTTGGACGCAAGTCATTAGTTGAGGTTAAAGAAAAGCTCGCTGATCTTGGATTGTCATTAAGGCAAGAAGACTAATAGTCTGAAATTCAAACAGGAGGTATAGACATGGGCTACCGTAAATTAGGACGTACAAGTTCTCAAAGAAAAGCAATGTTACGTGATTTAACTACTGATTTAATCATTAATGAACGTATTGTTACAACTGAAACTCGTGCTAAGGAAATCAGCCGTACAACTGAAAAGATGATTACCCTTGGTAAGCGTGGAGATCTTCACGCTCGTCGTCAAGCTGCTGCATATGTTAGAAACGAAGTTGCTAACATTTCAGAAGAAGACGATGCAGTTGTTATTCAATCAGCACTTCAAAAGTTGTTTAGTGATATTGCACCTCGTTACCAAGAGCGTAATGGTGGATATACACGTATTTTGAAGACTGCCCCTCGCCGTGGCGACGCAGCTCCAATGGTTATTATTGAATTAGTTTAATAATAAGTTTATTAAAAATCAGTCATTCTGATGAATTAGTGAGTGTTAAGATGATGGTTATGAAAATAGCTAAGTCTATCTCTGAGATTTCGGTAAAACGAAACACTAATTTGTCGAATGATTTTTTTTTACCCAAAAACACTTTTTTTCGCTATGATATAACTAGCAGATATTGAGGAGAAACAATTGGAGAATATAATTTCTATAAAAGATGTAACATATACATATCCGGATTCAGAGGCTCCCGCAATCAATAATCTTTCATTAGATATTCATTCTAATGAATGGCTATCAATAGTTGGTAAGAACGGTAGTGGTAAATCTACACTTACTAAACTCATTGATGGTCTAATTGAATGTGACTCAGGTACGATTGAAATAGCTGGTCAAATCATAGACGAAGAAAATATCTGGGAAGCTAGGGAAAAAATCGGAATAGTTTTTCAAAATCCAGATCATCAATTCGTTGGAGCAACGGTTGAGGACGATGTGGCTTTTGGTTTAGAAAATCAGGGTGTACCTCGCAATAAGATGATCAAAGAGGTTGATCAAGCTCTACAGATGGTTGACATGCAGTCATATAAGACACGTGATCCACAATCTCTCTCAGGTGGACAAAAACAGCGTGTAGCGATTGCTGGAGTGCTGGCTACCAAGCCACAGATTATTATCATGGATGAGTCTACCAGTATGCTAGACCCTAATGGGCGTAAGACAGTTCTGGATTTGATTAAGCGTCTTCGCAAAGAGCAAGAGATCACAATTATTTCGATCACTCATGATATTGAAGAAACACAATTGTCTGAAAGAATCGTTGTTTTAAATGATGGAAGAGTTGTGGAAGATTCTGATCCCAAAGCTATTTACGATCTTGGCCCTGAGCTGACCAATTTTGGACTTGAGGAGCCGTTTTCGAGTCAAGTGGCAAACTCATTAAGAGACACTGTAGAATTGCCTGAAGGCTACTTAAATGAAGAGGAGTTAGTTAAAAGCATATGGAAATCATCTTCAAACATGTAACGCACGCATATGAAGCAAATAATCCTCTGGCAGCCTTGGGACTGGATGACGTGTCAGTTGATATCAAAGATAAAAAGTTCACAGCAATTATCGGTAAAACAGGTAGTGGGAAGTCAACCTTAGTACGGCATATTAACGCACTATTGAAACCTACTAGTGGGACTATTATGGTCGGCGACAGGGAGATCAACGCTGAAACTAATAATAAGAATTTGAAGTCACTTCGCAAAAATGTCGGTATGGTATTCCAATTTCCTGAAAGTCAGTTATTCGAAGACACTGTGGAAAAAGATATTATGTTTGGACCGATGAATTTTGGTGTCTCTGAAGAGGATGCAAAGACGGCTGCACATGATATGATTAAACTTGTGGGTTTGGACGAAAAATATTTAAGCAAATCTCCTTTTGATCTATCAGGTGGACAGATGAGGCGTGTAGCAATTGCTGGAGTTCTAGCAACTCATCCGGAAACAATTATTTTGGATGAGCCAACAGCCGGACTTGACCCAGTTGGTCGCAAGGAAATAATGGATCTGTTTAAGAATTTACAAACAGAGGGCCGTACTATTATTCTGATCACACACAATATGGATGATGTTGCCAACTATGCAGACGAAGTAGTAGTTATGCATGATGGTAAAAAAATTGCTGAAGGAACACCTATGGAAGTTTTCAACAATCAAAAGTTATTAACAGATGATATGTTGACACTTCCCCAAAGTGCGATTTTTGCACAGAAGTTATCACAAAAGTATTTTAACTTCGATCAATTACCTATAACTATCAGTGACTTATCAACTGAAATAAAACGACAAATTAATGGTGATTAAATGAACAAATTAATTCTTGGGAGATATTTACCAGGGGATTCATTGCTCTATCGGCTTGATCCTCGTGGAAAGTTTTTGATTACATTTTATTTTATTGGAATTGTATTTTTAGCAAACAATGTTGCATCTTATGGCTTTTTGCTATTGTTTGTTTTATTTGCGGTATATCTGTCAAAAATCAATTTAGGTTTCTTTCTTAGAGGACTTCGACCGATGTTTTGGCTAATATTGTTTACAGTTGTGCTGCAGATGTTCTTTACTCCAAGTCAACATCCTCTGTGGAGCTTTGGAATACTGACTCTTTCCAAAGAAGGATTGGTTATCTCAGCATATATTTTTGTACGTTTCGTGCTGATTATTTTTGTTTCAACTTTACTGACATTGACAACGACACCTATCGAGATTTCTGATTCAATCGAGAGCATTTTAAAGCCGTTAAAGGCTATCAAGTTTCCAGTAACACAAGTTGCTTTGATGTTGTCGATTGCATTAAGGTTCGTGCCACTATTGATCGATGAGACAACTAAGATCATGGATGCTCAAAGAGCACGTGGGGTTGATTTTGGTGAAGGTGGATTGATCAAACGGATCAAATCTTTCGTACCAATTTTGATTCCTCTATTTGTCAGTAGTTTTTCGATTGCTTATGATTTGGCCATCGCCATGGAGTCTCGTGGATATAAAGACGGTGAGGGACGTAGTAAATATCGTGTTCTGAGTTGGTCTACACGTGATACGGTTGCAGCAATTGTGATGTTGCTGATCACGGTAATTTTATTATTTATTCGGAGTTATTAAATATGACAAGATATAAGTTAACCATTGCTTATGATGGTACCAAATTTCATGGTTTTCAGCGTCAGCCAGATATGCGTACAGTTCAAGGTGAAGTGGAAAAGGCATTATCCAAAATGACTAAAGGTACACATGTTGAAGTCTATGGTTCGGGTAGAACTGATGCTGGCGTGCATGCGTTAGGCCAAGTTATTCACTTTGATTATCCTGGGAATATGGCAGCTGAAAATATGTTGAGGGCAATCAATTCACTTATGCCTTTAGATGTGATTGTGGAAAACTCTGAGATAGTTGACGAGAATTTTCATGCGCGTTTTGGTGTAAAACGAAAAACTTATCAATATCGAGTCGACTTGGGCCATTACACTAATCCCTTTAAGCGGTTTTACACAGGTCATTATCAATATCCGATCGATGCGGACAAGATCAAAGTTGCGCTGAAAGACCTTGAAGGTGAGCATGATTTTACAAGTTTTGCGGCATCTGGTGGAGTAATTGAAAATAAAGTTCGCACAATCTACTCAGCTACGGTAAAATATATAGAATCGGAAAATGAATTGGTTTTTGAATTTACCGGAAATGGTTTCCTATATAATATGGTGCGCATTCTTGTTGCTACATTACTGGAAATTGGTAATGGCAGACGAGACGTTCATGATTTTTTGAGATTATTTGAAGTAAAAGACCGTCAAGAGGCACGCGGGACGGCACCGGCTAGTGGGCTTTATTTGAAACAGGTATTTTATGAATAAAACCTGTGGATAATTATTGACTTATGGAACAATACCAAGTATTATTGTTGTTGGTATTGTTTGCCCCACGATGAGCCCCGGAAACTTATTGAGTGTCAAACAGACGTAGAAACTGGAGGAATTTAAAGTGCGTACAACACCATTAGCAAAAGCAAGTGAAGTTGAACGTAAATGGTATGTGATTGATGGTGAAGATGTCGTTTTAGGTAGACTTTCATCAGTTGTAGCTTCAATTCTTAGAGGTAAGAACAAGCCAATTTACACACCTAACGTTGATACAGGTGATAATGTTATTATCATCAATGCAGATAAAGTAAAATTAACAGGTAAAAAAGCAAAGGGAAAGATTTATTATTCTCACTCAGATCATCCAGGTGGTTTGAAGAGCATTAGTGCCGGCGAAAAGAGAGCAACAAAACCTGAGATGTTTGTTGAAGACTCAATTCGTGGTATGTTACCTAAGAACACTCTTGGTCGTCTTGAAATCAAGAAGTTGCATGTTTATGCAGGTCCTGATCACAATCACCAAGCACAAAATCCAGAAGAGTTGGATATCAACAAACTAATTTAAGGAGGAAAACATTTTGGCACAAGTATCATATGCTGGAACAGGCCGTCGTAAAGACTCAACAGCCCGTGTTCTATTAGTTCCCGGAAACGGAAAAATTACTATCAACAAGCGTGATGTCAAAGATTACATTCCTTTTGACAATTTGATTGCTGATATGAAACAACCATTAGATCTTACTGAAACAGGTGCTAACTATGACGTTATTGCTAACGTTAATGGTGGTGGCTTCTCAGGACAAGCTGGAGCAATCAGACATGGTATTGCTAGAGCACTTCTAAATGTCGATCCAGACTTTAGACCTACTCTTAAAGCAGCTGGTCTCTTAACACGTGACCCTCGTATGAAGGAACGTAAGAAACCAGGTCTTAAAAAAGCTCGTAAAGCTTCACAATTCTCAAAACGTTAATATATTCCAGATATTACACTTTGGACACTCACCTGTTGGTGAGTGTTTTTTTGTGCTCAAAATTTTGTATGATAACATAGAATGTAAATATAATTAAAGAGGTCAGATAATGTTTGATTATGATGAAATCTTATCGAAAGCACCAGTCCTTACTTTTGAGGAGGCTAAAAAAGCACATCAACATATCTTGTCATCAGTGGATGGAGCGGGTAAAGATGCAAGAGAGCTATATAATGATCTTGTAAATGCTTGTATTTCATATGCAAATATTAGAGCGGTCTGGAGTATTTCAACTAACAAGGTTCGAAATGATACTGATTTAAAAAGAACTAGAAAACATGATGCGGTTATCAACAATGTAGATATTTTAGAAAGATATTTAAAGCAAAGAAATATGGACACTGGCTGGCGCAAGATCATTGGTAAAGAACGTTTCGGTCAAGAACGGAAACGCCAAGGTGATTTTGCCTGTTATGTGGCGTATATATGTGGGCTTACCGCAAGATAATAAGTATTAAGGAGCTATTACTATGTGTGGAAGATTTACTTTTCAACCCAATGATAATGACGAAATCAACAAAATCTATCAGTTAGCTGTGGAAAACGGCTATGAGCCTAAGACTGGAGAAATCTTTCCCACAGATCAAACAGCAATCGTTAGATCTGGTACAAATCAGGTCCAAGTTGTAACGATGAAATGGGGATTTCCCGGATTTAAACAAGGTCAAAATGTGATCAATGCTCGTTCAGAGACGATTATGCAAAAGCCAATGTTTGCGGAGTCATTTATGAATAGGCGTTGTGTATATCCCACGACAGGATTTTTTGAATGGTCGGATGACAAAGTTAAACATCGTTTTAATTATGGTAGTGATCCTGAAACACTCTATATTGCCGGTTGTTATAAGAATTTTGATGGGGAACCACATAGTGTCTTGCTGACAACTGCACCCAATGATTCAATGATAAAAATTCATGATCGGATGCCATTGATTTTACAAAAGACGCAAATTAAATCCTGGATCTACGATCAAAAATTTGCCATTGAATTTTTGAATTCGCCAATGCCAATGCTAGAATCAGTGCCATTTAATAATTAATATATGGTTATACGTTAATATAATAACTAGGTAAAAATTTAGATAAAAATTCAATCATAGCACGATGTGTAGGTCTGTCATGAATCAATAAGTCCATTGTTGATAAATTGACAGGCCTTTTTTCATCCTGTAATCTTTGGGAGTCCTAAAGCAGCAGATATATCACAAGTACATCATTTTAGGAGCAATATAATATTTTGCAGGGGAACGCGTATGCGTTGAGAAGGTATAACCTGACCCTTTGAACCTGTTGGTCAATACCAGCGTAGGGAGCGAGTCATTTAGTTGACGAATTCGGCATTTCTCTATTCTGGGGGAGTGTCTTTTTTTATAAATAATTGAAATGGGGAAATCAATATGGAAGCTAGTGTAGCAATTCAAGTTTTACCAAACGCCAAGGATGAAGATAACTTGATCGGTATTGTAGATAAGGTTATTGCTTATATTGCCAGTACTGGTTTGAATTATCAAGTTGGAGCTTTTGAGACTTCAATCGAAGGCGAATACGATGAGTTAATGGAAATCGTTAAAAAATGTCAGCTTGTTGCCATTGAAGCTGGTGCACCTAGTGTTTCTGCATATATTAAGATTGTGTATAAGCCAGAAGGGGAAGTCTTGAGTATTGAGAAAAAAACAAAGAAGCACCAACATTAATATTTACTCAATTCTTTCGGTAGTTTTAGTAATTATTATCTGGCAGTCAGCGAGCTTTTTTAAGTTAGTACCGGATTTTATGCTTCCGTCGCCATTACAAGTTGTTCAGGCGTTTATCAGTGATTTTCACTTACTGGTATTTCACGCTAAAGTCACGTTGGTTGAGGCAGTAGTCGGGTTGATCTCGGGTGTCAGTTTAGGAATTATTGCAGCAATATTCATGGATCATTTCAAGAGCGTCAAAGATGCGCTGTATCCAGTACTAGTCTTGACTCAAACAATTCCCACAGTAGCAATCGCACCGTTATTAACGATTTGGTTTGGATTTGGAATTATGCCAAAAGTAGTCTTGATCGTTATCACGATATTTTTTCCAGTATCGGTAGCGATGTTGAATGGATTTTCGTCAGTTGATGCGGATGAAATACGGTTATTACGATCAATGGGTGCTAATCAATTTCAAATCTTTACTCATATCAAATTGCCGGCTAGTTTAGGAGATTTCTTTTCAGCGTTACGAATCGCAGTTACTTACGCAGTTATCGGTGCAGTTATCTCAGAATGGCTGGGAGGATTTGTTGGTCTGGGTGTCTACATGACGCGAGTTCGCAAGTCATATGACTTTGACAAGATGTTTGCAGTGATATTTCTGATCTCAATTATAAGTTTGTTATTGGTTGCAGTGGTTAATGTGATTGAAAAATATAGTATGCCTTGGAAAAGGAATTAAATTACGGGGGAACAACATGAAGTTAAAATGGAAAGTATTATTGATTTTAAGTATTTTTACAATTTTTGCGGGATGTAGTAATAAGGCAAATTCAAAACAAGCAGCTAAAGATTTAAAAAAGGTAACGATCGTACTTGATTGGACACCGAATACGAATCATACTGGTTTATACGTTGCTAAACAAAAGGGGTATTTTAAGAAACAAGGTTTGGATGTAAAAATTGTTCAACCATCAGATGGTGATGCGAGTTCGATTGTAGCCAGTGGTAAGGCTGATTTTGGTATTTCAGCTCAAGATACGTTAGCAGCTAACTATGCTTCCAAGAAACCATTGCCAATCACTGCTGTAGCGGCTATCATGCAGCACAATACATCAGGCATTATGTCACGTAAAGGTGATGGTATCGATCGCCCTAAGGGGTTAGAAGGAAAGACCTATGCAACCTGGGATTCACCGATCGAAAAAGCAATGATCAAGAATGTCATGGAACAAGATGGTGGAGATTACAGCAAGTTAAAAATGATTCCAAATAATATTGTGGATGAGCCAAAGGCACTGAAAGAAAAACAAGCAGATGCAATCTGGGTCTTCTATGGTTGGGGAGGTATTTCTGCTAAGCAACAAAAAGTGCCAGTAGACTACTTCTATTTCAAAGATTTAAATTCAACCTTTGATTATTACACACCGGTTGTTATTTCGAATAATTCGTTCTTGAAGAAGGATCCTGATACAGCTAAGAAATTCTTGAAGGCCACTTCACAGGGCTATGATTACTCGGTTGATCATCCTAAAGCAGCAGCTAACATTCTAGTTAAACAAGTTCCGGAATTAAATAATAAGCTAGTTCAAGCCAGTCAAGCATGGATCTCTAAGCAATATAAGGCTGAACAGTCACGTTGGGGTTACATTGATCCACAACGTTGGAATGCCTTCTATGACTGGTTAGGTGAGAATAAATTAGTTAAGAACAAGATTCCAAATAATACTGGTTTTACTGATAAGTATTTACCGGAGTAATTGCATGCCAAAATTAGTCGTAGAACATATTTCAAAGAGTTTTGAATACAAGAAGATACTGAATGATTTGAGCTTTTATGTTGATGAGCATGAGATCGTCAGTATTGTGGGTCCTAGTGGCGTCGGTAAATCAACTTTGTTCAATATTATTGCCGGATTACTAGATCCTGGTCAGGGTGAAGTATATTTGGATGATAAATCGATCTTGAACCATCCTGGTAATGTTTCGTATATGCTCCAGAAAGACTTGTTACTGCCATATAAGACAGTGGAACAGAATGTGGCATTGCCATTGTTATTAAAGGGGTGTAAGAAGAAACAAGCATTGATTCAGGCGGATGAATTGTTAAAGGAATTTGGATTTGAGATGGTGAGAAAGTCATATCCGGATGAATTATCTGGAGGGATGCGGCAACGAATTGCTTTGTTGAGAACTTACTTGTTTTCTGCCAATTTGATTTTATTGGACGAACCCTTTAGTGCTTTAGACACATTTACGAAGTCAGAAATACAATCATGGTATTTGAAGATTCATAAGAATCTTGGATTAACGACTTTGTTTATCACGCATGATATTGATGAAGCGATAAAACTATCCAATCGAGTTTATGTCTTAAAGGGCAGCCAGGTCGATAGTTTTGAAAGTATTGAAATCGATAGTGGATCAAAAAAAGCGAAGAACTTTTTATTATCAAAGGAATTTTTGAATTATAAGAAACAGATTATTAACAGTTTAGACAAATAAATAGCCTGCCGAATTCGGCAGGCTATTTTTAGTTAACCATTTGTTCATTTACATATTGCGCATATAGTTTGTGATGCGCAATTAATTCTGTATGTGTGCCATGACCAGTAACTTGGCCATGTTCAATGAAGTAGATTTGGTCAGCACCAACGATTGTGGATAATCGATGAGCGATAACTAGTGTTGTCCGACCAATCATTAGTTGTTCCAAAGCACATTGAACTTTTTCTTCTGATTCAGAATCTAGACTGGCAGTCGCTTCATCTAACATTAGAACCTTAGGGTCACGTAAGAAGGCTCGAGCAATGGCGATACGTTGCTTTTGACCACCTGACAATTTAACCCCTCTTTCACCAATTTGAGTGTTTAACTGTTCAGGAAATTCTTTAACAAATTTGTCGGCATAAGCCAGCTCAAGTCCGTGCCATAGTTCGTCATCTGTCAGAGTTTTATCTAATCCATATTGAAGATTATCACGAATCGTTCCAGCAAACACGGCACTATCTTGTGAGACGTAACCAATTTGTGAACGCCAATTTGATACGTTAATATTTTCGATATTGCTGTTTCCAACGGTTAATTGACCACTTGTAGGTTTGTAAAAACGTTCTAGAAGTGAAAATAGAGTTGATTTACCGCCACCACTTGGCCCCGCAAAAGCGATAACCGTATTAGGTTTAGCTTCAAACGAAACATTGGTCAAAATAGGATGATTAGGTTCGTAACTGAAGGAAATGTTATTAGCAGTAATAGTTTTACCTTCAACATCAAGTTTGTCGCCGTCTTCAACTGGTTCTAGTTCAGTATTAAGAATCTCTTGAATTCGTTCAGTTGATCCCATAGCTTTTTGAACTTGAGAGAAGAAAGTCGCAAAGCTAGTCACAGGTGCGATAATATTGAATAGATACAGTAGGAAGGCAACTAATGCACCACTAGTCATAGTTCCGGATTGAACTCTAACAGCGCCGTAACCTAATATACCAACGAAAATTCCTAACATGGCAGTCATCATAATAGGCTGGAGGACGGCTTCGACTTTGGCATCTTTAACGCCTAGTGTGAAGATGTTGTTGATAAAACCGCCACCAGTTGTTTTTTCAAATGCTTCACCGTTGCTAGATTTGATCAAACGAACTTCAGATAATTTTTCACTAGCATCGGCATTGAAATCTGCAGTAGCTGCTTGAAGTTGACGACCAAGTTTTGACAGGATTCTTCCTACTGGTAATAGGATCAATGCAAAAATAGGCACAGCACTAAACATAATAGCGGCCATTTTCCAATCCATTATGAATAGAATGATCATGGATCCGACTAGTTGAATTCCACCGGTAATGAAGTTAGGGAATTGAGAAGTTACTAGGTCTTTGATAACAGATGTGTCGTTGACTAATCGCGAACTGCTTTCACCTGATTTGTGATCGTCGAAATAACTGACGGGGAGTTTCAGAAGGTGATTCCAAAGCTTTTCACGTAATGTTTTAACGGCACTTTCTCCGACATAACGTAGAAGAAATCCGCCAATAGTTCCAAACCCCAGTTGAATTGCAAACGCCAGTATCAAAACCGCTAGCATCTTGCCGTCGATTTTGGCCAGTTGGCTAGTATCAACTAGTCCTTTGGTTAACTGTGGTACAACTAAGCTGGCTCCACTAGTAACTAAACTTAGTAGTAATCCCAAAATGAAGATTCCTTTTTTAGGGTTTACACTGTTGATCAATTGTAAAAATTCTTTGAGTTTGATATTGCCTTTTGAACGTGGCAGATCTCGTCTCATAACTGCTTCACTACGCATTATTTATATCCTCTAAATTATCAAAAATTAAAATCTGAAATTGTTGGGTCTACGATTTCTGTGATCTCTATGGTTACCACAATCGTGATTCATCATACCAGGCATGAATCCCATTCCCATGCCATAGCTTTCGGGAATATCACCATTTTTCATAGCCTTACGCATTTGTTTGCGCATTTGATGACGCATGTCCTCAGGTGACATATCTTGCCAATCATTTCCAAATTTTGCCATCATCGTTTCGTGAACTTTTTGCATTTGTTGCATCCGATCCATCGGGTCAACGAACTTGTCAGTTTGTTGTTTGAAATCGTCGTCCCAACCATTAGCAATTTTAGTTAAGTTATCGCTGAATGATTGCTTTTCATCGTCGTTTAGTCCCGCGAAGAAGGTATCACTATAATCCTCATCTTTGAGGGATGCATTTTCATCGGCTTTTTTACGACCAACTTCAGTTAAATAAACTAACTTAGTACGTTTGTCATTATCATCTTCTTTACGAGTGATGTCGCCGTTTGTTTCTAATTTTTTTAGTAATTCAGCTACAGAACTAGGACGCAGATCTAGTACTTCTGTTAGGTAGCGTTGGCTTAGTCCATCTTCCAAGCGCAGAATTGCTAGTACTCGTTGTTGGCCGGACAGTCGTTGTTTATTCTGATGCATGTAGTTGTTACTGGCCTCACTGATAAAGTGTAATTGTTTCATCAAATCATCTGTTAATGTACTCATATTAAATTCCTCATTTCTATTATTATAAATTGATTCGGTACCGAACCTTTATTTCAAAAGTGATTATAGTTCGGTACCGAATGATTGTCAATAATAAAACATAAAAAAACTGCTACTGAATTATTTCAGTAGCAGTTTTATTTAGTAGACTATGGCACTGATTGTTGGCAAATCAGACTTTTCAGGAGTTTCAAGCACCCGGCAATGAATTTTATTTAATGTTGCTTGTAGCATTAATTTATTTTGATCAACTGAATATGAATCACCATTGTTAAATGAAATCAGTGATTTTACACGTTCGTTGTTCAAAGCATGTGAGATACTGTCGACATCATTCAGGACTTTGTCTTGGCGATGAGCTTGATTGTACTCTTTCATTAGTGTTTGAGTTGTAATCATTTTTTGATCTTGGAAAATTTTTTGAATCTTATTAGCTAAATCACGCTGAGAGAGATTAATGACTGAACCGTGAATCACATCGTATATGTAATCGGCATTGCCATAATTATTAAGGTAATTATCAAGGACTTCAGGCAATCCGGCAATAATGAAATTGAAACCTTGTTCTTTGTGCATCTTGGATAGTTCTCTATCTAAGTAACGATAGTAGATCAACTGATCTTTTTGTTGTTCTTCAGATTTTGTCCGGTGTCCATGGTATGAACCGTTCAATCCACCATATGAACCAGAGTTTAAGTTGGAATTAGCATCGAAGTCGGAATAATAATCGGAGAAGTTAGCATGAATTTCCGCAAATTCGATGGCCTTGAGACTAGCAATGTCGATAATGTTAATACGGTCACGGCTTAGATTAATGATGTATTGTGGCTTGTCGGCTAATTCTTCTTGACTGAATAAATCTTGAATCAAGAAAGTACTACCGACGTGAGCCTTTGGTTGTACGTCGTGGTTTAATTCGCAGATTTGTAGATTCTCGTTGTTGCCAAAGATAAGTAGAGATCGACTGGCAGAGTTCCACAGGCCACGGTCAAGAATCAAGTTGTCTAGTTTAGCGACTATCTCACTCCAGTCACGACGAGGGTAGTTAAGTTCCAAATCCTTTTTGACATCTTTGAGTAAATTTTTATAAGTTAAAATATTGTTTTCGATTTGGGGAGTTTCGGGATGAATCGGAAGAATAATACTGATCTTTGGTTCTACATTTGAGGATAATAGTTGTAATAATTCTTTCTGAATAGTTATTTTCATAGGTCATCTCCTAATCGTTATCATAATTTTTTAGTAATGATAGAATATCATCTTACTGGTATATTTGGCTAGTAATAACCTTTTATAAATAAATTTTTAGACCGTTTTAGTAAAGCTTCTCTAAAAAAATATGTTATTCTCTTTGAAAAATGGGAGGTCTTTCAGATGAAATCAATTACACCATTTATTACTCTCAATGGTAATTCTGAAGTAGCGATGCGCTATTATGCGGAGATCATTCCAAACGCTGAGATTACTCAAATGGACAAATTTGATGATGATCCACAGGGCAAAAATGACAAGGTATTTCAAGGTGTGCTCAACATTGATGGCATGGACGTTAATTTTTTGGATATGAAGCATGACAAGAAGGCACCAGATCTGAATTGGTCCTTTTCTTTGATGGTCGAATGTAGCTCTGAAAATGAGTTTGATGAATTATTCGATGCATTATCTAACGAAGGGACAATTGTTATGGGACCTGAACCAATATGTGAATATGAAAAGGCTACTTGGGTGACTGATAAGTTTGGTGTTACTTGGCAGTTGGTATTATGATTTTGAAAGTTAAATAATTCACAATATCTATGTAAAGGCTTGCATAACCTATGATATACTTTTAAATGGGACTAAATTTGTTTAGTCAAATTTTGAAAAAGGGGTATTAAATCATGGCTACTACGAAAAAGAAAAAACACGCCTTTCCGTCGGCCTATACGGTCATAGTCATTGTTTTAATTGCAGTTCAGGCTTTAACTTTCTTCATACCTTCTGGTAAGTATTCAACGCTTGAATACAGTTCTGAAAGCAACGCTTTCGTCATTACCAATCCGAAAGGTAAGGTGAAAGAAGAGCCCGCAACTAAGAAGACGCTTGATAAGTATAAGATCAATATCAAGTTGTCTAAGTTTAAGGACGGAACTATTTATCGTCCGGCGGCGATTCCTAATTCTTATGAAGGAATCAAAAAACCGAAGCGTGGCGTCTTTGGGACTATCAATCAATTCCTAACATCACAAGTTCAAGGTATTGTTGATAGTGTTGATATTATTGTCTTTATTCTTATATTAGGTGGGGTTATCGGGATCGTTAATGCCACTGGAGCAATGGATGCTGGTATGAAACGTCTGTCGGAAATATTGAATGGTAAGCAGAAGTGGCTGATCATCATTGTCATGTCATTGATTGCTTTGGGAGGTACGACCTTTGGATTGGCCGAAGAAACAATTGCGTTTTACCCAATCCTTATCCCAATATTCTTGCTGGCAGGATATGATACACTGACCGCAATCGCGACAGTTTATCTGGGAACTGCCATTGGTACGATGAGTTCGACGATTAATCCGTTCTCAACAGTTATCGCATCGAATGCGGCTGGTATTACCTTTACCGATGGTATGCCGCTAAGAGTCTTGATGTGGGTTGCTGCAGTTGGTATTTCAATTATTTACACGATTAGATATGGTGAAAAGGTCCGTAAGGATCCGGCAAATTCATTAGTTGCTGATCAGATGGAAGCTGATCGTGAGCAGTTCTTAGATGAAGATATGACTGAAGAAAAAGTCTTTACGCTTCGCCAAAAACTGTCATTGATTATCTTTGCATTAGGTTTTGTTGTTATGATCTGGGGAGTTCAACAGCTCGGCTGGTACTTCACAGAAATTGCTGTAGTCTTCCTAGCTGTAACTTATGTCTTAGTGTTTGTTGCAGGACTTGGTGAGAAAAAATTCGTTCAGAGCTTCGTTTCTGGTGCTGCAGACCTATTAGGTGTTGCATTAACCGTTGGACTGGCACGTTCAGTTGGTATCGTAATGGAAAATAGTTACGTTAGTGATACGATCATGAACTACTTCAGTAACCAAATCAGTGGGATGAACAATATACTCTTCATTTGTGTATTATTCTTTGTCTACATAATTCTAGGATTCTTTATTCAATCGTCATCAGGACTTGCCGTGCTATCAATGCCTATCATGGCACCGTTAGCCGATGTTGTTGGTATCGATCGTGCCTTGATCATTGATGCTTATAACTGGGGGCAAGGCTTAATTGGTTTGATTGCTCCAACAGGTTTGATCTTAGTATCTCTGTCGATGGTAAATATAGGTTTTGATAAGTGGATCAAGTTTGTTATGAAGCTATTATTGATGATAGTTGTTTTGATTTTGGTATTCTTAAGTGTCGGAGTTTTAATTTCATAAGTAAAAAAACAAACCTTTCACGTATTTTAGTTTATAGAGTAAATTCTTATAAACTTTAATGACGAGAAAGGTTTTTTATTATGTTTGATAATATTATGGAAATTCAATTAGAAAAGATTGGCGTACAGATCGAGAAAATATTAACTGAAAAAAATCTCTTACTTTCGGAATTGGCCGATAAGACGGGATTGATGTCTAATGATTTGCGAGAATATATTGCTTGTCGCCGTATCCCAACTAATCTAACGGTTAAAGCCATTGCTGAATTTGTAGGTAAACCGATGGGCTGGATCTATTTTGGTGAAGTACAAGAATATATCCATGATTATTTGGTATTACGAGGATATGAAGCCATGTTGAATGATTATCCAGACATTCCTCGACAAATTGAATATGACTTCTTTAATGGCGAGTTCAAGAATCCTGGTTGGGAAAATGAATATGGGTATCCAGAAGAGGTTTTTATTGATGACTGTTTTTTTGATATTGAGCATGAATGTATGAATGATCATGTAAAATTGTCAGCCATCAGATTTCTGGAACATCACGATATTTTATTCAATAATGCCAAGGACAGAGAACTAAGTATAAGTAGCGTTGTCAATTTGGTGTCTGAGGTTAGGGAATATACTGGTGATTTTGGATACGAGGACCAGGATGATATTGACTTTATTATTGAAGATTATTTTAAGAGAATATAACAAAAAGCCATTCCGTTTGGAATGGTTTTTTTGAGTAGATTAGAATAATCCACCAGCTAAATTGTTTAAATCTGGTTTATCAACCGCAACGATAAGTTTTTCGTTAACGAATGCTGCTAATCCCAAACTACTCATCTCACGACCGAATCCGGACTTTTTAACACCACCAAATGGTAATTCGGGAAGTGTGAACATGAATGTATTGACGAAAACCATACCAGTTTCAATTTGTTTAGCAACTTCGGCACCATGTTCTTTGCTACCAGAGAAAACGATACCGCCTAGACCATAGTTAGAATCATTGGCAATAGCGATGGCTTCTTCATCACTAGATGCTTTATATACTTGTGCAACTGGTCCAAACATTTCTTTAGAGTATGCCGGATTCTTACTATCTATATTAGTAAGGATTGTTGGCATGAAAAATTGTCCAGGTAAATCAATTGGTTTGTTACCGAATTTAACTTTAGCTCCGTTCTTAACGGCTTCATTTACTTGTTCAACCAATTTATCTTTGGCTCTAGCTGAAGACATTGGAGCAAGTGTAGTAGTTGGATCCATTGGATCGCCAGGCTTGAATTCGCCAAATTTCTTTGTCAGTCTATCAACGAATTCATCATATAGATTTTCAGCGACGATAAATCGCTTTGAAGAAGTACAAACTTGACCAGCATTATAGATTCTAGCTTTGGCAGCCACGCTCATAACTTGATTGATATCCGCATCACTAGTGACGATGAAGGCATCTGTTCCACCAAGCTCCATAGTGGATTTCTTTAGATTTTCACCGGCCACTCTGTTGACTGATTGTCCTCCACGTTCTGAACCGGTCAAAGCGACACCTTGAATGCGGTCGTCAGCGATAATGTCTGAAACTTGATCGTACGATAGGAACAAGTTAGTCAAACTACCTTCAGGTGCGCCAGCATCATTGACAACTTTTTCAAAGGCAACAGCAGATCCAGGAGTGTTAGAAGCGTGTTTCAAAATCATTGGATTACCGACCATAAAGTTAGGTGCAAAGACACGCATGATTTGATAGTAAGGGAAGTTCCATGGTTCAACCATCATGATTGTACCAGTGGATTGTTTTTCGATCCAAGCTTCCCCAGCACCAGATTTGATTGGAGTTGGTTTGAGCAAGTCCTCGGCGTTGTCAGCAAAATAATCGGCAATCAAAGCGCAGAGCTCAACTTCACCTTTTGCTTCACCAATCAGCTTTCCCATGTCTAAGACCATTGTCTTAGCAAGATCATCTTCGTTTTTTCTCATCAAGTCAGCAATTTTGTGCAAAGTTGTTGCTCGATCAGAAATAGGCTGCTTTTTGAATTGATGATAGAGTTTATCATCGATTTCAAGCGTATTTTTTATATCTTCTTCAGTTGCATTGTCATATTCTTTTACGACTTCATTGTTAAATGGATTGATTGTTTTGTAGGCCATAAATAAATTCCTCCAATTTTGATTACGCTTTCAGGATACACGTTGAAGTGGGGTTCAAGTCAACCATTTGCATTGAGATAAGCTTCACTATCTATGAAAATTTATAAATAAATTAATTGATTAATTGATGCAAATAATCGATATATTCATGATGGATAAAGCTTACATAAAAGCAATCTTTACATTGTAAATTTTCAGTAAAGAATTTCTTTACATAACTATACAATCTTTACATTAAATATATAGAACGTATACATTCCTTTGTTAAGCTAGATTTGTTCAAAAAAAGAAAGAGAAAGTTGGGTATTCCTTAATGAAAAAAGGGCGATTTATAACAATTTGTTTAGGGTTAATGTTATTGCTTGTTGGTGTTTTAACTGGTTGTTCCAGTCAAAACTCTGCTAGCGCAAAGAAAGATTCAGGTAAGATCTCGGTAGTATTCTATCCAAATGAATCTGCTAAGAATTTCACCGCTTCACGTGATGAGATGAAGAAGCAAATTCACGAAGCAACAGGTAAAGAAGTAGATATTCAAACTACAACAGATTACAACGTTGCAATTGAAGCAATCGCTTCAGGTAAAGCTCAATTAGCATTCATGGGGGCTGATGGCTATATTCAAGCACATGCACAAAACAAAAAAGTTCTTCCATTCCTATTACAATCGGGTGAAGATGGAACAACTAAAGGTGCAAGTTATCGTTCATACTTAATGGTTCCAAAAGAAAAAGCCGCTTCATATATGAAAGATGACAAATATAATATCGATAAGATCAAGGGTGAAAAAATTTCATTCGTTTCAGCTAGTTCAACATCAGGTTTCGCTGTTCCAACTGATGAGATCCAAAAGCACTTCAAGTTAGCAGACAAGGACAAGCTATCAGAAGGTGGCAAGTTCTTCGATAAAGTTCTTTATGGTAGTTCACATCCTGGTTCAGCAATCAACTTGCTAAAGGGTGATGCAGATGTTGCTGCATTTGATGATATTGATTTAGCACCATTCCTAGAAGTTTCAGATGGTAGTTACGATAAGGTTGGTTCAACATTCAAAGTTAAAGACGATGCAGATGCACCATTCTCAGACTTTAAGGGCAAAGAAATGATCAATATTTCAGTTCTTCCAGTACAAAATGGACCATTCGTAGTTAATACAGAATCATTGAGCGAAAAAGATCAAAAAGCTATTCAAAAACGTTTCACATCAAAAGATGTAACAGATAATCCAAAGCTATTTGCTAAAGAGGGAACAAAGAATCCAACTCTATGGCAAAAGAAGAGTGCCAAAACAACACTTCTTCCAGTTAATGATGACTGGTACAAACCTACTCATGAACTAGTTGGTAAATAAGGGGACAAAATATGCTAGAGGTAAAACATTTAGAGAAGAGCTATCAAAAGGATAAACCGGCGTTGACAGATATTACTTTTTCCGTCGACCCTGGAACATTTGTTGCGATTATCGGTCCTTCTGGTGCCGGTAAAACAACGATTCTACGCAGTTTGAATCAATTGATCAAGGATGATGGCGGTCAAATTTTACTTGACGGCGGTGACCTTAGGACAGCTAATAAGACACAATTACGCGGATATCGTAGACAGATTGGAATGGTTTTTCAAAATTATAATCTAGTTGAACGATTGACGGTAATTGAAAATGTTTTACATGGTCGCCTTGGTTATAAATCTACTCTTGCAGGGATGTTTGGGCGCTACACAGAAGAAGAAAAGCAAGAAGCAATGACTTTACTAGAAAAAGTTGGTTTAGAAGAATTTGCTCTGAGACGCTGTTCGGAATTAAGTGGTGGTCAAAAACAACGTGTTGGTATCGCTAGATCACTAATACAACATCCAAAAGTTATTCTTTGTGATGAACCAATTGCATCACTTGATCCAGCGTCATCACGGACAGTTATGCAATTGCTCAAAGACTTAACAACGGAATTTAATATTATTTGTATTGCTAACTTGCATCAAATCGGTTTAGCAAAAGATTATGCGGACAAGATCATTGGTATCCGACAAGGGAAAATGGTTTTTAATGAGGATGCAGATGCATTATCTGAGGAAATATTGAAGACATTGTATGATCAAAATGTTACTGAGGAGCTAGATTAATGCAAACACCTGTAAATTATTTAGCTCGAAAACATTGGAAACAAACTGGGGCCATCGTACTTATTGGAGGTATTTATCTATTAAGTAGTTGGATTCTCAAATTTGATGGTTTAAGTGGAATCATTGCGATCCCTAAGGCGTTCTCTTGGTTGGGAGTTAATTTTAAACCAACCGCTAATTCAGTCCATTTTCTGCCAAGTATCTGGCAAAAATTGATTGGTACAGTAATGTTAGCAATTGCTTCAACCGTAGTTGCCTCTTTGATCGCAATATTGGTTGCTATAATGGGTTCCAAAGTTACTGGTGGAAGTAGTCTAGTGCAAACAATTGTACGTGGAATAGCTTCATTTTTCAGAAATATTCCGTTAGTAGCTTGGGCAATGATCTTATTATTCTCATTCAAGCAAAGTGACTTTACTGGATTCTTAGCGTTACTACTGATGTCTGTTGGTTACTTGATTCGTGCATTCATGGAAATAATTGAAGATGAAGCTAGTGAAACAATGCTTGCCTTAAAAGCGACCGGGGCAAGTTATTTCCAAGTTATATTTCAAGCAGTCTTACCACAAATTATGCCCAGCTTAATTAGTTGGATTTTATATATGATCGAGAATAATGTACGTGATGCTACGTTGGTTGGTATTTTGACAGGTACAGGTATTGGTTTTGTTTTCGACATATATTACAAAAGTTTTAGATTTGATGCTGCAGGTATGACGGTTCTATCCATTATCCTCGTTGTAATTGCATTGGAAGTATTATCGAATCAAATCAGAAAGGTTATCTTATGATTTCTAATAGCGATGATAGATTAGTTATGCATCCAAAATCTCCACAACCACAAAAAATAAAATTGCGTAATCCTAGTTTATCCAGATACATGATCATTGGTGTAATAACATCTTTAGTTTTGATAACAGTCTATACGTTGACGCATTTGAATACTGCTAATGTAAAAATTGGTGAGGCATTTAGGGGTCTAATGATGACTTTGAATCAAATGTTTCTACAACCAAGTGCTGGTAGTGATGGGATAGTCATGCTTTTACAAGCTTTGGGTATCAGTTTATTGTTGTCAATTATGACGACTGTTATTGGAGCAGTTGTAGGGTTTGTTTTAGCCGTGATGGCTTCAAAGAATCTTACAAATGCTTGGCTAGGTGGCAGTATCAGAATTTTTATGGCGGTAATTCGTGCCATTCCAACAATCATCTGGGTATTAATTTTCTCGATTGTTTGTGGACTAGGTACTAATGCAGCTGTTCTAGGCTTAAGTTTTCATAGTATTGCATATTTAACGAAGGCGTACTCAGAAAGTATTGAAGAAATCGACCAATCAACTATTGAGGCATTAAAAGTCACAGGTAGTAAGTTTTGGGTTGTTGTATTTCAAGCAATTTGGCCAACAATTATTGCTTCGTTAGTATCATGGACATTTATCCGTTTGGAAATTAACTTTGCTAATGCAGTTGCTGTGGGTGCAGCTGCTGGTGCGGGTGGTATTGGGTATCAACTCTATGTCGCCAGTGGTATGAGTTTTGATTTCCATGAAGTAGGGATGATTGTTTACTTGATAATTGCAGTGACGATTTTGCTAGAATTCATAGCTGTCAAATTAAGAAAAGCTTACATCGCTAAGTAGGTTGAGAGGATAATTTTATGATTAAGACAGTAATTTTTGATTGGGCAGGAACAACTGTTGATTACGGTAGTTTAGCTCCAGTTATAGCTTTTAAAAAGGCATTTGATCGTGCTGGCATTAATTTGCTCGATTCAGAAATAAGAATAGATATGGGAATAGCTAAGTGGGATCATATTGGTAAAATTTTAGCTATGCCTAGAATCAGTGAACAATGGAAAGAAGTATATAATCGTCTTCCAAGTGAAGAAGACAGAGAAAATGTTTATGGATTATTCCAAGAATCGTTGATAAACCATCTTAAAATCTCAACAGAATTAAAACCAGGAGTTTTAGAAGCATTCCAATATTTAACTGCACATCATATTCGAGTTGCCACTACAACTGGATATACTTTAGAAATGATGAATATTGTTCGAGACAGTGCTGCTAAGTTGGGTTATTTACCGGAATTAGTTGTCACATCTGAAGATGTTGCAGGTCAAGGCCGTCCTTCCCCTGCAATGATCAAAACAATTCTTTCTCAATTTAGTATCAATGAATTACAAAGTGTAATGAAGATCGGTGACACAGTAGTTGATATCCAAGAAGGTAAAAATGCTGGAGTCATTACTGTAGGAATTGTTGAGGGTAGCAGTTTGATGGGATTGTCTAAAACTGAATATGATCGACTTACAGAAGATGAAAAAATTCTGAAACGCCGAGACGTTCGCAAAACCTTCGAAAACGAAGGTGCTGATTTAATTATTAATAATATGTCTGAATTGCCAGATGTGATTGAAACACTCAATGCATCTGAGGAGGTAACTAATGGATAATAAGTATTTATTACTAACACCAGGACCACTAACTACTAGTTCTACCGTTAAAAAAGCGATGGAATTTGATTATTGTACATGGGATGACGATTACAAAAAAATCACTCAATCTATCCGTCAATCGCTCTTGGCCTTGGCAGATGTTAATCCTTCACAGTACACTGCAGTGCCAATTCAAGGTAGTGGTACATACGGAGTTGAAGCAGTTATTAGTTCAGTTATTCCAGATTCTGGTACATTATTGATTGCCATGAACGGTGCATATGGTAAGCGAATTGGTCAAATGGCTGATGTGTACGGCATCAATCATATTGATCTGGTCGTAGATGAACAAAGTCCAGTGCTCTTATCCGATGTTAAATCGACAATCGAAAATCATCCTGAAATCACACACTTTGCGATGATTCATTGTGAAACGACAACTGGTATTTTGAATCCTATCGAAGACATCGTTCCTTGGGTTCATGAAAAAGGTATTGTTACTATTGTGGATGCCATGAGTAGTTTTGGTGGCATTCCAATTGATGTCAGTGGTATCAATATTGATTTCTTGATCAGCAGTACCAACAAATGTATTCAGGGTGTTCCCGGATTTGCTTTTGTAATTGCTAAAAAGTCAATTCTAGACACTACCGCAGGTATGGCCAGAACATTGTCACTTGATTTGTATGATCAATACAATGAAATGGAGAAAAATAACGGTAAATGGCGTTTTACTTCGCCAACACATGTTGTTCATGCTTTTGCTCAAGCACTTGAAGAATTGAAACTCGAGGGCGGCTTGCAAAGACGTTATAAGAGATATCAATCTAATCAAAAACAATTAGCTTCTGGTATGGAGCATCTTGGTTTTAAGTTGTTGATTGATGAAAAGTGGCAATCACCAATTATCACATCTTTCATTTATCCAACTGATGATTTTGATTTCCAAGAATTTTATAATGAATTAAAAGAAGCTGGATTTGTAATTTATCCTGGTAAAATATCTCAAGTTCCAACTTTCCGCATTGGTAACATCGGTGAGGTTTATAGAGATGATATTGCTAGATTGTTAAAAGCAATTGAACAAATTCAAAATAGAGAAAAGGCTTTGTAGTCTAAACTACAAAGCCTCAGATTGAAGACAAAGTCCTGATTTGGGACTTTGTCTTTTTTATATAGTTGCGATAATTTTTCCAATTGTTTTATGTTCACTCAGTTCAGCTAAACCAGCAGGAATATCTTCAAACTTTATTACCTTAGTAATTGCTGGATTAAGTTTTTTATCAGATATGAGTTCAACCAATGATTCTGCCATTGTGGCCAAATCATCTAGCTGATCTGGATATCCAGACTGATGTACTCCACCGAGGTTCAATGACAAAACGCTTTGTCCCTGTGATGAGAGATTGTAGTCGTTAATATCTGGAGTATTCAAAATACAAATTAAGCCGCCATTGTAAGCAAGTCTAGGTAAATCTGCTTCAGGGTTGCCAATATCATTGATAATCAGATCTACACCATTACTATTGGTTATTTCGTCAATTCGATCATCGATATTTTCATGTCGATAATCGATAATATAGTCTGCGCCTAAAGATGCTACTATATTTTTTTTATGTTCTGAAACGGTGGTTATAACCGTTAATCCGGCAATTTTGGCTAGCTGAATGGCAATGGTTCCTACACCACCAGCACCAGCAT
The DNA here is from genome assembly GCF_003946575.1 of Companilactobacillus jidongensis. Lineage (GTDB taxonomy): Bacteria > Bacillota > Bacilli > Lactobacillales > Lactobacillaceae > Companilactobacillus > Companilactobacillus jidongensis. Next base: position 42,088 of record NZ_RHOP01000002.1, on the reverse strand, counting down.
GAATAAGAATTGTTTTTTTACCAGCCAGACTCATTTTTCTAAAAATTGCTTGATATGCGGTGAGTCCACTACAGAGTATTGCTGCCGCCTCTTCATATTTTACGTTATCCGGAATTCTTGCAACTGAATTGTATTTCGATTTAGCAAACTCGGCAAAGACACCATCTTTAGCCAAATCGCCGTGAAAGAATACTCGATCACCAATTTGGAAGTTTTTTGGATTATTAGATCCAACTGAAACTATTTCACCAGCAGTATCCAGTCCGATTATATGGGGATAATTCCATGCGGAATTATGTCCTTCAACTAGTTTGTAGTCGACCGGATTGAGTCCTAAGGCATGAACCTTGATCATGACTTCATCTTCCTTAATTACTGGTTTATCAGTATCAACCAGTTTTATATCACTAATTTTTTTAGTAGTTGATGATGGTACAACTAATGCTTTCATTGAGAAAACCTCCGTTACTTATTAAGATGATTATATCAATGAAACTGTGAAATAATAATATTCACAGTTTTTAATTTATAAAAGTACCTTGCATTATTTAGTACATTACTTTATATTATGGTTTAATCAAGTACTCAATAATGTTAAGTAGAGGTTTTAAAATGGATGCTTTTTTATTCAGGTCGGTCAACGATTTAGCAAATAAGTCTGGTCTGTTAAATGCTTTAGGAGTTTTTACCGCTCAATATACGGTTTATATTTTGGCACTAATTATGATTGGATTGTGGTTTGTTAAGCGAAATGACTTCAAATACAGACAAATGTTATCAGTTAGTGTGATATCCTGTTTAATTTCAGAACTAGTAGGTAAGTTGATTGCCGGAAATATTTATTATCATCGTCAACCTTTTGCAGTTTGGCAGAATGTTCATCAGTTGATACCTAAGACCGTTGGTAATAGCTTTCCGAGTGATCATACGATTGTATTTTTTAGTATCATGATTATATTTTTTATTTATACGAAGTCAAAGGTTCGTTATTTATTTACAGTTATGGCACTAATAGTTGGTTTGTCTAGAATATTTGTTGGAGTACATTATCCAGTCGATGTTTTTGTAGGAGCATCAATTGGAACAATTATCAGTATCATTAGCTATATTTATTTATTTAATTCTATAATTCTAAAAAAGGTTTTAACGTCCATTTATAAATTTGAAAATAAAATTTTTAAGTGGAGCTTTATTAGTAATTAGTGCAAGTGTTCTGTAAAATAGAAGTAATAATGTAATGTAAGAGGATTTGACCTAATGAATAAAGAAATGTTGAAAGGGACGATAGATCTGCTGATTTTATCAGTTCTTAAGGAAGAAGATAACTATGGTTATCAAATTTCCAAGAATATAACTGATAAATCTGATGAGACGTTTGAAATTCAAGAAGCAACTTTGTATTTAGCTTTGAAACGATTGGAAAAACAAGGATGTATTGAGGCATATTGGGGTGAAAAAACCCATGGTGGTAAGCGAAAATATTATCATATTATGGATCAGGGCATCAGACAATTGAGTGATATGAAGCGAGACTTTCAATCATTATCCGAAGTTGTTCAAAGGTTTATGTGAGGTGAATGCGATGAATTATTTTTCGATTAAACAAATTAGTTATAAAACAATTTTAGTGATATCAATGATATTATTTTTTGTCTGTTACTATTTGGACAGTGTAATCGATCCAAGACAGACAGAATTTGTTTTCGTTGTTGGTTATATGTTTGCGATTATGTTGGCGGCATTTTGGTCGATCATCAACTACATTGATCATTTAAGAATTAATCCGTTGTACAAGACTTACGAATCTATTGATCAATTTGTGCATGATTTGGATATTTCTAATGATGAAAAAATGGAGATTAAGACTATGATGGTTGATTATGTTACTGATCAAAAATCATTTGGTAAAAATGAAGATACAGCGATTAGAGAAATTATCGGTCAGTTCAAAAACGAAGAATTGCACAAGCCCAACAGTAGGGATGTTTTCTTTGTACATGTTCATAAATACTTATTAGGTCTGGGAGGAATACTTTTAATAGCAGGCATATTCGTTTATGTAGTCAATGAATTAACTTCAAAAAGCGTCTTTTTAACAGTATTCGAAATAACACTAATTTGTTATGCGGCTGGATTTTATTTATCCTTCATTATGTATAATATTTTGAACAAAGTATTAATAAAGAAATAATAGCCTTTTTCATACTTCCTTCATTTACTAATGCTATAATCTAGCATCATAAGGAGGAATGAGATGCTTACATTAATGGCAACTAGCACATCTAGTTCAGCACCACTCTTGATTGCGATTGGAGTGGCAATTCTGGTAATAATTTGGTTATTGTTCAAAACTGGTGCAGCACTATTGCACCATCCCTTTATCGGAATTTTGTTGATAATCTTTGGTGTTTTAGGCCTTTGGAACTTTTTCATCGTTGGAATTGGAATTATTGTCGGTGGAATAGCGTTCCTAATCTTAACTCAGTTTTTCAATAATTAATAAAAAAACAAATAGGACTTCTTAACTGGCCGTTTGCCAATCTAAGAAGTCCTATTTTTATTGAATTTATTTCTAAGATTTGAAATTTATAATTGCAGTTCTAATTCAATCGATTATTGTAATTTTAATGTTTTAGCACTAAATTTTCCCAATCAGATAATAAACTTAGCGGATTTTTACAAAAAATATTACTAACATGATCGTAGATGAACACAAATTATAAATTGATAACTTTCAAAAGAACTTCAGAAACTCTCTTTCTCTCGTCTTCTGGCAAGCTAGAAAGATATTTGATCAAGTCTAACGTATAGATATCAGAAAGGTTTGAGTCGGTAAAAAAGTCGGACAATTGCATATTCAAAGCATTCGCAATGTCATTCAACTTCTTTATTCTGACGTTATCAACCTCGCCTCTCTCAATACGCGAGATAAAGCTTTCAGAAACACCGGATTTTTCAGCTAACTGTTCAATAGTTAAGTTCAAAGACCTACGACGTTCACGAATAAGCTTACTTATTTTACCAAGCATTTATGTACCTCCAGTCAAAAATGGTTCTCTTTAACGATAGATTAATTAGATTGTTCATTGAAGAGCAAGGTATGAGTAATTAGTTTATCAAAAAGGGCATATTAGCACAATCAAAAGCGTTTACAAGAGATATAATTTAGCGCTTTGTTTGTGAAAATATAGTTCTACACAAAATACATCATTTATGCTTGTTTTATGTATTTATAGTAGCTTTGTATAATTAATTCATAAGTACTCCAAATAAATATTCTTACATTAGGGTATGTTAGCAAAAATAGTGCTTAAAGTAGGATTACATGGCAAATAACAGATTACTTATTATTTGTTTGGATAAATTATACATTTTGTTCCTTAAAGAAAACTAAAAAATAGAAAATAAATTTAATTTCTCAATTTAGAATGCTTAAAAGAGTAATTAAAGTAAATAACCAATCCAATTGCGAACCAGACGACAAATCTCAACCAAGTTTCCCAATTAAGTCCAGCTACCAATAATAAACAAAAAGCGATAGCAATGATTGGTGTAAATGGAACTCCCGGTGCACGGAATCCACGGCGAATCTCAGGATGCTTGTGTCTCATCCACAATACGCCAGCTGATACGAGAATGAAGGCTGTCAAGGTACCAATGTTAACTAGTTCAGAAAGAATATTTAAGTTTATGAAACCCGCAGTAATAGCGGTAATGATACCGAAGAACCAAGTGCCCTTGTATGGTGTCTGATGTTGTAAGTCGACATCCCCGAAGAACTTTGGAAATAGCCCATCGCGTGACATTGAATAGGTAATACGTGATTGACCATAAAGTTGGACTAAAATAACTGTTGTCATGCCAAGAATAGCTCCGATGCTGACGATAATGCTTAGCCAAGTTTGATCGGTTGCCTTCAAAACTGCCAGAATTGGAGCATCAAGAAACTTTGCAAAAGCGGTGTATTTAACGACACCAGTCATAATTAAAGTCATTGCAATATATAGTACGGTAGAAATTCCAAGTGAAAACATGATTCCTCGTGGCAAAGTCTTACTGGGATTGACAGTTTCCTCAGCACTGGATGAAACTGCATCAAAACCGATGAACGAGAAGAAGACGATTGATGCTGCCGGTATTACGCCAGCAGCTGTTCCATTGTGGAACGAATACCATCCGTAAGGTGTGAATGGTTTCCAATTTTGAGGCTTAATATACCAAACTGTAAAGACAATAAACAGAATGATGACCGCCAATTTAATAATAACCATCGTATCATTGACACGTTTCGTAGTATTGATACCTTTTGCCAAAATATAAGTAATTAATAAAATAATCAAAAATGCTGGTAAGTTGAAATAAGTTGTTACTCCAGGGGTTGTACCAGCGGCTGCGGTCAAAATCTTGGGAATATGGATGCCAAGATTATCCATTAAATTGACGAAGTAACCAGACCAACCAGCTGAGACAGTTGCAGCACCAAGAGCGTATTCAAGAATTAAGTCCCAACCAATGATGAAGGCAATGATTTCGCCGAAGGAAATATATGAATAAGTATAAGCTGATCCAGCAACAGGTGCCATTGAAGCAAATTCAGCGTAACACAATCCCGCGAATCCACAACAAATTGCTGCAATCAAAAATGAAACTGCAAGTGAAGGTCCAGTTGTCAAAGCCCCCTTACCAGTCAGAACGAAGATACCTGTTCCAATAATTGCCCCAATTCCAAGGAAGGTCAAATCCCAAGTATGCAAGGTTCGCTTCAAGGGGGAAGTTTGACTCAGTAGGTCATTAATATCTTTCTTTTGAAATACTTGCATAAGTAACACCACCGTTCGTTATTTTTGACCATGTTAATACTTGTTTAAACATATTTCCAGAAAAATGAATTTAACAATTAATTTAATTAAAATAAATAATTATCGAGAAAGAATCTTTGACAAATTTTGTTATTATTGGCAAGATTATCGTGAATTCGTTTTCAGAATAAAAATGTTTAATAGAAGGAAGTTTTTATTATGGCAAAAATGATAGCAGGTCAAGCACTAGTTAAAGTTCTTGAAGAGTGGGGTGTAAATCACGTTTACGGTATCCCTGGTGGTTCAATCAACCATACAGTTGAGGGACTATATCTCGAAAAAGATAAGATTAAGTATATTCAAGTGCGTCATGAGGAAGTTGGAGCAATCGCTGCTTCAGCTGACGCCAAATTTACTGGTAAAATTGGTGTAGCTTTCGGTTCAGCCGGTCCTGGTGCAACACATTTGTTCAACGGATTGTATGATGCCAAGATGGACCATGTTCCTGTTTTAGCCTTAGTTGGACAAGTTCCACAAACGACTATGAATACTAACTACTTCCAAGAGATGGACGAAACTCCAATGTTCGCTGATGTGGCCGTATATAATCGTACCGTTACAACAGCCGAACAAATTCCATACGTTATCAATCAGGCAATTCGTGAAGCGTACCGTCAAAAGGGTGTTGCCGTGGTTACTTTGCCTGAAGATCTCACTGCAGCCGAGATTGATTATGAATCACCTAAGACACCAAAGGTCGTTGAAAATGACTATTCACAAACAATCAATCCCGAAGATGTAGCTAATACTTTGAAGATGTTAAAAGAAGCTAAACATCCATTAGTCTATGCTGGCCGTGGATTAATAGGTGCTCGTGAGACATTGACTAAGTTCTCAGAGCAATTCAACTTGCCAATCATGAATACAGTTCCTGCAACTGGTGTTATTAGCACTGACCATCCTAATTTTATCGGTACCTTTGGACGTCTTGGCAGCAAGTCAGGTTTTGAAGCATTACAACACGCTGATCTGATTCTATTTTTAGGTTCAGAATTCCCATTTGCAGGTTTCTGGCCAAAGAACTTGAAGATTATCGAAGTAAATAACAATCCATATGATATTGGTAAGACAGTTGATGTCGATTATGCAGTTATTTCTGATGCAGAAAGTTACTTGAAGGCATTAATTGAAACTGGTGAAACACTACCAGCAGGTGACTGGTTGAAGTCTAACCAAACTAACAAAGCCAACTGGGATAGATGGATTGCTGCACGTGCCAAGGATGACAGTGATGGTTTGAATCCAGAAACAATCACAGCCAAGATTGCTGAAATGGCCGGTTCTAATGATACTTATGGTGTCGATACCGGAAATGTTTCCGAATTTGGTGTTCGTGGATTGCCAATGAACAAGAATCAACGTTTTGCTTTGTCAGGATTATTTGCAACAATGGGATTCGGCCTTCCAGCCGGAATTGCAGGTGCTTTGAGTGTTCCGGATGGCCAAGCCTGGACGTTGTCAGGTGATGGTGGTTTCTCAATGGTTGCTCCAGATATTATTACTGAAGCACGTTATGGATTGCCAGTTGTTAATGTTGTTTTGTCTAATGAAAGATTAGGCTTCATTTATTACGAACAAGTTGCTACTAAGCAACACTTGTATGGTGTTGATCTAACTGGAGCTGATTGGGCTAAAGTTGCTGAAGGACTTGGTGGAATTGGTTTCACTGTTACTAATATCAAAGAAGCTAATGATGTTTTTGATCAGATCAAGAAATTACAAGCATCTGGAAATAAGAAACCTATCGTTATCAATGCTGTAATCAAGCAAGAAGATCCAATTGCGACAGCCTTCATGCCACTTGATGAGAAGTTGTACGGTAAAGATGCAGTTGATGAATATTCCAAAAAGTACAACATTGATCCAAAAGATCAACCTTCACTTGGAGAATTACTTCGTGCTAAGGGAGATAATCTCTAAGATGTAGTACATGAGACCGTATTATGTCATAATGAAGTCACTAGGAGTGGTTAAATTATGAAGGTCTCAGATCAAACAGAATTATTTGAATTAGTTTATTCTCGTCAAAATAATATTTATGTAATCGGCGAAGCCTATGAGATTTGTCGCTCAGTTCTGTATTCAACGAAAAATGTTGAAGTGGAAGTTAAGCCTAATCCATTAGCTAAGGTAACGAGCTTGTTTAGGAGCTCAAGTACTAAGCAACTTGATAATTTACGTCGTATTATTGCCAACAAATATCATATTAAAGAAACTAAAAATGAAGATGAGTATAGATTAGTTTTAAGGCACTAAAAAAGTCGTGTGATTTCGTAATCACACGACTTTTGTTTATCCAAAGTCACCGGAGATGTAATCGTCGGTGGCTTTTATTTTAGGCTTAGTAAAAATTTTTCTAGTTTGATTGTATTCAATAATGTGTCCCATATGGAAGAAGGCAGTGTAATCACTGATACGGGATGCTTGTTGCATATTGTGGGTCACGATGATGATCGTTAAATTTTTACTCAATAATTGAACTGTATCTTCGATTTTGGAAGTTGAGATAGGATCAAGTGCACTCGCTGGTTCATCTAATAGCAGCACGTCTGGTTTCATTGCGATTGACCTAGCGATGCAAAGACGTTGTTGTTGTCCACCAGATAATGCTAAGGCACTAGTATCTAGCTCGTCTTTTACTTCTTCCCAAAGTGCAGCATCTTGTAAGCTCATCTCGAGTCTTTCTTCCAATTCATTTTTATCATGGATACCATTTTCTTTAAGTGCGAAAAGGATATTCTCTCGAATTGACTTGGCGAATGGATTGGGACGTTGAAATACCATTCCAATGTGTTTTCGAACTTCGTAAACATTAGTCTTTGGATCATTGATATCAACGTTTCGATACATAATTTTTCCATCAACGGTCGCAATCTTATCGTTCATGCGATTGAGACATCTGAGATAGGTAGATTTACCTGATCCTGAGGCACCGATAAGAGAAATTATTTTGAATCTTGGAAATTTCAAACTGGTATCAAAAATGGCTTGATTTTTACCATATGAAACTTGAATATTTTCAGTTTCAATTGCCATTTCTGACTTTAAGTCGATGATATATTTGTCATTAAAATCATATGTTTTCAAAGTAATACCTCACTTTGCTGCGGTCATTTTTTTATAGATGTGGTTACCAATGAATCTGGCACCTAGATTGAAGATCAAGATGACGATGATCAATACAGCAGATGAACCGCTAGAAATTGCATGGGCATCAGGAGTGACAGCTTCAGTGTTAACTTTCCAAATATGAACTGCTAGTGTTTCGGCAGGGCGCATTGGATTGAGAAAACTGTTGGCGTTAAAGATGTTCCAGTTTGTATATGAGACTGATGGGGCGCTTTGACCAGCTGTGTAGATTAATGCAGCAGCTTCACCGAAGACACGTCCAGAACTAAGAATCACACCAGTTAAGATACCAGGCAATCCTTCGGGAACAATAATCTTAGTAATAGTTTTCCAGTCAGATAATCCAAGGGAAATACCGGCTTCCTTTTGAAGATTAGGAACACTGTTAAGTGATTCTTCAATATTTCTAGTAAGTAATGGTAAGTTGAAGAATGTTAAGGCGATAGCACCTGAAAGAATCGAGAATCCCATGTTAAGTTGATTAACTAATAATAAGTAGCCGAATAATCCGACAACAACGGAAGGTAAGGAACTCAATACTTCAATTGATGTACGAATAATATCAGTTATCCAATTGTCTTTGGCATATTCGGCTAGATAGATACCGGCTCCCATGGCAATTGGAAAGGAAATTATTAGTGTTAAAAGTAATAGATAGAGTGAGTTGAATAGTTGGTCACGGATACCACCGCCAGCACTGAATGACTGTGCTTGGGATGTTAAGAAGTGCCAAGTTATGTCAGGTACTCCGTTGTACAAAATATATCCGATCAAGAATACTAGAATAGCGACCACAGTGGCAACAACTGCATAAATAATTCCTGTGGCTATTTTGTCTGTACGTTTAGGATGCATTTTTTATGTTACCTCTCTTTCCGATGAATCTTACTAACATATTGAAGAAGAGAGACATTAGTAGGAGAATCAAGGCTAATGACCATAATGCGTCATTTGGGAGAGTTCCCATGACAGTATTACCAATATCGGTAGTAAGTTTACTAGTTAAGGTTGATGCGGGTGAGACAAGATTCTTAGGCATCAAGAGAGCATTACCGATAACCATCTGTACGGCTAACGCTTCACCGAAAGCACGTGCCATTCCGAAGATGATAGCCGTTAAGATACCGGGAGTTGCTGACCGCAAAATAACTTTGTAAATAGTTTGCCAACGAGTGGCTCCCAAGGCTAATGAAGCTTGTCGGTAATGCATAGGAACAGCCTTTAGGCTATCAACAGTCAGAGTGGTAATAGTAGGGAGCACCATTACGAATAGTACTAATGTACCTGAAAGGATACCAAAACCTGTTCCACCAAAGATATGTCTGATGAAGGGAACAATCAATGATAGTCCGATGAATCCATAAACAACTGAGGGGATTCCGACTAATAGTTCGATAACAGGTTGAAGTAATTTAGCACCACGTTTAGCGGATATCTCTGTCATGAAGATAGCAACACCGATAGCAAATGGCGTTGCGACTAATGCAGCCAGAAGAGTGACACTGAACGAAGTAACTATCATTGGAAGTGCACCGACAATTGGTCGGCCTTTACTGTCCATGGTAGTTGGTTCCCAGTTAGAGGTAGTCAAGAATTGCCAGACATTGACATGGTCCTTTGTGAATGTGGCAATTCCTTTTGAAGCTATAAAATATAGAATACAAGTCACTAATGCAATGATCAGACCAATACAGATATAACAAATAGTTCTACCTAAATGGTCTTCTCGGGTGGCCTTTGAATTTTGCTGTAATTTACGTTGAATTTCATCCATAACATTTAGAGCCTCCTATAAATTGAGACATGAAAAAGAGACTTTGACCGTCAGCGATGCTACAAGTCAAAGCCCCTCAGAATTATTTGTTTGAAACAGTACCTTTGGCATCTTTTTGAACTTTCATGTCATGAATACTGATGTATCCCATCTTACCAACAAGGTCTTTTTGAACTGCACTTGAGTCCATGTATTTCAAGAATTTAGCTGTGGCATCTTTAGCTTCACCCTTTGTATACATATGTTCATATGACCAGATAGGCCAAGCATTTGTTTCAACATTTGCATCTGTAGGTTTAACATCGTTGATTGATACAGCTTGTACTTTGTCGTTGATGTATGAGAATGCTAGGTAACTGATAGCACCTGGTGTACTTTCAACGATTTTTTGAACAGTACCGTTTGAATCTTGCTCTTGTGATTTAACAGCTTTGTCGCCACCGAGAACAGCGTCTTCAAATGTTGCACGAGTACCACTACCTTCGGCACGGTTAACAACTGTTATTTCTTGATCTTTACCACCAACATCTTTCCAGTTAGTGGTTTTACCTGTGAAGATCTTCTTTAATTGATCCATTGTTAGATTTTTAACGCCTGTTTCTTTGTTAACAACTGGAGCCATACCAACTACAGCAACTTTATGATCGACAAGCTTCTTAGCATCGATACCGTCTTTTGATTCTGCAAAGATATCAGAGTTACCAAGGGCAACTGAGCCATCTTGTACTTGGCTAAGACCTGTACCAGAACCTCCACCTTGAACGGTGATGCTGATTTTACTGTTGTCTTTTTGGAAATTGCTTGCGGCCTTTTCTACTAAAGGTTGTAGAGCAGTTGATCCGACCGCAGTGATTTTGCCTGATGCGCTGGAATCTGATGAACTAGAACTACTCTTACTATTGTTACTGCATCCAGTTAAAACGGCGATGAAAGCACCGAATAAAAGGATCGCAGAAATGATATTTTTCTTTTTCATAACTAACCCCTTACTAACAATATTTAGTACATGATGCAAATATAACTCTATGATGTATAAAACTTGTTTGTTGTTTGTAAAGATTGTGTAAATGTTGTATTTATATTTTTATAATTGATGTATAAACAAATTTGTTTGAATTTGCTCGAATGGACAATTATTCTATTTGTATTGGTCTATATCAAAATAGAATGCTCATTTTATGCAAAATAGATTACGGCCATACGATTATAAGTTATAATCATGTTACACAAAGGGAAGACGCAATATTTATGAGCGGAAAGAGGTTGGATCTATGCGACCATTGGTATTATTGAGTAAAAATCTGCCATTATTCATTGAAATGAACAGTTACTGCAATAGTCAGGGATGGTTCATTCATAATATGACAACGCCTGAGAAGACTGTTGAGATGATAAATGATGACGATGTATCTGGCCTGATCTGGGACTTATCGACAACTGATTTAAAAACATCATTGAATACTTTAAAAGAAATTCGTGATAAAATCGATGGTCCTATCGTGGTCTTATCTCCAACAAAGAAAAAGGATGAATGTAAATTATTTTATGATATTAATGTTGATGCTTATTTAGTAGAACCATTATCTTATCCGGAACTGATTTCAAAATTTAAACAATTGTTTTGGGTCTATGACAAATTTGCCGTCAACCAAGCTAAGAAAAAAATTGCTAAAGATGTTAAACATACTGTTCAGTGCCATGATCTCTCAATAGATCTGAAGCACTTTAGAGTATCTCATGAGGGAATGGATTTAGGATTGACACCTAAGGAATTCAGTCTCTTGTGGTATTTGATGCAACATCGAGGGCAGGTTCTAAGTCGAGAACAACTATTGTCCGGTGTTTGGGGATATGATGCTGCGGGATCAAGCCGTACGATCGATATACATATTAGTCATTTACGCGACAAGCTTGAAGAGAATCCTTCATCACCAACTTGGATTAAGACGGTTCGAGGTTTCGGTTATATTTTGGATAATGACTATCCGTTAGTTGCAACACAATAAAAAGACGCTCCGCCAGATGGCTGGAGCGTCTTTTATTATGCAGTTTTTCTATTCATCAATAGTCTAATTATTTTATCGAACTCAGCGACTGCGAGCACGATTATTCCACCGATAACAGCGAGGCCCCATTCGGGTAGTCCGATTGAACCTGTATGGAAAATATCTTGCATGAAGGGTACGTAGGTGAGAATAAGTTGCAAGATAATCATCAATCCTACGAAAACAAAGGCATACATATTGGAGAACAATTCTTTTGATAGAGCAAGTTTTGGCGTACGGATGTTGAATAGATAGAATATTTTACCAACAACTAACACATTGACCATAGTCGTGCTTGCGATAGTTTGACTAACGCCGTTACCAATCAACCAAGCGTCAACAACCAAACTGACACCAGCGATAAGTATTGCAACATAGGTCATCTGAAATACATCATGTCGGCTCATAAATTTAGCACCAGTTTTACGTGGTGGTCGATTCATGATTCCTTCTTCAGATGGTTCAAAAATCAAAGCAAATTGAATCGTGATAGCTGAAACCATGTTGATCCAAAGAAGTTGAGTAGGGTGTAATGGAATCTCGTTCTTAGTTAAGATTGCATAGGCCACAATCAGACCTTCAGAGAATGAAATAGGTAACAGATAGAGAATACTCTTCTTGATATTGTCGAAGATACGACGACCTTCTTTGATAGCAGTTGCGATAGTCGCAAAGTTATCATCGGTTAGGACCATGTCAGCAGAATCCTTAGCAACGTCCGTACCCTTAATACCCATAGCAACACCGATATCGGCACGCTTCAAGGCAGGAGCATCGTTAACACCGTCACCAGTCATAGCGGTAACTTTATTATTTTTTTGTAGAGCTTCGATGATTTCAATCTTGTTGCTTGGAGTAGTTCTTGCGAAAACTTGATTTTTGTCAGCAGCTTTAATGCGTTCTTCGTCAGTTAACTTATCCCATTCAGGACCAGTTATGGCATGAATAGTTTCTGCTAAGCCAAGTTTCTCACCGATAGTTTTGGCAGTTATGGCATTGTCACCAGTAATCATTTTGACTTCAACACCAGCCGCGCGCATGACCTTGAGAGCCTCAATTACTTCTTCACGAGGTGGATCAATGATAGCCACTAATCCTAAGAAGTTGAGACCGTCAGTAATGATCTCGTGAGTTATTTCATTCAGTGTATTAGGCTGTTTTTCGTAACCAACCGCGATAACACGTTTTCCCTCTTCAGAGAATCGCTTAACCAGCTCAAACCACTTGTCATAATCAAAGTTAGAATCGTTCTTTTGAGCCATTTCTAGCAATTTGTCAGGTGATCCTTTAACGAACAATAAACGATTATCGTCTTTATTCTTTACTAATTTGGCCATATAACGGAAGTCAGAGTCGAATGGTAGGATATCTAGTTCTTCATATTTATCAGCTGTACCGAAGGGGACAACTTTGTGATAAAGAGTTAAGAAGGCACCATCGGTCGGTTCACCGTTGATGACCCAATGTCCGTCTTCTTCAGCCAAATCAGTATCATTAGCTTCATAACCAGCTTCCAATAATAATTGAAGTTTTTCGTCTATTACAACTGGTTGACCATTATTGGTGATTTGACCTTCTGGTCGATAACCTATTCCACTAACTTGATATTCTTCATCATCGATCATAATATCAGTTACGGTCATTTCATTTTTTGTCAGCGTACCAGTCTTATCAGTTGCAACAACGTCGACAGAACCTAATGTTTCAACCGCTGGCAAAGTTTTGACAATGGTGTTCTGATTCTTAGCCATGTCACTAACACCTTTGGCAAGAATAACTGAGGTTGTGGCAGGTAATCCTTCGGGTATAGCACCAACCATCATGGCAACAACGGCTAACGCAAGTACAGATAGTGAATAAGTATCAAAGATAAAACCAATTAGGAAGATCACAACTGAGGCAGCAACGATGAAGTAAGAAGTGTTCGTTCCTAATTTATCGATGACAGTCATCAGTGGAGTCTTTCTTTGTTTAACAGAGCTAACCGAAGTAGAAATCTTACCGATTTCTGTGTCTGCAGCTGTAGCAACAACTAATCCAGTACCACTACCGTTAGTAACCGCAGTCGAAGCGAATGCCATGTTGTCTTGATCGGCAAGTGCGACGGTTTCTTCATTAATACCTTCAGCAATTTTTTCGACCGAATTAGCTTCACCCGTTAGAGCCGACTCTTGAATTCTCAAGTTATCGGAATCAACGATTCTAAGATCGGCTGGGACATTATCACCGGCTTCTAAGAAGACTAGATCACCAACAACTAGTTCTTCAGCCGGAACATCTTTTCGCTGGCCCTCTCGATAGACAGTTGCATCGGTTGAGAGCATCTGTTTGATTTTTTCTAGTGCATCAGAGGCATTAGTTTCTTGATAGTATCCAATCAACGCATTGATGATAACTACTAATCCGATAATGATCGAATCTGAGTAGTGGCCCATCAGTAGGGTGATCAGCGTCGAAGCAATCAACACGTAGATAACCATACTCTTGAATTGACGTATGAATACTTTCCACTTTGGCGTTTTTTGTGATTCAAGTTTATTTGGACCATCAGTGGCTAAGCGTTGCGCAGCCTCTGTATCGGATAGTCCTTGTTTAAAATCCTCAAAGTTATTTTGTTCCTTTAGTTCATCTAATCCCATTTGAAAAAATTTCTTTTCCAATTATTGTTTCTCCTCAATATTAATATAATTTATTTGTTTTTTGAAAATAGGGTTAAAAAAAGCGCGTTGCCCAATAGCAGTGCGCCCTAAATAAACGTAATTAACTTTTAGTACCGGAGATAATTGCGATATTCGTTTTCAGTCCAGTTCCACTCCTTAGAAATATTATATATATAAATTAACAGGTAATTACGATTATGTCAATCTTAATAAACTTATTAGAAATTAATTATATTCAATTATAATTCTGTTGATATTGGGGTATACCAATTATCACTATCAAGCTTATGAAAAAACGTGTAGATGTTTCATAGGTATATACCACGGCAATTTCTTCTTGAAATATTTTAGGTATACCATTAGTATAGGATTCGTTGATTTATTTTATTACCTTTGGAGGGAAAACGAAAAAATGAAAACATATTTACAAAGAATGGGACGATCACTTCAACTTCCTGTTGCTGTTTTGCCAGCAGCAGCCCTTCTTGTAGGTATTGGACACTGGATGCCAGCCAATTGGGCTCTAGCACAATTCTTACAAGCAGGTGGGACTGCTATTCTTGGACAACTAGCACTATTGTTTGCGGTTGGGTTATCACTGGGGATGGCTAAGGAGAAAGACGGTGCCTCGGCTTTGGCCGGTGTAGTAGCCTATATTGTTCCAGTTGGAGTGTTAGCTCCAGCAAATGTAGCCTTATTAAAAGGTATCAACGTTAAAAATGTTGATCCAGCATTTAATGCTATATCGGGTAATGTGTTCATCGGTATCATTGCTGGATTAACCGCAGCGGCGTTATACGATCGATTCCACGAAACTAAATTGCCAATGGCATTATCATTCTTCAGTGGTAAGAGATTAGTGCCTATCATGGCTTCACTGGTTATGCTATTATTTACGGTTATATTGCTATTTGTTTGGCCAACGTTATATAACGCTCTAATTACATTTGGCAAGTTCTTCGTTCAACTGGGACCATGGGGTTCTGGATTGTTTGGATTCTTCAATCGCTTGCTGATTCCAACTGGTTTACACCAAGCACTTAATCAAGTTTTTGAATTTAATATTGCCGGGATCAACGACATTGGTAATTTTTGGGCAAACAAAGGTACAAAAGGTATTACAGGCATGTATCTAGCAGGATATTTTCCCGTTATGATGTTTGGATTGCCGGCTGGGGCGTTAGCTATTTACCAGAATGCCTTACCGGAACGAAAAAAGGCCACTGCCGGATTGATGATGGCCGGTGCTTTTGCCTCATTCTTTACTGGCGTCACAGAGCCACTAGAATTTTCATTTATGTTCGTTGCTTGGCCACTATACGTGATCCATGCTGTTTTCACCGGATTATCGATGGCATTCGCAGCTTTCATGCATTGGACAGCTGGATTTACATTTAGTGCTGGTCTCGTTGATTACATATTGAGTTTACACATGCCAATAGCCAATCATCCCTTGATGCTATTGGTTCAGGGCGTAGTTATGGCATTCATTTATTACTTCGGATTTAACTTTGCTATCAAAAAATTCAATCTCATGACACCTGGTCGTGAACCATTAGAAACAGCTAATGATGATTCAGTCGCAGTCGAAACATCTGCCGACGATGATAAATATATGACTGCCGCCAAAAAAGTCTATGCCGGTATTGGTGGTCATGATAATATCAAAGTCATTGATAATTGTACGACTCGACTCCGGTTACAGTTAATTGATACCGACAAAGTTGATCAAGCCACAGTTAAGACATCTGGTGCGGCCGGTATCAATATTCTGGATAAAAATAATATTCAAATTGTTATTGGAACGGAAGTACAATTTGTTGCTGATGAGTTGAGCAAATTGTATAAAGAAAATGCTGCTGTAACTACTGCTACATCTACTAAAAAGGAAGAACAAATAGCACCAACAACTGATAATATCAAGTCAGGTGAGACGGATATCTTCTATAGTATAGGCAATGGTGAATTAGAAGATATTGAGAATGTATCTGATCCGACCTTTGCACAAAAAATGCTTGGTGATGGTTATGCAGTTGTTCCAAGCGACGGAAAAATTGTTGTACCAGTCGATGGAGAGATTTCAACTATCTTTCCTACCAAGCATGCTATCGGCATTACAACTCCTAATGGATTAGAAGTTCTAGTTCACATGGGAATCGATACAGTTCAGCTAAAGGGTGAGCCATTCAATGTCATAGTTACTGAAGGACAAAAAGTTGTTCATGGTGAAACATTTGCTGATATGAACTTGTCAAAAGTTAAAGAAGCCGGTAAAAAGACAGACGTTATGGTTATTATTACTAATATGCCTGCAGTTAGTTATATGAAGTATCAAACGCTTGATCGAAAGGTTAATTCTGGGACTGAAGTTGTTAAAGTTATCATAAAATAAAATTAATCTCGTTAATTGATTATGTTAATTAAAGAAATTTTTTATTTACTATACAAAATGAGAAAAAAATTTCAAAAAAGTATGTTATTATAAAAAGCATTATGACGTTTACGTGTCAGTTTTTGAAAGCGCTTGACAACTTTGTTAAATGTAATCATAATTTGAACTGGTTAAACAGGTAGATCAATATTACTACGGATGAAACAACTATTGCATTCGCGATAGTTGTTATTTAGTTAGTTGGGAGGCAGTAAAGTGGATATGGCTAAAACAGATATGGATAAACTCCATACTATCGGCGAGACTGCCAAAATTTGTGGCGTTTCTCGCAAGACATTACGCTTTTATGAAGAGCTGGGCCTACTAATTCCAGATTATGTAAGTCCAGACAACGGATATCGCTATTATAGCGACGATACCTTAAACACGGTCCCAATTTTGAAATATTACAAGCAAATGGGCTTTCATCTACAGGAAATGAATGGTGTTGGGGATACTTGTGACTGCTTCTTTCATGAACGGAACTTCCTTACTAAGTTAGATGAGTTAAAGAAAGAGGAACGAGAGCTTCAGAATCGCTATCAGGCAATCTATGATTGGGTTGGTATGTTACATGAGGGTAACACAGCCGTTGAGAATGGGATTTCGAGTATTACTTTGAAGTACGTAGAACAGGAACAATATTATTCTTTGGAACAAGATTTTAAGTACAATTATAAAGATTCAATTATCAATCTACCTTGGATTAATCACTTGGAAAAGTACGGTTCAGCCATCACAGGCCCTGTGATATTGTCATTCAACAATTATCAGGAGAAGGTAGCTGGAAAGATTTCAAGAGCATCGATTATGCAGAAGCCGGTCAGGAATGATCCACATCGTATCCCAACAATCGACTTCGGTGGTCAAATGTATTTATGCACTTATAATGTAGGCGCTCCAGATACGTCAGCGTCTAAGTATCACGATTTAGAGGTTTGGGCCGATAATCATGGATATAAGTTGAGTTCAGAATCGTATGAACGATATCTAGTTGATTATTGGGCAACCAAAGACGAAAGCAGTTTTGTCTGTGAGATTATGATACCGGCAGAAAAAATATCTTAAAAATAAGTTTTGAGCTATTAATTTAAATAGTTCAAAACTTATTTTTTTGTCTTAAAACACTCATATAGTGAAAAAATCACAATATGAAATTAATTCAGAAAAACAGACGATTTATCTTGTTAAATCAGCAATCAAGTGTGTTGATCTCAAAAACTAATTTTTGAGGTTTTTTTATTATATATTTTGAATTACTAATAAAAACAGAATGGAATAATTATTCCATATATATATAATTCATTATACCCGTACCCGCAGGTAAGGGTTCTCTTAATTGGGTATATTTTTAAACTTATTTTGCTAAAACCACTGATATATCAGCATTTTAAGAATTATTCCAATTCAAAAAATATTTAGGAATATTTTTTTAAAAAATCGTAAATAAATCACAAAATGTGTTTTTTATTCCAAAATAGATCATTCAAAATAATTTATTTTTTTTATTTCAAATTTATTTTTATTGGTATTTGATTATCTGATTTACTAACAAATGAGTCGAAGAATCCTGTTTAAACGGCATTTATACCGAAATCATGATTTAATTTTTGTGCAATATTTTAAAAGTAATAGCGTGCCAAATAAGCTTAGATGTGAAAAAATACACAATGGTCAAAATTAATGTTGACCCTACCATAAGGGGAGGTTCTATATTTAAATCGTTAAGTTATGTAAGCGCTTAATTACATACAAACTAGGAGGAACGATTATGAAGTTCGATGCATTAGGTATGGTAGAAACAAAAGGCTTGGTAGGATCAATTGAAGCGGCTGATGCCATGGTAAAGGCTGCGAATGTCTCATTAATAGGAAAAGAACTTGTTGGTGGCGGAATCGTTACTGTAATGGTAAGAGGCGATGTTGGAGCCGTTAAGGCAGCCACAGACGCAGGAGCAGCAGCAGCAGAGCGTGTTGGAGAAGTATTATCAGTTCACGTAATTCCTCGTCCACACAGTGAAGTAGAGTCAATTCTTCCAAATGCACCTGCAAATGTAACTGAATAAGGAGGATTCCTATGAATAGTGGAAAGAGCATTATGAATACTTCCGCAGTTTCTGCGGATACACAAATGAAAGCTGTTGGTAAAAAATTCCAGGTAACTGGGATTTCCAACGGCTTAGTTTCTGGGTTGACATATGGTATCTATTCAACCTTAGTAGTTGTGGCCAGTGGTTATAACCCACTAGTAAGTGCCGCAGGAATCCTGGCAGCTCCATTTGTTGCTTCAGGATTGAACGACTTGTTTGCCGGAATTTGGTTATTATTCTACAACGCAAAACAAGGTCGATTAAGAGAACTTGGACGTACATTGAAAACTAAACCAGGAAAGATGTTAGTTATTGGCTTCCTATTAGGTGGACCAATTGCTAACGGTGCTTATCTAGTTGGATTGGCATTAGCGGGTGCTTATGCAATTCCAATTTCAGCAACATGTAGTTTATTCGGAGCATTATTTGCTTGGATCTTCTTGAAACAACGTCCTACAAAACGTGTTGTTTTAGGAATGTTAATGTGTGTTGCCGGAGCTATTGTTATTAACTTTGTTAAACCACAAGGTGCACCAAACTTTACTTTAGGAATTATTTGCGCATTGATCGCCGCTGTTGCTTGGGGACTTGAAGGAGTCTTCTCAAGTTTTGGTGGTGCAATGATCGATACTGACGTAGCAGTTAACCTACGTGAATTAATCTCAGGTTTATTCGCATTACTTATTGTTGTTCCACTTATCGGTGGCGGAATCAAATTACTTGGTGGAACACTTTCAGCTCCATCACCAATGCTTTGGTTAGCAATTGCCGGAATGAGTGCAGCTATTTCATTCGTTAGTTGGTATAAGGCTAATTCAATGGTTGGATGTGCGGTTGGTATGTCACTTAACGTTACATACGCATTCTGGGGCGTTTTGTTCTCAGTCTTGTTCTTAGGACAAGCATTCACACCAACAATCGTCATTGGATCAATCGTCATCGTACTTGGTGCCATCGTCGTTACAATGAATCCTTTGGATCTATTTAGAAAAGGAGATGCATAAGATGTTACTACCTAGCAGGATGGCAGTTTTAAATCATATGTTTGATAAAGACGAAGTCGACGTTAAGTCAGTTATGGCAGCCTTAAAAGACGACTACGGAAATGAAAAACAATTTAATGAAAAAATGTATCTCGATCATCTGATGGCTCTCGAAGCTAATGGATTGGCAGAAATGTCAAGCTACGACTTAAATGAGAACGGTGATCTGGTTATGAAATACAAAATTACTGATGACGGTAAAAGTACCGTTGAAAAATACGTTGATAAACGTTATCGGGTTGCGTAAGGAGGCAGAGATGTGAGATTTAGAGGCGAAGAAGCAGTAGGCTTCATAGAAACCATCGGCTTAGTGCCAGCTTTGAAAGCTGCAGACATTATGTTAAAAGCCGCAGACGTAGAGTTGATCTCTTACGAAAACATCGGTTCCACATTAGTAACAATTATGATCAAGGGTGACGTTGCCGCAGTTGAGGCATCTGTTGAAGCTGGAGCAATCGCAGCTGATGCAATTGGTAAGTTAACGGCCAAGAACGTAATTCCTAGACCAATCCCAGCAGTTGGCGATATCGTATCAGTTCACGATATCGATCATCAGTAAAGTACGAGGAGAGAGAATATGAAGACATACCAAGCAATCGGTGCTATTGAAACATTCGGCCTCGTCTTTGTAGTTCAAGCAGCTGATGCAATGTGCAAA
Source organism: Companilactobacillus jidongensis (assembly GCF_003946575.1). Classification (GTDB taxonomy): domain Bacteria; phylum Bacillota; class Bacilli; order Lactobacillales; family Lactobacillaceae; genus Companilactobacillus; species Companilactobacillus jidongensis. The sequence goes on along the minus strand of NZ_RHOP01000002.1, from coordinate 21,400 downwards.
GCCGCAGATGTCGATGTAGTCGGTTATGAAAATACGGCTTCAGGTTATATCTCGGTAATCGTCCAAGGCGATGTAGCCGCATGTAAATCAGCCGTTGAAGCAGGGGTTAAGGCAGTAGAAAACATGGGTGCTGAAGTTTACAGCTCAGTCGTTATCGCAAGTCCTCATCAAGACTTGAACAAGATAATCGACCGTTACTCATTAGATATATTATTGGATGAAAAATAATAGAAGGAGTTGGGCAAAATGCAGTTTGTGGATAAAGATCTGAAATCAGTCCAGGAAGCAAGGATATTAGTCGAATCTGCGCGCGATGCCCATGTTCTTTTGAAGGAATACAGTCAACAAGATCTTGACCGAGTAATTGATAAATTAATGTCAGACATTCTTATTGAAATCCCTGAACTAGTGGATTTGGAAATTGCGGAAACAAAAGCTGGCGTTAAGAAAGACAAATTAAAACTATTTGAAGAATTTCTTCCTATTCTAGAAGATAAACTTAAAAATCAAAAAGTTATTGGAAGCTTGAAGGAGAATTCCCATAATCAAATCGAAACGATTGGTGTTTCATTAGGAGTCGTTGCAGTATTACTACCAACTGAAAATATTATTTTGAACAGTTTGTACGCAACACTGATTGCTATTAAATCTGGCAACACAATCATCTTGGTTCCACAATCAAGAACTGAAAAAGTTGTTGCAAGATTTTATAGCAAAGTAGCTCACATTTGCCAAGAATCGGGACTTCCAAAAGGAGCCATCGGTTATATGGAGAATACGGCGGATGAAGGTGTTACTCAAATACTTGCTCATCCAGATACAGCCATTGTGATTGATATCGGTGTTCCAAAATACTTTGACAACAATCAAGTTGTTAATAAACCGATGATCTACGGTGGTACCGGATCAACACCAGTCTTCATCGAGCACACAGCTGATATTGCTCAAGCAGCTAAATCAGTTGTGGATAGTCGCTCATTTGATAACGGACTTTTACCAGCAGCTGAACAATTTGTTCTCGCCGAAGGCGTCGTTGCTAACGAAGTTAAGTCAGATATGAAAGAAGCAGGAGCTTACTTCTTGTCTGACAGCGAGGAAGAACAATTACTAGGCAGCTTATTCTTAGATGAAGATCATGTAAACCCATTGTTCGTAGGACAAAGTGCCACATGGTTAGCTAAACAATCAGGATTCAGCGTACCGGAGAATACCAAGGTTCTTGTATCAGAGAAACCTTACATCTTCGATGAGAATCCATTTACTGACGAGTTGAAGTGCCCAATCTTAACATTCTATGTTGAACCAGATTGGATGCACGCTTGCGAAAAATGTATCAGATTATTAAAGACAAAGAGAAATGGTCACACCTTAGCAATCTATTCAAACGATGAAGCGGTTATCAAAGAATTTGCATTGAAGAAACCAGTCGGCAGAATGATCGTTAATGGACCAGCAAGTTTCTCAAGTATCGGATTAAATTCAACATTACCAGTTTCGTTGATTCTAGGCGGTTTAACTACTGGACGAGGATTCATTTCCAAGAACGTTGTAGCTGAGGACCTAACTTATCAAAGAGACATCGGATATACAAAACCAAACATTCCTAACAATGTAAAGGTTCAAGAAGTAACTCAGGAAAGAGATATTTCGGCGGACAAAGAATTATTAGCAAAAGTATTAAAGAAAATTATGGATCAATAAATTTAAGAAGTGAGGGAGTCAGATGGACGTTAAAGAATTTTCAACTAAACTCGCCGCAGCAACACAAGATCTCAGCCAAGAAGAAAGAAATGCACTAATGAAGATGTTCTCATCAGTTTCAGATCACATCGAATCAACTGATGGAGCAATCGTAGCTGGTAAAGATCATTTAGACGATCAAACAACAACAGAAGTTCCAGATGGAATCACACCAAGATTGAGTGCCTTAAAAGACAATTACTTGGATCAAAAACCATCAATCACAACTTACCGTGCACGTGCTATTACTAAGATTGCCAAAGAAAATCCTGGTATGCCAAAAATTGAATTACGTGCTAAATGTTTCCGCTACTGTTGTGAAACAGCACCTTTAGTAATTCAAGATAATGAGCTTATCGTTGGAGCACCTAACGGAGCACCTCGTGCCGGAGCATTCTCACCAGATATCGCTTGGCGTTGGATGGAAGACGAAATCGATACAATCGGTACTCGTCCACAAGATCCATTCTATATCTCAGACGAAGACAAGAAGATCATGCGTGATGAACTTTTCCCATATTGGAAAGGCAAGTCAGTTGATGAATACTGTGAAGACCAATACCGCGAAGCTGGTGTTTGGGAATTATCAGGTGAATCATTCGTATCAGATTGTTCATACCATGCATTAAACGGTGGTGGAGATTCAAACCCAGGTTACGATGTAATCTTGATGAAGAAGGGTATGATCGACATCCAAAACGAGGCTAAAGAACACCTCGAAAAATTGGACTATGAGAACCCAGATGATATCGAAAAGATTTACTTCTACAAATCAGTTATCGATACTACAGAAGGTGTTATGATCTACGCTCGTCGTATGTCAGAATACGCTGCAGAAAAAGCTGCTAAAGAAACAGATCCAAAACGTAAAGCAGAACTTCTAAAAATTTCAGAAATCAATGCTAAAGTTCCTGCACACAAACCTGAAACATTCTACGAAGCAATCCAAGCTGTATGGACAGTTGAATCACTATTGGTTGTTGAAGAGAATCAAACAGGTATGTCAATTGGACGTGTTGATCAATACATGTACCCATTGTTTAAAGCTGATCTTGAAGCAGGACGCATGAACAATCATGAAGCCTTTGAGCTTGCAGGTTGTATGTTGATCAAGATGTCAGAAATGATGTGGATCACAAGTGAAGGTGGTTCTAAGTTCTTCGCTGGTTACCAACCATTTATCAACATGTGTGTCGGTGGTATTACAAGACAAGGTCAAGATGCTACTAACGACTTAACATACTTACTAATGGATGCTGTAAGACACGTTAAGATTTATCAACCATCATTAGCATGTCGTATCCACGCTCATTCACCAAGAAAATATCTCAAGAAGATCGTTGATGTTGTTCGTGCCGGAATGGGATTCCCAGCATGTCACTTCGATGATACACATATCAAGATCATGTTAGCTAAGGGTGTATCGATTGAAGATGCCCGTGACTACTGCTTGATGGGATGTGTTGAACCACAGAAGTCAGGTCGTTTGTATCAATGGACTTCAACGGCTTATACACAATGGCCAATCTGTATTGAATTAGCTCTTAACCATGGTGTTCCACAATGGTACGGCAAGAAAGTTACACCAGACTTGGGTGACTTGTCACAATACAAGACATACGATGAATTCGATCATGCCGTTAAAGAACAAATCAAGTACATCACAAAATGGACAGATGTAGCAACCGTTATTTCACAACGTGTTCATCGTGAACTAGCTCCAAAACCATTGATGTCAATCATGTATGAAGGCTGTATGGAACATGGTAAAGATGTTTCATCCGGAGGCGCAATGTATAACTTCGGACCTGGTGTTGTTTGGTCAGGACTTGCTACATACACAGATTCAATGGCAGCTATCAAGAAATTAGTCTTTGATGACAAGAAATACACATTGGACCAAATGAATGAAGCATTGAAAGCAGACTTCGTAGGATTCGATCAAGTACGTACAGATTGCTTAAACGCTCCTAAATATGGTAACGATGATGATTATGCTGATCTTATTGCAGCTAACCTTATCAACTTTACTGAAATGGAACACAGACAATTCCATACACTGTACTCAGTATTGAGTCACGGAACATTGTCAATCTCAAACAACACACCATTTGGTCAAATGACAGGTGCATCAGCCAATGGTCGTAAAGCTTGGGTTCCATTATCAGATGGTATCAGTCCAACACAAGGTGCAGATTACAAAGGCCCTACAGCTATTGTTAAGTCAGTATCTAAGATGGCAAATGACAGTATGAACATTGGTATGGTTCATAACTACAAGATCATGGCCGGATTGTTGGATACACCAGAAGGTGAAGAAAGTTTGATCACATTACTTAGAACAGCAAATTCTCTAGGTTGTGGACAAATGCAATTCAACTACTTGGATAATCAAACATTGATCGATGCTCAAAAGCATCCTGAAGAATATCGTGGTTTGATTGTGCGTGTTGCTGGATACAGTGCCTTCTTCGTTGAATTATGTAAAGACGTTCAAGATGAAATTATTAGTCGTACAATGCTAACGCAATTGTAGATTTTAGAGCTGGAGATGGGAAAGCATGATTGATGAACAAGAAAAAGAACGGATAGAAAGACAGGCCTTTGTTTTCAATGTACAAAAATACAGTCTGTATGACGGCCCGGGAATCCGAACCATCATCTTTCTCAAGGGTTGCCCACTACGTTGCAGATGGTGTGCTAATCCAGAAGGCCTTAATCGAAAATTCGAAGTAATGTACAAAGAAAGTATTTGTAGTCAATGTATGGCTTGTGTTGAAGCTTGTCCAAAGGGGATTCACTACATTGACGAAAATGGTAATCACCAAGTACGTCGTGACATTTCATGTGATGGCTGTCGTAAGTGTGAGGAAGTTTGTCCAATGAGTGCTCTTCATATAACAGGAGAAATCAAAACGGTTTCTGAATTAATGAAGATTGTTCACGAAGATGATGCTTTCTACGAAACTTCCGGTGGTGGCGTTACATTGAGTGGTGGTGAGTGTACATCTCAACCTGATGCAGCTTTAGCAATTCTAAAAGCTTGCAAGGAAGATGGACTAAACACAGCCATTGAAACATGTGGACACAGTCGCATGTATCGTTTGATGGAAATGGCAGATTACATTGACTTATTCCTATTCGATATGAAACACATGGATCCAGTTAGACATAACGAATTAACTGGTATCAGTAACGAAAAGATCCTTGCTAACTTGAAGGAATTATTCAAGAGAGGATACAACGTTAAGATCAGAATGCCTATGTTGAAACAAGTTAATGATAGTCATGAAGAAATTCAACAAATCGTTGATTTCTTGATGCCATACAAAGACTTGCCAAACTTCCACGGTATCGATTTACTTCCATACCACAAACTAGGAGTTGCCAAATATGGTCAACTAGGTATCGATTACCCAGTTAAAGAAGATCCAAGCTTGTCAGATGCAGATCTAACAAGAATTGAAGGATGGATCAAAGAATATGACTTCCCAGTAAGAGTTGTTCGTCACTAGAGACGGAAGGCGTTGACTTTCAAAAGGAGAGGAGGAATTCCCATGGCAGTGGATAGCAAAGAAACCACACAACGTATGATTGAAGAATCAATTCCAGGTAAGACAGTTACCTTGGCGCATGTGATTGCTTCACCGATTCAAGATGTGTATCAAGCACTAGGCATCGAAGAAGAAGGAGCCATCGGGATCCTCAACGTATCTCCATTTGAAACAGCAATGATTGCTGCAGATACAGCCGCAAAAGCAGCTGATATCACAGTTGGATTCTTAGATCGTTTCACCGGATCGGTAGTTATCTCAGGAGATGTTCAAAGCGTTGAAGTCAGTTTGACCGAGGTTCTGCGAGTATTCAGAGATGTACTTGGCTTCGAAGTTGTTGGAGTAACAAAAACATGAAACCGAGAGTGATGCTCGTTGGGCCAAGGTTGAGCGGTAAAGCAACTATTGCTACATACCTTGAGCAATCAGAAGTGCCACTTAGAAAAGTTGACAATATCGTTTATCGCAAAGAGACGGTTACCGTGCCAGATAATTATTTAGAATGTCCCTGGATGTATAACCACATCATAGCGTTACAACAAACAGCCAAGTGTGGTTTGTTCATTCAACCGATGAAGGCTCACAAGGATACTTATCCACCGAATTTCGCGAAAGTCTTCCGAATCCCCATATTCGGAATCATAACTTACCACGACTCATACACGGACGATGAGTATTCATACACTGAGCGGCAGTTGATGGACACAGGAATCAAAAAAATAGATGCAATTATAAATCTGGATAAACCAGAAGAATTAAGTAGATTAGATCAATTATTAAATTAGAGAGGAGGCGAAAAAATGGGAAGTTTCAAAATGCCTACAAAGATTTATTCGGGACATGGCGCAGTTGATAAGATTCGTGACTTCGGTATCAACCGAGCACTCGTTATCTGTGACCCATTCATGGAAAAGTCCCACAAAGTTGACAATATCACCAAAGTATTTGATGAATTGAAGACACCATATGCAGTATTTTCAGAAGTTGTACCTGATCCAAGTATCGATGTTGTTTCAAAAGGAATCGCCAAAGCAATCGAGATCGAACCTGATGCAATCATTGCTTTAGGAGGCGGTTCTGCATTGGACACAGCTAAGTCAGTTAGACATATTTATTACGGAGTAAAGAATGATAAAAAAATCCAACTGATCTGTGTTCCAACTACTAGTGGTACTGGTAGTGAAGTTACATCTTTCGCTGTAATCTCTGATCCCGCCAATAACGGAAAATACGCATTAGTCGACGAATCAATGGTTCCCGATATTGCAATTTTAGATTCAGAATTTACATTAAGTGTACCTGCTGGTGTAACTGCTGACACAGGCATGGACGTGTTGACTCATACACTTGAGGCATACGTTTCAACCGATGCCACAGACTTTACAGATGCTCTTGCTGAAAAAGCAATGCGCATCATCTGGGAAGATCTAGTAGATGTCTATAAAGATGGAAGCAATGCTGAATTAAGAGAGAAAGTTCATAACGCATCTTGCTTAGCCGGAATGGCATTCAGTGAAGCATCGCTTGGTATCAGTCACAGTTTGGCTCACGCCTTAGGTGGAAGATTCCATATTGCTCACGGAAGATGTAACGCTATGCTACTACCATATGTAGTCGCTTATAACGCTGGACTTGATCTACCAACTGATAGTGAACCAGCATTGGCTAAGTATCAACAAGCAGCTAAGATGTTGGGAGTTCAATCAGGAACAGCTAAGACAAGTGTTACCTTATTGATTTCCAGAATCCAAAGAATGTCCAAACAAATGAACATTCCTAAGACAATCGAAGAATGTGGAATTGATAATGCGGAATTTATGGAAGCAATTCCAGATATGGCCGAAGCAGCCATGAATGACAAATGTACACTTACAAATCCAAGGCAACCTAAGAAGGAAGATCTCGAAGGGTTGTACAAGAGAATTTGCAGAGGTGGATTCTAATGCATTTCATAACAGAGCAAGACATTCAATTTGAAAACAGAAAAACTCCAATATCCAAATTCTTTCTTGCCTCTGACGATCGATTAACACCTGGAGCTCGACAATATTTGATAGATCATCAAATAAAAGTAGTTGATTCCAATTCCAAAGTTGATTCAGTGACGACCACAGTAGAGGACGTCGAAAAAAAGACCGAGGAGTTGAATCAAAACTTCCAATTGTTGGAACTAGAACTTCAAGATGCAGCTTTGAAGGCAAATGAAGTCGATCTAGCATCCAGTCAGCGAATCTTTTCACTGTCTGAGATGCCTGTGAAAATTCAACAAGACCAAGTAGTTGATTCATTAGAAGAAATTGTTCCAAGTAAGGAAGAACAATCTCAATTAAACAAACAAAACCTCCTTACACCACAAGGGAAGATTTTGATCAAACTAAAACGCAGCCAAGTAGTTGCCGAGGGTTTGAAAAGCAAGACAACAGATTCCCAGAGTTATTCATTGGACAGTTTGATTCAATGTATCGACAACGAAATCCATTTATTGATAGGAGAAGGCCATGATGGTAGCGAATGATATGCAAAGATGCGACGAGCTGGTAAGCCAATTCGAACAAGTGATCAAGAAGCCTATAAAAAGTAAGACAAAGGCTTATTACACTGGAGTCGATTTGGGAACAGCCTGCATTGTGTTAGTAGTAATGGATGAAAATTATCAACCCGTCGCTGGAGCATATCGTTACGCAGATGTTGTCAGAGATGGAATGGTAGTCGATTACATCGGTGCTATTACGATAGTTAGAGAATTAAAAGAAAAGCTCGAAGAACAACTTTCCACAGAATTGATTTATGCAGCATCAGCAATACCTCCAGGGACAGATACCTTGGATGGAGGAGCAATTAAGAATGTTGTCCAAAGTGCCGGATTTGAACTTACAAATGTTCTAGACGAACCCACAGCGGCAAATCTAGTTTTGAATATCAAGAACGGTGCGGTCGTTGATATCGGTGGTGGTACTACCGGAATCTCGATCATCAAAGATGGTAAAGTTATCAAAGTAGCTGATGAAGCTACTGGTGGAACACACTTGACCTTGGTAACAGCTGGATCATACAAACTTCCATTTGACCAAGCAGAGTTGTTCAAACGCGACCCTAAGAATCAACCAGAATTGATTACAGTGCTAAAACCTGTAATTGAAAAGATTGCTTCTATCATTACAGAACAGATCGACGGATACGATGTCGACGGATTATATCTAGTAGGTGGAACAGCTTGTCTCGGTGGACTTGAAGATATCATTGAAGCCAGAACTAAGATTCCAACGTTCAAACCTGCAAATCCAATGTTTGTAACACCATTAGGAATCGCATTAAGTTGTACGGATCAATTAATGTAAAGGAGAGGAAAATTATGGACTTAAGAATTATTAAATCACCTGGTGAAGGAACACTTGCCATTCTGAAACGTCGTAAGGGTTCAGGACCTAGAGAAGAAATTCCTACTCCTGATGCAGTTGGCCTAGTACAAGGTAAGCTGATTGAAATGGTATGTGCAGCAGATTTGGCTGAAAAAGCCGTAGGTGTAACTGTTGAAGATATTCGTGGGTCATGTCCACAAAATATGATCATGTTGGCAATCTTCGGTGATACCGCATCAGTAATGTCAGCGATGGAGACAATTGAAAAGGGAAGCAAGGCTCAAGAAGAATGGTAACAGCGAAACTAGTCGATAATATCTGGGCAACCAGAAAATCTGACCGGTTAAACGGCTTAAAGCTCATGCTTGCAGAATTGATTGGTGGATCCCGTGATGGGGAACGATTAGTAGTCTGCGACGTGATCGGCGCAGGAATCGGTGATCGGGTAATTATTACCACCGGATCCTCTGCTAGAAGAATGCTGGAAGATGATGCGATTCCAGTAGATGCAGCTGTGGTCGGTATTATTGATGAAAATTGCGAATCTGTATAGGAGAGGGCTAGGCTATGAAAAAATTGATATGTGCCGATGATATTACTAAGGCACACGAACAAGGCACTCAGACGATTTGTATTGATAGTAAAAACACGATTATTACTCCTTCAGCAAGGGATATGGCCGATGCGCTAGATCTTAAGTTTGAAGAAGGAGCAGCCAAAGAAGACAATCCTCTGAATGTTGCCTTACCAAGTAATTTGACTAAAGAGACACTTGTGGAAATGCTAAAAGCAATTTTAGCTGGAGATGCACCTAGTGATAAACCATTTATCTACAAACAGCATAGCAATGGATTGAAGACCGTTGATGGATCAAGCGTCAAGATGGATGTATTCGAAACAGGAAATCCAGAAGCAAACGTTCATTTTCAGGAAATTATTAGTAAAGAAGAATCTCATATAAGTGCGGGATTCCTGGAAATCGATCATTCACACTTTGATTGGGAATTGTCTACTTATGAAGAAATCGATTATGTTATCGACGGAACATTAACAATTGCTATCGACGGAACTACATACACAGCTCATGCTGGAGATGTTGCCTTTGTACCTAAGGGTAGCAAGGTAACATGGGGTTCACCAGATAAAGCAAAGATCTTCTATGCAACATATCCAGCTAACTGGGCCGATTTGGTCTAAAGGAGTAAGCGATGAAAGCATTAGGATTAGTAGAAACCCACGGTTTGATTGCTTCAATCGAGGCTCTCGATGTCATGTTGAAAACAGCAGAAGTACAGTTACACTCTAGAGAATTTGTCAGAGGCGGATTAGTGACAGTCACAGTTGTTGGCGATGTCGGCGCCGTTCAGACAGCTGTAGATGCAGCTGATTCTGCAGTCAGAAATCTCGGTGAAGAATTACTTTGTTCAACTCATGTAATTCCAAGGCCTGATAGTAGTATCGAGGGATTGTTTCCACAAGGACCTGAGACAATCAAATCAGACGAAGATGATGTAGAAGAATTAATGAAAGAAACAGAAAGCCAAATAGACGAGGTCAAATCCAGATCGAACCAAGACGATTCGGACGTAACTGATAAACATGATGAAGTAGATTCAGAAGAGCCATCAGCAGAAGAAGCAGACCCAACAGAGGATGTTTCGACAAATAATCCAACTGACAATGCGGATTCGGCAGATGTCCCAAAGACTGAAGAAACTTCTGAAGGTGAAATTACTGAAGATGAATTGAAGAACATGAAGGTAGTTGATCTAAGAAACATGGCCAAAAAGCATTCGGATTTTCCGATAGCTAGAAAAGATATCTATCGAGTCAATAAAGAGAAGCTTATTAAGGCATTGTTCGACTACTTTAATAAAGATTGACCTGAGGAAGTAGAGGAGTATCAGTAATGAATAACTTTGACAAGGATTTACGCTCAATTCAAGAAGCACGTGATTTAGCAAGAGCAGGACATAAGGCAGCCGTAGAAATGTCTACTTTCAACGAAACGCAAGTTAATGCAATTCTTGAAAGCATGAAGACAGCCGCAGAAAAGTTCTCTGTTAGCTTAGCTAAAGCAGCCGTTGATGAAACAGGTTTTGGTAAGGTAGCTGACAAAGCATACAAGAACCATGCCGCATCAACATTGCTATACGAACAAATCAAAGACGAAAAAACAGTAGGAATCATTCATGAAGACAAAGAAAAAGGTCTGATGGATGTCGCTGAACCAGTTGGACTAGTTCTTGGTATTGTACCTTCAACAAACCCAACTTCAACAGTAATCTTCAAAGCTATGATCGCTTTGAAGTCAAGAAATGCTATCGTCTTTGCTCCACATCCTGCAGCCGCTGAATGTACTAAAAAAGCAGCTGACATGATGAACCGTGCAGCTGTTGCTGCTGGAGCTCCAGAGGGTGTCATCAGTTGTGTCGAGAACTCAACAATGGGTTCAACCAACGAATTGATGCACGCTAAAGAAGTTAAGCTGATCATCGCCACAGGTGGTCCTGGTATGGTTAAGGCAGCATACAGTTCAGGTAAGCCAGCCATCGGTGTTGGTGCTGGTAACTCACCAGCCTACATCGAACGCAGTGCTAACGTTAAAGACGCTGTTGCCAAAATCGTTGCAAGTAAGACATTTGATAACGGAACAATTTGTGCTTCAGAACAATCAATTATCTGTGAAGAAGTCAACAAAGACGAAGTTATCAGTGAATTAAAGGCCAAGGGTGCATACTTCATGTCACCTGAGGAAACAAATATGGCAACCAAAGTTCTCTTCAAGAACGGTGGACACGCTATGAACGCAAAATTTGTTGGACGTTCTCCACAAACTATTGCTAACGCGGCTGGTTTCACAGTTCCATCAACAGCAACATTGTTGATCGGAGAACAAGGCGGTGTCGGTGAAGGTTATCCACTTTCATACGAAAAACTTACAACTGTTCTTGGATTCTACGTGGTCAAGGATTGGGAAGAAGCTTGTCACTTAAGTATCGACCTACTACAAAATGGTATTGGTCATACAATGAGTATTCATACTAATAACCGCGACATGGTATTGAAATTTGCTGCTAAACCAGCATCACGTATCCTTGTAAATACCGGTGGTAGCCAAGGTGGTACAGGTATCAGTACTGGCTTACCAATTGCCTTCACATTAGGTTGTGGTACTTACGGTGGAAGTTCTGTATCAGAGAATGTTAGTCCTAAACATCTTCTTAATATCAAAGAAGTAGCATACGGCCTAAAGGACGTAACTACATTGGTAGAAGACGACAAGTCATTCAACCATCCAGAACTAGTAGATAGCTTTGGAGCAGATGAAGATTGTGAAGGTTCAAGCTGTCAAACAGCTCCGGCATCACAATCAGCAGCAGCTCCTAAGAAGGACTTCTCAGATGATGATTTGAAACAATTATCAGATGTAGTTCGCAAAGTATTAACACAAATGAATGCATAGAGAAAGGTGGGTAAACCATGGAAGATTACGAAGAATTATTAGGTACGCTTCTTGAGAAATTGAGCCCAAGTAGTAGTAATGCAGCTAAAATCACTAATGCAGCCGCAACTACAACAACGGCATCTAATGATCAAATGATTCCAGTAGGAATTTCGAATAGACATATTCACCTTTCTCAAGATGCACTAGATAAGTTATTTGGAACAGGTTATCAACTAACTAAGTTGAAGGACTTGTCTCAACCAGGTCAATTCGCAAGTAAAGAATGCGTTATGATCTGTGGACCTAAAGGAACAATCAGTAAAGTGAGAATTCTAGGTCCTGTCCGTCCCCAAACTCAAGTTGAGATTCTTCAAGGAGACTCATTCAAACTTGGAGTTAAAGGAGTTCTGCGCTTGTCAGGCGACTTGAGCGGAACACCAGGAATCACCATCATTGGACCTAATGGTTCACTTGAGATTCCCGAAGGTGTAATCGTGGCTAAACGTCACATTCACATGCTTCCAGAACAAGCAGCTAGATTCGGCGTTACAAATGGCGAATCAGTTGCAATCAAGTTTGATGGTCCAAGAGGCGGTACATTAACTGACGTTATCATTCGCGCTAAAGCGAATTCCGGCTTAGAAGTACATATTGATACTGAAGAAGCCAATGCACTAGGAGTTACACCAGGTACACAAATCAAAATTATTAAGAGTGAAAATTAGGAGGAATAAAAAATGAAATCAGATGCATTAGGTATGATCGAAACTAAAGGATTAATCGGTTCAATTGAAGCAGCAGATTCAATGGTAAAGGCTGCTAACGTTACACTTGTAGGTAAAGAAAGAGTTGGCGGTGGTATCGTCACAGTTATGGTTCGTGGAGATGTTGGTGCTGTTAAAGCAGCTACAGATGCCGGAGCAGCAGCTGCACAACGTGTTGGAGAATTACTATCAGTTCACGTAATTCCTCGTCCACACGCAGAAGTAGAATCAATTTTGCCACATACAAACGCAACAATCGCAGAAGAAGACTAATCTAAAAATTCAAATTAAGAAGCTGACCGGATATCATTCGTAGATGGTTCAGCTTCTTTTTTCTTAATTAATAATAGGTAGATCAAGTAGGTGAAATAATGACAAAAACAATTATCATTGGTTCAAACCATGCCGGCATCGCTGCAGCTAATACTTTATTGGATAATTATCCTGATCAAGAAGTAACGATGATCGATCAAAATAGTAACTTGAGTTACTTGGGATGTGGAACAGCACTCTGGGTCGGTCGACAGATCGATTCATATGAGAAGTTGTTCTATACCAAGAAGGAAGACTTTGAAGCTAAAGGTGCCAAGATTTATTTGGAAACATCTGTTTCAAAAGTTGATTTCATTACCAAAAAAGTTTATTGCAACTCACTTGATGGCAAGTCATTTGTTGAGAAGTATGACAAATTGATTTTGGCAACAGGTTCTGTTCCTATCAAACCTAATATTCCTGGGGCTGATCTCGACAATATTCATTTCTTGAAGTTATTCCAAGATGGCCAAACAGTTGATAAGTTGTTGGATCAATTTGATATTCGTAATGTTGCAGTTATCGGTGCTGGATATATCGGTGTGGAAATTGCTGAAGCAGTTAAACGTCGTAATAAGAATGTTTTATTATTTGATACCGCTGATCGTTCATTATCAAGTTATTATGATAAAGAATTCACTGACAAGATGGACGAAAATTTGATCGAACATGGAATAGATGTTCATTTCAATGAACGCGCACAAGAATATAAAGGAACTAACAAGGTTGAATCTGTCGTAACTAACAAAGGTGAATATCCAGTTGACTTGGTTATCAACGCAATTGGATTCTTACCGAATAACTTCTTAGGTAAAGATTATCTGGAATTATTCCGTAACGGTGCTTATTTTGTTGATGATCATCAACAGACATCAGATCCTTCGGTGTACGCTGTTGGGGATTGTGCAACTATCTATTCGAATGCACTTGAGAAGACCACTTATATTGCCCTAGCAACTAATGCTGTACGTTCAGGTATTGTGGCCGGTCATAACGTTGGTGGGACTAAGCTGGATGCGACTGGAGTTCAAGGCTCAAATGGTATTTCAATCTTTGGATTGAACATGGTTTCGACAGGGATGTCGGTCACTGCAGCTAAGAAGAACGGATTTGATGTTCTATATACCGACTTTGAAGATACTCAGAAACCTGGTTTCATGAAAGAAAATGCCGAAGTTAAAATTCGTATTGTTTATGATGCAGATAATCGTCGAGTTCTAGGAGCACAGATGTGTTCAACCGCTGATATTTCAATGGGAATCCATATGTTTTCGTTGGCAATTGAACAAAAAGTTACAATTGATCAACTTAAATTGTTAGATATCTTTTTCTTACCGCACTTTAATCAACCATATAATTACATTACGATGGCTGCTTTAAATGCTAAATAACGTTGCTATAATAGTGTTTAACCACTTTTTGCTGTTAGTTTGATGTCAGAAGTTAGACTTGACTAAAACGTTTTCAGATGTTAGATTATGTTTGAAATGAACAACAACAAACAGCAAAAGGGGAAAGCATTCAATGAGCACATATGAAGATTTCAAAAAACTAAATCCAGATTACAAAATTTTAACGATCGATGATCCTGACTTTAAGAAGTACGGAACGGTTTATACTGACTATGATATTAGTGAGATCAATGACTTTATGAATAATAAGGTTAAGATCTCAAGTCCGGGTAATACCTACGTGCCTTCAAATCCAGCCCTTGAAGAAATCAGTACTATTCAAGAGATTGGAACAGATGTCTTCGCCGGTATGCCTATTGAAGCTGGCGAATGTACAGGACAATCAACTAGCTTCACAGCAATCGAATATCACCAAGGAAGCGAATTGAACATCTTCCAAACAGATGTCATTATGGTTCTTGGTAAACGTCAAGTATTGGACACAAAGGGCTTGTACAGTCCTAGCGAAGATGGACAGATCTTCTTTGTACCAGCTGGTACAGTGGTTGAATTCTACAGTGATACTCTTCACTATGCACCAATCAAGGTTCACGATTCAGGTTTCAAGTTTATCGTGATGTTGATTGCAGGAACAAACCAAGAATTACCTGCTGACTTCAAGAGCAACAATCCTCGTATTGTTAAGAAGAACAAGTTCCAAGTTGTTGATCCAAGCAGAAAAGATAAAATTGCTACTGGAGTTAAAGTTGGTTTGACTGGTAAGTTAGTTACTATGAAACCTTTAGCTGAATAATAAAAAATCTCTTCGTTCAAAAAATGAGCGAAGAGATTTTTTATTGTCTTAAAATATTTTTAAATTCATTTCCAATTTGTTCGATAGCAAATTCGTTTTGTTTGAAGTCTATTTCGGGCTTGACAGGCTGACCAGGCACAATATTGAGACTAGCTTTACTATTTAAGACATTCATGTGTAATCCCTTGAGCACAAAACTCAATGCTAAATCAGCCATATAACCGCCATGAGCGCCAAATACAATAGTAGAGACTGGTTTGTGTGCCCATTCTGTATATAAGTAATCTAGCGCATTTTTTAGAACAGCAGGATAACCCCAGTTGTATTGAGGATAGACGATAATGAAACCATCAAAGCTATTCACCAACGATGCCCATTCTTTAGTATGTTCATTTTGATAATTCCCATGAGCGGGAATGTCTGGTTCATCTAGAAATGGCAGATTTATTTTTTCCAGATCAATTAACTCATAATTTAATTCGGAGTCTTGTAATGTTGTTTGCACCCATGTAGCAATATCTAAGCTGACACGTGTAGGACGATTGCTACCAACAATTATTCCAATTTGTTTCATAAAGAGTACCTCCTAAATATTTATTCATCTGAATAGATATTTTACAACTAATATCTCTTATGTCAATATGTATTCAGGAGAATAAATAATATGGAAAACATAATTGAATTATTAAATCAATTTTTGATTAAAGACTCGAAAGGCGATAAAGAAAAACAATGGGCGGCCGACCAGATTAATGATGAAGGCTTAAAACAAGCTATTAATACCTTTGAAAGTCGTGAATTTCGACTTATTGGTTTGTTTAAGAACACCGATACAATACTTTTAAAGACACTACCTCAAAAACTGAAGGTTTCCCAAGCATCGAGTTCTCGTTCAGCATCTAAGCTGCAGAAGGCGGGATTAATTGAAAAAACTAAAAGTGAAGATAATCAGAAAGAATGGATTTTGAGACTAACTGATGATGGTCACACCATACTATCAATTAAGAAAAGATTAGATCAAAAAAATTTAAAAGAATTAAAAGATAGAACTAGGAATTTTTCAGATGAAGACGTATTGAGATTAAGTGAACTATTAGAAATAATCGTTGAGCATTCTTAATTGAGAGGTAGTTACCACTTTCAGGAAACTAACTGGTAATTACCAATTATGAAGAATCCCATAACCACGGTATTTATAGGCGCAAGTAAGGTGCCATTGCTGATTTCTATGAAAAGCGACTTTAGATAATCTTAAGAAACAAACTGAAAAATGTAAAAAAATATTTTTTTACCTAAAGTGGAACGAAAACATGAAAGTATCGGTGATCGTATGGTTTTTCAACACTGTTAGCTGACTACTATTGTTTGTTTAGAACAATAGTGAACTTTGGAGTATACCGATGGTACTGGTGTCTGAAACGCCTATTACAGTAGGACTTTGTGTCATAACGAAGGCATACAAAAATCAAAAAATGCGAATAATTATTCTTTGACGTAATGGCAATTTACGTGCCAATTGATTTTTTTTGTTTAAAGTGGTGTTTTTTTTCTGAAAAAATGATATTATGAAAGGGTTCACATGAAGGGTGAGCTCGTTAAAGCGTTTTAATTATGAAATAATTCAATTTTATTTTTGTGTACTCGTTACCATAAGGTAGCTGTTGTAAGCGCTTTAATACATATTTAAATATAAGGAGGATTAAAGATGGTAGGGATTATCATTGCTAGTCACGGTGAATTCGCCAAGGGCATCAAGCAATCCGGATCTATGATTTTCGGTGAGCAAGAAGATGTAGAAGCTGTTACATTAATGCCTGATATGGGACCTGATGACTTAAAAGCAAAGCTTGAAGAAGCAGTTGCTACTTTTAAAGACCAAGACCAAGTATTGTTCCTAGTCGATCTTTGGGGTGGTACACCTTTCAATCAAGTCAATGGCTTGTTTGAAGCACATAAGGACAAGTGGGCAGTTGTTGCCGGCTTGAACTTACCAATGTTGATCGAAGCATATGCTTCACGTCTATCAATGGAAAGCGCACAAGAAATTGCTGCACATATCATTGAAACTGCAAAAGAGGGAGTTAAGGTTCGTCCAGAATCACTTCAACCAAAAGAAGCTAAAGCTGCTGCACCTGCTGATACTTCTGCTAATGCTGGTAGACCAGGATCATTCGATTACGTCTTAGCACGTATTGATTCACGTCTACTTCATGGACAAGTTGCTACTGCATGGTCAAAATCAGTAACACCTACACGTATTATCGTTGTATCTGATGCTGTTGCTAAAGATGATCTACGTACTCAATTGATTCAACAAGCTGCACCAGTTGGTGTTAAGGCTCACGTTGTTCCAGTTGATCAAATGATCAAGTTAGCAAAAGATGACAAACACTTCGGTGGTCAACGTGCATTGCTATTATTCGAAACACCTCAAGATGCACTACGTGCAATTGAAGGTGGGGTTCCATTGAAAGAACTTAATGTTGGATCAATGGCTCATTCAATTGGTAAAGTTCAACCTAATAAGGTTTTGGCCTTCAGCCAAGATGATGTTGATACATTTAAGAAGCTTGAGGATAAGGGTATCAAGTTTGATGTTCGTAAAGTTCCAACAGATTCAAAGGATAATATGGACAATATCTTGAACAAAGCTCAAGAAGAATTAAATAAGAATAAATAATTTTTAGATATTTTATGGAGGGTTAATACTTATGCAATTAAATGCTATTCAAATTGTATTAGTCGTTCTAGTATCATTCCTAGCTGGTATGGAAGGTATTCTTGATGAATTCCATTTTCACCAACCAGTTATCGCATGTACTTTGATCGGCTTAGTTACAGGTAATTTAGTACCTTGCTTGATCCTAGGTGGTTCATTACAAATGATCGCTTTAGGTTGGGCAAATATTGGTGCCGCTGTTGCTCCTGATGCTGCTTTGGCATCTGTTGCTTCTGCAATTATTTTGGTTTTAGGTGGCGAAGGTAAAGCCGGAGTTGCTTCAGCTATTGCTATCGCTGTTCCCCTTGCCGTTGCTGGATTGTTACTAACAATCATTGTTCGTACAATCGTAACTGGTATCGTTCATATCATGGATAAGGCTGCCGAAGAAGGTAGTTTTAGAAAGATTGAAATGTGGCAGATTATTGCTATCTGTTTACAAGGTATTCGTATCGCTATCCCTGCAGGTATGATTCTTGCTATTGGTGCTGGCCCTGTTAGAGCTATGCTACAAGCTATGCCTGCATGGTTAACTGATGGTCTTGCCATTGGTGGTGGTATGGTTGTTGCCGTTGGTTATGCAATGGTTATCAACATGATGGCTTCTAAAGAAGTATGGCCATTCTTCGCAATTGGTTTCGTTCTAGCTACAGTTACACAGCTTACACTTATCGCACTTGGTACTATCGGTATTTCACTAGCCTTGATCTACCTAACTCTTTCTAAGAGTGGTGGCTCAAACAACGGCGGTGGAGGTTCAAACACCGGTGATCCAGTTGGCGACATGATAGATAATTACTAGGACGGAGGAAGAATAAAAATGGCAGAAGAATTAAAGTTATCTAAAAAAGATCGAATCTCCGTTTGGTGGCGTTCAACTTTCATCCAAGGTTCATGGAACTACGAACGTATGCAAAACGGTGGCTGGGCATATTCAATGATTCCAGCACTTAAAAAATTATATACAACTAAAGAAGACCGTGCCGCTGCTTTGAAGCGTCACTTGGAATTCTTTAATACTCACCCATACTTAGCTTCACCTATCTTAGGTGTTACTATGGCTCTTGAAGAAGAACGTGCCAATGGTGCTCCCATTGATGACGTTGCTATCCAAGGTGTTAAAGTTGGTATGATGGGTCCTTTGGCTGGTATTGGTGATCCTGTGTTCTGGTTCACTGTTAAGCCTATTGTTGGTGCCTTGGCTGCTTCATTAGCTATGACAGGTAGCATTTTAGGACCAATCATTTACTTCGTAGTATGGAATGCAATTCGTATGGGATTCATGTGGTATACACAAGAATTAGGTTACAAAGCCGGTTCAGCTATCACAGAAGATATGTCTGGTGGTTTGCTACAAGACATTACTAAGGGTGCATCAATTCTAGGTATGTTTATCTTAGGATCGTTGATCAACCGTTGGGTTGTTGTTAAGTTCACACCAACTGTTTCTACAGTTAAACTTGATAAGGGTGCCTACATTGATTGGGCACATTTACCATCAGGTGCAAAAGGTGTTCAACAAGCTCTTATCCAACAAAAAGCTGGTCTATCATTAACACCTGATAAAGTTACAACATTGCAAGATAACTTGGATCAATTAGTACCAGGTTTGGCCGCTGTGCTTCTAACTTTCTTCTGTATGTGGTTACTAAAGAAAAAGGTTTCACCAATCGTTATTATCCTTGGATTATTCGTTGTTGGTGTACTTCTACACGTTATTCACATTATGTAATAATTTAATCGAGCATTTGGCTCCTTATTGGATGGACTCTTATGGGTTCATCCTTTTTTAGTTGTATAATACTAATAATTATTAATTGTCAAAGAAATGGAGTGGATTAAATGGTCCAATCAATCAACACAAAATCTGATCTCGTAATTGATGGAACCTCTCATATGGGATTGTCTGAATATGGCAAGATCATGATTGGAGATAAGGGATTTGAATTTTATAGTGATCGTGATAAGAAGAACTTTATTCAGATTCCCTGGGATGAGGTTGATAAAGTAATCGTCTCAACAGTTTTCAAGGGTAAGTGGATTCCACGTTATGCTTTTAAGACTAAGAAGAATGGTTTGTTTACCTTCTCTTCAAAAGATCCTAAGAAGGCTTTACGTACTGTACGTAAGTACATTGATCCTAAGAATATTGTTCAATCATTAGGGTTCTTCCAGGTACTTAGTCGTAGTCTGAAAAATATTTTTACTAGAAAAAACAAATAGACGCCGATAGGCGTCTATTATTTTTGAGTATTTGTATTTTGAGGTTATTTGCATAACCGACTTGAAAGTATCATTGAAGGGTGAGAATCTTTCAAGAAGTATCAAAGATTAATTGAAATCATTGTCGACGAGTGGTAACGACCACTATTACTCGACTTCTATAGAATACTATATGGAACGGGTTCCATGTCAAATTATTTTTAAAAATAATCAAAAATGTTAGAATTAGTCAAAAATGAAAAGAGTGGAGTCAGATAAAATGAAAATATTTAAGTCTTCACCTCTCAAGATAGTTGTAGTGTGGTTGATATTTCCAATTATGCTGTATGCTTCTGCCGCAATTATACCATCAGGATTATCGACGAATACCAAACAAGGAATGGCCGATCTAATTGTATTTTTAGTTGCATACTTTTTGAATCGCTTGTGGTTTCATCAACCGATCAATTGGTTCAATATGGATAGAATATTTGATCAGCTCAGTACGGCTTTACCGACAATAATATTTGTTGCATATTCAAGTGCGGCCATGTTTTTTGTCAAAGATATGAGATTTCAGATGGATGTTTTGATAATGACGATTTTGGTCGGTTTAGCAGAGGAATTCTGCTTTCGAGGACTATTGATCCCGTTATTCTTAAAACGGTTCAGAGGCAACGCTTATTATGCTGTGATTGGCTCTAGTGTCTTATTTGGATTAATGCACTTGATCAATTTGAAGAGTATTTCTTTTGGATATGTATCGATTCAAGTTATCTTTGCAATTTCCTTCGGATTACTATTAGGTGCAATCTACGTTAAAACGAATAATTTGCTACTTGTAGTGGCTTTGCACATGCTTAAGGATCTGTTCCCATTATTGTCACCAAGTACGCTTAGAGAGGCAGCTAAGATGCAATTCTCGATAGCTGCATTGATTGTTTGTATTATTTGGTTGATTTTAACGATTATTATTGCTCGTAAGCAGACCAAAGGTTTGATCATAAACTAAAAGGATTCGGCTCTTTGTCAAATAGTATTGATGAATAACTTTTAACCATAGGCATCCTCATTGAGGATGCCTATTTTCATGCACA
>NZ_RHOP01000019.1 GCF_003946575.1 Companilactobacillus jidongensis | reverse complement strand
TTCATTGATTTAGATGATTAACTATACCAATTTATAAGAATAGGTCGATACTGTTGCACTTGATTTGACAATTTGGGAAATAATTCAAAATAAACTTTTTACCTTTTTTCTTGTCAAAATATTGAATTTCAACTTTTTTGAGTGGATTAACACGCACAATTTGTTTCAAAAAGGCAACAACACCATATACGACTACAAAACTAGCAATGGCTATTGCATAGTTGCCCATACCAACGGCCAGACCGATACAGGCCACCACCCACAAGCTGGCAGCTGTTGTCAGTCCCTTAATTGAATGATGCTCTACAATAATTGTTCCGGCACCCAAAAAACCAATTCCACTAATAACCTGAGCAATCAATCTAGCTTCATCAGCTCTAATAATGCCCTTGTAAGCCGGATATTGACGTGCAATGGCAATTGCATTGAACCCAATTTCTTTTTGAATCATGGCTACTATACAGGCACCTAAACACACCAAAATATGTGTCCTTATTCCCGCAGGACGATGCTTATGTGCACGATCCCAGCCGATCACTCCGGAAATACCGGTTGCCAAAAGCAATCTAATTATTATCGTTATAATATCTAAATGTAAAGTCAAAATTGAAACACCTCTAATATAACTTTACCACAACGGAAATTAGCGTTAATCATTGTGATTATATTTTATAGACCTTGATTTGATTTAATAAACTATCTAGGTCACTAAAGTCTGTTAGTCCCGATGTTGCAGCGGTTGAACTGGCTGCCGCTAGACTTTGTTTTAGATTGGTATTAATATCTTGTCCTCGTTCCATACCAGCTAAAAATGTTCCTAACATTGTATCACCTGAACAAGCAGTATTTACGACGTTTACCTTGGGTGCATTGCCAAACCATATACCATCTCTGTTACCGAAGATGGCACCTTTAGCACCAAGTGACAAAAGAATATTCTTTGCTCCTCTTGATAGAATCTCTTTTACATATTCAGAAAGTTTGCTTAGATCATCTGTATGTTCTACCTTTAACCAAGAAAACAATTCCGCATCGTTGGGCTTAATTAAAAATGGATGATAGCTGAAAGTACTCAAAATTTCTGGATAACTAGTATCAATTATCAAATCAAAACCTTGTTCCTGCGACATCTTTGCAATTTTGACAATTAACTGAGGCAAAATTCCAGTAGAAAAACTACCAGAAACTACTAACTTATCATCTTTAGTAAGAGTTTGAACGATTTCTAAAAATTCTTGCACTTTTTCTTTGCTTACTTTTGGACCTTTATTTACTTCTTTATATTCACTATCCGGATTTAAAACACGTGTAAAAACATTGATCCGTGATATACCATCGATATGAGTAAAATTAGTTTTAATTCCTTTTTCTTCTAGTGATTCTTCAATAAATTTACTTGTAAATCCACCGCCAACACCAAGAGCAACACTATCAACTCCAAGCATTTTCATGATAAAAGAAACATTAACCCCCTTACCATTCGGAATAATATCGTAATTATTGGTTCGATTAACAACTTCTGGTTGTAATTTATCAGTTTCAATAAAAAGATCAATTGCTTGATTCAAAGTACACGTATATATCATTATGTGGCGACCTCTTTCTTGCTTTATACATACAATAATACAAAATAAAGAAACAATAGAAAAATAAATTTCCATTGCTTCTTTATTTTGCCTCTAATATTTTTAACCACTCAGGTAATACTTCTTTAAGTTGTCTATATGTTCGGTCAAATTTATGATCATACCATGGATCTTCAATTACCTTGTTTTTATTAACACTTTCATATGCCAAATGAATCTTTTCGATGTCTTGTTCTGGTGCCATTTGCTTCAGATCCTCTATATTTTGAAAATCCATACCTATAATCAAATCGGCATCCGCAAAATCAAAAAGATTTATTTGTTTTGAATGATGCTCAACGATTTTCACACCCTGTTTCTTCAATTCACTTAGTGCACCGGGATGCGGTGGATTGCCAATTTCATAGGTGGACGTGGCTCTAGACTCAACACCAATTACTTCAGATAAATTTGATTCTGAAACTAGTTCCATCATCATCATTTCGGCCATAGGTGATCGACAGATATTTCCTAGACAAACAAAAATAATTTTCTTCATCACAATACCTTATTTAATTAGACCTAAGCGACGTTTAACATCTTCTAATTGTGCCTCTAGTACCGGATCTCTTCTACTTAGAATATCTAATGCGTTTGCTTTAGGTGATTCTTCTTTTTGAGATTTGGTAACTTTCTTAGCTACCTTTTTTTGTGGCTTAGAACTCTTACCATATTTTCTTACCCATGCAGATACTTGTTGATAAGAAATTTCGTATTTTTCACCAGTGGCTTTAAAGTCATTGTCATGTGCAATGGCATAATTTGCGATTTCTATTTGTTGTTTCTCATTGTACTTCATGCTAAAAACTCCTAAACAGCTTATTGTCTAAAATTATACCATAGATTATGGTATGAAAAATATGCGTTCTTCAGTGATAAATGAAATTTATATTATCTATAATACAATTTTCCAAAACTTTTGTTAATTTTAAGCACAAAAAAGAGCGACCCGGGGAGGTCGCTCTCTGCGCAATGAGGATGGGACAGAACCACATACCTCAACCACATATTATCATATTATTTACAAAAAATTACAATGAAGTACAAAAAAATGGCAGCTCAGGGAGGAACTACCATCAGTCAACAGAAAATTCTGTTATAAACATGAAATTATCAAAAGAGAGGAATTGTAGGAAGTCCCCTCCGACAAGTAATATATCATAAAGATATATACATTTGTAATATACTTTTAATTATCAGTCTATCAATTAGGTTATATTCACTATTTAAGCCTTGATATATCAAGCTTTATAAGCATTATTTTAATATATTGCTCAGTTTTTATTCTAATTTTCTAATATCTTGCCATTTTGTCAATTGCTTTATTTTAGAAAGCAAAAAAGAAGCTGAAATTACCAGCTTCCTAGAGGTAAAAATCAAAATAAACACAAACTATCCCACAAACAAAAGTATTTGATTATATGTAAATGATCTTAACTCTATGAAAAATAATGAAACATATCTGTGAATGATGGAGGAGTTGAGAGGTTTGGATCGAAGAAATCACATGATATAAGCTTTTATTTATTTTTCATTTTTGCATTGTTCCGAGCTACGGAACTGGATTAATCCTCAATAATTACCAATCGGTAAATTCATTGTAACGCAATTGGACTATACCGTATACCACAAACTATTAATAAATAATTATTGAAAATTTTATTAATCTTTACAACTATTGCTGAAAATATCAATTATTTTACTGAAAGTTGGTGTCATCAACGTGTTAGTTCGATAAACTATCAAAATATAAAACGGCGGTAACGTCAAATTATCAACTTTAACCTCTTGAATCCCCTCTTCCAACTCACTAGCTGTTTCAGCTATAAAACTAATTCCTTTGTCTGCCTTAACCAAGTTCAGTAACAAATGATAATCCGAAGTTTCAAATATAACATTTGGCAACACATTATATTTATCAGTGAATCGTTTGAATACTTGTCGATGAACAGAATTACTATCTGTTAAAATAAATTCTTCTTTTAACAGATCATTTAAATCTATTGAACCGTTAAAATCTCTCTTATCGGAAGCTATCAAATTAAAATGATGAACTTTGATAACTTTATACTCCAATTCAGCATCCTCTGGCAGTCTTGTTGTTCCCAATAAGGAAATATCAAGACGGCCATTTTTTAATTCCGCCAAAAGTTCCTTCGATCCGTCAACTACTTGATCTACTTTATTCAAAAAATCATTTTCTTTAAGTTCATCAAAAATATTTGGTAATAAGTAATTCGTGATAATAGGAGGAAAACCCATTCTAATTTTTTGTTCCTTAATTCGTTTCAAGTCAGATTTAGCTAAATATTCCTCTCTTAAAATTCTATTTATATGTTTTAACAATTGATTTCCTGAATATGTCAGTCGCAAAGAATTTGCGTAACTCTTTCTTTCAACTAATTTAACGCCGTATTCATCTTCTAGACGCTTCACTGAATAAGTTATCGTCGGCTGACTAACACCGAAATGACGGGCCGTATCAGAAAAATTTTTAAACTCACTTAATTTTTGAAAGTATTGCCAGTCTTTTGAATTCATTATTTATCTGCTCACTTATAAAATATTTTTATCAATTATAACATATTTGACTATATTTTTTATAGGAGTATATAGTAACAATCGAAAGTTAAATAAACGATATTCAGGAGGAATTTTGATGAAAGAATATAAAGGTTTAGATCTATTAAATAACCCATTTTTAAACAAAGGAACTGCATTTACTAAAGAAGAAAGAAAGGCAAACAATCTGGAAGGTCTGTTACCATCGTTCGTTCAAACGCTTGACCAACAAGCAACTCAAGCTTATGAACAGTATGACAAAAAAACAACACCGCTAGCCAAGCGTATGTACTTGATGGACCTATTTAATGAAAATCGCACGTTATTCTTCAAGTTATTCAGTGAACACGTTTATGACTTTATGCCAATTGTTTACGATCCGACAATCTCAGAAACAATTGAAAATTATAGCCACTTCTACTTAGATCCTCAAAACGCCGCTTACTT
Organism: Companilactobacillus jidongensis; assembly: GCF_003946575.1. GTDB lineage: Bacteria > Bacillota > Bacilli > Lactobacillales > Lactobacillaceae > Companilactobacillus > Companilactobacillus jidongensis. The sequence goes on along the minus strand of NZ_RHOP01000019.1, from coordinate 54,765 downwards.
ATCAATAGATGATCCAGACACAATGAAAGATGCTTTGAGAAACGCTGCTGGTAATCGTGAAATCAAATTAATTGTTGTTACTGATGGTGCAGGAATTCTTGGTATTGGTGACTGGGGTCTGCAAGGTGTAGATATTTCAGTTGGTAAACTTATGGTTTACTCGGCCGCTGCCGGTATTGATCCCAAATCTGTTTTACCAGTTGTACTTGATGTCGGTACTAATAATCAAACACTTCTAAATGATGACTTATATCTTGGCAATCACCATGAACGTGTCGTAGGTAATAAGTATTACAACTTCGTTGACAAATTTGTTACAACAGCTGAGAACTTATTCCCTAACATGTATCTTCACTTCGAAGATTTCGGTCGCGACACCGCCGCTAATATTCTAGACAAATACAAAGATCAGATTTTGACATTTAACGATGATATTCAAGGTACAGGTATTATCACTCTTGCCGGTATCTTAGGTGCTTTAAATATTTCTAAAGAGAAATTTACTGATCAAATTTATATGTCATTCGGTGCTGGTACTGCTGGCGCTGGTATTACAAAACGTATCTATGACGCAATGGTTGAAGCTGGACTATCTGAAGAAGAGGCTAAGAAGCACTTCTACCTAGTAGACAAGCAAGGCTTATTGTTCGATGACACTGAAGGTTTGACACCTGAACAAAAACCATTTACAAGAAGTCGGAATGAATTCACTAATGCCGATGACCTCACAAATCTTGAGTCTGCTGTTAAAGCTATCCACCCAACCATCCTAGTTGGTACATCTACACAACCAGGTTCATTTACAGAAGCAATTATTAAGGAAATGGCTGCTCACACAGAACATCCAATCATCTTCCCGCTATCAAATCCAACAAAATTAGCTGAAGCAACAGCTGAAGACTTATTAAATTGGACTGATGGTAAAGCCTTAGTTGCTACCGGTGTTCCTGCAGAACCCGTTAAATTGAATGGTGTTACTTATTACATTGGACAAGCTAACAACGCACTTGTATATCCTGGACTTGGACTTGGAGCAATGGCCGTCAATGCCAGACTACTTAGTGACGGAATGATCAACAAAGCCGCTCATTCACTTGGTGGAATCGTAGATCCGAACGAAGCTGGTGCTGCTGTATTACCGCCAGTTTCAAAACTTGATCAATTCAGTATGACTGTTGCTTTGGGCGTAGCTCAACAGGCAATTGCTGAAAAACTAACAGATGCCACGGATGCACAAAAAGCTATTGATGACATCAAATGGGAAGCAAAATATTAAAATATAAATTTATTTATTGTTTATAGAGAAGGGAAATTTTAATCATGGAAGCATTTATCACCTCACTAGAAAGTGTTGCTGAAATCGTAATCGTTATTGCACTTGGCTACTGGTTAAGAAATTCCGGTCGTTTGGGTGACGAATTTAAAGAAAATATATCATTCATTATTATGAAGATTGCCCTACCTGCATCAATCTTTGTATCAGTGTTAAAATATCTCACACGTGACAAATTATCTACTTTAACAGGCGGTTTGGTCTTTGCCTTTGCCAGTTTCGTCTGCAGTTACCTATTTGCATGGATCCTAACAAAAGTATTCAGGATTCGTAAAGGTCGTCGTGGCACATTCATTAACATGTTTGCCAATGCTAATACCATTTTCATTGGACTACCACTTAACATGGCACTATTTGGCTCCAAGAGTTTACCTTATTTTCTTGTTTACTACGTTATGAATACAATCTCTACATGGGCTGTCGGTGTATTCTTTATCTCATCCGATGATCCTACGGTTGAAAAAGGCACTAAAAAAGATTTCAACTGGAAAAAATTACTTCCGGCTCCGCTAGTTGGATTTTTGGTATCACTAGTATTCTTGTTGCTAGCTATTCCAGTTCCAGAATGGATCAATAAGACCCTTGATATGATTGGTGGTATCGTTACACCGATGTCACTTATCTACATTGGGATTATCCTTGCAGACGCTGGCTTGAGATCAATTGGTTTCGACCGTGACACCATCTTGGCGTTACTTGGTAGATTTATCTTTGCACCGGCCATTATGATTGGCTTCGTCTTACTAGGTAAATCAATGGGAAATGCACTTCCAAGTCTTGAAAGTAGTACTTTGATCATTCAAGCTGCTGCTCCTGGACTTGCTGTTCTGCCTATCCTGGTTGGACAATCACATGGTGATGTTGAATACGCAACTAATGTTGTCACAACTTCAACCGTTTTATTCGTCATTGTTATTCCAATCTTAATGCAAATTGTAAATTTGATTTAAGGTAAGAAAAAGCTTGAAGAAAAATTATTTTCTTCGAGCTTTTTTGATCTTACGATAATGTATTTTGGTTCTGATCAGCGTCATTAACCAGATTAAATAATTCTTCTTACCTGTTTTCCAATACCTGATATCATTTTTGATTTCCAAACGATTTAACAACGAGTAATCATGTTTCAAATATGAATATAATTGTCTGGAACTAATTTTACCTTCCCAGTTATCTTTACTAATGAACTGACTGCGAGTGCTCATAAAACTTTTATCGACTATAAAAACCGATTTCACTTTTGCAACAGTTATAGGTGGTTGGACATTCGTTCGATGTGGTGCCATTTCAATATTGATCAGCGCACCCTTTAAGATAGACTTCCAATCTTCAGATTCAGCGCGGTGCTTGCTCATCGCTCGCTGCAGATCCCTTGGCAATTTAAAGTGGAGTGTTTTACCATCTACACGTTTAACTTTAACCGCATAATACATTTTGATAACAATCCACTCCTTTGCTTAAAAACTCTTATTTCTATCGTACCGGTGTACATCAAACTTTACCAACAAAACTTTTTATATAATTTATTAACGATATTAATGCATTTGCCTTAAACAGCTTCAGATAATTTATGTTATGTAACCTTGAATTATCATTTCACCTTTCTTGACAAGGATTGTAATTAGTTTCAATATTAAATATGAATTAAAAACATTAACGGAGGCAATTCATGACACTATTGAGTACAAGTTTTCGTACAAACTATCTTCACACGTATTTTAAGACTACCGTGGTCATCCCTGACACTGGTAAGAAGGACTACAAAGTAGTTTGGTTATTACATGGCTACACGGCTGACGATACAACTTGGATGCGCAACGTCAACATTGAAAAAATTGCTGAAAAGAATGATATTGCAATAATCATGCCTGAAGGTAGAAATGCTTTTTATACCGATTCTGACTTCATCCCTTATTATAGTTTCTTCATCAAAGAATTAATTCCTAAGATGCAAAACATGTTACCTATCTCAGATAAGGCTGAGGATAATTATATTTCTGGAGTAAGTATGGGTGGATATGGTGCTTTAAAAATCGGTTTCTCTAATCCTGACAAGTTCAGTAAAATTGCTGCAATGTCACCCGTTGCTGACATCGAGCACTTCCGTAACAATCCTAAGAGCCCTATGCCACTGGAAACATTTGATACAATTTTTGATTCAGCTGAGAAAATATCTCAAAATCAAATTATTAATATCTTCAATCAATTACATCCTAAAAAACAAGTATTACATCTTTGCGGAGATGATGATTTTATGCACTCCGATAATATTGAACTGAAAAACTTTCTGACTGATAATCTTGGTACTAATTATACTTGGATGCCCGTCAGTGGCGATCATTCATGGAATACTTGGTCAGCTAACGTTAATAATGTATTTGATTGGTTAATGAAATAATACAAGTACTCGAGGAATATTAAATGACACTACTAAGCATGAGCTATCGTACTAATTATTTACACACATACTTCAAAACAACTATTGTGATACCTGATTCTGACAAAAAAGAATACAAGGCTGTTTGGTTGTTACACGGATACACTGGTGACGATACAGCCTGGGACCGTCATGCTAATATTGAAGAATTAGCCAGAAAACACGATTGGGCGGTTATCATGCCTGAAGCTCGTAATGCATTCTACTCCAATTCTAATTTCATCCCCTATTATTCATTCTTCGTGGAAGTACTAATTCCAAAAATTCAAGGAATGTTTCCCATTTCTTCTAAGCCTGAAGATAACTACATCGTTGGTTCAAGTATGGGTGGATATGGTGCACTAAAAATTGGTTTTAGTAATGCTGACAAGTTCAGTAAAATTGCCGCATTATCTCCGGTTACTGATATTGAAAGATTTAGAAATAACCCACAATGTCCAATGAGTAAGAATACATTTGATAGTATTTTTGACACGGCTGAAAAAATTCATAATAATCAACTAGCAACAATCTTTAATCGATTACAACCCAAACAGAAAGTTCTAACAATTTGTGGTGATGAAGATTATATGCACGAAGATAATATTATGTTTAAAAATTTTATGACTATACATTTAAGAGAAAACTATACTTGGATGGCTGTTGATGGTGATCATTCGTGGGTTACTTGGGTTGGAAATATCAATAAAGTATTTAAATGGTTGGAGAACTAAAAAAAGTTTGAGGTCTGTTATATAGACTTCAAACTTTTTTAATTTCATCCTGGAAGATGTCATTTTATTATTTTACCAAACGAATAGTCCTAGAAATAACATCTGCAGCATTATTACAAATTGAGATCATTTCGTTTCGGAGGTTTTGACCCAAATGGATAGGACTAAATCCGACCAATGAAATCTTTAAATAACTGTAATTCTTCAGGATACTCTTCCCACATATTTTCCGGATGCCACTGAACCGCTTGAATAGTGGCATCTTCATTTTCAATTCCTTCAATAACACCATCTGGAGCAGTGGCCACAACTTTTATGTTAGGGGCTGGTTCTTTTATAGCTTGGTGATGACGAGAATTGACAAATACCTCATGACCAACAGATTCTTGAAGAATTGATTTACTAACTTCTACATGATGAATTGGAATATTTCCAGCAGCTTTTTGATGGTGCATCAATAGAGTCGGTTCATCATATTGTGTAGCAAGATCTTGATAGACCGAGCCACCCAACGCAACGTTGATTACTTGTGCTCCACGACAAATACCAAAAATAGGAATGTGCCTGGCAACTGCTTTCTTAACTAAAGATATTTCAGACACATCACGATATCGATTAGTAGTTCCCAATTCAGGAATAGGCTCCTCACCCATAAATGTTGGATCTACATCCGGACCACCAGTGAAGATAATTCCATCAAGTGCTGATAATAAATCGTCTAATTTGTCCAATGAGTTTGAATCATAATATGGCAAACTAACCGGTACACCACCAGCTTGCAAAACTGCATTGACTGCTGGTCTGGGAACAAAATCTGCCTTGTTCTTATTGATTGCTGAAGCTGGTTCAAGAAATACATCTGCTGTAATACCAATTATTTTGCTCATATTATTTCTCCTTTATTAAAAGAACACTCAATTTTAGTCTAATTATATAGTTAATTTGTTTGTATGTCTTTAATGCTGATTTAATGAGAAAATAAAAAAATATAAATATTAAGCATTTTATATTTTGTAATCGCTTTCCATTATATCAACAAATAATTATTAAAATAATTTAATTTATTTCCGAACAATTCTCCCTTTATAAAATGAATTATTCATGTTAATCTAATATCAACTTAAATAAGGAAGTGTTAGATTATCACCTATCAAATTGTTTTTGAGGGAGCTGTTTTTACTTCAGCATCGTTTGACAAGGCGGATTTTTCACCCAAAGTTCTCACATGTATTGATCAATCAGGAATGATTGATCGTGTAATATCTGTTGATGAACCGGATTTTAAATCGGTCAAACAAACTGCTGAAAATCACAACATTCTTCATATCATACCAAAAGGCAGTTATCTGCTACCAGGATTCACAGATTTACACGTCCATGCACCGCAATGGCCACAAGCCGGCCTTGCTTTGGATAAACCACTAAATGAGTGGTTACAAGCTTATACTTTCCCACTTGAAGCAAAATATCAGAATTTGGACTTTGCTGCAAAAAGCTATCAAAGTCTGGTCAAAGAATTATTAGCTAATGGGACAACGACCGTTTTATATTTCGGATCTATCCATACAAATGCTAATCTCGTCTTGGCACAAATTTGTGCTGACATGGGACAAAGAGCTTTTATCGGAAAAGTTGCTATGGACGACCCGGAGCAAACTCCAGATTTTTACCGCGACAATTCTTCTCAAGAAGCATTAGAACAAACAGAAATATTTATTCAAAAACTCCAAAAATTACAAAAAGAAACAAACTCTGAACTCGTACCTGTAATAACGCCAAGATTCGTACCCAGTTGTACTGATGAAACTCTCGAAGGATTAGGTCAACTAGCAAAAAAATATAATCTTCCGATCCAATCACACTGTAGTGAAAGTGTCTGGGAAGACCAATATGCCATCAACCGATTTGGTATGCGCGATGCTGAAGTCCTCGACAAGTTTAACTTACTAACTGACAAGGCAGTCATGGCACACGGTACACAACTAAGTGATTCCGATCTTGATTTATTTAACGAAAGAAACACAGCAGTTGCTCACTGTCCTATTTCAAACATTTTCTTCGGTAGCTCTGTACTACCTGTCAAACATGTCCACGACAAAAATGTTGAAATTGGTATGGGAACTGATATTGCTGGTGGCTACTCTCCAAGTATTTATCGCAATATTCAACAAGCTGTCATGTCCTCACAAATGTTACAAGACACTGGTACACAGAATGCACGTATTTCTGCCGCTAATGCCTTCTATCTTGCAACTGCCGGGGGTGCCAATGCTCTTCATATACCAACTGGACAAATAAAAGCTGGTTATAAAGCTGATTTACAAATTGTGAACGATCAATATTCTGACATCATGTCAAATAATTCAAATGATGTGTTTGAACGCCTGATCTATCACACTACTAAATCCCAAATTAATGAAGTTTATGTTTCTGGAAAACAAGTAATCAACCGAGGAGATAATAATGGAAAATAAAAGTAGCTTATTAGTTGGACCTGACGATAAGGTTGGATTAGGTGAAGCAGGGTTCTTAGGACTGCAACACGTTTTAGCGATGGATATTTACGTGCCACCAATTATCTTAGCCGGCATGATGGCGATGGGAGTTGGCGACCAAATGAGTTTGTTGCAATCAACTTTCTTAGCTGCCGGAATTGGTACTATTCTCCAAACTTACGTTTTCATGAAGATGCCAGTATCACAAGGGCCTTCATTTGTTCCATTAGGTGCTGCTGCCGGAGTTGTTCTAGCTTCAGGTGGAATCAATGGTAATGGTATGGGGACGCTGATCGGATCACTACTAATTGGAGCAATCATCTTAATTATCTTAGGTATTACCGGAGTCTTCCAAAAAGTTATCAGTAAATTAGTTCCTGCATTAGTCGGAGGAACAATTATCACTTGCGTTGGACTATCATTGATTCCTTCAGCCTTAAATGACAATATCTTCAAGGCATCTGGAAACATCAATAACAATATCATCCTAGCTTCCATTACTGCTCTAACACTACTGATCTCGGTCGGTATCAGTAATCGTTTCCCTCAAGTCAGAAGATTTTTTAGAACTGGTTCAATTATCTTAGCACTTGGAGTTGGCACAATTGTTTCAACTCTCATGGGAATATTTGATTGGAAAACCGTTGGCGATGCTGCCTGGTTCAGTGTTCCAACAGGTACAGTATTAAAGTATGGAATCCACTTCTCACCTTCAGCCATCATTACCTTCATTATTATCTACGCTGTTATTACGACCGAAACAACCGGCACATGGTTCGCCATGGGAGCTGTTACTAATCATGAAATCAGCAAGAAACAGTGGAATATGGGGATCATTGGCGAAGGTTTCAGTTGTTTAATCGCCGCTTTACTAGGAACAACGCCAGTTACTGGCTACTCAACTAATGCCGGAGTCATTTCTATCACTGGTGTAGCTAGTAAGCGTGTCTTCTTATTCGCAGGCGTCTGGTTCTCTGTTTTAGGATTCTTCAGCAAGTTATCAGCATTCCTAGCCGCCATCCCTGCACCAGTTATCGGTGGTGTCTTTGCAATCATCTGTGTAACGATTATGTTGAATGGTCTAAATGTCATTCGTGGATTACATACAACTGATCGTGATATCTACATTATTGGATTACCTATTATCTTGACACTTGCATTGGTCTTGTTACCAGCAAACGTCACAAAACAAGCACCACAAATTATCCAGTATCTCTTAGGTTCACCAATTGCAGCAGCAGCCGTTGCCGCAATATTATTAAATCTCTTGATGCCAAAAATAAAAGAAGTTTCATCTACAAAATCAGCATAAAAAATGTTCAGATTGCAATCAGCAGTCTGAACATTTTTTAATTTAGAAATAATCTCTTAATTGTGGCTTTTCTGACACAAGTGCATGACTCAATCTGTCAATTGAAATTGCGTCACCTTTTACCGCACCATAATGTGCTAATGAATCAAGCTGACGAGTTCCAAACATTGCCTTCGTCAAAGTCTCAATCGTTATTTTAATTGTTCCAGGTTCTTGAGTTTTTTCAAACTTAACTTCACCATTTTTAATTGATAATTTCCAATGATGATTGTTCCATTTCAAAGAATCTGTAACTTCAATTACGATGGGATCCAGATTGTACTTAATAAATGGATACTTCATGACGAAGTTCTTCAAGTTAATAATCCGAGCAGACATATATGGAATTGTTTTGACATCAGCAACTTTAGGTTCATCCAATAAGTCAGCCTTAACTTCTGAATCATCTGATTCATACAAGAACTTATCAAAGGTTGATGAATGTTTAGTTACAAAATTTGCTAAAGCACGATAACTGTTAGGATCCTTAGTTACCCATTCATGAATTTTGAGCGTGTCTCCTTCTTTGGAGTAAAATAGGTAACCACCTAAATTATCATCATCTTCATAATACAAGGCCGCAAACCAATCGGAGTGCTTGTAAGCCATATGATCCCACCACCAATTTTCACGGTTCAATCCACCTAAAGAATTGTGATTATCATAAATTTTTCTAGCTTGATTGGGAACATCAGACAAGCTGACTCTCTCTACATGACCAACCTTTGGTGCTTTGATATTAGTCCATTTATTACTAGGGATCTCCATCAAAACATGGTCAAACACATGCTCATAACCAAATTGACGATAGAACTCATATGAGAAAGGTGCAAGATAAGATAACGTAACATTATTTTTGTACATGTCTTTCATCGCTGCATTGATAAGCTTACCAGCTCCACCTTGTCCAGCGAATTCTGGTGCACTCATCACATCACCAATTCCATTCATATGATAAGTTACTCCGTGGAAATCAACCGTAAACGGGATACTAAAAAGTCCGCTTCCTAATTTGTTACCATTCATAATTCCATAAACTAAAGAATGCTCATATCTGGTACGAAGGGCACTCTTTTTTTGCTCATTATCTTCGCGATTGAAGGAATACAGGTACAAATCATAAAACTTATCAAAATCCTTAATATCCAAATTATAATTTGTCAAAATATCCCCTCCTTTATTTTTTATTTAACCTTAAACTAACCGATTCCAGAACATCAAGCAAGAAATACACATTTATTATTCATCATCGGTCAAATCGGTAGCAGAATCGTTCCGTGGTTGCTCAATCATTTTATGATACGCATTGCTAGCTATCTGTTCCAAAATATAAACTAACGGCACTTGCGTGGTGACATTGATCTGACCATTTCGAATTTGCGGTACATCATAAGAAATAGAAAAATCCACAATTTGATTCAATGCAGAATAAGAATTTGCAGTCAAAGCAATAGTAGCAGCGCCGCTTTCTTTGTAATACCTTGCCTGCTGTAATGATTGCTTAGTTTCACCGGATACTGACACTACAATTAACAATGTCTTAGAAAAATCACGATCAGACAATGGTTCCGGTTGAAATGGGTCAACAATTGGCAAAGAGTAAATACCATAGCTTGATAAAAGACTGGCACCGTATTGAGCAATTCTAGCACTATTCCCAACTCCAAAAAAAAGTACCAGATCAGCAACATTGATCATCCGAGCTGCCTGATTTATTTTTTTATCAAAAGTTCCCTCTTGTACAACTACTTTAAAGAAATTTTGAATAGGTTCAACGCTACTATCATTGAATATTCTAGTTGGGTAATTTTGATTCTGCTTCAACGCAATTTTAAACTCTGAAAACCCACCATAATTCATTTTTTTAAGAAATCTCAAAATCGTTGTAGTTGAGACGTGTGCTTCACCAGCCAAATCTCTGATTGTCATATTTTCAACTTCATTCAAATTTCCAACGATATATTTATAAACTAACAATTCTAACCGATTCAGTTCATGAACTTTTTGATACGGAAACATCCATCACACCTCTTTTTTGAAATAAAAAAACTGAGCGTTAATTTCTCAGCTTTTGTTTTAAATTATTTGTCCGAATCTAGCTTTTTGTATAGATCCACGATTTCTCCAGCAAGGTCTCTGAAGGTAATGGCATTCATAATGTGATCCTGTGCATGAACCATCAATAATGAAACTTTGGCATGTTCTCCATTTGCTTCATCAGTTAACATTTGCGTTTGTACGTTGTGTGCTTTTATTAGGAATTGATCTGATTCTTTTAATTTTTGATCAGCCAACGTGAATTGGCTTTTCTTAGCAGCGTGAATGGCTTCAAATGCAGAACTTTTAGCACTTCCACCATTAACAATCAATCCCATAGCCACTTCTAATTGTGCATCATGTTCTTCTTCAACCATTTTTTAATCCTCGATTTATTTTGGATTTTTATTCTTTAATCAAGGATACTGCACGGTTGAATATCTTTTCACCATTCATCATTCCATAATCTTGCATACTTATAACTTCAACAGGGACATCAAGCTTATCTTTAAACTGGCCTTCAAGATATCTAACTTGAGGTCCTAACATTAATATATCTGGATTTTTTTCATCTAACTTAGCATCTGCATCTGCAGCTGATGTGGCGAATATTTCTGCATCTACACCATTAGATTCAGCAGCTTTCTGCATTTTTGAAACTAATAAACTTGTTGACATACCTGCGGCACAACATAACATAATAGTTTTTTCAGCCATAATTAGAACTCCTTTATGTAATAAATAAATATATTTATTTATTTTTAATAAAAAGCATTATAGTGAAACGCTTTCATAGATCATCTTGATTGTATAACCAGTTTAAACATTTATCAAGATGTTTTTTGTAAAAAACACGACAACAACTTGTCGTGTTTACTATCAAATATCTAACTCATCTTTACCAGCATTACCGTCAAATTCTCCACTTAACACACGATCAAGCATAACTGCCACACCATTTTGATTGTTAGTCTTGGTAATTTTCCATGCAACATCTTTAACCTTATCAATCGCATTTTCCATTGCGACTCCATAACCCACTTCACGAACCATGTCGAAGTCATTTCCGTAATCACCAAAGCACATAAATTGTGACATTGGAATATGTTCTAATGCCGAAATATTTTGTAATGCTGATAGTTTAGTGACATCCTGTGCGTTGATTTCGAAATAATCACTGCCTGAACGACTAATGGTCACCGGTAATGACGTAAATGATTCCAATTTTTTACGCAATTCTGCTAATCTTTGTGGCGTTGTGCTGAAACAAACTTTGTAAATATCAAAATCAGGATCATCATTTTTCTTACGCAAATCATCAACTGATTTAGCATGTAAGTTATGCCGACTACTTCCCTCAAAGTAAGTCGTCCAAGTTTTTGCTGGATCATAAACCTGTGTGTAATTTAATCCATCTAAAACAATTTTGAATTTACTAAATTCTGAACGTTTCAAAATTTCCTCAACAATATCATGCGATAATGGTGCATCAACTACCTTTTCACCCTTAGGATTTACAACTACAGCGCCATTTAACACAACTTTATATCCAGCTATTTTCAAATCATTTTTGAAAAACTTCTTAACTGAATGCAATGTTCTCCCTGAACAAATTGCGTATACAAGACCTTTGTCGACAATTTTTCTAACAGCAGCAATATTTTCCTCGGAAATTTGACTGTAACTATTAAGTAACGTGCCATCAAGGTCAGTCCCAATAAATTTGATCATAAAATCAAGTAACCCCTTACATAATTTTCATTACATTTATCATACGTCAACAGAGTAAAAAAAAGAAGCATAAAACTATGCCCCCACCAATACCTTCTTCATATCCGAGATGAAATCTGGATACGAAATGTCAATTGCTTCGATGTTTTTTATCTGAAACGGTGTGGCCGTTAAATTTGACGCCACGCACAACATCATCGCGATGCGATGGTCATTATGACTGTCAACATCGTCTTTGACATGTATTTCTTGATTACCTTGAATAACGATAGAATTATCATTTACATCCATAACGATGCCCAGTTTTGCTAACTCTACACGCATATTTCTGATACGATCACTAATTTGTAAATGAACATCATGAACATCTTCAATAATTGTTTTTCCAGTCGCTTGAGAGGCCATCAGCGCAATAATTGGAATTTCATCAATAATGAACGGAACTTGTTTAGCAGTAATCACGGTTCCATGTAACGTCTGACTTTTAATAATCAAATCCCCATATGGTTCAACACTATTCTTCGAAAGATTAGTAATTTCGATAATTGCTCCCATATGTTTAGCAACTTCTAGTAATCCAGTTCTAGTTGAATTCAATCCAACTTTGTGAAGGGTTAAGCTACTGCCTTCAGATAAAAGTGCACCTGCAATGTACAGCGCTGCTGACGAAAAATCGCCAGGAATGGTTAAATTCTGACCAGTCAATTCAGTATTTTTAGGATTAACAATAATTATGTCCGGATTTGTTTTAATATCAGCACCAAAGTAATTTGCTAATACTTCCGTATGATTGCGTGTTGGCATCTTACGAATTATTTCAGTTGGAGAGTCAGCAAAGAGGCTAGCAAAAATCAAGCCACTCTTAATTTGTGCACTCGCAATATCCTGTTGATATGTAATTCCTTGTAAATTAGTTGATCCAGTTATTCGCAATGGTAAATAATCATCCGACAAGCGAGTAAGTCCGGCGCCCATATCATCTAGCAATACTGCTAAATTATCAGATGGGCGTTTCCTCAAAAATTCTCCACCCTGCAATGTATACGTATCAGGTAAAGTTGCCAACATCCCCATAATGAGGCTTTGCAGTTCTCCAACATTATTCAAATTCAAATTGTGACTAACTGGTTCAAAGTTATGATTTGAACCCTTAATAATCATATCCTTAGTAGTTGGTTCAATATGCATTTTTACGCCGAGAGTTTGGAACAGCTTAACTGTTGTTGTTAGATCCTCGGAAAATGAGAAATTACTTATTTGTGTGACACCTTTTGCTAGCGAACCTAAGATAATGGCACGATGGGCAATACTCTTGTCACCCGGAACTGACATGTCCCCCTCAAACTTATATTTTTTTGGCTGCGTATTGAAATTGAACATAAACATTCACCCGCAAGTTAATCTTGCAATATCCTTTCTTGACAAATGAATAGACATTTTGAAAAAATCAATGTTTCCTCTTACCCTTAAACTAACCAATTTATCAATATAAGACAAATTTTATGTCTCGAGAGAGTGAAGAAAAATGATAGCTCCTGAGTATAAAAATAACTAACACAATTTGAAAAACAAAAAAGAACCGCCGAAGCAGTTCTCATTTAGAATTATAAATAATTTTATAATACTTTAAAGGATATTACAAAGACTAAACACATAAACGATAGACAGCCTCAGCAATTATCTCCATAGCTTTACGCATGTCTGCCTTACTCCAATTTTCATTTGCTTGATGCATGAAGTCTGGTGTTGTTGGCAACATTGCACCGAAGGCAACACAGTTATTCATTGTTCTAGCAAATGTAGCACCACCAGAAATAGCTGGTTTAGATTCTGTATCACCAGTTACATCTTGATAAGTTGACATCAAAGTCTTAACCAAATCTGTATCCGTTGGTACATACAATGGAGCAACATAATCGAAGTTTTCGTACTTCATGTCGAATGGTTTAACTGCATCAGCAACTTTTTGAACAAGTTCATCGTGGTCGATCTTAACAGGAATTCTCATATCGATTTGTAGACGTGAGCCTTTAGGATTGATTTCCAAACTTGAAATATTGAAGGTCAATTTACCTGATACATCATCAGAGATATCACCTAGTAAATTGGTTGCATTAGCATCTTCGCCAAACTTCTTCAAGAACTTAAGAACTTCGATATCAGGGAATACGTCAGCAAGTGCTATTCCAAGTCTAACAACAGCATTTGTTCCTTGTGGAGCATTCATAGCGTGAACTGAGTTACCTTTTACTTCAATTCCGCCCTCCACTTTTTCTGCATCAAACTTGTGAGCTTTAAGAGCTGCCATAACCTCACCTTGCTTAGGTCCGTCATAGATGGCCTGACCGGGTACGGCATTGAAGGCATTAACTAAGTTAAGGTTCAATTCGTCTGAACCAGGACCAGTTAAGTATGATTGTTGTAAACCTTTTTCAGCATATGTTAATGGGAACTCTGAATCAGGAGCGATACCTAAGTCAATAGGATCTTCTTTCTTGTTGTATTGTGCCATACATCTCCAGAGTGTCTCTTCGTCTGTACCAAAGATAAAACGAATTCTCTTATTGAAGGTATGTCCCGCATCCATGATTGCTTTAACAGCAAACATTGAGGCTACACTAGGACCCTTATCGTCTTGAGTACCACGGCCAAATAACTTGCCGTCTTTTTCAACCATTCTGAATGGTTCAGTATTCCAAGCATCGATATTTCCAGCAGGAACAACGTCCATATGACAAACCAATCCAAAGATTTCTTTGCCCTCGCCAATTTCGGCATATCCGTAGTATCCTTCAGGATCTTCGAATGTCTTATAACCGATTGATTCAGCGACTTTTAGAACGGTGTCCAATGCTTTTTTTGGTCCAGGTCCAAAAGGCGCATTCTCTTCAGCGTCTTCGCAATATGATGGAACAGCAATAACTTTGCTTAATTCCTTAATTGCATTTTCTTGAACCTTGTCTGTGATAAATGTTTCCATTTTGAAACCTCCCTCAAATTTTTAAAACAAATCTGAAACTACATCATCGAAACGACTACTAAATATGCCGCTATTACGACAAACAATATGGCAATCAGCTTCCACATGTACTTCCACCATGTAACGATATCAACGTGTCCAATTGCAAGAGCACCCATAACAATACCTGATGTTGGTGTGATCAAGTTAACTAGTCCTGAAGCAGCTTGATAAGCTGTGATAACCAATGAACCATCAACGCCTGAGAACTTACCTAGTGGTCCCATGATACCCATTGTAGCAGCAGCTAGACCTGATGTTGATGGAATCAAGAATGACATAGGGATATAGAAGATATATGTCAAGACGATGAAGACACCTGATGATAAGTTTTGGAGTCCTGTTTCACCAGCATGCAATACTGTAGCTGTAATGTAACCATTGTTCATGATAACTTGAATACCACGAGCTACGGCAACGATAATAGCAACGGTCATGAATTCGCTCATACCATTCATGAAGGCTGTGATATAATCTGTTTCTTTCATATGGAAAACAAACATGATAATAACTGACATCATGAAGAACAATGTTGTGATTTCTGTAAAGTACCATGTACCTAATGGTGCGAAATCTTGTCCAATAAATGCGCCTAAGAATGGAATCTTAGTGAACCATGCTGTGAAGTCATCGAAGAATGTCCAACCAGCATTCAAACTTGTCCAAGGAATCAAACCAAGGATCATAATTACGAATGTTAAAGCAAATAGCCATAGAACACTCTTTTGTTTCTTAGATAATTTGTCATCAATTGACTTGTCAGCAGTTGAGAATTCCTCGAGGTCTTTTTGACGACGCTCGAATACGAATGAACTGCTTGGATCCTTCTTAACTTTGTCAGCGTAACGCATAACATAGATAATACTGATTGCTGTTGTGATAACTAATAAAATAAAACGAGAAATCAAGCCATCACCAGGTGAGATGTTGATTGTTTGCGAAGCGACACCTGTGGCGAATGGGTTAACTGTAGATGCTAAACATCCAATTTGTGAACCGATCAATGCAAGTGATATAGCTGTGATCGAATCATACCCAACGCTGATCATTACTGGTATCAAAATTGGGTAAAATGCGATTGTTTCTTCACCCATACCATATGTTGATCCACCAATAGCAAATAATGTCATTAAAATGGGAATAAGTGCTTTTTCTTTACCGGCGTTCTTTCTAACAACTGTAGCAATACCGTCATCTAGTGCACGGGTCTTGTTAACAACTCCTAGAAATCCACCAATAACCAAAATAAATAGTGATACAGAGATCGAACCTTCGGTTAAGTCAGTACCAACCATACCATTGATTGGTGCCAAGAATACGTCCCAAATACCTTGAGGACTGCTTGCACGCGCTTTGTACGTACCAGCAATAATATTTCCTGCCTTAGTCGTTGCATACTCACCTGCTGGAATAATCCAGGTTAATATGGCAACTACGATAATTAGGAAAAATAGTATTGTATACGCCGAAGGCATTTTAAATTTCTTTACCTTTTTTTCCATGTTGTACCCTCCCTATACTCGTTCTCTTTAAAGCATATACAATAAATAAAGCGATTACAACGGTTTTAAAAGTTTATTTTTTTATAATATTTATTATTCTTTTCTTTCAATATTTATATGAAATTAATTTTTATTGTGAAAACGATTGCAAAAAGCTACAATAGATATATTACAAAATACGGGTGATAAAATGGACAGCACGATAAACTTTGGTCAAGAAATAAATCACGGTCCTTTAATTAGAAGTATTTTAATAAGTGCTCTTCTAGGCTGTGTCGGTTCTTTAATTAATTACAAGACTGGTTTGACAATTTTTCTAATAATTCTGTTAATAATGCTCTTCGTATATTACCCTAGCTATCTTCCTTTCCTTTATAGCTACTGGGCACTTGAGGCACATGGCATCACTTACTATGACATGAGTTCATATCGTAGTAAGTTAAAAATGGTCTTCCGTGGAAAAAATGCTGATCATCAATTTATCAGCTATACTGAAGTTAACAGCTTTGAAGTTAAATCAGAAAATGATTCATATTCATTAATGGATATATCCACCTTCAAAAATCAAAAACAGCCGATCTTTACTTGGTTAAGAAAACCACTCAATCTGGTTTTACATTTAAAGAATAATCAGATCACGTTAGACGCTTCTTGGGACCAGCTTCATGATAATAAAAATATTCAAGCCCGTTTGATGAACGCCATGAGTTATTTAGATAAAAAGATACAATAAAAAGTCGTTTACTTCCTATTAAGAAGCAAACGACTTTTTTTGTATTTTAAAACATTGTAGCAATGGCTAAAAATACACATGTGAAGACGAATAAAATTGCTAATAACTTCCACATGTACTTCAACCAAGTAACGATATTAACGTGACCAATTGCTAAAGAACCCATAACAATTGCTGATGTCGGCGTAATCAAATTGACAAATCCTGAGGCTGATTGATATGCCGTGACAACTAATGATCCGGCCACACCAGAGAATTTACCGATAGGTCCCATTATGCCCATAGTTGCGGCCGCAAGACCCGAACTAGATGGGATCAAGAAAGACATTGGAATATAAAAAATATAGGTCAAAATAATAAATACTGCTGATGATAAACCATGCAATCCGACCTCGCCAGCATGCAAAACAGTAGCTGTGATATAACCATTATTCATAACAACTTGAATACCACGAGCTACGGCAACGATAATCGCAACATCCAATAAGTCCTTCATGCCATTCATGAAGGCATCAATATAATCTGCTTCAGACATATGGAAGATAAACATTACAATCACTGATGCAATGAATAATAGTGTAGTGATTTCAACAAAATACCAGTCACCTAACGGTAAAATATCCTTACCAACTAAAGCGCCAAGGAATGGTACCTTGATCAACCACTTATTAAAACTATCAAACATTGTCCAACTACTATTTAAACTTGACCAAGGGATCAAACTAACGATCATGACTACAAAAGTCAAAATAAATGCAATCAAAACAGCTCTTTGCTTACCAGATAATGATTTAGCAACTCCTGAATCTTCTCCATCATCATTCTTAACGAACTCTTCAAGATCCTTTTGGTGACGATCAAAAACTAATGATTGATCAGGATTCTTCTTAATCTTGGCTGCATAGTGCATGACATAAGCAATCGCAATAATGACTGTACATACAAAGAAAATCAATCTAGGTACCATACCGGCACCAGGTGAAATGTGGATCGTTTCTGAAGCAACACCGGTCGCAAATGGGTTAATTGTTGAAGCCATACAACCGATCTGTGATCCGATCAGTGAAATGGAAATAGCCGTCAAAGTATCATAACCGACACTTAACATAACTGGAATCAAAATTGGTACAAATGCAATCGTTTCCTCACCCATACCAAACGTCGAACCTCCAATGGCAAATAATGTCATCAAGAATGGAATCAAAATCTTTTCTCTACCTGCATACTTAGTAACGGCTGAACCGATACCATCATCAAGAGTCTTAGTCTTATTAACGACCCCCAAAAATCCACCAATAACTAAAATAAATAGTGAAACTGATATAGCACCATCTGTGGAATCAGTACCGACCATCCCGTTGATTGGAGCCTCGAAGATGTCCCATAAACCTTGGGGACTGCTACTTCGGCTTCGGTAAGTCCCGGCGATGATATTGCCCGCCTTATTAGTAGCATATTCTCCGGCTGGAATGATCCAGGTTAAAATTGCTACAAGAATTATTAGGATAAACAAAATGGTAAATGCCGATGGCATGTGCCACTTACTCTTTGCTTCCTGCATATTAATCTCCCCTTATCTTGTAGAATGATTACTACGATACGAGTTTTTTAATAAAATTACAATAATAAATTAAAATTATTCTAATTATTTTTTAAAATTATAAGACTTTGAAATAGACTTTTTACGATAATATACTAATCATAATTTAATCTTAATCTAATTTAGATTTACAATCATAAAAATAACTGCAGACAGAAGTTTACTTGTCAAAAGAAATGATAAAACTTTGTCTGAAAATCATTCACTGAAAACATTGATTCACGATCTGTTCAAAAATCGTTTAATAAATCAAAAAAGCACCCAGTTATTGAAAACTAGATGCACAAATTAATTAATATAATTTAACGGTTCCTGACGACGCCTTACCCTTAACGGTATAAATTGGATCATTTCCCACTTGTCCGTCCTTGAAATCTAAAGTATCGTGATCAAAAATCGCATCTTGTGGTGCTTTAACGATCCCACTCTTTGCTTGTAGATCAAACTTGTAATTCTTGGGAAGCATAGTTATTTTTACAGCTCCACTATGTGATTCAACTTCTAGGTTACCTGTTAATTCGTTCACACTTAGAACAACGGCACCAGAATGACTAACGATATGACCACTGCCACTCAATCCAACTCCTCGAACTGATCCGCTATGCGCATTCACTTCGAATTCACGTCCCAAAACATTATTTATTTTGATGGAACCACTGTGGGCCGACAATTCTAAAGCATCCTCAGCTTTAACATTATCCAGTTTAACTTTTCCTGACTGATCTCTAACAGAAAGATTCTCAACTGAGAAATTGTTAAAATAACCATTGCCACTGTTGATAGTAGCTTTGACGGTTCCCAATCCACTGATACCATTGATATGTAAATTACCGGCAATATTGTTAACACGCAGATCGCCAATAAATTTGTGTGGAATCAAAACTTGTGTTCTAACTCTTAAATGCAAAAATTTGGGAAAACGTCCTTGAGCAATTTTGACAGTTTCGTCTTGTACTTTTGTTCTAGCAAAATAATCTGGATTATTACGGGACATATATTCCCTCAAAATAATTTTGTCACCATCAGTTGGCAAAACTCTCAAAACTGCGTAACTATAATTAATATCTAGACGTTCAATATCTTCAATAGCAAACGACTCTTCATTAACCAAATTCAGTGTCTCAACATAAACCTCTGTATCAACATGGTGGTCAAATTGTTCATCAAACTTGGAAAAGGTATCACGAACCTTGTTCTTATTCTGATCAAAATTGATACCATTACCATCAATTGTCATATTTCCTAACTTGACACCATTCTCATCAGCACGGAATACTCGTCCATCACCAATCGAAACACCATCTCCGTCAGCCTTGAATGATTTACCTTTATTGATAAAGACACCCGTCTTATCGATTTTTAATTTATCTCCACCGTCAACCGTAATTCCTGACTGATTAATGTCGATACGATGACCATCCTCATCGTCCGTTTGTTCGTCGTCATTGTTATCCTGCATAACCTCATCGATTAAATCTGTAATATCACCAAATTCTTCGAATGACTCTTCGACTGCATTCTCAGGTGATTTGCCTTCACTCAATTTATCCTCAGCTGAAGCAATCAAATCTGACTTCAGTTCCTCAGCCAGTTCATGAATATCAGGTGTGTGAGGATAATCTTCAAATATTTCTGATAATTGTTTTTTTACTAGTTCTACAATTTTTTCATTCATAATTAGTCAATCCTTCCAAGAATTAAGTCATCAATTACATGCTTGGCAAAATTCCATTCCTTAACGTTTGTTTTTAAAGTTTTCATTCCTTGATCAGTTATCTTGTAGTACTTTCTTCTGCCACCTTGACTCTCATCGCCCCAGTAACTTTGAATGTCACCATTCTTTTCTAATCGTCTGAATACAGTATAAAGCGTGGCCTCATTGAGTTCATACGCTTCATGACTCAACTTTTTTATTGTTTTAGCGACTTCATATCCATAACTATCACCTTGACTCAGAATATTTAAAACTATCGTCGTTGTATGGCCACGAATTATATCCTTCGAAATTATTGGTTTCATAATGTTATCTTCCTTTCGATAAATATAATTTAACACCAAATACTGTGTGTGTCAAAGTAATTATTTCAAAATAGTAAAAAAGACTGCTAATTTAATAGCAGTCTTTTTAAATTATTCGCGCTTAAACAGTCTTAAGAGATGATTTTTCGTTTTGTAAAAAATTACCACGGACGTTTAACATTGAGTGGATTCTCTCTTCAGCCAATCTATCCGCAGCTTCAGCAGTTGTAATATCATCACGTTTAGCAATTTCAAACACTTTGTCCATTTGATCATAAATTGTTTTAACTTTTTCAAGTGCACGTTCACGGTCGTATCCCTTCAATTCATCTGCAACATTGATAACACCACCAGCGTTGACGATAAAGTCTGGGCCATAAACAATTTCTCTGTCTTTTAACATCTGTCCGTGTTTTCCAATATCTAATAATTGATTATTAGAACTTCCACAAATAGCTTTTACTTTTAATCTAGGAATCGTATCATCATTCAAAATAGCTCCCAGAGCACACGGAGCAAAGATATCAGCCTCAACATCATAAATTTCATCTGGAAGAACTGCCGTTGCACCGTAATCATTCACCATACGATCAATAGCATCCTGATTGATGTCAGTCACAATAATGTGTGCACCTTCATCATTTAGATGTTTTGCCAATCCTGTGGCAACATTACCGGCACCCTGAATTGCAATAGTTTTACCAGTTAGATCATCATCCCCAAAGGCTTCTTTGGCCGTACGTTTCATTGCATAATAAACACCCAAAGCAGTTACAGGGCTTGGATTACCAGATGCTCCTTGAGCATCGCTCGTTCCAGTCACATGATTTGTTTCCATGTAGATTGCATTCATGTCATCTACTGTAGTACCAACATCTTCAGCTGTAATATAACGTCCATTTAAACTCTCAATATAGCGTCCTAAGGCTCTGAACATAGCTTCACTCTTGTCTTTCTTTGGATCACCAATAATTACTGTTTTAGCACCACCGATATTCAATCCAGCAGCAGCATTCTTGTAAGTCATCCCTTTGGCCAAACGAAGTGCATCATTCAATGCCTCTTCTTCACTGTTATAAGGCCACATTCTGCAACCTCCTAGAGCCGGTCCTAAGGTCGTATCATGAATGGCAATAATTGCCTTCAATCCTGATATCTTGTCTTGGCAGAATACAACTTGTTCATAATCATCATGTGTCATTACTTCAAATAAGTTCATGGCTCATTCCTCCAAATTAATAAATATTTGTATTTTGATCGATTGCTTCAAGATTTGCTTTTACTTCATTCAAAAACTTACCTGCTGCCAAACCATCCAGAATACGGTGATCAAGCGTTAAACATAAATTAACTTTGTTTCTAATACCAAATGTATCATCATCCAAAACTGACAATTCTTTACGAATCGATTCAACTTGCAGAATCGCTGCCTGTGGATAGTTGATGATACCCATTGATTCGATTGATCCAAAGGAACCAGTGTTATTCACTGTAATCGTTCCACCTTCGTTATCAGATCCTTTCAAAGTATTAGTTTTGACACAATTAGCTAGACGACTGACTTCTGCAGCTATTCCTGTGATAGATAATCGGTCAGCATGCTTGATGACTGGTACAAATAGTGCATCATCTGTTGCTACGGCAATTGAAATATTAATATCCTTATGCTGAATAATTTCATCATTCTGCCAACTACTATTTAATTTTGGATTATTGCGTAATGCCGAACTAACTGCTTTGACGAAAAATGGGAAGTACGATAATTTGAATTCATTCTGTTCTTTGAATTCATTTTTTAAACTATTCCTTAATTTGACCAATCCGGTCACATCCACTTCAATCATCGTCCAAGCTTGTGGTATTTCATGAATACTTTTCAACATATTCTGAGCAATCATTTTTCGTACTGGTCCCGCTTTTGTGACAGCATCATTGTTGTTCAATTCCAATACTGGTGTTGATCGTATGACTGGTTCTGATGCCAATTGCGCTGGTTGGCTACTAATAATAGGTGTTTCCTTAGGTTGATAATTCAACACATCTTTTCTAGTGATACGACCATCTTTACCAGTTCCTGATACCGAACTCAAATCAATATTACGTTCACCAGCTACTTTCAAGACTGCTGGTGAGAATCTTCCAGTTGCTTTAAATGAAGGTGAATTCTGAGATTCCGTTGTTCTTGTTTCAACCTTGGCAACTGGAACTGATCCTACTGCACCCTCGGTCGTCATTTTTAAAATATCTGTTCCAATCGGCACCACGTCATTTTCATTAACTAATAATTCTTCGATCACGCCATCATCATTCGAAGGAATCTCAGTGACGACTTTGTCAGAAATTGCCTCTAGAATCGGATCATATTTTTTTACATGGTCACCAGGTTTCACCATCCATTGAGAAACAGTTGCTTCAGTTACACTTTCACCCAACGGCGGCATTTTTATTATGAGTTCTGACATAAGTTTAACCTCCTAAAATTCAGCTAATTCTCTAATAGATTTGGTTACATCGGCTTGATTGACTAGGAAAGCATCTTCCAAACTCTTGGCATACGGCATACTTGGTGAATCTGGTCCAGCAAGAATCTTGATTGGAGCATCTAAATCAAACAGTGCTTCTTCAGCTATAATGGCTGAAACATTATTCATAACACTACCTTCTTTGGCATCCTCTGTTACCAATAAGACTTTTCCTGTCTTACGAATAGCTTCGAGAACCGTATCCTTGTCGATTGGATATAGGCTTCTCAAGTCAACAACTTCGATTGAAAAATCATCCTTCAATTCTTCCGCAGCATTTAGCACAAACTGCAACATCATTCCATATGCGATGACAGTTACATCATCCCCGTGCTCGATAACATTGGCTTTGTCCAAGGGGACAGTATAATCAACATCTGGAATATCATCCTTGATAGAACGGTATAGTTTTTTATGCTCATAGAACAACACGGGATCTTCACTTCTGATGGCTGATTTCAGCATTCCTTTAGCATCATAAACTGTGGACGGTGTCACGATCCTCAATCCTGGTTGACCTGCAAAAATTTTTTCAGTCGATTGTGAATGATAAAATCCACCACGAACTCCGCCACCATATGGTGTACGCATAACAATTGGCGAGATCCAGTCACCAGCTGACTTATAACGCATCTTAGTTGCTTCAGACATGATTTGATTGACTGCTGGTAAGATGTAATCTGCAAATTGAAATTCTGCAATGGCGTGATGTCCCATAACACCGAGCCCAACTGCTAATCCAGCGATTTCTGACTCTCCCAATGGTGAATTAAAAACACGCTGATCACCGAATTCTTCCGCAAGGCCTTTGGTAACACCAAATACTCCTCCTTTAACACCACCGACATCCTCACCAAATATCATTACTCCTTCATCACGTCGCATTTCTTCAGTAATGGCGAGATTCAATGCTTCTAAATAAGATTTTTCAGACATTTTTCTTACTCCTCTTCATAAATGTGCGTCATTAATTGATCTGATGCCGGATTTGGCATTTCTTCCGCTTCCTCGGTTGCTTGATTTATTTTTATTTCTAATTCTTTTTTAATGCCTTCTAGTTCATCTTCGTTGAGAATCTTTTCGGATAATAATTGTCTCTCCATCAACATGACACAATCGTTTTCTTTCATCTCAGCGATATCTTCTGGTGTACGATAAACCCTTTGGTCATCATCGGAAGAATGCGCTGTTAAGCGATCGACTAACATTTCAATCAATGTGGCACCTTTGTCATTTCTAGCATTGTCAGCGGCCTCCTTGAATGCTAAATACGTTTCCGTAAAATCACGACCATTGACTTGTTTACCAAATATCCCATAACCAGTTGCACGAACAGATAAGTCCTTAACACCGAATTCTTCCGAATTAGGTGTCGAAATGGCGTAACCATTGTTTTCAATTACAAAAACCATTGGTAACTTCTGGACTCCAGCAAAGTTTAATGCTTCATGGAAATCTCCCTCCGAAGTTGAACCTTCACCAGTAGCAGTTAAAGTAATTGCTTTGCTGTCGTCGATTTGCATAGCTAAAGCTACACCAGTCGCAACGGGATATTGAGTCGTTACTGTCGAGCTAAATGGAACAATATTGTGTGCTCTGTCGCCATAATGATTAGGCATTTGACGGCCATGAGAAGATGGATCATCCACCTTGCCTAATGAACCCATCAGAATATCTTTGGCACTCATACCCCAAACCATCACTGCAGCCATATCACGATAATATGGTAAAAAATAATCTTTATCATGCTCAAAAGCTAACGCCATTGCCACTTGACCAACCTCTGCACCTTGACCAGAAATATTAAAGGTTGATTTTCCGATACGATTCAATTGCCACAAACGCTCGTCCAGCATACGTGCTTCCTTTATCATTCGGTAAGCTTGTATCAACTCATCTTTTGTTAGTTGACTGTCTTTTAGTTTCATCGCTATAACTCCTATCGATTATTTGTTTAGTGAATCTCCACTGATATCTCTAGCGGCTTCCATGATTACTTCCGAAAGTGATGGATGTGGATGTACCGTCATCCCCACTTCTCCAGGTGTAGCATTCAGATAAATTCCCAGAGCTGGTTCACTGATCAAATCAGTTGCATGTGGCCCAACAATACTTACACCAATCAAGTCGTCATTATCCTTATCGGCGAAGACCTCCACTTGGCCAATGGATTCACCCATAATCATTGACTTACCATTGAATTTGAAATCAAATTGTCCATGATCAGCTTTAACTTCGTGATTATTGGTTCCATTAGTAATTCCAACACTGGCAATTTCTGGATACGTATAAACTCCACGAGGAATGTTGTCATATTCTAATGGTCGGACATCGTGTTCTAATATTTTTTCGACTGCAATCTCAGATTCTGCGGCAGCTACGTGTGCTAATTGAAGAGTCGGAATCACATCACCAACTGCATAAATATTTTCAGCACTCGTTTGGAAAAATTCATTTACTTTTATTCCATGCTTATCATATTCAACTCCGGAAGCTTCCAATCCGATATTTTCAATATTAGGACGCCTACCCACCGCCACGAGGATTTTTTCAGATTCAATTTCAATTTTTTCTCCAGCTTTATCCGTAATTATCTTTGTCATACCATCATCAACTTCAACTGATTCAACCTTGGTGGATAAGAATAAATTAATACCTTGTTTTTCAAATTCAGTTTTTAATTGTGCTGAAACTTTTTTACTTTCGTTAACGATCAATCGGTCTTGAAATTCAATGATCGTAACTTTAACACCCATCCATTTCAACAAGGATGCCCATTCAACCCCGATAACTCCACCACCAATAATGCCGATGGACTTCGGTAATGTTTCTAATTCTAAAATTCCATTAGAGGATAAAATATTTTTTTCATCAATATCTATATTAGGTAAACTAGCTGGCCTTGAACCTGTGGCAATTAGGACATTTTTCGGTGTCAAAATAATTTCATCAGCGTCACCCTCTGGCTTGATCATTACTGAACCAGACTTAGGCGTGAAAATCGAAGTTCCAAGAACACTGCCCTCACCATGAAAATAATCAATCTTGTTCATCTTAATCAATGCGTTAACACCATTTCTAAGATTAGTGACAATTTTGTCTTTGCGATGTTTGATACTCAAAAAATTAACTTTATATTCGGCATCAGTCTCAATTCCAAATTCAGAAATATTTTTGAACTCGCGAATTGCCTGTGCACTCTTCAAGTATGCTTTCGTGGGAATACACCCACGATTTAAACAAGTTCCACCAATCAAATCACGCTCAACTATTGCGACACTCAATCCTTCCTTAGCGGCTTTTATGGCGCCGGAATATCCACCGATTCCACCACCAATTACGACCAGATCATATTCTTTTGGCATTTGCTAAAGCCTCCGATTCTTTTTGATAGTTTTTTACAGCTTCGGTCCCAGTTAACACTCGTTGTGCTCCCAGATTCAGTGCTTGCATTTCCATTTCTCCAGGAATAATCATCACATCAGAAATCCATTTATTTTTTTGTGTTAGCGTTTTCTTTAGCGACCTAGAATATGCCAAACCACCGGTCAAAATAACCAGATCAACCTCTCCCTGCAACACCGCAGCTTGCTTGCCGATCTCTTTGGAAATCTGATAAACTAAACCATCAAAAACTAACTTGGCATACTCATCACCTGATGTGATTTTTGCTTCAACTTCTCGTAGATCATTTGTTCCCAGATATGAAACCAAACCACCAGACTGCGTAATCAATTTTCGCATCGTCTCTCGGTCAACCTGATGATCAAACATATAATCGACCACACTCATGACACTGACTTGACCAGTTCGATTAGGAGCGAACGGACCTTCCCCGTCTAATCCATTATTGACATCTACGACTTGACCACGTTTATGTGCACCAATACTGATACCGCCTCCAAGATGTGCCACGATAACATTTGATTCAGTATATTTTTTGTTAATCCTTTTCAGTGCTTCTCTAGCAACGGCTTTTTGGTTTAAGGCATGAAATACACTTCGCCGTTCTAAACCTTTGAAACCACTTAGATAAGCCACTGGCTCAAACTCATCAACGACAACTGGATCAACAATGAAGGCTCGCTTTTGAAATTTTTTAGCGAAATAATCAGAAATTGTAGCACCAAGATTAGAAGCATGTATCCCAAATTTTCCAGAGCGCAAATCCTCTAACATTTTCGTATCCACTTCATAAGTTCCACCTGGAATGGGGCGCATCAATCCTCCTCGACCGACAAATGCATCAATACTATTCAAATCAATATTTTGAGCAGCAATATATTTTTCAATCTTTTGTATTCGGAACGGTTCTTGCTCAACTAGGTTATGAAATTCTAATATTTCATTGTTTTCGTGTTCAATATTCTGATTCAACACACACTCATCATCGGAGAATAAGGCGATTTTTGTCGAAGTTGAACCGGGATTAATAATCAGTGTTCTTATCATGGACTTATACCTACTTTAGATAGTTTTTAAGGCAAACTTCAGTGATAATATTTTGTTTTCAAGGGAATCTCCACGAGATGTTAGTACGATTGGAACCTTAGTTCCGACGATCATTCCGCCGACTTTGGCATTAGTAAACATCGTCAATGATTTGTATAAAACATTCCCGACATCAATATTTGGAACTACTAAAACATCAGTATCTCCTTGGATCGGTCCAGTAAACCTCTTCTCTTCAGCAATCTCCTTGGACAAAGAAATATCTAGTGAAAGTGGACCGTAGACGGTCGCATCGATTTTTTTATCTTGATAAAACTCTGTTAAATCTTTGGCTTTGACTGAAGACGGCATTTTAGGATTGAAATTTTCCGCAGAACTCAATAGTGATACTTTTGGTGATTTAATTCCGATAGAATGTGCAATATCAATAGCATTTTCAATAATCAAACGTTCTTGATCGATATCAGGATCAATATTCATTGCTGCATCAGTTAATAATACTGGTCGTTTAAGTGACGGTATTTCTATAATTGCAATATGCGATAATAATTTTTTTTGAACCAGATCATATTCCTTTTTTAAAACTTCTTTCAAAATAATATGCGTCTGCACTAAGCCTTTGAAGATAACATCAGCACCATTCAAGACATCTTGAACCGCTAACCTAACTGCCTCTTCATCAGAATCAACCTCCGTATAGAGAACGTTGCTCCAAAAATGATATTCTGGTTTTCCGACTCCAAACAAATCAAAGAATATATTATCGTGGAAACTATCTACCAGCTCAAAAATTTTTAGGTCATTTGCTCCTGCAATCGAAACTCGTATTTCCTTATTCACTTTGATCACCTCACATTTACTATACCAATTTTTAGAATCATCATCATTTTCACAATGTATCCTTTTCTCATATTCCATCGACAGTATACACGAATCTACTTGTGTAGGCAAATTAAAGTCATTATATAAAATAACGTTCTAATCATATTTATTGACTTTCACAATTTATACCAATTATAATTTAGATGAAAAAATCAAGGAGGAGGCGTTATGGAAATTGCAAAGTTAATAGCTAAAAAGAAATTTGAAATAAAATATACTAAGGACGAAGATTCGTTAAGTCGCGATTTAAGTGCTTGGGGACTGACCGCAATGGGTGTTGGTGCCATCGTTGGTGCCGGAATATTCATTACACCAGGTATCATTGCGGCCAATTACGCTGGTCCCGGTACAATGTTCGCCTATATTCTCTCAGCCGCCGTCTGTGCGTTGGCCGCACTCTGCTATTCAGAATTTGCTTCGACCATCCCGGTTGCTGGTAGTGCCTATGCCTATGTATATACAGTTTTCGGTGAATTGGTAGCTTGGATAATCGGTTGGGCATTAGTCTCAGAGTACCTATTTGCTGTCTCATCAGTAGCAGTAAGTTGGTCAGCCTATTTCCAAAGCTTATTGTCAGGATTCGGAATCAATCTCCCTGACTTCCTGTCTGTCTCGATGGGAACACCTGGCAAGAGTGGCGGCATCAATATCATTGCCGGCATGATTACACTGATAATAGGTTTTATCCTAGCAAAAGGTATCAAAGAATCAACAAAGCTAAATACGATTCTAGTTGCAACAAAGGTTATTGTCATCTTACTTTTTATTGCAGTAGCAATATTCTATATCAAACCTGCAAACTATAATCCACTGTTACCATTTGGCTTTAAAGGTGTCTTAGCCGGCTCGGCTGTAGCGTTTTATGCTTATATCGGTTTCGATGCCGTATCAACCGCATCTGAAGAAGTTAAAAATCCTCAACGAGATATGCCAATAGGAATTGTCTCATCATTGATGATAGCGTCAGTATTATACGCTGCAGTGGCCGCAGTCTTAGTTGGTGTAGTTCACTATACCAAACTGAACGTTGCGGATCCGGTAGCGTACGCATTACAATTAATGAACCAAAACTGGGTCGCAGGTATCGTCTCATTTGGTGCTGTTGCTGGTATGACTACGGTTCTACTTGTAATGTCATACGGTGGTACACGTTTAATTTTCGCCATCAGTCGTGACGGACTATTACCTAAGTTTCTTTCGAAAATAAACAAAGAAACACACGTACCAGTTTTTAATACTTATACTTTTGCAATCTTAGCAAGTTTGGTTTCAATGTTTATTCCGTTGGAAAAAATTGCGGAACTGGTTAATATTGGAACCCTGTTCGCATTTTCAACCGTTTCGATTGGTGTTGTTTTCTTAAGAAAGTTGGACAACTATGACGAATTGCCTGCGGGTTTCAAAGTTCCACTTTATCCATACATCCCTATACTTTCATTCGCCATGTGTGTCGTTTTAATGACCCAACTGCAAGCAGTCACTTGGATGGTCTTTGCCGCTTGGTTTAGTTTTGGATTGATCATCTATTTCACATACGGATATCGTCATAGTCATCTCCACCAAAACGCAAAAAATGACGATGATGATCAAGACTCAGATATTGAACCAACAATTTAACAAAAAAACAGGGGTACGTAAAAGAACATTCTCCGTTTAAATACAAAAAATCCTGTATTTACATAGTAAATACAAGATTTTTTTACGTTATATTCAAAAACTAAACGTGTTTTATTACGTTGCTATTTATTTTAACTTCATAGTCAAACGAACCATATCTCTTAGAACAAAACCATCAAACGTCAAATACTTCTCAACAACTTTCCTCGGATAATTATTAGTAAAGAAATCTTTATCTATCCAGCTCATTCTGAAACCAACCTTTTGATACACATGCAATTGCTGATAAGAATTGCTTCCAGTACCAATCTCTAATGTATTGTAATCGGCCGATTTAGCACTTGCTATCATTTTTTCAAGAATCATAGTTCCAATTCCCAAATTCTGTTGTTCTGGCGCAACAGCAATATTGACGATTTCTAATGTTTCGGGACGCGTTGGTAACATCGCAACAATCCCAACTAACTTGTCCAAATTCAACACCTCAAAAACTGTTGAACGTTTGATATAACTATCAACTATTTCTTTCGATGGATCAGCGTCCAGCAATAATTTGTAGTCATCTTCACTGATTTCCTCAACCTGTCTATACTCTAGATTCATTTCAAACTCTCCCCAAAAAATGTGGTTAAATAAAAAACTAGAAAAAACATTACTCATATCTATTAAACTACTCTATCATAGTAAATGCATAGAAATATAGAAAACGCTTTATGGAGGGGAACTATATGAAAGAATTCATGAACTTTTTTGACTGGTATACTAATTATTTCATTGAAATAAAAACAGCTTCTGAGAATTTGATCGATCCAAGAGAGATTAAAGGTATTGATAAACTTGGTAAGGTATCAACCAATGGCAATAATGATGCTTGGCATCTCAAATCTAAAATGGATGAAGAAGATTTAAATCGTCACTTATCTGAGATTCTTAAGTCTGAAACTAATATCGACCCTGAAACTGAAATGACACTGACCAAAGGTATAGACGGCGGTCCAATGCAAATGCTATAACAATATTTACTGAAACATTGGGAATATATCAATGTTTTCACGATAATAATAATGTGTTAATATTAAGCATCGCAATTATTTTTATACGTTATTTAGAGCCTCAAAGTACTTCTCCCCAACTCAATTGCTAGGAAGATTTATTTTGAGACTTTTTTTTCAAAATGGCATATGTAGCTGGTACGTTGTACAATATGACACGTTCAGAGAATCATCTACTACGTTTAATCACAATTTAATAACTCGGGGGATTTACTATGATACTTGTTGCACTTTCAGCCGTAATCTTGCCCATGGTTCTTTTGGGAGTACTTAATTTACCGGCAACTAAAGGGATGTCGATCAGCGCTATTGTCGTCATGATATTGGGTGCTACCTTTTGGAAAATGGATACAAAAATTTTGGTCGCTTCAATTTTCCAAGCAATCCATAAGTCGCTCCCCATTATCTGGATTTTATTTGGAGCACTGGTAATGCTTAAGACTCTAGAACACACTGGGGCTATTACTAGAATTAATATTGGCTTCGAAAAGTTGTCATCTGATATGCGTGTTCAAACTATTTTGATTGCATATTTGTTTGGAGGATTAATTGAGGGTGTTTCCGGATTTGGAACTCCCGCAATGGTCACTGCCCCACTTATGATTGCCTTGGGATTTTCGCCAATGGCATCAGTGACTTTAGCGTTAGTAGCCGATTCGACTCCGGCTGCCTTCGGTGCTGTGGGAACACCATTAACGGTTGGTTTAAGTAACGTTAATGACGCTCCATCATTTTTAAATACTGTAGGACAAAGTTTAACTCGAATCGACTTGTTTGCTGGTTCATTAATGCCTACAATATTAATATTCTTATTGATATTTTTATTCAGTTCTAACAAGCAGAATCGATTTAAAAACTGGCTAGAATTTGTACCATGGACATTATTATTAGGAATCTTATACAGTGTCACTGCTCTTTTATCCGCTGCTTTTGTTGGCTACGAATTTGTATCAATTCTTGCTCCATTTGTAACAATCATTATCGCTATTGTTTCGATTAGGTTTAAGCTTTTAATACCAAAATCTAGTTTTGCAACGCCATGGACTATGAAACAAAAAAGCGACACGGCAGAAGAAACTTCTGACATGTCACTGATCAAAGCTTGGTCTCCATATATTATCGTCGTGGTTATGTTATTGCTATCACGAGTCATTGAACCACTAAAAGTTTTCCTAACGACTTTCTTAAACCTTTCCTGGAAAAACATCTTCGGTTTCAAAGGTTTAAACTCCGATTGGGAATTCTTATACTCACCAGGTACCTTGTTAACAATTGCCGTAATCCTGGGATTATTGATTCAAGTGAGATCAATCAAAAGCTTTGTCCCAACTGGAATCAAGGTTATCAAATCAATGAAATCTACCGCTATCGCCTTGATTGTGACTTTGGTCATGGTTCAAGTTTTTACGAATTCCAATTACAACAGTGCTGATCTTGAAAGCATGCCGATGTATATCGCTAACTTCATATCGAAATACTTCTCAGCAGGTTGGATCTTCATTGCACCATTCCTTGGTGCATTGGGCTCATTTGTAACCGGTAGTACCACAGTATCAACGTTGACCTTTGGACAGATCCAGTCAGATATTGCTAGTAACGCGCATATCTCACAACAAGTTGTCTTATCGGCCCAATTAATCGGTGCAGCTGCTGGTAATATGATTTGTGTTCATAATATTGTGGCCGTAAGTTCACTTGTGGGGTTGAACGGTCAAGAGGGAAATATCTTACGTAAGACATTAGCTCCAGCATTTCTTTATTGCTTATTAGTCGGAATCGTCGGATTTATCTTCATCTTGATATTCTAAAAAAAATAAGAGTCTGCGGAATTATTCCGCAAACTCTTATTTCATTTCAGCAATCATTTGTTTCTCAGATAAGTAACGATTGATTCGCTCAATCATAGTTGGACCATTATAAATGAAACCTGTATACACTTCCACCAACGTTGCTCCAGCTTCCAATGCCATTTCAGCATCTTCAGGCGTAAATACACCGCCAGAATAAATAATTGGTGTCTCAGGAAATTCACTGTGAATCAACTTAGTCATGGCAATCGATGTTTCAAAGATTGGTTTACCACTTAAACCACCATTTTCCTTTTTGTTCACGGACTGTAGTTTTTCACGTTTCATCCCACTTGTATTGGTCAGAATAACTCCATCTAATAATCCCTCTACTGCATGCAATGTCGAAATCAATTCATCGTTATCAATATCATTGCCGAACTTACAAAAGACCGGCTCGTCAATTTCTAATTCTTTAATTCCCGTCAATAACTCCGTGAGTAAGCCAATTTGTTGTAAAGTTGCTACTCCCTTTTGATTAGGACAACTGATATTGAGAGCAATATAGTCCGCATCTTCATGGATATTTTTGACACTCTCTATCATTTCTGCGACCTTACCAGCATCGTTCAAGCCATGTCCTGGAGCAATACTCAAACCAATTTTTACGCCATCAGCTGGGTGTGCTTCTAATCGTGCTTTAGTTGTTTCAATACCATCATTATTCAATCCCATTCGATTAATAATGGCTTGATCCTCCGTTAAGCGAAAAACACGTTTTTTCTTATTACCTGTTTGTGGTTTTTTAGTTACACTACCAACTTCAACGAATCCAGCACCCAAGGCACCGAGACTGTTGTAGAATTCAGCTTTCTTATCAAAACCAGCCGCAATTCCAATCGGTGAATCAAAGGTCAAATTCTTAATCTTGACTTGCAAGTTAGGACGATTCTTCGTATAAAACATCTTCCGAAGAACACTAGGATTATCATTGAATATTTTCAATCCTTCACCAACTAAATGATGGTCAACTTCAGGATCAACTTTGAAAATAAGAGGTCGCACACATTTATATAGATCCATTATTTGCCCCAACTTTCTGGTTCTTTGTACCATTGCTTTAGTAGTTCCATATCTTCTACTTCAACATAATTTTGTTCTTGTGCTACTTCGATCATTGTTGGGTAGTTGGTCAAGGTAACTAGTTTTGTATCAGCATCCGCAAAATTCTTAGTACTTTCTGGCAAATTATAAGAGAAGATAGCTGCAGTACCGATTACTTCAGCACCAGCTTCACGAACAGCGTGAACCGCCTTAAGGATACTACCTCCAGTTGAGATCAAATCATCGATCAGGACAACCTTGTCACCCTTTTTGCAGCGTCCTTCAATTTGTCCTTTTTTCCCATGGTCTTTGGGCTGTGCACGAACATAGTTCAGTGGAAGATTTAAAATATTTGCTACTCCAGTTGAATGAGGAATTCCAGCTGTGGCAACCCCACTGATAACTTCTACTTCAGGATAGTTTTCTTTGATTAGATCAGCTAAGTCTTTGGCAATTTGTTGGCGGAATTTTGGATAAGCAATCGTCAAACGATTATCAGTATAAATTGGTGCATGAATACCGCTTGCCCAAACAAAGGGACTCTTGGGATTCAGTGTCACCGCCTTAATATCTAATAACTCGCTCGCAATATTCTTTGATACTTCAATTTTATCCATTATTTATTCCACTCCTTACAAATATTTTGATACGCAACATAACCGTCAGGTGCTTGAGTAATTGGACGTCCAACGACGATTCCGTCACTTCCAAGAACTCTAGCTTTAGCAGGTGTCGCTACACGTTTTTGATCTCCAACTTGAGATGACTTTGGTCTGATACCTGGAGTAATACATAAGAAATCTTCGCCAGTTGCTTCCTTAATAAGTGGTACTTCTAGAGCCGACGAAATGACCCCATCTGCACCATTATCATAAGCTAATTTTGCCAGATGTGTGACATAATCTTGAGATTGTAATGGAACCTGCAATTCATTGGCTAATTCCACTTGTCCTAATGATGTCAATTGAGTGACAGCTAATAATTTGGTATCAGTGCCATCCAGTCCTTCTTTAGCTGCTGCAATCATTTCTGCACCACCAGATGCGTGAACCGTTAGCATTTGAACATCCCATTTAGCGATCATTTCGCAAGTTCTACGAACGGTATTAGGAATATCATGCAACTTTAGATCCAAGAAAATATTATATCCACGATTTCTCAGGCTTCTAACAAATGGATAACCAAACTGACAAAACATTTCTAAGCCGATCTTCACAAAAAGATTCTCATCCTTTGGAAACTGGCTCAAAAACTCAATACACTCAAAATCATCCGCAAAATCTAATGCAATTATTACTGGCTTCTTCATTACTACCTAGTACCTCCTCAAGTATTCTTACTCTGAATAAACTTCCTCACCATTCACAAATGTCTTCTTAATCTTACCAAAACAATTCCAATCATTACCAACAAAGGGCGTATTAACCCCTTTAGATAGGAAGTCTTCTTTTTCAAAATGATATTCTTCATTTAAATCAATTATAGTAAAATCAGCCAACTTCTCAAGTTGGATTTTACCAGCATCCAGTCCAAAAATCTCGGCTGGTTTGGTAGACATAATATCCAACAGACGTTCCAAACTCATCATGCTACTTTTGACAAATAACTTATACATCAATGGGAATGACGTCTCAATACCAGTTATTCCAAAAGCACTCTTCAGGAACCCCTTATTCTTCTCATCAACTGCGTGTGGTGCATGATCAGTTGCTATCATATCAATCGTTCCGTCAAGTACTCCAGCTATCAATGCCTCTCGGTCTGACTCACATCGCAATGGTGGGTTCATCTTGTAGTTAGCATTATCACCGACAATATCCTGATCACTCAATAATAAATGATGCGGTGTTACTTCACAGGTTACATTGATTCCCGCATCCTTAGCGATTCGTATTAAATTAACACTGTCAGCCGTTGAAATATGGCAGACATGATAGTGAACGCCTGCTTCCTTCGCCAATAGGAGATCTCTAGCTAATTGTGATGTTTCCGCCACTCGTTCAATTGCTGGTAAACCTAATTTGATTGCTGTGTTACCTGCATTGATAACGCCTTTATTAAATAAATTTTGATCTTCAACATGGGCTGCCAAATGACTATCCAATTGCGCTATTCTTTGCATTGCGTCAAACATTGTTTTTGCATTATTGATTCCATGGCCATCGTTTGAGAAAGCAAATGCGCCAACGGCGGCAAGATCTTCAAGTGGGCTCAACTGATCAGATGTTTCTTCTAGTGTTATCGGTGCATATTGTAATGTATTTATCTTGGACTGCTTATTTAATTCCATTTGTTGTTTGAATTTTTCAACACTGTCAGGTACTGGAATAACATTTGGCATTGCACCAACTGTCGTAAAACCACCATGTGCTGCAGCAGCGCTACCGGTCATGATTGTTTCCTTATGAACCTGTCCTGGTTCTCTAAAATGGACATGGACATCGACTAGACCTGGAGCAACTAAGTTATGTTGTGCATCAATCACTTCAGCATTATCAAAATTTATTTCAGTTGAAATTTTTTTGAATTTACCATTCTCAATTAGAACATCTCGATCAACTAACTTTTTATCGTAGTACAGCTTGGCGTTCTTGATTAGTTTTACTGTCAATTTTTGCTCCTTCGAGTACTGCTTCAATCATTGCCATTCTCATGTAAACCCCATTTGTCATTTGCGGGAAGATATATGACTTGTCGCATTCAACCACATCGTCCGCAATTTCCACTCCACGATTTACTGGAGCCGGATGCATGATCATTGCATCTGGTTTCATCATTTCAACTCGGCGCATGTTCAAACCGTATGTATTGAAATAGTCTTCTTTAGAAAAGCTTTGATTTTCTTCTGAGCTTAATCTTTCATGTTGAACTCTGAGCAACATGACAACATCCATTTCTTGGCACAATTCATCAACACTCATGTGAGAACCGATACCTTGGAATTCATCTGTATACCATGAATCCAAACCACCGAAGCTTACTTCAGCTCCTAGTCGTGTCAAAATCTCAGCATTTGAATGTGCAACACGTGAGTGACTCAAGTCACCGATAATTCCGACTTTGAGTCCATCAAAATGACCATAGTGTTCATAAATTGTCATTAAATCTAATAGTGATTGTGAAGGGTGTTGACCAGTTCCGTCACCACCGTTGATGATGTGAATATTTACGTTATTATTAATAAGTTCTTCATAATATTTGTCTTGTGGGTGACGAATCACGGCCACACTGGCACCGATACTTTCAACAGTTTTAACTGTGTCATAGAGGCTCTCACCTTTGGTTGTAGAAGAAGTTGAAGCTTCAAAAGCAATTTCCTTCATACCTAATTTCATTTCAGCTACTTGGAAACTCGATTTTGTTCTAGTACTGTTCTCAAAGAATAAGTTCATGGCAAACTTATCTTGACCGATTTCTGACTTCTTACCATTCTTGAAATCGATTGCGGTATCGATCAATCCGTATACGTCTTCGTTTGTTAGATCTGACATTGAAAGTATGTGCTTCATTGCTTTTTCCTCCAAATTAAAAGGGACACTGTCAGATTCAGTGTCCCAAAGTTAGAGTTTACTCGTATAACCTTTGGGATCTCACTGGATCCGATTAAAAGTTGTCTTCTTTTATTTTTCATAATTTTTATTACGAAAACTGTATGTAACCTTTCAGGCCTCACAGGACTTGCTTAAAAGTTTTCGTTGGAAATACTATATGTTAATTTCAAATAATCGTCAAGAAGGAATTTAATTAACAACTGACAAAAAACGACTTTCAAACTGTTATATCAGTCATGAAAGTCGTTTTATTTTATTTTTTATAATTAATTATTAGTATTCAACGCTGGTTTTTTAAAAGAAAATTTCTTTTCGCCAGCCTCTGTATCCTTCATGTAACTCTTACCAAACACAAACGAGAAGATAACGGTCAACAATGGATTCAGCCATACGTAGAATGCAAATGGAATAAATGCAAATGGACTTACACCTAGAATACCAGAGATGAAGATTCCACTAACACCCCAAGGAACCAACGCATTGATATCAGCTCCGCCACTAGCTAGAACACGTGACAAGTATTGTGGTTTAATACCTAACTTCTTGAAGTTATCACGGAAAGTAGTTCCGGGAAGAATAATAGAAATGTATTGCTCACCAACCAAGAAATTAACACCGATTGCACTAAGCATTGAAGCACTGACCAACTTACCAGGTGTGTTAACTCTACTGCTCAACTTACCAATCAAGTTCTCAACCACACCAAGTTTTAGTAATACACCACCAAGTGTTAAGGCAACTAGAATAAGTGAAATACTATCCAGCATACTGGAAACACCACCACCACTGACAATAGCATTGATTTGTTTGTCAGATGAGTTAAGCTTGAAACCTTGCATAATAACTGTGCTGATAGTTTTGAATGATGTGTGATTAATGAACATATCCATGATAATAGCTGTCAGTGAACCACTCAACAATGTTGGGATAGCAGGTACTTGCATGATGGCACAACCGATCAAAACGATGATTGGTAACAACATCCAAGGAGATACGAAGAAGTTAGCTTGTAGTGCACCAACAATGTGGTGAACGGAGCTCATGTCAACTTGACCATTACTGTGGCCGATGAATAAAAAGATAATTGCAGTTATTGCGGCAGAGATCAATGCCGTATGAGAAATTGTTCTGATATGACTGAAGACGTTTTTGACACCAGCGATACCAGTAGATAAATTAGTTGTTCCGGATAATGGTGACATATTGTTACCAAACAATGATCCAGAAACAATCGAACCCGCTACTAGAACTGCATCGATACCCATAACGTGTCCAATGCCCATGAAAACAATTCCCAAAGTTGAAATAGTAGTGAATGAACTACCAACAATAACACCAACTAAGCAACAACTTACAAAAACTGTAAACAAGAAGAAATGTGGATTGAGAATTTCTAATCCGTAAACCATAATTGTCGGAATAACACCTGAAATTAACCATGATGCTACTAAAACCCCAATCATAACGAAGATGATCATCGGAATGATACCAGGTTTTACGCCATCAATGATTCCTTCTTGTAACTCTGTCCAACTGAATCCACGAAACTTTCCGTAAAATAGCAACAATGTAAATGTTAGCAGAATGGGAACTTGTGGTGTCATGCCGAAGCCGATCATCATTGTTCCTAGAATTCCAAACATTACTACCATAACAATTAAACTTTCTAATGTGCTTAGTCTTTTTTCTTTTTTCATATTATTCATCGCCCTAATTAATTTTATTTAATTTTGGCTAGGAAGTACTTCTTCTTACCACGACGGATGACGATGTATTTACCATCAAATGAATCCTTAGGATCAATCATTGTTGTTGTTTCAGTTAATTTTTCCCCATTGATTCTGATTGCACCGTTTTGAATATCTTCACGTGCTTGACGTTTTGATTTGTCAACATTAGCGGCAATCAATAAGTCTACCAAATTGATTTGATCTGCTGGAATCTCTTCACTTGGTACACCACTGAAGGCCTGTGCGACTTCATCCGTTGTTAGAGCTTGAATTTCGCCTGAGAAGAGAACTTCAGTAATTTTTTCTGCTGTTTTGAGTGCTTCTTCTCCGTGAACGAATTTAGTAACTTCTTCCGCCAAAGTTCTTTGTGCTTCACGTTTTTCAGGTGCTGTTTTAACTTTTTCTGCTAAAGCTGCGATTTCATCTTGAGTTAAGAATGTAAATTTCTTAAGAAGGTTAATTACGTCTTTGTCATCTTGGTTGAACCAGAATTGATAGAACTCATATGGGGATGTCTTTTCAGCATCGAGCCATACAGCACCACCAGCAGTTTTACCAAATTTTGTACCATCAGCTTTTAGTAACAATGGAATTGTCAAAGCATAAACTTTGGCTTCTTGCCCTTCAGCCTTATGGATCAAGTCCAATCCGGCTGTAAGATTCCCCCATTGATCACCACCACCAACTTGTAGTTGAACATTGTGCTTGCGATAAAGTGTTAAGAAATCTAGTGATTGTAAAATTTGGTAAGTAAATTCTGTGAAGGAAATACCTGCTTCCAAACGACTTGAAATAATTTCCTTACCTAACATTGTGTTAACATTGAATAATTTTCCGTAATCACGTAAGAAATCAAGGATTCCGATTGGTTCTGTCCAATCATAGTTGTTAACCATAGTGAAATCTGTGAAAATTCTCTTAGCTTGATTACTTAGAGCCTCAACGTTGTGGTTAACTTGGTCCATTGTTTGCATTGGACGTTCAGCCTTTTTACCACTTGGATCACCGATTGAACCAGTAGCTCCACCAATAACGATATAAGGATGGTGGCCCATGTCACCAAATCGTTTCAATGTCATAAATGGTAATAAGTGACCGATGTGCATTGAGTCTCCTGTTGGATCCATTCCGCAATAAAGGGAAATGTCTTTCTCGTCGACTAACTTTCTTAAGCCCTCCTCATCGGATTGTTGGTTGATCAAACCACGCCATGAAAGTTCATCAATAATGTTCATCTAAATATCCTCCTATTATTTTGCCCGAGTTGCTGGGAATAAAAAAAGCGCCCCTGCAGTATATGCAGGGACGCTAATTGCGCGGTACCACCCAAATTCAGATAAATAAATTATCTGCTCTTTACTCCTGTAACGTCGGACACGAAATTTCAACTTGGTATTTTATCAAGTTACCCTGCATGACTCGCACCAACCGTCAATTCTCTTAACACTCAGGTAATTGATTACTTCTTGTGAAGCTGAAATTTAATTTATGTAAGTTATACTAACAGACACTCAAAATAATGCAAGTGTTTTTCATTAAAA
Organism: Companilactobacillus jidongensis; assembly: GCF_003946575.1. GTDB lineage: Bacteria > Bacillota > Bacilli > Lactobacillales > Lactobacillaceae > Companilactobacillus > Companilactobacillus jidongensis. Next base: position 13,560 of record NZ_RHOP01000019.1, on the reverse strand, counting down.
AAATTTAATTGATGTATAATATTTTTAATTTACTTATTGAGAAGGCGCATTTATGTTATTAGAAAACTTCGACCACCAAAAAGACGAAATAATTCAAGCAACTCAAATTTTTGAACCAATCGACGATTTTCCTGATACAATTATTGCTCCGTTTTTTGGTGACTTATTTAGAAAATTTGTTCAGGATAACAATTTAGAAAAAATTATTGATTTGGGTACAATAAATGGAAATATGAACGTCTATCGCTATAACTTCAATGGAATCAATTTAGGATTAGTTTTAGCTCCCATTGGTGCACCTTCCTGTGTTGCTCGACTCGAGGAATTGTTAGCACTTGGAGCTAAACATTTTATTACTTTTGGTACTTGTGGAGTGCTGAATAATAATATTGAACGTGGTCAGCTCGTCATACCAACTAATGCCATACGCGATGAAGGAACCTCATACCATTATCAGCCTGCTAGTGATGAAATTTCTTTAAATACTCTTGATATTCAAACCATGGAAAATGCCTTCAACAAACAAACCATTCCGTTTATCGAAGGAAAAACTTGGACGACTGACGCATTTTATCGTGAAACTACAAAAAAATTTACTGAAAGAAAAAATTCCGGTTGCGATTTTGTCGACATGGAAACATCGGCCATAATTGCTTGGAGTAAATTTAGAAAAGTTAGCGCTTATCCATTCTTTACAACCGCAGATAATTTAGACTCAAGCAAGTGGGATCAACGATCCGATTTTGCGACACAAATCCCCGCCGCACTTGAAGCAGCATTTTGTATTGCGAAAGAAATTGATAGAGAGTGAAATAAATCTGAATAATTGATCGATTCAACAATAAAATAACGCCACCTTGAGATAAATACCTCAAAGCGACGTTATTTTACTACATATGAGACTCGATCCAATTCCAAACTTCTTCTTTACCAAATTTAGTTTCAGCGCTGAAAAGTTGCAAATCATCAGTTTGATTTAACTGCATGCTCTTAGTCACCTGACTAATTGTCTTATTCCACTGATTACGCTTAGTTTTGTCCATCTTAGTAGCAACAATCAAAGTCGGAATATGATAATAACTTACAAATTGATACATTGAAATATCATCTTCACTTGGTTCATGACGACCATCAACCAAGATAATTACGCCTTTTAACACATGACGAGTGGTTAAATATTCTTCAATCATTACACCAAACTCTTCACGTTGTTTCTTAGAAACCTTTGCGAATCCATAACCCGGAACATCAACCAAATATAATTGTTCTTCAATATTATAAAAGTTAAGTGTTTGCGTCTTACCCGGTGTACTAGACGTTCTGGCAAAGCTTTTGCGATTTATTAGGGTATTTATCAATGATGACTTACCGACGTTAGAACGGCCTAATAAGGCTATTTCAGGGTAACCTTCATCTGGATACTGTCTTGAACTTACTGCACTCATGTTCATAGATACATTATTTACTTGCATAATTCACCTCAATGTAAGTATTTTATCATAAATAATACAAAAAAAGGCCGCCTACTAGGCAACCTCTCCATCTTTAAGAATCAATTCCGGTTCTTTAACTTTACGAACAGCGTCTTTAGTTACTTTAACACGTTCAACATCCTTACGTCCAGGAATATCAAACATCGTATCAAGCATCGTTTCTTCAACGATTGAACGCAAACCACGAGCACCTGTATTACGTTCGATCGACATCTTAGCAATCTCTCCGAGCGCACCATCAGTAAATTGTAGTTCCACACCATCAAGTGATAATAATTCTTGATATTGCTTAATAAGAGCATTCTTAGGCTTAGTAAGAATATTAACCAAGTCATCCTCAGTAAGTTTTTCCAAAGCTGTAACAATCGGAATACGACCGATGAATTCTGGAATAATACCAAACTTCATCAAATCTTCTGGAATAATTTGTTGCATCAAGCTCTTTTCTTCATCGATACTTTCAGTTTGTTCAGCACCAAAACCAATTGTTTTGTCACCTAAACGGTTTTTGACGATTTGTTCGATACCGTCAAAGGCACCACCGACGATGAACAAAATATTAGTTGTGTCGATTTGAATAAGCTCTTGTTGTGGATGTTTTCTACCACCCTGTGGTGGAACACTAGCAATTGTTCCTTCAAGAATCTTCAAGAGAGCTTGTTGGACACCTTCACCAGACACATCACGAGTAATTGAAACATTTTCACTCTTCTTTGAAATCTTATCAATTTCATCGATATAGACGATCCCATGTTCAGCTTTTTCTACATCAAAATCAGCATTTTGTAATAACTTAAGTAAGATATTTTCAACATCTTCACCAACGTAACCTGCTTCAGTCAATGTAGTAGCATCAGCAATAGCAAATGGCACCTTCAAGATACGAGCTAAAGTTTGAGCTAAGAAAGTCTTACCTGAACCAGTAGGTCCAATCAAGGCAATATTACTCTTTTGAAGTTCGGTATCTCCGTCTTTTGAGTGTTCCATTTTATTAATTCTCTTATAGTGGTTATAAACAGCAACTGAAAGCGCACGTTTAGCGTCAGTTTGTCCGATTACATAATCATCAAGAATTTTTTTAATTTCACCTGGTGTTGGAATATTATCAAGATTTAATGGAGCACTATCTTTTAATTCCTCATCGATAATTTCTTTACATAAATCAATACACTCGTTACAAATATAGACACCTGGTCCAGCAACGATTTTTTTAACTTGATCTTGAGTCTTTCCGCAGAAAGAACAACTGATTGTACCTGTAGTTTCTGTACTATCAAACATATGCATTTTCTCCTTCAATAGTTCCGATACTTTGAAAGTCTAGCATTTAAGTTGTTGCTAGTAAAGTAATTAGTTTATACAGACTAAATACACCAATCTCATCACCTATATAAACCATAACACACCCACAAAAAAAGAGACCTCACGGCCTCTTAACTCATCATTAAATGATAATTACTTTTCTTCAGCTGAATCAACGATCATTTCGATTGCCTTTTTAGCAGCAATATCATGAGCCAACATATCATCTGAAAGTGCATTTCTAACAGCACTTTCTTCCATCTTGTATTCATCAGCTAATGATTTGATTTCACCTTTGATTTCGTCTTCTGAAGGTTTGATACCTTCTTTAGCAACGATTGCTTCGATAACTAAGTCAGTTTTTACACGTTCTGCAGCATCACTAGCAAATTGTTTCTTCAAATCATCTTCGCTTGTACCAGTCATTTGATAGTACAACTTAGGATCGATACCTTGGCGACGTAAGTTAGCCAAATATTGGTTCATTTGGTTGTCAACTTCTGTGTCGATCATAGCTTGTGGTACTTCATCAATCTTGGCATTCTTAACAGCAGCTGAAATTGCCTCTTCTTGGATAGCATCTTCAGCAGATTCTTTCTTTTGATCCTTCAATTCATCATGGATCTTCTTCTTAAGATCTTCAAGTGTGTCAACGTCTTCGTCAACATCTTTAGCAAAGTCATCATCTAACTTAGGTAATTCCTTTGTCTTAACTTCATGAATTGTTGTCTTGAAGATAGCATCCTTACCAGCTAATTCCTTAGCTTGGTAATCTTCTGGAAATGTAACTTTAACGTCAACATCTTCATCAGCACTGTGGCCAACTAATTCGTCTTCAAATCCAGGAATGAATGAGTTTGAACCTAATTCAAGTGAGTAGTTTTGTGCGCTACCACCATCGAATTCTTTGCCGTCAACTGAACCAACATAGTCGATAACAACTGTGTCGCCATTTTCAGCTTTTCCATCTTTAAGAACTAATTCAGCTTGTTGCTTTTGTAGTTCTTCAAGACGTGCATCAACGTCAGTCTTCATAACATTACGTTTTTGCTTCTTAACTTCTAGACCCTTATAGTCACCAAGTTCAACTTCTGGTTTAACAGTGATTGTGGCACTGATAGCCCAAGGTTGATCCTTTTCCATTGAGTCAACAGTAATTTGTGGTTGATCAACTGGTTCTACCTTTGTTTCATCAACAGCTTGTTGATAAGCGATTGGTAATACGTTGTTCAAAGCATCTTCATAAAGTGCTTCTTCACCGTACATACGGTTAAAGATTTGGCGAGGTACGCGACCTTTTCTGAATCCAGGTACGTTCAAGCTCTTCTTTACACGATCAAAAGCAGTATCTAAACCTTTTTTGATTGTATCTTGGTCAATTTCAAATTTTAATTCACCAGTGTTTTTTTCTTTTTTTGTAAATTTAGCCTTAGCAGACATTTTATCCCTCCGGTATATTTCACGATCTCATACTTTGTAATATTACCCTAAAAAGGTGATATTGTAAATATTTGACGCTGATTCTAAGCCTTTTTCAGACATTACTTTAATATTATATGATACTTTTGTTAGTTTTTATATAGATTTTATATAAAAAAAGAGTTGAGACGTATGTCTCAACTCTTTTTAAAGGTTTGTTATCAATTTGATCAAAGAGATTAGTCTAAGATTTCAGTAACAACACCAGCACCAACAGTACGTCCACCTTCACGAACAGTGAATCGTGTACCACTTTCAATGGCAACTGGAGCAATCAAGTCAACTTCAAAAGTTACTTGATCACCAGGCATAACCATTTCAACGCCATCTGGTAATTCGATAACACCAGTAACGTCAGTAGTATGGAAGTAGAATTGAGGACGGTAGTTTGAGAAGAATGGAGTATGACGTCCACCTTCTTCTTTAGACATGATATAAACTTCACCCTTGAACTTAGTGTGAGTTTGGATTGAACCTGGTTGTGCAAGAACTTGTCCACGTTCAACTTGTTCACGGTTAATACCACGAAGAAGTACACCAACGTTGTCTCCGGCTTCACCAAGATCCAATGTCTTACGGAACATTTCTAGACCAGTAACAGTTGACTTGATAACCTCTGGCTTCAAACCAACGATTTCAACTTCATCACCGACTTTAACTTCACCACGGTCGATACGACCAGAAGCAACAGTACCACGTCCAGTGATTGTAAATACATCTTCAACAGGCATCATAAATGGCTTGTCTGTTTCACGTTTAGGTGTTGGGATGTAATCATCAACAACATCAAGTAGTTCTTCAACATGCTTGATTTCTTCTGGGTCACCTTCAAGAGCCTTCAAAGCTGATCCACGAACAACAGGTGTATCATCACCAGGATAATCGTATTCTGAAAGTAATTCACGTACTTCCATCTCAACTAAGTCAACAAGTTCGTCATCATCAACAAGGTCTGTCTTGTTTAGGAATACAACGATGTATTCAACACCAACTTGGCGAGCCAAAAGGATGTGTTCACGAGTTTGTGGCATAGGACCATCAGTTGCAGCAACAACAAGGATGGCACCATCCATTTGTGCAGCACCAGTGATCATGTTCTTAACGTAATCAGCATGTCCTGGAGCATCAATATGTGCATAGTGACGCTTTTCAGTTTCATACTCAACGTGAGCTGTGTTGATAGTAATCCCACGTTCTTTTTCTTCTGGGGCCTTATCAATATCAGCGTAGTCTTCAGCCTTAGCTAAACCTTTATCAGCCAATACTTTAGTGATTGCGGCTGTAAGTGTTGTCTTACCGTGGTCAACGTGACCAATTGTCCCAATATTTACATGGGGCTTTGTTCTCTCATAATGTTCTTTTTCTGCCATTACAAAGAATCCTCCTAAAATTTCATTTCATAAGATTAATCCAAAGAAAATGTTCTTTAGATGGCTCTTTACTGAAAAATTATACTACTTTCAGTGGCGAAAGCAAAGTAATTCAGTATAACTCGCCTACTAAAAATATACTCTTTGGATTATACGGGGCGCAGTTAAAATTGTAAATACTATAAGTGAAAAAATTTAAAATTATTTCACTGTTGAAAGGTATTTATTAAAGAATCGAACCTTTTTATCCATTTTTTAACTTCTGGAAGCTCCGGATCGTCCCCAACTAGAGACTCATCTAGTAAACCATACCGCAAAAGGAATACCCTTGTCCAGAGACTTGGGCTTTTTATAATATCTTCTCCAAATGGATACACCATTGCTGCATACAAGGATAATTCACTGCGCATGTTTTCAAGTTGAACTTCATTTTCACTGTCCACAAGAATTTTTTCTAATTCATCACACATTTCCAAATATACACTCGTTGATAGTATTGGCTTTAGCTTTGAAGGGTTGAATTGTTTGTTTTCACCATAAAATGAAATATCAATATCCTCTTCAATTCCCAATTTAAACAAGTTTTCAACTGTTTCACTTTTCAATAGTGGGTGGAGCAGTGGATTTTCCAATAAATCTTTAGCACTTTTTAAATAACTTTCTATATCAAACTCTCTCAAACTTCTTATTAATTGGATTTGATCTATAACAGGCTGGGTGACAATAGAATTAAGTGATTCTTCAATTCGTTTCATCCGAGGTTTAAAAGAACGGATATGTCTGCTTTCAGATAGTCTTACTCTACCTTCAAATTCAGTTATAAACGATTTTGGTATTGTTGAAAGTGGATTAGTTGAATAGAAATATAACATCTGATTAGCTAACAAATAGTCATTGTTTTCAATCACGATGTCTGTTGCCAAACTAGCGGCTTCAGGATCACTCAAATAATAATTAAAATAATCCAGAATAACAGCTTCAGCTTCGTCAGCCCTTTTGGAATTCAGCAAAGAAGCGGCTAATCCTTGATTTATATTAAACGATTGTCGTAATCCATATGCTTGTGTGTATAAATCTGTTGCATCATCCCAATTACCCTTATCGTAGGCATCTTCAGCCTGATCCAATATACGTCTTAGGTTATTTGAGTCGTCCATTAAAGTACCTCTCTATAATAAAAGATCGACCGAGGTCGACCTAATTTTTGGATTTTCTATGTCTGTTTTGGTTAACTTCCATAATTACCGGTAATATAACTGGGTGACGATTTGTTTGTTCATATAAGAAATGATTTAGCTTATCACGAACGCCTTGTTTCAAATCTGACCAATCAAAGTCTTTACTATTTTGAAGATAATCGACGATAGTATCAACGATAATGTCCGAACTCTCACTTAGTAAATCTCTGCTGGCTCTCATATATACGAATCCACGTGCAGTTATTTTTGGCTTAGCAACAACTTTTTTCTTTTTACGGTCAATAGTTGCTACCGCAATGAAAACTCCGTCCTGAGCTAATAATTCACGATCACGTAAGACGATGCTTCCAATATCTCCGACGCCGATACCATCGATCATGGTATCACCAGCGTCAACGCCCTTACCGAGGTAGAATTGTCCATTTTCGTAATTTAGAACATCACCTTTTTTAGTAAGGAAAATGTTTTGATATGGAATACCTGTTTCGTGAGCAATACGTGCATGCGCATCAAGAAGTCTGTATTCGCCTTGTACTGGCACTACGTTTTCTGGAGTTAGCAAGTTGATCATCAACTGCAAATCCGACTTATTAGCATGACCTGAAGAATGCTTCTCATCACCTAGTGATTTAACTTCAGCGCCTGTACGATAAATTGCATCTCTAGTCTTAGCAAATGTAGTATCCATTGCGTGAGAAGGTGTTGTAGCAATAAACACTAAGTCGCCCTCTTCAATTTGGAACTTAGTCTTAGATGCAGGATTAGCCATCTTTTGTAGTAACTTGATAGGTTCACCCATACGTCCAGTTTCAATAACAACTAATTTGCTTTGATCAATATCTGCTAATTCCTTTGAAGTTACTAACAAATCTTTATTAGCAATTTTAAGGTATCCAAGTTTCATGGCTGTTTTCAAAATCTTTTCAGCATCAGTACCCGATAAATACACGCGGTGGTTAGTTTTATCAGCGGCATCCATTACTTGTTGCATTCTTTGAATATTTGATGCAACTTGGGCAACAATGATGCGACCATTATGATAACTAAAGGTGTCCAAAATATATTCATAAATATCTCGTTCACTAGAGTTTTCATATGGTGACTCGGCGTTAGCTGAATCACTTAATAATGCCAATACCTTTTCACTACCGATTTTGGCTATTCTAGCATAATCAGTCTTGTATGTTGGAACTGCAGCTTGATCAAATTTGAAATCACCAGTATAAACAATCTGGCCTTCAGAAGTCTTAACATCGATTCCTAGTGAACCAGGAATGGAATGAGTTGTTTTGAAGAATGATACAGTTGCTTCTTCAAAATCAATTGCTGTATTTTCGTCAATAACGTGAAAATTATCAAACTTCTTACTTCTATTATCATTTGAACAAACAATTCTTGCTAATTCAATTGTCATTTCTGAACCAAAGACAGGGATATCGTAATCACCAATCAGATATGGTAGTGCACCAATTGCATCCGCATGTCCATGCGATAGGAATATGCCGACAACTTTGTCGATATTCTCTTTGATATAAGTCATGTCTGGAACCACAACATCAATTCCATATAAATCATTATCTGGATATTGTAATCCAATATCTAGAATATAAATTTCGTCGTTAACTTCAACAGCATACATGTTTTTTCCATTTTCACGCACACCACTTAAAACAACGATTTTAATTTTTTTGCTCATTTTTTCATCTCTCATTTCATATAAATAGCATAGATCATAATATTTGAATGTGTGTTTTTAAGTCACTAATTTAAAGTAGACTACTCGAGCTATACCTAGCATTTATTCTATCACACCAACATGCAATAATGAAATTAAGTAAAAAAAATAGGAAGCTCCCAATGGGAACTTCCTAACAGTCAAATATTAACGACGTAGACCAAGTGATTGAATCAAATCACGGTAACGTTGAATATCGTTATCTCTAAGATATTTAAGTAAGTTACGACGGTGACCAATCTTCTTCAACAAACCAACATATGAATGGTGGTCTTTCTTGTTAACTTTCAAGTGATCGTTTAATGAGTTAATATCGTATGTAAGAACAGCAATTTGTACTTCTGGAGAACCTGTGTCTCCTTCTTTACGAGCATATTGCTTGATAATTTCTGTTTTCTTTTCTTTTGAAATAGCCATTTCATTCACCTTTTCCTATAAAATTTAGCCACACTATGCAAGACGTTGGTGAATCGCCTAACAGAGTATGGTTAACACAATTAAATAATTTACTACATTTTCCATTATTTTTCAAGTCCCACAAAAAAAATCAAACTAATTATTGCATTGAAACTATCGATTGGGTATAATTCTATGTATTGAGTTTAAGTTTACTAGGTAATCGGAGGTGACATCTATGCCACAAATTAAATCAGCAATCAAGCGTGTTAAGCAACAAGAAAAGGCTAACCTTCGCAACACTTCACAAAGAAGTGCTATGCGTTCAGCCGTTAAGAACTTTGAAACATCAGCTGCTAACAACGCTGACAACAAGGAAGATATGTTCCGTACAGCAGTTCGTGCAATCGATATGGCCAAATCAAAAGGTCTTATCAAAGCTAACAAGGCTGCCCGTGACAAGTCAAGACTTGCTAAGATGAACTAATTAATCAGTGAATTAATATAAGTAACTTATAGTTACTTATTTTTTTTGCTCAAAATATCCCTTCAATACCGGCTTTTGTCAGTATTGAAGGGATATTTTTGTTTTTATGCGAATTTAGCAATAAAAAGATCAAAAAGTAACTCTTTATCACCCTGTCCCGATTTGATTTGATAATCGAGATTAACTATGGCGTCAAACATTTCAGTCAATTGTGGTATTCCCATATTACGTGATTGCTTCAAAGTCATCTTTACTCGATAGGGATGTACTTTTAAGTTCTTAGCAATTGTGGCTTCGGTCAGTCCCCTACTGCTTAGGACCTTTGTTTGAATCAAAGTACGCAATTGTGACATAATAATTGCTACCAAAAGAATAGGATCTATTTTTTGTAATAAAAATTGATGATATAGTTCCTCTGCTTGATAGACATTTTTACCCAAAATCTGATTCATTAGCTCAAAAACATTATCGTCCAAACTTTGAGGAACTAATTCATTAACGGCAGAAGCATCAATTTCTTTAGATTGCAAAGCATATAATTTTAATTTGTCCATTTGATTGATAATCTGTGAATAATTACCTTGCGTCTTATTGATTAGTAACTCTAGAGCATCATTACTAATTTTATAACCATCAGACTGTAATAATTCTCTAATGGTTTTAACTAACAAGTGGCTTTCCATCTGATTGGCATCAATATTAACTGCTATTTTTTTAAGTTGCTTAACAATCTTCTTACGTGCATCCAATTTGGGGTATGTAGCAAAAACGACCAGAATTGTCGATGGTGTAGGATTTTGAATGTATCTATTGAGCAAATCAACATTCTGATCAACTGAACTTTTTACCTTTTCCGCTGTTAGAAAATATGGTCTCTCAACAAACACTAGTCTTTTTTCACCAAAGAATGGAGCCGAAATTGCTTCGTTAATCATATCGTCTAATGATACTTCCTCTAAATCAAATGTAGAAAAGTTCATGTCTCTCTCTTCTGGTAACAATAAGTTTTTAAATAATTCTTTTATATCTTTAATAAAAACTTCTTCATTTCCAGTTACTAAATAAACATTATCAATTTTATTCTCTTGTAAGTTACGTTTTAATTCTGCTATCTTCAACTACTTCACCCTTTAAAAAAGTTGATATCCCATTTTTATTATCAAATGGAGAATAATACCAAATAATCATACCATAATCAGCCGTATTCATATGAGCAACTCTGTTTTTATTCAATCTTTCAATTGTTTCTTTATTTGGATGTCCATAACGGTTGTTTACTCCGGCAGAAATTAGGGCCAGTTTGGGATTGATTTGTTTAATAAATTCATCACTACTAGATGTTTTGGAACCGTGATGACCAACTTTTAGATAATCCACTTTGAAATTTTGCTGAGAAATTATTTTTTGTTCACCATTAATATCTAAGTCACCGGTAAATAACCACTTACTTCCGTTGATACTTGCAAGCAGAGTAAGCGAATCTCCATTTTCACCAATTGCCTTATTCTGAGGCCACAAAACATTCCACACAATTTTGCCATCTACAAATCGATCACCTGTTTTTAACTTATTAAATCTAATCTGCGGATTAGTCGCAATTAATTCTGAAATCATTTTGTTTTGTTCTAAACCAGTTCCAAAGTTTATTTCGTTAATTGGAAATTTGCTTACTAATGTATTTAGGTTTCCAATGTGATCAACATCTTTGTGCGACAAAAATACTTTGTCGATTCTTCTAATTCCTTGCCGCCTTAAATACGGAATAGTTGAAGTTTCTACTTGGTTCAACTGCTCTCTTTTTTGCCATTGTTTCTTTGGAAAACCAATTTTACCGCCAGTATCAATAAGATAAGTCTTTCTTAACAATGGTGTAGTAATCAAGATACTGTCACCTTGCCCAACATCGATTATCGATACCTTACCATGAAGTGGATATTTATTGAACAAAATACATATTGCTAAGATCAAAGCATAGACTCTGAAATATTTTCTCCCAAATCCCTTATTCTCCGCTATAAACAGACTTAAACCAATCAAAATGAAAACGACTAAAATGGGAATTGTCCCGGTTACAAATAAATAGTTGTTGTTTTTAGCAATCATATTAATAATTGAATATAATTGTTCAAATAGATTATTAAAATAATTCCAAACTGGACTAGTGACTGTGAAGGCTGAAATAATTGTAACTGGTAATATAATATACGTAAAAATCGGAACAAAAATTATATTAGCTAACAAAGTTAACCAACTGATTTGAAACGTTGAATAAATGATTATCGGTAAACTGACAATGTTCATTTTGATAGTGCCCATAATAATATTTGAATTGTATAAGAACAGCAGTGCAAAGGATAATAAAAAACTTAACTGACCACCCATATCCATCATCGAATATGGATTGATCAATAAGCATATTACAGCTGTAATTCCAAATACATCTAGCTTACTAACTGATACATTCAATTTTTGACAGATGATTCCTACGATGGCTAAGATTATTGCCCGCCAAATTCCTGGTTTAGATCCCACTAAAATGGCATACGTTGGAAGTAAAATTAGCATGAAATTATCAACAGATTCTCTAGTTATCTTTAATATTGAACAAATTTTTCTAAAAACAGCTAATAAGATCAAAACATGTAATCCTGACAAACTAAATAGATGAATGATTCCCAATGTGCTCAAATTACTTAGAAAATTTGGTTCCTCATTGTTGTTATATCCTAACAGTAAACTGTCAGCATGAATCCTCAACCATTTTGGTAATTGGGAGAATTTTTGAATCAAATGTATCCGTAAAACATTTATATTATCTTTTAAAGATAACCGTTGTTTCGGAGTAATTTTCTTAATCTCATCAACAAAAAGCCGATATTTTATTTTATGATGTTCCAAATATTTGGCGTAATCAAATTCCCCCGGATTCCTGGGTGGATTAATTTTTTTAACTGATTTGATTTTAATTCTTAAATCACTGATTTTATCAATTCTTTGCCATAACTTTTTTTCATCCTCACTTTTAATTCTATAAAAAAAATTATAATCATGATTATTATTAGTTCCTATGCCGCTTAGCAGATCACCAGAAATTTTTACTTTATCAGGACTTATCATAAGACTATCGATATTATTTGGTTGAGTTGCATCGCTTTTTAATATTTGCGCCTCTACTGCTAATAGCATTCCAATAAAAATCGATACAACGATTATTTTGCCGTTCTTTAATAAGATTATTCTTACTGTCAAAACAAGTAACAGGAGCATCAAAAAATAATTACCTTCAAATACAATGGCAACTGATAGACACCCTACCATAGCTGGGAATATCAATAAATCTTTCATCATATTGTTATACCGTCAGCTGATTACGTAACGATTCTAAAGTTTTATCACCGATTCCAGATACTTTTGTTAGATCCTCTAATTTAGAAAAATTTCCATTTTGAGTACGATAATCAATTATTTTTTCAGCCTTCTTCGGTCCAACACCTGACACCTTTTGAAAATCTTCAACCGTAGCAGTATTTATATTTATCGGCTGCTTATCAGAATTATTGGTCGCGTTACTAGCTACACTAGTATTGCTAGTTTCACCAACTTTAGGAACAATAATTTGCATTGAGTCAGTCACACGCTGTGCTTGATTGATCATTTTTGTATCTGCACCTTCAACAAAACCACCAGCTCTTCCAATTGCCTCTTGTACAATGGCATTTGCTTTTAAACGATAGACCCCTGGAGCCTTAACAGCACCCTGAATGTCTACTACAACCTCATTATTCTTTGGCTTGTTTTTACTAGAATCGCTGCCAGAATTTTTTTGTTCAATATCGCTATTTTGAACTTGATTCTCCACCTTAATTGCCGAAGCTTCGTGTTGATTCGAATTGGAATTAAGCAGATAAAAAATCCCGAATCCCGCCAATCCAACAACTAGTATTAAAAATATTTTATTTTCAGTTATGTAATCAAAAATCTTTTCCATTTTTATCACCTCTTAAAAAATTACGAAAAAAAAGGGTCCTATACTTTCTGGTATTGATGAATAATCAATACCAGTTTTTTTATACTCTTTTAATGCAAAAAAAACATCACT
>NZ_RHOP01000018.1 GCF_003946575.1 Companilactobacillus jidongensis | reverse complement strand
AACTTCTTAACAAGCGACTCAATTAGTTTATCAAGAACCCAACATGATGTCAAGAACTTTTTAAAATAATTTTTCAATGACTATCAAGTTGGAAGCTCTCAAGCCGTTGTCGCCGTTGCTCTGTCGCAACAACAAATAATATATTACCAATTAGAATTGATGTATGCAAGTGTTTTTGCGAAAAAAGTTCATTTTTTTTGTTTTTCTTTCAAAATTGCTGTAATAGCTTCATTTATCCACTGCCCTTTTTGGTTTTCAATCGTCTTATAGCCTATTTTATTCTTATAATCTGTCCAAAAATGTTTGTGTAAAATAGGTCTTCCTACTTTTCTTTGCTCCAAAGCACGTATCGACAAACTGATTTTGCCGTTATATTCATCAATACCCATCACTACTACATTAACTTTGTCCCCTACCATATAGTTATTATCTATATTAGAAACAAATCCATGTTTCAATTCTGAAATATGGATCAGGCCTTGTTCCCCATTGTCGAGATTAACAAAAACTCCATACGGCTGAATTCCAGAAATAGTTCCGGATACTTTATCTCCAATTTTCATAACTTCCTCCATTAACTTTGTACTGAATCTATGCAACAATATATTGTAATAAACATTATATAACAGAAACTGGTGACGATATGAATAAAGAGACTTATGACATTACAATAATTGGCGGTGGCCCCGCTGGTATTTATGCTGCATATTATGCTCGTCTTAGAAAACTAAATGTAGCATTAATAGAAAGTTTACCAAAGCTGGGTGGTCAACCTGAAACATTATATGCTCAAAAGAACATTTATGATATGCCTGGTTATTCCAAGATATCTGGTACTGACGTAGCTAACAAATTAATTGAACAACTACATAATCTTAAATGTGATGAATATCTCGGAACATCTGTAACAGATCTCACACAGGAAGATGATATTTGGAAAGTAACTACTAATAAAGAAACTATCTATAGTAATGCGATTATTATTGCAATCGGTAATGGATCCTTCAAACCACGTAAATTAACGTTTGATTACGACAAAGCATTGGAGAAACATAATCTTAGTTATTTCGTTAATGATATGAATGAATATCGTGATATGGATCTAGCCGTGGCCGGTGGTGGAGATTCTGCCGTTGATTGGGCAATCCACTTGAATGAACTGACCAAACATACATCGATCATACATAGAAGAAACAGATATCGCGCAATGGAAACAAGTGTCGATGAATTAAATAACTCGAATGTCGAGCAACTCAATCCATATATTATCAAAGACGTTCAGTTTAATGCCAATGATAGTAGTAAGATCGATGTTAGTTTAAAGATGATCAAGTCTGAGGAAACCAAAACCATTACGGTTGATAAACTACTGGTAAACTACGGATTCATGTCTGACTCTAAAATTTTGCGCGATTGGAATATTGAATTAGAAGGTCCCTTCATTAAAGTTGGCCCAGAATTAGAGACAAACTTGCCAAACGTCTTTGCCATTGGAGATATTGTTACTTATCCTGGAAAACTTCAACTACTAGCAACCGCTTTTGCTGAAGCACCGATGGCAGTCACTAAAGCCCTACGTAATATCTATCCTGGTCGTGACTACTTCGCACACAGTACTTCATTATTCGAGAAATAATTTTAAATTTCCTATACCTTTTAAAGTTATTTTAAGCTAACCTGGTATAATATAGTTTAATTTGAAAATTTTGGAGTTGATTGATTGAGTTACATAATGAGTCTGGTCGACTTTATTCTGCACATTGATAGCCACATGGTCAATATCGTGAATAACTTCGGACTTTGGACATATCTTATACTATTCCTGATCATATTCATCGAAACAGGTGTTGTTATTCTTCCCTTCCTACCTGGTGATTCACTAATATTTGCGGCCATGGCTTTAGCAGCCAACCATAAATATGACTTATCAAGTATTGCGTTATTCTTCGTTTTTCTATTCGCTGCTGTTCTTGGAGATTCCATGAACTACGAAATTGGAGAACATTTCGGGAAGTTTGCCACCGAGAATCGATATTTGAGCAAACTAATAAACAAAGAACATCTGGATGAAGCACATGTTTTCTTCGAAAAACATGGTGGTAAGACAATTGCCATTGGACGTTTCATCCCTCTGATCAGAACTTTCGTACCATTTGTAGCTGGTAGTGGTACGATGCATTACAGAAAATTCCTTGAATTTAATGTAATGGGCGCATTTCTCTGGGTTCTAGTTTGTTCGTTGGCTGGTCATCTTTTCGGAAATATTCCAGCTGTTCAGGATCATTTTTCAATGATTATTCTCGGAATCGTACTTGTTTCATTAATTCCAATTTTAATCACTGCTTTAAGAAATCGTAAGAAAAAAGCTAATTAAGACAGTAAAAGAAGCTAAGACATTCAGTCCTAGCTTCTTTTTTTTGCTCTAAATTTCCAAATACTCAATCCTTCAAACAAAACGAAGAATAGTACGAAGCATTCAGTAAAGAATTCCTCAGGTAAAATATTGATTACTGGATCCTTGCCCGGGTCAAACAGCCAATCACTATTTCTAAATAATAACTCATGAAATACCACAAAAAATCCATCAAAATCAATTGCCATCAATATAACTAAGACTATCCCCATAATAGCGATATACTTGAATACCTTCTGAAAGTATGCTCGTTTCTTTCGTTGAAACCAGAGATATACTCCTGAAATAATGAAAACTCCAAAATTCAACATAAATAGTTTCTTGCAATCTGCAAAATGTAGTCTACCTGCGGCAGATGACTGAAAATCATCTAGTTTGAAAGTCGAATGAAAAGGATTGATCAAGTAATTCATCATCTGATTATAGTTGTGCATGACCCTGCCCGTACTCATATAGACTATCTGATCTAAATTAAATTGACCGATACTCAAATAAAAAATAGCATAACTGGCAAATATGGTTACAGTTATCGACAACGTTAGAATGAAAAAGGCCATAATTATCGTATAAAAAGTATCCTTCTGAAAATTAGACATTCCACAAATCGAGACTTTCTACTTGATAAGTTGGCTTTTTAGTTTGGGCAGCAATATCCTCATGTGTACTAACACCGGTATAAACCATCAAAGTATCTAGCCCGGCACTCAACCCACACTTAATATCAGTATTATAGTTGTCACCAACCATAATTGCGGTTGATGGATCAAATGCTTTAACAGATACAGCGAAGTCCACGATGTCACGTTCTGGCTTACCAATATATTTGGCCTTTTGCTGTGTTGATGTCTCAACTAATGAAATAACTGATCCGGCGCCAGGGACTAATCCACGTTCATTGGGCAAATTGGTATCGGCATTAGTTCCAATGAAGAATGCACCACGTTTGATTGCCAAAGTTGCTAACTCGAACTTGTGATAAGTAACATCGTAGTCCAATCCTACAATGACAACGTCTGGATCAACTTCATTAAGTTGCACTCCTGTACCAAAAATAGCACTCTTCAATCCATATTCACCAATAACATATGCTGAATGATTCTCAGGACCGTCACCAAACATCCCTTTGACATAATCGGCAGTTGCCAGTGATGGTGTAATAATTTGTTCTGCCGTTGCAGTTATCTGGTGATTATTCATCAAATTGTCTGCCACTTGTTGCGGTGTCTTAGTAGTATTGTTGGTCAAAAAATAATAATCCAAATTATTAGCATTTAGATTATCAATAAAAATTTTAGCTTCAGGGATCTTATCCTTACCACGATACATTGTTCCATCAAGATCAATTAAGTATGTTTGGTACTTTTTCATTAGCTCTTCTCACCTATTTTTCTAATTTTAAAATTGCGTGTTTTTGTAGGACTGTTAGTTTTTTTCTTATTATGAGTAACAGGCCGTTTTTTATTCTTGTGTATTTTTGGAGCATGCAAATTATTAGTCTTCTTATGGTTTGTACTGTGATTAGAATTGTGATTAGCATGAATTTTACCATTTTGCTTATGCGGTCCCCGTTGTTGACTGCGACGACGTTTGGCAATTGGTGTTTTCTTTTCTTTTTCCAATACAAAATAAGCACATCCGAAGTTACAATACTCGATCAAATAATCTTCTAAGTGAGAAATTCGATTATCGATTCCACTTTCTTTTCGTTCATCTTCATAGAAGCCCTTAAATCTAAGTTGATCGTATCCCCAATCTCCAACGATAAAATCATATTTATCCAATACCGTATTATATCGTTCTTCAACTTTTTCTTTGTCAAATCCACCATCATGATCTTCAACGATGTTGTACTTCTCACCATTGATGGTAATTAGTTGATCTGCCAAGACAATAACGTCAGCTTGCTTCGTAACTTCTTTTTCTTCAGGTTCTTGCAAAAATTTCACCTCACAATTTACAATGGATATTTTTTACTCAAATAATCTCCAAAGACATTTCTTAAAAACTTAGGATAAAGAATTTCATTTTGCCCAACAATCTCAATTGAAGGAAAATATGGTACAAACAAGTAATGATCCAGCAAAGCTAGGCTATATTCCTTGTCCATTTGTAATTCTTCACCGTTAATATAAACATTTCTCTTCTCGTCGATCGTGATTCCACGATAAACTAGTTCGCCAAATATCTTACCACGGAAACCCTGTCCTTTTTGCTGATGATTACGTAAATAAGGACGATTTTTTTCCATTTCCATGATTAGACGCCAGATATCCGCTCCACGCATGGTTGTTTTCATAGCATGAATTGCATGCGGCAGTATATCATGTAGGTCCTTTTCAGTAATTATACCCTTATGTAAACTTTCAAGAAATAACCCTGAACTAAGAACTCCTGCATCTGCTTGAGTATAATCCATGATAGCATCAAGTCCCTCTTCAATGACAGCATTATCTGCTTGAAAATCCTGGCTCATATCATGAGAAATATTGGCAACTTTCTTTTCGTCTAATAATTCTTCACCCTTTTCGAACTGTGTATCGATCCACCTTTGATCACTATCTAATTCAGGTAATTCTGACGTTTTCTGTGTAACAGCTTTTTTGTTAACAATCTTTCCGTCATCGTCCAAGATTACATTGATTGTCCCAACATAATAGCCATACTTGCCAGCTGCAGCTAGCAGAACCCCATTGTCCATTTCGCCATTCTTAAAAAGATGATGTGTATGTGCACCAATTATAATATCTATCTCTGGACGTTTTTTAGCAATCAATCGATCCATAGAAACTCCAAGGTGTGAAAGCAATATTATTACATCACACTTTTGCTTCTTCAATTCATTCAACCACTTAGGCAGCATTTCTTGAACCAAACGAATATCCCACCCTAATAATGGATAAGTCAAAATATAAGGAGCTGTGAATCCTAGAACACCAATTTTAGTATGAGCTTTTGTTTCTATTATAATGTAGGGTTTGACAAACTTGGCTAATTTTTGACTCTTCTTATCATATAAATTACCTACAATAATTGGAAAATTAGCTTTATCATACAAGTGATTCAAATCTTCTCGACTATTACCCAACCCTTCATTATTACCGATTGTTGCCGCATCATAATGAAGCTGGTTCATCCACTCAATGTTAGCTTGACCATTGGTCGCTTCACTCAGCGGATGAGCGCGATCCATCGCATCCCCAATATCAAATAGTAAAAATTCATCTTCAGTATGACTTTTTCTTGAATCATCAATGAAACGTTTTATTTTTGGAAAATTTTCAAAATGAGAATGTAGATCATTGGTGTGCATGATTTTTATAGTTTCCATACAAGCCCCTACTTTCTATTCAATTTTGCTATGTCGACTTTCTTCTTATTGTACATTTCCAAAACCTCTTCACCACGTAATGGCGAACCCCATGGTAAATTCTCTGACAAATAATCTCTTTCTGGTGCATCAACGCCAACATTGATATTTTCAGCAATTGGAACACTATAATGGTGAATGTGTCCATGTAAATTAATTATCTTATCGACTTTTCCCAACAACATCGGATAGTGTGTGCAATAGAATTGGTGATGGTCAAATTTCAATAGGGCACCGACATCTTCAAACGTGTATTTAACTTTTCCATCAGGCATTACCGGATTACGCTTGGCTAAAAACTTAAACAATTCTCGGTAATCATGGTTTCCTTTGATTAAAACAATATGTCCATTCAATTGTTTCAACATTGCATAAGTATCTTCATTAGTTGGTGTGTTCTGAGGACGCATTGAGATGTCCCCTAAGTGATAGACTGTATCATTATCATCAACTCGAGCATTCCAAGCATCGATCATAGCTTGATTCATTTGATCAACATCGCCAAAGTGCCTTGGTGCAAAGTTATTCGGTTCTAGTAATTGATAATGATAAAAATGAGTATCTGCTATAAAATAATTCATTGTTCAGCCTGATCTTCCTTTGAAATGATTTTATTTGCCTTTAGAATATCATTAAACGCTTCACTAATTCGACCTTCAGGCTTTTGCCATTCAATCCATTCAGACATATTCATTGGTGGTACGGTATAATTCTTGTTGACATAATCTTCATAAACAGCAACTGCAGATGAATGTGGAATATTTAGTTTGAGAATGCGAACCTCTTTAATGAAACCCAGTTCGGCCGCTTTTTCAGCCCGTCCATTCATAAGAACATTTGCCATTTCATAATACTTTGTGCCATCATTACGTGTAATCTGCTCGATAATATCGAGTGATAGTTGTTCATTATCCATTTTATTTGTACCTCACAATTATTACTATCTATTAAGTATATAATATTCAGTTCCATAGGGAGTTAATTATGAATCTTAGAAATAAATCTCTTTTTACTTTTTTACTAGCTAGCTTATTATTTTTCTTTGCTAGTGGTTTTACGGTTATCGGACATCGTGGTGATCCTATCAAGGCCCCTGAAGAAACATTCCAAAGTTTCAACACGGCCTTTTCAGAAGGTGCCGACTATGTAGAATTAGACTTACATGTTTCCAAAGATAACGTTCTAGTTGTATCACATGACAAGAACCTGGAACGAATTACCGGAACACCTTATGTTGTTTCTCAGCATAACTTCTCCGAGTTGAGTCAACTGACTCAAAAAAACGGTGAACCAGTTCATAGCTTAGATGAAGTCTTCGCACACTACAAAAATAATCCTAACGCAAAGTTTTTAATTGAAACAAAGAAAACCAGTAAGGGTAATCCTCAGAATATGGAGGAGCTTTTGAAAACTTGTGTTGATAAGTATGGCATGCAAAAACGTGTTATGTTCCATAGTTTTTCCACGAAAAGTCTACAAAACGAAGCTGAACTAATGCCTGACATCCCTCGAATCTTTATTGCCGGAACTATCAAACGAGTCAACTTCGAAGTATTGTCATATGTTACAGGTGTTAATCTTTCATCTAAAATCATCACACCGGAAATCATCAACACTCTCCATTATATGGGAAAATCAGTATATATATGGGATGAAATGAACGAAAGTCCTAAAAAATGGAATACGGTCATTAACATGCCGATCGACGGTGTGGTTACTAACTACCCTGCAACTGGTAATGAATATCGAAATCTCAAGGATAAGTCTAAAAGTCAGACAATAAATCAAAATGTCTACTATATGAGTAATAAAGACGAACCAATCTATGAAAATCCTTATCGTCTGATAAAAACGGATAAATCTGTTCATCCATTGGACGGATTTCATATAACTAATATCGTCAAATTTAACGATAAAGAGTATGTCCAACTGGGTGAGAACAAATTTGCTAACTCTGAAGGGTTCAATCCAGATTACGAATTAAGTGAACTACGACCATACTTTGGAGCAAAAGCCATCTATCGCAGTCAACAACCTAACAATTATTTATACGCTGAACCAAAGAAGTCGTCACAAATTATTGACTGGATGGACACCAATAAAGCTGAACAAATTCAAACTGTTGAAAAAAATGGTGGAAATACTTGGATCAAGCTCAGTGGTGGATGGATTCAAGCAAAATACGTTTTGATTCAGCTGGTTGATGAAAACTACCTTGGTAACAATAGTAAGCTGAGTTATCACAGCTTACCAGTTACTCAGAGGTTCAGAAACATTGATTTACTGGAAACAGAAAAATCATGGGAACCGGTTCAAAACAAACAGCTTCATAACACCATTCTCATAAGAAAACTGCAAAAATCTATTGCTCCATTTGTCTTCGATATTGAGAACGATTCCATAAATCACATATAATGACATTAGCTTATAGTAACAACGTTTGGTAAAATTTGGTAAAATGATTTATAAATGAAAACACTTCATGCGGAGGTTATAGATATATGTCTATAGATTGGGAAAAAGAGGTCGCACATCGTTCTGACGAATTGATCAACGACCTATCTGAATTAGTAAGCATCAATAGTCAACGCGATATCGAACACAAGACTAGTGATTATCCACTGGGACCTGGACCTGCTAAAGCACTACAAACATTTTTACATTTTGCAGATCGAGACGGATTCAATACTAAGAATGTCGACAATCTTGCCGGTAGAATCGAATTCGGCGATGGTGACGATACAATTGCTATTCTGGGTCACGTTGACGTTGTTCCTGAAGGACCGGGTTGGAAAACAGATCCATTTGAACCAGTAATCAAAGATGGTAACTTGTATGCACGTGGTGCAAGTGATGACAAAGGACCAAGTCTGGCATCATACTATGCTCTCAAAATTATTAATGAATTAAAACTACCAACTACTAAAAAAGTTAACTTGATTCTAGGAACTGACGAAGAGAGTGAATGGGTCGGTATGAATCACTATATGGAAAAAGAAACAATGCCTGAAACAGGTTTCTCTCCTGATGCTGAATTCCCAGTTATTAATGGTGAAAAAGGTATCGTTTCATTTAGAGTTAACTTTCCTACTCCAGAAGCTGGACTAGTTAAGAACTTTGAAGCTGGAATTAGACCTAATATGGTTCCTCAAAGTGCCACAGCTGAATTGGATTTAAATTTCAGTGATGTAGATACGATCAAATCAGCTTTTAATAAATTTTTAAGTGAAAATACTGATGTCAAAGGCACTATTAAAATTAACGATGAACTCGCTACACTAAATATGACTGGTAAAGGTGCACATGCCATGGAACCATTCAATGGTATCAACGCCGCAACTTATTTATCAAAATTTTTAAGTGATTTAGACTTAAATGACAGCCAAAAGCTATATTTTGACTTCATCGCAAATAACTTGCATTTAGATTTTGCTGGATCAAAACTTGGTATTCAAAATACTGACGAAGTCATGGGTGACTTAACTATGACTCCTGATATCTTTGTTCTCAATAACTCAGAAGCTAGCATCTTATTAAACATTCGTTATCCAAAGGGTGATACTGGTGACACATTGACCGAAAAAATCAATGCTGCACTTCCAGATGGTGTAACCGCTGAAATCGAAGGACATAATCAATTACCTCACTTCGTAGCAGCTAACGATCCACTAGTTCAAGCATTAGTTGGTGCATATCGTGATCACACTGACGATGATACTGAACCATTCACTGTTGGTGGTGGTACATACGGACGTATTCTCAAACATGGAGTTGCCTTCGGTGCAATGTTCCCTGGTGATGAAAATGTCATGCATCAACCTAACGAATATATCAACTTAGATAAGCTATTCAAAGCAACGGCAATTTATGCTGACGCCATTTATAGATTAATAAAATAGTCAATTAGCAAAAGTTCTGTGGAAGGTTCTTTCCATAAGAACTTTTTTGTTTTTGCACTTATTATAAAATTTTATTATATAATTGGTGTATGTAACTTTTTAAAGGGGCTTATTTAAAAGTGAAAAATTTATGGAATAGTATAGTTTCCGGCTTTAAAAGCATTAAAAGCTGGTCAGACTTTGCTACTAAAGCTAACTTAACCATCGAAGTAATTCGACGAATTATCATTTACACTATTGCAGGGATTTTCATTCTATTGAGTTTGGCTGTGGGACTTGGCATGGGATATGTTTCGGCATTGACCAACCAAGTAGCTGTGCCAACTAAACAAGAAATGAAGACTGAACTTCAAGATGTAAATAAATCAACTTCTTTGTATTTCGCTAATAATGAAAAAGTTGAAGATCTTCAAAAAGATCTAACTGGTAAAAGCATATCCTTATCTGAAATGTCGCCATATTTAAAGAAGGCCATAATTTCAACTGAAGATAGTGACTTCTATCGTCACAATGGTGTCGTTCCTAAATCTATTTTTAGAGCTATTATATCTGACGTTACTGGTATCGGTGCCCAAACTGGTGGATCGACTTTGACTCAGCAAACTGTCAAAATGCAAATGCTGTCATCGGAAACAACTTGGAAACGTAAAGCTGTCGAAATCTTCTTAGCTATGCGTGTCGACAAGTATTTCACCAAAAGTGAAATCTTACAATACTATCTAAATGCAGCGACCTTCGGTAGCAATAATAAAGGTCAAAACATTCAGGGTGTTCAAGCTGCCGCTAAGGGGCTATTTGGTAAAAATGCTGCTGATTTGAATCTAGCTGAATCTGCTTTTATTGCTGGACTACCTCAAAGTCCTTCAATTTATACTCCCTATACTACTGATGGTAAAATGGGCGGTAAATTGAAAGATGACTATAGTCTAGGTCTGAAACGTAAGGACATCGTTCTATATCGTATGTATCGTGATAAGCAGATAACCGATTCACAGTATCAAGCGGCTAAGAAATTTAATCTTGCAAAGGATTTCCAAAAACCCGCCAAGGCTAATAGTAAGACTATCAAATATGGATATGTCTATAACCTATTGACTGAACAAGCTAGAATTGTTTTGGTAAAACGTCTAGTCAAGAGTGATGGTCTTAAATACAGCGATGTCAAAAAAGACTCTAGTTTGCTAGAGAAATATACTGAGCAAGCTGATACTGAACTACATAACAAACACTACCGTATTGACAGTACCATCAATAAAGACCTTTATGTTGCAATGAATGAACAGGCTCAACAATACAAGGGAAATCTTGGTACGACGCACAATACTACAACTACCGATCCTAATACTGGTAAGACCATCAAAGTTACTGAACCTGTGCAAAATGGTTCTGTCTTACTAGATAATAAGACTGGACAAGTCCTATCCTTCGTTGGTGGTGTGGACTTCAAACAATCACAATTGAATCATGCTTTTGATTCAACTAGATCACCCGGTTCTTCTATCAAACCATTGATTACTTTTGCACCTGCAATTGAAAATGGCTTAATCGGTTCACAAACAATGTTGGCCGATTTCAAGACTAAGTTCAAGGGTTACTCACCTACTGATTACGGTTCAACAATTCAAAACCGCTTTGTTTCAGCTCGTGAAACACTTGAAGAATCATACAATATTCCTTCAGTTAATTTATACAATTATCTAAGAAACCAAGGTGTGGACTCAAGTAAGTACATGTCTGCGATGGGAATTGACTTAACTCAAAAGGAATATAGTCAACTAGGTATTACCCTTGGTGGTACTGCAACTGGTGTAACTGTTCTTCAACAAGCCAGTGCCTTCTCAACCTTTGCAAACAAGGGAGTTCACGTTAATCCATATGTGGTTTCTAAGATTACTGATCCATCTGGAAAAACGATCTACGCTCACAAGTCTGCCAAGAAGCATGTATTCAGTAAACAAACTTCTTATATCATTAAGAATATGCTTCACGGAGTTGTTACTAAAGGTACTGCCTCAGCATTGTCATATGAAGCAAACTTCAGTACCAAGAACTTATTTGGTAAAACCGGTACTTCCAATGACTATCGTGATAATTGGTTTATCGGTAGCACTGACGGTGTTACCCTGGCATCTTGGATCGGTTACGATGTTGTTGGTACTAACAATTACAACCTGGCAAGTAACTCTACTGATATTAATCAGGAATTATGGTCACGAATGGCAAATGCTGTCTATAAGCAAGATCCTGAAGTCATGAATGTCCATAAGCAATTCAAGAAACCAACTGGTGTCACAAGTTACAAGGTTGATAAAGAAACTGGTACTAAGACTGGTAATGTCAAGTACAATGGCATGACAGCTAGTGTCAATCAACACAAAACGACTTCGCTATATTACAAAGGAAGTCCTAAATCGATGTCATACAGTAACTTCGCTATTGGGGCTAAATCAAAGAATTATAAGCTATTCTGGAATAATTACTTTGGTCGTAGCAATGGCTATGGTGTTGTCACAACAGTTGGCGATACTAATAAGTCTGCCGATGAATTAGCTTCCGAAAACGGAAGCGGACGTACATCCGGATTCAGTAACAGCACTAACAGCAGCGACTCATCTGATGTTACGACTAACAATTACACATCAAACTCTACTAGTTCCACTAACTCGACAACAAGCAACGGTACCAGTGAAACAGGTACTGGATCAAGTGGTTCCGGAGGGACAGGCTCATCAACATCAACAGGTTCTTCTACTACTGGTGACACTACGACCTCAACTACCGAAACTGGCACCGGATCTACTGGCGATAGTACAAGTACTGAGCAAGGAACCGGTGGCGTAACTGGTGGAACAATTGGACAATAAAAAATCAAATCCTTCGGGGTTTGATTTTTTTATTTAAATATTTATTCGATTTAATGAGCCAGTAATGATAAAATGAAAACGTTATTCTTATTGTCAGAATTAAGGAGAATTATATGTACTTTAGTCCAATATTTTTACAAAACTCACTCTACGTGGTTGCTGCACTCCTGATTATTTTTATGATTGGCGTATCCATCTATAAGATCAGACACAACATCAAACTTTGGGATAAATCATTTACCCTGGCTCTCATCGTTTTGATTAACATCTGTTATTCACTGCTCGAAAGATTCATTGACTTACCTTACGAAATGAATTCGATCGTAACCGGCGGTCTTTCGTTAGTAGCATTTGGATACATCGTTGTAATTGTGTGGGAACTACATAAGCAGAATAAAATATCAAAAAGTAAATAATTAATATTACTGGGGGAAGTATCATGAACACATTTAGTAACGCAAGTGGTCCTGAATTAGCTAAGGATGTCATTACAATTGCTATAACTGTCTTATTGATCGTTATTTACGCAATTTATTTATTTTCAAAATGGAACAAACAAGAAAAGGTTCTTACGACAGATACAGTTCTTTTAAGCCTGATTGTGATTTATGCAATCTATACGACCTTTATTGGATTTGTCAGCATACCTGCAAGTCTTGAAATAGTTAACACAATCATTACCTTGATATTCATTATCGTCTGCATTGCCTTCATTTATCGTTCCGCCAAAGAACGACGTTCAACTAAAAAGTAAATACAAAATAAGCCGTCACTTCCAATTAAGAAGTGACGGCTTATTTTGTGTTCTGCAAATTATTTTGTTGATTCACGTTTTACGATTGAATATGGTAATTTAATCGTATTATCATCAATTGATTCTTGATTCATCATCTTAGTCAACAAACGCATGGCAACAGCACCAATATCATACAATGGTTCTTCGATTGAGCTCATCTTAGGACGAGTTACTTCACAAAGAATTGTATCGTTACTTGTAATTACTTCAAAATCATCTGGAATTTTTGTTCCAGATTTAACAGCAGAATTCAATAATCCTGAAGCCAATAAGTCTTCTGTTACGTAAGCAGCAGTTGCGCCACTATTCTTAACAGCATCCCAAATTGCTTCTCCAGCTCTAACTGAGTATTCAGCTTCAAATACCAAGTTTGATGAGAAGTTGATATGAGCTTTCTTCAAGGCTTTTTTATATCCGTCAAGACGGAACTTGCCATCAATAGGGTTCTCAAGACTTCCACCAACAAAGGCAATCTTCTTGTGACCATTTTGTACTAATTGATTTACAACACTGTATACAGCATCAGAAAAATCAATATTCACACTAGCTGTTTCGTTGTTCTTATCAACTGATCCAGCCAACACGATTGGTGTCTTAGAATTGGACAAATTACGTTTTAGCTTCTTTGATAATTGTTTGCCCATGTAAATCAAACCATCAACTTGCTTTGAAAGTAAGTTGTTCAAGATTTGTTCCTCATCACCAACTGATTCTTGCAAACTTGTCAAAATGATATTGTATTTGTACATTGAAGCAACATCATCAATACCTTTGGCAAGAGAAGCATAATACAAATCAGTGATGTCGGGTAAAATAACACCGATTGTTGTACTCTTCTTGCTGGCAAGTCCACGAGCCACGGCATTAGGACGATAGTTCAAACGATCAATAACTTCAAGAACTCTCTTTCTTGTTTCTTCTTTTACATTTGCATTTCCGTTAACAACACGAGATATTGTCGCCATGGAAACATTAGCGGCCTCGGCTACATCATATATTGTTACTACTTTTTTTTCCATTAATATCCACTCTCTCAAACAAATTTCCATTTAGATAACTCTAATTTATCAAAAGTTTTCACATTTTGCAAGCGGTTTCCATATTATCGTTGTAAGTTTTCATATTTTTTCAAAAAGAAAATCATTTTCAGTGATATACTTATACAAAATTATAAAGGAGTGTTTTTTCATGAAGAAGCAACTAACTGAATTACAAAATTACTTATCTCAAAATGGTTACGACGCTGCATATGTGTCAAATCCAACAGACATAAACTATTTTACTGGATTTTACAGCGAACCTGAAGAAAGAATTTTGGCACTTTTAGTTTTCCCTGATAAAGACCCATTTATCTTCGCCCCTCAACTAGAAGTCGAAGCTGCTAAAAAGGCTGGTTGGGATAAAGATGTTTTCGGATACTTAGATCATGAGAACCCATTCGAACTGATGGCTGGTCATATCAAGGATGCTGCTGGTACACCGGCTAAATGGTCAATTGAAAAAGATCATCTATCAGTCGACAAATTAGAATCGATCAAGAGTCAATTTCCAGATGCTGAATTCCCCGGAAACCTTTCACGTTATATGGAAAATGCTAAACTAATTAAAACAAACGAAGAAATCGAAAAATTAAAAGCCGCTGGTGCTGAAGCTGACTATGCCTTTGAAGTTGCCTTCAATGCTATTAAAGCAGGCCGTACAGAACAAGAAATCGTTGCCGAAATCGAATATGCCATGATGAAGAAAGGTGTCATGCACATGAGTTTTGACACAATTGTTCAAGCAGGCGCAAATGCTGCTAATCCACACGGTGGCCCTGAGAAGAATGCTCTTGTACCAAATGAACTAGTATTATTCGACTTAGGTACAATTCATGAAGGTTACATCAGTGATGCATCTAGAACAGTTGCCTTTGGCAAACCAGATGACAAATCATTGGATATTTACAAAGTTGACTTAGAAGCTAACTTGGCCGCCATGGATGCTGCTAAGCCTGGCATTACCGCCACTGAATTAGACAAAGTTGCCCGTGACGTTATCACTAATGCTGGTTACGGCGAATACTTCATTCACAGATTGGGACACGGTATGGGTACTTCGGAACACGAATTCCCATCAATCATGGAAGGCAATGATATGGTGCTCAAACCAGGTATGTGCTTTTCAATTGAACCAGGAATCTATATTCCACATGTTGCCGGTGTTAGAATTGAAGATTGCGTCTATATCACAGAAGACGGTTGCGAACCATTCACACACACATCAAAAGATCTTAAATATATCGACTAATAGGTACAAAAAAATCCATCAGGCACATGTCCGATGGATTTTTATTTGTATTTATTTATTTGAATCATTATCAAAGTTTTCAGATGCACCACTAGTTGCATCCTTATCTGAATCATCTGTTGCATTAGTTGTTTGTGATTCTAAATCTCCTTCATCGAAGACAATATTTGAAGCATCTTCATCTTCACGAAGTTTATCAGCTGTAGCAAGCATTTGTTCTTTCAAGGCATCAGTTTTTTCACTGAAGTTATTTACCAAGTCATTGTTGCCGGCAAAACCAACTCCACCGTTGTTAAAGTCACCACGAATAGTTTTGATATTTTCTAGTGCTGCTTGACCTGATTCGCTTGTCAAATACTTTGAGGCAGCGTAACCAGCCGCACTACCCAAGACTACTCCAAGTAAAAATTGATTATTTTTCATTACTATCTCTTCTTTCTTGGCATAAATTTGGCAATTGTTTTAACAAGAGTTGCTGCATTTCCAATTGTCATGATATTTTGTAATCCAAAACCAGTATTAGGCTTTTCAGCAGTAGCATTAGCTGACTTCTTACCTAGGTTCTCAACTGTATCAAATAGTGGATTCAACTTACTAGATTTACTGTTAACATCGTCCATCAATGTGTTCGTCTTATCCACTAATTGATTAGTTTGTTGCATGATGTCATCAGTATTCTTAGAAAGAACGGTAACCATCTTAGTTGTTTCTTTGATAGTATCTTGTAACTCATTCAATAACTTAGCTGTTGAAATAAGAGTTTTGGCTAAATATACTACCAAAGCTACAAAAGCCAACGCAGCTATAAGTCCTGCAATTTGTCCCAATGTCATATGTAATCCTCCTGTATACGCTCTCTTTAATTCTCGTACTTTATACTAGCATTATAACAATTTTACGGCAATTAATTACCAATTAATCCAACTTTGCCACTCGTCTTCTAGTTTTCTGATAGCACGACCTCGATGACTGATCTTGTTCTTCTCATCCATTGACATCTGCCCCATCGTTTTATCCATTTCTGGTAAATAAAACAATGGATCATATCCGAAACCATCATCGCCCTCGGGTAATGTTGCAATCAATCCCTTGACCTCACCTTCGACGATAAGGTCATCATCATTCTTAGGATTAGAGAATACCAATGTCGTAACGAATCTAGCTGTCCGCTTCTCCATTGGCATTCCACCTAATTCAGAGAGCAGTTTAGCATTGTTTGCAGCATCATTGTGATCACCCGCATAACGTGCTGAATAGATTCCCGGTTGACCAAACAAAGCGTCAACTTGCAATCCTGAATCGTCAGCAATCGTTGGTAAATTAAATTCTTGCATAACCGCATGTGCCTTTAACTTAGCATTTTCTTCAAAAGTAGAACCAGTCTCTTTAACATCTGGAAAGTTGGGAAAATCTAATAATGTTTTTAACTCGATCTCTGATTCGTCAAAAATTCTTTTGAATTCCTTAGCTTTGTTAGGATTTTTAGTAGCAATGATTATTTCTTTCATTTGTTATCTCCCACATTAACTAGACTAATTTCATCAACATCGATATGTAGCCATTCTTTGGCTAAACGTTCAAATTCATTGATGCCACCAGTGGCATGTAATTTGATGCTGCGGCTATCTTTGTTGTTAGTTAACAAGTGATTAGCTTCTAGATAATCTTTTACATAAGAGACTGTTTCAACGCCTGAATCAATTAACTTGATCTTGTTACCTAAGACCTCACGAATTTGTGGTTTGAGCATTGGAAAATGCGTACATCCCAATACTAACGTGTCAAACTTAGGATCCTTGTATGGACTTAATGTTTCAGCAATATTCTTCTTAGCTTCATCTGAATCAGCATTATCATTCTCAACAAAGGAAACAAATTTTTGAGCAGCAATTCCTAACACATCAACTGTTGGATCAGCTGCTGCAATGGCCTTACTGTAGCTTTTGGACTTAATGGTAGCCTCAGTACCAATAATTCCGACGTGTTTTGTCTTAGTGCTTAAGCTGGCAGCGACTGCACCTGGTTGAATTACACCAAACATTGGAATAGAAAATTCTTCCTTCAATGTGGGTAAAGCATTAGCCGTAGCAGTATTGCAGGCATAAATGATAACTTTTACATCTTGCGAGATGAGATATTTCACCAAGTCACGTGTATAGTCAGTAATTTGTTCCTTAGTCTTAGTACCGTATGGCATTCTGGCTTCATCCCCAATAAATACAACATCTTCATTAGGCATTTGTTTGATGACTTCTTTGGTGACGGTCAAACCACCTAATCCTGAATCTAATAAGCCGATTGGTCTTTTATCACTCATAATGCACCTTCTAATTTTTTTATTTCTGTAATTAATTAAAATTCTTATGCTTGGTGTTATACAATAGCTTAAAAACCTAATAGTCTAATGATATAATAAATTGTCTAGAAAAAGGAGTAAAAATAATGGCCGCAAAATCTAAAGATGCTTCAAAAAATACTGAAGAAGAGTTAACTGACATCCCTGACGTTCTGAAACCTGGCAAAAAAGGTGAAAGCACAGATGAGTTAACTGAAAGTTATTTTGCAGTTTCAGTACTCCGTGATTTCGTTCTCCCCGATCTGTTGGACAAAGATACTGTGGAACTACTATACTGGGCTGGAAAAAATCTGAGCCGACAATTAATTCTTGATATGTCGAGTCTTCCAGAATTGTTTTCAAAAGCTGGTTTGGGCAAGCTAGAGATCACTAAGCAAACCAAAAACAGTTATCAATATACCTTGACTGGTCCTGAAGTAGAACAACGTTTTAATCTTAACAACGACAATCCAGAATTCTCGCTCGAAACCGGAATAATTACTGAAACTGTCGAAAAAACTATTGAGGCTTTCTGTTTGGGCACATACACTGTCAACAGCAAAGCAAAGAGTGTTTCAATTAAAGTTCAAATTGATCGAAACTAAAGTTTACAACAAAAAAGATGCTTAGGCAAAACCGCCTAAGCATCTTTTTTTGTGCAACTTATTGAATTAATAAATTAGTCAGTGTAACCATCAAGAATCTTAGCAAGTTGAGCTTTGCTATGGAAACCAGTCAACTTTTCAACAACTTCGCCATCTTTTTTGATAACTAGTGTTGGAATAGCCATAATTCCAAATGATTCTGGAGTCTTAGGGTTAGCATCGACGTCCATCTTTGTAAACTTAACTGCGTCATTTTCGTCTGACAATTGTTCAATTACTGGTGATTGCATACGACATGGACCACACCATGTTGCCCAAAAATCTGTAATTACGACGCCATCTTTTGTTTCTTCTGCAAAATCCTTATCTGTTAGTTCATCAACCATAAGATCACTCCTCTTTATACTCTGTCCATAAAATATTAACACTTCGCTACTTTCCAGGGAAACATTTTGTTTCGAGATTACAAATCAACGATTGTTGCGCCTGAACCACCGGAACTAGCTGGTGCATATCCGAATGACTTAACACGTGGATTACGTTGTAAGTACTTTGTAACACCTTTTCTAATCACACCCGTACCAAATCCATGGACGATCGTAACTTGATTGTATCCGGCAAGTAAGGCTGAATCAATATACTGATCAAGCTCTGTCATCGCTTCTTCATATCTCTTACCACGTAAATCTAGCTTACTTGATAATCCAGTACTCTTAGTTCTTCTAATCATTGTTGGCTTCTTCTCAGCTTCCTCTGGCTTAGCATCAGTCTTCTCCAAGTCATCTTCTGAGAATTTCATCTTCAATATACCTAGTTGAACTTCATATTGGTCGTTCTTATCTTTACGAACGATTGTACCGATTTGACCATATGTCAAAGCTTTAACTTCATCGCCAACTTTAAGTTGTTGCTTACGTTTGTTTCGTCTAAGGACTTTATTCTTCTTAACTGCTTCATCTTGATGAAGATTCTTCAAACCAGTCTTGGCAGAAATAATCTGATCTTCCTTAACAGCCACACCATCTTGTTCTAATTTACGCAAACGATCAATGATCTTATCAGATTCCTTACGTGACTTAGAAACAATTTGATTAGCCCGAACCTTGGCTGCCTGAAGCTCAGATTCCTTAGAATTATCTAATTCTGTACGCTTCTTCTCATAATCATCTTCAATTTCTTTGTTATGAGTAAGTTGAGAACTAAGATATTCATTTTTCTTTTCAAACTCTTTACGACGATTTTCAAGATCTTTGATCATATTGTTCAAGTCTTGGCTTTCACCACTCATCAAACTTTGTCCACGATCAACGACTTCTCGATCCATGCCTAATCTAGCCGCAATATTAAAGGCGTTACTTGATCCAGGAATACCAATCATCAAACGATAAGTTGGCTTCAAAGACTTCTCATCGAATTCCATCGAAGCATTGATCGTATCAGTTGTATTGTAAGCATAAACTTTCAATTCAGGATAGTGAGTCGTTGCCATAATGACACAATTTGATTTGGATAATTTCTCCAAGATGGCAATTGCAATCGCTGCACCTTCTTGAGGATCAGTACCAGCACCTAACTCATCGATCAAGACCAAACTACGATCAGATACCTTGTGCATAATATTAATAATATTATCCATGTGAGATGAGAAAGTACTTAAATTTTGTTCGATTGATTGTTCATCACCAATATCAACGAATATTTCATCGAAGACAGAGACTTGACTCTCTTCATGAGCAGGAATGAATAATCCCGCTTGAGCCATTGCTTGAATTAATCCCAAAGTCTTCATTGTGATAGTTTTACCACCAGTATTAGGACCCGTGATCAACATTGTCTTGAAATCATCACCAATTTTTATATCATTCGCAACTACACGATCTGGATCAATCAAGGGATGTTTGGCTTCTTTTAGATCCACAACGTGATTATCCGAGATCAATGGTTCAGTTCCCTTGATTTCATTACCATATTTAGCCTTAGCATTAATCAAATCAAACTCACCTAAAACTTCGTTATTCTTGACAATATCATCGATTTCCGGACGTACCAGATCAGACAATTGATTCAAGATTCTAATTTCTTCAAGTTTCTCTGATGTTTGTGCATCGTGTAAACGATTATTAAGCCCTACAACAGCTTCTGGCTCAATATAAAGGGTTTGGCCACTAGCACTTTGATCGTGTACTACACCGCCAAATTTTGCACGGTACTCCGTTTTAACAGGAACAACGAATCTATCATCACGTAATGTCACAATAGCTTCACTCAAATACTTCGTACCTTTACCACGTGTGTATCGTTCCATCGAACTTCTGATCTCATCATTTAAACGACTGATTTGTTCACGAATATATTTGAGGTCTTCAGATGCAGTATCCAATACTCGACCCGTATCATCGACCGACTTAGTGATCCGTGATGTCAGACTGGGATTATCGATCAAGTTTTCATTCAAATCATATAATTGTCGTAAATCAACTTGATCATCTTTTAATTTTTCAAAAAATGCTTTTAATTCACTGGTATTCTTTAGAACTTCGCCAATCGATGCAAGTTCAGTTCCATTAAGATTACCATCTTTTTTTAACCGATTAGCCTGATCATGCAGATCAGCTAACTTTCTAACCGGAATTTCTCCCTTAAGACGGACAATATCCATTCCGTCTTTTGTTTGGTCGATCAAACGTTGAACGATCGACTCAACTGACATGGGCATAAGCTTCTTAAGAAGAGTATTCCCACGTGAAGTGATTAAGAACCTGCCAATCTCAGCTTTGATCTTGTCAAACTCTAACACGTTTAAAGCTTTATTATTCATATCTACTCCCTATACCTATAAAAGAAGGCTGAAACAAAATAAATTGTTTCAGCCCAATTATTAAATTTTATATCCATAAACCAGTTAACATCGAAGTTAGACCTGGTGTGCTTCTAATCATTGTTGAAGCTACAAATGAATGTTGCAATGCATTTTGAATGCCACTTACAGGAATCATTGCAAGTATTAAGAGAACCATGAAGACTGCAACGTAAGTAACAATCAATCCCAGAATTCCCCCACTCAACAAATTAACATCATTAAACATTGGATAATAAGTCAGACGCTTAAAATATAGTCCTGCGAAACGCACAATTATCCATCCGATAAAGCACACAAAGATAAAAGCAAAGGCACGATAAAATGCATCATCCAATCCCATCCCTACTTTAGTTGAGAAGAAAGCAAATTCACTTCCTAAACTAGCAGAAGGATAAGGAACAATCATTTCAAATTTTGGTCCTAATGCTCTGAAGGACAACAAGGCGATTCCAAAGAAAATCGCATATCCAACTGTAAAAAATGCTTGCATAACTAGTCCACGTCGGGCACCAACGTAAAAACCATAGACTAAAAATAAAATTAGTAACAGACTCAGCATTATATCCCCTTAAATAAAAAGTTCCAAAAACCATGGATCAATAAATAACTCGATCCATGGTCATTGATAAACTATTGATCTTGACCGTCATCTGACGTAAAAGTATTTAAAACTTCTTGAACCATATCCCATTCCTCTGGGTCTTCAATAGGAAGAAGGTCTCCGGCAGTAACATCACCGTTTTCATCTGGTTCAAATGAGTAAGCTTGAAGTTCTACTTCATCAGAATCCTCATCTGCTTTGGGATATAGAAAGACGTAAGACTTACCATAATCCTCTGAATCAAAAGTAAAAAGAATTTTATAAGTTTCCTCAGTACCCTTGTCATCACTTAGTGTAACTTCATCCAAATCTTTTGGTGATTCTGGATTTTCATTCATAAATATCACCTCAAACAGGTCTTCAGACCTGCCCTATTCTTTTGTTAATTTGCCTTTTGAATCGAGATAATTTTGTAAAATCATCTCAGCGGCAATTTTGTCGATAACTTTTTTTCTTTTACTGCGCGAAACATTTGCTTCATCAACTAACATTCGTTCAGCTTGAACAGTAGTTAGCCTTTCGTCAATAAAATCAACTGGCAAGTTAAATTTATCTACTACCATCTGTCCATATTCACGGGATTTTTCAGCTCTAGGTCCTTCGGTGTTATTCATATTTTTAGGTAATCCCAAAACAACTCCTGTTGCTTGTTTTTCCTTAATGATCTCACCTAATCTATCCAAACCAAAGTCTTCCTTATCCTCATTGATTCGAATGATCTCTACACCTTGGGCAGTCCATCCCAATAAGTCACTTACAGACACACCAACGGTTCTGGATCCGACGTCTAATCCTAATAACCGCATTTATTTACCTTCATTGAGATAACTTTTAACTAATTCTTCAATTATCTCATCTCGTTCGTGTTTTAAAATCAAGTTTCTAGCGTCATTATGACGTGGAATGTAGGCAGGATCACCAGACAATAGGTATCCAACAATTTGATTAATTGGATTATAACCCTTTTCTTCTAGTGATTGGTAAACACTTTGCAATGTCTCTTTGACGTCCTTGCCTTTATTTTCATTAAAATCAAAACTCATTGTTTTATCAAGTGAACTCATGGCAAACCTCCATATAGCAAAAATTTAAGTGACCAGAAAGATTCATTACAATTATAGCCCACTTTAATAAGATTTAATAACATCTTTGGCTAATTGTAACGCATTTGTAAGACCAGCCGGATTTTTACCACCAGCTTGAGCCATATCTGGGCGACCACCGCCGCCACCTTGAATTTCCTTTGCAATCTTCTTGATCACATCTCCAGCTTTGACACCACGACCTTGAGCATCCTTGCTAACAGCTACAACAAGACTAGCTTTTTGATCAGCACTACCACCTAATACCAAGATATCAGATGTCTGATCATTCTTCCATTTATCAGCTAATTGTCTCAATGTTGCCATGTCAGCTGGAATTGCATTCGCAATAACTTTGAAATCATTGATTTCTTCAACTTCATTGAAGACCTCAGCTGATTTTTGACTTGTAAGTTTGACTTTCAAGTTTTGATTATCACGAGCTAATGCTTTGTTATCATCAACCAATTGAGCTGCACGAGCTGGTACATCTTTCAATTGATTGACTTTCATATTTCTAGCTGTTTCTTGTAATAATTGTAATTGATTGTTTAAATATTCGAATGCTTCTTCACCAGTTACAGCTTCAACTCTTCGGATACCTGATCCAATAGCTGATTCTGAAGTTATCTTAAATAATCCTAGTTCAGAAGTATTACGAGCATGTGTACCACCACAGAATTCAGTTGAGTAATCGTCTATTTCAACAACACGTACGATATCACCGTACTTTTCGCTGAACATGGCAATTGCACCCTTTTTCTGTTTGGCCTCTTCAATTGGTAATACTTCGGTTTTAACAGGAATAGCATCCCAAATTTTTTCGTTAACGATTTTTTCAAGTTGACTAATTTGTTCATCAGTTAGAGCTTGATTGCTATTGAAATCAAATCTGAGATAACCCGGTTCAACCAATGAACCGGCTTGATGAGTTCTGTCACCAACAACTTCACGTA
Organism: Companilactobacillus jidongensis; assembly: GCF_003946575.1. GTDB lineage: Bacteria > Bacillota > Bacilli > Lactobacillales > Lactobacillaceae > Companilactobacillus > Companilactobacillus jidongensis. The sequence continues at coordinate 36,423 of NZ_RHOP01000018.1, read as the reverse complement.
AAGCTTGATCTAACAAGTGAGTTGCCGTGTGATTATGACGAACTTTTTCACGGAAATCTCCATCAATCTTAAGTTCATATTCGCTATTCTTATTTATAGCACTTGAGACAGTAACGATATGAATATTTTGACCATTTGGCGCGTGCTGAACATCAGTAACTTCAGCCACTTGATTGCCGCTCATATCATAGATACCACCAACATCAGCAACCTGACCACCCATCTCAGCGTAGAATGGTGTCTTATCAAAGATTAATTGTGCTTGACCATCACTGACAGAATCCATCTCTGAATCATTTACAATGATATCTTTCAATGTAGCTTTAATTTCGTTGTTATCATAACCAACGAACTCACTCGGAGTTTTGATTTCCATCAAAGTTTCATCTTGCATACCCATTGATTGTAAAGTTCCACGAGCTGAACGTGCGCGTTGCTTTTGTTCTTCCATGTTCTTCTTGAAACCATCTTCATCGACATCAAGACTTTCATCATGGGCATACTCTCGAGTCATTTCCAATGGGAATCCGTAAGTATCATAAAGTTTGAAAGCGTCGGCACCGTCAATGATTTTTTTATTACTTTTATGAAGAGAATCAATTATACCATTCAATAGTGATAATCCATCATTAAGTGTTTCAGAAAAACGTTTCTCTTCTAATTCAATTGTTTTAGCAATAAATTCTTTTTGTTGGCTAACTTCAGGATAGTAGCTGTCCATGATTTGACCAACGATTGAAACTAGCTTGTATAAGAATGGTCCATCGATACCCAACTTCTTACCATTAAGAACTGCACGTCTGATCAAACGTCTGATAACATAGCCACGGCCTTCATTTGAAGGTAACGCACCATCAGCAACAGCAAACGAAACCGTTCTGGCATGATCAGCGATAATCTTAAATGAGACATCGTCTTCTTTACTTGCGCCATATTTGCGACCATCGCTCAACGACTCAACATGGTCAATAATTGGCTTGAACAAGTCAGTTTCAAAGTTAGTTTTTGTACCTTGAAGAATGGAAACCAATCGTTCTAGTCCCATACCCGTATCAATATTCTTATGTGGTTGTTCAACATACTTGCCACTTGGTAAGTGATTTAATTCTGAGAAGACGATATTCCAAACTTCAAGATATCTTTCATTCTCTCCACCAGGATAATTCTCTGGATCGTCCTCAGCCAAATTGTTAAAGCTTTGTCCACGATCAAAGAAGATCTCTGAATCAGGACCACATGGACCCTCACCAATATCCCAAAAATTGTCTTCTGTTTTTAAAATGTGATCTTGAGCAATACCAACTTCTGCCCAAAGTTTTTGAGTTTCAGTATCCTTGGGATAAGTTGTTATATATAGTAAATCCTTGTCCATATCTAACCAATCTGGACTTGTTAAAAATTCAAATGCCCAAGGAATAACTTCTTCCTTGAAGTAATCACCAACTGAAAAGTTACCAAGCATTTCAAAAAATGTTTGGTGACGTGCCGTTTTACCGACATTTTCAATATCGTTTGTACGGATACACTTCTGAGCATTAGTGATACGTGGATTCTTAGGAATCACAGTACCATCAAAATATTTCTTTAATGTAGCCACACCAGAGTTGACCCACAATAATGTTGGATCATTGACTGGTACTAGCGATGCACTAGGCTCAATCGTGTGACCTTTTGTTTGAAAGAAATCCAAGAACATCTTTCTTATTTCAGCACTTGATAAATTTTTCATTTTTACTCCCCTTAAAAAAAGAGAAAATCGTTGCATAACCAAGGACGCTACTGCGCGGTACCACCTTGTTTGCAACGATTTTCGTTAGCCTCTCAACAATTATCTATTTATATTTTAATTGGCAGCATCTAACGAACAACAACCTAGGCGTTCACACTAATTAGCCCTCTCTGATAGGGTTGACAGTTAGATATATCCAATGAAAATATTAACTACCGATGGAAAAAAAGTCAACTACTAACTTCCACGACGTTTATCTCTTTGCGCCTTCATAGCCTGACGATTCTTGATACGGGTCTTTTGACGTTTATCAGTTGAAATAGCTTGTCTAATTCTCTTTTTATAACCTGGCTTTTTCTTAGTCTTTTGTTTTTTAACGAATCCGACTAATTTTGGCTCAAGTTTTTCTTGTGTAGCATGACGTTGAGTACGACGATCTCTATCATAAGCTTCAACGATTTCACCATTCTTCAAATCCTTTGGTAAGAACTTGATTCCCATGTGTTCCAATTCAGCAATTTTGTTTTCTTCACCAGGATTATACAAAGTAATGGCAATTCCAGACATCTTGTTACGTCCAGTTCTACCGACACGGTGAATGAAGAAATCCAAGTCATCGGGGATTTCAGCATTAATAACATGTGATACACCATTGATATCAATTCCACGGGCTGCCAAATCTGTGGCAACAACGAATTGATATTCCATGTTCTCAACTTGTTTCATGACACGTTTTCTTTCACGAGGACTCAATCCACCATGAATTCTAGCTACCTTCAAGCCCTTAGACTTTAAGTAGTTATAAATTTCATCCACCGACTTCTTAGTATTGGCAAAAATAAGTGCCAAGTATGGTGAACCCAAAGTCATGAGTTGATAAATCATTTCTTTTTTGTCTCGTCCGTGGGCAAACATCAACCAGTTATCAACATTCTTAGCGATAACACTAGAATTCTTGAGTTCGACACGTTGTGGACCCTTCATGTACTTCTTCAAGAATGGTTCTAATCGCTGTGGAATTGTAGCTGAGAAGACCATCATTTCATGATTATCAGGCATCTTGGCAGCAATATGATCGATATCATCTAAGAAGCCCATATCTAATGTCATATCTGCTTCATCAACAACAAAACGTTGAACATCATCAACATGCAAGTCATTCTCACGAATCATATCCCATAATCTACCAGGAGTTCCGATAGCAATTTGAGGTTGATGTGCATCAAGCTTTCTCTTTTGACGGTCACGATCTGCACCACCAACATAAATAAAAGCATTGTATTCTTCTGGATAATTTTTAAGGATAGCTTGTGTATCCTCATAAATTTGGTAAGCCAATTCTCTACTTGGAGTTGCAATCAATGCTTGGACCGTCTGATCCTTAGTAATTGCATTCAAAATTGGCAATAAGAAAGCATGTGTCTTACCAGAACCCGTTTCTGATTGGACAATGATATCTTTCTTCTTATTAACAAGTGAAATTACAGCTTCTTGAACCGGTGTTGGTTCATCAAAACCTATCTCCTTGAGCGATTTATTTATCGCATCATTAAAATTGTATTGTGAAAATTTAGTCATCTATTCACCCTTCGATTTGAAATCTTCAACGATTTCAATCAATTCCTTAAACATTTGGTTTACTTCATCCAAATCCTTAGCATTTGCGCCACTAGCTAATGGATGTCCACCACCATTGTGTTCCTTAGCTAACCCATTAATAATTGGTCCTTGTGAACGCAGGTGCATTCTAAAAGTACCATCGTCTTTTTGAACAGCCTCTAACCATGAAGTTACTTCGTTCAAACGACCTGGTGTAGAAACTACTGAATTAGCCTTTTCTTGGTTAATACCCAATTTTTTCATTAAATCTAAATCGATAACAGCCATCGCTGCACCTGACTTATCAACATTTAGGCGATTAAACAATTCACCTTGTAACTTGGCTTGTGCCAAAGTGATTTCATTCATGTTCTGATTAATACCAGAAAAGTTAATACCTAGATCAACTAGTTTAGCAGCAATATTCAATGTGTGTCCCGTAGTAGCTGGATACATGAAGCGACCAGTATCCCCTACTATACCAGCATATAAATAATACGCAACGGATTTAGTCAAAGTAAGTTCATCAGTTGAATCAATTAAGTCAGCAATTATCTCTGAACATGAACTTGCATCAGTATCAACAAATAATTGATCACCATATGGTTCATCATTAGGATGATGATCGATTTTGATCAAAAAATTACCACTACTGAAACGTTCATCATCAACACGTGGAGTATTTGCGGTGTCAACGGAAATAACCAAGGCTCCATCATAGTCGTCATCACTAACTTCGTCCATGGTCGACAACCATTTGAGTCCTTCAGCATTCTTCCCACCAATCAAAACTTTTTTATCTGGATACGCTTGGCGTAATGCTGTTGCAAGTCCTGCTTGCGAGCCTAGCGCGTCAGGATCCGGATTCTGATGGCGCAAGATAACAATCTTATCATATTTTTTAATTGTTTCGATAATATCTGAAAAACTATTCATTTATTTCCCTCCGAGGTAAATAACTTTAATGAAACTTCTTCATAAGATAAAGAATCAAGATTGGTAAGTGTAATACCAAGTAACCTTATCTTTTGATCACTTATGTCTAATTTATCATAAATCTCTTTAGCAATACGATATATTTCACCTTTATCTTGCACATAATCTTGAAATGTCATGCGTTTAGTAATTGTTTCAAAATCAGAATTACGCAGTTTTAGAACAACTGTTTTCCCATGTTGACGTTGTTTCTTTAAATCCTTACTGACAAGATCTGCCAAAAACTTTAACTCTTTTTCAACTTGTTCCTTCAAAACCAAATTCTGATTATAGGTTCTCTCACGACCGATAGACTTACGAACACGATGTCCTTCAACTGAAGCATCATCGATTCCATGAACTCTCCGAAACATCACATAGCCCATTTTACCAAAGGTATTAATGAAGACATCTTGATCCAAGTTCTGTAGATCACCACCGGTGTAAATGTCCATATCATGTAATTTTTTTTGCATTGCTTTGCCAATTCCATTGAATTTTTCAACCGGAATTGGTTTCAAAAAATCCTCTGCATATTGTCCTAATATTATCGTACGACCAAATGGCTTGCGATAATCAGATGCCATCTTGGCCAGAAACTTATTATATGAAATACCAACTGAACAAGTCAGATGGGTTTCACGGATAATTTTTTGCTGGATATAATTAGCAACTTTTAATGTATTCGGCTCATTTAACTTATTAACCGTCACATCAAGGTAAGCTTCATCTAAGGCTACAGACTGATAATTATCCGTTACTTCCGCAAAGATACTATGAATGTAATCTGAAGTCTTACGATACAATTCAAAATTTGGCGGAACTATTACAAGTTTATCACGAGGTATAAGTTCTATAGCTTGCTGTGCCGGCATGGCCGAATGAGCTCCATATTTTCTAGCATTATAATTGGCTGTAGTAACAACTCCGTGATGATGGTTCTTCCGTGGATCAGGTGCTACGATCAAACATTTTTTCTTATATTGTGGATGTTCGCGTTCTTCCACAGAAGCGAAAAAAGCATCCATGTCAACATGGATGATTTTTCGATTTTCTTCAATTCTAATTGGTATTTTTAAAAATCCGATAGTGTAGCACCACCTAGTCTAGTCGTCCCAGACCCATGAATTACCCTCACGTTCAAGCAAGGTATCAGCTGCTTCTGGTCCCATAGTTCCACTAAGATAGTTAGGAAAATCAGGTTCTTCAGCATCCCATTGTTCTCTTACAGCATCAATATACTTCCATGTGCTTTGAAGCTCATCCCACAATGTGAAGTGAACATGATCACCAGCAAGAATATCGATGATCAAACTCTCATAGGCCTCACGAGCGTTGTCAAAATATGTCTTATCTTCTGGGAATTTGATAAAGTCTTGGTTTGCTTCAAGATAATCAATTCCGTTGATCAAAATACTGTGACCATCTTCTGGCTCAATTAATAAACTAACAGTTGTATTAGCTTTGATACCTAGGTCTGCAACTTTTTCATTAAATACAATATCTATTCTTGAAGATTTAGCAGGCATACGTTTTCCAGAACGAACGTAGAACGGTGTCCCATTCCAACGATCATCGCTAAATTCGATTCTTCCAGCAACATATGTCTCAATATTAGAATTTTCATCAACGTTATCTTCATCACGATAGGCCTTTTGGTCACCCAAATTGTCAGTATCGTATTGTCCACGAACGAATTCCGTCTTAACATCTTCTGGTTGGAGTACCTTCAAGCTAGCAAATAAGTCAGTCTTAACTTTATGAACAGCTTCAGCACTTAATTCCTCTGGCTTATCCATCGCAATTGATCCAATAATTTGCATGATGTGATTTTGAATCATATCACGTAAGGCACCAGATGTTTCATAGTAACCACCGCGATCTTCAACACCAAGTGATTCACCCAAGGTAACTTGAATGTTTGAAACATACTTACTATTCAAAGCTTCTTCAAACTTAGGATTATTCAAACGAATTTTCGAAATTTCTTGAATCATCTTTTTGCCTAAATAATGATCAATTCGATAAACTTCATCTTCTGGGAATACTCTTGATAGTGAATCGTTCAATTCAGTTGCACTTGCCAAGTCACGGCCAAAGGGTTTTTCGATAACCAAACGGTTATATCCGCCTTCAGTCTTCAAACCTTCTGACTTAATGTGTTCTGCAACTGTACCGAAGAATCTTGGTGCTATTGCCATGTAGTAGACACGATTATGACCTGCGTCAAACTTATCATCAAGTTTGGCTGCTAATTCCTTCAAAGCAATGTAATGTTCTGAATCATTAACATTATGTGATTGATAGAAGAAATGTTGTGCAAAAGCAGTCATTTCTTCCTTGTTGTCGTCGATGTCCTCTAGTGAAGTTATAACCGTTTCACGGAAATATTCATCACTCCATGGACGACGTGCAGTACCGATCACTGCAAAGTGATCTTTTAACATTCCTGCTTGATACAGACGATACAATGCAGGATAGAGCTTTCTGTGAGCTAAGTCACCAGAACCTCCGAATATAATAAAAACTGCTGATTTTTCTGTTGCCATTTTCCAAACCCCTTTAGATAACGTCATTAATTATATTTTACAACATGTCTAATTAAACATCTGTAATATTGTCTTTTTAGTTTTTGTTTTTTTGATTAGAGCCGCTTACGAGTGACAGTGATTCCACCTGCTGTGGGACCTTCACCATCGCTCTCCAGCTAAGGTACACTCCATTAATATTTACTATCTTAATTGCTAACAATCATAGTACAAGTACCAAGTGGAGTCAGGCAGATATGGTATCCCGTGTCGATGCAGTTAGTCAGCGTATTATGCTGGCTTACTGCATGGGACGACCTTGAAGACGTGATTTCCGGCTTCAAGGCGAGGCAATAGACCGCCCTTTGGCGATGGCCGTTCCCCACGGATACCATATCTGACCGACGGAACGACATTTACAAATTCAATACTAACCCTTAGAGTGCACTTTAAGGCAAGAAAAAAGATTGAAATTTTTACATTTCAATCTTAAATAACCATCTAAATAATTATTTTTCTTCTGTTGTATCTTCTGATTCTGTCTTTTCAGTAGCATCATCAGCCTTAGCGTCATCACTAGTTTCAGCTTTATCTGATGTAGTTTCTTCAACTTTTTCTTCTGGTTTAGCTTCTTCTTTAGGAGCTTCTTCAGTTGATTTGTCATCAGCTTTGTCATCTGACTTAACTGCTGGCTTATTCTTATTGTCTGATTCTTTAACATTATCCTTTGAACTTGCCTTACGGATAAAGTTCAAATCAAATGTTAAATAAATACCATCACAGTCAACAACAACTTCTTTGTTATCACGATCAATAGATGCGATTGTTCCCTTAATACCACCCAATGTAACAACTTTGTCGCCTTTACTCATATTGCTGAGCATTTCTTGACGTTTTTGTTGTTGCTTCTTTTGTGGACGAATAGAAATAAAGTACATACCAACGAACATGATCACGATAAATACTAAGAAAATCGTTGATGATCCACCTGCTGCAGCGCCTAATGTTAAATAATTCAAATTTTCCACCTCTTAATAGTTTACATACCTATATGTTATCAAAAATTCAAAGGTCTAACCACATACATTGCCCTTTTAATTAAAAATAATATTAAAAATTTCGTGCATTTGCTTTATTTAAGCCATATTCTTCAAAAACATGCTCTCTAAATTCTAATAAATTGTCATCTCGGATTGCTTGACGAACGCCTTTCATCAAATTCAACAGATAATAGAGATTATGATAACTTGTTAAATGCGTTCCAAATAATTCATTAGCATTAATTAAATGACGAATATAAGCTCGACTGTAGTTACGACATACATAGCAATCACAATCTTCATCAATTGGACGGAAGTCACGAGCGTACTTGGCGTTTTTAACAACCAAGCGTCCTTTAGTTGTCATACATGTACCATTTCTGGCAATTCTAGTTGGCAAAACACAGTCAAACATGTCAATACCACGGATAGCGCCATCGATCAAGGCATCAGTTGAACCAACACCCATCAAATATCTTGGTTTATTCTCAGGCAGTAGCGGAGCCGTGAAGTCTAACACGTGATTCATTTCTTCTTTAGACTCACCAACAGACAGTCCACCGATCGAATAACCGGGAAAGTCCATGCTTGTTAGATCCGCAGCACTCTGCTTACGAAGATCTTCGAATCCTGCACCTTGGACAATACCAAACAATGCTTGCCAGTCCGGATTACGGTGTGCTTCAAGTCCACGCTCAGCCCACCGGCTAGTACGAGCAATCGACTTCTTGATGTAATCATAACTCTCGAAGAACGGTGGACATTCGTCCAAACTCATCATGATATCTGGTCCCAAGTAATTTTCGATCTTAATAGCTTTCTCAGGTGATAAGAATTCACGACGTCCATTCAAATGGTTCTTAAAATGAACTCCTGCTTCAGTAATATCACGAGTATTGGCCAATGAAAAAACTTGGAAACCACCTGAATCAGTTAAGATACCCTTGTCCCAATTCATGAACTTGTGAAGCCCACCGGCTTCCTTAACGATATCCTCACCGGGACGAAGCCATAGATGATAAGTGTTAGCTAAGATAATACTGGCACCTATCTTTTTTAGATCCTCAGGCGCCATATTCTTAACTGATGCTTCTGTTCCAACTGGCATGAACATTGGTGTTTCGAATGTACCATGAGGTGTTTCTAATTTTCCAAGACGTGCGCCAGTGTGCTTTTCTTTTTTGATTAAAGTATATTTAACAGCTGGTTCCATGTATTCCCCTCTCTACTTGATAAACATTGCATCACCAAAACTAAAGAAGCGGTACTTCTCATCAATGGCGTGCTCATAAGCATTCAAAATATTTTCTCTTCCTGTAAATGCGGCAACCAACATAACCAATGTTGACTTAGGTAAATGGAAATTAGTAATGAACTCATCAACAACTTTCCATTCATATCCTGGTTTTATAAAAATATCTGTCCAACCGCTATCAGCTTTGATCTCACCGTTGAATTTGGTACCAATTGTTTCCAAAGTTCTAATTGATGTTGTACCTGTGGCAACGATTTTACCACCATTTTTACGTACATCATTCAATGTTTTGGCTGATTCTTCGTCCAAACGATAAAATTCAGAATGCATTACGTGCTTGCTGATATCTGATTCTGTCACTGGTCTAAATGTTCCTAATCCTACGTGAAGTGTTAAGTATACTAGTTTAACACCTTTCTCCTGTACCTTTTCAAGCAGGTCCTTCGTCCAGTGTAATCCTGCCGTTGGTGCAGCGGCTGAACCATTTTCCTTGGCATAGACTGTTTGGTAACGATCAGGGTCATCGAGTTTTTCTTTGATGTATGGAGGCAGAGGCATTTCACCTAACTTCTCCAAAATCTCTAAAAAGATTCCATCGTAATGAAATTCGATAATTTTACCACCATGCTCTAATTCTTCCAAAACAGTGGCTTCTAGTTGGCCGTCACCAAATTGAACCTTCGTGCCAACTTTTGCACGACGAGCTGGTTTCATCAGTACTTCCCATTTGTCGCCTTCAATATTGTTCAATAGCAACACTTCTTCGTGACCATCGGTGTCTTCCTTAGTACCGTAAAGGCGAGCTGGCAAAACACGGGAATTATTCATAACTAGAGCATCCCCGGGATTGAGATAATCTAAAATATCATAAAAGTGCTTGTCTTGATATTCGCCTGTTTCATGGTCTAAGACCAATAAACGTGAGTGGTCACGATCTTTGATAGGTGTTTGTGCAATAAGTTCTTCTGGTAAATTATAATCAAAATCTTCGGTTGTTAATGTCATTTCTAATCTCTCTTTTCTGGGTACGTATATCCTAAATGTTCATAACCTTTTTTAGTTACGATACGGCCTCTAGCTGTACGCTTCAAAAATCCTTTTTGCATCAGATATGGTTCATAAACCGATTCGATGGTTTCTTGATCTTCACCGATATTAGCTGCAATAACCTTGATACCTAATGGTCCACCACCGTACAATTCAATCATCATCGATAAGATTCGACGATCCAAACGATCTAATCCAGCGTCATCAACTTGTAATTGATTCAATGCTGACTCTGCAATGTCATAGTCGATCATGTCCTTGCCCGCCACTTGAGCGAAGTCACGAACACGCTTCAACAATCTATTAGCAATTCTAGGTGTCCCACGAGAACGACGTGCAATCTCATGTGCGCCTTCCTCATCCACATTAATTTTTAGAACTCCGGCTGTTCTGAAAACGATCTTTGACAATTCTTCTTCAGAATAATACTCCATATGAATGTCGATTCCAAATCGATCACGCAATGGTGCCGACAGCTTACCTGAAGTGGTCGTTGCACCAATCAAAGTGTAGGGAACTAATTCATGATGAAGTGAACGAGATTCCGTTCCTTGACCAACAATTATATCAATATAGAAGTCTTCCATCGCTGAATAGAGAACTTCCTCTATTGCACGAGGCATACGGTGGATTTCATCAATAAACAAGACATCTCCCGGTTCCAATTCATCGAGAACCGCAACCAAGTCACCAGACTTCTCAATTGAAGGGCCCGTAGTCGTATGGATATTTACACCCATCTCGTTGGCAATGATCATTGCTAATGTTGTTTTACCAAGTCCAGGAGGTCCATATAGTAAAACATGATCTAGTGTCTGTTGACGTTGTTTAGCAGCTTTGATATAAACTTCTAATTCTTTTTTAGCCTTTTCCTGACCCAGGTACTGATCAAATGTCTTTGGACGAATGGTTTGTTCCGCCATGTCTTCAGCTTCATTCAAGGCATCTGCATCAGTTAAACGATCATCATCATTTTCCATTGGCTAACCTCCTTATTAGTTAGTAAGCAACCTTAATCCCGCACGCAAATACGCATCGGCTGAATCTAAGTTTTCTTTTTGTAATTTTGGCTTGATACGAGAAATATCTCTAGCAGTATAACCAAGAGATTCAAGTGCCAACATACCATCTTCTAATTCCTGATTACCCGAACTTAGTGGTGTTGGATCTTCGCCCAATACCATTTGACCTTGAGCAGACATCTTCCCACCAAGATCCAAGATGATCTGTTGAGCCGTCTTCTTACCGATCTTAGGAAACCTCGTTAAGAACTTAACATCGTTATTTTCAATCGCCGAAATTAATCCATTCAAATCTTGACCAGCTAAGATTGCCAAGGCACTCTTAGGACCAATTCCTGAAACACTGATTAGATGTAAGAAAATACGTTTTTCGTTGATATCATAAAATCCATACAAGGCTTGTTCATTGTCACGTACGATTTGTTCAACATAAACCTTGGCTTTTTCATCTTGTTGATAACGATAAGGATTGGCAACTTGAACTTTATAGCCAACGCCGCTTACATCTACTACGACATAAGTTGGATCAATATAAGTAATTACTCCATTTAAGTATTCAAACATAATTATTCACTTTCTCTGGTGTCATGAGGATCTTGGATTCGTTTGAACATCTTCTCAAGATCTTTGTTACTAAATTCTACCAATACTGGGCGTCCATGTGGACAATTATATGGATTTTCGGCTTTGGTCAAGTTTTTCAATAGTGAAATAGCCTGAACCTCATCCAAATGATGATTGGCCTTAATTGCCCGTTTACAACTCATCATGATGGCATTCTTTTCTCGAAATGCCGCCACACTTATTTTGGAATCGTTCAAAACATAGTCAATCATTTCACGAATAGTTGATTCTTCCTGACCGGCCACAAACCAAGTTGGATGTGTATTTACCACAAAACTGTTTTGACCGAAATCTTCCAAATACAATCCAATGCTCTCAAGTATATCCTTCTTTTCACGAATCAAAATACTTTCAGAATTAGGATAATCCAAAACAATCGGCACTAATAATCTTTGCTGATCATTTGATACTTTACCAATTTCCTTACGATAATATTCATAGTTAACCCGTTCTTGCGCAGCATGTTGATCGACCAAATAGAAACCATCCGGACTCTCCGCAACTAAATAAGTGCCATGAATCTGACCAATGTATCTTAAATCAGGAAAACCAGAAGTATTGGTCTCTTGCCCCTCATTATTCTCTTCTTTAGCAAGGACTTTGACTTGTTTTTCTTGTTCCATCCGTTCATCCCAAGATTTAAGATGTTCTGGATCATCAAATATTGGTGTACCCAATATTTGTTCTGCTGGTTTTTCCACCTGTGGATTATTCTCAGGTTCAACGTCATTCACATTTTCGGGTAGTTTAGTTGGTAATGGCTCACTTATTTTGTTCATTAAGGACAAATCGTCAAAACTGATTTGTTCTGACTTATAGCCGATATTTGGCTTTTGATCCGTCGTTGTCTTACGATTCAGATTTTTCACTGCATCTGGGATCAAGTTTTGTGTGGATAACTTAGACTTAATTCCTTCACTTATCAGGTCGGCGATGTGACCTTCGTTTGTTAGTCTAACTTCTTGTTTAGTTGGATGCACATTGATATCTACCAGACTAGGATCTAATCCAATATCAATCACAGCAATTGGAAATCTTCCTACCATTAACTTAGATCCATAACCGCGAATGACCGCATTAGCCAACTGATAATTTCTAATATAACGACCATTCAGTATCAATGAAATATAAGAGCGATTGGAACGCGTCGTATCAGGTTTTGAAAAATATCCTTTGATAGTGTAATCCTCATCGGAGTTTTCAAATTCCATCATATGGCTGGCAATTGTTCTTCCATAAATCCCAGCAATTGTCTGTTGTAAATTATTATTTCCAGATGTCCAAACAATATCCTTGCCTTCATGTATCAACCTAAAAGATATTTCGGGATGTCCCATTGCCAATCGATCGACAATATCCACAATTTTGTTCAGTTCAGTATGAAGCGACTTAACGTATTTCAAACGTGCTGGTGTATTGAAGAATAAATCTTCAACTTTAATTGTGGTTCCAATTGAACGAGCATGCGTTTCTTTATTTAACAAAGAATTTCCCGCAAATTCAGCTCTAACAGCTGACTCGCCATCCGTACTTGTTACAACTGTTAAACGTGAAACTGAGGCAATACTTGCTAAAGCTTCACCACGGAAACCTAACGTTTTAATATTGAACAAATCATGATCGGTAGAAATCTTACTGGTGGTATGAGGTTGAAAGGCAATCTCAACGTCATCAGCAGCGATACCAACACCATTGTCATTGATCTCGATCGATTTGATTCCTGATTGTTTAACAGTTATCAACACCTGTGTTGCTTGAGCATCAATTGAGTTTTCAACCAGTTCCTTAACAACCGACGCTGGACGTTCAATTACTTCACCTGCGGCAATTTGGTTACTCAATTCAACTGGTAATTGATGAATCAACCCCAACTTTTCCACCTTCTTTTTTACTTAAGTTCTTTTTGCCATTTGTATAACAAATTAATAGCATCAATTGGTGTGACACCCATCAAATCTTGATTTTGCAATTCATCAACGACCTTCTTTTCACCTTTGTTGAGCTTAGCTTTTGGCTTTGCATCAAGCTCTGGAAAAAGTGAGAGTTGTGAATCCGGTTCTGGTTCATTAACTGTTTCCACATCTGGTTGTGTTTCTACCTTTTGCTCAACGACTGGTTTGGCCTCTTCAACCTTAATACCCTTAGGAGCAGTATCTTCTAGGCTACTTAAAATCGTATCTGCACGACTCAAAACTTCATCCGGTAATCCAGCTAATTTAGCCACATGAATACCATATGACTTATCCGCAGGTCCTGGTAAAACCTTATGCAAAAACACCAAAGTCCCATTCTCTTCTGATGCGTCAACATGGACATTTTTGACTCCTGGTAATTGACCTTCAAGTTCCGTTAATTCGTGATAATGAGTTGAGAACATGGTCATTGCTTGAACGTTCTTATCAATATATTCAATGATCGCTTGTGCCAACGCCATACCATCATATGTTGCGGTACCACGACCAATTTCATCAAAAATAATCAAACTGTTCTTAGTTGCATTCTTCAAGGCATCATTGGCTTCACGCATTTCAACCATGAAAGTACTATCGCCAGAAATCAAATCATCAGCGGCGCCAATTCGTGTAAAAATATGATCAAAAATCGGCATGGTTGCGGATTCGGCGGGAACAAAGCATCCCATCTGAGCCATAATGACTGTCAATGCCATCTGGCGCATATAAGTACTCTTACCAGACATGTTAGGTCCAGTTATTAACAGGATATCGGTTTCGTTGTCAAAAGTTACATTATTGGGAATATAACTATTGTTACTGAGAACTTTTTCCACAACCGGATGACGTCCGTTGACAACCTTCAAATCATGGCCATCTACAAACTTAGGTGCAACATAATGATATGTCTCACTTATCACCGCAAAACTCTGTAACACATCAAGTTGTGACAAAACATTAGCTAAGGCCTGAAGCCGTCTGATCTGTTCTTTTACCGATCTGCGAATGTCAGTGAACAATTGATGTTCCAAGGCTTGGGATTTATCTTCAGCTTCAAGAATCAAGGTTTCTTTTTCTTTCAATTCAGGTGTGATATATCTTTCAGCATTTGTCAAAGTTTGCTTGCGTTGGTAACGACCTTCTGGAACCTTATCAATATTGGACTTCGTAACTTCAATGTAGTATCCGAAAACTTTGTTATAGCCAATCTTCAAATTACTGATCCCAGTAACTTCTTGCTCTTGAGCACGAAGTTCTGCGATCCATTTTTTACCATTCTTAGAAGCATCTGTGTACTTATCAAGTTGTTCATTATAGCCTTCCTTGATCAACCCGCCACCAGTAGTAGAAATTGGTGGTTCATCAACAATAGCGTCTTCGATTAATTTACGAACATCGCTAACATCGTCGATCTGTTCAATGTAGGCGTCTAAATCATAATCACCAATATCTAATAATATTTCTTTGATCTTAGGAACTTGTTCCAATGAAGTCTTCAATTGAATTAAATCACGACCATTGACCGTTCCGTATGCCACACGACCCGCCAAACGTTCCAGATCATATACTTTGGTCAAATAGTCTTGAAATGAAGAACGTTGAAAATAATTATCCAAGAATACTTGCACAATGTGTTGACGTTTTTTCAATTCAGTTTGATTTAACAATGGTCTTGCCAACCACTGCTTCAACAGACGTCCGCCCATGGCCGTTTTTGTTTCGTCTAATAACCACAAAAGTGTCCCTGATTTTTTATTTGTTCGCAGATTTTTGAACAATTCCAAATTACTTTGGGCAGTATGGTCCATTGATAAATAAGCTGTCGTCTTATAGGTCTCGGCAACCTTCAAGTGATCCAACGAACGCATCTGTGTATCAACTAAATAACTAATTAGTGTTTTAACAGTATCGACCTGCAAATCTTCAGTCACATGACTGTAGTCAAAAGCAAAGTTTTCATCAAGACCCTCAATAGTAGAAACTAGAATTCCAATCTTTTTGATTGGATCGAGGTATTTCTGTGGAAAATCTTCAGCAACAACTGTCTCCTTAGTATTGAGATTCTGTAATTCATTAGTTAGATCCATAAAGTTATCCACTGAGGTAACTTTTACTTCACCAGTTGATAAGTCCGCATAGGCTAGGCCAAAACGATTTTTGTCATGATTGATAGCAGTGATATAGTTATTCTCAGTTGCTGTATTGGCTGATTCATCCATGATCGTACCCGGAGTGACAATTCGTGTAATTCCACGCTTGACCATTCCTTCGGCAAGTTTGGGATCTTCCAACTGATCACAGATGGCAACTTTGTAACCTTTATCCACAAGGGTATCGATATATCCTTGGATGGCACGGTGAGGAACCCCACACATGGGAATATCCTCATCGGCTTTTTTATTTCTCGATGTCAATGTCAGTTCCAAAATTTGTGAACCTTTGATTGCATCGTCATAGAACATTTCGTAGAAGTCACCAACACGATACAACAAAAAAGCATCTGGATTTTCCTTTTTCATATCCAGATATTGTTGCATCATTGGTGTCTCTTTAGTTTTTTGTGGCATGAATTTCCCCCACCATTTGAAATTAATTTAAAAAGTTAAAAAGCTTTGATTATCAGGACTTATAACATAATTTTTGATACTGCGTGCATAATTTGTTTGGTCATTAATATCAATCACACAGAAACCAATTTGCATACGACCATCTTCATCTACATCGAACTTAGTAGGACGTTGAGTTAAGAATCTCGTGATAATTGGTTCATCTTTGACACCCAGAATACCATCATATGAACCGGTCATACCAACGTCGGTTAAATAAGCTGTCTTCTTGTCGAATACTCGTGCATCGTTAGTTTGAACGTGAGTATGCGTGCCGACAACAGCGGCAACACGACCGGTCAAATATTTAGCAGTCGCAATTTTTTCACTAGTTGTTTCTGCATGAAAGTCAACAAACTTAACTGCATCCTTATCTAACGTTGGCAATAATTTGTCGAATGCCAAGAACGGATTATCTAGTGGTTGCATCAAGGCTGTACCCTGCATATTGATAATGTAAACTTTTTTTTGATTGACCTTTTTTTCAATTACTCCGCGTCCAGGTACGTTATCGCCTGAAAAATTATATGGACGCAAAATATTTTTCTTAGGATCATCTATGAAATCCAATATTTCTCGTTTGTCCCAACTGTGATTCCCGCCAGAAACAACATCTGCACCAGCAACTTGAATTCTTTGGTAGTCATCAACTTTGATTCCTTTACCACCATTGGCATTTTCACCATTTACAATCGTCAATTGTGGTTTGACCTTCTGTTTGATCTGTGGCAAATAAGTCTCCACAGTCTTAAGTCCGATGTTACCGACGACATCTCCAACGAAAAGTATTTTCATTATATAAAATTCCCCCATCTTTACCTATGATATTGTATCAATATTGACCAAATTTAAAAAGAGAGTGTGCTTATACAACGAAAAAACACTTCTGATTTTTTTCAGAAGTGTTAACTATGCTTTATTATTTTTTATCTTGTTGTGCTTTAGCAGCAATTGCAGCTTTGATTTGACCCTTGGCAGCTCCATATACACCACCACTGTATAAACCACCATCAACTGGCACATCTAATCCTTTAACATA
Source organism: Companilactobacillus jidongensis (assembly GCF_003946575.1). Lineage (GTDB taxonomy): Bacteria > Bacillota > Bacilli > Lactobacillales > Lactobacillaceae > Companilactobacillus > Companilactobacillus jidongensis. Next base: position 19,007 of record NZ_RHOP01000018.1, on the reverse strand, counting down.
AGATGAGTCATCACTTGCTAAGAACAATGCTACTGATGCAAGCTCTGCAGGCTGACCATCACGGCCCAAGAGTGACATGTTACCAAGTCCACCTTTATTACCAGTTTTGGCTAGAATCGCCTTTGTCATATTAGTGTTCTCAATGAATCCTGGTTCAATCGTGTTACTACGAATTCCCCAATCAGCATATGTGAAAGCAGCATTCTCAGATAGTCCACGCATTGCCCATTTAGAAGTTGAATAGGCAGTTGAAGGAGTTCCATACATCCCTCCTAATGATGAAATGTTTACGAACGCACCGCCACCACTTTCTTTCATCAATGGTGCACAAGTTTGAATACCCATCATAGGTCCAGTTACGTTGATTGACATAATTTGGTTCCACTTGTCGATATCAATTTTTGGAAAGGCATTAGCGGCATTGGTACCAGCATTGTTAACTAAGATATTTAGACCACCAAATTCTGTTTTCGCAGCCTTAACTGCAACGTCCCAATCACTTTGATCTGTAACTTCTAGATGAATAAACTTAGCTTGACCACCTTGGTCGTTGATTTCTTTGGCAATATTCTCGCCGATTTCTACTTTACGTCCACCCAATAATACCTTGGCACCTTCAGTAGCAAAACAACGTGCAATAGCTTCACCAATACCACTTGTAGCACCTGTAACAATCGCAACTTTATTTTCTAAACGCATAATCGAAACCTCTTTTTTAATTTATTTTATCTAGTGAGTAATTACTTACTTATCTAGCGAAGCTTATTATAACTACTTCAAATAAAAAATCAACCATAAAACAAAAAAACCATCATTATTTTTCAAATGACGGTAGGATCTATAATCTTAAAAAAGTTGTAACAGCGGTACAACAATGATTGGAATCAATAATGATGGTAATAAATTTAAAACGCTGATTTTTTTGATTTCTAACAGTCCTAATCCAGAAGCCAAAATCAAAATACCACCTACAATAGTTAATTCATTGATCATACTAGTGTTGATAGCACCCTGTAGGAAAAACGCAATGGCATAAATACTCCCCTGCCAAACAAAAACAGCAATTGCGGCTAATGCTATTCCTAGTCCAAACGTTGATGCTAAAACAATTGAAGTAATTCCATCTAACATTCCATTGGTGAATAGAAATGTATAATCATGCTTAAGTGCTGCTTCAATCGGACCCAAGATAGATAATGAACCAATACAGTATAACAATATGGCGGTAGCTAAGCCTTCGGCTAAATCACCACCAGAGAACTTACCTACTAGATTATCGAAACGTTTTTGAAGATCTATCCACTGACCAAATAATCCACCTACTGCCAAACTGACAATGAATAATACTGGATACTTGCTGCCAGACATATGTTGAACGACCGCATTGATACCAATAACCATTGCTGCTAAGCCTAACCCCTGGGTAAGAATCTTTTGAAATTCAGGCTTCATACCCTTGTGTAAAAAACGTCCAATAATACTACCAATCAAAATCATTGCAACGTTAAAAATAGTTCCTATCATAATATTTTTCCCCTCATATAAAAAATTCGATAGTTTAAATATAAACTCTCTAGTAACTGGAGGGTCAATATAGTTATCGGACTGGAACACGAATTTCTGTCACATACTTAGCGTAATCATTAGTTATTCCATAATCAATCAGCGCTGTTTCAATCGCATCACCAATAATCGTCAGTAAATGATCTTCACAAAACTTAATCAATTGCCGATAAGATTCTGTTGCATTACTGTGTGTTCCATGAAATCTAACTCTTAAATATGATCCGGCTGGTAATGTCGCCGTGGCTTCACCTTCGTCTCCAGACTCCAATATCAACAGTATTCCATTATATTGATTAAAATTATTATTATTAAGTTTATCTCGATCCATAGATAATGCAATTTTTCCCAAAAATATTGATTTATCTAATTTATACTGTTGTCTCATAGCCGTTAGTGGAAGTTCAACATCTTCACTTAATTGATAGTTCTGACGCAAATAAATAACTGGTATTTTTGGAAGATTAACAAGCTCAACTTTATTAAGAATGGTTTTTTCAGCACTCTCTACTTGCATCAATCTCGTATTGATTCTTTTGTTGACTGACTGCAAAGTTTGAATTTGTTGCTCAACTTTTGCCTGTTGTTCCCGAAGAATTTTTTCTAGTGTCGATATATCCTTCGCATCGAAGAAATTTTTAATTGATTCAATCGGAAGATTCAATGCACGAAAATACTTAATAACATCCAATCTTTCAAATTGTTCTGTAGAGTAATAACGGTAATGTGTCTCTTCGTCCACTTTGGCCGGTTTTAACAGGTTGATTTCATCGTAATACCGCAATGTCTGTATCTTGATATTGAATAATTTCGATAATTGACCAATTGTGAATAACTGATTCATTATTATTACCCCCACTTTGTATTTAATTTTATCATAGAAAATAAATAACCATCTCTACGTTGGCGTAGGGATGGTTATTTTGGTTTTGTTTTTAAGTTATTGTCTAAGTAACTTTTATAGTAGTTTGTTTAAGATTCTTGGAGATTTAGTACTGAAATGCGTTTCGGAATTCTTTTACATCATTCCGCCCATACCACCGGCTGCTGGATTAGCTCCTGCGGCAGGTTGAGCATCTTTTGGTTCTGGCTTGTCAGCAACAACTGCTTCTGTTGTCAAGATCAATGCGGCAACACTAGCAGCATTTTGTAATGCTGAACGTGATACTTTAGTTGGGTCGATAATTCCGGCGTCAACCATGTTTTCCCATTTGTCAGTTGCAGCATTGTAACCAACTTCTGGTTTTTGGCCCTTCATGTGTTCAACGATAACTGAACCTTCAAGACCAGCATTTTCTGCAATTTGACGTACTGGTTCTTCAAGAGCTCTAACAACGATGTTGATACCTGTTTGAACGTCGCCTTCACCTTTAACAGCCTTAACTGCATCGATGATGTTCAAGAATGCTGTACCACCACCAGCTACGTAGCCTTCTTCAACAGCAGCACGTGTAGCGTTAAGAGCATCTTCAATTCTGTACTTACGTTCCTTTAGTTCTGTTTCAGTAGCTGCACCGACTTTAACAACGGCAACACCACCTGATAACTTAGCTAAACGTTCTTGTAACTTATCACGATCGAAGTCTGATGTTGTGTCTTCGATTTGTTTCTTGATTGTTTCAACACGTTCATCAATAGCTTCCTTTTGGCCAGCGCCTTCAACGATTGTTGTGCTGTCCTTTGTTACAGTGATCTTACCAGCTGAACCTAATTGATCCATTGTTGTATCTTTTAGTTCTAGTCCAAGGTCTGAAGTAACAACTGTACCACCAGTTAATGTGGCAATATCTTGTAATTGTTCCTTACGACGGTCACCAAAACCAGGTGCCTTAACAGCAACAACATTGAATGTTCCACGAATCTTGTTCAATACAAGTGTTGGTAATGCTTCACCATCAATATCGTCAGCAACAATCAATAATGACTTACCTTGTTGAACGATTTGTTGTAGTAATGGCAAGATATCTTGAATATTTGAGATCCTCTTGTCTGTGATCAAGATATATGGATTGTCTAAGTCGGCTTCCATCTTGTCATTATCTGTAACCATGTATTGTGAAATATATCCACGGTCAAATTGCATACCTTCAACAACGTCTAATGTTGTATCAATACCCTTTGATTCTTCAATTGTTATAACACCATCGTTACCAACTTTTTCCATGGCGTCAGCAATTAACTTACCAGTATCTTCACTTGCTGATGAAACTGAAGCAACTTGAGCAATATCAGACTTGCCAGCTACCTTGTGTGAAATTTTGTGTAATTGATCAACGGCAGCTTCTGTAGCCTTTTCGATACCAGTTCTGATACCAACAGGGTTAGCACCAGCGGTAACGTTCTTCATACCTTCTTTGATGATAGCTTGAGCCAAAACTGTGGCTGTAGTAGTACCATCACCGGCAATATCATTTGTCTTTGAAGCAACTTCAGAAACAAGCTTTGCGCCCATGTTCTCGAAGTGATCTTCTAATTCAATACTCTTAGCAATAGTAACACCATCATTTGTGATTTCAGGTGAACCATAACTCTTTTCAAGAACAACATTTCTACCCTTAGGTCCGATAGTTGTTTTAACTGTGTCAGCTAACTTATTGACACCATCTAACATTTTTGAACGTGCATCTTCTGAAAACTTAATTTCTTTTGCCATGCTTTCACACTCCAATAAAATTTTTTGTAATTTAACTTCTCATTTTTAAATTATTATTTTTCAACGATTGCCATGATGTCTTTTTCGTGTAAGATTAAATAATCAGTGTCATCAAACTTAACATTTGAGCCAGCATACTTATCAAAAAGTACCTTGTCGCCAACCTTAATGTGCATTGGTAATGTCTTTCCATCTTCTGTTATTGAGCCTTCACCCACAGCTACAACTTCGGCTGTTTGTGGCTTTTCTTTAGCGTTGTTAGCAAGAACAATGCCACCTACTGTCTTCTCTTCTTCTTTATCGACTGTTACAATAGCTCTGTCTCCAAGTGGTTTTAACAATTTGAATGCCTCCGATGATTAATATTTATTTTTAATTTAGCACTCCAAGTTCTGTTGTGCTAATCACATGTTTTATATTAACATTTTATTGTGAACATGCAAGTATTTACCTTTAGAAAAAATAGGAGAAATTATGAAATATTCAACAAATCAATTTTTAACTCTTGCTACATATGTGGCACTACTCTTCATTGGTTCGCTGCTATCAATGGTTAAAGTAACCGGTTCAGCGTATTTTATCGTTTTAACTTTGGCCGCAATTTTGGCCACCGGTATCATGATTTATTTAACACAAAAAAGCTCACCAAATGAATTAGAAGAAAAGACTGACTTCAACAACAAACTGCAGTGGGTTATCATCGGAACCGTTGGCGCCTTAATAATTCAACTTGGCCTGGGATTCATTGATCAACAAATTTTCCATACCAGTACAGATTCGGCTAATACCATGCAATTACTTACACTAGTCCACGCTTATCCATATTACTTTGCTTATGTTTTGATCTGTGCACCAATCATGGAAGAAATAATTTTCAGACGTGTCTTCTTCGCTAATTTGATCAAACCAACAAATATTTACTGGGCTGCAGCAATTTCAGCATTGTTCTTTGCATTTATGCATCAAGACACAAGATTCATGATCTATGTGGCAATGGGATTATGGTTCTCATTTGTTTATTACAAATCAAAGAATATTTATGTTAGTGCCGGCAGTCATTTAGTTATGAATACTTTGGTGGTTATGATCAGTATGCGATAGGGTTTACGCTTCCGGTAGTAAAAAATTACCTGCCGTTGGACCGGTTCGAGCCACGGTCTCTCACCTCGACTTTAAGCTTTGCTTCGCAAATCTTAAAGCTCGTCCTGTGGCTTACGCCACTTTCACGGCTGGTAAATTTTTCACCACCTCCAGCTAATGTAATGGCAGTTATATATTTTTTAGTAATATACCAAATCACACGCTAATTTAACCGTAGACGAAAAAAGAATTACAACTTCAAAAAAGTTGTAATTCTTTTTTACATCCCTCGTTTATAACTAGCGACATACTTCTTTCGTTTCTCATCATCGAACTCGTCTTCACTCTTAGCAATGATAATTGTAGCAAGTGAATTACCGACTACGTTAACAGCTGTACGTCCCATATCGACTAGACGGTCGATACCAGCGATAAATGTTAAGCCTTGCATCGGAACACCGATAGTTGAAACAGTGGCCAACAGAACGACAAATGAAGCTCCTGGAACACCGGCCATACCTTTTGATGTTAGCATTAGAACAACGATCAATGTGATCTGTTGTCCAATAGACAAATTAATATGATAAGCCTGGGCTAAAAATAATGCAGCCAATGATTGATAAATGGCGGAACCATCAAGGTTAAACGTATATCCAGTTGGAATGACGAATGAAACAATCCCTTTGCTTGCTCCGTATTTCTGCATCTTATCCATCATCTTAGGTAGTGCAGCTTCTGAACTAGCAGTTGTAAATGCCAAAACAAATTCATTTTCAATAATTCTAAATAATTCAAAGAAATCAACGTGGAATAATTTCCCAACAAAATACATTACGACAAAAACAAAGAATGCCATGGTTGCGTATGCGATAACAATGAACAATGCCAATGGTTTCAACGAATCGAATCCCATTTCAGCGACTGTAACACCGATCAAAGCACAGACGCCTATAGGTGCGGTACGCATGACCCAATTTGTTACCTTGAACATTACATTAGCAACTGCATTGAGCAAATCAGTAATAATTTTGCCCTCTTTACCAAGTGATGCTGTTCCTAGACCAAATAGAACTGAGAAGAAGATAACAGGTAACATATCTCCTTTACCCATAGCGGCAAAAATGTTCGTAGGAATAATTCCCATCAGCACTGACCAAATACCTGAATGCTTCGCAGCTGAAGCAGAGGCCGTGTATTGCGAAATACTTGAACCTTTCAGTTCATTAATGTTGATGTATGAACCTGGATGTGTAACATTAGCAACAATAATACCAATAATAATAGCTAAGGTCGTCATAACTTCAAAGTAGACCAAAGTCTTCAGACCAATACGACCTAGTTTTCTAATATCCCCCATATTGGCGATTCCAACTGTCAAACATGAGATAACAATAGGTAAAACAATCATCTGAATCAATGAAATGAACATTGTACCAATGTTCTGCATAACTGTGATTGCACCCTTATTGTGATAGAAGATCTGTCCTAAAATTATACCCAGAACTAGGCCGATAATAATTTGCCAGCCTAAACTAAGTCGAAAAAACTTTTGCTTTTGCAATTTAATGCCCCCTTAAAACGTCGGTTTTTATTATAGCAGATTTTTTACAAATTTAATCATATTAGAAAAAAATTAATAATTTTAAGTGAATTTATTAAAATATAATTTTGATTCATAAATTTATTATTAAACAATAAAAGCGCCCCGTTACTTACTATTGTAAATAACGAGGTGCTTTTAGTTTGATGTTCTAAAACAAATTGCCAAAGGGCAAATTTCCTATAATCTCTAGTCTTCTCCAGATTCTGAGGCAATAATATCCAAATCACCAGAAATTGTCCATGAATCAACTGTCGCAGGTAAGATCAAATGATCTCCCTTGTTCAAATCATAGTCTTTGTTGTCCACAGTGATTTTACCAGCACCGCTAATAACAGATACTAATGTGTACTTGCCAATATCATGTTTCAATGTAACAGGTTCTTTTATTTCCCAACGATATACTGAGAAATATGGTGATATTGGTGGCTTAACGAAGGTTGTAAATTTGTTCTTGCCTTCAGTCTTGCTTTGAATATCTAGTTTTGGATCTTGATTTGGTACTGTAATTGTATCTTCTGATTGTTTAATGTGTAATTCACGTTTCTTACCCGTACTCTTTTCAACACGATCATAGTCGTACAAACGATATGTGGTATCTGAGCTTTGTTGTGTTTCAAGAACCATGATTCCCTTGTTCAAGGCATGAACCGTACCACTTGGTACGTAGTAGAATTCACCAGGTTTAACAGGAACTTTTCTTAATAAGTGATCCCAGTCACCTGATTCGATCATCTTATCTAATTCTTCTCTAGTCTTTGCGTGATGACCATAAACCAAATATGAATTTGGTTCAGCATCAATAATATACCAACATTCTGTCTTACCTAGTTCATGTTCGTGCTTCCATGCGTAGTCATTGTCCGGATGTACTTGAACAGATAGACTAGCGTTGGCGTCCAAAATTTTAGTTAACAAAGGAAATACTCTACCTTTTGGATTACCAAATAATTCTGCATGACTACTCCATAGGTCTTCAACAGTTTGTCCTGCGAATTCACCATTCTTCACTTCTGAATGACCATGAGGATGGCCGGAGATAGCCCAACATTCACCGATATCACCATCAGGAATATCATAGCCGAATTTTGTCTCTAATCTACGTCCACCCCAGATTTTCTTATGAAAAACAGGTTTCAAAAATAATGGTTCACTCATGCAATTACCCTCCAGTATTTTGTACGCTAAGTTATTTATTTTCGTTCTTTTCTTCCTCAAGTGACTTATCACGATCCAAGAAGAAGATCAGTGTTTGCAATTCGTTGGCTAAGTCAACGTAGTGCACACGAATCGAACTTGGAACGTTGATGATCACAGGTGTAAAGTTAAGGATACCCTTAACTCCCGCCTCAGCTAACAGATCCGCTGTCGTTTGAGCAGCATTAGATGAAACAGTCAAGATGCAGACATCGATCTGTTGCAAAGTAAGTTGTTCCCTCAATTCATTAACGTGATAAACGGGAACACCACTCTTAACTGTTCCAACAATTGATTCATCAATATCAAAAGCTGCGGCAATTCTCACATTATTCGTACGAGAAAAGTTATAATTTAATAAGGCATTACCCAAATTACCAACGCCAACTAAGGCAACGTTGGTTCTCTTATCTTGATTCAAGAGTTTTTTGAAGAAAGCTACAAGTTCATTAACGTCGTAACCGTATCCTCTCTTACCAAGTGCACCCAGATATGAAAAGTCACGTCTGATAGTTGCACTATCGATTTTTACACCTTCAGACAATTCACCTGAAGAAATTTTCTTGGTACCTTCATCCTTTAAGAATTGGAAGTATCTATAATAAATTGGTAAACGTTTTATAGTAGCGTTTGGTACTGTTGTTTTTGTCATATTATCCCACCATTATGTGCGTACTTTCACTAACTATTATAGTAATTAAAAACGGATGAAAACGCAACAGGTTACGGCTAGAAAAGGCAAAAAATTCGAATTAATGATAAAATTGTGAATATACAAAGGAGTTTATTAACTTGATTTTATTACAAGCCCAAAGCATAACTAAGAATTTTGGAACCAAAAAACTTTTTTCCAATGTAAGTTTTGAAGTCCAAGACAACAGTAGAATCGGACTCGTTGGTCGAAATGGCGTGGGTAAATCTACCCTGCTTAAGATAATTTCTGATCAAGAGAGTTACAACAGCGGAAACATTGCGCTCAAAAAAGACACAAATATCGGCTACTTGGCTCAGGACTCTGGACTAAACAGCGATAACAAAATATTCGACGAGATGGAAAAAGTCTTCGAATATCTAAAGAAACAAGAAAAGAAAATGCATGAACTTGAATCAAAACTCGCTGACAATACCGTCAGTGACTACGATCAAATCCTTAAACAATATGACCAACTTCAAAACACCTTTCGTCAAGAAAACGGCTACGGATACCAGTCTGAAATAAGAAGTGTCCTCAAAGGATTCGGATTCGATGAAGATGTTTGGCAAGAAAAGATCTCTACCCTGTCTGGTGGTGAGAGATCACGTTTGGCTATGGCCAAAATGCTGCTGGAACACCATGACATATTACTTCTTGACGAACCTACCAACCATTTGGACATTGATACCGTTGAATGGCTAGAAGGTTATTTGAAAAACTACCGTGGTGCACTCGTAATTATTTCCCATGATCAGTATTTCTTAGACAAAGTTGTTACAAAAATCGTTGAGATCAATCATCATTCTTCATCACATTATTCCGGAAACTATACTTTTTATTTGAAAGAGAAAAAGCGTAATCAGGATGTTGAATGGAAACATTATGAAGAACAACAAGCCGAAATCAAAAAGACTGAAGAATACATTCAAAAAAATATTGTTCGTGCTTCGACTACCAAAATGGCACAAAGTCGTCGTAAAAAGCTAGAAAAAATGGACATCATGGATCGGCCTGATTCTGATCAAGGTTCAGTTCACTTCTCGTTTCAGATCGACAAAGACAGTGGCAATGATGTGCTCTTGATCAAAGATGCTGCAATTGGATATGAGACAGATCAAGTTATGTCTCAACCGATCAATCTTGATGTAAAAAAAGGCGAACGTGTTGGTATTATTGGACCTAATGGAATTGGTAAGTCTACCCTACTCAAAACTATTTTAGGACAAATTCCAATTTTGAAGGGAACTTATCAATTCGGTGCTAACGTTCAAATTGGATACTACGATCAGAACTTGAATAATCTTGATCCACACAAAGATGTTCTTCACGAAATTTGGGATCATTATCCAATGCTCGATGAACAAATTATTCGTAATACTTTAGGATCATTCTTGTTCAGTGGAGATGATGTTTTGAAACCCGTTGCCGGATTATCTGGTGGTGAAAAAGCTCGACTTACTTTGACCAAATTATCAATGGAACACGATAACTTTTTGGTAATGGATGAACCAACTAACCATTTGGATATCGACAGTAAGGAAGTTCTGGAAGATGCTCTGAATTCGTTCGCAGGTACAGTTCTCTTCGTATCCCATGACCGTTATCTATTGAATACACTTGCAGACAGAATCGTCGATATCGGATCAAGTGGCAGCACCATTTATCTTGGTGATTATGATTATTACCTCGAAAAAATCAATGCTGATAAAGAATCATCTGAAGAAAATACCGAAACTCATAATGTTAGTGAGAAAAAAGTTCAGTATCAACAATCAAAAGAGCAACAAAAACAAGAACGAAAGTTACAACGACAAATTGAGGAAATCGAAAGTAAAATTTCTGAATTAGATAAACTCAGTAAAGAAATACAAGTTGAAATGACTAAAGATGAGAATCTGTCTTCGTATACTAAATTAGCTGACTTCCAAAAAGAACTTGACGAAAACAATACTAAGCAAAATAATTTGGAAGATCAATGGACCGAATTATCAATGGAATTGGAAGATATGGACTAGGCTATTAATTGCCTAGTTAAAGGTATTTTGATATTCTTTAGCTTACAAATAAAACAAGTCGAGAAAAATCATGCAGAATAAACGACAAGAAAATTTTTTCATCCGGTTTCTTAAGGGTGTCATAATTGCACTTGGTTTTATTTTACCGGGAGTCTCAGGTGGTGTTCTTGCAGCCATCTTAGGGATTTATGAACGACTACTTCATTTTATGGCGCACATTCGTGAGAATTTCAAAGCTGACTTCATGTACTTTTTACCAGTTGGTATTGGTGGTATCGTCGGGATCGGCTTATTATCTAAGCCATTAGAATTCTTATTGGAACACTATCAAGTAATTGTCTTGTGGGGCTTTGCTGGAGCAATTATCGGTACCATGCCATCATTAATACGTGCATCAACTTCAAGAAGCCGTCGTGATATGGTTGATGTTTTATGGTTCTTTTTCATGTTGATCTTTGGTGGATTATTCTTATTCTTCATGAGTAAAATATTTGGTGCCATCCCCGCCAACTTCCTTGGATTCACCATTGCTGGGATGCTGATAGCATTGGGGGTCCTAGTTCCAGGACTCAGTCCTTCTAATCTGTTATTGATATTAGGATTATATACACCAATGCTGACAGGATTTAAGAATTTCGATATTGTCGGTGTCTTCTTGCCTATTGCTATCGGTGGTATTATCTCAATGGTGTTGTTTTCCAAAGGAATGGAATACTTAATTGAGAATCATCATTCACGTGTTTACCACTTTATTCTGGGAATCGTATTAGCAAGTACTATATTGATATTGGTTCCTAACCCCTACTCTTCTGAAAGTATCTCCTATGCTGGAGTTACTGGCACTACAATTGTTTTGAGCATTATTGCGTTCGTAGCTGGTACGTTGTTGGGGCTTTGGATGAGTGGATTGGAAGAGAAATATAAATAGATTTAAGTATAGAAAAAGCCACCCTGATTTTCCTCTTTAGGAAATCAGAGTGGCTTTTTATCATTGCTAAATCTTTAAGAGTACAGAAACAAACTCCAACAACTATAACTTCATTATTTAATCATTGCTAAATCTTTAAGATATGTACTCTAGTATTCTAACATGATACACCCTTTGCTTACTATTCTTTTTACAATTGAATATTCATATAATTTTTCGAATGTAGTTTTATCATTGCTAAATCTTTAAGAGTACAGAAACAATTGCCAGCCTGTTTATAAAGTTGACTATGTTTTATCATTGTTAAATCTTTAAGAGTACAGAAACAATTTTTATCATTATCTTGAACAACCTTAAGTTTTATCATTGCTAAATCTTTAAGAGTACAGAAACGAAGAGTTCAAAATTAATCCGTTAGAAATGGTTTTATCATTGCTAAATCTTTAAGAGTACAGAAACCTACCAGGTGAAATTTTAGAAACTAAAATAGTTTTATCATTGCTAAATCTTTAAGAGTACAGAAACACGCTCAAATCTTTACTGACAAGGTCGAACGTTTTATCATTGCTAAATCTTTAAGAGTACAGAAACTATTTCCACACCATCAATAACAGTTGGCCAGTTTTATCATTGCTAAATCTTTAAGAGTACAGAAACCGCGTCTTTTAATAAATCGGGTAACTCTTTGTTTTATCATTGCTAAATCTTTAAGAGTACAGAAACTGGTTATCCTGCCCAATCCAGACTTTGGATGTTTTATCATTGCTAAATCTTTAAGAGTACAGAAACCATCAAAAATTACGTTAGGTGTCATATATGGTTTTATCATTGCTAAATCTTTAAGAGTACAGAAACTCTAAATGATATTTTATTTTAATCAATTAAGTTTTATCATTGCTAAATCTTTAAGAGTACAGAAACAAAGGCAATTACGAAATGGTTATTCAATCAGTTTTATCATTGCTAAATCTTTAAGAGTACAGAAACAGTAGGCTTATTCAAAATCAATGAAACAATGTTTTATCATTGCTAAATCTTTAAGAGTACAGAAACATAATGATATTGATATTACTATCACACCAGGTTTTATCATTGCTAAATCTTTAAGAGTACAGAAACTTTAAATCCATAACCCACCAACTCCTCGTCGTTTTATCATTGCTAAATCTTTAAGAGTACAGAAACTGTCTTCTTCTTTGTGTTCTTGATTTCTGGGTTTTATCATTGCTAAATCTTTAAGAGTACAGAAACCTCAAATTAAAAAAATTTATCTAAAATAAGCTAATTCTCCAAAAATTTGGTTTCTGCACTAGTCAGCAAATGATCATCTAAAGAGTATGACGTCTCATAATTTAAAATCTCATTTACTACCTTCAATAATACCAAATCTTTGCCAGAAATATGCACTTTTTCATCGTTTCCCACAAAAGAGACAATTCTCTTTACACATTCCGTAAATTCTAAAGTTTCAATATCCAACTCATTCGGATATCTCATTTTAACTGACCTAAATAATTCATCAACAGGTAATAACTGATGAAAATCTTGAGCAGAAACAACTATGTTTCCTATTTCTGTTACAGTTATTGGAATATTTACAAGATTATTACCTATAAAAATTACTTTTAAGTCATAATTATCCATCAATAATTTTAAAGCATTAATAAAATCTGCTTCATCTACAGATGAAACAATATTACCTATGTTGTACATAACTATCCATGTCGGATTACCATTATTTTTTAACTTAAATTCTAAAAAGTTAAGAAACTCATCGAGCAGACTCTCGGTGTCCATGAATTCTAACGGATATGTAAGTGAATCCTCTTCATAATTCAATAACAAAAAGTTTTTCAACATATCAAGATAATTCAAATCGCCAAAGTTTACTTTTAAATTATTTGAATAATTTTTCAAGTAGTTTTGAATTTCAATCTCCAACTTTAAATTATCATCATTCAATTCATCAATAATATGATTAATTTCGATATCATCACTCAAACTATTCAAATTATCATATAATAAAGTACCTTTTTTATATTGCATTTGATTATATATACTTTCACGATCATGAATAAAATATACATCAGTATTTTTTACAGAAACCTTATTATCATCTAATGAAATTTCAATATTATTATCTCCGTATACATTCGAAGAAAGACTTGGTGTCCGATTAAAGTAATAGTACAAACTTCTAAATACTTTCCAAAGATTTTTTTGATTACATCCGGTTAAATAAACAATATCATCAAAATCTATGTCCAAGAATTTTTGGTTTTCTAATTCAATTTTTAATATCATATGATCACCAGATCCTTATTGCCAACAATTGTCTCTTGCTTACTTCTATTGCCTACAAGAACCGCCATATCATTAAATTGTTTTTCACTAACCGGAAGTAATCTTACCTCACCATGTTCAGGTAAGAATTCACTAATAGCATTCTTGTATTTCTTACCTGATGACCTATTTTGAATCGATCGATAATAAACAGAATATTGCAGCATTGTAAATCCGTTTCGAATCAATTCTTTTCTAAAAATTCTATATTGGCGTTTTTCTCCCGGTGTATCCATTGGCAAATCAAACAAACATATTAATCTCATATTTTGATATTTCAACTTTCTTCACCTATAAAATTCTTAAGCTCAATTTTTAAAATTGCATCTGGATCATTACTATCCATTGCCGATATAAAACTGGCAACAAACTCTTGCATAGAATTATCAATGGTCATTTTTTTGCCATTAATTTCTATCTTCTCATGCATAAAACTAATGATATTCTGCCTAGATTCATAACTAAGATAGTCATCATCCCCAAGAACATACTTATTTATCCAGTAATCCATTAAGGGACGGTACGGCTCCATTAAGTCATCAGCAAGATTAAAACTATTGAATTCATTACGGTGAAATATTCCAAGCATTGTAACAAGACCACTTCCAACTACTATTCTAGCCATACACGATCTAACTATGGCATAGCCAAAATTCATTGCTGCATTTGTTAAACAATCTTCATCCCTAGTAAATGATTTGCCATATAAGGAATCAAAATAAACTTTGGCCACGTGCCCTTCTCTATTTGTCTTATCACCAGATATCAAGTTACTAACTAAATCTTCCATAAGTTCAAGCCGCTCTTGCTCAACTCCAGCGAACCTAGCAAATGCAACTTGGTTATCCATTTTTTGTTTGATTACCCTTTGCCAAATATCTCCTTTCTGATCATCTGACCAATTCGATTGATTAATAACTCGCTTAGCATTGTGATGATACTGGCCATATGGCAGATACATACCGACTGGTAAATATTTGTCATCACAAATTACTAATCCAACATTATTCTGACTAAAACTAGATAATAATTTTGTAGTAATAGTCGTTCTGTTTCCTTCAAGTACAACCATTGAAATATCCGAGAGTGGTATATGAAGCTTGTTGTCCATCTTAATAATCTCCACATTATCAAGACGGAGTCTCAGCGTATCTCCTTCTTTAACATGAACAATTCTCCATGCCATAAGCACTATCCTCCAAATTTTTATATAAAAAAAACCACCTATAAATATAGGTGGTAAATTCGGAATAAATCCTTATTTCTGTAGATCCTTAAAGATTTAGCAATGATAAAACAAAATGCATGCATTATAAGGCGTCCCTTACAGACATATAATAGCATATATTGTGTTTTAATCAAGGATATCTTTAGGTTCTTCTCCTTCTTTTTCAATGTAAAATGGATTACCTAATATATCAGTATTTACTTTCCAAATTTTACACTTTTTGGGAATTAAACGCTTTATAAGCCTTCCATTACTTCCCTTCCCGTATATCGGTAATGTATTTACACTCTCTGATTTATCAATTGGTTTTAGTTCAGCGTAGCCCTTTTTTTTCTCCATTGTTCTCGACCAAAATAGCACTTCAACATTTTCTTTTGTCTCCAAATTTTCAACTTTAATTCTATCTTTTCGATATAAGGTAAATACAAATTCTGAATCATTGGATACATTTTCACGTGCCTTTATTTCAAGATACTTTTCCTTATTTATCCCATAAATTCCCGATTTATTGAATTTTAAATCTGAATATTTAAGTCCCATTATTTCATATTCCCCTGTATTGCGATTGAAATATACATCTGTTCGCCATGGAGACAAAGATTGTAATACAACATGCTTATTTTTCGCATTACAAGGTGTTATATCAATATTGGAGCCGACTTTTTTATCCAAATATTTTAACTGCTTAATTTCAGGACCATTATTTTTTTTAGAATATTTACGAACCATTCCATGATCACGTCTGTATAACTCAAAAGGTGAAATTTTTATGGACTTAACACTTCCATTATCCTGCACTTTTTCAATATGATCCGGATAATTATTCATAATATTTTCTAATTTACTAAAACTTCGTATATCATATTTGTACAACAAGAATTTACTCATATCTTTATCGTATATTTTCTTAAATTTGCTATATTGACCTGCATCATAAATATTTTTAATTTTAGAAACTACATATTCTGATTCCTGTTTATCCTTAGACAGCTTTGCAATTCTTGTAGAATATAATGTCGCATCACTTACTTTACGATTCATTTTTTTGTCTACTTGATGTGAAAACTTTACCCTTTTATCAGAATTATTTAATTCTTCAACAAAACCCACATATGGCTCTACATAAGTTACTTTATCAAAAGTTTTATCATCCAATATTTCTCCAGTTTCAATATCAATTGAATTCCCCACAATCTTATCTGGAAACATTGTCGCACCTTTTTCCCAAATTTTTAAGAATGGAGTTGCTGCTATTATTGATGCATCAATTGCATGATGGTAATATGTTTCACGGCTTTTATAGATATGCCAATGTTTTCGCATATTTGATGTAAACTTACCACGAATCACTGATATTTTCGTATCAATATTTTTTTCACTAAAAAATTCTTGTAAGTTATTCAAAACAACTTTTGAAGCATATCTAGTATCCACTAAATTCCTAGCAATGAATCTTTTTCTAGTTTCAATATCATTAATGTCTTCCATGAATAGATAATTTTTTCTTTTTTCTGCTAACTTATTATTACTCATTACCATTGCTTTCATGACTTCAAATCCCTGTCCATAACCTTTGTTCATAAAACCTAATGGTGTCATCTTGTCCTTTACCTTATTCATATCAGAATAACAAAGTGTTTTATTATTTATACCATCATCTAAAGAAACTGACTGAGGAATAATATGATCAATTTCAAACATATCTGGATTACTCAATAGATCTGATACAGATATCGTTTTGCCACTATATAAATCAATCCCATCTTGTTGATACCATAATCTTATTTTGAAGAACAACTTTGATCCATACATTCTAAGTGCATCATCCACTATAGACTTATTCCCAATCTCTTCAACCACTGCCGTAAGCGCGGCATTCTTTTGTTTCTTATTTTCTTTTTGGAAATCTTCAATTTCTTTTTTAGCATCTTTTTCATTATCATCTCGAGGCATCTCTATAACAATATAATTAATTGAGCCATAATTCTTAATAATTTTATTAACAACTTTTAAGGCCTCCGTAACGGATTTAGATACAACTGGGTTAAAAATATCACTTGAAATTTGTTTATAAGGAATAAATTTATTGTTAATAAACTTTTTACTATTATTTCTATTCAATCCCATTTCATTAAACAATGTCATTTGTTCGACTGGACGTTCAACCATTTCTGGAATCAATAAATTCATTGATTTTACAGATAAACGATGCCATTTGTTATTAGTGCTGATATTAAAACTCGATTTATGATCAATGATAAATTGAATTAAATCATCATTAAGAAAACCATATATCGGCACAAGGTCCTCCTCAATCCGCTTTCTAATTTCACCATTTTCAGTATTTAAAGTTAATATAAAACTCAAATCATCTATGAATTTGACCGGCCAATTGCTTATATCAACACCATCTTTTAAATAATCTACATGTATTTTTCTGTAGATTGACATTGAACTTATCTCCGGTTTATCATTATTGTCTGTTCTGAATCCCTGTATATCATCGTCTGAACATTTCGCGATTTTCTTAATTAATTTAACCATCTGAATTCTTTTCGTTTCCGTGCATAGTTCATCTAATATTTCTTTTTTTTCATTTGTTGTAAGTTTCTGATCTTCATGATTAAGAATTCTAAGGTTGTTTAAATCATTTAAAACATTAAATTTCTGAGCAGTGTATGATGCTGCCGATGCTCTAAGCTCTTCAGGGTATATTTTGTCGTGACCAATGAGTTCTTCAAATAAATTCTTCAATGTACGACCATCTTCTTTAAAAATTCCATAATTAGTTCTTGATTTCTTACTACCAGGACCAACAAAATAATTTCTTTTTCTAGATAAAATTGTTATGTAGTCATTTTCAAAATCATTAGATAAGATTTCAGGATAAAATTCTCTTTGCTTTTCAATTATTTTTTTGGCTTCTTCAACAAAATTTTTTGTTGGAAATACATTTAGTAAAATATCTGAATTATTCACATTCGGATCAATTACAGTATTTCCCCTTACAGTTCCATATTTGCGAAGCCTTTCTAACTGAATTTCACCTGGTGTTTTGTTAATCAATTCTTTGGAATTCAATTTTAAACTTTGCGAATAATCAGATCCATTTTCCTCTTCGTCATAATCACTTAAATCATAACTTATACCACGTCGTTTGACCAAATGATATAATGCCTTAGAAAGCTCTAAGATAGTTAGCCTTTCTGTTAAGCCTTTTACTCTCAATACGTAAGGATTAATATTATTATTGAACTTTTCAAAATAAGAAAATCCCCTATTATCAATTAATCCATATTTTTCAAAAAGCTTTACAGTATCTATTCTGCGCTGACGTTTACGACGAATTAATCTTCGTATGCCCCTCATAGTTCGTCTATCTTTATTTCTAGATGCATCAGCACCGTTAAAAATTCGTGCCCCTAATTCGACAATTTTTCCTGTATCAACGTCAACTACACTGAACCCCACTGACGATATTCCAATATCTAATCCAAGACTAATATTCTTTTTCATTTGCTTAAACTCCAACCTATAACTTACTTAGTATATTTTGTTATTTAATAACTTCAATATAGCATAGCACTTATATTTTGTCAGTATAAAAAATCAATAAAGCAAAAAAGAGCGGTTCTATACTTTCTGGTATTGATGAATAATCAATACCAGTTTTTTTGTACTCTTTTAAAACAAAAAGAACATCACT
>NZ_RHOP01000017.1 GCF_003946575.1 Companilactobacillus jidongensis | reverse complement strand
AAGAATAGGTCTTCATGGCCTTTTTGTCTATAGTTGGTCTAGTTCATTGGGTGTTGCACTTCAATTGTAAACTCGGCTTTTGAATTATTTTGAAGAAAATTCTATTAGCATACGAAATGTTAATTTCAGAGCTAATAAAACTGAAGATGGTTCTTATACCTATACGAATGTCTATGAGATCAAATTGCCACACGATATGAGATATATTGATGTGGTTGAAGGTATTTCCAGTGGTGAGAACATTACCAAAGTTCAGTTAATAAACCTTGGTTAGAACTGTTATATATTAATATTAAATTATTTAAATCATAAGAAACATTGATTTAGGATTCTCCTTTTGATAAAGTTTTTAGTATTGGGGGAATTTAATGGTAAAAAGAGTCATGTTTATTTTACTGTTTTTGTTTCTTTGTGGGGCTTTTGTATTAAATATTGACGCTTTTGGGGCTGAAGTTCAGAGAGTTAAACAAGATTCACATGAAATGTCGAGTCAATTAACGGAGACTGAATTCAAAACTAAACAAGACAATTACGTTTATGTATCATTTGACAATTTATACGAGAATCCACAAATTTATAAAAATACTAAAATTTATCAAAAGGGATTAGTATTAAAATCAGACGAAAATTTTGCAATTGTTTCTCTAGATCGAAGTGATCATTCCAAAGATGTAAAAATCAGTTATGATTTAAGCACTTTGTCTAAGGGTATTTCTAGACTTGAAGAAGGTAATGAAATTCAAGTTTTTGGAAAATTTTATGATGTTGAGAATTATACTAATGATAAAGGGCGAATGATAACACGGCCTGTTATCAAAGCTAAATTTATTCAAGTAATTAATTCTTAAAATAGATAACAAAAAAAACACCTGCCAACCAATGTTGGCGGGTGTTTTAACTATCAAAAGGGTTTTTATTTGTAACGGACGGTAATATAAATGGCATTTGCTCTTCTATGTAGGATGAAGAGCTGAAAATATGAGAAGTTATTTTTTACTTTTAGAATCTTTATCGTTTTTAGAAGATTTCTTATCCGCAGTATCTACTCGATCTACGTTTTTTTTGACATCATCGGGAAGTGAAGCAAATTTGTCAAATAAGCTACCAAAATTCTCTTCGCGTTTCACTGTTAGGCCCATCGGTATCAGCCCCTTTCAGGTTATTTTTTATTTATCTTTTAATTAACTACATTATAAGACCTTTTGCATAAAATCTCAAATTCTTGCAACTTTTTTTTGATTAGGTAAAATAGAAAGAGCTATTATAACAATTATTGTGATTCTGAAAGGAGATATTTTTTGGCAACAGAATATCTTGAACATAAATTAAGTCTTTTACCAGCACGTCCTGGTTGCTACTTGATGAAGGACATCAACTCAAAAATTATTTATGTTGGTAAAGCTAAAAATCTAAAAAATCGTGTTCGTTCGTACTTCAAAAGCTCGCACGAAGGTAAAACTGAACGTTTAGTCTCTGAAATTCGAGATTTCGAAACGATTATTACTTCAAATGATAAAGAGGCATTCCTGCTTGAAATTACTTTGATTCAAAAGCATCAACCATACTACAATATTAAATTGAAACGTGGGACTGGTTATCCATATATTAAAATAACCAATGAACGTGATCCCAAAATGGAAATAACTGGTCAAATCAAGAAGGATGGTGCCTACTACTTTGGTCCATATCCTAATGTTTGGGCTGCGTCGAATACATTGAACTTTTTACAAAAAGTTTATCCATTACGTCGTTGTCAGGGACATATGGGAAGACCTTGTTTATATTATCATATGGGACAGTGCTTAGGTGCCTGTTTCCAAGATGTTCCAATTGAGAAGTATAATGGACAAATTGAGAAAATCAAAAAGTTTTTAGGCGGTAATGTTGGTGAGATAAAATTGCAACTTGCATCACGAATGGAAAAGGCCTCCGAGGAACTTGAATTTGAACGCGCTGGTGAATTACGTGATCAAATTAAGTATATTGAGACTACTGTTGAGAAACAAAAAATCATTTCTAATGATAGTACTCCTCGAGATATTTTTAATTATTATGTTGAAAAAGGTTGGATCTCCATTCAAATTTTCTTTATTCGTCAGGCAAGATTGATGAAACGTGAAAAGAGAGTATTCGCATGTATCAATTCTCCCGAAGAGGAATTATCGACGTTTATTTTACAATTTTATAATCGAAGAAATCAGGTTATGCCAAAGGAAATTTTGGTTCCAAGTAATCTAGATAAGGACACTCTTTCAGAAGTTCTAGATGTTCCGTTTAGAACGCCGCAACGTGGTCAAAAAAAGGATTTGATGGATATGGCTGCTGATAATTCCAAACTTGTTTTGCAGGAAAAATTTAGATTGATGGAATTGGATAATCGTCAGACTTATGGTGCGCAAAAGCAAATATTTGAAGCATTAGACTTACCTTACGGTCATGTCATTGAATCATTTGACCATTCGCATATTCAGGGAACAAATCCAGTTTCAGCTATGGTTCAGTTTCTAGATGGACGACCAGAAAAGAGTAATTACCGTAAATATAAGATCAAAGGTGAAGTAGAACATCAGTCTGGTGCTGATGAGGCTGCTAACACCCGTGAAGTAGTTTATCGTCGCTATTCTAGAGTTCTTAAGGAAGAAGGAAATTTACCTGACTTGATTCTTATGGATGGCGGAATCATCGAATTACACGCTGTTATGGATGTTTTACAAAATGAGTTGGGTATTAAAATACCTGTAGCCGGAATGGTTAAGGACAATCATCATAATACTTCACATTTGATTTTTGGTGAAGCCGGAGAAATTGTTCCACTTGATCGTAAGAGCCAAGGATTCTATTTACTTCAAAGAATTCAGGATGAAGTTCATAGATTTGCGATTACTTTTCAGCGTAAAACTAGAAGCAAGAATGCTTTGTCATCCAGATTGGATGGGATTCAAGGAGTTGGTCCTAAGACTAGAAATAAACTTTTAAAGAAGTTTGGATCGGTTAAAAAAATGAAGGATGCTTCGATTGAGGAGTTAACAGCATTAGGTATTTCCAAGACAACTGCACAAACGATTAAAATTACGTTGGCTAGTACTGATTTTCATAAGAAATATTCTAAAGGTTAAAAAGTATATAAAAATTATAGAACGTAAAAAATACCGTATTTATATAATGAATACGGTATTTTTTGTGCATGATAACAAAATGATTTCAAATAAGTCGTTGACAAAAAATGTGGAAGGGGTTACATTCTAATTGCGCAAACGTTTGCTTAACTTGCGAAATAAAAAAAGTTGAAACAGAAGAGGAAAATATATTTTGGAAAAATGGTGGAATAACGCAGTCGTATATCAAGTCTATCCAGCTAGTTATCAGGATAGTAATGGAGATGGAATTGGTGATTTGCCTGGTATTACCAAACGATTAGACTACATCAAAAAATTGGGAGTTGATATTGTTTGGCTAAGTCCAATTTACAAATCACCTCAAGTTGATAATGGTTATGATATTTCAGATTATCAGGCAATCAATCCTGACTTTGGTAATATGGACGATTTTGATAAGTTACTTAAGAAAGCACATGACTTAGGATTAAAAATTATGATGGATCTTGTTGTAAATCACACATCAGACGCACATAAATGGTTCCAAGAATCACGTAAGGGCAAAGATAATCCATATCGTGATTATTATATTTGGCGTGATGGCAAGGATGGTAAGGCACCTAATAATTGGGGTTCATTTTTTATGGGCCCTGCTTGGAAGTACGACGAACAATCAGGTCAATACTATTTGCACTTGTTTGCGCCAGAACAACCGGATTTGAATTGGGAAAATCCAAATGTTCGTCATTCAGTATTTGACATGATGAATTGGTGGGCAGACAAGGGTGTTGATGGTTTCCGCATGGATGTTATTAATTACATTTCTAAACCAGAGGGTTTGCCTAATGCGTTGAAACAAAAAGATGAACTTTATGCCAATCCAGAACCACTAGTTGCGAATGGTCATCGAATTCATGAATTCTTACAAGAGATGAATAAAAATGTCATGAGTAATCACAAGACGGTAACTGTCGGTGAAGCACCCGCAGTTACAACTGATGAGGCTAAGAGGTATGCAAATCTTAGTGGTGCAGAACTAGATATGGTCTTTCAATTTGAGCACATGGGCTTAGATGGCAATAAGAATCCTGCGCTCGGCCGTTGGTCTGATCGCAAAGTTGCTTTAAGTGATTTAAGAGATAATCTCACCAAGTGGCAGAAGTCATTGTATGGTGAGGCTTGGAACTCACTATACTGGAATAACCATGATCAACCACGTGTTGTATCAAGATTTGGTAATGATACGACTGAAGAATATCGGGTATTGAGTGCCAAAATGTTAGCTACAATGTTGCACTTCCAACAAGGAACACCGTTTGTTTTTGAAGGTGAAGAGATTGGAATGACTAATGCTTACTTTAAGAATTTAAGTGATTATGTCGATCTGGATTCAATCAATTCATACCATCAGATTGTGGATGAACAACATCTTTTGGATGGACCAACAATGTTGAAGTATATGGGGATGCACAGTCGAGATAATGCGCGTACACCTATGCAATGGGATGCAAGTGAAAATGCGGGATTTTCAACTGGGAAACCTTGGGAACATATGAATTCTTGTTACAAAGAAATCAATGTTGAGCAAGCATTAAAAGATCCAAATTCAGTTTTTTATTATTATCAAGAACTTATCAAATTACGTCATACAATGCCTGTAATTATTGACGGTAAATACGAATTAGTTGAAGGCAATGACAAGGATCCCGAAGTGTACGCATATACAAGAAGAGATAAGGATACTACGTTGTTAATTATCCTTAACTATACAAATAAAAACTTAAATAGATCGTATGAAGTACCAGATAATGCCAAACTATTAATCAGCAATTATTCAGATGACTTAGGTAATGACATCCGTCCGTACGAAGCTAAGGTTTATCAATTTTAGATAGAAGAAGGAATTATTATGATGAAAGCCGGAACTGAAAAGTCGACTGATACATTAGAAACACCTAAAGAGAAGAAAAAAACTTTTGGCTTCGATAATGCATTACCAAAATTACCAATGAGTACGATTTTTGCGATGACCTTTGGCTGTATTGGCGTCAATATGGCATTTACATTGCAAGGATCACAAATGAGTAGAATTACGCAAACTATCGGTGTTAATCCTAATAGTTTGGGCTGGTTCTTCCTACTGCCACCACTATTAGGAATGTTCGTTCAACCATTGTTAGGTAAGTATTCTGACAGTACTTGGACACGTTGGGGAAGAAGAATTCCTTATCTAATTGTAGGTGCACCGATCACAGTTATTGTGATGGTTCTATTGCCATTTACAGGATCATTTGGGTTTGGATATGGTTCGATGACAGCATTGGTATATGCGGCAATTGCCATTGCTCTAATGGATCTGTTTAGTAATGTTTGTCTCGCACCATACAAAATGCTTGCGGGTGATATGGTCAATGAGGATCAAAAGAACCTTGCATGGTCATGGCAACAAATTTTTAGTTATGCAGGTGGTATTTTAGCCGCATTGTTACCATTCATCCTTACAAAATTTGGCATGACGAATACTGCACCTAAAGGTCAAGTCCCAGCTACTGTCATTTGGGCATATTTGATCGGTGCAGGGATGTTATTGATTACTAGTTTAGTAACGATCTTCAAAGTTAGAGAATATGATCCAGAAACATATGCTAAGTATCATAAGTTAGATACAACAAAAAAAGTAGAAACACCTAGTTTATGGAAATTATTAAAGAGTGCTCCAAGAGCATTTTGGGAATTATCAATTGTTCAACTATTCAGTTGGATCGGAATCATGTACACATGGACTTATGCTACAGGCGCTATGGCAAATAACATCTGGAATACAACTAATCCTTCTTCAGCTGGTTTCCAAGCTGCTGGTAACTGGTACGGTGTAATGACTGCCTTCTATAGTGTTGCGGCTTTATTGTGGGGCTTGTTCTACGCTAAAACTAAGGCAACTCAACGTAAGTTATGGTATTCAGTTGGATTGTTTGCTGACGCAATCAGTATTATTATTGTTGCAACAACACACAGTCAATGGATCGCATTATTAGCTTTTGCATTATATGGTATTGGTAACTTTACAATCAACACATTACCATTTACTATGTTGACAACATCATTGAATGGTAAAAATAATGGATCATATTTAGGATTATTCAATATAGCAGTTTGTCTACCACAGATCATTGGTTCATTAGCTAGCTTTATTATTTTCCCAATGGTTGGAAGTAGTCAAAGCATGATGATGATCATCGGTTTCGTTGCAATGGTTATTGGTGGTTTCTCAGTTGCAATTGTTCATGAAGGAAAATAGAAGTAAAATTATAATTAATTAAATCAATAGGAGACGGTCGAATGTCAGCAACGATTAAAGATATAGCACGTAAAGTTGGAGTGGCACCGTCAACCGTCTCTCGTGTTTTATCCAACAAATCAAAGTATTATACTTCGGAAACAGCAGAAAAAGTCAAAGCCGCCGCCCGAGAACTGGGTTATAAAAAAAATCAGGCAGCCGTTGAATTAGTAAAGAAACAAAGTAATGTTATTGCGGCAGTCGTTAGTTCAGTTAAGACTAACTTCGCTGGTCAAATAATCGATGGGATTCAGTCAGAAGCTTCTAAGCACGGTTACAATTTGATTGTTGTTTATTCAAATAGTGCCAGTGCAGAGGAACAGAGGAAGGCTCTATTGACGGTGATTGAGCGTCCGGTAATGGGAATCCTATTATTGTCGATTGCTTTGTCGGATGACAATTTGAATATGCTGAAAGAATCAGATATTCCGTATTGTTTTTTATCGATGGGATTCGATGATGATCGTCCTTTTGTCAGTTCCGACGATATGGAAATCGGCTATGAGGCTACTAAATTTTTGATTGATAAAGGACATCGGCGAATTGGTTTAGCTGCTATCGATAAATATCCTTATACTGGAAGATTAAGATTGGCTGGCTACAAGAAAGCTCTTAGTGAGGTAAACATTGTACCGGAGGATTCATGGATTCAGTCAGGTGATTACAGTTATACAGCTGGTGAATCAGCGATGAAAGCTTACGGCAAAGACACCGAATTAACCGGAATAGTGGCTGCTAGTGATATGGCAGCAATCGGCGCTCTTAACCAAGCACGTAGCCTGGGATTGCATGTTCCTGATGACGTATCCATTATCAGCATTGATGGAACCGAAATGTGTCAAATAGTTCAGCCACAACTTACTAGTGTGTCACAAGATTTTTACAAAATGGGAGTAGTTGGTGTTCAGCGTATTGAGGAAAGTGTCAATAGTAAAACAAAGTCACAGAATAATCAGCAACTTATACCGGTTCATATTTATGAGCGAGATTCAACAAAGTGAGCCAAAAAGGATTCAATCTAATTGTGGAGATTAGATTGAATCCTTTTTTGATAGTTGATATTATTGGACGCTTAGCTGATTCTTGCTGCTGACTGCACCGTCTGTAAAAGTAATAACGATATTGGCACCAATGTCACCTTTGACATCTGATGTGTATGAGTAGACTTTGGATGCCGTGTTCTCGACAGATGTTTCTGAATAACCATTTGGTTTTCCCAGTAAGTTAATAACGTCTTGTTCTGACTGGCCATTTTGGATTTGGTTGTAAAGGTCGAGAGTGATTTTTTTATCACGAGATACTTTTAATCCAGAGATAGATTTGCTAATGGCGTGATCATTAACGAATCCAACAATAAGGGATGCTCCCAGATCGCCGTTAGCAATCTTTTTCCAGGTATAGGAGGTGGCTTGAACATCACCAATTGTGCTGTCGGAGCTTGAAGAATAGTTACCAAATAATTTTTGGAGACTAGCTAGTGATAATCCATCAGTTTGACTTAAATATATTCCATTATAATTATCGAGTCTAATACCGCTAGCTTTTTTAACTTGGGAAGATTTCTTCTTTGCAGATTTATTTTTTTTAGAGGAGGATTCAGTTTTGGTATCTGAGTTATTATCTTGATAGTAGTAATATCCAGTTCCAATAGCTGCTACTAAGATAACAATTAGTAACCAAAACCACCATTTTTTAAATAAAGGTTTCTTTTTTTTATTTTGATTACGATATTGTGAACGACTCATTGTAACTTGATTGTGCATTCTAAAACCCCCTGATTGCTATATAACTTTAATTTTATAATACCAGTGATAGAAGGTAAACCAACAATTGAAGTGAGAATGTACAAAAAAGCATCTGCAGTTAAGCAGATGCTCTAGTTAGTAATTATTTTTCAACTTCTTCAGCTTTTTTAGCAGGTTTCCATAATCCGTAGATGACACCTGAGATTACAGAACCGATAATAACTGCTAGCAAGTACATTAATGGTTTGTTAGCAAGTGGTGTAACGAAGATACCACCGTGAGGCGCAGGTACGTTGACACCCCATAGTTGTGTCAAACCACCACCGATTGCAGCACCGATAACACTTGATACGATAACGTGAAGTGGATCTCCAGCAGCGAATGGAATGGCACCCTCAGTGATGAATGAGATACCTAGAACATAGTTAGATAGACCAGCTTGTCTTTCTTGTTCAGTAAACTTGTTCTTCCAGAATGTTGTAGCAATAGCGATTGCTAGAGGTGGAATCATACCACCAACCATAACAGCAGCCATCAAGGCACCATTTTGTGTAGCAGTAAATGTACCGATAGCGAAGGTATAAGCAGCTTTGTTGAATGGGCCACCCATATCGACAGCCATCATACCACCAAGCAATGTACCAAGGATAACGGCATTACCAGTACCCATTGATTCAAGGAAAGCTGTGATGGCGTGATTTACGACGGCGAAGACAGGATCGATCGCGAAGTACATTAAAGCACCGACGATCAGAAGGCTTAGAACAGGGTAGAGCAAGATAGGTTTCAAACCATCTAATGACTTAGGAAGATTCTTGAGAGCCTTCTTCAAGTAAACAACAGTCCAACCAGCAATGAAACCAGCAAGTAGACCACCGATAAATCCAGCAGGACTCTTAGACGAAACAACTGATGCAGTAGCTTGTGATGCCATATAACCACCAACGAAACCAGGTAGTAAGGCAGGACGATCACCGATTGAAACAGCAATATAAGCAGCTAGAACAGGAATTAAGAAACTAAATGCATAGTTACCAACGTTATTGAAGAATAAGAACCACTGTGAGTGTGCTCCGACTGAACTTTCAAGTAAGAATGAGATAGCCATTAAGATACCACCACCAACAACGAATGGAAGCATATTAGAAATACCGTTCATTAAGTCAGCATAGATCTTTGACCAAAGTGATTTTGATTCTGTAGATTCTTCATCATTTGCGGCAGCTCCACCCTCAGCGTGGAAGATAGGGGCTTTTTGTTCTGTCGCTAAATTGATAAGTTCTTCAGCTTTGTTGATACCATCTGAAACGGGACGGTTGACCAAGTGTTTGCCATCAAAACGAGGCATATCAACTTTTTTATCAGCAGCAATGATAACACCAGTAGCACGTCTGATTTCAGCAGCTGTGAGCTTGTGTTTAACACCTTCAGAACCATTTGTTTCAACCTTGATGTCAATACCCATTTTTTCAGCTTGTTCTTTAAGAGCAGCTTCAGCCATGTAGGTGTGGGCAATACCAGTTGGACAAGCAGTTACGGCAACAACGTAAGGTTTTTGATCTTCAGTTGAACCTGATGCCTCAGCAGCTTTTGCGGCAGCATCTTTAGCAGCTTGTTTTTCCTCATCAGCTTTATCTTTAGCCTCTTTAGCGGCCATTGCATCATCGAATAATTTTTGAACTTCATCAGCAGTAGTTGCTTTCTTTAAGTTAGCAACTAAATCTGGGTTGATCAATAGTGATGATAGAGCAGCAAGTGCTTGCAAATGAAGATTGTCAGCACCATCTGGAGCAGCAATCATGAAGAACAAGAATGCTGGTTGTCCGTCAAGTGAGTCAAAATTGATTCCCTTGGCACTCTTAGCGAATAATACTGTAGCACGTTGTACAGCCTTATCACGAGCATGTGGCATGGCAATCCCATCACCAATACCAGTACTTGTTTGCGCTTCACGTTTTAAAATATCTGATTTGTACAAGTCTTTGTCATTAATAACTCCAACTTGGTAATACTTGTCGACCATTTCCTCAATAGCTTCTTCTTTAGTAGTAGCTTTAAGATCCATGATCATGGCGTCTTTTAGTAATAATTGTTTTAGATCCATGAATAAGTCCCTCCCTTAACTTAATTCTGTAATATCAATTGCTTTATAAACTTTATCAATTTTTTCTTTAATAGCGATATCTTGACTGAAAGCAGTAGCAGAACCGCATGCTGCTCCAATGTGGAAGCTTTCAATTGGATCGTTAGTTTGCATGAATGTTCCTACAAAACCAGCAATCATTGAATCTCCAGCACCAACTGAATTGATAACAGTTCCCTTTGGTGCGTTAGCTTTGTACGTATGATTCTTTGTTACAAGTAGAGCACCATCGCCGGCCATTGATACCAGTACATGCTTTGCACCTTGATCCAATAATTTTTTAGCATGATCAATTATTTCTTGGTCAGAACTAAAAGTTGTTTGGAATAAATCGGCAAGTTCATGATTGTTTGGCTTAACAACTAGGGGATGCAATGACAATGTATCCAATAATGCTTGGCCAGTAGTATCAATAACGAAGTCAGCACCTTGAGCTTGAATCATTTTTGCGATGTCTAAGTAAAATGTTTCTGGTAACTTCTTTGGCAGGCTACCGGACATGATAACGACATCACCATTACCAACGGATTTTAGTTGATTGATGAAGGTGTTTTTTTCGTCAGATGAAATAGCAGGTCCCATTCCGTTGATCTCTGTTTCTTCATCTTGCTCGACAGCGTTAACTTTGACATTAATACGTGTGTCTTCTTTAACGGCTGTGAAATCTGTTTTAAGATCATGTTGTGCCAGTAAGCTTTTGAACATTTCGCCGGTAGCTCCACCTACAAAACCTAAAGCAGTTGAATCAATGTTCAATTCCTTGAGAATACGTGAGACATTGATCCCTTTGCCACCAGGAAGTTTAACATCATTAGTTGTTCTGTTAACTTCACCAGTAGTAAGAGTCTTCAATTGTAATACATAATCAATTGAAGGATTAGCTGTAATTGTATAAATCAATTAGTTTACCTCCATAACTTTTGTTTTCTTATTTAATAATCCCGATTCTTTTACTGGCAATTCGTTGGTAATTAATGTAGCATCTTTCAAGTCGGCGAATTTACTGAAGCTGACTTGGCAGTATTTTGAATTGTCAGAAAGAATAAATGTTTGATTGGATTGTTTGATTGCTAGTTTTTTGATAGCAGACTCTTCAGGATCAGGAGTTGTATATCCTGAATCAATGGAGAACCCATTTGTTCCTAAGAAGCACTTGTCAAAATGATAAGTTTCCAGTGTCTGCACCATTGTTGAACCAATCAGGGCCTTAGTGGAGGATTTTAATTTACCACCAGGTAGAAAAGTTTCAATATTGTAATCAGCTAACATTGAGGCATTATCAACGCTATTAGTTATAACCAATAGATTTTTGTTTTCAATAAGATATGGGATCATGAATTGAATAGTTGATCCAGAATCCAAGAATATCACTTCTTGATTTCGTACTTGACCAGCAGCAACTCGTCCAATAGCTTTTTTTTCGTCTAAGTGAACGGTGGCTTTTTGTGATATGGCAGGTTCCTCATGCAAAGAGATAACATTTTGAGCTCCACCGTGAATTCTTAATAACTTATGACAATTTTCTAAATCTTGTAGGTCACGTCTTAACGTTGATTCGGATGCCTCTGTTAAAGGAATCAAATCATGTAGTTTAACAATATTATGAAGTTTTAATTGTTCTAGTATAATTTGTTGTCTTTCTTCAGTAAGCACTTTCATTTCACCTCACGACAAATATAATACATCAAATTCATTCAAAATCAACCAATTTCGTTCAAATTCTTTCAAAAAACTTCAAAAACGTTTAAAATGTATTATCGTTGCGCGAATTTGAATAATTTAATTGTTTTTATTCAACGTATAATGATATCTATTTTTGTGCTAAAATTTAAAAATGATAACTATGTTTAGAAAGGGGGGTTTTAATGTTCGTAGATAACGTTAAAATCACCGTTAGATCTGGTAAAGGTGGGGACGGAGCCGTCGCCTTTCGCCATGAAAAATATGTTCCGCTAGGCGGTCCAGCCGGTGGAGATGGTGGCCGCGGTGGGGACATCATATTAAAAGCTCATGAAGGTATGAATACCTTGATGGATTTCAGATACAAACGTATCTTTAAAGCACAACCGGGCCAAAACGGTCAAATAAAGGGAATGTACGGTCACAAAGCTGATCCGGTCTACATTGCTGTGCCAGCAGGAACATCGGTATATGATGAAGATACTGGAAAATTAATCGGTGATCTTATAAAACATGACCAGGAACTAGTCGTTGCTAAAGGTGGAGACGGTGGTCGTGGAAATATTCATTTCGCTAACTCGAAGAATCGTGCACCAGAAGTTGCCGAAAATGGTGAACCAGGACAAGAAATTCACTTACGTCTTGAATTGAAATTGATTGCTGACGTTGGTCTGGTAGGATTCCCATCAGTTGGTAAGTCGACCTTATTATCTGTCGCTACATCAGCAAAGCCTAAGATTGCGGCATATCACTTTACGACACTTTCACCTAACTTAGGTATGGTTAAGCTGGATAATGGTCAAGATTTTGTTATTGCTGATCTTCCTGGTTTGATCGAAGGTGCATCAAATGGTGTCGGCCTAGGAATTCAATTCTTGCGTCACGTTGAACGTACACGTGTAATTCTTCACCTTGTGGATATGGATCCTGAAAATGGTCGTGATCCATATGAGGATTATTTATCAATCCGTGAAGAATTAGGTAATTATGATGAAAACATCTTAAAGCGTCCAGAAGTAATTGTTCCAACTAAGCTGGATATTGAAGGCTCAGAAGAAAGAATGGAAGAGTTCAAAAAACAGCTATTGGAACATTCTGATGATCACGATGTGGATGTCTTCCCAATTTCAAGTATCCAACATACTGGTGTCAAAGATTTGATGAACCATACAAGTGAGATTCTAGCAAATGTAGAACCTATTCACTTTGATGTTCAAACTGACGAAACTAAAGAATACAATTATGAGACAAAAGCTGAGAAATTTACGATTGAAAAAGATGAAGATCACAGCTTTATTGTTAAGGGACACGATGTTGAATTACTTCTTCAAAGGAGTAACTTGGATCACCAAGATGGAATTATGAGATTTGCACGTCAACTTAAGAGCATGGGAATTGAAGATGGTCTTATGAAAGCAGGAGCAGAATCTGGTGATTCTGTGACAATTCTTGATTTCACGTTTGAATTTATTTAGGGGTAAATAAGTATAATGAATAAATCACCGAAAAGAAGATATATAAGCGGATTTGACGGATTACGTACTTTAGGGGTTATAGGTGTCATAATGTATCACTTGAATCCTAACGTCTTTTCCGGTGGATATTTGGGAGTTCCAATTTTTTTCTTAATTTCTGGTTATCTAATAACTGATCACTTTTTCAATACGACCGATTACGGTCAGAAATTCGATTTAAAGGATTTTTATTGGAAACGTGTCAAACGTTTGTATCCAGGAATGTTGTTTGTGCTGCTGGCTTCAGGGGCATACATTTTCTTCTTTCTGAAGAATTTGCTGTATCATTTAGATCAAATCGTCTTAACTAATGTTCTGAATGTTTATAACTGGTGGCAAATATTCAATGGTCAATCATATTTTGAAAGATTTGCGAATAATGAATCACCATTCACCCATCTTTGGACTTTGTCAATTGAAGGCCAGTTCTATATTGTTTGGCCTTTATTATTGCTACTATTTATTAAGTTTGGTGTGAAGAAGAGTCGTATTTTTGGATTCACTATGGTTGTTTCTATTGCTTCCGCAATTTGGATGGCAATTTTATTTAAGCCGGGAGTTGATCCAAGTAGAATTTACTATGGTACTGATACGCGTTTATTCTCTATCCTTATGGGGTGTGGCTTGGCACTAGTATGGCCCGCTGAACGTCTCAAGGGTGGAATCGAAAAGAATGATAGGTTCAAACTGAATCTTATCGGTGGTATGGCCATCGCTTTGATTATCTTGATGATTTTTACTGTGAAAGATAATGATCCGTTCTTATACCGTGGTGGAATGTTTATTTTTACATTGGTTACATGTATTTTGATCGCAGTTGTTGCGCATCCGGATGCTTTTTGGAATAAGGTATTAAGTAACAAAGTATTCCATTATATTGGAAGCAGAAGTTACGGTTTATACTTATACCAATTTCCTGTAATGATTTTCTTTGAATCAAAATTCAAGAACATTGCAGATCATCCAATTCTTTATCCAGTGATTGAAGTGATTTTGATCGTCTTGGTTACTGAATTCTCGTTCAGATATGTTGAACAACCATTGGCACATGCCAATTGGGATTCAATCAAGTACTTCTTCAAACGTTCACTTGGTTATCAAAAGGTCTTGGCGGTGCTGATTGCCTTGATCACTATAACTGGTTGTTATAGTGTAGTTAAAGCGGTCAGTGCACCAAATCCTAATGTTAATCACAGTCAACTGGCTGATAAGATTACCAAGAATGAAAAAGCTAACAAGAAAAAGAAACAAGCAGCTATTGATAATTTGAAGAAAAACAAGGCTAAGAAAACAACTGGTAAGATTAGTGCAGCTGATATGGCTAGATATAAAAAGGCCGCAAAGGATAATCCTGTTAACCAAGATTTTGAAAAATATGGACTAACACAGATTCAATTACAACAATTGAAAGATATACCACTTACTGCTGTCGGCGATTCAGTTATGGCCGATGGTTCAGATAATTTCTTGAAGTTGTTTGACGATAAGAAGGTTATCGTTGATGCTGCTGTCAGTCGTCAAGTCGATGCTAGTGTTGATATTTTGCAGAATTACAAAGACCAAGGTGTATTAGCACCTAATGTCATGATTGGATTAGGTACTAATGGTCCGATCAGTGCTCAACAAGTTGATCAGATCATGAGATTAGTCGGTCCAAGCAGAAATGTCTTTTGGATCAACGTTCATGTACCAACTAGACCTTGGGAAAAAACAGTTAATGGTGTTCTAAGTCAAGCTACCAGCAAGTATAAGAACTTGCATGTTATTGACTGGAATGATTATTCTAATGGGCATACAGACTGGTTCTACGATGATAATGTTCATCCAAATCCAGATGGATCAATGTACTATGCTTCATTTGTAGTAAAAGATATTTTGAAAGTATTAGATAAAAAATAGAATAGGATTTTTATATGGAATTAGAATTTTTAGGAACAGGAGCCGGCGTCCCATCTAAGGGCAGAAACGTTTCAAGTACAGCATTAAAAATGTTGGATGAACGAAACGAAGTTTGGCTTTTTGATGTAGGCGAGGCGACACAGCATCAAATTTTAAGAACAACAATTCGACCAAGAAAAATTACTAAGATATTTATTACTCATTTGCATGGTGATCATATTTTTGGCTTACCTGGTTTATTAGCCAGTAGAGCCAATCAGGGTGGTACTTCTCCATTGGAGATCTATGGTCCAGTTGGAATCAAAGAATTCGTTGAGACTTCTTTGAGAGTCACTGGTAGCAAATTAAACTACAGGATCAAGTACATCGAGTTAAAGAATGGCGGAGAAGTATTCAATGATAAGACCTTCAGCGTTTACGCTGGAAAACTGAAACATCGAATTACTTGCTATGGTTATCGTGTGGTTGAAAAACCTCGTACTGGTGAACTGTTAGTTGATGAGTTGAAAAAATATAATATTCCTAATGGTCCAATTTTTGGACAATTAAAAGCTGGTAAGACGGTCACACTTGCGGATGGCACTGAATTGAATGGTCAAGATTTTATTGGACCTGATAAGCCAAGTAAAGTTGTGACAATTATTTCAGATACACGCTACACTCCTGAGATAGACAAGTTGTCACAGGATGCAGATGTTATTGTTCATGAATCGACATTTTCGAATGATGAAAAACAATTGGCTTATAATTATTTTCATTCAACCGCAACCAATGCAGCTGAGGTAGCCAAAAAGTGTAATGCCAAGGGATTGTTGTTGACTCATATTTCGGCTAGATATACCGGTAAAGGCTCATTGATTTTACAAAAAGAAGCTCAAAAAGTTTTTAAGAATACTAAAGTAGTTAATGATTTTGATATCTACGAGGTACCATTTAAAATATAGGAGAGCAGGTAGTAGAATGAATAATTTATTGAATCAAACAGTTTTAGTAACTGGTGCTTCATCTGGTATCGGTAAAGATGTAGCAGTTAATTCTGCCAAGCTCGGTGCTAATTTAATCTTGGTAGCTAGAAGTGAGGACAAACTGATCGAGGTTAAGAATGAATGTACTCGTGTTGGTGCTGAAACAGCCCATCATGAATATATTCTGATCGATATGAGTGATCCTAAACAAATAATTGCTGGTGTCGATAAGGCATTTGAATTTTCTGATAATATTGATATATTAGTAAATGCGGCAGGATTTGGTGACTTTTCAAATTATCTAGATACTGAATTCGAAACAGTTGAAAAAATGTTCCGTGTTAATGTATTAGGATTAATGCTGATGAGTCGCTTAATTGCACAAAAGATGATTGCTAATGGTCATGGCCATATTTTCAATGTTGGTTCAATGGCTGGTAAGATAACTACGCCTAAATCGGCCGCATATTCAGCAACCAAAGCTGCGGTTATTGGATTTTCCGATGGATTACGTTTGGAACTGAAACCATTCGATGTTAAAGTTACAACTATTAATCCGGGACCAGTTGCGACAAACTTCTTTGATACAGCTGATCATGGTGGAAATTATCTAGATTCAGTGAAGTATTTTGTTTTAGATCCAGACAAATTAGCGTGGGATATCGTTAATACGTTTAATAAAAGCAAGCGTGAGATTAATCGCCCACGTTATATGGAATTGGCAGCAGTTCTTTATAAAATTGCTCCAAGCGTAGGAGATTACCTAGCGGGTACATTAGGAAATCGTAAGTAGGGGATGACTTTTATGAATAATAAACAGTCAAGATTTGTAATTGGATTGATCATTGCATTAATAGTTGTTATTTTTGCAGTGTTAAATGTTAATCCGGTCACAGTCAGTTTTGGATTCACACATGTTAAATTACCATTGATAATTTTGATTATTGTTTCTTTATTACTTGGAGCAATTATTACAATGTTACTTGCAAGTTCAGGTAAAAAGAAGGATGATAATAAATTATCACGAAGTGCTAAGAAACAAATTTCTAACGTAAAAGTGTCAAATGATAGTCAAATAGCTGACGCTTTGAAGGAAAATCAGGTAAAAAAACAAACAAAATAGTAAATTTGCTTGCTCAAACGTTTTTATGATAGTATTATATTAAACGTTAGATTTGATTAAGTAATATAAATAAAGGAGTTTTTAAATATGGCTGTTCCAAAGAGAAAAACATCAAAACAAAGAAAACGTCAAAGACGTGGACACATTAAATTAGATACACCAAATATGCAATTTGACGTTGCTAACGGTGAATATCGTTTAAGTCACCATGTATCACCATCAGGTATGTACAAGGGTGAAAAAGTTATCGAAGACAAGAAAGAAGCTTAATTAAAAGCCAAGTCAATTATGCTTGGCTTTTTTTTAATACATGGGGAATCATATGATTATGAATAGAAAAATAAAATATTTATTTTTAGTATTAGTTCCTTTGTTCTTCATACTATTGACGGGATGTTCAAAGTTGGATCTATCAACTACGAAGAGTGAATATTCTGCCGACGGTTTGGTAGCTGTTGTTAAGGGTAAGGCCACGGATTATGATAAGTTGACTTACACAGTAAGTGGAGTTACCAAAAATGTAAAGGTTACTGATGATCACTTTGCTATTTCTGTTCCAGTTGCTACTAAATCAAAAAATGTAAAGATCAAAGCTAAAAAGGGCAATGATACTAAAACCAAAATCGTCAAGGTAACAAAAGCCAATGAATTGATCGACTATACGACGTTTGCACAACAATATAATTTTATGAATTTGAAGATGGGCAAACAAACAGATCAACTGCCATTAATTGCTAAGGACGGTATTTTTACGTACACCACAAGTAATGGAACTAAGCTAAGAATGAATGTTCAAGGTGGACAATTGATGGGTATTGCAATGAATATTACATACAAATCAATGAAGTCAAAATCTGGCATGAAAGATTTTGGAACTGATTTAGTTCTGATTTCTCAATACGTTGGTGCCGACGGTAAAAAGGTTGTTAAGAAGCTCGGCGATGAAGTTAAGGATGCTGACGGTGGTACGACTACCATGAAACAAATTACGTCTAAGGGCGTAAACTACAACGTTAGTTTAGCAACTAAGGATTTCTATCTATATATTACAAAATAAAAAAATGAGACTATAATGTCAGCGTTGCTGGCTAAGATAGTCTCATTTTTGTTTGTAATTAGATAATTCAATTAAATTCATATCTGGATCGCGAATATATACGGATTCGATTTTTCCTTCGGATCCATTTTTTTCTATTGGTCCTTGTTCAATGGGAACATTATTATTTTTTAATTCTTCAATAACCTCAGTGAGATCAGTATAAGTTATTAAGCACAGATCTGCCGATCCAGGTGTGGGTCTATCAGCTTTAGGTTCGAATTCATGTCCAATTTGATGAAGATTAATTTTTTCTGAACCAAATTTTAAGGCTTTACGATTTTGTCCGAAAGTAATCACTTCCATTCCTAATATTTTGGAATAAAAATCACAGCTTACAAATATATCGTGAACGGTCAAAACTAAATGATCAATATTTTTTATTTTCATTATTCTCCTCCAAAACACAAAAAAAGCGCTTATGACTAAGCGCGATTCTTTTTATCGTTATCTAGAAGCATTGGAATAATGCTGAAGATAATTGCAAATACTACAGTAACAATCATTGTTTGTTGGGAATTAAAAGTTTGTTGGTTCAATGCACCGCCGATAAAGCCAGCTACTTGACCTAGAACAACTGCCCAAAAAATTACAGCAACATATCTCATATCTTCCATCTCACTTTCTCCAGTAGTTTAGCACAAAAAAGAGTTTAGCCCAATAAAGTTTTACTCAATTTGATATAATTTTAACTAAGGGGGGCGACAAATTGCAAACGCAACTACAAGTAATGAGCAGCTACAGCCTACTGCATAGTCCCGTTAAACTTCCAGAACTTATCGATCAGGCAAAAGAACGTGGGTATTCTTCAATTGCCTTGACTGATATTAACAATTTGTATGGTTCAATTGATTTTTATAAATATGCTAAGAAAATAGGAATCAAACCGATTATTGGATTAACGATTGAAATTGCCGGAATTCAGGATTCAGACAATTCATATCCACTAATATTATTAGCAAAGAATGATCAAGGGTATCAGAATCTTATTAAAATATCCTCAATAGTTATGTCTTCAAAACAGTTTATTAGTATTGATGACATTAAACAATTTATGAATAATATTTTTGTCATCACTCCAGCGACGGATTGCGAAATTATTATTTCAGATGACGTGCAAGACTATTTTTCTAGGATAAACTCAGTGGTTGATCCAGATTCATTTTTCTTGGGAGTCGGTTTGTATTCGCAACAGATCAACAATGTTAAACGTGTCAAAGAGATTTCTAATACTATCGAAGTACCAATGGCAGCATTAGGTGATGTTAGATACGTTAATTCTGATGATCATTTGGCATATCAGGTATTAAACAATTTGAGAACTGGACAAAAGTTCGAGAGTATCAGCCAAGTTGTTGAGGAAGGCGATCATTATTTGAGAACAGCTGATGTCTTTGATAGCGACTTTAGTCGAGTAGATATGCAAAACACTGTTCAGATTTCGAATGAAATTGCTGAAAAATGTAATGTTGAAATTGAGTTTAAAGATACAGAATTACCTGAATTCAAAACTCAGGATAACTTGTCATCAGCTGAATTCCTGTCTAGCTTGGCTAGTCGTGGATTGAATAAACGTCTTAATGGCAATATTCCTGAAAACTATTCACAGCGATTGAAGTATGAATTAAGTGTTATCGATAAGATGGGATTTTCGGATTACTTTTTGATTGTTTGGGATGTTATCAAGCATGCTCATGAAATTGGAATCAAAACTGGTCCTGGTCGTGGGTCAGCAGCTGGCTCATTGGTTTCTTACACATTAGGCATAACGCAAGTGGATCCAATTAAGTATGATTTGCTGTTTGAACGATTTTTGAATCCCCAACGTGTCAACATGCCCGATATTGATTTGGACCTCCCTGATGACCGTAGAGACGAAATGGTAATGTACATGCATGACAAGTATGGCTCTGACCATATGGCTCAAATAATTACTTTTGGTACACTCGCTGCCAAGATGGCATTGAGAGATATTTCTAGGACTTTTAGTCAAACACAGTTTCAATTAACACAATGGTCCAACGCAATTCCACGTAAGCTCAATATCACGTTGAAAGAAGCAATTGAAGAGTCGAATACGCTTCAAGGATTGGTGGACGGTACCGAAGAGAACCGATTGATCTTCAAAGTAGCTCGTAGAATAGAAGGTATCCCTAGACATTATTCGACCCATGCGGCCGGGATAGTTCTTAGTAAGAAGCCGATGACTGATATTGTTGCCGTTCAATTAGAAGATGACGGTATTAACCTGACGCAACAGACTAAGAATAATGTTGAAAGCATTGGTTTGCTGAAGATGGACTTTTTGGGATTAAGAAATCTAACTATCTTGGATCAAGCGATTAATTTGATTTCTGAGAAGTATCAAAAAGAATTCGTCCCTGAAAGAATTCCGTTGGATGATGAACCAACCTTAGAATTGTTTCAGAGAGGCGACACAGACGGTATTTTTCAATTTGAGTCTGATGGTATTAGAAGTGTCCTAAGACGTCTTAAACCGACAAGCTTTAACGATGTCGTTGCAACTAACGCGTTGTATCGTCCGGGTCCGATGCAAAACATTGATACTTTCATTGCTAGAAAGCATGGACAAGAACCGGTAACTTATCCAGATGTATCTTTGGAAAAAATCCTTAAGCCAACATATGGAATTTTGGTCTATCAGGAGCAAGTTATGCAGGCTAGTTCAGAGATGGCTGGTTTCTCACTGGCAGATGCTGATATTTTACGTCGTGCTATCAGTAAGAAGAACGAAGCTTTGATG
Organism: Companilactobacillus jidongensis; assembly: GCF_003946575.1. Lineage (GTDB taxonomy): Bacteria > Bacillota > Bacilli > Lactobacillales > Lactobacillaceae > Companilactobacillus > Companilactobacillus jidongensis. Next base: position 46,210 of record NZ_RHOP01000017.1, on the reverse strand, counting down.
GATGAGAATCATAAAAAGTTTGTTGAGGGGGCTGTTGCCCAAGGGCATGACAGAGATTCAGCTGAGAAGGTTTATAAGTATATCGAAACCTTTGGTAATTATGGCTTCAATAAGTCACATTCAGTTGCTTATTCGATGATTGCCTTTTGGCTGGCATACATCAAAGTTCATTTCCCAGAAATATTTTTTAACTGCTTGATGAATGCTAATTTGAATAATGAAAGTAAGATTTCGTTATATGTTCAAGGAGCCAAAGATCGGAATTTGAAGATCAAAAGTGTTGATATCAATAAGAGTGAAAGTGATTTTACGGTCGATAGTAGTGGAATTCGTTTTGGATTCTTGAGTGTTAAAGGGATGCGCCGTGATTTGGCAAAGGATATTATTGAGGAACGACAAAATAAGGGCGAGTTCACTGATCCACAGAACTTTTTGAAGCGGATTGATATTAGATTCGTCAAAGATGACTATATTGATCCACTGATTTTGTCAGGTGCATTTGATTCATTCAATCGCAATCGACATGAATTGATGCTTGACTTCAAGGATTTGATTGAAAGTATTCAACTCGCTGGCAGTAACCTTTCGTTATTCGATGTACTTGATCCTAAAAAGCATGAAGTAGATGATTACTCATTAACTGAAAAACTGAATCAAGAAAAAGAATATCTTGGAATTTATGTTTCGGGACATCCAGTCGAGAAGTATCGAGAGAGGTTATTGAACACAAATACGATTAAAATTTCAAATTTGACAAATGTTAAGAATCAAGATGTCAATGTCTTGGGGTTGATCAAGCGTCCTCGTGTTATCCGAACCAAAAAGGGACAACGGATGTGTTTTGCGACGGTTGAGGATGAGACTGGTTCAATCTCAGTTACTATTTTTCCTAATCTTTTCCAAAAACTTGAGAATACTGAATTAGAAGGAAAAATATTCTTAATTGTTGGGCGTGCAAGTGATGGACGTCGTGGCGATATTGAATTCATTGCAGATAGATTTAATGATCCAAAGCAATATACGGTACAACTTCCTGATGAAAAGTTATATTTAAAAATTATGAAAACCTTTGATAATGAAGACAATTTGTCTAAGCTTTATGAAACTATCGAAAGCTCTCCTGGGAAGATCCCGGTTATCTTGTATCGTGAAAAAGATAAGCGGGCCGTGATTCTGAAGTCTAATCGTTGGATCAATTTTTCAGATGAAGTAAGAGTTAAATTGGAAAGCTTGTTGGGCAAAAAGAACGTTTTTCTGAAAAAACATAATTAATTTTGTCATAAAACGTTTTCAGCTCTACAAAGTATCCGATAAAAATGTTATATTTTATTAGGTTTTGTTTTTGAAACAAATAAATTTGGAGTGTGAACAAATGAAGCGGATTGGTATTTTAACCAGTGGTGGAGATGCCCCTGGAATGAACGCTGCTATTAGAGCAGTCACACGTAGGGCTTTAGATAAGGGCCTTGAAGTGTTTGGTATCAATTATGGATATGCCGGATTGGTTGCGGGTGATATTTTCCCACTTACAGCCTCTGACGTTTCTGACCGTATTCAACGTGGCGGAACATTCTTGTATTCAGCAAGATATCCTGAATTCGCCAAAGTAGAAGGTCAACTTAAGGGTATTGAACAACTTAAGAAATTCGGAATTGATGCATTAGTTGTTATCGGTGGAGATGGATCATATCACGGTGCTTTGCGTTTAACAGAGCATGGATATAATGCCGTTGGCCTACCAGGTACAATTGACAACGATATTCCTTACACTGATTTCACAATTGGTTTCGACACAGCTGTAAGTACAGTTATCGAATCAATCGATAAAATCAGAGATACTGCTACATCCCATGAAAGAACTTTTGTTATCGAAGTTATGGGTAGAGGAGCTGGAGATATCGCCTTATGGTCTGGTGTCGCCGGTGGTGCTGAAGAGATTGTTGTTCCTGAACGTGACTTTGATATTGCTGATATTGCTCAACGTATCAAAGAAGGACGTGAAAAGGGCAAGAAACACATGCTTGTTGTTCTTGCTGAGGGTGTTATGCACGCTCAAGAATTTGCAGATAAGCTTAATGAATATGGTGATTTCCAAGTTCGTAGTACTGTTTTAGGACACGTACAACGTGGTGGTTCACCAACAGCCAGAGATCGTGTTTTGGCAAGTAAGATGGGTGCTTATGCCGTTGACCTTCTTGAAGAAGGAAAAGGTGGCGTTGCTATTGGTATCGAAGACAATAAGTTGACATATCACAACATGCTTGACCTATTTGATAATAAGCACAAGCCAGATCTAGACTTATATGATTTAAATCAATCACTAAGCAGATAGTTTGTTACAATAAATAATGAACAACAAAAGAAAAGGGAGATTCTCGATGAAAAGAACAAAAATCGTAAGTACACTTGGACCTGCATCTAATGATGTTGAAACAATCACAAAGTTAATTGAAGCCGGAGCTAATGTTTTCCGTTTCAATTTCTCACATGGTGATCATGAAGAACATTTAGCACGTATGAACATGGTTCATGAAGCTGAAAAGATCACAGGCAAGACAGTTGGTATCGTTTTGGATACAAAGGGTGCTGAAATCCGTACAACTGTTCAAGACGGTGGTAAGTTTGAAGCTAAGATCGGTGATGTTATCCGTATTTCAATGGACGATAAATTAACAGGTAACCCTGAAAAGATTGCTGTTACATATCCTGGCCTATACGATGATACACACGTCGGTGGTCATGTATTAATCGATGATGGTCTTGTTGATCTTAAGATCACAGAAAAAGACGACAAGAATCGTGAATTAGTTACAGTTGTTCAAAACGATGGTAAGATCGGTTCACGTAAGGGTGTTAATGCACCTGGTGTTGAAATCCGCCTACCTGGTATCACAGAAAAAGATGCTGATGATATTCGTTTTGGTTGTGACAATGATATTAACTTCATCTCTGCTTCATTTGTTCGTAAAGCACAAGATGTTCTTGATATTCGTGAAATCCTTGAAGAAAAACACATGGAACAAGTTCAAATTTTCCCTAAGATCGAATCACAAGAAGGTATCGATAATATCGATTCTATTTTGAAAGTTTCTGATGGTCTAATGGTTGCTCGTGGTGACATGGGTGTTGAAATTCCATTTGAAAACGTACCATTCGTTCAAAAGAGCTTGATCCAAAAATGTAATGCATTAGGTATGCCAGTTATTACAGCTACACAAATGCTTGATTCAATGCAAGAAAACCCACGTCCTACACGTGCTGAAGTTACCGATGTTGCTAACTCTGTTCTTGATGGTACAGATGCAACTATGCTTTCTGGTGAAAGTGCTAATGGTGATTATCCTGTTGAATCAGTTTCAGCTATGGCCGTAATTGACGAACGTACAGAAAAACAATTGGATAGCAGCAATCAATTAGCTATTCAACGATTCGAAGAATACAAAGGCTCAAACGTTACAGAATCAATCGGTGAATCTGTTGTTAGAACTGCTGAAGAATTGAACATTAAGACAATTGTTGCAGCTACTAAGTCAGGTTACACAGCTCGTATGATTTCTAAGTATCGTCCAAGTGCTGATATTCTTGCAATCACATTTGATGAAACAACACAACGTGGACTAACAGTTAACTGGGGTGTTCAACCTATCGTTGCTGACAGACCTGCTAACACAGATGAAATGTTCGACCTTGCTGCTAAGAAAGCTCAAGAACTTGGCTTTGATAAAGAGGGAGACTTAATTCTTATCGTTGCTGGTGTTCCAGTTGGTGAAAGTGGTACAACAAACGTTATGAAGGTTCAACTAATTGGTTCAAAGCTAGTTAAAGGCCAAGGTGTTGGTGAAGAATCAGTTGTTGGTAATTCAGTAGTTGCTCACTCAGCTAAAGAAGCTAATGACAAAATTAAAGAAGGAGATATTCTTGTTACAGAAATGACAGACAAGGATTATCTTCCAGCTCTTGAAAAAGCTAGTGCCGTAGTTGTTGAAAACGGTGGTTTGACTTCACACGCAGCCGTAGTTGGTATTGCTATGGGTCTACCAGTTGTTGTTGGTGCTAAGGATGCTACAAGCTTGATCAACGATGGTGAAACAATCACAGTTGATTCAAGACGTGGTGTTGTTTACAAGGGTGCTTCACGTTCACTATAATTTGTAAATAAATATTAATTAACAAGTATTAAAAATACTGAAGGGGATTCTGATCAAATTCCCTTCAGTATTTTTGTATACTCGCAATGAAGGAGTACTATTTTGGATGAAGAAGATTTATTGATTTTTCAGCTGGATGTAGCTAAGGGAAAACCTAGAGATACCAAAAAGAAAGCGGCCGTTTGTCCATTTTGTGATACTGACAGTTTGACTAATATCATTAAGCAAAAAGATGATATGATCTGGCTGGAAAATAAATTCCGAACCTTGAAGGATACATATCAAACGGTCTTAATTGAATCTAATAAACATGACGACGATATTTCAAAATATTCAGTTAAGAAGAATTCCGAAGTATTTCAGTTTATTTTTGATTGTTGGCATTCATTATTACTGACTAAGAAGTATAAGAGTGTTTTGATGTACAAGAATTTTGGACCAATGTCCGGGGGAAGTCTCAGACATCCACACTTTCAAATTGTTGGATTAGATAATGTCGATGGATACCAGTACATAAGCAAGCATAACTTTAACGGTTACGAAATTTGGAAGTCAGATAATATCGAATTTAATATTTCCAAAGAACCGATTATGGGATTCGTTGAATTTAATATTAGAATTAATGATGCTAAGTATTTAAATGATTTGGCAGAGTTTGCTAGAATTACAGTTCGTTATTTATTAAATGATTTTCATAACGGAGCCTGCGATTCATACAATATTTTTTTCTACGATGAAGATGGAGATATTATTTGTAAGATAGTACCGAGATTCGTTGCGTCACCGTATTTTGTCGGATATAAGTTGCCACAACGTGACAATAAAGATACTTTGGAAAAATTTGCCGCTGATGTTTTAAATAAATTAAAAATTGAAGCAGATTGTGATGAAATGAGATAAATAAAGGGAGCTGTATTCCACTTGTTGTAATAAAAACAAGTGGGATACAGCTCCTTTTTTAGATCCATTTATTCTTTTCAGCGATATTCAGGGCTTCGATTCTAGAGGAAGCTCCGGTTTTGCTTAGTATGGATGAAATATAATTACGAACCGTTCCATCAGATAGAAAGACGGATTTAGCAATTTCTTTGCTGTTTTTACCAATTTTTATCTCTTTTAAAACCTCTAATTCTCTTTTGGTCAAAGGATTTTTTTCGGCGGATAAAATAGTGGTCACTAATTCTGGTGAGAAGATTGTTTGCCCATCTAAAACTTCGTGAATAATTTTGACCAGTTGATCAGTTGGATTGTCTTTTAGCAAGTAGCCATTAACGTTGGCTTTGACTGCTTGTTCAAAATAGCTTGCTCTGGCAAAAGTTGTTAAAATTATTACCTTAGTTGAAAGATTAAGTATTTTTATTTGTTCAGCCACATCGAGTCCGGATAACGTTGGCATTTCAATATCTAGGATGGCAATCTTCGGTTTTTTAGAAATGATTTCAGATAAGGCAGTTTGACCATCTGTCGCTGTTCCAATTACCTCAAGGTCATCCTCGAGTCCTAGTAAAGTTGCCAAAGCTGTATTTAACATTTCTTGATCTTCTGCCAAATAAATTGTCGTCATTCTAATCTACCTTTTTTACTTTTATTTTTAAAATGGTTCCGTGATCTGAACTAATATCTATAACTCCATTAATATCAGATAGACGCTGTGACATTCCCGTTAATCCGAACGAATCTTTTCGGACTTTTTTATACCCAACGCCATCATCGCTAATATCTAAAGTATAGTAATCATTGTCTTGATCAAAATCAAATGTGGCTGTATGCGCCTTGCTGTATTTGATGATATTTGTTGATGCTTCCTTAATAATTGCTGCCAAAACATTTTGAATTTTGATCGGCCAAATAACGGATACTTTTTCGTTGTTTGATTGTTGAATTATATTTACAACTCTTAAATTGTTTTCTTCTTCAATCATTGCTTCAGCAATTGATTTCTGATTCAGGTCACTAACTATTTGCCTAACTAAACTCAAATCATCTCTAGAGGTGGCAGCGATATCTCTGATTTCTTGACGCGCTTGTTCAGCATTCTTGTCTATTAGTTTATCAGCTAATTCGGCTTTTAAAGTTATTAAAGAAAATGATTGTCCAAGATTATCGTGTAGATCTTTGGAAATTCGTTCGCGTTCGTTTTGTTTAATTATTGTTTCCAATCGTTTGTTGTTTTGTTTCAAACGATACATTCTACGATAACTGTTTCCAAGTGATCTGGCAGCAAAAGGGGAGCCTATTGCAAACACTGAAGTAATAATTATTCCGTAAATACCGTATGACTTGAAGTTAACTAATATATTTCCAGCGATACAAAGAATACTGAAAATTAAGTAAATAGCCGTATATCTGTAGAATTGTTTATTTTTAAATGGTAGTGAACCAATTTCCCAGGCTGTAAAAATAAATAATGTTCCTAAACTATATTCATAGACTAAGTAAGTTGTGATAATTAATTGACCGATTATTTGTAATGGTAATAAGCGGTTGATCTCATATCCATCTCGATATAATTTGAGAAAGATTAATAATAACAAAAATAAAATCCAGTCAAAATTATTCTTTTCGAACAATGGTTGACTGGATAAGGCAATTAAGGAGAATGCCCAAAAGTACGGCATAATACCAAATCTTTTGGGAAATAAAACATGATTCTCTAGGAATGTCATTCGATGTTTAACTCCTTATGTTTTTGATACTTAGTTATGAGTAAAGTTGTCACAACAATAATCATTAGCCAAAGGATGATTCCAAAGATGTAATGACTATTTATAATTTTACCATGAAGGATAGCTTGATCGATGTTTGATATTTGAAAAGTTGGAGTTAATTTTCCGATTGATTGTAGCCATTTTGGCATCATAGTAATTGGCCACCAAAGTCCACTGATTATTGCTAATGGGAAGACGACAATATTATTTAAAAGGTTGACCGTAGCTGGATTATTTGCAAGTGAAATTAATATTCCCATAAAGATAAGCGGAGTAGTGCCTAGGACAGATATCAAGATTATTAATGACCAGTTTGCGATTGGTAAGGTTAAATGATTTACTAATATTCCAACTAGACAAATAACAATTGCTGAAATTAAATTGAGTAACATAAAAATCAAAATTCGGGATAGGTAGTATTGCCAGCGTGGTAGGGGAGTCAATCTTGATAGAATGTCAAAATGACTGGTCTTGTCCTCAAGTAGTGTATTGGCAACAGTGATGATTGAACCTAATAGACAGCTATAAATAATCATACTGATCAAATAATTCATTTGCCATGTTTTCAGATCCGCTTGTGGAATGCCATTAACTAATACTTTTGAATATAGCAGATAGAATATTATGGGAAGCATCATGTCGAAAAGAAAAAAACGCTTGTTGCGAAGAATGATTCGTTTGAAGTTGATATTGATCTGATAAATAAGGCTATTCATGAGTAGCACCCTCTTTATTGAAATTAACAAACAATGAGTCCAACGAATTTTGTTGAACTTTTAAGTTATTGATGGCGTTTAGATATGGTGTAAGTTGACCGATAATTAATTCGGCATTCTTAGTTGTAAATTTATAATGATCACCAACTTTTTTGAAATCGATAATTTCAGGTATATCTTTGAATAAATCAGGTAAGAGGATGCTATCGAATTCAATAATACTTTCACCTTCTAATTCACGCAGTTGAGCGATTGATCCGTCAAAACTAATTGATTTATTTTGTAAGATCATAATTCTATCAGCAATCGTTTCTAGTTCTTCTAGATAGTGACTAGTAACAAAGACAGTTTTGTGTTGCTTTTTCAAGTCAGTGATTGTTTGCCAAAATTTAGTACGACTTTGACTGTCCATGACGGCAGTGGGTTCATCTAAAAAAAGTAGGTCGGGATTACCAGCAATTGCTAAGGCAAAGGAGAGGCGCCTTTTTTGTCCACCTGATAATTTGTCCATTTTGGAATCTTCTAAATCATTTAAATCAGCCAATTCAATTATCTTTTCATATGTTAATGGGCTTTGATAATAACTTTGAGTAAGCTTCAATATTTCTTTGACCGTAATACGTGTGATGGAAATGTTTTGTTGCATCATTACACCAATACGTTCTTTGAAGTCTTTTTCATTATCTAAAATATTAACTGTTCCAGAATTAGACGAAATTAAATCCAATAGAATATTTATCAGAGTGGTTTTACCAGCACCGTTTTCTCCGATTAAGGCGATTATTTGGTTTTTATTGACATTAAAATTAATGTTATGCAGAATTTCTTTTTTACCATAATTTTTATTGAGGTGTTCGACTGTGACTATGGATGTCATGATTTGTTGCCTCCTTGATTTGATAAGATAAGTTTAATTTATTTATCTAATTCAAAATAGTAAGCAATGTCATGTATTGATATGACATTTGTCATATTGTTAAGCAAAAAAAGAGCCCAATCAATTGATTGAGCTCTTAAACACTATATATATAGTTAAGCTTCTGGTTTATAATCCTTATCGATGATCAAAATAGGTTTGATAGTCTTACCACTGACTGAGTCAGCATCGGCCTCGTTGATTTGGTCGAAGTCATAAAACTTTTCAGTAAGATCGAATGGGAAGACACCCATCTTATAAAATTCTAGTAGACGAGGAATGTCCACTTGAGGGATGGAGTCACCCATGTTTACACCGACAACTTTTTTGTCGTCAACACATAGATCGTTCCATGTACTGATATCAATATTGTGTGGTGTAACGGCGATAGTAGCAGTTGTACCACCTTGTGTTAGGGCGGCAATTGAATCCGTCATAACTTTGGCAACTCCAGTAGTATCAACGGCCCAGTCAACACCTAGACCATTAGTGATCTTCTTAATTGCTTTGACAGCATCTTCATTGGCACTGTTGACAATATCAGTGGCACCCAATTTTTTGGCAAGTTCTAGACGTGATGGCACGATATCAACAGCGATAACGTGTGTACAGCCTGAAATTTTACCGGCCATCATGGCAGCTAGACCAACAGCACCTGTACCGAAGACGGCAATTGTGTCGCCAGGTCTTGGTTTCAAAGTATTGAAGACTGTACCACTACCAGTAACGTAACCGCAGCCTAGAGGTCCAAGTTTTCTTAGGTCTAAATCTTTAGAAACTTTAACAGCATTTCTCTTATTAATTACAGTATGAGTTGTAAATGATGATTGGTTAAACATATCACTGATATGTTTGCCGTTTTCTGTGAAGTGATCACTACCATCTGGGCGTGTACCAGACAAGTTTGAGGCAGCATATTTACGACATTGAGTTGGGATTCCCTTGAGACAATTGTCACATTCTCCACATGAGTAGAATGACATGATAATATGGTCACCAACTTCAAAGTTGTGAACGTTCTTACCGACTTTTTCAACGATACCTGATCCCTCATGTCCCAAGATAGCAGGTAAGTTGAATCCGGCATCACCTTTACGTAATGCTTCATCAGAATGGCAGATACCTGATGCAACAACTTTTACTTGTAGTCCGTCGTCTTGCATATCAGCCAGTTCAATATCATCTTTGATAACGAATGGATCGTTTACTTTATCAACAACAGCAGCTTTGATTTTCATAAATTAAAATCTTCTTTCTGTATTAAATAGATTTTGGAAACGTTTACCACAAAGAAAATTATTTCACAATATTAATAGCATTTCAATCTTGTATTTGAAAAAACTTGTGACTTTACACAAAAACATAAATATTCAATAAATTTATGTAAGCGAAATCCAGCATGTATGTAGGCTGAAACTGGGTGTTTAAACTGATTTAAATATTTTTTATTTTGTTCTAATAATTTATGAAAGCATGGTACAATTATTCAGCTGAAATAATTATGTAACTCTGAGTATAACTGTTAAAATGGTACTTAGTTAAAGTAAATATTAAATGTGCTTATAGTTGTTAATTATTAATTGAGGAATATGGAGAAATTATGGAATTAAAAGATATGTACGGTAAAGTTATGACTGGTACAGTTACAGATTTGAACAAAGATGAAGCTTTTGTTCAAATTGAAGGAAATACCTTTTCACTAGAATTGACAGAGCTTGAGGGAACTCCAGAACTTGGCGATACGATTGCTGGATTCGTTTATGAAAATCAAGCACATAAGAACCGCATGACTGTTGATTTACCAACTGTTATGTCTGGTGTCTGGGATTACGCCGAAGTTACGAATGTGAGAACTGACTTAGGTGTCTTCGTTGATGTTGGTTTGGTTGACAAGGATATTGTTGTATCACTTGATGACTTGCCACTAGAGCATTCAGAATGGCCTAAGAAGGGCGATCGAGTAATGGTCAAACTGGAAGTCGATCATAAAGGACGCCTCTGGGGTAAATTGGCTGATTTGAACCTTTATATGCAATTAGTTCGTAGTGCCAATGATACTTTGAAGAACAAGGATGAAGAATCCACTGTTATTGCCATCAGAGATTCAGGAACTTTTGTTATCACTGAAGACTATTATTTGGGATTCATTCACATTAACGAACAAGATGGACCAATGCACATTGGACAACACATCAAGGCTCGTGCAATCGGTTCAAGTCACCGTCGTTTGAACTTGTCAATGAGACCACGTGCTTTTGAAGAGATTACACCTGATGCTCAAATGATCATGGCTGTTTTGGAACACGCTCGTGATGGTAAAATTCCTTATACTGATAAGAGTGATCCAGATGACATCAAAGAATACTTTGGTATCAGCAAAGGTAGTTTCAAACGTGCCTTAGGTAATTTGATGAAACAAAGAAAAATCGAACAAAAAGATGGTTATACCTATCTTAAATAGAGGTGAAACTATTTGACTGAAAAGCTGGCTATTCATAATCAAGCGATGATCGATACGATTTCTGATTATGGACGTTATTTGAGGCTTGATAGAGGACTTTCGAAGAATACAATCACCTCGTATCAACAAGACTTACTTGAATTTAGTTACTACTTAGAAACAAATAAAAAGTCACAATATCCAGAAGATCATTTTGTAATCACTAATTTTTTTGCGAATCAAGATAAGCTAGGTAAGTCAAAAACAACACAGATGCGAATGTTTTCTTCGCTACGACGTTTTTATCAGTGGCTAGAATTAATGAATAAGGTTAAAATCAATCCAATGAACGAGTTGGATGCACCAAAGAAAGGGCAACATTTGCCCGTAGTATTGTCGATGAAAGAAGTTGATTCATTGATTGAATCTCCGGACGTGTCAACGCCATTAGGTGTACGTGATCGGGCAATTTTTGAAGTTATGTATGCCACGGGATTGCGTGTCAGTGAGCTAGTTAATTTAGCAATGGGTGATTTACATTTGGACTTAGGATTGATCAAGACTCTGGGTAAGGGTAACAAAGAACGTTTATTGCCTATCGGAGATACTGCTATTAAGTGGCTTCAAAAATATTTTGCGGAAACACGTGAACAATTAGTCCAACGATATGGTGAACAAAAAGAAGTCTTTTTGAATTTTCGTGGCAACAAATTAACACGACAATCTATTTGGCGCATGATAAAAAAATATATTGCTCAAGTTGGAATAAAAAAAGATGTCACACCACATACATTGCGTCATTCGTTTGCGACCAACCTGTTAGAAAACGGTGCAGATTTACGTGTGGTTCAAGAATTACTTGGTCATTCAGATATTTCGACCACCCAAATTTATACGCATATTAATAAGACGAGAATGAAGCAGGTTTATGAGAACTCACATCCTCGTGCATAGAGGAGATAATTATGCTCAATAAATATAGTGATGAAAACAAAAAAATAGCGATGGGATTTTTGTCGTATATTTCAGATTTAAAAGATATGGCCAATTTGGATCAGGAACTCAAACTTTATAAAGAAGATGAGAATCGCCAATTGTATCTTTGGAAGAGTAACATTGAAGATTATTCCGGAATTGTGGCACTGTCATTTTCTGATCATACTGTTTTTATTGAGTATATTTCACTCAGTCCTTCTTATCGGTCACAGAGTAACATTTTTAAGATTTTTGACGATATTCAACAGAGATTTCCTGAGTTAACTATTTTAGGAAATTTCAACTTGGGTAAATTGTTAAAAGATTGGCGTGATAATAAGGCGGATCAAGAGAGTGAGTTGTCGAAAAAAGAATAATGGAAAAATTGAAACTAGTTTTAACGGATTTTGAAGGTCCGATTGATTTGTTATTACATCTAATCAAAGAATCAAAAATAGATATTTATGATATTCCAATTGCTCAGATCACGCAGCAATACATCGATTATTTGAATAGTATGAAAGTTTTAGAATTAGATATTGCTGGAGACTATTTGGTCATGGCATCAACCTTGATGTCAATTAAGAGTAAGATGCTTTTGCCACAAGCACCAGATGAAATTGATGATGAGCTTGAGATGGACGATCCACGAGAACAACTAGTCTCGCAATTATTGACGTATCAAACATTTAAGCAGGTGTCTGAATATTTTGAAGAAAAAGAACAGATGCGTAAACTTTCATTTGATAAAGATATGAGTGTTCCTCAAGTTCAGTTGGAACAGTTTTTGAAGCCTGATTCAGTGGTGTTGACTGACTTGGCATCGACTTATGCTGAATTATTGCGACAAGCAAAAAATCGTCAGCCGCAAACTGAAATAATTGAGAATGAAGTTTTGTCGATCGAAGATGCTGAAGAGAATATTTTGAATAAATTATCAACTTTGAAACGAACTACTTTTAAGTCACTATTAAAATTGCAAAATGATATCGAAGAGGTCGTTACAGATTTCATGGCAATTTTGGAAATGATCAGTAAGCAACAGATTACGGCGACACAGTATGATTTAGATAGTGAATTATTTATTGAATTGAGGAATTAACATTGTATCAAGCAAAAATTATGGCACTGCTTTTTGTAGCTGGAGATCAAGGTATTAAAGAAAAAGATCTTGCTGAATTGTTAGAAATCGATAATGCTGCATTAAGACAAACCATGGAGCAACTTGCAGTCAAACTTGCAAGTGATGAAGAATCAGGAATCAAACTCGCTAATTTTAATTCAAGATATAAGTTGATCACCAAAAGCGAATACAGCGAATTACTGACGAAGTATTTCAAATCAGGTTTAGGTACAAAACTAAGTCAGGCTGCATTGGAAGTCTTATCAATTGTGGCATATCGCCAACCGATCACGAGAATTGAAATCGATGAGATCCGTGGTGTACAAAGTTCAGGAAGTATCAATACCTTACTTGCTAGAAGTTTGATTATGGAAAACGGCAAGAAAAATGTTCCTGGACATCCTAATTTATACGTTGTCACAGATGATTTCTTTGATTATTTTGGAATCAAGAGTTTGAAAGATTTACCCCCAATTGAAAAATTTGAGAATATACAAGAAGAGAACATAGGAGATTTTAATGGAGAAAGTTAGATTACAAAAATTTATGGCTGATGCGGGTATTGCATCACGTCGTGCATCAGAAAAATTAATTGCTGAAGGTCACGTTGTAGTTAATGGTAAGACCGTTACTGAGATGGGAATTAAAGTTGATCATCATGATAAGGTCGAAGTTGACGGTATGCCTTTGCAAGATGAAAAGAAGCGTTACATCTTGTTATACAAGCCACGTGGCGTCATTTCTGCAGTTAAAGATGATAAGGGTAGAAAGACAGTTACAGATTTATTAGAAGATGACGTAAGGGAGCGTGTCTACCCAATCGGACGTTTGGATTATGATACTTCTGGGTTATTGTTATTAACTAATGATGGTGATTTTGCTAATCTATTGATGCATCCTCGTTATCATGTTGAAAAAACATATATTGCCAAGGTTCGTGGATTTATGGAAGTCGAAGCAATCAAGAAGTTAGAGGGCGGCATGAAGTTGAAGGAGTTCAGTACGTCTCCTGCCAAAGTTCATGTGATGTCTAAAGACACCAAGAAAAATACTTCACTCGTGAAAATTGTGATCCATGAAGGTCATAATCATCAAGTTAAGAGAATGTTTGATGCTGTAGGACACCCGGTAGAGAAGCTATCTCGTGAAAAATATGGTTTTCTCACATTAGATGGTTTGGTATCTGGTAAATACAGAAATTTAACAAGACTTGAAGTTGCACAGTTGAAAGAAAGACATTAGTCTGATATATTAATAGTGAAAAATTTAATAAGTTGGTTTTCAGGGCAGGGTGTAATTCCCGACCGGCGGTTATAGTCCGCGACCCAGCATTGCTGGTCGAATTGGTGAAACTCCAGTACCGATAGTAAAGTCTAGATGAAAGAAAACAGAGAGGTCTGTTTTGGTGTGCCCTATTTAGGTGTATCCAACACAGACCTCTTTTCTTTTGGAAATCGACGGGAAAGGTTGATTTTATGGGAAGAAGTACGTACAAATTTCATGCTTTAGTAGGAGTAGCAATTTTTTCGGCGTTAGCATCGATCGTGATGTTTTTTGAATTTCCAGTTTTATTCTGGCTACCATTTCTCAAGATTGATTTGAGTGACGTGGTGACGATTATTGGAACATTTGCTTATGGACCAGTAGGAGGAATTTTAATTGCCTTTATCAAGGGAATCGTTCATTGGTTGATCACAGGTTCAGGTGTTGCTGGAATCATTGGCGATGGTGCAAGTATCGTTGGAGCAATCGCCTTATTGTTGCCATTTAATTATTTCTGGCAGAAGAACAAAAAAATAATGGCTGTAGTTATGGGAACTGTCTCATTGACAGTTATTATGTCATTACTTAATTATTTCGTTGTTATGCCGCTATATATGGGCGTTGTAGGGATGAAGTTGAACATGAGTTTAGCTACTTATGTGGCAACAGGTGTTGTACCATTCAATGTTGTAAAGGCATTGATCATCTCTGCCGGAGTCATTGTTGTTTACCCAAGATTAAAGGGTCATTTCTTTATTAAGTAAAAAATTGTAACAAAAGTCGTATATTTAAGTGCTTTTTATGAATCTTTAAAGAAAAATTTTAAACTTTTATGATATGCTTTAAGGGATAGAAATTAGGAGGTTGGTTTTTAATGGCCGATAATAACAAAAACAATACTTCTGGTGGTGTTCGCATCCCTAAAAGCACTGACGGTCTAGAAGGTTCCGTTAGTCCTGAAGATTTAAGAAAGTACAATTTAGTGCCGTCTGACGGTCAAGATATTCCTGTTAATAATAGTACTAACAATGTTGAAGATACTCCTGGTGAAAATGGATATTCTGAACCACAACCAGCAGAACCTTTTACAGATAACAGTACAGATAATAACGAAAATCAAGATATGCAGTATGAAGCTCCGACTCAGTCTGAACAACCTGTTGAAGATGATAATTATGATCATCTTCAATCAAGCCAAAATGGTGGGGATCATTTGAGTCAGTCTGAAGATGTAGATGATGAAAAAACAGATGCATCGACTGCAGCAGGTGTTGGAGCAGCAGCTGGTTATGTTGCTGGAAAAGCAGCATCTTCAACACAATCTTCAGATTCACAAGATAATGTTCCTGATGAGACGAGTGAGTCAACTAGTGCTGATGATGATTCCAAGTCACAAGATACTTCTGATAAAGATGTATCCGATGATGAAGCAAAGCCTTGGGAAAAGACATTTGATTCAGATGAAGACGAAGATGGTCATGTTTCACGTGCTGTAAGTAAGAGTAAGCAACGTGGTAATCACACCTTAGTTGCCACATTAGTAATTGGTTTGATCGTTATTATGTTTGCGCCAGTTGTTATCAGTGCAGTCCATGGTAGTAGTAATGGCAATTTAGGTAGCACTCAATCTGAGAACTCTACTGAGAGCAAGGATAAGACTGCTGCCAAGAAGGCAGCTGCTAAAAAGGCCGCTGCAGCAAAGAAGAAAGCCGCCGCTAAAAAAGCCGCAGACAAAAAAGCTGCTGACAAGAAGAAGGCTGATGAAGCCGCTGCCGCAGAAAAGAAAGCCGCCGCTAAAAAGGCCGCTGAAGAAAAAGCTGCCGCAAACAGTAATTCTACAAATAATTCCAATGCTAGTGATAGTACTGACAACAGTCCACAAACTACTGACAGTTCGCAGACGCAACAATCAACAGATCAAAGTAACTCTAATTCTTCATCAACTGGCACAACAACTGATAATAATTCATCAAGCAGTGCTAGCGATAACACAGCATCATCATATTACACTGTAAAATCTGGTGATAATTGGTTTAGAATTGCTTACAATCACAATTTGACGACTGCACAATTGCAGAACTTGAATGGTGGAATTTCAACATTAACACCAGGTACACAATTAAGAGTTAAATAATAATTATATTATGAAGGGTCTTAGACAGTTATGTCCTAGACCCTTTTGTTAAGCAGAGGGTAAGGAAGCATGCAAATAGCTATTGATGGGCCAGCATCAGCTGGTAAGAGTACAATTGCCAAATTGATTGCAAAAAACTTGAATTTTGTCTATTGTGATACAGGTGCAATGTATCGTACAGTTACTTTACTTGCAAAAAATCACAATGTAGATTATGGTGATAGTTCCAATATTTTAAATTTAATGAATGAACATAAAATTCATTTTATTAACAAAACTGATGGTCAACATGTGATGCTTGATGATGAAGATGTTTCGGATGCCATCAGAACTGAAGAAATCACAAATAATGTCTCACAAGTTTCGGCCATCAAAGAAGTTCGAACTGAATTGGTTGAAATGCAACGCCAAATGGCGGGAGACATTGATATTGTCATGGATGGTCGAGATATAGGTACAACAGTCTTACCAGATGCTGATGTAAAAATATTTTTGATTGCAAGCGTTGCTGTTCGTGCTGAACGGCGCTACAAAGAGAATATTGAGCGTGGAATTAACACGTCGTTAGACGTCTTAAAGGATGAAATTGCTGCGCGCGACTACAAGGATTCACACCGCAAAATTTCACCATTGAAAAAAGCTGATGATGCCATTGAGGTTGATTCTTCAAATATGAATATTGAACAAGTTGTTGAACTAATTACAAAAATTATTAATGAAAAGAAATAGGAACGTAGGGAGGTAGCTTTATGGCAATTCCAGTAGTAGCTTTAGTTGGACGTCCAAATGTTGGTAAATCAACTATTTTTAACAGAATTATTAATGAACGATTGAGTATCGTTGAAGATACACCAGGTGTTACGCGTGATCGTATTTATGCGCGTGCTAGTTGGTTAGGTAAAGAATTCCGCTTGATTGATACCGGTGGTATTGATATGAGTGGAGAACCATTGACCGTTCAAATCAAGAACCAAGCTGAAATAGCAATTGATGAAGCTGATGTTATTGTCTTTATTGTTAATGGTCAAAGCAGCGTTACTAAGGAAGATGAAGATGTTGCTAAGATTCTTTACCGTACTAAGAAACCAGTTATCCTAGCAGTTAATAAGGCTGATAATCCAGAACAAAGAGAGAATATTTATGATTTCTATACGCTAGGTTTTGGTGATCCAAATCCGATCTCTGGTTCTCAGGGTACCGGTATTGGTGATTTGCTTGATGAGATAGTTCAAGCATTCCCAGTCGAAGATACAAGTGAGGAAGATGAAACTATTAAGTTTAGTTTTATCGGGCGTCCAAATGTGGGTAAATCTTCATTAGTTAATGCAATCCTTGGAGATGAACGTGTTATTGTTTCAAATATGGAAGGAACAACACGTGATGCCATTGATACCAAGTATCATGATGATAAACTCGACAAAGACTTCACGATGATCGATACTGCAGGTATTAGAAAACGTGGTAAGGTCTATGAAAATACTGAAAAATATTCTGTTTTGAGAGCTTTGAGTGCAATTGATAAGTCAGACGTTGTCTGCGTTGTGTTGAATGCTGAAGAGGGTATTCGTGAACAAGATAAACGTGTTGCCGGGTATGCTCACAATGCAGGTAAAGGTGTTATCATCGTCGTTAACAAGTGGGATACTTTGAAAAAAGATAATCACACAATGAAGGACTTTGAAAATCAAATTAGGGATGGTTTCCAATACTTAGCCTATGCACCGATTTTATTCACATCGGCTGTTAAGGGACAAAGACTGGATCAAATTCCAGAATTAGTATCAAGGGTTTATGATAACCGTGAACGTAGAATTCAATCAGCTGTCTTAAATGACTTGTTGTTACGTGCAACTTCGATTGCACCAACACCAGTTGTTAATGGTAAGAGATTGAGAATTTATTACATGACACAAGTTGCCGTTCAACCACCAACTTTTGTTGTGTTTGTTAATGACAACGAATTATTACATTTCTCTTATGAAAGATTCCTGAAAAATCAATTGAGGGATACTTTTGACTTTGAAGGTACTCCAATTAAAATTTTACCTAGAAAACGTAAATAAGCCCCAAACGGCGGTAAAACGAACGTTTTTATAATTATAATTATAATTTATGTAAAGATTTACATTTTTATCCTAAATTAGAGCGTAAAAGCTTGCCACAACCCTACTGCTATGGTACTTTTGTTAATGGAATGATGAACACAGGTCGTCGTTCATGTGTTCTAAAATTATACAAATCTCCGGAGGTATTATGTATGGCAAATAAAGCAGAACTTATTGATAGTGTTGCAAGTAAGACAGGACTAACAAAGAAAGACGCTACTTCAGCAGTTGATGCTGTTTTTGAAAGCATCCAAGAAAACTTATCAGAAGGTAACAAAGTTCAATTGATTGGCTTTGGTAACTTTGAAGTACGTCAACGTGCAGCTCGTAAAGGCCGTAACCCACAAACTGGTGAAGAAATTAAGATTCCAGCAAGCAAGGTTCCAGCATTCAAACCTGGTAAGGCTTTGAAAGACTCAGTTAAATAGTTTTAATCTTGGGGGCGGTCGGATGACCGTCTTTTTTTATGCAGAGAGTGGAGAAAGCATGGTAGATTCTTAGCACCACCTGAAGTAGATAACGTGGCGCGAAGTGACGCATTTTCTATCCGTAGTGGGCGAAGGAATCTGTGCTTTCGCAACTCGTTTAAAAAACGTATATTAGACAAACGGAGGAAATAATTTGACTAAAGCAGACGAAGTAATGGACACAATTGATGCAGGGGATTTTACTAATGTAGATAGTTTAATTAAGCAATCACTTGAACAAGACGACGATCAAACACAATTTTCTTTGGCTGAAACATTGATGAGCCGTGGACTGTCAGTTCAGGCTAAAACAATATATGAGCACTTATTAGTATTTTATCCAGATGAAGGACAAATACTGTCAAGATTGGCTGAAATTTCCGTATCTGATGGTGATTCAGACCAAGCGTTGGATTATATTTCACAAATAGGTCCTGATTCACCTGCATATGCTGAAAATCTATTGGTATCAGCCGATATTTATCAATCTCAAGGATTATATGAAGTTAGTGAACAAAAACTTTTGACTGGTATTAGAAGTTATCCAGACGAAGATGTCTTCAAGTTTGCGATAGCAGAGCTTTATTTTGATGAGAATCTCTTCAGCAAAGCCCTAACATACTATGACATGCTTCTAGACGAGGACATTACTAATTACTCAGGTATCTCGATAACTTTGCGTAAGGCTAGTTCATTGGCCGGAGATGGTCAATATGAGGAAGCTATCTCAGAGTTTGAAAAATTAAATGTAATTGAACTAAATGAAGATGCCCAGTATCAATTAGGATTTTTGTATAACCAAGTAAAGGATTATAATAAATCTATTAGCACTTTGGAAAAGCTGCTTGAGACTAATCATGATTATCCAACTGCTTATGCAATTTTGGCGGAAGATTATTTGAATATTAAAAAGAACCAAGAGGCATTTAAGTATGCTCAATTGGGAATTAATTTGAATGAATTGGATGAAAGATTATATCAAATTGCCTTTGATGCTGGCATCTCTGAGGAGCCAGATGAAGCAATGTCAATTATTCAAAAAGGTATTATGACTGTTGAAACACCACTTCCATTGATTATTCGTTTAAGTGATTTCTATGTCACACATGGACAATATAGTAATAACTTGGACCTATTGAATGGCGTTGACATAAATGGAAATCCCAAGCTGACTTGGAACTTAGCTAAGTCATACTTTGAAACTGATGATATCGTCAAAGCACAAGAGAATATTTTATTAGTGTTAGATGAATATAGAGATAACTTAGACTACTTAACAGATGTGATCGAAATTTTGCGCAGTAGTGGTGATAAGGACGCTCTAAAAGCAGCATTGGCATTATACTTGAAACAAGATCCTGATAACGATGAAATGAAAAATTTAATGGATCAAATTTAATTTAGTGAGGTAATTTTATGCGTATTGAACAACTTCCTTCAGACTTCAAACATGCACTGCCGGTCTTAGAAGAAATCGAAAAAGCAGGATATGAAGCTTACTTTGTTGGGGGAAGTGTGCGCGATCACATTTTAGGGTTACCGATTCATGATGTTGATATTGCGACAAGTGCTTATCCTGAAGAAATAAAAACTATTTTTAAACGTACGGTAGATACTGGTATTCAACACGGAACAGTGACAGTTCTAGTCGGTGAGGATTCATATGAAATCACGACTTTTAGAACTGAGTCTGGTTATCAAGATTTTCGTCGTCCAGATCAGGTCACTTTTGTTCGTTCACTTGAAGATGATCTCAAACGCCGTGACTTTACTATAAATGCCTTGGCAGTTGATCGTAATGGTAATGTCATTGACAAGTTTGATGGATTAGGTGATTTAGACAAGCGGATCATTCGAGCTGTTGGCAAGGCCGAAGAACGGTTCCATGAAGATGCATTGCGAATGATGCGTGCAGTCAGATTTCAATCGCAGTTGGATTTTACAGTCGAAGCTGAAACAGCGGTCGCAATAAGAGATAACGCATATCTACTGGAAAAAATTGCTATTGAACGAATTCGAGAAGAATTTATAAAATTAATGTTAGGTAAGGCTTGGCAAACAGGCTTTGCAGATTTTTTAAAACTAGATTTGTCAGAATATTGTCCGTCATTTAAGAATCAATCTAATGAATTAAATAAGTTATTAAAATTAGATAATGTACCATTTTTAGATGAAGAGGCTGCTTGGACGGCCATCGGTTATGCAATGGAACTTACACCGAAGCAGTTTAACAAAATGCTACGTGATTGGAAGGTATCTAATAAATCGCGCGAAACTAGTGTTTCCACTGATAAAATGCTGAAGAATTTCCGCGATGGTAATTTTGACTTGTGGGATATATATTCTTTAGGTGTGGATAATTTTGATCGTGTAGCTAGTTTATGCAAGTTGTTCAAAATTGATTTTGATGAAAAAGTATTGACTGAAAAAGTTCGTAATATTCCCATAAAATCTAGTCGAGATTTAGCCATTACGGGTAATGATATTATCAAAATATTGAACATAAAACCGGGTCCTGAAATCGGAAAATGCATGTCTCAGATAGAGCATAAGGTCGTGGAAGGAACCGTTTACAATAATTTTGATAAATTGAAACAATATTTGTTAAGTGAATGAGGTTGCTGTGGTATCATTGTTCTAGTAAGTAATTTAGTATTCGAAAGGGTGGTAATATGACTAAACATGTTTTCAAAGAATTAAAATTCTACTTCAGAAATGATGATACTTGGACAGTGAGTCACAGTGAAATGAGCGATGTATGGATTTCTCGTGTAACAACTAGTTATGGACGTATCTCTGGTGGACGTATGCAAGAGATTCACCCATGTAAGAGATTCAGAATCGAAATTTTGCCAGATGCCGACTATATTAAGGATGCTGATGTTTCAACAGCCGCAATGACTGATGGAATGTTTAACCGTGTAATCAAATATCAAGATATTGAAAAATGTGACCTTGTGTTTGAAGATGATGAAGATAAAGAACCAATGCAAATTTATTTCCCATTCAAACAAAAGGATGCAGAAGGTTTAGATAACGTTTATCAAACAGCTGCAATCTCAAGTAAGACTGGTAATTTATATATCTCAATTAACAGTGATCATACTGTCTTCGATATTTATAACAAGGATTTATAAAATAAAGACCTCACATTGATGTGGGGTTTTTGTTTTGCCTAATTTTATGTGATAATTAACAGGACATCCTCTGTGCGATAAAAGACAGAGAAGCAACTATACTAAATTAACGTGGTGAATTATTTGAAAACTTTAAATATCACAAATGCATATAAGTCGTTTGGAGAGAGAACACTTTTTAAAGATGTGACTTTCACTATTGGTGAAGGTGACAGAATCGGATTACTTGGACTGAATGGTGCTGGTAAAACAACATTATTAGATGGAATCGTTAATCCGGAGGATTTAAACTCAATTGGCATTGAGAAACCTAAGAACTATAAAATTACATATTTGACTCAGCAGCCAGAATTAGATGAACAACTATCAGTCATCGATTCTGTTTTTGCTGGAAGTGGTGAAAAGTTTCAGTTGATCAGAAAGTATGAACGTGCGTTAACAAAATTCAATGCCGATTCGACTGATACCAATGCTCAAAATAAGTTCTTCAAGTTACAGGAACAAATGAATGCAGCTGAGGCTTGGCAAATGGAGTCAGACGTTAAGTCGATTTTAAATAAGCTTGGTATTACGGAACTAGATAAAAAAGTAGAAGATTTATCTGGTGGCCAGCAAAGACGTGTTGCACTTGCACAGACGCTAATCTCTGATTCTGATTTACTGATTTTAGATGAGCCAACTAATCATTTGGATTATGAAGCAATCGATTGGTTGGAAGGTTATTTGAATAAGTATAAGGGCTCAGTATTATTTGTTACCCATGATCGTTATTTCTTGAATACTGTTGCTACACGTATCTTTGAATTAGAAAATCTTAATGTAACTGAATATGACGGTAACTATGAAAAGTATTTGCAACAAAAAGCCGACAAAGAAGAAATTTATGCATCAGAACAACATCATAAGACACAAATGTATAAGCAAGAGCTAAATTGGATGCGCGCGGGTGTCAAAGCACGTGGGACTAAACAACAAGCTCGTATTGATCGCTTTAAAGGTCTAAAAGAAGACCTACAAGACAAACCCGATGTACAACAAGATATGTCAATTGATATTGCTCAACAACGTCTTGGGAATGATGTTTTTGATATCAGGGATGCTAATTTAAAATTTGATAATCAAGTTATTATTGATGATTTTAATTATCTAATTACCAAAGGTGATCGAATAGGTGTGACTGGTTCAAACGGATCTGGTAAAACAACCTTTTTGAATACAATCGTCAATAAGATTCCACTGGATTCCGGTGAGATCAAAACCGGTCAAACTGTAAAAATTGGATATTATACCCAATATACAGAGGATATGGACCCAGATAAGCGTGTCATTCTTTATCTAGAAGGTATTGGTCAAAATGTGCGAAACACTAATGGCGATAGAATGTCCGCATCACAATTATTAGATACATTTAAGTTTGATCACAACATGCAAAGTGCCTTTATTCGTGAATTATCTGGTGGTGAAAAACGTCGTTTGTATCTATTATCTATTTTGATGAATCAGCCTAACGTTCTGTTACTCGATGAGCCAACTAATAATTTGGATATTGAAACATTAACTATTCTTGAAAACTATTTAGAAAGTTTCAAAGGGACTGTCCTAGCTGTATCCCACGATAGATATTTCTTGGATAAAATAGCTGATAAGTTATTGATTTTTGAAGGTAATGGGAAGATCAAAGAAAGCTATGATTCTTATTCTGAGTATCTCAAAAAAATGAGTGATTTAGAACAAGCTAAGCATCATGAAGCCAAAGAAAAAAAGCAAGAAGAAGCAGTTGCTGAAAAGAAACAAGAAGAAAAAACAAAATTAACATATGCTGAAAAAATTGAATTTGATAAGTTGGAACCTCAAATTGAAAAGTTAGACGACGAAATTTCAACCTTGAAAAATCAATTGAATGATGATTCTAACGATTATCAAAAGTTAATGGATTTTCAACGTCAATTGGATGAGAAAAATACCGAAGCTGATAAATTAATGGAACGCTGGGAATATCTAGGTCAATTTGAATAGGATTTGAAGGAGAACTTATGGCAAATACTAACGAACAACAATATTTGGATCTTTTAAATTATGTATTGGAAAATGGACATAAAAAAAGTGATCGTACTGGGACCGGCACAATCAGTACTTTTGGTTATCAGATGAGATTTGACTTGTCAAAGTCATTTCCACTTTTGACGACTAAAAAAGTACCCTTTGGACTCATCAAAAGTGAACTATTGTGGTTTTTACATGGTGATACTAATATCCGCTTTTTGTTAGAACATAAGAATCATATATGGGATGAATGGGCTTTTAAGAAGTATATTGAGAGCGATGAATACACTGGTCCTGATATGACTGATTTTGGTCGTCGAAGTTTAGTAGACGCTAACTTTGCAAAAGATTACAAAATTCAAAAGAAGCAATTTGATAAGGAAATTCTTGAAAATGATGACTTTGCTAACAAATATGGAGATCTCGGATTTGTCTATGGTGCGCAATGGCGTCACTGGCAAAAACGTGATGGGGGAATTATTGATCAAATCAAAAATGTTATTGAGCAGATCAAAACGACACCGGATTCAAGAAGAATGATTGTTAGTGCGTGGAATCCTGAAGATGTGCCATCAATGGCATTGCCTCCATGTCATACGTTGTTCCAATTTTATGTGAATGATGGTAAGTTATCATGTCAGTTGTATCAAAGAAGTGGTGATTTGTTTTTGGGTGTTCCATTCAATATTGCCAGCTATGCTTTATTAACACATTTAGTTGCACGCGAAACTGGTCTTGAAGTTGGAGAGTTTGTCCACACACTTGGTGATGCGCATATTTATTTGAACCATATTGATCAAGTTAAAACACAGTTGTCTCGTGAGCCACATGAAGGACCACAATTGGAAATAAATTCTGACAAGAGTATTTTTGACTTGGAAGTATCTGACATTAAGGTTAAGGACTATAACCCAGAACCAGCAATTAAGGCACCTATCGCCGTATAAGGAGAAAATAGATGATTATTAGTTTTGTATGGGCTGAGGATCAAAATCACGTTATTGGTAAAAACGGTACATTACCATGGTCAATGCCAAATGATTTGAAACACTTTAGAGATGTAACAGCACATCACACAATCGTCATGGGTCGGAAAACCTATGAAAGTTTTCCAAATGGTCCATTACCAAATCGTTTGAATATTGTGATATCACGCAATTCAGACTATCAAGTTCCTGAATCCGTTGTCGTTTTAACGGATAAGAATAGATTATCTGACTATGTCCAAGATGACGAAGAAGTTATGGTAATTGGTGGAGCTAGTATTTTTGAGATGTTCAAAGATGAAGTAGATCGATTATACTTAACTCGCATTGATCATGAATTTGACGGTGATGTTAAGATGATTGATTTGGATTATAACAAGTTCAAATTGACCGAAAAAAAAGAAGGTGCTGTGGATGATAAGAATATCTATCCGTACACCTTCGAAACTTACGATAAAATTTAAACGTAAAAATAAACTGAAAAGTACATTAATGCTGTGCCTATCATCACAAATATATGCCAAATGACGTGGATGTACTTGAGATTCTTCATCAGATACAAGCATGCACCTAATGTGAAGGCAATACCGCCAGCAACTAACAACCAGATTCCAGTTGCACCAATTGAATGGTAGAGTGGTTTCATTGCAATGACGATTGCCCAACCCATTAGGACATAGAGTAGTGTTTCTAGGTATTTGAATTTACCAATATTGAATATTTTATAAAGAATCCCAAGAATCGCTAATATCCAAATTGCTGACAAGATTATAATTCCAAATGCTGAGCCTCTGAGAGCGACTAAGCAAAAAGGCGTGTACGTGCCAGCAATCATCAGAAAAATCGAACTGTGGTCAAATATTTGAAATACAGCCTTTGCTTTGGTGAAATATAGACTATGAAAGAGTGTTGAACTCAAATATAGGAAGAACAAAGTGAAAGCGTAGATAAAATACGCGGTAATTGCTAATGGGTCACCTTGCTTAAAACCCTTGATCAGTAAAAATACAGAGCCGATTATTGCCAAAATTATTCCGATTCCATGGGTGATAGCACTGAAAATTTCGTTTGTAATAATGTATCTTCTAGTAAATGCTTTAACTTTTTTAGCCAATCTTAAGACCAACTTTCCTGCTTCTTTACTACATTCTAACTTAATTTTGGTCATAAGTAACTGATACAGCATAACAATCGATGGGCTTTCAATTAATAAGATGAAAGCTCATTTTTATTTTCAATAATTGAAGTAAGTATAATATAATAGAAAAAGATGTTAATATTTATGAATATGCTTTTGTATTATTGAATTTTTAATAAAATCTCAAAAACGTTGATATATCAATAACATTTAATATAACGGTTCAAATCTGTTATAATTTAAGCGATAATAATGAAAACCCTATGAAAGAGGGATAAAATGAGCAAAGTAAAAATCCTTACCGATTCGTCGGTACAAATCACCAAAGAAGAAATTGAAAAGTACAATATTAGTGTTGTTCCACTTACAATTAATATTGATGGCAATACTTACATTGATGGGGTCGATATAACTCGTGAGGAATTCGTTAAAGAAATGGATTCTTCAAATGAATTACCAAAAACATCTCAACCTTCAATCGGTACTTTTATGAATGTTATTGATGAAGTTCCTGCTGACTACACTGATATTCTTTCATTGAATATGACTGAAGCAATTAGTGGAACTGTTAATGCTGCTAGACAAGTGGCTGAAATGACTGATCGTCACATGGAAGTTGTTGATACAGAATTCACTGATCGTGCCTTGGCGTTTCAAGTTATCCGTGCTGCTCAACTTGCACAAGAGGGTAAATCAATTGAAGAAATCAAACAAGCTATTGAAGTACTTCGTGATCACACATATTTGTATATGGGTGTAACAAGTATTGAAAATATCTTACGTGGTGGGCGTTTGAGTCGCTTTGCGGGCACATTGTCAACCTTACTTAATATTCATCTTGTTTTGACGTTGAAAAATAATAGTCTGGACATTGCTAAGCGTGGACGTGGTCGTAAGACAATTGAAAAGTACATGAATAATGTCATGGAAGAAATCAAAAGCTTAGAAAATATCAAGGCAATTGGTATTTCATACGTTGACAAGTTAGATTATGTTAATGAGCTCAAAGATAAACTTAAAGAAATCGTACCTGATGTTCCTTTACTTATTAGAGTAACTAGTCCAGTTATTGCAACACATGCTGGTTCAGGAGCATTCGCAATTGAATTTTATACAGAGTAAAAGCTGATGATAACATCAGCTTTTTTTGAAAGATGGATTAATATATGAAGAAAAAGAGTATTTGGATCACAGCAATTGTGATTGTTTTAGTAGTAATTGGCGGTGGACTAGGTTATTATTTTACTCAATCCAAAACTAACAACCAGACTTCTAATACCAATGAGACTGAAAAAGTCGCTAAAAAAAAGAAAAAGGTTATTCCTAAAAAAACTAAGATCAATATTGTAGCTGTTGGTGATTCTTTGACCGAAGGCATTGGAGATTCTAAGTCAGTCGGTGGTGGATATGTCACACGGTTGAGGAAAGATGTTGCTGACAAGTACAAAGTAAAAACTAATGCCTATAATTATGGTGTTTCTGGTGATACTAGTAACCAAATTATGACGCGAATTCAAAATGATGATAAAATGCACAAAGATTTACCCAATGCTGATATTATTACGGTTACTGTGGGTGGTAATGACTTCATGCACTTACTTCAACGTAAGGGAATTGATTTAACTGCTAATGATATTAGTAATGAACAGACGCAGTTTGATGAACGTTTGAAGCAATTGTTGTCTGATATCAGAAGTTATAATAAGGATGCACCAATTTATTTGATTGGTATTTATAATCCTTTTAGTATTTATTTATCAAATATTAAAGACGCGAAAACAGCATTTATCAATTGGAATAAAGGTTCAGCAGAAGTGGCTGCGACTGTAAATGATACTTACTTTATTGATATTAATAATCTTTATATGTCTAATAAGGCAATGAAGGCAGTTAAAAAGAATGGTGTAAATCCATATCTGTTTAAAGAAGATCATTTCCATCCAAATGGAAAAGGTTATGATATGATGACTGCTAAAGTTTTTGAAGAAGTAAGTAAAACATCGAAGGAATGGCTGATTAAATAGTTATGAAGAATAAAAATTATTGGAAATATGCATTTATTGCACTAGTGGCTGTTTTGGTTGTTGGATTAGGAATTTTAGGAACTAAAGTTTTGAGTTCACCAAGTGAGACATACAAAGTTTCGTCGCAAATTGAGTCACAAAATGACAAAGTCTTTACTGTAAATATGAACAAAGATGAAGCCAACAAAATGGCTCAGTATTACTTGAAGAATACCTTAAACGATGGTAAGACCGAATATCAATTAAAATTGAAAAATGATGCTGAATTAAGTGGAGCGATTGCATTTTTAGGATCAAAAATTCATTTTACATTAGTTATGCAACCATATGCCAAAACAAATGGCGATGTTCTATTAAAGGCTAAGAATATAAAAATTGGTGAACTATCATTACCGATTGCATTTGTTATGAATTACATCAATAATAGTTTCAAAATTCCTGATTGGGTCAGTGTAAACAGCAAAGACAAAACAATTTTACTTAAGTTTACTAAATATACTACCAAAGAAGGTTACGGTATTCGTGCGAAAAAGATTGATTTGAAGAATAATAAACTTCAATTTGATATTATGAATGAAAAGATTACTAGTAAACAATAATCGTTTTTATGAGGAGGAGTAATGAAACGCAGCTTTTATGAGTTTTTAATGACGTTAAGAAACGCGGACAGTACTGAGCCAGAAGCAGAATTTGCTGCAAATGCTCACCGCGATCAATCTTTTCCTAAGCAAGAAACAAATTACGAAAAAATATCCAATTATCTTGAATTGAATGCTGGTTATTTGCCAAGCATGACGATTTTTGATGAAGCATATCAAAAGTATCAAGACACAGATAGAAAATAGGTGATAAATATGGTTTTACAATGGTATCCAGGACATATGAACAAAGCAAAAAACCAAGTACAAGATCGACTGAAAATGGTTGATATCGTGCTTGAAATTGTTGATGCACGTTTGCCCTTTAGCTCTAGAAATCCAGTATTGGAACAGATTATTGATCAAAAGAAGCATATCATTATTTTGAATAAGGCTGATTTAGCTGATCCTAAGTTGACTAATGACTGGAAGTTAAACTTTGAACAAGAAGGTACTCCAGCGATTGAACTAGATGCTAAGCATAACAAGGGATTAGGCAAAATCAATTCTGTTATACATCAAGAACTTGCCGATAAAATTGCTAAGTATGAAAACAGTGGCGTCAAGAATTACCGTATTAAAGCAATGTGTATCGGAATTCCTAACGTTGGTAAATCAACTATCCTAAATCGAATAGTTGGTAAAAATGTTGCAGTAACAGGTAACAAACCTGGTGTTACCAAAAACCAAAATTGGTTAAAAACAAAGTATGATATTGATTTGTTAGATACACCAGGAATCTTGTGGCCTAAAATTGATGATCCTAAAGTTGGGATGAAATTAGCACTATCGGGTGCTATTAAGGATCAAATTTATGCACCTGATGATGTAGCTATTTATGCGTTGAACTTTCTTGAAACACATTATTTAGATCGTTTGATCGATGGTTATAATTTAGATAAGTCTGATTTGTTTAACCACACAACACCTGAACTGCTGGTGCATTTGACTGAGAAATTTGGTTATAATGAGGATTATGATCGTGCTTCTAGACGTATCATTGACGATATTCGTAAACTAAAATTGGGACGCATTACGTTAGATGTTCCAGGTGAATTTTATGAAGAATAAATTGACCATTAAGGACGTTAAGAATCTATTGGCTGGTGCTGTTGATCAAAAAGATCTTGAGTTATTAGCGGATGATAAACGGACTGGTGTTCAAAAATTACTGACGCAATATTTTAAAAGAGAACAGCAAAAAGGCGAATTGATCGAAAGGTTTCATAAAAAAGAATTTTTAGAACGGGATTATTGGAATCATGGCTTAACGGTTGCTGGTGTAGATGAAGTCGGACGTGGTCCATTGGCCGGTCCAGTTGTCACTGCAGCGGTTATTTTGCCTGCCGACAATACTTTGTATGAGGTGGATGATTCCAAGAAGCTGACTGCTAAGAAGCGTGATATGATTTATCGTCAAATTTGTGAGCAAGCAATTGATATCAGTATTGGCATTGGAAGTCCGCAATTGATTGATCAGGAAAATATTTATCATGCGACAGAATTGGTAATGAAAGATGCAATTGATCATTTATATTTGAAACCAGATCATATTTTGGTCGATGCTATGACTATTCCGGTCAATATTGGTCAAACAAAGCTGATTAAGGGCGATTCCAAGTCTTTGAGTATTGGGGCCGCTAGTATCGTTGCAAAAGTGTCCAGAGATAGATTAATGGGTGCGTATGATAAGCTCTACCCTGAGTTTGGATTTTTGAAGAATGACGGATATGGGACTAAAGAACACTTACATGCTTTGGATGAATATGGTAGAACCCCAATTCATCGTTTAAGCTTTTCGCCGGTTCGTAAAACAAATAAGTTATATTAAACACCATTTTCGTAATTTAATTATGAAGGTGGTTTTTTATATGAAAACAATTAAACTGAATGATTTATTAATTAAATGTCGTCTAACGATGATGATATCAAATCAAGAAATGCTTAAAATTATCAAAATTTCCCAAAATAGTGATAATCTGGAACAAGATGCTTTTTTGTTCTTAAAAAATAAATGGGGATTGGAAAAATTTAACCAGTTTCTTCTATTATTTAGGCAACAAAGGGTATCTGATATTTTAGCGATAAATTACCTGAGTGACGAATATCCTGATATTTTAAGAGAGATTTATAATCCTCCTGCGTTATTATTTTATCGTGGAAATATTGACTTGTTGAAGACCGATTGTATTGCAATAGTTGGAGCAAGAGAGGCTTCAGAATACAGTTATCGTTGCATCAATGGGCTCATTCCCAGAATCAAAGGAAAGTATACTGTAGTCAGTGGACTGGCCAAAGGGGTCGATGGTTGGGCACATGAAACAGCGTTGAAAAATCATACTGATACAATTGCTATAGTAGGTAATTGCCTTGATGATTATTATCCAACCAATAATAAAAAATTACAGGATGCTATTTTTAAATTTGGCCTGGTAATTAGCGAATATCCACCAGGGTGTCATATAAGAAGGTGGCATTTTCCTCAGCGAAACCGTATAATCGCAGGTGTCAGTCAAAAGGTGATCGTAACTGAAGCCAAAGAGCGCAGTGGATCATTGATAACCGCAGAAATTGCGCTTCAGGAGAATCGTGATGTCTATACGATACCTGGAAGAATTGATGATACACTCTCTCGGGGATGCAATAAATTAATCGAAGAGGGCGCAATTCCGTTAATTAATTTCAACGAATTGTAGATAACGCTTTCGCAATTAAGTAATTAAATGTATCATTTGAATTGACAATTTTAAAAAATAATATAATATATTGAACAGTTTTTAATTGCTTCATTCAGAAAGGAGCACTTTACGTGCCAGCGAAACAAAAGAACTTGGTGATTGTTGAATCACCTTCAAAAGCAAAAACAATTGAAAAGTATTTGGGACGTAATTATCACGTTGTTGCTAGTTTAGGCCATGTTCGTGACTTACCTAAGAGTCAAATGGGTGTCGATATCGATCATGACTATGAACCAAAGTATATTTCTATTCGTGGTAAGGGCCCTGTTATTAAAGATTTGAAGAAAGAGGCAAAAAAGGCCAAACGAGTTTATCTGGCAGCCGATCCGGATCGTGAGGGAGAAGCCATTGCATGGCATGTTTCCCATTTATTAGGTTTGGATGTTGATGGTAAGAATCGTGTTGTATTTAACGAAATCACCAAGGATACAGTTAAACAAGCGTTCAAGTCACCTCGTAGTATTGATATGAATTTGGTTGATGCTCAACAGGCGCGCCGTGTGCTTGATAGATTGGTTGGTTATTCCATCTCACCAATCCTTTGGGCAAAGGTTAAAAAAGGCCTGAGTGCCGGACGTGTTCAATCCATCGCGTTAAAACTAGTTATTGAACGAGAAAAAGACATTAAGAAGTTTGTACCGGAAGAGTATTGGACGATTGAATCAATGTTCCAACACGGTAAGGACAAATTTAAAGCTAATTTTTATGGAATCGATCACAAAAAATTAGAATTAAAAGATAACGATCAAGTTCAAGATATTCTTGGACGTATCAATAAAAAAGACGATTTTGATATTGAAAAAGTTACAAAGAAAGAACGCAAGAGATTCCCTGCTGCACCATTTACAACTAGTTCACTTCAACAAGAAGCTAACCGTAAGTTGAATTTTAAGACTAGAAAGACAATGATGATTGCACAACAACTTTATGAGGGAATTAATCTTGGTCGTAAAGAAGGTACTGTAGGTTTAATTACTTATATGCGTACTGACTCCAAGCGTATTTCTAAAGTTGCTCAAACAGAAGCATCTGAATTCATTCACGCTGAATATGGTGAACCATTCGCAGCAGTTAAAATGCGTAAAGATAAGAATCAAGAAGGTGCCCAAGATGCCCATGAAGCTATCCGTCCATCTTCAGTTTTACGTACACCTAAGTCACTCAAAGAAATCCTTAGTCGTGATCAATATCGTTTGTACGAATTGATTTGGTCAAGATTCGTTGCCAGTCAAATGACACCAGCTGTTTATGACACAATGACAGTTGATTTAACTCAAAATGGTGTAATGTTCCGAGCTAATGGTTCAAAAATTAAGTTTGAAGGTTATCATAAGGTTTACCAAAGCACTTCCGAATCAAACAAGAGGGACAATATCCTTCCTGAATTGAACGAAGGCGATAAAGCAAAACTTCAATCAAATGATCCAGCACAACATTTCACACAGCCACCAGCAAGATTTACTGAAGCTTCACTTGTTAAGGCATTGGAAGAGAATGGTGTTGGTCGTCCTTCAACATATGCCCCAACAATTGATACCATTCAGAGACGTTATTACGTTAAATTAAACGGTAAGAGTTTTGAACCCACAGAACTTGGTGAGATCGTTGATAACTTGATTCAAGATTATTTCCCCGATGTTGTTAATATCGACTTTACAGCTCATCTAGAAGATGAACTTGATGAAATTGAAGAGGGTAAAGAAGATTGGGTTCAAGTTGTTGATCATTACTATAAGCCATTCGCCAAAGAACTTGAATCAGCCGAGAGTAAGATTGAAAAAGTTCAGATCAAAGATGAACCAGCAGGTATGGATTGTGATATCTGTGGTGCACCAATGGTTATCAAAATGGGACGTTATGGTAAATTCTATGCTTGTTCAAGATTTCCCGATTGTCGTAATACTAAGCCGATCGTTAAGGAGATTGGTGTAATTTGTCCTAAGTGTAAAGAGGGACAAGTTATTGAAAGAAAATCTAAGAAGAATCGTATTTTTTACGGTTGTTCAAGATATCCTGATTGTGACTTTGTCTCATGGGATAAACCAATTGGTCGTGATTGTCCTAAAGATGGTCACTATCTAGTTGAAAAGAAAGTTAAGGGTGGTCGTCAAGTTATCTGTCCAAACGGCGACTATGAAGAACAGGTTCAAAAATAGTGATAGAACAAGATTTAGTTGATAAATTTATTGATTATTTGATGATCAATCATCATTATTCTGAAGATACCAAAAATTCTTATTTAGAAGATATTAATAATTTTGTGAAATTTTTGAATCAAAATGGTGGTTTCAAAGGTTTTACGATAGTTAACCGGGTCGACGTTGAAACATACTTAACTTATCTGGATGAAAAAGATTATGCTGATGAAACTGTGGCTAGGAGAATTTCTGCGTTGCGTTCGTTTTATAACTTTATGCTTCGTAATAAGTTCATCAAAACTAACCCATTTGATTTGGTTCAACTTCGTCACAAAGGGAGAAAATTACCACGTTTCTTTTATGAAAAGGAAATGAATCAGCTGTTTGAAGCTGTAAAGGGTGATGACTCTCTTTCTGAAAGAAACTCAGCTTTATTAGAGCTACTATATGCTACAGGAATGCGTGTTAGTGAATGCGCCAATTTAAAATTAGACCAATTGGACTTCACTAATGGCATTGTTCTAGTACATGGTAAAGGTGATAAGGATCGCTATGTTCCTTTCGGGAGTTATTCAAATAATGCACTAAAATGTTATATCGATGACGGCAGAAAAAAATTGATGGCCGCTGGTAAACAGGACCATCAATTTGTGTTTGTTAATAATCGTGGCAAGGGTCTGACTAGTCGTGGAATTGAATATATTTTGAATCAAGTTATCAAAAAAACTAGTTTGACTTCAGATATTCATCCCCATATGATTCGTCATACTTTTGCCACCCACATGTTGGATCATGGAGCTGATTTGAGAACTGTTCAGGAATTACTTGGACACTCTAGTCTTTCAACGACACAGATTTATACACATGTGACGATGGAACATCTACAAAAAGACTATAAAAAATATTTTCCAAGGTAAGGCAGGTAAATAAATGACTACTATTGTTGCAGTTAAACATGATGGCCATACAGCTATTGCTGGTGATGGACAAGTTACATTAAGCGAGAAATTCATTATGAAGGGCTCAGCACACAAGATCAGACGTATCTTTGATGATCAAGTTATTATTGGTTTCGCCGGTGGCGTTGCTGATGCCATTACATTGCAAGATTGGTTAGAAAAGAAATTGAAATCATATTCAGGCAACCTTAAACGTGCTGCCGTTGAATTGGCCCAAGATTGGAGAAAAGATCCAACTCTTCAAAAACTTGAAGCTATGTTGATTGCAATGGATAAGGATAACTTATTGTTGATTTCTGGTAGTGGTGAGATCATCGAACCAGATGAAGATGTCGTGTCGATCGGTTCTGGTGGCAATTTTGCTCAAGCCGCAGCGATTGCAATGCAACGACATGCAAATGACATGGATGCAGAACAAATTGCTCGTGAATCGATCAAGATTGCTTCAGGAATCGATATTTTTACAAACGATAATATTATTTCAGACAAATTTTAAATTGGAGAGTAATAAATGGACAACATTTTAACACCTAAAGAAATAGTCGCTCAATTGGATAATTATATTATTGGACAGGACGATGCTAAAAAGGCTGTTGCGATTGCATTGTACAATCGTTATCGTCGTATGCAAGTCCCAAAGAAATTACAACAAGAAATTACTCCAAAGAACTTGATGATGATTGGACCAACTGGTGTTGGTAAAACCGAAATTGCTCGACGTCTGGCTAAAGTTGTTAAGGCTCCATTCGTAAAAGTTGAAGCTACTAAATTTACTGAAGTTGGCTACGTTGGACGTGATGTTGAATCAATGGTTCGTGATTTGGTCGACGTTGCGGTTACGATGGAAGAAAAAGAAAAATTCGATGAAATTCGTCCAGAAGTTCGTCGCGATGTTGATAAAAAGTTAGTTAAGCTACTAGTTCCTGGTATCAAGAAGGAACGTCGCCAAGAAAATAACAATATGGACTTTATGTCTATGTTGAACAACCTTCAAAACTCATCAAACTTGCAAGAAGCTATGGGTGGTCAAAATAATGATGAAGACCCAGATAGTAATGCAGATGTAACTGATGAAGTACGCGATCAACGACTATCAGTCAAGGAACAGTTGGACAAGGGCTTACTTGAGGATCACGAAGTTACAATTAAGGTTGAAGAATCACGTAAAGTTAATCCTATGAACGACCAAATGGCTCAAATGGGTCTTGATATGAGTGGCATGATGGATTCTTTGATGCCTAAGAAGATGATTACTAGAACACTTACAGTTAGTGAAGCACGTGAATTATTGATTCAGCAAGAATCACAAAAACGTGTTGATCATGATGAAATTTATCAATCAGCAATCGAACGTACTCAAAATAACGGAATTATCTTTATTGACGAGTTTGATAAGATTGCGGCTGGAAGCAAGAAGACTTCTGGTGAAGTTTCTCGTGAAGGTGTTCAACGTGATATTTTACCTATTGTTGAGGGTTCGCAGATCAATACTAAGTATGGTGCTGTCAATACAGATCATATTTTGTTCATTGCTTCTGGAGCTTTTGCTGAAAGCAAACCTAGTGATTTGATTGCTGAATTACAAGGACGTTTTCCAATTCGTGTTGAATTACAAGACTTGACTGAGGCAGATTTCATTCAAATCTTAACTAAGCCTGATAATGCTTTGACGAAGCAATATGTCGCATTGACTCGTGCAGATGGAATTCATTTAACTTTTACTAAAGAATCAGTTGAAGAGATTGCAAAAATCGCTTTCAACCTTAATAATACTAATCAGAACATTGGTGCCAGAAGATTGGCAACAGTGCTAGAAAAGATTTTGGCAGATATTCTATATGAAGGTCCAGACATGCAAATGGGTGATATTACAATTACTCGTGAGTATGTCAAAGAACAAATTGGCAAGATTGCCGATGATCAGGATCTATCGCGTTATATTCTCTAGGGGGAAAGACTATGGAAATGTATGAATTAAAAAATGACTTCTTAACCGTTAAAGTCAATTCAAAGGGTGCTGAATTAAGCAGCATCAAAGATGACAAGGATATTGAGTTCATTTGGCAAGCAGATTCAAACTTCTGGGGTAGACATGCACCAATTCTATTCCCAATTGTTGGACGTTTAAAGGATGACCATTATTTTGTTGATGGCAAAGAATACAAGATGACACAACATGGATTTGCCAGAGACCAAGAGTTTGCTCTTGAGTCACAAACAGATTCAAAACTTGTCTTAACACTTACAACAAGTGAGGCAAGTCTTGCTAAATACCCATACCACTTCAAGTTGAGTGTTATTTATCAACTTGTTAAGGATACAGTACAAATTAGCTATTTAGTTGACAGTCTCGAAAAATCAGAAGATATGTACTTCAATATTGGCGCACACCCTGGTTTCTCAGTACCATTTGACAAAGATCTTAAATTTGAAGATTTCAACGTTAAAGTTGATCCAGCGGAAACAAGAACAAGTATTCCTATCGTGGAACACCAAATCGATCTTGATGCTGAACACAAAGTCGAAAATCAAAACTTTGCTATGAATCGTGATGAATTCAAGGACGATGCTGTTGTATATCGCTTGAATGATCCAGCTGTAGTATCAATTTCAAGTGATAAATCAGAACACAAATTAACTCTTGATACAGGAAATTCCAAATACTTCGGTATGTGGTCAACTTATCCTGATGCAGGTAACTTCATGTGTATCGAACCATGGTGGGGACTTGCTGATAAAAAAGACAGCGACAACAATTTCAAGACTAAGTATGGCGTAAATAAATTGGCTCCTAGTGAACAATTTGAAGCATATTTTAGTATTTCAATTAAGTAGACCAAATAAAAAACGACCAATTATTTTTGGTCGTTTTTTTGTTGCCGCTTGTAAGCTAATCCGATGGGGACAAGATTTTCTTTACCCTTAATCAAACGTTTAATATTTGGTATGTGACGAACATACACAATAATGGTTACAATCACTGCCGCCGTTGTCAGGACCCAATCGTGCAAGAAAAATGATACGATAGCGAAGAATAGAACAGTTGTTAAACTGGCTACACTGACCATACTAGTAACATAGACGATTGTTGCTAGGAAAATAAAGCAAATTACAAACAGCAATGGATTATATGCTAGTAAGATACCAGCACTAGTTGCGACGGCTTTACCACCACGGAATTTGAGAAAAATCGAAAAGACATGTCCAATTACGGCAAAAATTCCGATGAATAAGATCAAATAATGATCAAGTCCAAAGAACACGGGCATCAATGCTCCTAAGGTTCCCTTCAAGATATCAACTATTAAGACTCCTGTACCTGCGTACGGACCGAATACTCGATATGCGTTCGTTGTTCCGACGTTTCCACTACCGTAGTTAAAAATATTTTTATGGAAAAATATTTTACCAACTATGTATGCGGTTGGAAATGAGCCGACTAGGTAGGCTAAAATTGCACAAATGAGAAGTTTCATATTAAAAATCACTCTCTAAGTTTTATTTTTTGGTATATTGTAACTCTAAGGTATTTTTATTTCGAATAACAAATACCAACTTAGACATTATCTACTAAAACGACTAAAAAGTAAAAGTCTAAAAATCGAACATATGTTCAAAAAGATTCTTAGGTGGTAAAATATAGTGATATAATAGTAAAATGTCGAGCTAGTAATTAATAAAAAAGGAATGATATAAATGCCAAAATCATCTTATGATGATTCGTCAATCCAGATTTTGGAAGGCTTGGAAGCTGTTCGTAAGCGACCAGGTATGTACATTGGTTCAACTGATACTCGTGGACTGCATCACTTGGTCTATGAAATCGTTGATAACGCGGTTGACGAAGCTCTATCAGGATTTGGAAAAGAAATAAACGTTACAATCAATCACGACGGTAGTATTACTGTGGTCGATCATGGACGTGGTATGCCTACAGGAATGCACGCTAGTGGTAAACCAACAATTGAAGTTATTTTAACTGTACTTCATGCCGGTGGTAAGTTCTCTGAGAATAGTTATAAGACTTCCGGTGGACTTCACGGTGTTGGTTCGTCTGTTGTTAATGCATTATCTGAATGGATGACTGTACGTGTTGTACGTGACCATAAGGTATACGAAGAACGTTTTGAAAATGGTGGTCATCCTGTTGGAACACTCAAGAAGACTGGAACAACTAAGGAAGATAGTGGTACGACAATCAGTTTTAAACCTGATGCTAGTATCTTTCAAACAACTAAATACAATTATGATACGTTAGCCGAAAGACTACGCGAATCAGCTTTCTTACTTAAGGGTGTTAAGTTCACTATCACAGACAAACGTGGTGAGGAAGAAAAGAACGACGTTTTCCATTATGAAGACGGTATTCAATCTTTCGTTAAGTATCTAAACGAAGATAAAGATACTATCGGCGGTATTTTCTATATTGAAGGTACTAACTCAGATATGGAGATTGAATTTTCTGGTCAATACAACGACGGATATTCAGAGAATATTATTTCATTCGTAAATAATGTTAGAACCGCTGATGGTGGTACTCATGAATCTGGTATGAAGTCAGGACTTACTAAGGCATTCAATGATTATGCTAGAAAAGTTGGCTTATTGAAGGAAAATAGTAAGAATCTTGAAGGTAGTGATGTCCGTGAAGGACTCTCAGCCATTATTTCAGTACGTATTCCTGAAGAAATTCTTCAATTTGAAGGTCAGACTAAAGGTAAACTGGGAACGCCACAGGCCAGATCTGCTGTAGATCAGCTAATATACGAGCAGATGAGCTTTTATTTGATGGAGAATGGGGAACAGGCCCAAACTCTGGTAAAGAAGTCTCTGAAGGCGCGTGAGGCACGTGAAGCAGCTAGAAAAGCACGTGAAACTACTAGAAATGGCAAGAAAAATAAAAAGACCGATGGTCTGTTGTCTGGAAAGCTTACTCCAGCGCAATCGAAGAATGCTGCTAAGAATGAACTATTCTTAGTTGAGGGTGATTCAGCTGGTGGTTCTGCTAAACAAGGTCGGGATCGTAAGTTCCAAGCTATCTTGCCATTACGTGGTAAAGTTTTGAATACTCAAAAGGCAAAGCTTGAAGAGATTTACAAAAACGAAGAAATCAATACAATGATTTATACTATCGGAGCTGGTGTTGGCGCTGACTTCAAACTAGAAGATCGTAATTACGATAAGGTAATTATTATGACTGATGCCGACGATGATGGTTCTCACATCCAGATTCTGTTGCTGACATTCTTCTATCGCTATATGAGACCGTTAGTTGATGCCGGACATGTCTATATTGCCTTACCACCTTTGTACAAGTTGCAAAAGGGCAAAGGTGAAAAGACAAAAATGAAGTACTGTTGGACTCCTGATGAGTTACAAAGTGCTATCAAGGAAATGGGTAAAGGATACGAATTACAACGATTCAAGGGCCTTGGCGAAATGAATGCTGATCAGTTGTGGAATACAACAATGGATCCAGAATCAAGAATTTTAATTCGTGTCAATATCGACGATGCTGCTTTAGCTGAACGCCGGGTTACAACATTGATGGGTGATAAAGTTAAGCCTAGACGTGATTGGATTGAAAAGAATGTTCGATTCAACGGTACTGAAGAGGGCGACAATATTTTGGAAAAGGTCGATGAGACTGATCCAATTGATAACAAAATCGTTGATGATTTATTGAATAAGGAATAGGTGATATATATTGGCTAAAAATTCTCCTAAAATTCAAGACTTACCATTAGAAAAAATAATGGGAGATCGTTTTGAGAGATATTCAAAATCAATTATTCAAGAAAGAGCGTTACCTGATATTAGGGATGGTTTGAAGCCAGTACAAAGAAGAATTTTGTACTCAATGTTCGTTGATGGAAATACTTTTGATAAAGGCTTCAGAAAGTCCGCCAAGGGTGTTGGTAATGTCATGGGTAATTTCCATCCCCATGGTGACTCTTCAATTTATGAAGCAATGGTTCGTTTATCTCAAGATTGGAAATTACGTAATCCGTTGATCGAAATGCACGGTAACAATGGGTCTATGGATGGTGATCCACCGGCTGCTATGCGTTATACCGAAGCTAGACTAAGTAAGATTTCTACTGAAATGTTACGAGATATCAACAAAGCTACAGTTGATATGGAGTGGAACTTTGATGATACCGAAAAAGAACCAAAGGTATTGCCTGCTAGATTTCCTAATCTGTTGGTCAATGGTGCAACTGGTATTTCGGCTGGTTATGCTACTGAGATTCCGCCGCACAACTTAGGTGAAGTTATTGACGCAACTATCAAGTTGATCGACAAGCCTAACGCTACACTGGATGATTTAATGGAAATCGTTAAAGGACCAGACTTTCCAACTGGTGGTATTTTGCAAGGTGCAGAAGGTATTCGTGAAGCTTATCAAACCGGACGAGGCAAAGTATTTCTTCGTTCTAAAACATCGATTCAAGAAATCAGAGGACACAAGTCACAGATCGTTATCACTGAGATCCCTTATGAAGTTAATAAGGCACTCTTAGTTAAGAAGATGGATGAGACACGTGTACTTAAAAAGGTTGACGGTATCGCTGAAGTTCGAGATGAAAGTGATCGTCAAGGATTATCGATTGTTGTTGAATTGAAGCGAGATGTTGATGCACAAGGTATTTTGAACTATTTATTCAAAAATACCGATTTGCAAATTTCTTATAACTTCAATATGGTTGCTATCGCTAATATGCGACCACAACAAGTTGGCTTGGTTCAAATACTAACTGAATATGTTAAGCATCAAGAAGATGTTGTTCTAAAACGTAGTAAGTTTGACATGGAAAAAGCTAAGAAACGTTTGCACATCGTTGAAGGTCTGATCAAGGCTCTTTCTATTTTGGACAAAGTTATCCAAACCATTCGTGGTAGTAAGAATAAGTCAGATGCTAAGAATAATCTGGTTAAAGAATATCAATTCAGTGAGGATCAAGCTGAAGCTATTGTATCGTTACAACTTTATCGTTTGACTAATACTGATGTAACTGAGCTTCAAAAAGAGAATAAAGAATTAACTGATCAAATTACTTCATTGGATAAGATCATCAATGATCACGGAACTTTGATGAAAGTTATTAAAAAGGAACTTCGCCAGGTTCGTGACACTTACGCTGATGATCGTCGTACTAAGATTGAGGCTAAAATTGCTGACATTGAGGTTGACACAAGTGTTCTAGTTGCCAGTGAAGATGTGCGTTTGTTAGTTAGTCATGATGGTTACGTAAAACGTAGTAGTTTGCGTTCTTATCAAGCTTCAGATGCTGGAGATAATGGATTAAAG
The DNA here is from genome assembly GCF_003946575.1 of Companilactobacillus jidongensis. Taxonomy (GTDB): domain Bacteria; phylum Bacillota; class Bacilli; order Lactobacillales; family Lactobacillaceae; genus Companilactobacillus; species Companilactobacillus jidongensis. The sequence goes on along the minus strand of NZ_RHOP01000017.1, from coordinate 4,102 downwards.
GATGAAGATTACCCAATTCTTGATCAAGAAGTAAATACATTAGATCATTTATTCATTTTTACTGATAAGGGTAATATGATTTATCGACAAATTTTTGAAGTCGATGACAATCGTTGGAAGGATACGGGTTCCCATTTGTCACAGGAAATTGGTTTGGCAAATAATGAATCGATTCTCAAAGCTTTCGTCTTTAAGAGCTTGGAAGAGAAGGGTACTTTCTTGATTGGTACGAGTGAGAATTACATTAAACAAGTTGCTTTTAGCGATTTATTACCTGGTAGAACTTATAAGTCACGTGCCAGCCGATACAGCAAGTTGAAGGCTGATGATGCCAAAGTTATGGATGTATATTACATTCCTGAAGATGAGAATGGTCAGATTTTTGTCTTTACTGAGCATTCATATGCATCTGCTTTTCCAATCAGTGAAGTTCCAGTGGTTGGTAGTAAAGCAGTCGGGGTTAAGTTCGTGAGTCTCAAAGATGATGACGAACTTGCAGGTTACTTCTTAACAACTGATGATAATGACAAGATTGCGTTGTTGACACAACGTGGGTCATATAAACAGATGAAATTGTCAGAGATCCCGTCAACTAGTCGTGCTAGACGAGGGGTCTTAACCTTACGTGAGTTAAAACGTGCACCACATCGAGTGGCGTTAGTAACTAATATTTCGAGTGAAATGATGTTGTCTGTAGTTACTGATACTAACCAAGAAATCTCACTAGATGAGAGTTCACATCAGAATGCCGATAGATATTCGAATGGATCGTTTGTCATGGATCCAGAAACTGACGGAAATCCAATCAGATTTGTGAAAAATGTAATAGAAAAATAATAAATACAACAAGATTATTTCTAATTTGTATAGTATGATTGTTCCATAGAATTAGAAATATCTTTTCACAATGATTAGGAGGACGTCTTATTGTTAGACGAAAAATCAAGACGCGTATTTAGTTCTAAAGCATTAAATTATTTTGACGAATTAACAAAAAACATGAGCTATACAAAAACAGCTCAATCATTGGGCATTACACAGCCAGCGTTGACTCAGCAAATTAAAAAAATTGAACGAGTTGTGGGTGTTCCGTTGTTTTATAGCATGGGTAAAAAAATTTATTTAACAGATGCTGGAACATCACTTTTGAAAGCAACACATGAGATTTTTGATGTTATCAATTCAGTAACTGACAAAATCCAACAAGAATCATCTGATAAGACTGGTACCATCAGTATTGGGTTGTTATCCACTGCAGAATCAGTAGTCATTGAAGATTTCATTGTTGAATATAATCGAATCAACCCTAATGTTGAAATTGATCTTAATCTTCTTACTCGTAAGGAAATTTGGGATCATATTGAAAACAATCGAATTGATTTAGCAATTATGTATTTGCCTGATAAGAACATCAAAAACTGGAAAATCTATAAATCAAAGAAAATCATCAATGATGATATTGTTTTAGTACACAATGATGAAAGAATTTATAAAAAAGGTACTGCTAGTTATAGAGATGCTATTGAGAAGCCCTGGGCTGCATACTTAAAGGATTACTATTTATCTGACTTGCTAAAAGAAAAATTCAGAAATGCCTTGGTAGATCAACCAACTGTTGTTGCCAGATTTTCTTCTCCATATCAATTGCTTAAATTTGCACAAGGTTCAGAGGACATTTATACTGTTTTACCTTTGAGTTTTTGTATTGCACATGCGTCAATGTTTAAACTTTATCAAACACCACTTGAACCTTCGGTATCAAGTGAATTATCATTTGTATATCGGGAAGATAAAGAGAAAATTCCTAGGATCAAGGAATTTCTCGACGAGTGGGATAATTTCTTAAATAATAAGAATTATATCGATCGTTTAAAGTCTTCAAGATAAATTAAAAAAGGGGAAATTTAGAATGACTAAGGAAAAAGAATTAGTTTTCGGACACAAAAATCCAGATACAGATGCTGTTGTTGCTGCTATTGCATACTCACATCTGCAAAACGAAAGAGGCTTCAATACTGAAGCTGTTGCATTAGGTGAACCTAATGATGAAACAAAATTTGTTTTTGACAAGTTTAATTATAAGTTCCCAAGAGTTATCTCTGCTGCTAATGGTGAAGTTAAGTCTGTAATGCTTGTTGACCATAATGAGCAACAACAAAGTTTAGATGATATTGCTGATTTAAATGTTACTCATGTTGTTGATCACCACAGAATTGCTAATTTCGAAACTGCTAATCCGTTGTACTACCGTGCAGAACCACTTGGCTGTACAAGTACTATCCTTTGGAAGATGTATGCTGAACAAGAGATTGAGATTCCTGCTAATCTTGCAGGTATGATGGCATCAGCTATTATCTCAGATACACTTCTATTGAAGTCACCTACAACTACTGACCAAGATAAGGCTGCTGTTGAAAGCTTGGCTATGACCGCAGGAATTGATTATGAATCATACGGCTTGGATATGCTAAAAGCTGGTACAAACCTTGACAGTAAGTCAACTAAAGAATTAATTGATATGGATGCCAAGAGTTTTGATATGAATGGCAACAGTGTTCGTATTGCTCAAGTAAATACAGTTGATGTTCCTGAAACATTGAAGAGAGAAGCAGAATTTACTGCTGATATCAATGCTGAAAACAAAGCAGAAGGTTACAACTTGTTTGTACTATTAATTACAAATATTTTGACAAGTGACACTACTGGTTTGATTTTGGGTGATGAAAATGCTGTATCTGTTTTCGAAAATGCTCTTAATACAAAGGTAGAAGATAACAAAGCATCATTACCTGGTGTTGTTTCACGTAAGAAGCAAATCGTTCCACCACTAAACGAAAAATTCTAAAGATAAAATTATGAAAGCGTTTCATTTATGAAAACGCAAAAATAAATTGTGAAATATGAATCTGTTTTCTTGAAAACGTTACCGTCAACAGGTATAATATTTTACATCATCAAAACTGCTGGATTATTTTTTGATCTGGCAGTTTTTTATTGGTGTTTATATTACAAAAGGGAGTTTTTTTAAATGAGTGCAGTTAACTTATTGATCGGTCTTATGCCCATGATAGGTTGGGGAGTTATGCCAATCTTGACCGGCAAATTTGGCGGTAGACCGGTTAACCAAATTCTTGGAACTACATATGGTACGTTGATTGCGGCGATTGTAGTAGCATTGATCAACCAAACACCTATGATTGGTGGTAAGGAATTTCTATTCACTTTTTTATCGGGTGCCAGTTGGTCATTAGGACAAGTTTTAGTGTTCTATGCTTTCTCAGTAATGGGAGTTTCAAGAACAATGCCTATTTCTACTGGATTTCAGTTGGTAAGTACTTCATTATGGGGAGTATTTATCCTAGGTAACTGGAGTTCAAATGTTGCTAAAATTATTGGGTTCTTATCAATAGCAATGATCATCTTTGGTGTATATTTGACAACATATAGTGAGAAAAAAACAAGTTCAACTGATGTCGCTAATGGCGATGTCACACGTGGTGTTCTTTTAGTATTAGTTGCTGCTGTAGGTTACTTAGGATATTCAGCTTTTCCTCAAGCAGTTACGGTTAATGGATTTGAAGCATTCTTGCCACAAGCATTAGGTATGGCAGTTTTCTCAACATTATTCGCTTTGATCTCAAAATCAAATCGTAAAACAAAACCATTCGCAACTAAGAGCTCTTATACTAATCTTATTAGTGGATTTTCATTTGCACTTGCTGCATTGACATACTTAATTTCTTCAAGACCAGACGTCAATGGACTGGCTACTGGATTTACACTTTCACAGATGAATGTTGTAATTGCCACTCTCGGTGGAATTTATATTCTTCATGAAAGTAAAACTAAAAAAGAAATGATAGCTGTTTTATCAGGTTTGGCGTTAGTTGTTGTTGCTGGAATTGTCACGGCCTTCATTAAGTAAAGTTATAAAAATAATTGATCACGTATCCTATTGCAGGATACGTGATTTTTTTTGTTATTTGGGCAGGATAATATCATATAACGTCATTGATATTTATATAGTAAGCACCTAATAACTGACCGTATTGAAAAATAAAAAATCATCCGTACTCTCATTTGAGAATGCGGATGATTTTGT
>NZ_RHOP01000016.1 GCF_003946575.1 Companilactobacillus jidongensis | reverse complement strand
TGTGCATGAAAATAGGCATCCTCAATGAGGATGCCTATGGTTAAAAGTTATTCATCAATACTATTTGACAAAGAGCCTTTTTAATTTACTTAATTATTTTTTAGAAGAACTTGATGATGAAACATATCCTGAAAGGACATCTTTCAAATCGCTATCCTTGATAGATACATCAGCTTTCTTCAATACCTTAGAAATAACTTTTTGCATTACAGTTGAATCTTGCATCCAGCTAGCATAAATCTTAGATTTAAGTTCTGCTGTATGATCGCTCATCTTACCCTTAGAAGGTTTCTTGTCAAGCTTGATGATACTGTAACCATAGCTAGTCTTAACTGGCTCTGCTGTGTAGTCGCCAACTTTTGCAAGTTTGTATGCGGCTGTCTTGAAGTCTGAATCAACGCTAGTACTGTCGTTATCAAATGCGGCCATCTTACCACCGTTATCTTTTGTAGCACTGTCTGTTGAATATTTCTTTGCAAGTTTTGCGAAATCTTCGCCATTTTGAAGCTTTGTAATAATATCTGTGGCTGTGGCTTTCTTAGCAACTAAGATTTGAGAAACAGTGATCTTAGGTTGATATGATTTCCATTCTTTTTTAAGTTGAGCATTTGAAACTGACTTGTTCTTCTTCAAAGCTACCTTTGTAAGAAGGTTAGTACGAATGTTCTTCTTGAATTGAGCAGTAGTCATACCGTTTTGTGAAAGAATAGAACTGAATGAAGAACCGTATTGGCTCTTGTACTTGTTGTATTCTTTGTTAACTTGCTTCGTAGAAACATCTTTACCATATTGATTCTCTAGGGCATCGGTAATGATCATTGTTTGAAGTGTTTGCTTACCTGATGAAGAACTCTTCATTTCCTTGTAATATTGTTCTTCGGTGATCTTGCTACCCTTAAGTGTAGCAACTGTCTTGTTACCAGAACAACCAGCAACAACTGTTACCATCAATAGGCCAGCTAAAGCTAGGACCCATTTTGTCAAACGTTTGTTCATCCTTTACACATCCTTATTTAATATGTCTTCAATTGACAAGACTACCATAAATTAATGGAAATAGTTAATTTATTGATGAAAAAATCACAAAAAATTCATAAATTAGTCACTAATATCTTTAAATTCGTCCAAATTATTCTGCATTTCTGAAACTGACGATTTTAAGTTTTCAACAGCTGGGGCAATGTCTTCAGAGTAATTTGCAATATCGGCTTGAAGTCCAGATAAAACTTCAGGAACGACAGACGCATTGTCTTTAAGTTCAACTAATGTATTCTTTAAATCTTTTATATTGTGGAATAAGTTGGTAAGATTACCTGTAGATGTATTTTTTTGTGATTGAAAAATTTCTATAGCTGCACCTGAAACAGTTCCAATGATAAATCCGCTAAAAAATTTCATCTTAGTCCTCCAAATATTGTTTGATCGAATCAGCACGCTTTTGCAATTCTTCGTTAGAGGCCTTGCCAGTGTTGTCTCCCCAAGTCATTGAGAAATCATCATCTTTGGAGTAACGAGGTACTAGATGGAAGTGGGAATGCATAACGCTTTGATATGCTATTTCACCGTTATTTTGGCAAATGTTCATACCGATAATATCAGAATTAGAATCTTTAATTGCACGAGCAATCATTGGAATTTTCTTGAATACTTTTTGAGCTAACTCTTCATCATATTCAAAAATGTTTTGGACATGTTTCTTAGGTACAACCAAAGTGTGACCAGGAGTTACTTGAGAAATATCGAAGAATGCCTTAATGTCGTCATCCTCATAAATAGTAGTACTGGGAATTTCGTTATTAATTATTTTGCAAAAAATGCAGTCGTCCATATAAAAATCTCCTTTCAAAAAACATTAATATTAATTATCATGCTATCATAATTAGGATAGTAAAAACAGAATAATAGGTGGTTTAACCATGACTTTAGAGATAAAAGAACTGACCGGAGGATACGGCCAAGTTTCAGTATTAAAAAAAGAAACATTCACAGTTGAAGATGGACAAGTTGTCGGACTTATTGGGCTTAATGGTGCCGGTAAATCAACAACTATCAAACATATTATTGGATTGTTGACACCGCGTAGTGGACAAATTTTGATTGACGGAATGAGCCTACATGACAATGTTGAAGCATATCGCAAAAAAATTGCATACGTTCCTGAAATGCCAATTTTATATCCGGAATTAACATTGAAGGAACATATTGAAATGACAATCATGGCATATGGATTGGATCATGACAAAACTTGGGAAAATGCTAATGAGTTATTGAAGACATTTAGACTTGATAATAAGTTGGATTGGTTCCCACAAAACTTTTCAAAAGGTATGAAGCAAAAGGTTATGATCGTTTGTGCGTTTATGACTGATGCTAGATTGTTCATTATTGATGAACCATTTACTGGACTTGATCCGTTGGCCGTCAATGATTTGTTAAATATTGTGGAATCAAAGAAACAAGCCGGTTGTTCAGTTTTGATGTCAACTCATATCCTAGCTACTGTACAAAATCATGCTGATAAATTTGTTCTACTCAATCACGGCCAAGTTCGTGCCGATGGAACAATGGATCAATTAAAGGATAAGTTCGATATGAAAGATGCCAATCTTGATGATATCTACATTAAGATGTCAAATGAGGACCTCTAATGAAAGAACTTTGGAAAAACAGATTAAGAAGACATCAAGTTGATCAATTTAAATATTTAAGATTAATTTTTAATGATAATTTTGTGTTAGCGTTTATCGTGTTGATAGGCGCACTCGGATTTTGGTACTCTAACTTTTTAGGGACTATCAAACATGAATTGTTGATGGGTAAGCCAGTGGTTATTTTGATTTTGTTACTAATAACCCAAGTTGGTAGGATTGCTACCTTACTGGAGGATCCCGATAGTACATTCTTGTTAGTAAAAGAAAAAGAATTTTATCAATATTTTAAATCAGCATTGAACTATAGTATTACCATACCAGTAGTAGCAATCGTAATCGTTAATTTCTTATTATCGCCATTTGCATTCACTGCTGCAGGATTAAGCATTTTAGATATCTGCCTAATTGCTGCTGGATTGGTATTCTTCAAATTAACATTTTTAAATATTGAAATGTTCAAAATTTATGGTCAAGAACAAATTTCAGGAATGAATTTGAAATTAATACTTAATATATTTTTAGTAGTTTCTCTAATAATTTCTGTATACTGGTTTAGTCCGGTTACTTTGATAATTGGCTTAATTACCTTTGTTATTGCACAAATGAATAACAAAAAAATCTGTGAATCAGGACAAATGCAGTGGCAACAAGCAATCTCTGACGAGAACCAAAGAATGTTCAGAGTTAAAAGATTTTATAATTTATTCACTGATGTACCAGGTGTTAATAGTAAAATCAAACGTCGTAAGTGGTTAGATTTTGTGTTCAATGGAATCAAACCAGTTCAAAAGAATACATACCTATATTTGTTTGCACGTGGATTTGTTCGAAATAATGAGTATATTGGATTGTTCATGCGTTTGACAGTTATTCAAGCAATCATGTTAGCCTTGATCGATAACTTTTACATCTCATTGATAGTAGAAATGCTATTTATTTATTTGGTAGGTTTCCAATTGAAGCCGTACTTTAAGGAAGTTATGTTGAACATGATGCAACGTTTATATCCAGTTACTGGCAAAGACAAGATTACTGACTTTACCAAGCTGAGTGTATTTGTATTGTGTGTTCAATGGATTATCAGTGCTATTGCAATTTTCTACAAGTTTGGTTTAAGTGTTAATAGTTTAATTATTATTGCTGCTGGACTTGCGGTATTATTATTTGTTGGTTATTTTTACATGCCAAGACAACTTAAAAAATATTTAGACAACGGAGCGTATTAGATTTTATGAGACTTAGAAACAAACCTTGGGCAAAAGACATGATTAATGATAATTTGGATTTGATTGCCATTCAACCTGAGAATATGGCTGGAAAATGGCAAGATCGATTTGAAAAATCACAACCATTATTTCTTGAATTAGGTTCAGGTAAGGGAGGGTTCATTACTGAATTGGCTAAGCAAAATCCTCAAAATAACTATGTGGCGATGGAAGTTCAAGAAGGAGCCATTGCCTTACTACTAAAAAAACAAGTTGAGAATAAACTTCCCAACTTGCAACTATTATTAGCAAATGGCGCTAACTTAACTGATTTGTTTGCAGAGGGTGAAGTTAGTGGAATGTATTTGAACTTCTCTGATCCATGGCCTAAGACTCGTCATGTCAAACGTCGTTTGACATATAAATCATTCTTGGAACAATACAAGACAGTATTAAAAAATGATGGTTATATCCAATTCAAAACTGACAATCAAGGTTTATTTGAATACTCACTTGTCAGTATGAATAACTTTGGTATGAAGTTTGATGAAATTTCGTTGGATCTACATAACAACGAACAATTGAATGAGACTAATATTCAAACTGAGTATGAAGAAAAGTTCAGTAAAAAAGGCTTCAGGATTAATTACCTGAAAGCCCATTTTAATTAGTTAGTATTTTAATTATTATTATTATTGAACCTTTTTGATGTTAAGTAATTCGCCAGTAACGGCATCAGCGATGAAGTGATATTGAGCCACATCGAAGTCATCCATTGTTGTAACGCCACCAACAATACCCCATGAAGCTTGGCCATTAACATTAACGCGTTGATAGAAAGGTTCAACCCATGAGCCGATAACCTTACTATCTTCGCCAAGAACGGATTTAACTTTAGCAATGATCTTTTCACTATCTAAGTGATGCTTTACCAAAACTGTAGCAGCTGCTCCTGCAACAAGTGCTGTACCTGCAACTAGTACTGAACCGATACCTTTTTTACTCATAATAAAATCACTCCTTGATGTTTGTTTTAATCATATATTAACACTATTATATATTAATTCCCTAGCCAAGAACATTTAAATTGACCCATTGAGCAAGAAAAAGTATCTTAATAATGAGAGGTGATATAAATTATGAAAAATATTGAAGACTACGAAGCAAAAGATTGGCATGAGGTCACTAAAGAGGGCAAGTTTATTTTGTTCTTTCACGCTGACTGGTGCCCAGATTGTAAGTTTATTGAACCCAAATTACCAGAACTAGAAAGCGAGTATTCAGACTTTGAATGGATCAGCTTTAACCGTGATAATAACATGGAAGTTGCTCAAGAATTAGACATTATGGGAATTCCTAGCTTTGTTATTATTGAAAATGGTAAAGAAATTGGTAGACTAGTAAATAAAGATCGTAAAACTAAAGAAGAAGTTGAGACCTTTATTAATTCTGTAGTAAATAAATAATTGAGTGAGGAAATAATGCTATTAAGTTTTTATAATCCAGACGTCTTAGGTGACGTCCTAATCGTTGAACTAGCAGATGATGCTGGTGTAACACAAGCAGTAGACGAAAAAGATAGTGTTGTAAGAATTTTTAATGATGAAACTAATGAAGCCATTGGTTTCAATTTTTTTGGATTAGCTAAAGAGCTGGGATTGAATGCTAAAGGACAAATATTCCTTAATGCTGACCAAGTTTCATTGTTAAACCAAAAGATTTCTGCAGCCGGCTTTTCTGACACATTAGAAGTTGATAACAAGCCAAAATTTGTAATCGGTCATGTTGTTGAAATGACAGAACATCCCGATTCAGATCACTTGCACATCACACAAACAGACGTTGGTTTGGACAATCCAGTCCAAATCGTTTGTGGTGCACCAAATATTGATCAAGGACAACTAGTTGTAGTAGCATTACCAGGTGCAGTTATGCCCACTGGTAGTGAGATATGGCCAGGTGAACTACGTGGAGTTGACAGTTATGGAATGATTTGTTCAGCCAAAGAGCTGGGAATTCCTAATGCACCAAAGAAACGTGGTATTTTGGTTCTTGACGAAGGTGCCGCTGGACAGGCATTTGATTTTGAAAAAGCAGAAAAAATGTTCAATTAGGAGTAATCATGGAAAAAACAGTCTATCATTTCGTTGGTATTAAGGGTACAGGAATGAGTGCTTTGGCACTTATCTTGAAAGATTTAGGATATGAAGTTCAAGGTTCAGATATTGAGAAATATACATTTACTCAAAGAGGACTTGAACAAGCAGGCATTAACATCATGCCGTTTGATGAAAAGAATATTCATGAAGGTTTGACAATCATCAAGGGTAACGCCTTTGATGATGACCAAGTTGAAATCAAAAAGGCTAATGACATGCACTTGCCAGTCGTAACTTACCCACAAATGGTTGGTAAGTTGGTTTCACAATACACTTCAATCGGTATTGCTGGATCACATGGTAAGACAAGTACAACCGGTCTATTGGCACATACTTTAAGTGGGATTGCTAAGACATCTTACTTGATCGGTGACGGTACTGGTAAAGGTGAAAAGGACGCTAAGTTCTTTGTATTTGAAGCTGACGAATATCGCCGTCACTTCTTGGATTACTCACCCGATTATTTAATCATCACAAATATTGATTTTGATCACCCAGATTACTTCTTCGGTGGAATCAATGATGTTGTTGATGCCTTTGAGTCAGAATCACGTAAGACTAAGAAGGGTATCTTCATCTGGGGTGAAGATAAACACGCCAAGTCTATCAAGGCTGATGTTCCAATCTATTATTATGGTTTGGATGAAACTGATGATATTCGTGCTACTAATATCAATAGAACTGTAAAGGGTTCATCATTTGATGTTTCCATCAAGGGTAAGGATATCGGTAATTTCGAAATCCCATTATACGGTGAACACAATGTTCTTAATTCACTTGCCGTAATCGGTGTTGGTCATATGGAAAACCTTGATCATGCATTGATCAACAAAGAATTACAAACATTCGGTGGTGTTAAGAGACGTTTCAGTGAAAAGAAAGTTGCTGATATGGTTATCATTGATGATTACGCTCACCATCCACAAGAAATCAAAGCAACAATTGATGCTGCTAGACAAAAATATCCTGATCGCGAAGTTATTGCTGTTTTCCAACCACACACATACACTAGAACACTTGCTCTAATGGACGACTTTGCTAAGTCATTGGATCTTGCTGATGAAGTTTACTTAACAAATATCTTTGGTTCAATTCGTGAAAAACACGGAGATATCACAAGTAAAGACTTAGGTGACAAGATTCATAAGGGTGGACAAGTTCTTACACTAGAAGATATGTCCCCATTATTGGATTACCATAATGCTGTTATTATCTTCATGGGTGCCGGAGATGTTCAAAAGTATGAAACTGCTTATGAACAAGTGTTAAGTACTTTGAATCCTAATCAACAATAATAGAGATCAAAGCAAAAATAGCGACCATTCAAATAGATGGCCGCTATTTTTGTATGCAAATTTGCCAAAACAAGTAAAATCACGTATCATACAATCCAGATTATAAAGAAATTAGGTGAATACTGTGGACATTTGTAACATCATGGTTTGTGTCCCAGCAAATGGAACAGGACGTTTTTCAGCAGAATAATATTTTTAGGAGAGAAAAATGGAAAACGTCCGTAAAAAAGTACCATCATTATTATTAATTATTGTATTGGTAGGATTTCCACAGATAAGTGAATCTATCTTTACACCAGCATTGCCAAGCATTAGTAACAATATGAAAGTTAATGCTGCAACTGCTCAGCTGACTATGAGTATTTACTTTGTCGCATTTGCGATTGGAGTTTTATTCTGGGGCCAATTATCTGATTGTATTGGTCGGAGGCCAGCAATGTTGTGGGGAATTATTATTTACTTAATAGGTAATATAAGCTTATTAATTAGTACAGAATTTAATTTATTGTTAGTTTCACGATTTGTCCAAGCCTTTGGAGCAAGTGTTGGATCAGTAGTTACGCAAACTATTATGCGCGAAAGCTTCGATGGAATTACTGGAGCAAAGGTCTTCTCTAAGGTTGGTGCAGCCATGGCGTTGTCGCCAGCGTTTGGCCCACTGATCGGCGGATTGGTCGAGACTTACTTTGGTTATAGAAATATCTTTAGTACGTTGGTATTCATGGCAGTATTAGTATTGCTGTATGCATTTTATCGATTACCAGAAACTCAACAAATTGAGCCAGTTGAACATGTTTCCTTGATTAAAGTGTCACGGAGATTGATAAAAGATCCAGTGGTATTAGTATATGGAATCTTGATTGGTGGTATTAATGGAATTTTGTTCGGTTATTACTCAGAGGCACCGTTCATCTTTATTAAACACTTTAGATTTAGTTCAGTTCAATATGGGAGTCTAGGGATGACACTAGCTGCGGCCAGTATCATCGGGGCCCTTTTGGTTAATTACTTAGTGAACTATATTCGTTCAGAGACCATTGCCTTAGTTGGTCTTATTTTTAGCGTTATAGCAAGTATATTATTAATAGTCAGTTTACAATTTGATCAAGCAGTATTGTTGATTATTGGTTTTTTCATGGTATTTGTTGGTTTGAATACAACACTGCCAATTGCACTTAATCTAGCATTAAAGGGATATGAAGATGTGATCGGCAGCGCCAGTGGGATATTTAGTTTTGGATATTACTTAGTGGTCAGTTTGTTGACATACATTACAAGTGTTATGCATGATGGCACGACAAAAAGCCTGCCACTGTTCATGTTGATCACTAGTTTAATAATGCTAATTAGTTTTTTAATAGTTTATTTAAGGGCTGATAGGGCAGAAGTTATAGACGATTAAACTTTTGACAAATTAAATTTGTTGGACTAAAGTAATATTTGCTCGAGGTTAATAAATCTCAATTTAATTTTTATAAAACTGTAACGGAGATATCGTTGATTTAGCGGTATCTCTTTTTATTTGTTAAGAAATCATAGAAGTGAGGAATTAAACGTGGAAAAAGAAGTAAGTACACGTGTTAAATTATCAATTGTGGCAGTTGGTTTGCTGTCGTTTGTCAGTATTTTGGTCGAGACGTCAATGAATGTTACGTTTCCAACTTTGACAAAAGAATTGAATGTCAGCTTGGGAACAGTTCAATGGTTGACGACTGGTTATTTGTTATTAACGACAATTATTATGAGCACCACAGCATACGTGCTCAAAAAATTTGATCCGCTAAAAATATTTACCTTTGCTGTAGTATTTTGCTTTGTTGGATCGGTAATTTGCTTGATAGCGCCGAATTTTCCGGTTCTAATGACTGGTCGATTGTTACAGGCTGTATCAGCTGGATTGTCCATTCCATTAATGTTTGATCTGATTTTTGAAGAAGTACCAGGATCGAAAATTGGTTTATATACTGGTTTTGCCAGTATTATCATTTCCTTGGCCCCGGCACTTGGACCAACTTATGGTGGAATTGTCAGTGGAATATGGTCATGGCGTGGCATATTTATGGGAGTGATTCCGTTGATTGTTATTGTAGCGATGCTTGGATGGTTCACCATTCGCGGGACTGCTCGTGGTGTGAAAGGAATTAATTTTGATTATCTGAGTGTTGTTGGTTTAGCGGTTATTTTTTCAATGATTCTGTTTACCTTTGATCAAGCTGGAAGTCACGGATGGATATCAAGTCAATTTTTGATTTGGATAGTGATTACATTAATTTTATTCGGCATATTTGTTTGGTATAATTCCAGGACTAGCCGTCAGCTAATTGATTTTTCCATTTTGAAAAATTCGATTTTGAGATTGAGATTGTTTGGTTACTTTGGATTACAGTTTATTAATATTGGTTTATCGTTCTTATTACCAATTTTTGCACAAACCGTTTTGAAGATGGATACTAGTCATGCTGGAATTATGTTATTACCAGGTTCATTATTAGGTGCTTTGGTTGGTCCATTTGCTGGAGCATTGTATGACAAAAAAGGTGCGACGATTCCCATGGTATTAAGCGGTATATTAGTTAGTTTAGGCGCTGGACTATTTTTTGTATTAAGTGATAATCTATCGTTTATTTCAATAATTGTGTTGTATTCAGTCTTAAGAATTGGCTTTAACCTTGGATTTGGAACTTCATTATCTGATGGTAGTCTTCAAGTTCAGGGGCGTAAAAAGTCTGATCAGAATTCACTATTCAGTATGATGCAGCAGTATGCTGGTTCACTGGGTACTAATGTTTTATCAGTGGTTATTTCAGCTGTTGCGATTACTAGTGGAACTAATAGCAATATTCTTAATACACTAAGTGGCGCTAAGATTGATTTTGCAATGTTGACAGTTCTAGCATTATTAATTTTGATTTCATCAATTTATGTAGCAATTAAGTATCCAAAAAAAGCCTAGATTAGTTCTAGGCTTTTTTGGTTCAGTCGATGCAACAACTGTTACAGTCTACGTTTATTTGTTAAAATGATAATGGTTAATTTCGTTCCAATGGGAGAAAAGATGACGAAGAATAAAAAGTTACTTTTAATTGATGGAAATAGTGTCTCATTTAGAGCATTTTTTGCCATGCATAATGTATTAGATAAATTTGTTTCAGGCGACGGCATCCATACAAATGCCCTGTACGCCTTTAATAATATGCTAGATATAATTTTAAAAGATGAAAATCCAACACACGCCTTGGTAGCATTCGATGCTGGTAAGACAACTTTTAGAACTGAAATGTTTTCAGAATATAAAGGTACGCGTGCGAAGACACCACCTGAGTTGATGGAACAGTTGCCATTGATTCAAGAAATGTTGAATCTTCGTGGTATAAAAACTTATCAACTAAAAAATTATGAAGCCGATGACATAATTGGTACTATGTCACGCAAAGGCCAATCTGAGGGTATGGACGTCACAATTATTACTGGTGATCGTGATTTGACACAGTTAACGACTGATAAAGTCACAGTACGAGTAAACGTCAAAGGTGTTACTGAAACTGAAGCTTATACACCTGAACATGTTAAAGAAAAATTAGGTATAACTCCTGAACAGATCATAGACATGAAGGGTCTAATGGGAGATACATCAGATCACTATCCTGGAGTTGAAAAAGTCGGTGAGAAGACGGCAATTAAACTCTTGAATGAATATGGATCAATGGAAGGCCTATACGAACACGTTGATGAGATGAAAAAGAGTAAACTCAAGGAACATTTGATCGATGATAAGGACCAAGCATTCTTGAGTAAAAAACTTGCAACGATTAATTGTGATACACCAGTGGAATTGAAGCTGGGTGAATTGGAATATCGTGGTGATAATCAAGAGCAATTGATCAAGTTTTACCAACGTATGGATTTTAATTCTTTTCTAGAAAAGATGGACGTTGATACTGAAGAAATCAAAGAAGAAATGGCAGATATCAAGTTTAGTGAATTGAATTCAGATACTCTTGATAAGATTACAAAGTCTAATAAGCCACAGACTATTATTGTTGAAAGCTTCGGAGAAAATTATCATATCTCGCCAATTATTGGATTGGCAATCGAAAGCGACGGAGACTATTACTCTACAACCGATATTTCTATTCTAGAGGATAACAAGTTGAAAACTTGGTTAGCGGATGAATCTAAAGAGAAATACGTTTTTGATAATAAAAAGACGGTCGCGTTACTGAATCGTTACGGTTGTGACTTTACAGGTGTTAGCTTCGATATGTTATTAGTTTCATATTTGCTGGATACTAACGACAACAAGACTGACATTGGTATTGTTGCTCAAAATTACGGTCATAACTTGCCTAATGAAGAGGAGTTCTATGGTAAGGGTGTTAAGAAAGCCGTCCCTGAAGATGATCAGGTTCTGATGAACTTCATGTGCCAAAAGGTGCATATCATCAATGTATTGCATGATACGATGATGGCTGAATTGAAGAAGAATGATCAAGACAGTTTATATGATGAGATTGAATTACCATTATCGAATGTTTTGGCAAGTATGGAGATCAAAGGTGTTAAAGTCGATGCTAGTCGTTTGAAAGAAATGCAAAATGATTTTGCTAAACGCCTGAGTGAGATTGAAAAACAGATTTATGAAGAAGCTGGTGAAGAATTCAATATTAATTCTCCAAAACAATTAGGAGTTATTTTATTTGAAAAACTGAAGTTGCCAGTAATCAAGAAGACTAAGACCGGATATTCAACGGCAGTTGATGTTCTTGAAAAGTTGAAGGGTAAGTCACCAGTTGTTCAGAAGATTTTGGATTATCGCCAAATTTCAAAAATTAATTCCACTTATGCAGTCGGATTGCAAAAGTTTATTCAACCGGATAATCGTATTCATACGATTTACCAACAAACTTTGACACAAACTGGACGACTATCATCTATAGAACCTAATTTGCAAAACATTCCAATTAGAATTGATGAAGGAAGACAAATTAGAAAGGCCTTTGTCCCTCAAGACGAAGATTGGGAGATGTTCTCGGCCGACTATTCTCAAGTTGAACTACGTGTTTTAGCACATATTTCTGGTGATGAGAACATGCAAGAAGCTTTTAAAGAAGATTATGACATTCATGCACATACAGCTATGAGGATTTTTGGCTTAGATAGCACAGATGAAGTAACACCTGACATGCGTCGTAAGGCTAAGGCAACGAACTTTGGTATTGTTTATGGCATTAGTGATTATGGATTATCTCAAAATATCGGAATAACGCGTAAAGAGGCTGCACAATTTATCGATTCATACTTTGAGCAGTATCCAGGTGTTAAGAAGTATATGGAAGATATCGTGAAGTTTGCCCGTGAAAATGGTTACGTTGAAACAATCATGCATCGTCGTAGATATTTACCTGATATTCATTCTAAAAACTTTAATATTCGAAATTTTGCCCAGAGAACTGCTATGAATACTCCGATCCAAGGTAGTGCGGCTGATATTATCAAAGTTGCAATGATCAATATGCAAAAGAAGTTGAAGGAAGAAAACCTTAAAACTAATTTATTGCTACAAGTACATGATGAAATGATTTTTGAAGCACCCAAATCAGAAATTCCAATTTTGGAAAAACTTGTACCAAGTATTATGGATTCGGCTGTGAAACTTGATGTTCCACTAAAAGTTGGGTCAGCACATGGTGACAGTTGGTATGAAGCTAAATAATTAATATAGAAATGAGTGAACAGTATGCCTGAAATGCCTGAAGTAGAAATCGTCAGAAGAGGATTGATTTCTCAGATCAAAGATAAAAAAATTACTAATGTTGAGATCCGTTATCAGAATTTGATTACTGGGGATGTATCACAATTTATTGATATGGTAACAGGAACTACTATTGAAGATATTGGTCGTCGTGCAAAGTTTCTATTGATTCATTTAGATAATGGATATACTATTATTAGTCATTTGCGAATGGAAGGTAAGTATCGTGTATCTGCTGATCCAGCAATGATCGATAAACATTCACATGCAATTTTTACTTTGGATAATGGACAAAAACTCATTTACAACGATGTTCGCAAGTTTGGTCGAATGCAGTTATGGAAAACCGATGATCTCGCTGATAATAAATCGATTGCCAAATTAGGACCTGAGCCATTGTCAGATGAATTTACGTTTGAGAATGTTAAACCAAGAATCATGCGCCATCGAAAGGATATTAAGACAGTATTGTTGGATCAATCTGTGATGAGTGGTTTGGGTAATATTTATGTTGATGAGGTATTGTGGAATGCAAAACTACATCCCGAAACTCCTGCAAATCATTTGAATGATGATGATATTAGGAATATTATTAAATACTCAAATGAAGAAATGACTATGGGAATTGATGCTGGTGGTTCTACAGTCAGATCATATCTTGATTCAACTGGTCATGCTGGTCACATGCAAGACTTCTTGCACGCTTATGATCGAGAGGGTACACCATGTGATCGCTGTGGTACTGAAATTAAAAAAATTAAAGTTGGCGGTCGTGGTACACACTTCTGTCCCCAATGTCAGGTAGTAAAATGAGTAAAGTTTATGGTTTAACTGGTGGTATCGCAGCTGGGAAATCTACAGTTTTGGATTTATTCAGACAAGATGGATGTGTAGTTTATGATGCTGATCAAGTGGCGAGAGATGTTGTCAAACGAGGTACTGTCGGATTGGAGAAGATAGTTAATGAGTTTGGCAAAGATATTTTGTTAAGTGATGGTGAATTGAATCGGACTAAACTTGGTTCAATTGTTTTTGGAGACAAAGATCAATTAAAAAATTTAACAAATATTACTGCACCATTGATTCGCAAACAAATTCTACATACAATTGAACAAGCTCGTAAATCAAATGATAAAGAAATAGTTATATTTGAAATCCAATTATTATTTGAAGCTAATTATCAAAGTTATTTTGATGGTATTATAAGTATTTATGTTCCAGAGAAAGTACAATTAGAACGTTTAATAGAACGTGATAGAATTAGTGAAGAAGATGCCATGAATAAGATCAACGCTCAGATGCCGATTGAACAAAAAAAGAATCTTGCTGATTTTGTGATCGATAATTCTGGTAATATTAATATTTTAAAAACTGAAATTTATAATTTAACAAAAAAATTGTGATATAGAAAAGAGGCCGATGATATGATTTGTCCACATTGTCATCATGATTCGTCAAAAGTTGTCGATAGTCGTCCGAGTGATGAAGGTCGTGCTATTAGACGTAGAAGAGAATGCGAATACTGTGGTACTCGTTTTACGACTTTTGAAAGAATCGAAAAATCTCCATTACTCGTGATCAAGAAAAATGGTAATCGTGAAGAATTCAGCCGCGAGAAACTCTTGCGTGGTTTAGTTCGCGCTGCTGAAAAGCGTCCGGTTACAATCGATCAAATGAATGAAATCGTTGATAAGGTTGAGAATCAGATTCGTGCAACTGGCGAAAATGAAGTCGGCTCACAAACAATTGGTGAGTACGTCATGAAGATTCTAGCTGACGTCGATGATGTCACTTATATCCGCTTTGCTAGTGTTTATCGTGAATTCAAAGATATGAACGGATTTATGAAAGAGGTTCAAGAAATGATGGCAAATGATGGATCTAAGGATAAATCTGATAAAGATTAGGAAGTGCTCAATTGGCAAAAGAATTTAATTATGATCCGGCAAAATTTACACCATTGACGGGTTATTGGTGTTTGCCACATGGACAAATAAATGATTATGATCGTCACGTGTTGACTGACCTTTATTTGCCGTTGCTCGGAACTCGTGCATATAGTATCTATCTATTGTTATGGGAAAAAGTTCCAAATAAGGAGTTGGTCAGTGAACGTCAAAGTCATGCGGATTTAATGAGCCTGTTAGATATTGATTTGAAGACTTTTTATAATGAACGTATCAAGGCCGAAGCATTGGGGTTGATTCGTTCATATGAGAAGCATGATGATATCGGTGATTATTGTGTTTATCAACTTTTTGAACCATTAATGCCACATGAATTCTTTAATGATGACTTGATGAGTATATTTTTGTACGAACAAATTGGTGAAAAAAATTATCATAAGTTAGTAACTAAATATTCTCAATCTAGTGATATTCTCAATGATTCCAAAGAGATAAGTAAAGATTTTTTGGAAGTGTTCCAATTGAGCAATGATGATCTCATTAACACTCCTTCTGAGGTTAAGTCCGCACAAAATGAGTTTGTGGATATTGATAAACAGCCTCAACCAAAAATCGAGGAACCTGACAATTCTCAATTAGATTGGGAGTTGATCTCAGATCGAATTGGACAATCATTCAAGATTAGTAATGATGATCTGCTGAAGAATCAAGAATTAATAATAAGCCTACATGCGTTCTACGGCATTAATGAAATTGCAATTATTAATGTGATTGGTCAAACTGCCGATATTGTAAACAATAAAATTGATCCAGTACGTTTGAAAAAAACAGTTCAAGATCGTTTTGAGAAGAATGCAAATATATCAGTAAAAAACTCGAATCCACAATCAAATACTAGTGACAATAGTCAACAAAATAACGTTGTAACACATTTTAATCGTGCTGATGACTTGTTATTGCAACAGGCTAAAAATTTAGCTCCTGCGGATTTTCTCGCTGCTGAGAAGAACAAGAGTGGTGGGTTCACAGGTACAGTGGAATCACGGGCACTACGCGATATGGCGATGAAAACTTATTTGTCTCCTTCGGTATTGAATATTATGGTCGATTATATTTTGCAAAACTCACCTACATTAACCTTGCCATTGATGGAAACGATGGCAAATGATTGGCAGCAAAACAATGTCAATACTCCTGAGCAAGCTCTACAAAGATTGCATGATTTCAAAACAAAACCGCGCAATCCTAAACGTCGTTACAATAATAATAAAGGATCACGTCGCGTTGAACAGGGAACTGACTGGAGTAAAGTGACTTCTCAACCTGTCAGTGGGGATGCTCAAAAGAAACAACAGGAGCTACAAGAGAGACTCAGAAAAATGAGAAATAAGGATAATTAATCATGGAAAATTTAGGATCAAAATTAGCTGAATATTTAAATTCAAAAAATCTAACTGATGATTATCGTCGTTTGATGAGCCAAGCATTGAATGATCCCGATGTTAAGAAGTTTTTGAAAGAAAATACAGAACATATTAACTCGGATGCAATTGACGTTAGTGCCGCTAGTATTTATGAATTTTATAACCACAAAACCCATCCCAGTGAATTGTCAAAGGGATATGTTCCTCAGTTAGCTGTAAGTAATCACAATATTGAGGTCGTTTATGCTCCAAATATTCAGACGATTAATAAAGAAAAAGAAAGTAATTATGAATCAAAATTTGTTTTGTTGAATATGCCTAAAGATATTCGTAAAGCGACATTATCTGATTATAGTGGCGATGGAAGACAACGAGCACTTGAGGCTGCACTTGATTTCATTGATAACTATGAACATAAAAACGATAATTTTGTTCCCGGTCTTTATTTGGCAGGAGATTTTGGAGTTGGTAAGACATATCTTCTAGGTGCAATTGCTAATGAATTGATCAAGGATGATATCAAGACAACAATTATGCATTTTCCAACTTTTGCGATCGAAATGAAAAACTCTATTGGTCAAAATAATGTATTGGATCGTGTCAACAAAGTAAAAGATGCTGAAATATTGATGTTGGATGATATTGGAGCAGACTCAATGTCTAGTTGGATCCGTGATGAAGTATTAGGTGTCATTTTGCAATATCGTATGCAAGAAAATATGCCAACATTTTTCTCATCGAATTTTTCAATGTCCGAGTTGGAGAAGCATTTATCAATCAATCAGCGTGGAGAAGAAGAGCCTGTAAAGGCACAGCGTATTATGGAACGTGTCAAGTATCTCTCAAAAGAGGTAATTGTTAGTGGTCCTAACAAGAGATTTTCAAAGTAGATTTTCAATTTGTACTTGCAAAATGAATTTATAAATGTTTCAATAAGTGCATGAAAGACAACACTTCGGTTCTATTCAGGGAGGGTGCGTTTACTGAAAGCTTACCCATTACTGGAGTTACCACTTTCACTAAGAAACTGTATAACTGTCGGTTACTTTATAACCAAAAGAGTGAAAACTGTTATTTGTGCAGTTTTAAAGTGGGTGGAACCGCGTAGAAATGCGTCCCTGAAGTATGTATACATTTAGTGTGTATATACTTCAGGGACGCATTTTTGTTGCCCAAATTTTAGGAGGAAACCATATGTCAAAAATCAAATTAACATTTCCAGATGATTCTGTTAGAGAGTTTGATGAAGGCACAACTGTCCAAGATGTTGCTAAGTCAATTAGTACATCACTAGGCAAAAAAGCTGTTGCTGGTAAACTTAACGACACTTTGATCGATGTAGAACGTCCAATCAGCCAAGATGGTAAGATTGAAATTATTGCCGGTGAAGATGATGAAGATTCACTTAAGGTTTTGAGAAACACAGTTAGTTTAGTATTCGGTGCTGCTGCTAGTGAATTCAAGAAGAACCTTCACTTTGGTGAAAAAGAATCAAACGATGATGGTTTCTTCGTTGATACAGATGACAAGGATGGTCAAATCAGTATTGATGAGTTGGAAGAAATTTCAGCCGTTATGCACAAAATCATCAAGAACAATGACAAGGTTGAACGTGTCATGATGGATAAGTCAGAACTTGTTGAAATGTTCAAAGACGATCCATACAAGTCATCATTGATCGATGCTATTGAATCAGTTCAAATTCCTGTATATAAGTTAGATGGATTTGTTGACTTCGGTTACGATGCAATTCTTCCAAGCATGAAGAGTTTGAAGCATTTTAGCTTACTATCAGTTGCCGGTGCATATTGGCAAGGTAAGTCAAGTAACCCAATGCTACAAAGAATTTATGGTACAGCCTTCTATAAGGAAGCTGATCTTGAAGCAGACGCAAAACGTCGTGCGGATATTAAAGAACGTGATCACAGAACAATTGGCCGTGATCTTGACCTATTCTTCGTTGATCCAGAAGTTGGTGCAGGCCTTCCATACTGGATGCCAAATGGTGCAACTATCCGTCGTGTTATCGAAAGATACATCATCGATAAGGAAGTTGCTTGGGGTTACCAACACGTTTACACACCGATTCTTATGAACTTGAATGCTTACAAGACTTCAGGTCACTGGGAACACTATCGTGAGGACATGTTCCCACCAATGGACATGGGTGATGGCGAAATGCTTGAATTACGTCCTATGAACTGTCCTTCACATATCCAAATTTACAATCACCATAAACGTTCATACCGTGAACTACCAGTTCGTATTGCTGAATTAGGTATGATGCACAGATATGAAAAATCAGGTGCTTTGACAGGTCTACAACGTGTTCGTGAAATGACTCTTAATGATGGCCACACATTCGTTGCTCTTGACCAAATTCAAGCTGAATTTAAACGTACTCTTCAATTAATGGTTGAGGTTTACAAGGACTTTGACATTACAGACTATTCATTCCGTCTAAGTTACAGGGATCCTGCTAATACGGAGAAATACTTCGATGATGATGAAATGTGGAACAAGTCACAATCAATGCTTAAGGGTGCAATGGACGAACTTGGTCTTAAGTACTATGAAGCAGAGGGTGAAGCTGCATTCTACGGTCCAAAGCTTGATGTTCAAACGAAGACAGCTCTAGGTAATGATGAAACATTATCAACTATCCAATTAGACTTCATGCAACCAGAGAAGTTCCAACTTACATATACAGGCTCTGATGGTGAAGAACACAGACCAGTTATGATTCACCGTGGTATTGTTTCAACAATGGAAAGATTTATTGCTTACCTAATTGAAATGTACAAGGGCGCTTTCCCAACATGGTTAGCTCCAACACAAGTACGTATCATACCTGTTAACCAAAAACTTCATGGTTCATATGCAGAAAACCTACTTAAAGAATTACGTGCTAAGAATATTCGTGCTGAAATTGACACACGTGATGAGAAGATGGGTTACAAGATTCGTGACTCTCAAACAATGAAGGTTCCATATACAGCTGTTGTTGGTGACCAAGAAATGGCCGATGCAACTGTTTCAGTTAGAAAATATGGAGAAGAAAACTCAGAATCAGAAAACTTACCAATGTTCGTAGGCTCAGTTGTTTCAGATATCAACAACTTTAGTCGTAGAAATGGTTAATTATAAAGAATCTATTTATTATGTTGACAGCTGGTTTTGAATCGTGTATCATAACTAACTGTTGAGATTAAGCAGAAGCGCCCGCTTCTCACCTAAGCTTTATGCCTCTAGGTTAATACGATTATGTAGATAATAGTGGGCGTGCGTATGCGCCCACTTTTTTTGTGGGATCAGATTTTTCGGAGGTGACTACTCATAGCAAGAGATCTATTAATAAACGATCAAATCCGTGCTAATGAAGTGCGATTAATTTCAGAAACAGGAGATCAACTTGGCGTTAAGCCATTGGCGGAAGCCCAAAGTTTGGCTGATGCAGCTAATATGGACCTTGTCCTTATGTCCCCAGGTGCCAAACCACCTGTAGCCAGAGTTATGGATTATGGTAAATATAAGTTTGAACTTCAAAAGAAGAATCGTGAAGCACGTAAGAAACAAAAAACCGTTAGTTTAAAAGAAGTTCGACTAAGTCCTACTATTGAAGCCAACGACTTCAACACTAAGGTCAACAATGCCCGTAAGTTCTTAGCTAAAGGTGATAAGGTCAAAGTATCTCTTCGTTTTAAGGGTAGAGCAATTACTCATAAAGAGATAGGTAAAGAAGTTTTAGACCGTGTAGCTGAAGAGACTAAGGATGTTGCTAATGTAACAACTAAGCCTAAGATGGACGGCCGTAACATGTTCTTGATGCTTGATCCAATTAGTTCTAAAGACAATAAGAAAAAATAGTGGAGGGGTTTCTAATGCCTAAACAAAAAACACACCGTGCATCAGCAAAGAGATTCAAGAAAACTGCTAATGGCGGTTGGAAAAGAAGTCATGCTTACACAAGTCACCGTTTCCACGGTAAGACAAAGAAGCAACGTCGTCAATTGGCTAAACCAGGAATGGTTAACGCAAGTGATATGAAACGTATCAAACAAATGTTAGCTACATACTAATTATCTATTTGTAATTTAAAGGAGGAGTCATTATGCCACGTGTAAAAGGTGGAACAGTAACTCGTAAACGTCGTAAGAAAGTATTAAAATTAGCTAAAGGATATCGTGGTTCAAAACATATCACTTTTAAAGCTGCACATACACAAATAATGGTTTCATACCGTTATGCATTCCGTGATCGTCGTCAAAGAAAACGCGATTTCCGTAAATTATGGATTGCAAGAATTAACGCTGCTGCAAGAATTAACGAAATCAGTTACAGCAAATTAATGCATGGTTTGAAGTTAGCAAATGTTGATATCAACCGTAAAATGTTGGCTCAATTAGCTATTGAAGATCCAAAAGCATTCACAAGTTTAGTAGATACAGCTAAAAAAGCTTTAGCTTAATGATGAAAACGTAATTTGGATATTCCAAATTGCGCTTTTTTTCTAAGTATAGAGATGAGGACTAAAAATGTTTAAACCATATGTTATGCTCAATAGAATTACTGATTTAGAAGTTAGTGATTTGAAGGAAATGAATATTACCACCATAATGACAGATTTGGACAACACACTTTTGCCTTGGAATAGTAATAAGTACGAACTAACATTACGTAAATGGCTAAACCGAATGAATAGAGCCAATATTGAAGTGATGATCGTATCCAATAACAGTTATGAGCGTGTCGAGAAGGCTGTTACTGATTTACCAGTGACAATCGTTGCTCGTGCTGCCAAACCGTTGCCATTCGCAATCATACATCATTTGATGGAACAAAAAATTGATCCATCAAGTGTATTGTTTGTTGGGGATCAAGTGATGACGGATGTTTTAGCGGGTAATATGGCCGGCTTGAAAACTGTATTAGTTAAACCTATCGTAAAAACTGATGCGAAAAAAACCCGAGTTAATAGATTTTTTGAGCGTCCTATTTTAAACTTTATACAGAAACACGATTCAAATATGTATTGGAAGGACTCATTAAATGACAGAGACTAGCAAAGAAATGTATTGTATTGGTTGTGGAGCTGAACTTCAGACTGAAGATAAAACTAAACCAGGCTTCATCCAAAATTCTACATTAAAGAAGTACTTGGAATCGGATGATGATTCTAAGGAACTTCTATGTAAGAGATGCTTCCGTCTACGTAATTACAATGAAATTACTGATGTAAATGTTGATGACGATGAATTTTTGAAGCTATTGGATTCAATTGCTCAAAAAGATGGATTGATCGTTAACGTTATTGATATTTTTGACTACGAAGGTAGTGTTATCCCTGGGCTCCAACGATTTGTTGGTGACAAAGATATACTTGTTGTGGGGAACAAGGTTGACCTATTGCCAAAATCAGTTAATCAAAATCGTTTGTTGAATTGGCTACAACAGAAGAGTAAAGAAAATGGTATTAAGTCAATCGATCAATTGATGGTTTCCGCAGAAAAAGGAATCAATATTGATAAGTTGATGATGATGATTGATAAGTATCGTAAGGGCAAGGATGTGTATGTTGTTGGAACAACTAATACTGGTAAGTCAACCTTGATCAACCGTATTATTGCTCAAAGTTCGGATGTTAAGAACTTAATTACAACTTCAAGATTCCCCGGCACGACTTTGGATAGAATTGATATTCCATTGGATGACGGTCATAATTTGGTGGACACACCAGGTATTATTCACAAGTATCAATTAGCACATGTTTTGAATGATCAAGACTTGAAGACAATCACACCTAAGAAACCATTGCGTCCATCGACATTTCAACTTCGTGATGGTCAATCGATTTTTGTTTCTGGATTAGCAAGATTTGATTTCTTGGATGAAAAGACTAATGTTGTTTTCTATGTTAATCAGAATTTGTTATTGCACCGTACAAAAACTGCCAATGCTGAAGAATTCTACGAAAAACATGTTGGTAAAGATTTGACTCCTCCAACGGATATTGAGGATTTTCCAGAATTAAAGAGACATGAATTCACAGCTCATGAAAAGTCTGATATTGTTGTATATGGACTTGGATGGGTGACTATTCCTGCACATAGTAAGGTGCAAGTATACGTACCAGATGGTGTTAGTGTATCAATCCGTGGTGCCATTATTTAAGGAGAATATATGATAATTAAAGGAAAACAGAATAGTTTTTTGAGAGGTAAGGCTCAAACTATCAAACCATTGATTCAAATTGGTCGTGAAGGTTTAAGCGATAATCTTTTAGACCAAATTGAATTACAAATTAACAAGAATGAATTGATTAAAATTTCATTGTTACAAAATACAATGGTTGAAGCACATGACTTGATTGAAGCTTTGATGGAATTCGATGATCAAATCGTACCAGTTCAAACAATTGGATCAAAAATCGTTATTTATAAGAAAGCACCAAAAATCAAGAATCGTAAGATATCATTAGAATTAGAAAAAATTTAGTATTAGTGAACGTAGTGAAAAATAATGAATACAAAAAGTCAATTATTAACTAAAGTAAAACCACAATTTAATACTAATCGTCCTAGACGACATGTTGGAATTTTGGGCGGAACATTCAATCCTATCCATATAGGACATTTGGTCATTGCTGAACAAGTATATGAACAGCTGTGCTTGAATAAGGTTCTGTTTTTGCCGGATAAAATTCCACCACATAAGAATGTTAAGAAAGAACATCCTTCCATAAGTAGTGATGATCGTATTGAGATGATCAAGATGGCGATCCGTGATAATATTCACTTTGATCTCGATTTGACTGATATTAATCGTGGTGGGGTCAGCTATACGTATGAGACTATTAAACTACTCAAGCAATACAATCCTGATACGGAGTATTACTTTATTATTGGTGGTGATATGGTCGAAAATCTACCTAACTGGGCACACATTGATGAATTGATCAATATGATTCATTTTGTGGGAGTTTGTCGAAAGGGTTTTGAGAAAAAGTCAAAGTACCCTATACTTTGGGTGAATACACCTGAATTAGAAATAAGTTCAAGTATGATTCGTGATCGTGTTAAGAAGGGCCATTCAATCAAGTACTTGGTTCCTGACGAAGTAGAAGAATATATTAAGGATAGGGGGCTATTCCTTGACTAATTTTAATTATGATGAAGTAAAATATGGATTCGATCGTGAAGCGGTAGTCAATCGAATGCAAAAGCAAATGAGTGATTTTCGTTACACTCACTGTTTGCGTGTTGAAGAAGTATCACGTGGTCTAGCGGCTGAATATGGAGCTGATGTGGAAAAGGCTGGATTGGCTGGATTGTTGCATGACTATGCCAAAGAAAGGTCAGACCAAGAGTTTATTGATGAAATTAAATCAAAACATCTTGATCCAGATCTATTGAATTACAACAATGCTATTTGGCACGGTATCGTTGGCGCAGAAATCATCAAGGATGAATTGAACATTGCTGATGAAGATGTACTGAATGCTATTCGTCGTCATACTGTTGGTTCTACAAATATGACACAAGTTGATAAATGCGTATTCGTAGCTGATTTTATTGAACCACAACGTGATTTTCCCGGAATTGATGAAGCACGTAAGTATGCTGAAAAGTCATTAGATTCCGCAGTTACATATGAATTAAAACATTCAATCGAACATTTAGTTGATAATAATCGAGAAATTTATCCGGCTACATTTGATAGCTATAATTATTGGATTTCAAAAGGAGAACTTTAATTGAACTCAAAGGAAATTATGGAAACGGCTGTAAAAGCAGCTGATAGTAAACATGCTAATGATATTAGTGTTTTAAACATTAGTGAAGTAAGTATTATGGCAGATTATTTTGTCATTATGGATGCTAGTTCACAACGTCAAGTTGGAGCTATTGTTCAAGAAATATTGGATCAAATGGGTAAGAACGATGTAGAAATTGGTCACGTTGAAGGTAAGCGTGATTCTAAGTGGATCTTAATTGATTTACATGACGTTGTTATTCATGTCTTTGTTTCAGAAGAACGCGATTTTTACAATTTAGAAAAACTTTGGTCAGATGCACCAGAGGTTGATATTTCAGGTTTGGTAACTGAATAATGATCTACAATTCCTTTGCACGAGTATATAGTGAATTGATGGATGATGATTTATACAATGATTGGGCTAGGTATGTTGAACTTCGAGCAGGTAACGCCAAGAACTTATTAGACGTTGCTTGTGGTACAGGAGATTTGACGATTCTTTTGGCCAATAAGTATGAAGTTACTGGTACTGATTTGTCTGAGGAAATGTTGAGAATCGCCGAAGAAAAATCAAAAAATGCTGGAGTTTCAATTCCATTCATTCAAAGTAATATGTTGGATTTGTTTGAATTGGGTAATTATGATTTGATTACTTGTTTTGATGATTCGATTTGTTACTTAAAAGATGAAGATGAATTAGCTATTACATTTAATTAGGCCTATCAACATTTAAATGATGGTGGTAAGTACTTGTTTGATGCACATTCGTTGTATCAAATGGATGAGGTATTCCCTGGATACATGTTCAATCATAAGGAAGAAGATTCAGCGTTCATGTGGAGTAGCTTTGAAGGTGAAAATCCACATAGTATTGAACATGAGTTGACATTCTTTGATTGGGATGAAAAAATTGGTGGCTACAAAGCTAATACTGAAATTCATCGTGAGAGAACTTATCCGATCACAACGTTTGTTTCTATTCTTGAAGATATTGGCTTTAAGAATATCAAGGTAAGTGCTGATTTTGGCAATTCTGAACCTAAACAAGATTCTAATCGCTGGTTCTTTGAAGCAGAGAAATAGAGAGGCTTTTATGGTAAAAATTTATGGATTTGTGGCTGAATTTAATCCATTTCATAATGGTCATAAACTTTTTATTGATGAAATCAAAAAAAAATATCACCCTGACGTCTTAATCGCCATAGTTTCTGGCAATTTTGTACAGCGGGGTGATTTTGCCATTGTTGACAAATGGAGTCGAACTGATGCAGCAATAAAGGGCGGTGTTGACTTAGTTGTTGAATTGCCATTTGCTTATTCTGTAGAACCAGCAAATTTGTTTGCCAAAGGTAGTATTCGTTTGTTGAAAGAAATAGGTATTAATAATTTGGTATTTGGAACAGAGACGAATCTTGATTTTACGACGACAGCTGAAAAACTGTTGCATGTTAATACTGGATTTGATCAGCGTTATCAGGATTCATATGCTAAGAACCTTAATCAAGTTTATGTGGATGCTGGTGTGGATGTTTTGAATCATCCTAATCAACTATTAGGATTGAATTATGTTCAAGAAATATTAACAAATGATTATAAGATCGATGTAAACACCATTCTGCGAAAATCAGGTGGTGTGAGTGCTACAAAAATTCGTCATAATATTAGTGATGGTAAAAGTATAAATAATTTTATTACGAATATAATGCAATCTCATTTGAATAGATCCCAAAATACTTTTTGGGACGATTACTTTGAACTTTTTAAGTATCGTATTCAAAGTAGTTCAGTCACAGAATTACATGATATTTATCAAATGGTCGAAGGTTTGGAATATAAATTTATAAAAGAAATTAACAAAAGTAATAATTTTAGTGGTTTTTTAGATGCTGTAAAATCTAAACGATACACGAGAGCACGACTTAGACGTTTATCAATGTATACCTTGATGAATGTTAAAACATCTGAAGTAAACAGTGTATTTGATAATCCTTATTTAAGGGTCTTGGGATTTGATACCCTAGGTAAGCAGTATCTCAATACGCTGAAGAAAGACGCCAAGGTGCCTATAATTACACGCGTCGGAAAAAAAGAATCCGATTTTTTGTCACTAGAGTTAAAAGTTGATAGAATTAGAAAGCTAGTGGATGATAGAGAACAGGATTTCGGTAGGATACCGATCATGGAAGGGGAAAATCAATGTTAAATTGGGATGTTCAAGATGTACGTAAGTACAAAGGCAAACCTTTTGATTTTAAAGAAAATTTAGATTTAAAGAAAAAATTAATGGAACGCTCTACAGATATTATCAATGCTGAGGTTGTGAAAATTGAAGGTCAGTTATTCAATGATAATGGATTGGTGATTTCGGATATAAAAGTTGAAACGCAAGTTACATTACCTTCAACTAGGAGTTTGACACCAGTAGAGTTGCCATTAAAAATCAGAATTAATGAATCATACAATATAGATGATATTGATACTGAGGAGTTAGATGAGAATACTATTATTATTCCTATTGATGACGAACATCCAACAATCAATGTTTACGAATCAATTTTGGACAATATTTTGTTGAGTATTCCTAGTCAAGTTTTAACTGAGGACGAGGAAAAAAATAATAATATGCCATCAGGTAAGAATTGGGAAGTTATTTCTGAAGAAGATTATGAAAAGCAAAAAGAAGAGGATAAACAAGTTAATCCCGAATTTGCGAAATTAAAAAATTTATTTAAAGATAATGAGGAAAAGGAGTAGCTTTTATATACTCCTTTTTTATTTTTTTGTTATGATTAATATGTTATGTAATAAAAGTTGGAGGTAAAAGTATGGCAAAACCACAAATTGGTGTTATTGGTATGGCTGTTATGGGTAAGAACTTAGCCCTAAATATTGAAAGTCGTGGTTATGATGTTGCGATTTTTAATAGAACAGGTTCAAAGACTGAAGCTGTTGTTAAGGAACATCCTGACAAGAAATTATATCCAAGTTATACAATTGAGGATTTCGTAGATTCACTCGAAAAACCTCGTCGTATTCTCATGATGGTAAAGGCCGGAGCTGGTACTGATGCAGTTATCAACCAACTTATCCCTTTGCTTGATAAGGGTGATGTTCTGATCGATGGTGGTAATACATTCTTCGAGGACACTATTGCAAGAAACAAACGTCTAGACGAATCAGGTATTAACTTCATCGGAATGGGTGTATCTGGTGGTGAACTTGGTGCATTGCAAGGACCTTCATTAATGCCCGGTGGTCAAAAAGAGGCTTATGACTTAGTTGCTCCAATCTTGGAACAAATCTCAGCCAAAGCCGATGAAGACGGTGCACCATGTGTATCATATATCGGACCTAATGGTGCCGGTCACTATGTAAAGATGGTTCACAATGGTATCGAATATGGTGACATGGAATTGATCTCTGAAAGTTTCAATTTGTTGAAGCACTTGTACAACAACGATTTGAACAAAGTTGCTGATGTATTCAAGGACTGGAACAAGGGAGAACTCTCAAGTTACTTGATTGAAATTACTGCTGAGATCCTAACTAGAAAAGATGATGAAGGCAGCGATGACTTTATTGTAAATAAGATTATGGATAAAGCTGGTAACAAAGGTACTGGTAAGTGGAGCTCACAAAGTGCTCTAGAACTTGGTGTTCCACAATCACTAATTACTGAAGCTGTTTATTCACGTTATATTTCTGCATATAAGGATGAACGTGTTAAAGCAAGCAAGGTACTGGCCGGTCCAACAAGCAAGCCAGATGTTAATGTGGACGAATTAGTTGAGAAGATTCGTAAAGCATTGTACTTCAGTAAGATCATGAGTTATGCTCAAGGATTTGCTCAAATGAAGGCTGCTTCAGATCACTACGATTGGGACTTACAATATGGCGAAATAGCACAAATCTGGCGTGCAGGTTGTATTATTCGTGCACAATTCTTACAAAAGATCACTGATGCATATGACAAAGATGCTAAACTTGATAATCTATTGATGGATGATTACTTTAAGAATATTGTTGATCAATACCAAGCTGCAGTTCGTGACGTGGTAAGTTACGCTGTTCAAGCAGGAATTCCAGTTTCAGGATTCATGTCAGCTGTAACGTACTATGATCAATATCGTTCAGAAGTATTACCAGCTAACTTAGTACAAGCACAAAGAGATTATTTCGGTGCTCATACATATGAGAGAACTGATAAGCCTGGTATTTATCACTATACTTGGTATAAAGAACAATAGAGAGTGAGAAAAGTTAGTTAAATTTTTCAACTCATTTTAAAAAAATACAAATAATAAAAGTTGAGCTAAAGAAAGAAATTTTAATAGCTCGACTTTTTTAATTCTAAATTTTTCAATCAAAAGCTATCTAACTTCTGAATTAGATTGATAAAATGAATAATCTTCCTGTCAACCTACTGTTATTACCACAATTAAAGAAAGATTTACTTCGTAAATTATTCTCTAATCTAATCCATTTCTTGGACCAAAATATATAATTTTTCATCTCAAAATAAAAAACTTGTCTTCTTTTAATTTTTGCTATATGTTAAAATCATTAGTGCATTGCCTTGAGAGGGCACAATCCACTTAATGTATTAAGTGATAATTAAAAAAATCTAATATTGGGAGAATAGTATGGCTAAGATACTTGTTATTGAAGACGAAGAAAACATGGCCAAATTTGTTCAACTAGAACTTCAACATGAAAATTATGATGTTTCTGTTGAGCGAGATGGTCGAACAGGTCTTGATGCTGCATTGAGTGAAGAATGGGATCTTATTTTACTTGATCTTATGCTTCCAGAACTAAACGGAATTGAGGTTTGTCGTCGTATTCGTCAAGAGAAGAACACACCTATTATCATGATGACTGCACGTGATTCAATTATTGATCGTGTATCCGGTTTGGATCACGGAGCTGACGATTATATTGTTAAACCATTTGCAATTGAAGAATTACTTGCACGCATTCGTGCTTTGTTAAGACGTATTGATTTGGATATCGATGTTACTCGTAATAATGACCAAGTTCTGAAGTATAAGAACTTAGTTATCGACAAGACTACACAGACTTTGAAGCGTAATGGTGAAGTGATCGACTTGACTAGACGTGAATATGATTTGTTAAGTGCTCTGATGGAGAACGTTGGCACCGTTTTAAGTCGTGACGACTTATTGGAACGTGTCTGGGGAAGCGGCAGTAGCACAGAAACAAATGTCGTTGATGTTTATATTAAGTATTTGAGAAACAAGATCGATCGTGGTGGTGCTCCAAGTTATATTTCTACTGTCCGTGGTAAAGGTTACGTGATGCGTCGATGAGGATTTCTATACGTTTTAAATGGACCGCAATGATTTCGGCTGTTATTCTAATCGCGTATATTGTTGTAGCAACTATCGCTATGCATACGGTTGATAAAGTAGCCACTCCGGCAGTGATTCGCATCTTTAACACAAGATTGATAATTGCTGGGGTCGTCGTATTTATTATAGGGGTCACAGTTAGTTTCTTTGCGGTAAATCAAGTTCTGAATAATATCAAAGTAATTAATAATACGATTGATGATTTGAATAAGAAACCTGATTCTGACTCGCGTATCAAAATACGTAAACGCAATGATGAAATTTATGATTTAACAGTTAATATTAATAAGATGCTCGATAGAATGCAGGCTTATACTAATCAACAAAAAGAATTCGTGGAAGATGTTTCTCACGAATTAAGAACCCCAGTTGCTGTACTTGAAGGACATTTGAGTATGTTGCAACGTTGGGGTAAAGATGATCCTGAGGTTTTGAATGATTCGATCAATTCTTCATTGCAAGAATTGAAACGTATGCAATCCTTGATTCAAGAAATGCTTGACCTAACCAGAGTTGAGCAGATTGATAGTGATTATCTTGATCAAACTACTGAAGTTAAGCCGCTATTTATTCAAGTCTATAATGATTTTAAGATGCTGCATGATGATTTTGTCATCAACTTTGATGACGATATTAGAGATGGCAGTGTTGTGAAGATCTATCGAAATCATCTCGAGCAAGTATTGGTGATTCTTCTTGATAATGCCTTCAAGTACTCAGCTGATCGTAAAGAAATAAGTTTGTCCGCGTCGACTAATTCTGAAGTATTGGAAATTGCAGTTCAAGACTACGGTCTTGGAATCGCAAAAAATGACGTTAAACGAATTTTTAATCGTTTCTACAGAGTTGACAAGGCACGCTCTAGAAAACGTGGAGGGAACGGTCTAGGACTTTCTATCGCCAAAAGATTGATAGAGATCTATCATGGTACATTGGAAGTGGAAAGTGTAGTCGGTTCTGGTACAGTTTTTAGAATTGAATTACCACTGTTGCAAGATACTGAAGAAACTAATGATTCAGTAGAAAAGGCTAAATCACGTTCTAAAAAAAAGAAAACGGAAGCAAAATAAAAAGTACTCCGATAATTTCGGAGTACTTTTTTGTTAGTCTTTAGGTCTGCTTTGTTTACCTTTATTTAATTCGCGGATATTCTTGTGTAACTTATGTGAATCTTCATCACCTTCAGCAACAACATCTGATGAGCTCGATGAATCAGAACTTGTGTTATTAGAAGAATCTTTACCAAGAATTTTATTCAATGATTCTTCAGTAACAACAACGGTAACGGGATTGTTCTTTAGTCTTTCGTCAGCCTCACGCTTGATCTTAGGAGTAATAATGTAATTTGTGATCAATTGTTGGATAACGATGATGATACCACCAACTAAGAAGTACAATGCCAACGCAGCTGATGAAATCATTGAGATGAAGAATGTCATCATAGGACTCATTAGCAGCATGGTTTGCATTTGTTTTCTTTGTTCTTGTGGAACAATCTGTAGTGACATGAATCCTTGAACAACGTAGAACAATGTAGCGATGATCGTGATGACCATACTTGACTTACCAAGTGGTATTGATAAGAAGGTTGCGGCACCAATTTCTTTGGAATATTGCACGGCTTGATAAATACCAATCAAAACTGGCATTTGAAGTAGCAATGGCAAACATCCTAGTCCACCAGTTAAACTTAAATTGTTTTTCTTGTAGACTTCCATCATCAAGCTACTGATCTGTTGTTGAACTGCAGGATCTTTAGCTTCTTTTTGCTTTTCTTGAATTAATTTCAATTGAGGTTGAACAGCACGCATTTTTTCTTGTTGAGCTGTCGACTTGTATTGTTGGTTCAAGGAAAGTGGCAATAAAACTAAACGAACTACGAATGAGATAATGATGATTCCCCATGCATAAGCATTTTTACCACCAATTGATTTGGCAGTAGCAAGGATCAAGTTTTGGAACGGTGTTCCGATCCATTTATAGATCCATCCGTATGGTCCGCTTTGTGGAGCACGTAAGGTAGCACCGGTTCGTTGAGCACAACCAGTGATAACTAACGACAGAACTATCACGAGTGATAGGACTGATATATATTTGACAAATTTTTTATTCACTTATAAACCACCCTTTTAGTCATATAAAAGTAATATACGTTAAGTTAATTGACGTTTCAACCGATGACGGTGAATTTCCTATAAGATTTCACATCATCAGAAAAAGTATAGTCCAATTTGTCAACTCTGCCAAAGGGTGAAGGGGAAGCCTTAACTTTACTTAAAAAAATATATAAAATTCTTTCGTCAGCCTCTGCTTCAATTGAAACCGATCCGTCCATTTCATTTTCAACTGTTCCGGTCACGTTCATTTTGTCAGCTAATTGGACGACGGAATAACGGAAGCCAACTCCTTGGACTAATCCCGAAACATTAATGGAAAGATGCTTCATACGTATCACCTCAATCTTTTAATATGGTAACATTATATAATAGAAAGCAAGAGGGATGAATTCAATGAAATATATTGAGTCTAAAAAAAATGATGAAATCAAGCAATTAGCTAAGTTGTCTGTAACTAAAAATATTAAAAAAACTGGTACATATTTGATTGAAGGTTTTCATTTGGTCCGTGAGGCCGATGCAAATGATCAAAGAATCGTTAAGTTATATGTAACTGAAAATAACGAAAATGATCGTTTAGCAAAAAAATATCATGATATCGTTACTGGTGTTTCAGATGATGTCGCACAATCTCTATCAGAAACAAAGACTCCACAAGGAATTTTTGCAGTTATTAAGGTTCAAGAGAACGATGATTTAACTGAAATGAAGGGTCAATGGGTCATCTTAGATGATGTTCAAGATCCAGGAAATGTTGGTACTATTGTTCGTACAGCTGATGCTGCCGGATATTCTGGTGTGATTACTAGTTTGAATTCAGCTGATTTCTATCAACCAAAGGTTCAAAGATCAATGCAAGGTAGCCAATTCCATTTGCCAATTTATCGTATGGATCTTCAGGAAGCAATTTCAATTGCTAAGAAGTCTGGTTTGAAAGTTTATGGTTCTGAAGTTAACAAGAGAGCTTTACCATATAATGAACTAGAAAAAACTAGTGACTTTGCACTAGTGATGGGTAATGAAGCTCATGGATTAGATGCAGACGTATTGTCAAAGACTGATCAAAATATCTTTATTCCAATTCTTGGAAAAGCTGAATCACTCAATGTAGCAGTTGCTGCCGGTGTATTGATGTACGGATTGAAATCTATTTAAAACTTGCGAAACTTTTAAATTTTTGTATAATCGATATATATAATATTTGCAAAAACGATGACGAAAAATAGTAATCACAGCGTTTATTTAAGAAAAGACCAGTTGCTGAGAAGGTCTAATAAACAAAATGACGAATTCACTTTCTGAGTTTTGAAGCTTGGTTTACTATATAAAACCCTAGAGTGCATACTTTATTGGTATGAACTAGGGTGGTACCGCGAGTCCTCGTCCCTTTTTTGGAACGAGGACTTTTTTTTGTTTTAGGAATTAATTTAGGAGGAACAACGAATGTCATTAAATGATAAATTAAAAGACCTGCGTACTAGTGGTATCGATGATGCCAAACGTGCTGAGAGAATCCAAGAATTAAATGACTTGAGAGTTAATTTGCTAGGTAAGAAGGGACCCATTACTAAGGCTCTTCGTGGAATGAAAGACGTTCCAGTTGATGAACGTCCGGAGATGGGTACACTTGCCAATAATGTTAAAAAGGATATCCAAGCTGCCATTGAAGAAAAAATGGAAGAATTAAATCGTAAAATTGTTGCTAAAAAATTGGAAGAAGAAACAATTGATGTGACTCTTCCAGCTCAACCAAAAAAATATGGTACTAGACATATTCTTAATCAGACTATCGAAGATATTGAGGAATTCTTTATCGGACTAGGCTATCGAGTCGATGCTGGTCACGAGGTTGAAGAAGATCACTATAATTTTGAACGTTTGAATATCCCTCAGAATCATCCTGCACGTGATATGCAAGATACTTTTTATTTGACTGATCAATTACTTATGCGTACACAAACTTCTGCCCAAGAAGGCCGTGATATGGAGTCTCACGATTTTTCAAAGGGTCCTTTGAAAGTTATCTCACCAGGTGTTGTTTATCGTCGTGATGATGATGATGCGACTCATTCACATCAATTCCATCAAATCGAAGGTTTAGTAGTTGATAAAAATGTTTCGATGGCGGACCTAAAGGGGACTCTTGAAGCATTATGTCGTCACGTCTTCGGTGCAGAACGTGAAATTCGCTTCCGTCCTAGTTACTTCCCATTTACCGAGCCAAGTGTTGAAGTTGATGTTTCATGCTTCAACTGTGGTGGTAAAGGTTGCCGTATTTGTAAGTATACTGGCTGGATCGAGGTTCTAGGTGCTGGATTAAGTCATCCCAATGTTCTTGAAATGTCAGGTATCGATTCAACAGTTTATAGTGGAATTGCCTTTGGCCTTGGACCTGAGAGATTTGCGATGTTGAAGTACGGTGTAAACGATATTCGTGACTTCTACTCAAATGATGTAAGATTCCTAGAACAATTCAAAGGAGTAAATTAAGATAATGAAAATTTCCGTTAATTGGTTAAAAGAATATATCCCAGTTACTCATACCGTTGAAGAAATGGCTAATAAAATCTCATTGACAGGTATTGAGTCAAGCCCCGTCCACAATGCTGAAGGATTAGACAAATTAGTTGTAGGACACATTACAAGTATTTCCCAACATCCGGATTCAGATCATCTGAATATTACTACGGTTGATGTTGGTGAAGATGATGACATTCAAATCGTTTGTGGAGCACCTAATGTTGCCAACGACCAGTACGTAATTGTTGCCTTGCACGGTGCTCATTTACCAGAAGGTAAACGTATCAAAAAAGGCAAGATTCGTGGTCAAGAATCAAATGGTATGATTTGTGGCTTAGACGAAATTGGTGTACCAACAAAATATGTTCCAGAAGCTTATCATAAAGGAATCTACGTTTTTCCAGAAGTCGTTACACCAGGGACTGATGCACTAGTAGCGCTTGGATTAAGCGATGATATGGTTGATATGGATATTACACCTAACCGTGCTGACACATTAGGTATGCGTGGTGCTGCTTGGGAAATCGGTGCTACATATGATGAGAAGCCTAAGTACACTGCTCCGGTAATTGATGAAGCAAAAATCGTTGATTCAAACGACTTAGCAGTAGATATAGAAAATAAAGAATTAGTACCAGATTTCTTAGTAAGAACTTTGAAGAACGTTACAGTTGGTGAAAGTCCATTGTGGATGCAACGTCGTTTATGGAATCAAAATATCCAACCTGTAAATAATGTTATTGATGCTGCTAATTACGTTATGATTGAATTTGGTCAACCAATTCAGGCTTATGATCTGGATAAACTACAAGAGAAACGCATTACAGTTCGTAATGCCAAATCAGGAGAGAAGTTCTCAACTGAATTGAACAATCAAGATGACGACGAGAATACTAATACAATCTTGAACAAGAACGACTTAGTCGTTGCTGCTGGAGAGCAAATCTTGGGATTAGCTGGTGTTGCTGGTGGAATTAGTGCACGTGTCACAAATGAAACTAAGAATGTTGTCTTAGAGAGTGCTGTCTATGATGGTGCTGCTGTTCGTAAAGCGGCTCAAAGACATGACCTTCGTGGAGATGCCTCAAATAGATTTGAAAAGGGTGTCGACAATGGTGCTGTATCAGATGCATTAGTTCGGGCAACTCAATTAGTTGATGAAAATGCACATGCGAGTGAAATCTCTGACGAATTAGTTGGAGTTGGAACGGAAGCTAAGCCAACAGTTATCAAGAGTAAGATTTCACATATCAATCACTTGATGGGACTCGATCTAACAGCTGAAAAAATCATGAGTATTTTTGACCGCCTAGGTTTCACTGCTGAACTTGATAATGATGATGTTACAGTTACGATTCCTACAAGACGTTGGGACATGAGTATTGAAGCTGATCTTGTCGAAGAGGTCATTCGTATCTACGGTTATGAGAACCTGAAGGGAACACTTCCCACCGGTATGGAAACTGCAGGTGGTTATTCTCCAAAACGTGAATTCAGCAATAAACTTCGTAATATTTTGTTAGGTCAAGGGATGAATGAAGTTATTAACTTCTCATTGATGAACAAAAAAGAATCTGAAGATTTTAATGTTATTGATACTAACTATACTAAGTTGTTGCATCCAATGACTGAAGATCATGAATATTTGAGAACTAGTTTAATTCCTGGATTAGTCAATAACGTTGCTTACAATCAAGCTAGAAACAATAACGACATTAGCATTTTTGAACAAGCTAGAATATTTGATCGTCCAGATGGAGTTGACCGTCCTAATGAAATAGAATATATTGCTGGTGCGATTAGTGGTAATATTGCCTTGGATTCATGGAATACTCAATCTAAACAAGTTGATTTCTATGATGTTAAAGGTATAGTTGAAGAATTATTATCGTTCACAAATATCGATGCAAATTTTGAATATCGAGCAACTAATAAAATTTCTAACTTGCATCCTGGTCAAACTGCTGAAATAATAGCAGATGGACAATCCATTGGTTTTATTGGTAAACTACATCCAGACTACCAAAAAGAACATAGTATTGATGAAACATTTGTATTTGAACTAAACG
This sequence comes from Companilactobacillus jidongensis, assembly GCF_003946575.1. Classification (GTDB taxonomy): domain Bacteria; phylum Bacillota; class Bacilli; order Lactobacillales; family Lactobacillaceae; genus Companilactobacillus; species Companilactobacillus jidongensis. The sequence goes on along the minus strand of NZ_RHOP01000016.1, from coordinate 34,743 downwards.
TTGACACACTGTTTGGAATGGAGAAGCGTAATGTGCAGGCTAAGACCGCTCCTAAATATCCAAGTATCAGTCGTGATCTTGCTATCTTAGTTAATAAGGATATCGAAAGTGGTGCTATTGTTAAGGATATTTTTGACAATGGTGGAAAATATTTGATTGATGTTAATATCTTTGATGTTTATCAGGGTGTAAATATTAAGGCAAATCATAAGTCACTTGGTTATCATTTAGTGTTCCAAAACCCTGAAGATACCTTGACAGATGACACGGTTGAAAAAGCTTTTGACGTTGTTAAAGACAGTTTGGTTCAAAAATTTAATGTAGAAATTAGATAATTGCGTTCAAACTAATGGTATAATTCTAATTAAATTAACTCGGGAGGCTGTGTCTTGAGCCAAAAGGATGAAAAAAAAGAAGCATTAAAACAAGAGTCCAGTGAAAAAATGGAGACTCGTGCTAAGGAACGTTCAGTCGCAAATCATATTGCCTACTGGATCGTGGGTGTTATTGCAGTATTGGCAGTTGTTGTGGCTATTATCGGGTTTAACTATGTAAATAGCTCAATGCAACCGTATGACTCAAGTAGTAAGTCAGACGTTGTGGTAAATATCCCGGTAGGTTCTTCTAGCAAAGAAATAGCCAAAAAATTAGAACAAGATAAAGTCATTAAGAGCGCATCTGTCTTTAATTTTTATATCAAGGCTCAGAATTATACTGATTTCCAAGCTGGTTATTATACTTTCAAACAATCATGGTCATTGAGCCAAGTTGTTAAGCAACTGCAAAAGGGTGGTAGTTCAGAGCCTAAGGGTACTGCTTCTAATACAGTGCTGGTTCGTGAAGGTGTTACGATCGATCAAATTGGTGATCAAATTCAAAAGAGCACTAGCTTTAAGAAGAAAGATTTCTTGAAGTTGATGAAAGATGAAAGTTATCTTAAATCGCTTCAAAAGAAGTATCCTCAATTGCTAGATTCAACAATGGCTAAGAATAATGTCAGATATCATCTTGAAGGATATCTGTTCCCTGCAACTTACGGGGTTTATAGTGGATTAACATTGAAAGAACTCGTTAACCAAATGGTTCAAAAGGAAGACGAAGAAATGCAATCTTATTATGCAACCATTAAGGAAAAGGGTCTTACGGTTCAAGAAGTCTTGACGTTATCATCATTAGTTGAACGTGAAGGTGTTACTAACAAAGATCGTAAGAAGATTGCTGGAGTATTCTTTAACAGAATTGACATTAATATGCCAATCCAGTCAGATATTTCGGTAATGTATGCTTTAAATACGCATAAGACTAAGCTGTATAATAAGGATCTTGCTGTAAAATCACCATATAATTTGTACAAACATGCTGGTTATGGTCCTGGACCATTCAACCAACCTAGTTTACAATCGATTGAGGCGGTTCTTAATCCGTCTGAAAGAGATCAAGATTACTTGTACTTTGTTGCTGACTTGAAGACTGGAAAAGTTTATTATTCACATACTCTTGCAGAGCATGAGGCTAAGACAGCTTCTCTAGGACAATAGTTAAAAATCGTATATAATAGCAAATGTCATCTAATCTAGCGGTTAGATGACATTTTGAGATTAAAATAATAAAGATAATAAAAAGTGAGGATTTAATAATGGCAGATAAAAGTTACCCAATGACAGCAGAAGGTAAGAAAAAGCTTGAAGAAGAGTTGGAAGATTTAAAGAAGGTTAAGCGTCCAGAAGTTATTAATCGTATTAAGATTGCCAGGGGTTTTGGTGATTTATCAGAAAATTCAGAATACACATCTGCTAAAGATGAACAAAGTGTTGTTGAATCACGTATCTCACAAGTCATTGAAATGTTACAATATGCTAATGTTATTGATACTGATGACATTGCTCATGATGAGGTTTCTGTTGGTAAAAAAGTGACGGTCGAAGAAGATGGTGAAGAACCTGATATTTATACAATCGTTGGTTCTGCTGAATCAGATCCTGACGCAGGTAAGATTTCAAATGATTCACCAATTGCTAAGGCATTGATGGGTAAGCATGTTGGAGATGTTGTTACTGTTGATACACCTGTTGGCAGTTATGACATCACTATCAAAGCCGTAGAAGTTGCATAGCGTAACCGTTTTCTGCTATGTTTATCTCATACGTTAAATGAGGTGAACGAACAATGAAAATTGAATTGACAGAAAAAGCACAAAAATGGTTCAAAGATGAGTTGGACTTAGTACCCGGTGATGGTGTACATTTTTATGGTAAGGTATACGGCAAGACGATGGTTCATGAGGGATTTTCGATTGCTATGCGTAAAGAAAAACCAGTGAAACCTGAGTCTAGTACGGTTATTGATGGCATTACTTATTACATTACTGACGCCGATACCTGGTTTTTTGCCCGCTATGATCTATTGATTGAGTATGATACCGATCTAGACGGACCTAATTATATTTTTAAATCTAATGAATAATGCTTTATAGTATTTTGAAGGGAAACCTATGAGAAGAGTACTGGATATAATAAAGAAAAGAACAGGTAGTCAAGCTAAGTCTACTATCCCATTTCGACTTAACCTGCTTTTTTTTATTGTCTTTGCCTTGTTCGCTCTGCTAGTTGCTCAGCTAGCTTACTTGCAAATCGTTTATGGTGGTAAGTTTGCAGCCGAAGTAGATCGTACAGATAAGACAGTAATGACAGGAAGCGTACCACGTGGAATGATCTATGATTCAAAGGGACGCCTGTTAGTGGGTAACTCTACAGAAAGTGCGATAACTTATACAAAGAGTTCTGGAGTGAAGTCCAGCGACATTTATACAATCGTTAATCGTCTGACAAAATACGTTTCGATTGAAAAGGAAACTTTGTCTGATCGTGACAAGGCCGATTATATTTTGTCAGCACCTGGAAAAGAAGCAAAAGTGGCTAAGCAGATGCCCAAGTCAGATCGTGTTGACTCTAATGGTGATGCCTTAACTAACACTCAAATATACAATAATGAAATTAAATATTTGAAGAAAATGGGGATGCATCTAAATGATGCAGAACTGTCCAGAGCAACTTTATTTAAGAAAATGAGTTCAGCATATTCATTGTCATCAGTTTTCTTAAAGGATAAGAATCTAACTTCAAAGGAAATTGCAGAAGTTAGTGAACATTTAACAGAATTACCTGGTATCAGTGTTGGTACTAACTGGAATCGTGAGTATCCTCAAGGTAAGTCAATTGCAAGTATTATCGGAGGAGTGTCAACAGAACAACAAGGTATTCCTGATGATGAATTGAATACTATGTTGGCATATGGATATTCACGTAATGATCGTGTTGGTACTAGTTATTTGGAGAAGAGCTATGAAACAATTCTCTCTGGTACTAAGAGTGAACGTGAAGTTCAAATAGGTTCTAACAATCAAATTAAAAAGAGCAAAGTAGTATATAGTGGTCAAAAGGGTGGAAACCTCAATTTGACTATTGACTCCAAGTTCCAAAAGAAAGTTCAAGCTGCACTGACAACGGAATATTCTTCTGCACAAGCTGCGGGAATCACACAATATTCTGATGGTGCATATGTCGTAGTTGAGAATCCTAAGACGGGTGCTATTTTGGCTATGGCAGGAATTAGAAATGACCCCACGACCGGAACAACGTCTGAGGATGCCTTAGGTGTTATCAATAGAACCTTCGTTATGGGTTCTGCTGTTAAGGGTGCTACGGTTCTGGGGGCACTGATGGATGGTGTTATTACACCAGCTAATAGTGTACAGGCGGATAATCCAATTTATTTACCTGGTAGTGCCGTTAAGAAGTCAGTTTATCCTGTTGGTACTTATAGCAGTATGAATGCAGAAAAAGCACTAGAAGTATCTTCTAATGAGTATATGATGGCTCTAGCAATGAAAGAAGCTAATGCTAAGTATGTTCCTAAAGTATCAATGACTATGGATTCAGATATCTTCTCTAAACTAAGAGGGTATTTCAATCAATTTGGTTTGGGTGTCAAAACCGGTATTGATATTTCCGGTGAAACTGCTGGTATCGAAGGTTCTGTTAGAAATAGTCAAGGACAATTGAAGACTGGTTCTGCACTGGATTTGTCGTACGGAAACTATGATTCGTATACACTGATCGAAATGGCACAATATATTTCAACCATTGCGAATGGTGGATATAGAATGAAGCCATATTTGGTACAATCTGTTCAAAAGACTAAGAATGATGGTACTAAAGGTGCATTGGAATCAGTAACAAGTCCAACTATACTGAATAAAGTTGGATTTACACAATCAGAATTAAATGTTGTTAGAAAGGGTATGTACAATGCTGTTCACGGTTCAGATTATTGGACAACGGCAACAAGGCTGAAAGATTTATCTCCAGCGGTAGCGGCCAAAACAGGTACTGCTCAATCTTTCTACTACAATCCCAAAGATCCTAACAACCAAGATCCACCTGAAACAATTACAACTAGTTTAGTATCATTTGGACCATATGATGATCCTAATATTGCCATGGCTATTGTGTTCCCTAATCTAACTAGCGAATCCGGTAGTTATCCTCAATTAGTTGCAAAACAAATCTATACAGATTACTATAAAATGACTGGTCAAAGTTAATATTAAATTAACACTTTAAAAATGTTGATAATAATGGTATATTTGACTAGTTGAATTTTAGTTAAGTATTATATGAAAGGATGTTCCAAACATGAGAGTAAATATAACAATGGAATGTACATCATGCCATGAACGTACATATCTAACAAACAAAAGCAAGCGTAATAGCCCTGATCGTCTAGAACTTAAAAAATATTGCCCACGTGAGCGTGTTGTTACATTGCATCGCGAAACAAAATAAACAACAGGTTAAAATTCCTGTTGTTTTTTTTTACTAGGGAGGTAACTTTTGGATAAAGTCAGCTTCAGAAAGAAACAAATCGATATCATGGACGAATTCATGAAATCAGATCAAGCTCAAAAAGAAATTAATGAAGTTTATCTAAAATTATTTGATAATAGTAGTTTTAAAGCTGCTAAAAGCATTGGTATCACTCTGAGTATGGGAAGTGAAATTCCTACATTTCCAATTATTAAAGAGTGCTGGGAGTTGGGTAAGGATGTTTATATACCCAAAACTTTCAAAGATTATTCAATGACTTTTGTTAAATACACCAAGGATACTGAATTAGAAACTAGTTCGTTTGGTGTAAGAGAGCCTACAAGTTATCAGACCAATGTATTGAATCCACCAGAACTTATTATTGCTCCTGGATTAGCCTTCTCTGAAGATCAAAAGGCTCGTTTAGGATTTGGTGCGGGATATTATGATCGTTATCTATCGTTGTATCCTACAAAAACGATTGCATTAGCTCTATCACGTCAGTATTATATACAGTCTCAATGGCCGGTATATGTTCTTGACAAGCCAATCGACCAAATCATTTCTGTTTCTAAGGATGCATAATGAGTTATAGACAAGAAAAACCATATGTAACCTGGTTTTTGCTGATTTTGACACTTGGTGTTTTTGCAGCAGAAACACTTTCAGGTGGTTCACAAAATATTAATATACTATTAACTTTTGGAGCTAAGACGAATGACTTAGTGCAAGAGGGTCAATGGTGGAGATTGATAACACCTATGTTTGTTCATATTGGTGTTTTGCATATTTTGATGAATGGATTCTCTATATATTATGTTGGTCAAATACTTGAGCCGATGGTTGGACACGTTAGGTTTTTCGTCATTTATATTTTGAGTGGCATTATGGGAAATTTAGCAAGTTTTGCTTTTGGATCGAGTAATGCCATTTCTGCCGGAGCCAGTACTTCTTTGTTTGGTCTGTTTGCTGCCTTTTTGGCACTTGCAGTTATCTACAAAGAAAATAAGTTCTTATCAGAACTCGGTAAGAGTTTCTTAGGACTTATTGTAATTAACTTGGCACTTGACCTAACGATGTCGGGAATCGACATCTGGGGTCATATCGGTGGAGCAATTGGTGGGTTCTTAATAGGGCTTGCATTAGGATTGCCTGGTATCAAACGACCCAATATAATTGTTAGAATCCTTGCTCTAATAGTCGTTGCTGTTATTTCTTATTTTATGTATACAAAGGGTATGATAGTTTATGGATGAAATGAGCTTTAGAACTCTATATGACGTACAACAGCTACTCAAAAAATTTGGAACCTTTGTCCATTTGGGAAAAAGAATGTGGGACATTGAGCTCATGTCGATTGAGGTTAAGCGGTTGTACGAAAATGGAATGATTGAAAAAAAAGTTTTTATTAATGCACAATTAGTCTTAAAGGCTGAGCACAGAAAAGAAGAAAAAAAAGAAAAGGACAGATCAAAGTGACAGACAAGAAATTAATCGGTGTTGACCTAGGTGGTACAACAATTAAATTCGCCATTTTAACTGCTGAAGGCGATATTCAACAAAAGTGGAGTATCGAAACAAATATTCTATCTGATGGTCAATTAATTATTCCTGATATTATTGATTCAATTAACCATCATCTTAAAATGTACGATATGGAAGCTGATCAATTCAGTGGTATCGGTTTGGGTTCACCAGGTACTATCAACATTAAAGATGGTACTATCAAAGGTGCATTCAACTTGAACTGGAAAGATGAAGTCTATCCAGTTAGAGATATTGAAGCTGGAACAGGCATTCCTGTAACTATTGAGAACGATGCTAATGTCGCTGCTCTTGGTGAAAGATGGAAGGGCGCTGGTAATAACGCTGATGACGTTGTCTTTGTAACTCTTGGAACAGGTGTTGGTGGTGGTATCATCGCTAACGGCCAATTGCTACATGGAGCCAATGGTGCTGCTGGTGAAATTGGACATGTTACTATTGATCCTCATGGTTTTATGTGCACTTGTGGCAAGAGAGGTTGTCTTGAAACAATTGCTTCTGCAACTGGTATCGTACATGTTGCCAGAGATCGTGCTGGAGAATATGCTGGAGATTCAGAGTTGAAAGCAATGCTTGATGATGGTCAAGATATCTCAGCTAAAGATGTGTTTGATTTGGCTAAGACAGGCGATGATCTAGCTATGATTGTTGCTGACTATGTTTGTGATTCATTAGGATTTGCTTTGGCAAATATTGCTAATTCCTTGAATCCTAAGTACGTTGTTATCGGTGGTGGTGTTTCAGCTGCTGGTGATTTCTTATTGAATAAGGTTGAAAAAGCTATGCGTGCTAATGAGTTCGCAACTATCAAAGATTCTACAGAAGTAAGATTAGCAAGTCTTGGAAATGGTGCCGGTGTTATCGGTGCCGCATCATTGATTAAGTAAAGTTGATTAAAAGCTAGTTAGGGGTTTTATTAATGCAAGTTATTAACGCGATTTTGTACGTTGTTGTTATTGGATTCTTGATTTATTGGGTCGGCACATGGGCCTACTATTTGTACAAAGGTAGAAAAATGGGCGGAGCCATCAGTGGTGAAGAATTTGAATCAACAATGAGAAAAGCTCAAATCGTTGATTTAAGAGAAAAAAATAGTTTCGATGCTAAACATATTTTAGGTGCTCGTAATTTGCCATATACGCAATTAAAGTATAATGAGGGCGAACTTAGACCCGATTTACCTGTTTATCTTTATGAGGATCGCAAGTCGGTCAGCGTACGTGCAGCAGCTAAATTGCAAAAATGGGGCTTCGAAGATGTTAAGTGGTTGGATGAACGTTTTTCAGATTGGGAAGGAAAAACAAAAAAAACTACAAAACTTTAAAATTTATGATTTTGAGATATTGAAAAAAGGAGGCTGTGACATATTGTCAAGTCTCCTTTTTTTATAGTCTGTGATTGTTTTGGGTTCTAAATTAACCTTGGTGTGCTTGCAAACTCTTACGGTTAGCACGACGACGGTTAGCTTCGATACGGTCGTTTTCGGCATCTTCTGGTTCGATGACGGTCTTCTTAAATGCATGAAGTGCGCCATAAACAGCAGTTGCAGTAGTAACTGAACCAAATAAGAATCCTTTTACAAAACGAAAGTGTTTTTGTTTCTTTGCCATAATATATACCTCCTAATCTTTAATTCCCATTATGGCTTATTTCTTATAAAATATCTATAAAATACGATGCAGAGAGGCGATTTTTTGGAAAAAGTTGTTGCAGTGGTTGGACCAACGGCCGTGGGTAAAAGTGCGCTGGGATTAAAATTAGCGCAGAAATTCAATGGAGAAATAATTTCTGGTGATTCAATGCAGATATATCGAGGTTTGGATATCGGAACTGCAAAGGATAGTCCAGAAGAATTGTCAACTGTGCCACATCACTTAGTCGATATTAGTGATGTTACTGAAAGATATACAGTTAAGGACTTCCAGCAAAAGGCTAAAAGGGTTATTGAAAATTTAACAATCGAAAACAAAAATTCATTTGTTGTTGGCGGAACTGGATTTTATTTGAATTCATTGATCCAAAACTTAAATCTTGGTGGCAAAGCTGACGGTGATAACAAGTTACGAGAAGAATTATTACAAATAGAGAATGATTCTGGAATTGCCGGATTGGTTAAAATTTTGCATGAAGAAGATCCACTAGCTATGGATAAAATTGATGTTTCTAATGTTAGAAGGGTCATTAGAGCAATAGAAGTTCATCGTGAAACCGGTAAGTCTATCGTTGATCAGGAAAATGGGAATAAGTGGGCAGACTTTTATTTGGTTGGATTGACAGATGATAGAGATAAATTATATGCTCGAATCAATAGTCGGGTGGATAAAATGGTTGATATGGGCTTACTGAACGAGGTGAGACCGGTTTATGATAATCGTGACCAAATACCTCAGGCTAAGAACGGAATTGGTTACAAGGAATTATTTCCTTATTTTGGGGGGACTGATACACTTGAATCATGTCTTGATGAAATTAAGAAGAATTCAAGGCATTTCGCCAAACGACAGCTAACATATTTTCGTAATCAGATGGATGTCGATTGGTATAATATTAGTGAGGAACCGGATTATCAAATAAAAATTGAAAACCGGATCAAAGGATTTTTAGGAGGATATAATGGCTAGATGGAATGACAGTTTTCCAGTTGAATTGAAAGAAGCAATCAAGCAAGTGGATAACGAGATAGCAGGAAAACTTGCTGAGATTGATGAACGTGTTTTGGATAATCAAGACAAGGTTCTTAAAGGGTTTAGAAAAGAAAATATCGATGAAAGTAGTCTGCTTGGTACAACTGGTTATGGGGATGATGACCGTGGTCGTGATCAATTAGAAGCAGTATACGCTGACGTGTTCAAGACAGAAGCAGCATTAGTTAGACCACAATTTGTATCAGGTACACATACATTGGCAACTGCATTGTTTGGTATTTTAAGACCTGGTGACAATTTGTTATACGTTACTGGTGAGCCTTACGATACAATGCAAGAAGTTGTCGGTATTGCCGGTAATAAACGCGGTTCATTGATTGATTATAAGATTGGCTTTGATTCAGTTGATATGATCGGTGACAAGGTCGACTACGAAACTATGAAAAACAAGATTAATGAGCAAAATCCAAAGGTCATTGCTATTCAACGCTCACGTGGTTACTCGACTCGTAAGAGCTTGACAGTAGCAGAAATCGCAGAAATCATTAAAGAAGTACGTTCGGTATCTAAAGACGTAATTATTTTTATCGATAATTGTTATGGTGAGTTCTCAGAAACAATCGAACCAACTGAAGTTGGAGCTGACTTAATGGCAGGTTCATTGATTAAGAACGCCGGCGGCGGTTTGGCTAAAACTGGTGGTTATATCGTTGGTAAGAAGGATCTTGTTGAATTAGCAAGTTATCGTCTAACAGCTCCTGGTATCGGTGCTTCTGAGGGTGCTACAATTGATCGTATGGAAGAAATGTATCAAGGCTTCTTCCTTGCCCCAAGAGTAACTGGAAATGCCATAAAAGGTGCTATCTTTGAAGCAGCTTTATTTGCTAAAATGGGATTGAATGTTTCTCCTAAGTGGAGTGATGATAGAACTGATTTGATTCAAACAATTATTTTTAATGATCCGGATAAGATGGTCAAATTTACTAAATTGGTACAACAATATTCACCAATTGACTCAAATGTTGTTCCAGAGCCTAGTGAAATGTCAGGTTACGAGGATGAAGTCGTTATGGCTGCCGGAACCTTCGTTTCAGGTGCGAGTGTTGAATTCTCAGCTGATGGACCAATGCGTGCTCCATATATTATTTATATTCAAGGTGGTTTGACGTATGAGCATGTGAAGATTGCTATTTCAAATGCATGTAAGGAACTATTCTACTAAAATAAGCTTGCTTATTCGAACGTATGTTCGTATAATGGTACTTGAGGTGAAGACATGCAAAGTGTAATTCTCAAGAACTTTATAGGCGAGTTTAATAAAAGGTATAATAAAGATACTTATAGAAATTTAGTATTAGTAAATAATAGTTTGTTGGATCAATCTTCGATCGTTATGCGTAGTTTTGATGATACCTTAAGAACGACAATCGAAAAGCAAATATTTGGGATTTCACCCATGAATTCTGGTTTGATTCAAGGATTGGTTAGAGATGCAGAAAAAACTCTGCCAATTGCTGAAGATGACGTTCAATATAGAAGTGTCTAATTTAGAAATAACGCTCATGAATGCATATTCATGGGCGTTATTGATGTTTATAAAAACAAATTTGTATCGAATAATAAAAAAATAAAATATTTTAATTTTTCCCGTTGCATTTTTTAAAACCATTCTTTATAATAGAACAAGTGATGTCACAGTGGCTCAGTTGGATAGAGCAACGGTCTTCTAAACCGTAGGTCGTGAGTTCGAATCTCACCTGTGACATAATAAAAAAAGAGGTAACGTCGTTCATTCGATGTTACCTCTTTTTTATATTAAATTATTTACTATCAAATAAAGAAGCTTTATTTTCTTCTTCCAATTCGGAAAGAAATTCTTTGTCTTGTACTGACATTTCTGATTTATCCTGGGGCTGAATAACTAGTTTGATCCAATCAAGCAATTTCATAATCAAAACCTCCAACAGAAACATAAATTTAAAAGATATTGTCATATATGTTTAAACATCTTTTAGTAACTGAATTATATCAAATTTATGAAAGGATATAAAAATATATGTTTGTAAGATCAAGAATGATTTGGAGGATAAAAAAATAGACTACTAAAGTAGTCTATAATGCGTTACCATTGAGTTCTCTTTTACGTGTGCTGATTATGTGTTCTAATTCTTCTAGATCATCAGTGGTAGATTTATTACGGATGAAACTACGCGCTGAAGAGCGCATGGCAATGTAGTTTGCCCGTTCGCGGTTATTCTTGTGCCATTTTTTATTGGCACGTTTCTGTGCATCTGTTAAGACCATATGCTTTCTTCTCCCTAAAAAATGTATCCAAGAAATTATATACAAGCTCTGAAAATTTAACAAGTTTAATATTGAAATTGATCAAAATAAAGAAAAAATTTTAATGAAAACCTATTCTTGTTCAATACTATCTATTAGTTTACAATGTTAGACAATATAAAATGCTTATATAATGTGGTAACAGGGGGTTGATTGTGAATGAAAAAGATTATTGAAACTACAACTGGTATCTATCAGGGATTTGAAGAACACAATCACGTAAACTTTCTAGGGGTGCCATTTGGTTATACACGTAGGTTCAAACGTGCAGAAGAATATTATGTTGATGATCCACAAAAAATCAATTTGGCGGTTCGACCAGGAATTCAACCAATGCAAGATAATGCGTTTCAAAATTCAAATATTCGTTTTGGTGAGAATTGTCTAAATCTAGATATATCTACCCCCGATGTTGATGGAAGTTTTCCAATCGTTATTGAATTTTATGGCGGTGGATTTTTACACGGAGGCAATGCAATCAAGAACATGCCCTGGCTAGATGAACAATCAGTTGTTCATATCATGCCAAATTATAGACTCGGACTTTTTGGATGGGGGAAGATAACTGGCGGTGATACAAATGTTGGTTTGTCTGATCAATTAAAGAGCATTGAATGGGTCATAGATAATGCTGCCAAATTCGGTGGGGATGTCAACAATATTAGTTTGGTCGGCTTATCCGCTGGAGCAAAATCGATTGCTGCATTGATGGCATCTAACTCTGAGCTATTAGATAGAATAAGCAAAATTATTTTATTCAGTGGTTCGTTTCAAACTATTAGGAATTTAGAAACAGCACGGAAGGTCACTGAGAGATTTTGTAAAACGAATAATATTTCAACTGATAATGATCTGTTAAATCTGACAGACGATGGTCTACTAACAGTTCAACAGAATACAATTGGTGATCATATTGCAACTAACTGGTTTGGTCCGGTGGTTGATAATGATTTGATTTCTGATAACTGGTTAAGTGTCTTAGCACAACGTGTACAACGAACGGATTTTAAGTCATTAATTGGAGCTGGTAGTAATGAACAGGCTCCGTTGAGCCAATTTAACTTGTCTAGGTTAAAAAATAACGTTGTGCCAGATCTGTTTGGTAAGAATGCTGATGTTTTACTTAAGCAATTAACACCCCAAGGAGACCAAAAGACGGATCTAGTGCGACTTATCAGTGAAGCCATGTATAGCTATCCTGCCTTTAGAAGTCAAAAGTTCTTAGTCGAAAATAATGCTGAAGTGTACGGTAATTACTTCACTGTATTAGACGGACGTCATGGTGGTAATATCGATTATTTGAATACACCGACTAATGAATTGAATATTGAATACCGAAAGAATAGAAAGTATTATTTTCAATTGATCATGGATTTCTTGATGAATGATAAGCCTTATAATGACGAGATCAAATATGAATGGCCATTATTTGATGAAAATCAATTAGTGATGGAATTGGATTCAAATGACCTGAGCAGTGTCTCGATGATAAATCATCAATGGATTGAGAATATGCCTTGGCAAAATTATAAATTGTAAAAAAAATTGGTGAGTTAAACCTTGTTCTAGTGGCTTTTTGAAAGTACATTGAAAAAATAATATTGCAATGTAAGAATTTTCATTTTACAATAAAACCGTTGTGCTTAAAGTTTAAGAAATATATCATGTTATTTTGATGTAATTCTTAGGATTTTAGAGGTGGGATGCTTGAAAAGGGAGTATTCATTTTTTATAACAGTAGCATTTATAATCGCAGATTTAATTGTTTCTGTATTAACTCAACTCGATGTTATCAGCAATACAGTCGGTATTGCCACAGGCGTTGGTTTGATTGCACTATTAATCTTGATAACTAGGATACTTACAAGGCTTAATTGGAAAAAGGGCAAAACAGCTTTTTCCTTTTTAGTCGCAGTATTTGTTTTTTTGATTTTTGGTCCGTTGTTGTTTGCATCATCAATAGCCATTTAAAAACTGAATATTGATTAAGGATTGGGACATACGTAGTTAGTCCCAATCCTTTTTTAGTATAATTTAGGAAGTATATTTTTTGTGAGGTAACAGAATGTCCAGTTCAACGTGGAAAAAAACAATTTTAGGTTCAACATTTGTAATTTTAAGTATTTTGTATGCGTATCTTTTGGCCATTCATGGTGGTTCTAACTGGAATCTGTCATTTAATATTGAACGGATCAAGAGTTTGGAAAATATTTTCCTTTCACCAACTAATTTTGATTATTGGAATCATTCAGGAACCCCAGTCAATTTGTTCATGCCATGGTTAACTTCAATCTTGTTCATGCCATTATTTCGGCTAGGTAATGATACAGTAAGTTACTTGTTATTATTTTTTGTAATTAATTTATTAACATTTATCAGTTCGTATTATTTTAGTGAGAAATTATTCAGGGATACATTGCAATCATTTTTGTTTTCAATAATTTATACTTTGTCACTAACTAGGTTTAATCTAGTTTTTGATAATCAAGTTTCCAATTATTTAATACTAATATTTTTGCCAATAGTGTTTTATGGATTGTTTCAGATGATTGAAGGAAAATTTAAGTTTTGGCCAGTCTTTAGCTTAGGAATGATACTCATTTCGTTGACCAGTCCATGGATGTCGATAGGTATCGCTGTAACAGCAATCATAATGATTCTTTTAGGCGTTTTTTCGAAGCAAACTCATAATTGGAAATATTGGGGGATGATGTTACTAACTGGTTTTGAATCATTAATATTAGTAATTATTTCAACTCTAGGATATACGGTTCCATTAATTGAGCAGAATAATTTTTATCAAAATAAAATAAAATATTCATACATCAGGCTTGGTAATTTTGATTTTAAAAATTATTACGGCAGTGTTCAAAATAAGTATTTGCTTATTTCAGCAATTTTTATAATATTGGTAGTAATTGTTTTTGCACTAATGAAAACACGCTTAGTCGTGAAGCTGACAGCATTTGGAGTGATAATTACGGGATTGTTGTCCACAGATCTAATTGCATGGGATTTTGCCGGTTATGATTTCAAAAGATTAACATTTTATTTTTGGATTATTTGTATATATCTGTTTTGCCAATTTGTCAGCAATCTCCTAGCGAGCGTTCTAAGAAATCATTCTTCACTTTTGAAATTATTTATTTTATTGGTAGTGACTGTAATTAGCTGCATCTCAGTGTATGCCAACGCAGCTATTTTTAAATCGGATAATTCATTGTCTACGGGGCTTGATCATCAAGAGAGAATGATGGTTCATTATCCGAATAAAAGTATAAAAACCAAAACTGATTTAAATGATTTTATTATTAATGGAAAAAAATCTGATATTGCTACACAGATTTATTCGGATTCGTTTGAGTTCAAATACTATGATCCTAATTCAGTTACGATTGATATACCGGTATTAGCGTATAAAGGACGTCACGTACAAATAAATAATGAAACAACATCAACCAAGGTTTCCAAACGAGGAACAATCAAAATTAAAACTCAACCTGGAGCAAATATTGTACATATAAGTTATCAGTACAGCGGATTAGCAAAGATTTCTTTGCTTGTCAGTTTAGCAGGATTGTTAATATTGTGTTGGTTGATTTTGAATAAGGGTCGCTGGACAATTAGAAAAATTGTTTATAATGGTTGAAAAAGATTGTGATATTTGCTATATTTTATTAGTTGCAATCACTATTGCATCTACAACCGCTCAAAATTAGGTTTAAGCTTCGGCACCTAACTGGCGAGTCTTAGAAAGGAGTGTACACATATGTACGCAATTATTAAAACTGGTGGTAAGCAATATAAGGTTGAAGAAAATGACTCAATCTTTATTGAAAAACTTGATGTTAACGAAGGAGACGCTGTTACATTTGACGATGTAATTCTTGTTTCTGACGGAGACGATGTTAAAGTTGGAGATCCTGTAGTAAAGGGTGCTTCAGTTACAGGTAAAGTTGAAAAACAAGGTAAGGATAAGAAAATCGTTACTTACAAATACAAACCTAAGAAGCATTCACATACTAAGACAGGTCACCGCCAACCATATACTAAGGTACTTATCGACAGTATCAAAGGTTAATTATGATTAGAGCAAGTTTTCACCAGAATGACAAACAACAGATTGATTCGTTTTTAATTACAGGACATGCTGATTCAGGACCTTATGGTCAGGATTTGGTTTGTGCAGCCGTTTCGGCAGTTACGATTGGAACAATCAACAATCTGGAGAAGCTTACTAAGGCCAGTCCTCAGGTCGTACTTGATGAGGTCAACGGTGGTCATCTTGGCTGTCGTTTTGATAAAGCAGTGTCGCATGATACAGCTTTACTACTGGATAATTTGTTTTATATCCTCAAGGATATTCAGGGCAGCTATCCAGAGAACATTAATGTTCGAACACAAAATAAAACTATAGATCTTGCTTAAGGAGGTAAATCTCATGCTTAAAATGAATTTACAATTTTTCTCTCACCATAAGGGTGGTGGATCAACTTCTAACGGCCGTGACTCAGCTGGTCGTAGATTAGGTGCAAAACGTGCTGATGGTCAATCAGTTCTAACTGGTGGAATCATCTACAGACAACGTGGAACAAAAATTCACCCTGGTGAAGGCGTTGGCCGTGGTGGCGACGATACATTGTTCGCACTTAAAGATGGTGTTGTTAAGTTTGAAAGACTTGGCAAAGATAGAAAGAAAGTTTCTGTATACTAATTCTTATATCTTACTTAAAAAGAGGACATTGTCCTCTTTTTTTTATATAATTAACTAGAAATATTGCCATTAATAGTGAAATATTGGTAAGATAATATGTAAAGTGTTTTTTAACGATTAATCAATCGAGGAGAATAAAAATGTCAATTTCAGTAAATGAATTTAAAAACGGTTTGACTATCGAAGTTAAAGATGGAATTTGGCGTGTTATTGAATTCCAACACGTTAAACCTGGTAAGGGTAGTGCCTTCGTTCGTTCAAAGTTAAAGAACTTGAGAACAGGTGCTGTTCAAGAAATGACTTTCAGATCAACTGCTAAAGTTGAAAAAGCTACAATTGAAAACAAAAAGATGCAATATTTATATGCTGATGGCGCAAACCATGTCTTCATGGATACGGCAACTTATGAACAATTATCACTTCCTCAAGAAGAGATTAAAGAACAATTGAAGTATTTGAAAGAAAACATGGAAGTTAACGTTTTGATGTATGGTGGTGAAACACTTGGCGTAGATCTTCCTAATACTGTTGACTTAAAAGTTGCTGCTACAGAAGCTTCAATTAAGGGTGACACACAGTCAGGTGGTTCTAAACCAGCTACTATGGAAACTGGTGTTGTTGTTCAAGTACCTTTCTTCGTTAACGAAGGGGACATGCTAACAATTAACACACAAGATGGTACATATATTTCACGTGCCAACTAATTTTTGATTATGGAGATAAGTTTATGGCTGAACAAAAGTATGTTTCTCTACAACAAGATAGTGGAAGAGTAAAAGGTAACGTTGAAATCTCACATCAAGTTATCGAGATTCTCTTAGGCATTGCTACAAACCAAGTAGAGGGTGTCTATGAAATGCGCGGTACTCTTTCCAACAGAATTGATTCACTTTTTGGTAGAATCAATCATGGTAAGGGTGTCGATGTAGTTTTTGATGATGATAAGATTTCTGCAGATGTATTCGTTTATTTAGAATACGGCGTATCAATTCCTAAAGTATCATTAGAAATCCAAAAATCAGCCATTGAACAACTTGAATTCATGACCGATTTAGCACTAAAAGAAATCAACGTGCATGTTGTAGGTTTAATCGCTAAGAAAGAATCTGGCGAAGTAGAACGTGTAACAACGGATAAAAAGGAATAATACAAGTGATTATAAATAGACATAAGATAAGAGAACTTGCTGTTCAAACTCTTTTTTCCATTGAGACTACTAAAGATGATCCAGACACAGCTATTGCGTCAGTAATGGAGCTGTCAGACTTAGCGGAACAAAATGTGCCTGATTATTTGAACTTCTTAGTTTCTGGAACCATCGAAAAGCAAGATGAATTGGATGCAAGTATCTCTAAGCATTTAAAGAATAAGTGGACTGTCGGACGTTTGTCACGAATTGATCGTGCAATTTTACGTGTCGGTTTGTTTGAAATGGAAAACAGTCTTGAAGTTCCAAAGAAAGTTGCAATCGATGAAGCCATTGAATTAGCCGGTGAGTTCGGCGACAAAGATTCAAAGGCTTTCATAAATGGAATTCTATCTAACTTTGTTGAAGGGTAAAGGCTGGTCTTTTAGACCAGTCTTTTTATATGGTGAATTATAAATGAAATTATTAGACGGAAAAGCAGTAGCTAGTGCATTAGACGAATCGATGGGTAAGCGTGTAGCGGCATTGAAAAAGCAAAATATTACGCCAGGATTAGCGGTAATATTGGTTGGAAACAATGGTGCAAGTTCTGTATACGTAAGAAATAAGAAACGCCGTGCGGATAAATTAGGCTTTAACTTTCAACTGATTCATTATGAAGAAACTGTAACTGAAACTGAGATTCTAAATAAAATAGATGAATTAAATCATGATGATAATATAGATGGATTTATAGTACAATTACCTTTACCGGATCAAATAAATGAGGAAAAAGTTATTCAAGCGATTGATCCCAAAAAAGACGTTGATGGTTTCTCTCCAATTAACGTTGGTAATTTATGGATCGGCGATTCAACAATCAAGCCAGCGACAGCTGACGGAGTAATTAAAATGTTGGATTACTACAATGTTAAATTAAAGGGTAAAAACGCTGTTGTTATTGGTCGTAGCAATATTGTCGGTAAACCAGTTGCTGCATTGTTGTTAGAACGTAATGCCACGGTTACCATCGCACATATTTTTACAAAGGATCTACCAGCAATTGCTAGTAGAGCTGATGTACTAGTTGTAGCAATTGGTGATCCTAAATTCATTGATAGCAAGTATATCAAAGAAGGCGCTGTGGTCGTCGATGTCGGTATGAACCACGATGAGAATGGCAAATTATGTGGAGATGTAGACTTTGATGATGTTAAAGATAAAGTTGGCATGATTTCACCTGTGCCAGGTGGTGTTGGCCCAATGACAATTACTTCATTAATGGATATGACAATTGTATTAGCCGAAGAAAGAGCAAAAAGAATAAATGGATCAAAAGGATAATTCTAAGTATTTAACCGTTACAGCATTATCACAATATTTGAAGCGAAAATTTGACGTGGATCCTTACTTAGGGCACGTCTATTTAATGGGCGAAATTTCTAATTATCGTCCACGTCCAAATTCACATCAATATTTTTCATTAAAAGATAATAAAGCTAAAATATCAGCCATTATGTTTAAATCTGCTTTTAGTAAAGTAAAGTTTGTGCCCGAGGAAGGTATGAAGGTGCTTGTTCGAGGTAGAATATCCCTGTATGAGCCTAGTGGTACGTATCAGATATATGTAGACTCGATGGAACCAGATGGGCTTGGCGCGCTTTATTTGGCTTTGGAGCAATTGAAGAAAAAACTTGCACAGCAAGGTATTTTTGATTTGCCAAAGAAACCAATCCCACAATTCCCTAAACAAATTGCGGTAGTTACGAGTCAATCCGGAGCTGTTATTCACGATATCATGACGACCGTTGAGCGACGTTATCCAATTGCACAAATTGTCTTGTTTCCAGCGCAGGTTCAAGGTGAGGGTGCGGCTGAGACAATTGTTGATCAGTTGAAGCGAATCAATGAAAAAGGTTATTTTGATACGATTATCATTGGTCGAGGTGGCGGATCAATCGAAGATCTGTGGCCTTTTAATGAAGAGATAGTTGCACAGGCAATTGTTTCTAGCAGTATTCCGGTTATTTCATCTGTTGGACACGAGACGGATACGACGATTGCAGATATGGTAGCAGACTTACGTGCTGCTACACCGACGGCAGCAGCTGAATTGGCAACGCCAGTTTTAAGGGATGTATTATTGCACTTACAAGATTTAAATGTGCGAATGTATAACGCTCAAAATCAAATAATTCAGAGTTATCGCGATCGAGTGACAAACTTTGCAAATAATGTCTATTTGCAACACCCAGAACGAATCTATGATGATTATCGTCTAAGAGTGGATAAAGCAACTGATAAGCTTTGTCAAACTATGTTGGGATTGATACATAATTCTAAGCAGATTATGTATGATCAAGAGAATCGATTAGTAAAGAGTTCACCACGCGATCAATTACATTACTACGATACGACGGTAAATAATTTGACTCAGCAAATGTTGACATCGGTTAGACAACTTATTAATAATAAAAAAAACACATTTGGTAGCAGAGTCGCAGCTCTTGATTCATTGAGCCCACTGAAAACATTGAGCCGTGGATATGCGATTCCAACCGATGACAATAATAAGATATTGGAACGTACTAGTGATTATAAAATTAATGATGAAGTTAATTTGAAAGTTATCGACGGTACTGTTACTTTAGTGACTAAGGATATAAGTGAGGACAATAATGGCTGAAAAAAAGAAAACTTTTGAAGATAATTTAGCTGATTTAGAAGAAATAGTTACCAATCTAGAGGCTGGTAATGTTCCTTTGGAAGAAGCAATGGAAAAATTCAAAAAGGGTGTTGCTTTAAGCAAGAGTCTTGAAAAAACACTTAACAATGCAGAGAACACTGTAACCAAGATAATGCAGGCAGATGGTACGGAAGAGGAATTAACAGATGACAAAACTGAGGATAAAGAATAATCATGGATATTAAAAATTTTCAAAAATTTCATGAAACAGTTCTGCCTGAGTTTAATGATTTTTTGACAAATAAAATTAATTCAGAAATAAAACAGCCTACGTTAAGGGATGCAATGCTGTATTCAGTTAATGCTGGTGGCAAACGTGTTCGACCAATGCTGATGCTAGCGGTTGTTTATTCATGTGGTACTAAGTTAGAAGATCTGCGTGAATATTATGATATTGCTGGTGCTATAGAATTGATTCACACATACTCATTGATCCATGATGACCTGCCAGAGATGGATAATGATGATTACCGTCGCGGTAAGTTGTCAAGCCATAAGCAATTTGGTGTTGGTCCAGCCGTTTTAGCAGGAGATGGATTATTAACACAAGCATTCTACTGGATAGCTAAGTCAAATCTCGATACAAGTAAGCGTATGGCCGCTGTCAGAATTTTGTCGCACAATGCTGGACCGATGGGCATGGTTGCCGGACAAATGACTGACATCACTAAAGAAGACCGTCAGTTGAATGAAGAAGAATTAACGACATTACACAAACAAAAAACAGCTGATTTGATTACAGCTGCAATTACAATTGGCGCTTTTTGTGCCGGGCACGATTTGTCTATTCATTTGGTTGAGTATGCAAATAGTGTAGGATTAGCCTTTCAAGTCAAGGATGATCTGGATGATTTTGGCAGCAAAGAAGATGCTGATAAAAATACATTTCCAAATTTAATCGGTAAAGATGCAACCGAAGAGAAACTACGTAATTTAGTTAAAGACGCATTAAATGCAGTATTAAAAGAAGAAAAATTCGATAAAAATTTGATGGTAAGTTTTTTGGATTATTTTAAGGACTAGGTGAAAAGATTGGCAAAAAAAAGGGTAGATGTTTTATTAGTTGAACAAAATTTATTTGAATCACGTGAACAGGCAAAACGTTCAATTATGGCTGGAGAGGTTTATAACCAAGATAATTTACGTTTTGATAAGCCAGGTGAAAAAATTGATCCCGAGACTATTCTTCACGTCGTTCAAGGTGCACACAGTAAGTATGTGAGCCGTGGTGGATACAAACTGGAAAAAGCCGTTGAGTCATTCAATATAGACTTGCAGGATAAAATCTGTTTGGATATCGGTTCATCTACTGGTGGTTTTACTGATGTAGCTTTGCAAAATGGAGCCAAGTTAGTATATGCCTTGGATGTTGGTTATAATCAGCTTGCTTGGAAACTTAGAAGTGATGAGAGAGTAGTCGTTATGGAGCGTGTTAATTTCCGTTACAGCAAGCCTGACGACTTTCACGAGGGTCTGCCACAATTTGCCATGACTGATGTTTCATTCATTTCCTTAGAGTTGATCCTGCCACCAATGTTCAATATTATTCTGCCTGGTTCTGAAGCAGCATGTTTGATCAAACCACAATTTGAAGCCGGTCCAGAAAATGTTGGTAAGCACGGAATTGTTCGTGATCACAAGGTGCATAAGATGGTTCTTGAGAAAATTTTAGATTTTGCTAAAGAGACTGGATTCATTGTTAAGGGCTTGGATTTCTCACCTATCAAGGGTGGCGAAGGCAATATCGAATTCTTGATGCATATCCAAAAGCCAGAAACAGAACGAGAAGGCGAAATCTTAGACAATGTTTCAATTAGTGATACTATGGAAGCTGCTTATTCAAGTTTGAACAAATAGGTGAAAATATAAATGCTGAAAGAATTAATAATTAATAATTTTGCTATTATTAACGAATTACAAATTGATTTCAAAAGTGGAATGACTGCTCTAACCGGTGAGACCGGTGCTGGTAAGTCAATCATTATTGATGCATTAGGTTTATTAGTCGGAAGTCGTTCTTCTGTTGACTTTATACGTACAGGTCAAGATAGTTTAAAAGTCCAAGGATTATTTGAAGTTAGTTCAAGTAGTCCTGTTTTTGGCATTCTTGATAAATACGGGATTGGTCATGCCGACAAATCAATAATTATCAAACGTGAAATCAATCGTAAAGGACGTAATGTCTGTCGTTTAAATGAAGAATTGGTTAACACTACAACTCTAAAAGAAATCGGTAAGTATTTGGTTGAAATCCATGGTCAAAATCAGCAACAAGAATTGTTGGATGAAGATAATCATATTGATATTTTGGATCGGTTTGCGGATGATAAATTAGAAAAATTATTAAACCAATATCATGAATTATTTGATAATTATCAAATAAAAAGAGCCAGGCTTCGTGCAATCCAAAAGGATTCACAGAACCTAGCTCAAAGAATTGATATGTTAAAGTTTCAAACTGAAGAAATTGATAGTACGCAGATCAAAAAGGGAGAAGATGATGATCTTGAAGAAGAGAAGAATCATCTAGCTAACTTTGAAAAAATCAGCAATGCGCTGCAAGAAAGTTATCGTACACTGTCAGAGAACAATATTGGTGTAGTTGATGCACTGGGAAGTGCTCGTGATCAGCTAGATGATATTAGTGGTTACGATAAGGTTTACAAAGAATTATATGATTCAATCAATGGTGCTTACTATCAAATACAAGATGATATGTCAACGATTTCTGACCAGTTAGATGGATTAGACTTCGATGAAGATCGTTTGGACGAGATTCAAAAGCGTTTGATTGCATTAGACAATTTGAAAAAAAAGTATGGTCCAACATTAGATGAGGTTATTCAATTTGGAATCGATGCGCATGATGAATTATCAAAAATTGATATAGACGATTCAACCGAAGTTAAGTTGATTCAGGATATTCAAAATACACAAGATCAATTGGTGCAACTTGGTAAGCAATTATCTGATGAACGTCATCAGGTTGCGACTGGATTGGAAAAGTCGATCAACTATCAATTAAAAGAATTGTATATGAAAAATTCTAGGTTCAATGTGGGATTCAAAACACTCGATGAAGATTCAATAACCGAAAAGGGAATTGATCAAGTTAGATTTAATCTAAAAACTAATGCTGGTGAAGACTTCAAACCATTAGCGAGAGTTGTATCTGGTGGTGAGTTGTCCCGTGTTATCTTAGCATTTGAAGCTATAATCGCTGAAAAGATGAATGTCGAAACGATTATTTTCGATGAAATTGACACTGGTGTTAGTGGACGTGTTGCTCAAGCAATCGGTGATAAAATTTATCGTGTTGCTCAGGCAGTACAGGTGTTGTGTATAACACACTTGCCACAAGTTGCAGCTATGAGTGATCGTCAATTTCAAATCGAAAAAAAGACCACTAAGAACAAAACTTCAACTTCAGTTTCATTACTTAGTGATCATGAGAGAATTGATGCAATATCATTGATGCTGGCTGGTACAAAGGTGACTGATCTTACTAAAGAACATGCTCAAGAATTGCTTGAGTTAGCTCAAGGAGAACAGAAGAGATTAGATTAAATTGATTGATTTGATTTGTTCCAATTGAACGATTTTGAAAAATGAATTATTGATTTTTAAAATATATTTATTTTGATTGATTCGTTTAATCAGCTTGCCATGAAACTGTTCATCGTTTACCATAGTTACAATAATAGAATATTGTTTTTGAAAACTCTGATTGGCAAAGATATCGAGTTGCTTAAGAGGCATTTGCTTGAGGTGGGTATTAACTTCACCTAGTTTGAAATCAAAATTTCTGTCGATAAATGTGGCGGTATTAGTAATAATGGTTTTGGCTATTGTGTTGTTGAGATGTGATTGTTTTACTTGCATATTTGGAACCCCCCGAACGCTTGTTTGTGTCTCTATTATACGAACCTCTGTTCGTTTAAGCAACTATATTTTAATTTTTCTTAATTAATTTTTCTGTCTAGAGCCGCAAAGTCTTGAAAACACAACGAATCTATTGCATTATAGATATCATAATATAGATAAGTAGGGATAGTTAAATGTCAACAAGGGGAATGTTAATCGTATTGTCAGGTCCTTCCGGAGTGGGAAAAGGAACTGTTAGAAAAGCTATGTTAAAGAAGTCGTCAATTAGATTTGATTACTCAGTTTCGATGACCACTCGTAATATGCGACCTGGGGAAGTTGATGGGGTCGATTATTATTTCCGAACAAATGAAGAGTTTGAAGAAGAAATCGCAAATGATGGAATGCTTGAATATGCCAAGTATGTCGATCATTATTATGGAACGCCATTGAAGTATGTTAATGAAAAGCTAGATGCCGGAATTGATGTTTTGTTAGAAATCGAAGTTAATGGTGCTATGCAAGTTCGTGAGAAGATGCCAGATGGCGTATTTGTTTTTTTAACACCACCTGATCTTCCTAGCTTACGTCGTCGTATTACACACCGCGGAACAGATGATATTAAGACAATTGATAAACGTATGGAACAAGCAAAAAGAGAAATTGAAATGATGTCAAACTATGACTACGCTGTAGTTAATGATAAAATACCTAATGCAGTCAAAAAAATTGAAGGTATAATTAGAAGTGAACACTTAAGAGTGCCACGTGTAATTGACAAATACAAAAAAATAATAGGAGAATGATAATATGATTATTTATCCATCAATCGATAAGTTATTGGACAGAGTGGACTCACGTTACTCATTAGCTGTATTGGCAGCTAAGAGAGCTCATGAACTAGAAAATGGTGACATTGAGTTATTAAGCAAGTACGAATCACCAAGAACTATTGGTAAAGCATTCGAAGAAATTGCTGATGACAAAATTGAAATCGATCCTAACTCAATCCTTCTTGAAAAAGAAGCTGAAAAAGTTGAAGAAGAGAAAAAAGAAGAAGATTAATTAATACTTCCTTCACTGATTGTCGACAAGATAATGGTGGAGGTTTTTTTATTATTGATATGTAGGTGGTGAGAAGTTATGTCAGTTGCAGAGGTAGTTGTGGATGTTCCAACTATGCAAACAAATCGACCCTTTGAATACGCAATACCTGAACAATTGAGGGACGTTGTAGTTCCTGGTATGCGAGTTGAAGTCTCATTTGGGCGTGGTAAACGTAAAGTCCAAGGGTTTGTGATGAAGATAAAAGATACTAGCAGTTTCTCAGGAAAATTAAAACCGATTGATCGTGTAATTGATTTACGCCCCGTATTGACACCAGAAATGTTGGATCTGTCGTATTGGCTGGCAGATCAAACTTACTCATTTCAAATATCATGTCTGCAGACAATGTTGCCAAGTGTGATGAGAGCAAAGTACAAACAATTTGTTGAAGCTGTCCCAGAATTTGTAGAGGACTTGGAAGTTAAGTCTCTGTTAGGAGAGAGTGAATCATTGGAGATAACTCCACAAATGACTGATGCAACGATTCAACTGATCAATCGCTTGAGACGACAGAACAAGATTGAAATCAATTATGTGGTTGAAAATCAAGCAAGACAACTGAAGAGACAAGCTGTAACGACAAAATTAAATCCGATTCAATTACGTGAAAAAAGAAATGAATTGCGAAGTAATGCTAAGGCACAGTTAAAGCTAGTGAATTACTTGATCGATAATGTAGATGATCTGCCTATTGAAATGAGTGAATTGGAGAATGACCAAGACATCGGTCGTTCAGCAATTAAAACCGCTGAAAAGAATGACATATTAGAAATTATAGAAATAACAAAACGACGTAAACCAGTAGGAATCACACCTGAGAAAACAACTAAGTTGGCTTTAACTGATGAACAGCAACAAGCAGTGGATCAGATAGTCACTGCAATTGATCAGTCTAATCCGGAGACTTTTTTGATTGAAGGTGTGACTGGCAGTGGTAAAACCGAAGTTTACTTGCAGTCAATCGAACAAGCCTTGAATCAAGGTCGGAGTGCGTTAATGCTGGTTCCTGAAATATCATTAACACCGCAGATGGTAAACCGTGTGACTGGTCGATTCGGTAATAAAGTTGCTGTATTGCACAGTGGATTGTCCAGTGGTGAGCGATATGACGAATGGACTCGCATCGAAAATGGCAGTGTCAAAGTAGTGGTTGGAGCTCGGAGTGCTGTTTTTGCTCCACTGAAGAATATTGGTTTGATAATCATCGACGAGGAACATGAAGCCAGTTACAAGCAAGATGATAATCCGCGCTATCATGCCAGAGATGTAGCTTTGTGGCGGGCAAAACAGCATAAATGTCCAGTAGTATTGGGAAGCGCAACTCCGAGCTTGGAGTCTCGAGCCCGAGCACAAAAAGGTGTCTATCATCTGATCTATATGAAGAAACGTGTCAACGACCATCCACTACCTCACGTACAAATAATTGACATGAGGGATGCTGAAAATTCAGCTACAAAAGGTGACATATCACCGCTCTTACAAGATAATTTATATCGTGCTGTGAAACGTGGTGAACAAGCAATCGTGCTGTTAAATCGTCGTGGATATTCTTCATTCATGATGTGTCGTGAATGTGGTTTTACTTTGAAATGTCCTAATTGTGATGTTTCACTGACTTATCATAAGGACCTATCTAAGATGAAATGTCACTACTGTGGTCATGAAGAGCCAGTTCCAACAGTATGTCCTAATTGTAAGAGCAAGAAGATCGGTTTTTATGGTACAGGTACACAAAATATTGAACGTCAATTGAATGAATTATTACCGCAGGCACGTGTTTTAAGAATGGATGTTGATACTACACGTCGTAAAGGTGCTCATGCTAAAATCATCAAAGCTTTTGGTGAACACAAAGCTGATATTTTATTGGGTACTCAGATGATCGCCAAGGGATTAGATTTTCCAGATGTAACACTAGTCGGGGTCATCAATGCTGATACAACTTTGAGTATTTCTGATTACCGTGCTAGTGAACGAACTTTTCAATTATTAACACAGGTCAGTGGTCGTGCAGGTCGGGCGGATAAAGAAGGTCATGTTATTATTCAAACCTTTAATCCGGATCACTATGCAATTAAGGATGCGGCTGTTCAGGATTATGAAAAGTTTTATAATCAAGAAATGTATCTTCGCCATCAATCCAACTATACGCCGTACTATTTCACGACTTTGATAAGTGTGGCACACAAAGACGAAGGACAAGCATTAAAGCAAAGTTATTGGTTAAAACGTCAGCTTCAAGCTGCACTGTCAGACCATTCGATTTTATTGGGACCTAGTCCAACAATGATTTCTCGTAAACAAAACAAATATTATTATCAAATTATTGTAAAATATAAGAATGAGCCGCAATTGCATCAAAAGTTACTAGATATTTTGAATGATACACAAGCGGATACGAAAAAAGGTTTTACGATTGCAATCGATAATGAACCACAGCACATTGATTAATGTATATAAAGTGAGGAATAATAAATGACAAATGTTATCTTCTTGGGAACTCCTGATTTTGCCGCAACAGTTTTTAAGGGAATTCTTAGAGAACAATACAACGTTATTGCCGTTGTAACTCAACCGGATAAACCAGTTGGGCGTAAACAAAAATTACAAAAAAGCCCGGTAAAGTTAATTGCTGAAGATGAAAACATCAAGTTATATCAACCTGCAAAGTTACCAGGTAGTCCAGAAGTTGAGGAATTAAAATCATTAAATGCTGATTTGATAATTACTGCTGCCTATGGACAATTCTTGCCAACTAGCTTTTTGGAATCAGCTAATGTGGCAGCGATAAATGTTCATGGTTCATTGCTGCCTAAGTATCGTGGTGGAGCACCGATTCAATATTCACTCTTGAATGGAGATAAGGAAACTGGTGTAACCATTATGTACATGGTCAAAAAGATGGATGCCGGTGACATTATTAGTCAAGAAAAAATGCCAATTGAAGCAGCGGATGACAATGGATCATTATTTGAAAAATTAGCGGTTGTTGGTCAAGAATTGTTGTTGGATACTATCCCTAAGATTTTGAGTGGAGATATTCACCCTATTCAACAAGACGAGGATAAAGTTGTCTTTTCGCCAACGATTTCTAAAGAACAAGAGCAATTAGACTTCGGTCAAAGTGCCAAGCAAATTTTTGATCATATCCGTGCCTTGAGTCCAGAACCTGGAGCTTGGGCAATGTTTAATGGTCAAAGAACCAAGTTTTATAAGAGTGAAGTGGTTGAGATAGATACTGATCAAGTTGCTGGAACGGTGTACGAAGTTACTAAGAAAAAATTAGTAGTTGTTGCTGGTGATGGTAAGGGATTATCAATTAAGAGTATTCAACCTGCTGGTAAAAAAGTTATGGACATTGCCAATTACATTAATGGAATGGGCAAGAATTTAGAAAAAGGACAAAGAGTGGTCGAAATTAATGAAAAATAATAATCCACGTGATTTAGCTGTAGAGACTCTAAATAGAGTTTTACAAAATAAAGCATATTCAAATATTGAGATTAATAATATTTTGCAACATGCTGAGTTATCAGAACCTGATTCAAGATTGATGACAAATATTGTTTATGGAGTTTTACAACATAAATTAACATTGGAATATCAACTCAAACCATATATTGGTGGTAAGGACTTGGACCGTTGGATCAAAATTTTGTTAATGACTGCCATCTACCAAATGCAATATTTGGATAAAATACCTGATCACGCCATCCTTAATGAATCAGTTGAAATTGCCAAGGGTCGTGGTAGTCAAGGCATCGGTAACCTAGTTACTGCTGTTTTGAGAAATTACCAGCGTCACGGAGCACGTCCAATTCCTAATGATGATAGCGTTGAATCTATGAGTATTCGTTATAGTACTCCTGAATGGCTGATAGAACTATTTATCAAACAACAGGGACTCAAGAAGACCAAAGAAATTTTGGATACGATTAATGAACCTTCACATATCTCGATTAGAGTAAATACTAATAAGATAACTCCAGCAGAATTAACTGCTAAGTTAGCTGAACAAGATTTTGAAATGAAACCAAGTGTTATTTCACCAGTTGGATTGATTTGTCACAGTGGTAATTTGGTAAATACTGATGAATTTCGTGATGGATTATTCACTATTCAGGATGAGAGTTCAATGTTGGTTGCTCCTGCACTTGAGGTTCAACCTGATGATAAGGTACTTGATACTTGTGCAGCTCCAGGTGGAAAGACAACACATATTGCTAGCTATTTGGAATCTGGTTCAGTAATGGCACTAGATATTCACCAACGAAAGACAAAATTAATTCTTGAAAACGGACAAAGATTGGGATACGGCGATATAATACAAACTAGAGCCCTTGATGCAAGAAAAGCAAAAGATGAATTCGATGAAGAATTTGATCGTATTTTGGTTGATGCACCTTGCTCGGGTCTTGGACTTATCCGTCGTAAGCCGGAACTAAAGTATTTCAGGGAGCCTGAAGATTTAATGCACCTTCAAGAGATTCAACTTTCAATTTTGAATAGTATCACTGGTTTGTTAAAAGTCGGTGGACAGTTAGTATTTAGTACTTGTACGTTTGACGCTGAAGAGAATGAAGATGTTGTTATGAAATTCTTGAATGCAAATAATAATTATGAATTAGTTCCTGTTAAACATGAAAAATCTCTTGATAAAAATGTAAATGACGGTGTTTTGAAGTTGCTACCAAGTGATTATTTCACTGATGGATTTTTTGTAGCCGCATTTAGACGAAAAAAATAATGAGGTAAGGTTTAGAGATATGGACTATGCGTTATTAACTGATGTAGGAAAATTGCGAGAAAACAATCAAGATTATGTCAATGTTTTCAGAAATAAAAAAGGAATCGTCTTTGGCATTGTAGCCGATGGGATGGGCGGTCATCGTGGTGGTGATGTCGCTTCAGATATGGCAGTTTCTCATTTAGGACATAATTTTGAAGAATCAGAAATTACTGACCTGGAAGATCTACGTGAGTGGGTTCTAAAAGAAATCAGCAAGGAAAATGACCGTATTGTTTCTGTTTCAAATCAGTTTGATGATTTGAATGGTATGGGAACAACTATGGTTGGTGTCTTCTTTGTGGGAACTAAGATGATGGTCGTCAACGTTGGAGATTCCCGCTGTTATGTTTATCATGACGGTGAGTTAGAACAATTGAGTGTTGATCATTCATTGGTTCATGAACTCTTAGAAACAGGTCAAATAAGCCCTGAAGAGGCTGAGAATCATCCTCAGAAAAATATCATTACACAGACTTTGGGTGTATCACAAACTGTACAACCACGAGTTAAGAATTTTGATATCATCGATGATTCGATCATCTTATTGTGTACTGATGGATTAACTAACATGGTGCCAGAAGATGAAATCACGTCTGTGCTCTCGCAAAAGATTGGTCTAGAAGCCAAATGCCATATTTTGATTGACAAAGCCAATCAAGCTGGTGGTCGAGATAACATCACAGCTCTACTTTTTGCCTCAGAGAATGGGGGTCAAAAGTAGATGGATAAAGGTTACCTAGTTGGTGGTCGTTATCAGATCCTAGGTACTCTTGGTGAAGGTGGTATGGCTAATGTTTATTTAGCTAATGACACCCAGCTGAATCGTAAAGTTGCAGTAAAAGCTTTAAGATATGATCTTCAAGATGATGAATCTGTCAAAAGGAGATTTGGACGCGAAGCCAAGGCTACTAGTGGTCTCTCAAATCCCAATATTGTTAATGTTTTAGACGTTGGCAATGATAATGGGTTGCAATATATAGTTATTGAATATGTTGACGGTCCTAACTTAAAAAAATATATAAAAACACATTTTCCGATTCCGTATCATGAAGTCGTTGATATCATGGAACAAATTTGTTTAGCCGTGGCAGACGCACATGATCATGGGATTATTCACCGTGATTTAAAACCTGAGAATATTTTGGTTGACCCTTCTAAAGAACCAATTCAAGTTAAAGTATCGGACTTTGGTATTGCACTGGCACTTAGTGACAGGTCAATAACACGGACTAATTCATTACTTGGTTCAGTTCACTATATGTCTCCTGAACAAATTCGAGGTAATTCTGCAACCGCGTTGTCAGATATTTATGCGCTGGGAATTATTTTATTTGAATTATTGACGCAGCATGTGCCATTCACTGGAGATACAGCTGTGTCCGTTGCTCTCAAGCATTCTAAAGAAGATATACCTGATCTAAGGGCAATTGACCCTAATATTCCGCAGCCACTTGAGAATGCAGTTTTGAAGGCTACAGCGAAGGATCCTGAGCAACGATATCAATCAGTTCGTGAAATGCACGATGATTTGAGTACTTGTTTGTTACCAGAACGTGAGCATGAAGCTAAGTTTATTCCGCAACCGCTTAATGACTTAGATGAAACCAAGGTGATTGATCCAATTACCGATGATGATGAATTCCAGCCGCAACATAAGAAGAATAATCGGCGGCGTAATTTAATTCTGGCTTCGCTCATTCCATTAGCACTGGTGCTGTTCTTGGTTTTTATGGTAGTTAAGGGTAATGAGGAAACAACCGTACCGGACTTACAGAACCTAACAGTCAGGCAAGCAAATGTCATGCTGAAGGGTTCAAGTTTGCAAGTTGGAACTATTTCCAAGGAGAATAATGATGATGTCGAGGCTGGACACGTAATTAAGTCAATACCGGCCAAGGGATTAAAATTGAAGAATAATGCCAAAGTTAATTTGATATTGAGTTTAGGTGCAACTTACTACAAGATGCCAAAACTCGTTGGAAAAGACTATGACGACATATCAGACAATTTGAAGAAACGTGGTTTTGATGTAACCATTAAGCGAGTCTCAACAAATGAATATGAAGCCGGTGTGATCACCAAACAAAGTATTAAGGCTGGCAAAAAAGTTGTAACTAAGAATAAAAAATTGACTTTAACGATTGCTAAAACACCAACTGTCAAGCAAAAAGTAACAAAGGTGAGAGATTTAACTGGATATAATTTGAAGAGCATTCAAGATTATGCCAGTGAGATCGGAGCAACATTGGACGTTAGCTATGAATATTCTGATACAATTGAAGATGGTGTTCTGATTAGTCAGAATCCAGAAGCTGGCAGTGTTATCAATCAAGGTGACACTTTAGCGGTAGTTATTTCAAAGGGTAAAGATCCTGATAGTGATTCAAATGATAGCGAAACTAATAAGAATGATGATGATTCATCGTCATCTTCTTCTACAACTAAACCAATTACAAAGGATGTAACAATTCCATTTGATTCAAGCAGCAATAGCAATACGATTACGATTTATCTTTCTGATGCTACACACAATATCAATACTGTATACAAATCAATGAGTATTACGCAGGATACAACACAAACATTAGTCTTTAATCTAAAGAGTGGACAAACCGGAACTTACAACATCGAACGTGATGGTAAGCAGATTTTGTCTGGCTCAGTAAGTGGGTAATATGGATAAAAAAGGAAGAATTATCAAATCAATCAGTGGCTTTTATGATGTATTAGATAACGAAAGTCACGAATTGATACGTACCAGAGCTCGAGGAAATTTCCGAAAACGCGGTATTAAGCCAGTTGTTGGTGATTTTGTTGAATATGATGCTAGTGGAGATTTAGGCTATATTTTGGAAATATTACCAAGAACAAATAGTTTGGTTCGTCCACCAATTGCCAATGTTGATCAAGCAATTGTCGTTACTTCCTCAGTTGAACCTAATTTTTCTAGTAATTTGTTAGACAAGATTTTGGTCAATATTGAACACAATGGAATTGATCCGTTAATTTATCTGACAAAGACCGATTTGTTGGATGACGATAAATATCAAGAATTAAAAGAAATTTTTGATGGATATCATCGTGCTGGCTATGTGGTCTTTACTGATCAAGATCCTTACAATCAGGATCAAATCGATCGTTTAGAATCACATTTTGCTGATAAAGTAACGGTCTTCACAGGTCAATCTGGTGCGGGTAAATCAACCTTACTTAATCATATTGATTCTGAATTAGGGTTAGCTACGGCTGCAATTTCACAAACATTGAATCGTGGTAAACATACGACTAGACAAGTTTCACTATTTAACATAGCTAATGGTCTAGTTGCTGATACGCCAGGTTTTTCTTCACTGGAATTAATTAGTATAGAGAAGGAAGAACTGCCAACACTATATCCTGAATTCGTAGAGTACAGTGGTGAATGCCAATTCCGTGGTTGTAATCACGTGAATGAACCGGGTTGTATGGTAAAAGAAAAGGTTGCCGATGGAACGATCATGCAAAGTCGCTATGACAATTATCTTTACTTTTTGAATGAAATAAATTCGTATAAAAAGAGATATTAAGAGAGTGTAGAGGAGTGGTTTATATGACAACAAAAAAAATTGCACCATCAATTTTATCAGCTGATATTATGAATCTTGAACGTGACGTTAAAATGGCTGAAGCAGCAGGAGCAGATCTATTCCACATTGATATTATGGATGGACATTTTGTTCCTAATATGTCGTTTAGCCCTAGTATTGTTGAAGGAATGAGACGTATCACTGACAAGCCATTGGACGTTCATTTGATGATCGATAATCCCGATGAATATATCAGACCGATAGTTGAGGCTGGTGCTGATACTATCATGATTCATACTGAAAGTACTAAGCACATTTATCGTTCAATTGATTTAGCTAAGAGCTTGGGTGTGAAGGCTGGAGTTGTTGTTAATCCAGGTACTCCTTTAGAGAATGTTAAAGAATTATTCCCAATTATTGATCAAATTTTAGTCATGACGGTTAATCCTGGATTTGGTGGACAAAAGTTCATTCCAGGTATGACTAAGAAAATTCAACGACTTGATCAACTTCGTCAAACATCAGCTGATGATGATTTTGAAATTGAAGTTGATGGTGGTATTAACGACGAGACAATCGTTAAATGTGCTCAAGCAGGTGCAGATATCTTTGTTGCTGGTTCATATCTATATAACGGACACCCTGGATTTGAAGACCGTGTGAACACTCTTAAAAAGCTCGTGGAAGAATAATATGAAGCGTGTGAACATTTTATTGGGTGGACCAAAGGGTGAGTATCCTGACGAATTGTCAAAGAGTCTCAAGGCAATTCCTGGTCCTTGGGTCGGAGCAGACCGAGGAAGTCTATATTTGATTTCTCATGGAGTATTGCCAGAGATTGCTATTGGCGATTTTGATTCAATCAATAAAAAAGAACAAAAATTATTAAAAGACAATGTTCATGACTTTCAGAAGTATCCTCCTGAAAAGGATGATACGGATTCACAATTGTGTATTTTGGCAGCCAAAGAAAAATATAATGCGGCAGAGTATTATATTTATGGTGGTACAGGTGGTCGTATTGATCACTTTTTAGTTAATTTGTTTTTGCCATACGATCAACGTTTCTTGAGTTTTTATGACAAACTATATTTTAAATCTGCTACAAATACGATTAGATTTTTTAGACCAGGCCGATATACTATTTATCATGAAGAGGGTATGAAGTACGTTGGTTTTGTAAATCTTGGTCCAGTAACGCATATGAATATTATTGATGCTAAGTACAAACTAGATGATTTCACGGCGATGCACCCGGTAAGTTGGGCAAGTAATGAGTTTATCAAAGATACAATTAATTTTGGCTTTGAAAGTGGAATTATCGCTGTTATACAATCTAGAGATAAAAAATAAAAGGGTTCTATACTTTCTGGTATTGATGAATAATCAATACCAGTTTTTTTGTACTCTTTTAAAACAAAAAGAACATCACT
>NZ_RHOP01000015.1 GCF_003946575.1 Companilactobacillus jidongensis | reverse complement strand
AAACAAGAAAATCACAATATCTTTGGTAAAAATCCACCAAAAATATTGTGATTTTTTATTCATGAATAGGTTGGGTTCTAGTATAAGTATTAAATTTTGGTTTCTTCATATCAAAATTATACAATAAAAGCTATCAATCATCAATATATGCTATCAAGAATCATTGCTTTTAAATATCCTCCGATTTAAAAAATTTTCAATTATCTAATTCAGAATAAATTGGGTATAGTCAAATCCTATCAATATAATATTCAGTCTTCAATGAAATGTGCTCGATATAAATATTCAATTAATAAATACATTTAAATAGTAATAAATACAGAGGGCTATCGACTCAAGCCTGAATTTTTATTATATAAATAAAACAAAAAGACCATGAACATTTTGAGTTCATGGTCTTTGTTTTACATGTTCTTCAAAACGAGTTACGAAAGGACAACCCGCTGCACTTTCTAAACTCTCTAACCTACGGTTCCTTCCATCTCATAACCGATCAAACGGTTCAATTCAACGGCATATTCCATCGGTAATTCCTTAGTAAATGGTTCCACAAATCCCATAATAATCATTTCTGTGGCCTTTGCCTCACTCAATCCACGGGACATCAAATAGTAGAGCTGTTCCTCAGAAACTTTTGAAACTTTTGCTTCGTGTTCCATTGAAACATTACCATTCAATATCTCATTATACGGAACTGTATCAGAACTGGATTCTTCATCCATAATAATGGTATCGCACTCGACGTGTGCCTTAGAACCATCAGAATTTCTCTCAAATCTAACGGTACCACGATAATCGACAGCACCGCCATCCTTCGAGATCGATTTCGAAACAATTGATGAAGAAGTATTCTTGGCATTATGAATCATACGAGCACCGGCATCTTGATCGACACCTTTTCCGGCAACAGCAATCGATAGCATTGTACCCTTGGCACCTTCACCATCCAAGTAAACACTTGGGTATTTCATTGTGATCTTCGAGCCTAGATTACCATCGACCCATTCAACTGTGGCATTCTCCATTGCCTGAGCACGTTTTGTCTCAAGACTGTAGACATTATTCGACCAGTTCTGAATCGTCGTATAACGCACATAAGCATCCTTTTGCGAGAACACTTCAACAACCGCCGCATGCAAACTATCACTTTGATAGTTAGGAGCTGTACATCCCTCAACATATTGGATACTTGCACCTTCATCAACGATGATCAAAGTACGTTCGAATTGTCCACTATTCTCAGAATTCAATCTAAAGTATGACTGGATTGGAATATCCAAATGAACCCCTTTAGGTACATAAATGAATGATCCACCTGACCAAACAGCACTATTCAAAGCCGCAAATTTGTTGTCATTAGGATGAACTAACTTACCAAACCACTTCTTGAACAATTCTGGATATTCACGCAAGGCAGTATCAGTATCAGTAAAGATAATTCCAAACTTGGAGAATTCATCACGCATATTGTGATAGACAACTTCTGATTCATACTGTGCAGATGAACCAGCTAAGTATTGACGCTCAGCCTGTGGAACACCTAGTCGATCAAACGTATTCTTCAACTCTTCTGGAACATCGTCCCAATCACGATACTGCTTATCAGTTGCCTTCTGGTAGTAACGCATGTTCTTCAGGTCAAGCTTTGACAAGTCTGGTCCGAAGGCAGGCATTGGCATCTTCTTGTAAATTTCATAACTCTTTAGACGAAAATCAAGCATCCATTGAGGTTCATTTTTTTCCTTAGAAATAGCACGAACGACTTCTTCAGTTAGACCTCTACCAGTTGAGAAAACTGGTTTGACATCATCATGGAAGCCAAAATCATAATCATCATTCAAACCAAGATCTTGGACCGATGATACTGCCTCTTCATTATTCTTAGTATTTTCTGTTTCTGGCATCTTTTTCACTTCCTATGATTATTTGTTCAAGGCTTTGTGCAAAGCCTTCCACGCTAAAGTTGCACATTTGATCCTGGCAGGAAACTTTGAGACACCCTCTAATGTAGCGGCATCTTCCAAGACATCAGTATCAACATCGTCACCAATGATCATGCTCGAAAAAGTCTGCACCATATTTTCAGCTTGCTCAGTTGTTTTACCGATAACTGCGTCAGTCATCATACTGGCAGATGCTTGGCTGATCGTACAACCATAACCGCTAAAGGCAGCATCTTCTATTTTGCCGTCTTCAACTTTTAAATCAAGTTTCAATACATCCCCACATGTGGGATTCTTCAATTCAATATCATTGGTTTTGTCAGACAATTCACCATGATGATGAGGATTATCTGAGTGATCTAAAATAACTTGTCTATATAAATTATCCATTCTAGATAGTGCCATCTTTAAAGAACTCCTTTGTTGCAATAATTGCATCAACTAGTTTGTCAGCATCTTCTAATGAATTGTAGAAGTAGAAGCTGGCACGGGCAGTTGCGGATAATCCTAAATACGTCATCAATGGTTGGGCACAATGGTGTCCGGCACGAACAGCAACTCCCTCCATGTCAAGACCAGTTGCCAAGTCATGGGGATGCAATCCCTTAAGATTGAATGAAATAACCGCCGTGTGTTTCTTAGGATCTGTTGGTCCATAAACCTCCAAGTCATCAATTGCTAGAAGTTTTGGTAGAACGTAACTGACGATTTGTTGTTCATAGTCAGCAATCTTTTGCATGCCGACTCCGTTCAAATAATCAATCGCATATCCGAGTGAAATGGCCCCAGCAATGTTAGGTGTTCCGGCTTCAAACTTCCAAGGAAGTTCATTCCAAGTCGTTTCGTATTTTTTAACAAACTCAATCATCTCGCCACCATATTCAACTGGTGTCATTTCATTCAATAATTCTTCTTTACCATACAAAACGCCGATACCAGTTTCAGCCAGCATTTTGTGTCCTGAAAAGGCAAAAAAGTCACAATCTAAATCTTGTACATCAATTGGCATATGTGGCGTTGATTGTGCTCCGTCCACGACCATCACAGCACCATGTTTGTGTGCCAATTCAGCTAACTTCTTAACTGGACTGATCACACCCAAGACATTAGAGACGTGCGCAACTGAAACAATCTTGGTCTTATCTGTAATAAGTTCTTCAGCTTGTTTCATGTCCAACTCACCGTCATCAGTTAAGTTGATATACTTTAGTTTTGCATTTTTTTTAATTGCTAATTGTTGCCAAGGAATCAGGTTACTGTGGTGCTCCAGAATCGAAATAACAATCTCGTCACCTTCATGAACATTCTCGCCATAACTTTGGGCGATCATATTCAACGAATCAGTTGTTCCTTTGGTATAAATAATTTCTTTAGATGACTTAGCATTGATGAAGGCGCGAATCTTTTCACGCGCTGCTTCAAACATTTCCGTCGAACGTTCAGCTAATGTGTGAACTCCACGATGAACATTAGCGTTATCTTCGTAATAGAACTTTTCCATTGCCTCGATAACTGCCTTTGGTTTTTGCGTTGTTGCCGCATTATCGAGATAAACTAGGTCTTCATCGTTTACCTTTTGATGTAGGATTGGGAAATCATTGTTGTCCATTGATTAACTTCCTTTCGATCATTTGTGTCAAACGATCACGTACTTCTGCTTCAGGTATCTCAGTGATAACGCTACTCAAGAATCCTCTAATAACCAGACGCTGAGCGGTCGCTTCATCAATACCACGACTCATTAAGTAATACATTTGTTCTTCATTAACTCGTCCGACACTAGCAGCGTGTCCAGCGGTAACATCATTCTCATCGATCAATAGAATTGGATTAGCATCTCCGCGGGCATGTCTCGATAACATCAGGACACGGCTCTCTTGTTGAGCATCTGATCCACGGGCACCTTTAACAATATGTCCTACACCATTGAACGTCAGTGTTGAGGATTCTAGAATTACACCATGTTGCAAAATATGACCAATCGTGTGACGACCATAATTAGTTACTTTGGTATCAATACCTTGGACTTGTTCACCAGTTGTGATAGCAACGACCTTGGCCTCAGTATGAGAACCATCACCTAATAGGTCCGTTCCAAAATCACCGATGACATTCCCATCGTTCATGAATCCGATGGCCCAATCGATACGGGCATTGGCACCTGTGATACCACGTCTAGATAAATAACTAGTCGTTGATTCACTTAGTTGATCAAGTGCCGAATAGTGCACATGTGTATTATCTCCAGTAATAACTTCGGCAACAATATTTGCTTTGTTCTCTTCAGCGTCACCACTGGTAATGAAGTTCTCTAAGTATGTAACTTCAGAATTATCTTCAGCAACTAACAGTATATGTTGATTAAAATCACGTTTGATACTGTTGTCTTGAACAAAAGTTGCTTGAATTGAATCTTTGACTTTGACATTACGAGGAATATATAAGAAAATCCCTCCATTCATCATTGCTGCATGAATAGCCGTTAGTTTGTTGTCGTCAGCCTTAACAACTTTGGTCATATAATATTTTTGAATAAGTTCAGGATAATCTTTGATGGCTGTAAAAATATCTGTCAGTATAACGCCTTTGTCAGCCAATTCTGGTTGTAGATGAATGTCGAGAGTCTTGCCACCGGCTTGAATAATATAGTTCTTCGATGTAGCAGGTTCATAACTTGTTACGACACTAGCGGCATCGAAATCAGTTGGATGATCTAATCTCCAACTACGATAATTAATTTTTTCGTATCTCGGTAATGACAAATCTGATGACTTTTCGAGATTGTCAGTTCTAATTTTCGTGAACCAATCTGGTTCATTATTTTGGTGAGAGAATTGAACGACATCGTCCATGTATTTGTCTTGTAAACTTGGTCGCATATCCAATCCCTCCTATATTTCGTCTGTTAGTTTGACATCAAGATTTAAGTCGTCACGAATTCCAGCGTAACCTTCATCTTCTAGCTTCTTAGCAAGATCAGGACCACCACTTTGAACGATACGGCCATCCATCATGATATGTACTTGGTCAGGTACGATGTAGTTCAAGAGACGTTGGTAGTGAGTGATGATAAGTGATCCGAAGTTGTCACCACGCATTGAATTAACACCACGTGAAACAACTTTTAGGGCATCAATATCAAGTCCAGAGTCAATTTCATCAAGAATTGCGAACTTAGGTTGAATCATTAATAGTTGCAAGATTTCATTACGTTTCTTTTCACCACCAGAGAATCCTTCGTTCAAATATCTTCCTGACATTTCATCAGTCATATCTAAGATATTTTGTTTTTCATCCAACATCTTAATGAATTTTCTAACAGGAATCTGGTCATCTTTTTCACGGCGAGCGTTGATTGCTGCACGCATAAATTCAATATTAGTAACTCCAGGAATTTCAGCTGGATATTGCATTGCTAGGAACAAACCCGCACGAGCACGTTCGTCTACTGGCATATCTAGAATACTCTTGCCATCTAGTAACACATCCCCTTGAGTTACTTGGTAGGCAGAGTCACCCATGATAGCAGCTGACAAAGTTGATTTACCAGTTCCGTTAGGACCCATAATTGCGTGGATCTCACCAGTGCTCATTTTTAAATTAACGCCTTTTAGAATTTCTTGGCCTTTACCATTTTCTTCATCTGTAACTGAAACATGTAGATCTTTGACTTCTAATGTGGACATAATCTAACCTCCATTGTGATGTCTTTATTATAGTATTTTATAGGCATAATTTTAATGCCTTTTAGATATAAATTTCACTTTATATTGTAATATTTGTGAATACGCTTAACCTGCTGATGTATAAGGAAATGTCAAGGGTGATTTTTAACCTGTTTTTCAGTTGTTTCTTCACTTCTATATTACAGGAAACAAGTTAATTGTATCACGATATGCACAAAAAAAAGCTAGGTTAATCCCTAGCTTTTGGAATATTTATATAAGATTTTAATTCCTAATGTATATAAGAATTAGATCATTGTAACATCAGTTGCTTTGACCCATTCGTTTGTAGCTACGCGATACATCTTGTTGCCATTGATACGAGCGGCCTTGTCGATCTTCCATGAACTATTTGTAGCGAGTGCACGGTCATCTACCAATGTACCTTTAGAATCATAAACTTTTGTATTTGCTTTACTATTTGTTTGAACGATTTTTGACATTGGTGTGTATAGATAAGCATCTGAAGCTTTAACGTATTCGTTTGTAGCTACACGATAGTACTTAACACCATTGATATAAATCTTTTTGTCAGTGATCCAACTTGAATTGTCTGATAGAACAACATCGTCAAGCAATGTACCCTTGCTTGAATACAAGTCAGTGTATCCAGAATTTGGATATGTTGTAAGAGTACCCATGAAGTCTGAAGTATTAGGAGCAACTTCAATCGACTTGTTAGGATTATCCTTATTGATAGTCATTTGAATGTCATCAGCATTAATGAAGCTGTACCCGTCTGGAGCTGTCAATGTAACGTCGTCGCCGTCAGCACCTTCGCCAGTTGTGATACCAATGGTTCTACCTGTTTCTTGATCTAAGAATGTGATTACGTATGAAACGTTCTTCTTAGTTACATAAACAGTACGTTTGTATCCATCAGTTTTGAGAGTGAAGCCTCTATCAACAACATTTGATAATTCATAACCATCTGGTGCTGTTAGTGAAATGTATGAACCGTATGTTCCGGTTTGATCTGCATCAGTTTTTACAGTCTTACCAGTGGCTTCGTCAACATAATCTACGGTGTATTTTAGTGAGGCTGGAACAACGTCAACTGATTTAGAAATTGGTGTTGTCTTAAAATCAGTTGTGTCTACTGTATATGTTGCATCGGCTGTATTCTTAAGAGAATATCCTTCTGGTGCAGCAATTGTAATTGTTTTTGTATCCGCAGTTGAATCAAAAGTACCTGATTGATTTCCTACAATATTTCCATCAGCGTTCTTAAATGAAATTGTATAAGGAATAGCTTTCGCAACTGTTGTATCTGTAGGATTAACAACTGTTACTTTAGCATCAGTTTCTGACCAAGTCATGGCCTTGCCAGTTGAAGAATCCTTTAGTACGTTACCATTTGCATCTATAGCAGTTGCAGTATAAGTAACGTCATTATCTCCAGCCGTAGTTGTATCTATTGATCCAGTAGTTACAGCAACACTGAATTTTTGACCCTGTGAATTGCTAATAATATACGGATTAGTAGCTGCAGCTTTATCACCCATAGCGATTTGTCTGTCAGCAATTTGTGTCCAATCAGGTTCAGCGAATACATTAACTGTTCTATTAACAGTATCACCAGTTGT
Organism: Companilactobacillus jidongensis; assembly: GCF_003946575.1. Lineage (GTDB taxonomy): Bacteria > Bacillota > Bacilli > Lactobacillales > Lactobacillaceae > Companilactobacillus > Companilactobacillus jidongensis. The sequence continues at coordinate 66,024 of NZ_RHOP01000015.1, read as the reverse complement.
ATAGTTGTCCTTTGGTGTATAAGCAACTGTATATGTACCAGCATCTTGAATATCGCTCGTAGACATATCTGTTAATAATGTTGCTGAATTCTTAACACCTTTAGCATCTGTTCCATTAGTTGTTGCAGCTGTCACATCTTTATTAACAACATCCTTAGCAAAGTCTGTTTGAGCAGGCGCTGTCTTAGTTGTAAAGTTCATAACTTGCGAAACATTATCCTTACCAAATGCAACGGTTGGCTTAGCATAACTATATTGAACATTAACTGTCTTAGTAGTTGTGCCACTAGTAAATGTAACTTTAGTAGCGAAACCGAACTTGTTGCTTTCAACAACGGTCATTGGAATCTGTGTAGTATCTGTTGAAGAAGTTGTGATATTCAATTCATTAGCTAAGTCAGTATTGAAGGCTGTTCCACTCTTACCGAAGATTGGAGCAACTGACATAGTTGCATTATTTTTCAAATCCGCGAATGTTGTCGCAGTTCCCTTAGTTACTGCAGTGGAAGTTGTAGCTTCTGTTAATGCTGATTTGGCAGTAATTGCTGGTGCGGTTGTTGCTTGAACTATTAAAGGGCTAGCGCCTAACACAGTACTTGAAAGCATAATACCAGTTAGAGCCAGTGTTTTGATTTTACCCATAAAATAATTCCCCCTGTTTAATTTTTTATTTGATAATTTCCTTAAAAAATAATTACACCTTCATTTTATCAATTTTTTGACAAAAATGTTGTAATTTTCTTTCAAAAATCAAGTAATTTTGAATTTTTTTAACTAAACTTTAAAAATCATATATTTATATAAAATTTTTGTTCCATGTTATTAATCAGCAAAACACCGCAATAAAAAAGAAGCACATCGTAAAATGTGCTTCCAATTAAAACTTTACAGCGTACTAGCTAGAGTCCAATCGATCTTGGTTGTATAAGTTCCGGCTACTGGTTCACCAGTCAAATTCAACAAGATACCATCATCATCTCCCCAACTATTGGCTATATTAACATTTTCAGAATCCAAGTCGTCATTTGAAGCAATTTGGGTATTACTATCCATTGAAAATAAGTTATTGCCCTTGTCAATAAATATCAAGTTTCCAGGCAATGTTGTAATATTACCCGCTATATCCTTAGTCGTCATTGATCCAGCCGAGGCTGTTAAGTTCCAAGCTGACTGGACACTGTCAACACCTAAGGTCCACTGCCCATTACGCTTAACGATTCTATGTTCAGCCGACTTATTGACAGGATTAAACCTGTAATCGGTATTGCTTTCTAGCGTAACTGATTTTGATACCCACTGCACAGTGCCTTCAACCGTGTTCGACTTACGCCCGTATAGATCTTCAGCAAAAAATTCTAAAGGATATTTTTTACCTACACCCGTTTCAATGCTGTCATTTGAAAGTTTCAAGTTTTCCAGCATGGATCTATTCAATTCATTTGTAAAATCAGCAGTAGACTGTGAGTCCACCGGATCTAATGAAATAGCAACAACATTATTATTATCTGGATTTGTCACGTAAATTAACATCGGTGTAGCTGATTGTCCAGTAGACGTAACATTAAATGATCCATCATATTTCAAAGTTGATGCAAAATTAGCCGTCGCAAGCTTTGAGATTACAGTGAGATCTGTATTATCCAGTGATAAATTCAAATTATCTTCTGGTACATTGATCGTGTAACTAGTTCTAACAGAATGACCTGCAGTATCCGTCAAAACAACATCAACAGTATTTTGACCAATTCTAAGTCCTATTGGCAATACGTTTCCACTAGAACTAGGTTGACCATTTTGGATTCGATCTACCCAATCATCGTGTGAAATCGCAGTTCCGGGTCTGTTATAGCCCACAGGAACAACATCAAAACTAAATTTTCTTGTTATATCTCCACTTTGATAACCCGTACTATAGATAACCGATTGTTTCTCTTGATCAACCGATGTATTCTCAGAATGAATCTGATACTGAATAGTTATTTGATCACCCTCAAGTGCAGAGCCATCAGTGTGATTATACGTTCCTTCCAATTTTACAGGAAGACCATCCTCTACTGTTCTGACCCTATCCTTAGGTGTAACTGCTAGCACTTTATCACCAACACGTATTTCGTAAGCAACTGTATTCGAAACATTTCCATATTTATCAGTAACTTTGACATAAAGATTATGGACGCCGTTTCCTAATGAACTAGCATTACGCAATATTGTCATGACACCCGCATTATCACTGTCAGATAAACTTCCAACTTTTTCAAATCCAGCATCATTAGACGCACTGCCATCCACTCTAGCAAATGCAGTCATTTCACTATTTTTGAAATCAGTCTTTGTATGTGCATCATCATTGGTAAAGTATGTAACCAAACCTTTCAGAGTGAAATCATCATTCGTGGCGACACTTTGTATATCGGTTCCATCAGTCGCTTCCAGATGAGGTTTGTACTCTGCATTTCTAATTGTAAAGCTCGGCGTATCCATGCTTCCTGAATATTCATCATTGGAAACCGTGGCAGTAGTAGAATCAACCACAGTTTCTGTATCAACATTATTGGCTGTCATATAATATACCAATTTAAAACTCTTCAAACGTACATTTTCAAGAATATCTGCTCCAGTATTCCCTAAATCATACTCAAAATTATACTTATACGGCGTCACACCAATATCATCCTGTGAATGAGTTGTAGTCTCGCCATTAAATGCAGTATATGTAACATCTGCTTTAACATTTCGATATGCGCTTCTGATAGTCAAATTATCAGGTTGAGAACTCTGTAATGCCAATCCTCTTAAATATTTAGTTCCGCTATCATAATTAATATTGTATTGATACTGCAGCTTGTCCCCTTCTTGAACATTATCACCATCAGTTATATATCTACTCTGTGACTCATCATAAACCTGAGCTTTATTTGTAATAATCATGTCCTGAACATCAACTGTATAGGTCAAAACATTAGAACTAATCGTATCATTAGTTAATTTTGTAGATGCCTTAACGGTTATAGTATGCACACCGTCAGTTAAACCTGTGATTGGGATCGAGAAGTTTCCAGAATCACTAAGTGTATCTTGCGTTGTTACTGGTGATTGATTATCAATCGTATAAGTATACCAAGTTGCAATTTTATCCACATCAGCTGTACTTGTCCCATACTTAATTGAACCGTTCAGATCTATTTCTTTAGTAGTCGATGAATATGTGCCGTCACCAGAAGTTTTGGTTAAAACTAAAACATCGGCTGGTTTGACAATATCAAATGTAGGTATCTCTGTATCGCCCTTGTAATTAGTCCCTTCAAAACTAGCATGACCTGCCGGAACCTTCAGACTTGTATCTGAGGTCAATTGATTTGCAGTAGTGTTCAATTCAACTCGAGCTGTCTTCCAATTAATCTCTGACGTATCCGTGACACCCATGTCATCGATATTTAAAGAAACAGACTTGCTATCAGAAGAAATACTGCTGGCATTTATCGCCACTTCCTTAGTTGTCGCCTTTTCATTGCTATTATCGATACCAGAATAATACACTGTTCCAATATTTCCATCATCGTTATTGATAGTCAAATTATCAGGGACATCTACCGTAGCAACAACATTCTTAGAAGGTTGCTTACCACTATCGTATTGCATCATGTAGTTCAGGCCAATATTATCTCCAGGGTGAACCTTAGTCGTCTCGCTCATTGCCTGTGCGTCTTCATCCATAATTGAAGTATCTGAACCAACTCTAGCATGCGTATCTTTATCGACCGCATAAGAGTTCACTTCAGCCTCAACCAAAGATGGCATGGTTTCAAAAATAACTGCATTAGTTGTATCTGTATCAGAACCAGTTGAGCCAGTGAATCCGTATCTCAAACTATTATCGGCAATACTACCAAATGCACTCATATCAACTTTTGCGGTTCCTTCAGCATAAGTGTTATCAATATGTTTCTTGATGATTTTTCCACTAGTATCTTTGTCATTATATGCATAATGGATAGTTGCATTGTTTGGATCAGCGGCAGTTGGTGGTATATATGTAATCGTCACATGCTTCCATGACTCGATTGGTGGCTTACTAGAATTATATGTGAAGTCAACATTGTTACCATTATATCCTGAATCAGTTCCAAAATTATGGTACAAAGCCATGATAGAATTACCAGTTGTTCCAGCCCCAAAATGAAACAACCCTGTTCCCTCATTATACTTCGGTGGCGTATTACTTATTTGTTTATAACTAGTCAATCTAGCAGGATAGTTCCAAGCAATATGTGAACCTCTTATAAACGTATTATCACCAGAATATGGCAACCAATCAAATGCATCTCCAGCATTTGGTAATGACGCATTAGTATTGTGCGCATTAGTACTGATATTTGATACTTTTCCACCATTAACCGTATCATCCTTTGATGAGCCGTTATTAGTGAATGTATCAAATTCCAATGCCCAACTGTTTTGAATAGCTTGAAGTTGAATTGGAGTCGTACTGTCAGTTTTTATAGGTGCATCATTATTCGTAACAAGTTTGCTACCATCTGAACCCCAAACACCCAATGACTCACCCTTATTTACTTTGTTATTCAATTTAGAAATAGCTTTGGTCCCTAGAGGATCATTCTGTAAGACAAAAGCCATACCATCGGCAGCACCCTTCGGATCACTATTTCTACCAAAATATAACCACATCGATAGTGTCTGCTTCTTACTGGTATCAATATAATTATCACCATTACTCCAAACAGAACTTGTCTCACCTTTTCCGTCGGTTAATAGCACAACATCTGTAGTGGGATTATTTGATGGTTTAGATGTTCTGGCAGAATTAGCTTCACCAGTTGTGTACGTTGCTGGATAATCAAAATAATTATCAAGTGATAATCCATAGGGTGCAGAATTTATGACATCGCCATCTATAGATGACCACGCCTTAACGTTTGTTTGTGTTGAATTAAACAAAAAGATTATCCCCATGAATACAACAAATAGCATTCCTAAGAATGTTATTCCCCCCTTATGGTTCATGTTCAATTCCTCCCTGCCTTATTTTTTCGCAATCCCCGTCACGTTATATCTAGTATATATTAAAATATTAATGTAAGCGATTCTATTTAAATAATTATTTTTTATCTAACATGATTATATTCCGTTTATTCAGCTAACAAAATAGATCAGACAACTGTTGATCAGTTATCTGGTCTATAATTTTTTAAATTTATACACTATTAGTCAAATTCCAACTTATAGTCCCACCATAAGAACCACCATTCACTGCGCTGTTCAAATCAAGTAAGATGCCATCTTCATTTGACCATTCATCACTGACATTTTTGGTTCCTGTAGTGCTTGTAGTTTGTTCATCGATAACAACCGGATCACCATCTGAATTAATATTCATGTTCTTAATATCAGATTTGTCATCCGGATCAACAAACACGACATCTCCATCAAGTACCGTTGCTTCGCCACCATTAACAGTTGAACGAACCATCTTGCTAGCCGTTCCGGTCAATACCCAAGGACTATTATAGCTATAAACACTGATGCCCCAATTGCCCTTGCGACCAACTAGTTTTTCGATTTGTGGATCAACAACGTGCTCATTGAATTGGTAATCGTCAGCCACAGACAATTGCGTATAGTTTTGAATCCTTCGAACACTATAATTAACTGTATTTGATTTTCTCAAATATGGATCTGTAACGTAATAAGAGGCATCAAAATATTCCTTATCGTTATCAAATCCTGGGAATATATTAAAACTAATTTCATCATTGACCTCATGCTCGCCGGTCACCCATGTAGTCGGACCACTTAATGTTTGTGATCTATTAAGACCGTCGACTGTCATGACTTTCCACATACGTGCCAAATCGTATCCGTAAGTGGGATTATTCTTATAATTGAATTTAGAAGGTAAGTAGAACTCTTGTCCCCTTAATGTAGTTATTTCTTCTTGACCCGTATTATCCAAAACCATATCTATATCAGGAACACTTATTTTATAATTAGTATTCCCTACGTTAGCCATTACTCCGGTATCTGTCTTTGATTGAATCCCTAAATTAACTACTAAATCATTTTCACCTACCGTTAATCCAATATTACTTTTACTACTTAATCCGATTGGTTTTATTGGAAATGTATATTTCATCTCAGTATGTTCGTCGTTCGTAAACTCATATTCAAACTGACTATTCCCCGATGCTGGCAATCCAATCCAATCCTGTGTATTACCAGTCCCATCGGTCAAGCTATAACCTGTGTTCATTTTGTTGAACTCAACCAGTTCAGAATTATCACTCAGATGTAATTTCCCAGAAATTGTTTGTATCCCATTATCATTAACCGTCCTCGTCTGTTCATCTGGTTCAATTATTAAATCAACGTTTGTAACAACAATAGTAAATTTTAATTTATTAGATGCAATAGTTTCTACACCACTAGAGGTTTGATAATTATCATCGATAACCTGAACAACTACTTCATGTGTCCCAACATCCAAATATGAACTCTCGATAGGAATCTTAAAACTGCCATTGGGAGTACCCGTATCGAACCCAAGTTGATCTTTTCCACCATCAATCGAATAATGAATATCCATATCATTATTGTCAATATCAGTCTTATTCTTGAATTTCATATCACCAGTTAATTTGGCATCCGATCCTACTTTAATATTAAATTTATCCTTAGTAGTTGAAATAGTTAGTTCATCTGCTGGTTCCACAATATCAAACTTATCCGTCTGCACATCAGAAATATAGTTCGGACCTTCAAATTTTATATGAGATGTCGGCACAGTCAACTTAGTTGATCCAGTTGAGAGCTCATTTGCGGTGGCATTCAGCTCTAGCTTAACTGAAGTCCAATCTGTACTGTTTTTATTATCGAGTGTTAATAGATCATAGGTTAATTTTCCATTTGAAATATCAGCAGTCGTTAAAGCAATTTCTTTTGTAGTACTGCCATCGGCACTAGTGTACGTGGCCTTGCCGATTACATCAGTGTCTGAGGAACCAAATGTGACATTCTCAGGTAAATCAATAGCTGCCACAATACCTTCAGCGGATTTTTTACCACTTTGATAATTCAATAAATATTTAAAAGTTAAATCATCCTTTGGATGAACCTTTGTCGTTACTGCAAGTTTTTCATCATCACCATCAAATGCTGGCGTACTGGCGCCAATTCTTGATTTTGTCGTGTCATCGACAACATAAGCACTTGGCTCCGCCTGAACAATTGCTGGAATAGTCTCAAAAACAAGTGCCTCTGTGGCGGGATCTTTATCCCCCGCAGCACTTGTGAATCCATAACGAAGTTTGTTGCTATCACCTAGCTGAAACTCACTCGTATCAAGGTCGATCGTATTACTATATGGCTTTTGTCCAGTAGCTGTAGGAGTATCAGGATTTCTGATACCAGAATCTACACCTTTCAAATTGATACTGTACTTAAGTCTTGCGATTCCACCCTTTTGAGCTGGAGGATTATACTCAATCAACATATGATGCCAAGAATCGATCGGCGTTGCTAGCGACGAAAAATATATTTGTTCGGAGTCTTTATGACGCATCTGATAAGTATATCTAGACGAAGTCGTATCAATGTGATTATATGAATCGGTTCTACCTGGATAATTCCAGGCCAAATGTTGATAACCATACGAAACTGAATTATTTTCTATTATTTGATATGTATCAAACGAATTCCCTATTGTCGCTTTGCTTACTTCATCATACTTATATCCGTTTTGATTTGATTGCGTGTCAAACTCAAGTGCCCAACTTTTCTGAATTGCTGAACTTGCAATTGCAGACAAACTGGATTTGTTAGGCGTATCACTCCCCCAGACACCCATCGATTGACCACCAGCAATACTGCCACTTTTACCAACAGCGATGGCATCGGCACCTGAGTTTTGCAAAACAAATGCCGTCCCCTGTGGATAACTATATGAATCACCAAAATATATCCAAAATGATAATGTTTGTTTTTGTGTAATATCCAAATAATTATCATTATCGTTGTTACTCCAAAGGGAACTAGTAACACCTGTTGTACCATTATCAGACATACGCAAAATTGGATAAATACTAGGATCATTCCTATCTTTCATAGCGGTCGGCATAAATCCAACATATTTGCCCCTGACGAATAGAGCATCATCAGAATCTAAATCTTTTAAATCAATTCCTGATGGGGCAACTGCCATTGACTCTTCATCCGAATAATATGCCTCTACCGAAGTAGTTCGTACAAAAAATAAACCTACAAGAAATGAAACTGAGAATACTAAGAGTGCTATAATTCTTCTCTTCCCCAACATAATATGCCCTCCTAAAATATATTTATGCCACAAATTTAGTAAAAGTGTGTATTATCTTGTTTAGACACATTATTACATATACATCTCGTAAATTGGTTTCGTTTATTGTAAGAAATTTTATCGTAATATAAAAATATCTATGAAAACGTATACTTAAATACAATTAAAAGAAGCCAAGCTCACTGCGAGTTTGGCTTCTTTTAATTTATTCGACACTATCAACTAAATTCCAATTAATCTTGCCTCTGTATGAACCAGCGGGAGCATTGGCATTCAATTGTAATAGGATACCTTTATTTGGTTCCCAACCATTAGAAATCCCATGCTTACCAGTCGTATCAGTATCATTTTCACTTAATTCAACTGGGTCAGTCATAGATTCGACATTTCCTGTTGTGGGATCAACATAAACTAATTCTCCATCTAAAGTTAGATTATTATTGGGATCACTTGTCGTCAATGAGCTTGCATCTGCGGTTAATTTGTATTGTGAATCGACCGTGTCAACGTCAATAGCCCAGTCATTCGTTCTATGAACTAATCGTTTTTCCGGACTTTGATTCAATGCTCCGAATGAATAACTATTGTTATAAGTTATACTTGCAGATTTATAATTCATTTTCAAGGTATAGGTTTGCTTGTTTGAAACACGTCCATAAGGATCGGTCGCCTGAACAACGATCGTATGTGTTGGCGAGCTATTATCCTTATCAATTCCAAGTTCTGCACGTGTGAAGTCTTGTGTGAAATCATACGAAGTCATACTTGTGCTACTTGTTTGCGTTGGAAATTTAACCGAATTATTATCGACCGTCATACTCCAACTTAGATCAGATGGTTTGAAATTCTCTTTTCCATCGTATTTTACATTGATCGGTAAACTAATAGTGTTGTCTGTTGCATCGACGGTTATATTACCATCGGTCCCATCACCGTAGGATAGAGCTGGATTTATATCCTGCACATTTATAACAAACTTCAACGTGTTAGATACATGACCACCAGGATCAGTAATAGTTACATTAATAGTATTCTCACCTACTCTTAAGCCGGCGGTACTATCGTCAGCTGCTTTATTCATATTAAAGTGAATAATGTCTTTACTACCACTTTCCCCCATTTGAAGTGAATCAGCTTTACCAGATACAACCTGTCCACTATTATAATTGGGATTAGAAACTGTGTAGTTTACGATTGGATCACTACCACCTTCAAGACTCGATCCATCGTTATGACCAATTGTTATGCTTGGCATTGCCACACTGGTATTATTCAAAACTGTGATAGGTGACATATCTGCGGTCGCTACTAAAGCAATCGTTTTTAGATTGACTGTATAATGGATTTTCTTAGAAGCTATAGTTTCAATATTTCCAGATGCATTTTTATAGTTGGTATACACGACTTGAACGGTTATATCATTTGTACCAACTTTTAAATCAGATCCATTAATAGGAACTGAAAATTTAGTAGGATCAGTGCTATCGCCGTGACCAAGAACATCCGCTCCGCCGTTGATGGAGTAGTGAATATCATAATCCTCAGTATTAGTGATGGCCTTACCACTTGCGAATGACAAATGACCATTCAAATTAGCCGTTCCATTTGTATAAATAGTCTGTGGATCTGGATCGTCTTTGGTGATATTCAATGTATCTGATGGCTGTACAATATTGAACGCATATGTTTGCGCATCAGAAATATAATTAGTTCCTGTGAAATTAACATGTGATACTGGAACTTTCAGTGAAGTGGATTCACTAGGTATATCGTTTGCAGTTCCATCTAGTTCAATTTTTACAGCAACCCAATCAGTATCATTGGTATCATCAAGATCTTCAACATCATATGTTAGTGTCGATCCAGAAACATCACTAGCCATCAATGACTCATTTTTGGTAGATTTTCCATCTTTACTTACATACGTAACTTTACCAATCGAAGTACCATCCGATGAGCCAAAAGTGACGTTATCTGGTAAATTCAAAGTTGCAACAACACTTTTTGCTGGTTGTTTACCACTTTCATACTTAATACCGTATTTGAACTTCAAGTCATCACCAGGATGAACACTAGCAGTCGTTGGCAGAGCTTGATCTTCATCTTCAATGTAATTTGGATAAGTATCTGAAGTATCCGTATCAATTCTAGATTCAGATGTTTTGTCAATTGCATATGCAGTTGACTGTGCTTGAACAATTGCAGGGATCGATTCAAATACTACCCAAGTACTTCCAGGAGATCTTGTACCTGTTGAAGATGTGAAACCAAAGCGCAACTTATCACTATCCCCAAGTTTAAATACAGAAGTATGCAAATCAGGAATATTTTCATATACTGGATTCTGTCCAGTTGGAGCACCATTATTGGGATTAGTTTTATGACCATTAGCATCTTTAGTATTAAACGAATATTTCAAGATGGCATCACCACCCTTTGTTGCTGGGGGCGTGTAATCGATCATTACATGGTGCCATCCCGATGCAGCTGAGCTTAATCCAGTTAATTCTAGATTTTCAGCATTATTGTGTGTTAACTGAAATATTCCCTTACTAGCACTTGAAATTAATCTATATGAATTAGGATCACCTGAATAATTCCATCCTGTATGCTGATCACCTAAAGATCTACCATTATAACCATTACTGTCCTCACCAAAATACGTATCAAAAGAGCTTCCTAAACTGGCAGTCCCTCTATCAACGAGTTCCTTAGGGCCATCACGAAAATTATCAAATTCTAGGGCCCAACTATTTTGAATAGCTGAAGCAGCAATTGCAGTAGCGTTTTTATTTGCACTTGAGTTCACACCCCAGACTCCCAGAGTCTGGCCACCAACAATACCAGAACTATCAGCAGAAATAGCATTTGTAGCATTCTTATCATTTTGCAGTACAAAAGCCATACCATCTGTATTGCTACTTGAATCACCAAGATAAACCCAGAACGATAAATCTTGTTTTTTTGTAACATCAATATAATTACCAGCATTAAGGTTACTCCAAGCACTCGTCACGGCACCAGATGAACCACCAAGCTTAAGAACCGATGCATTACCATTATTATCGTTAATTACAGTAGGAGTGAAGCCTGTACTTCTACCTCCAACAAATAATGACGTAGACGGATCCGTTAAATTATTAAGAACAATTCCTGTTGGGGCTACTCCCATAGCATCACTGTCATAATATCCGTTCCAGGCTTTTACGACGTTTGTATGTCCAAAAAATAACCCTATCGTCAACAAAAATGAGAATAAGAATAGAAACATTACTTTCCCTTTTCTCAACATAATTAGCCCCCCTAATTTGACTTATGCCACAGATTCAAGAAATGTGTGTATTAACTAATATGGATATTATGCCATATATATCGTTTTAACATAGCTCAATTATTGTAAGAATTTTTGTTTAGATATAATTATTTAAATAATATATATATATAATGGCTATAATTTTGCAAAATAAAAACTTTGGACTTACCCGAGGGCAAATCCAAAGTTTGTCATTTTATTTAATTAACACTATCAGTCAAAATCCAATTTATCTTACCACTATAAGATCCAGCTAGTGCATTTGGATCTACTTGTAATAAAATACCTTGATCAGATTTCCAACCGCTAGAGATACCGTAATTACCAGTCGTATCAGAGTCATTCTCACCCAATGTAACTGGATCGGTCATTGGTTTATTAGTACCAGTATTGGGATCAACATAGATCAATCCTCCGGCTAAGGTTTGATTATTATTTGAATCATTTGTCGTCAATGAACTAGCATCAGCCGTTAACAGATATGGTGAATCAACTGTTTTGACTCCAATATCCCAGTCACTAGTTCTCTTGATGACTCGAGCTTCTGGACTTTGATTAAATTCTCCGAATGAATAACTATTGTCATAAGTTATACTTGCGGAACTATAAACCATTTTTAGGGTATAAGTTTGTTCATTCGAGACACGCCCATAAGGATCGGTTGCTTTGATTACAATCGTATGCGTTGGTGAAGTGCTATCCTTATCAATTCCGAGTTCCGCTCTTGTGAAGCTCTTAGTGAAATCATATGAAGTTGTATTCGTACTGCTGTCTAGTTTTGAAAAACTAACGGCTTTTTTATCAACCGTCATACTCCAAGTTAAATCAGACGGCTTGAACTCTGTCGTACCATCATAAGCTACAGTAATTGGTAAGCTAACACTATCATCCGTAGCAACGACGGTTATATTACCATCGGTCCCATCACCATATGATAGAGCTGGATTTATATCCTGGACATTTATAACAAACTTCAATGTGTTAGATACATGGCCACCAGGATCAGTAATAGTTACATTAATAGTATTCTCACCTACTCTTAAGCCAGCGGTACTATCATCAACTGCTTTATTCATATTAAAGTAAATAGTGTCTTGACTACCACTTTGCCCTATTTGAAGTGAATCAGCTTCACCAGATACAGCCTGTCCACTATTATAATTAGAATTAGAAACGGTATAGTTTACGGTTGGATCACTACCATCTTCAAGACTCGATCCATCGTTATGACCAATTGTTATACCCGGCATTGCCACACTGGTATTATTCAAAACTGTGATAGGTGACGTATCTGCGGTCGCTACTAAAGAAACAGCTTTGACATTAACTGTATATGTTAACTTATTAGATGAAATCACATCTTTGGTTCCATCTGAAGAAACATAACTACTATCCACAACTTGTACATCAATTGTGTGTTTGCCTTCAACAGTACTACTGAATGGAATTGTAAAGTTACCATTAGCACTAGCAGTATCCTTGAAATCAACAGCTTTACCACCGTCAATGGAATAATAAATATCCATATCATTATTGTCGATCGTACTTTGATTCTTGAATTTCATATTACCAGTTAGATTGATCGTCTTCCCATCATACGAAGTTGCTGGATCGACAGAAGTTTTGGCAATCGTCAAAGTATCTTGCGGTTCTTGAATATTGAACGTTGGTGTTTGCGTATCTGTCTTATAATTTGTACTCTCCAAACTAGCGTGTGAAGTATCAACGGTCAATGCTGAAGTAGCATCTGGAACTTCATTGGCTTTGGCATTAAGTTCGATTTTTGCAGTTGGTAAAGTCGTGCTTAAGCCATTTTTCAGTTTGAAGGTTAACTGTTTTCCATCAGTGCTGATTGCTGAAGCAGGAATGTTTTCGGAACTATTATCTGAATATACAACTTTACCAACATAATCATTATCATCTTTACTAATCGTAATATTAGACGGTATCCCCACAACTGCGGTTATAGGATTCATACTTTGCTTACCTGAATTATAACGGAGCATATAATTGAATTGTAAATCATCATTGGGGTGAACCGAAGTTGCATCATTGTAACTTTTATCGGTATCATCCATTACATCAGTACTTGAACTTATTTTGGTTTTATTAGTTTTATCAACTACATAGGCATTCGCATCAGCATCAACAATAGAGGGAATTGTTTCAAAAACAACTGTGTTTGTTTCTGTTTGATTGCCATCGGCACCATTAGCCCCAGTAAATCCAAACCGAAGAGGATCACCTTTTTTTAGACCAAGATTTGAAAGACTCAAATTCAAATTCTTCTTAGATACCTCATGTTGGCCAGTATCAGTACTATTACGGTAACCAGCTAGGGTTTTATCGTTGTAAGTATAAGTTAATTTTGCATTATTTGGATCTGAATCCGTTGGTGGTGTATAAGAAATAACCATATGGTGCCAAGCTCATTCAGGAGTTGCTGCAGGTGATAAAGTTAACTCTTCAAGATCATTATGTAGCATTTCATAATAATTAGTCTTGACAGTAGTAGGCATACTAATGATCCCAACATTTTTCCATATAGTTTTTGTAACTGATCCAATATTAGCATATGTAGTTGCTAGCCCTGGATATGCCCAGGCAATATGCTGATCATTAATACCTCTATTCGAAGGAAGCTGATAACTGTCAAGTGACTCCCCTGGTCCATTACCGGTATTATTAGTAATATCGTCATAGTTTTTAGAGCCCTCAACATTAGAATCGAATTCCAACGCCCAACTATTTTGGATAGCAGAATCGGCTACATCTTGAGTAGTATCCTTATTAGTCAGATCACTACCCCAAACACCGATAGTTTCACCACCGGCAATCTCATCACCGTTTTTAGAAATCGCTAAAGGACCTCTAGAGTCGTTTTGCAATACAAAAGCCATTCCTTCAGAGTGTTCAAGCGAGTATCCAAAATATAGCCAAACGGACAAGGTTTGCTTTTTACCAGTGTCAATGTAGTTATCCTTAGAAGTATTACTCCATACAGACGTTACTTCATTAGTCTGACCAGCTTGTGTCAGTTGAAGAGCAGTCCCATCAATCGAAGCATCATTGCCAGTAGTATGTGCTCCATCTATAAATAAAGAATCACTTCCTAAATCACCTAGAGGTAATCCATACGGAGCATATGCCATGGCGTCAGAATCACTGTAGTAACCAGCTTTAACGTTCGTAGTATTAATATTGATTAATGTTAAAAAAACTATTATTGAAGTAGCAACAAATAAACCTAATTTTTTCAAAATTATCCCCTCACAATTAACTACTCTTTCACCATCTATTATGACACGTTCATTTGTCTATACAAGTCAGATAAAGAAAAAATTATTTATGAAATATAAATTTGAAAATAAAAAGTCCTCGCATTTACGTAGTAAATGTGAGGATTCTTTAAACTATACTCAGAAGCTAAACGTGTTTTGTTACGCTCTCTAAATATTATCTTAATTAGTATCAATACTATCTGTTAAAGTCCAATCGATCTGTCCAGTATAAGTACCAGCAGATGTATCAGGTTGAACATTCAATAAAATTCCGGTGTTCTTAGTCCAATCACTCGTTACATCAGTAGTTACAGTATCATCACTAACCGTGGAATCGGAATCGATCAAAACTGGATTATCTTCAAGTGAATACTCATTTGTATTCGTCCGATAAACCATTTCACCAGTGATCGGCAATCCTGTACTGCTATTCATTAAGGCGGTAGATTGTGCTGTAAGGCTCCAAGCGGTCTTAGCACTTGTAACCTTCAGATCCCAATTACCGGTCCGTTGAATCAGCTTGCTCTCGGCCGATTGATTAGTCGTTTGAAAACTATATGACTTATTGCTTTCTAGTGAAAGCACTTTGGTTGTAACATTAATCGTTATCGTATAAACTGCTGATTTTCTTCCATCTAAGTCTTCGGCATAGATCACAAGTGTATGTTTACCAACACCAAGACTACTACCAGTTATTACATCCGAGGAATCATATGAAGTTATATCACCCGAACTAGATGTCTTTGGCATATCATACAGTGGCGTTTTATCATCAACTTGATAAGCAACCTTCGCAGATCCTGGATCATATTCCGAATTATCATCATAACTCATTGTCCCACTGAAGGTTATAGAATCTTCAGGTGAAATAGTATAACTAGTCTGATTATTCGAAGTCAACATCAACTTCTTATCCTCAACTGTCACATTATAAGTTATGTGATTAGACATCAGATGCATCGCGTCAGATACATAAACTTCAACGGTATGCTTACCGACACCCAAAGTGTCAGCATCATACTTCAAAGCATAATCAGCAGTTGTCGCTGTGGAATCAACCGAAAGAGTTGAATCTGCTTGTTGTACTCCGTCAACAAGTGTATGAACAGTTAGACTATTGCTGCCAAAAGTTGAGCCTTTATCATAACTGATCGTACCAGCCATACTAACACTACTACCAAGTTTTGCTGTCTTAGTTAAATCATCGCTATTCTTGATTTTTAAAGTATCATTGACTGGATTAATTGTGAACTTAGGACTCATAACGTCACCCGTATAATGGCTACTGTCATAAGACGTATGTGCCTGATCGACAGTCGTAGCCTTTGCCGTAGTGTTGTCACCGATGTCAGCTTTGCCATATAGATGAACTTTTGCGATAGAGTTTGTACTACTCATGCTGTTTAACGTTAGATTAATTGTGCCATCAGAGTTAAGATCTGTGGCCTTGATTTTTTGAGTAGTACCTGAATATTCAATCTCACCAATGTTACCATCACTATCAGCAGTGAAATCAACATTCTTCGGCACATTGATTTTTGTAGTAATATCACCAGTTTCTGCCAAGCCTGAATTATAAATTAAATTATAATCAAATCTCAAACTGTCACCATTATTAACATTGTGATCTTCATCTGGATATCTATCACCATCAGGAATATCACGCTCCTGAGTCGAATCATAAAGATTAGTTGTAGCTGAAATATCAGCAACAGCTGGGATCGATTCAAAAATGACAGCATTGGTTGTTGCAGTACTTTCACTAGAACTGGTAATACCCCAACGGACCTTTGTTTGACCAGCTGCTAAACCTAATTTACCTAAATCAAGATCAATTATCTTATGGGTACCACTGTCGGCACCATCACCTCTTTGATCCCATTGACTATAAGGCTTAACCGTACCATCGTAATCCTTATCATCGAAGATATATTGTAAGTGTGCCGTTGTACTGCCAGAATCTGGAGCAGTGTACTTGATCGTAACATGATGCCAAGCATTCTGAGTAGTATTCGTAATATCATCTGAACCAGCCAAATAAGTATTAGGAATTGGATTGTTATGATTCATGCCATAATACATCCAGATTGTACCGATATTGGGAATATATGTATTTGCTTCACCAGGATAATTCCAAGCAATATGTGGTCCTTTAACTTGTAGAGTATTTGAAGAATCTTTAGCAGCATCAAAATAACTATCTGTCTTACTTCCACTTAATAATAAACCATCAGCCGCGGTAGTATTCATAAAACTATCAAATTCAACCGCGATGCTGTTTTTGATAGCACCACTGGCAATAGCTGTATTAGTGGATACTATATCAGTGCCTGATCCATCTCCACCCCAAACTCCCAGCGTCTCTCCACCAATTGGTTTTCTGATAGTTCCTCCAAAAAGACTGGATGAACTTGTTGCATATGTTGATATAGCGTTAGCTCCACGAGCATCATTTTGAATGACAAACGCCATTCCATCTCCAGATGTGCCTTCTTTACCACTGAAATACATCCACATTGAAAATGTTTGATTCTTTGTAACATCAAAATAATTATAATCTTTGCCATTAGCATCCGTCATCTTGCCCCAGACAGATCCTAGTTGACTCGATCCATTAGTCATTTCAATCAAATCAGTTGGACTAGTGCTACCCTTAGTAATTACCTGAGCTGAATTAGCTATAGTCTTACTTGTATCATAGGTATAACTCGATGGATATTCAAAGTAATCACTCAAGTCCATACCAACTGGCGCAGCTTTCAAAACATCTGATACATCAGGAACTGTAGAAGCCCTCGCCTCAGTTGAATCTGAAAGTATACTAAATAAACCTATTAACAATGTAACAAATATCCCCAAGTATATTTGTGAACGTCGTATCCTCATTATTAACACCGCCTCAACCAGTTCGAAATCATTCCCCAAAAAATCATGCGAACTGGCGTTAAAGTTGTAATATCGATTATCTTATCATAATAATTAAAATATATTTCTATTATTAGAAAAAATAATGTTACATATATATTACTATTTAATATAAAAAAGATGCAACTTATCAGCAAGTCGCATCTTCCCTTCTATTATAATGAACTAGTTAAATCCCATGATATTTCCCCCGTGTAATTTCCACTAGACGAATTCGCTTGGAGCTTCAATAAAATCCCCCAATCTTTTAACCATTTACCAGATACATCTGTTACATGGTCGTCATTACTTAAAACTTTGTCATAATCTAGCAGTACTTGATTATCCTTCAGTGGAAGCTCACTGCCATCTTTTCGAAAAACCAATCCACCCGCTAATGGAGCGTTTGTCTTGGAGTTAACCAAACCAGATGATTCAACTCTTAAACTCCAAACAGAGTTAAGGCTCTCAACTTTCAAATTCCAATTGCCAGTTCGATGAACGATACGTGTCTCTTGACTTTGATTCGTATCTTGAAATTTATACTCCGGTTCACTTTGCAGCCTCAATATTGAAGTGTCTCGATCAACCGTAATATTATAGACCACCTTATTTGAAAAACGATGTTTGTCATCTGAAACATATAACGTTATATTGTGCTTTCCCAAACTCAATGAGGAAGCTTTTTTTATTATGTCATATTTTGCTTTGTTACTATTCTTAGTTACTGCGAAGTCAGATGTACCCTGATCAACACCATCAATCAAAGTATGTAGGTCTAACTTGTCATTATCAAACGGAGAACCATATTCATATTCAATTGTGCCTTTCATTTCATAGCTTTGACTATGCTGAATCTGTATCTTAGTTGACGGGGCACTGGTCATTTTTAATGTATCCAAAACTGGATTGATACTAAACTGAGGACTCATGACATCCCCAGTATAGTGAGAACTGATGAATGAAGTATGGGCTTGAGGAACATTAGTTACTTTAGAAGAAATATTGCTTCCTATATCAGCCGTTCCAAATAGTTTTATTTTGATATTACTATTATCGTTACCCAAACTATCTAGTTTAATAGAAACAAAATTTATCTTAACCTGATTATCCACTTCTTGACCTAAGTCAGATGAAGTTATATTGACAGTCTTATTATGATAAATAATTTTTCCAATTGTACCTTTATCGTCAGGCGCAAAATCGACATGTTGCGGTAATTTTATTTTCGTATCAATCTTACCTGATTCTGCCAAACCAGAATTGTAATTCAAATCATAATCGAATTCTAATTTGTCACCATTGTTGACATTAACATCGGCTGTGTCGTTCTGATCATAATCCAGGATTTCTCGTTCTTGAGTAATATCATACAAACTGGAATTATTACTTATATCAGCAACAGCTGGTATCGATTCAAAAACAATTGCATTGGTTGTCGGTTTGACATTCGGAGAACCCGTAGCCGCTGTGAATCCCCACCGAAGTTTAGTTTGTCCAGATTTCAACTTGAAATTTTTTGTATCTATATCAAGATAAGTTCCCTTCTTCCTCGGTCGCCGATTCCATTGGTTAAACGATCTGATCGATCCATCGTAATTCTTATCATCGAAGACATACCGAATATGTGCCATTGTACTACCAGTATCTGGCGGAAGATATTTCAAATAAAAATGATGCCATGTACTACCAGTATCATTCCCAGACATCTCCAAATTCTGCATTATATTATTATGTTTCATATCATAATATATGTTCATAATATTCATATTCCGGTGGTAAGTAGCCGCTTGAGCAGGATAATTCCAGGCTATATGTTGTCCCTTATAAAGAAAAGTACTTCCGTCTTCCATTTTGGCGCCATCAAAATAATTATCTTGAGATGTAAACATAAAGGCTGGATTCGAATCATTATGATGGGTATCGAATTCCAATGCCCAACTATTTTGAATTGCCCCGGACGCAAATTGATTGATATCGCTTGTATATTCAGGATAACTCCAGCCCGCCCAAACACCCA
Organism: Companilactobacillus jidongensis; assembly: GCF_003946575.1. GTDB lineage: Bacteria > Bacillota > Bacilli > Lactobacillales > Lactobacillaceae > Companilactobacillus > Companilactobacillus jidongensis. Next base: position 46,177 of record NZ_RHOP01000015.1, on the reverse strand, counting down.
AAGTCTCACCATATTGTGGATTCCAATGATTGCCTAAATCTAATGATTTCGAAATTGCATTAACACCATTTTTGTCGTTCTGAACCACAAAGGCCATACCATCTCCTGAACTCTTGAAGTTGTCTCCAAAATACAACCAGGCAGAAAAGGTCTGTTCTTTGGTCACGTCAAAATAATTATACGGTGTATCAGGAGCATCATCAGTTGCCATTCTCCCCCAAATAGAAGCCAATTGTTTGTCCCCATTGGTCATTCTTACCATATCAGTCGAAGTAGTGTCGCCTTTTTTTAGAATTGTCGCACTATTATTAATGTTTTTAGTTTGACCAATAAATGTTTGTGGCAACTGAAAATAATCTTCAAGGTCCATGCCTGACGGTGCTTCTTTAAGTGCCTCAGATTCACTTGGTCCAGCCTCAACAGTGGTAGTTGTCGTTGCTATGAGGAAAAGAAGAAGTATTGAGGCAACGATCAATGATCCATAGTTCCTTCTCAATTGCTTATTCATAATCATCTATATCCTCGTGAAATATTTATATATCCATACTTAGATGTTACTTCATACAACATGAAATATATACAAAATATCCAAACGAAGTTATTGTATTTTGACATAAATAAAAAGATACTTCCTAAGAAGTATCTTAATGCAACAATATAAATTACGGTGTATTACTCAAGCACCAATCGATCATACCAGTATAGTGGCCACCAACAGGATTGGGTAATACACTTAATAGAATTCCTTCGTCTGACTTCCAATTACTACCTATATCACGTTCATGCGTGATGGCCTCTTTTTGATCGTCAATCAAGACATATGATTTCATATTTTGGACTACTTTATCCGAATCAACAAAGATCATATTTCCATTTAAACTTCCTATACTGTTACCCAAACTATCTTTACCGTCCATATCGGTTGCCTTAGCGGATAAAGTCCAGGATGATTCAATACTACTGACAGACAATGTCCACGGTCCCGAACGATTAACGGTTCTAGCTTCTCCACTAGTATTGATCGGTGCAAATGAATAACTTTTGCTCGAAGTTAAACTAGCCGATTTAGCAATGTATCCAAGATTATAATCTACCGTATTGGATGCCCTATTCTGTTGATTTACCACATATGCCTGTATTTGATATTTTCCGGCAGTAGTTATGCCCAGACTCTCCACGTTAAAAGTCTGAACAAAATCCTGTGCCGTTACATCAGTAAACGTGTTTTGTATCGGAGCACTGATATTGTCTTTGATAACTTCTGTTCCATCTTCGTTCAGCACTGTCATATGCCAGGTGAAATCACTATCACTAAAAATCAGACTTCCATCATATGTAATATGTGCTGGTATCTTGACCGTTCCCACTGATTGAATAGCCGTTAAGTTAGAATTATCAGTTGATAAAATTGGATCAGCGGCCGTTACTGTTACGTTGTAAGTTAAAGCATTAGAAACAATCCCGTTTTGATCGACTACTTGAATCGTCACTGGATATGATCCCACTGGAAAAAGTTCTTCGTCAATCATATCCAGAGAGAATACCGAATCCTTGCTTGCAGTATCTTTGGTTGTCATTGTTGTGCCATTCGCAGTTACCAGTATCGACATATTTTCATTCTTAATAACTGTCGAATCATCATAAGCCATTGTTCCGGCAAAATGAACTGCATCACCCAGTGATGCCGATTGATCTTTATCAGACGTCGATTTGATTGTTAAATGTCTCGGTTGAGGAATGATTTTGAAATCAGGTGTATTCAAGTCATCCTTGTACAGATCACCTTTAATCAAAGCATGTGCACTTGCAACTGTGGTGGATTTACCAGCTGCGTCATCGGCAGGATCTATTTGGGTAACACCCAATATTTCGATTTTGGCACCTTTCAATCCATTATTTAGACTACGTCCTAATCTATGACTAACGACCCCGTTACTCACTTCACTAACTGGTATTGTTTCAACAGCGCCATCAGAATATACAACCTTACCAATATTGCCAGTGTTTGCGTAAGTCATGTGCTCTGGTAAATCAATTGTCGCCACTGTATTCATCAAATCGTTTTGTCCAGACAAGTAATCCAAGTTATAACTGAATTGAATTACATTATCGGTATAACTCTTGGCATCACCCGATGTGATTTCTCGATTACCCTGAGTTACGTTATAAGCCTTTACTTCTGAATTAGCATTTACCAAGGATGGCATAGTCTCGAACACTGCCATGTTCAGAGATGCCTGGGCACCAGTTGCTCCAGTGAAACCATAACGTAGCTTAGTATCAGTCACACCGTTCTCATCCTTACTAAAATTAAAGTTTGCCAGTTCCAAAATAATTGTATTGGAATATGGCTGATCATTAACTGTCGTCAGCATCGATCCTGGTTCACCATTGGTTTTTTTATCATTAAATGAATAAGTCAGCGTTGCCTTGGTTGATCCAGTAGCTGGCGGCAAATAATTAATAGTCAAATGATGCCATGAACTATCCCCAGTTGGACTATTCGTTAAATTCAAAAGTTGTTTGGTATCCTTGTGCACCATCTGATATACCGCACCATTTGTCCACTCATATATATAAGTATCAGCCAACGCCGGATAGTTCCACGCCATATGTTGGTTACCAATAATCCCAGAGACAGAACCAATTTCAAAAATATAATCAAAATTACTGGCTAAACCGGAAGTTGTATTCCGATTCAGAAATGTATCAAACTCTAATGCCCACGAATTTTGAATCGCACCTGCAGCAACTACTGAAGGTTCGGTTTGATTTCTGTCAATATCCGGTCCCCAAACCCCAAGTGTCTCGCCTGATTGTGGAACACCCTTGTAATTAGATATTGCTTCCGGACCACCATTTTGGAATACCAAAGCAATTCCGTCAGCGGGATTAACTGCATGACCAAAATACAACCACATGGACAATGTCTGTGGAATAGCCGTATCGATATAATTACCTTTGTCATTGTCACTCCAAATCGAACTCAATTGTTTTGTGGAATTAGTCAATTGAACAGCATCTGAATCTGGATAATTAGGATTCTGTCCTCGGATTATCTTGGCATTATTAGGAATAGTAGAAGAAAAATTATTGACGTACGTGAAATAGGAATCACTATCGTCGCTATTTGTCAGCGACAATCCTTGTGGAGTTGCCGCACGTCCTTGCTGATCGGCCAATAGTTCAGCTCGAACATATGTGGTAGAAAACTTCAAAACTAAAAGCATACAAAATAGAATAGTGCCTAAAATCAGCATTACAGAATTTTTATTGATCCTCATTGGGCTCCCTCCCATTGACAAACATATTAGTGAATTATGTGGTAGAAATATGTTCATTATTAACATAACGTATATCATGCGGAGATAGGGTCCATTAGCGGTAATTGTAAATTACCGAATGTGACATTTTTTAGTTAAAATGTAGTTTATAAAAAATATTATATCTATCTGAACACTATTATTTTAATACTTATACCAAATATATAAATCAATTTTTATAACAAAAAAAGATACTTCCTAAGAAGTATCTTTAACCAAATTAAACACTCTCTACCAAATCCCATTTGATCGTACTGTTGTATTTACCTGGTTCATTAAACGATTGAAGATTCAACAGAATCCCATCGTTATATCCCCAATCATTTGAAACATCAATAGTTTGTGGAATATTGTCACCAGAATATTTACCTGTCGCAATTAATGTATTATCAAGATTTTGAGTATCATTATTTTTGATGAAAACCATGTTACCATTTAGTGTTTCTGAAGGCCTTCCATCACTGAAGCTTTGAACAAAGCTACCTCCGGTCGCAGACAATGACCAATTTGATTTGAAGGTAGTTACATTAACATCCCAATTTCCTGAACGATGAATGTAACCCATCTTTTCTGCACCAGCATTTATAGTTTGGAACTTATAGTCATCAACGTCCAGCTTTAGATATTTTTCCAAAACTGTAATGTCATAGGTTATTTCAGCCGTCTTCCTGCCATACGGATCTACTCCATACATGGTCAATGTATGTTGACCGGAAGCGGTATTTCCTTGAAGAGCATCAGAAATAGATGGATCGATATCATAAGGTGTCTTAACATCCCCAGTAGGATTATCAAATTTCACATTCTTACTGCTATTATCAATTTGTTCATAAAAAGTAAGATCATCTTTTCCAAGAACATAGTCAGGATTATCTACATACTCGTAATTAAGGAACAAATTACTATTTGAAACATCCGTGATTGTTGGTTTCAAGTTCTTAGATGAAATAACCGGCGATATCTTAGGAACATTTATTACGTAAGTAATAGTTCCATAATGTCCGGCACTATCGGTAACTTTAACATTAATGGTATTTTTCCCTTCAGTTAATATCAAGCCCTTATAGTTATTATCATCGGCCATAAAGTCATCGATATTACTGATGCCATCCTGTGCCGCCACTGGATTCAACTTAAAACTAAACTGATCATCGCTTACCGTAGTTGTAACTGGATCCTGTGGAGTACGTCCCTCATTTGTTACTTGGTAAGTAACTGTCCGATCGCCGCTCTCGAGATAAGTCCCATCTTCATGAATAAACGTACCCGAGATGGTTTGACTCTTATTATCATTAACCGTTCGCGTCAAATCTGTGGTTGGTGTAATAACCAATGAATTATCTGGGTTAACAGTAACGTCATAAGTTATCGGATTTGAAATCCTGTGACCTGAATCAGTCAAATAGATTTCAACTTTGTGATCACCTACACCCAGTACACTGCCGCTAAGTGATAATAGATAATCACCTTGAGTAGCATCAGCAGCAACCGGTAAAGTCCCATCTGACAGAGATGTTCCATCGACTTTGGTATGTACTGTCAAATCTTTACCATCAAACTTACTTCCCCGTTGATAGCTAACTGTTCCAGCTAGTTGGGTGGATTCATTTGCTTTGATAGTTTTACTCAAGCTATCAGTATTTGAAATTTGTAACACTTCATTATTAATGACAAATTCTGGTGTCATCACATCACCAGTGTAATGCTTACTCTTATAAGAGGTATGGGCGGGATCTACTGTCGTTGAAGTAACCGTAGTCGAATCTGGAGCAACGGCTGTTCCAAATAATTCAACTTTCACTGAAGAATTAGTTTCACTCAAACTATTTAATGTAATATTTACCGCTGTACCATCACTATTCAAGGCTGAACTTGGAATATTTACAGTCTTATCTCCATAAACAATTTGACCGATATTGCCATCACCATCTGGTGTAAAGTCTACATTTTTAGGCAAATTCATAGTCGTTGTTATATCGCCCGTATCGATAAGTCCTGAATCATAATTCAGAGAATAATCAAATCTAAGTTCGTCCTTATCATTGACATTAGCATCCGCAGAAGCATCTTTATCCAAATCAGGAATATCTCTGTTTTGACTTAAATCATATAAATCAGTACTGGATAAAATATCAGCAACCGCTGGTATCGATTCAAAGATAACAGCTTGAGGTTGATCGACCGTATTGTAAGATCCATCGGTAGCAGTAATTCCCCAACGAATTTTGGTTTGACCAGATTTAAGATTTAGCTTACTTAAATCGATTGAAACTGGAGTCTTATAACCATCTAATCCCTTTCCTACACCAATACCATCCCATTCTCTATACGGTTTAATAGATCCATCATAGTTTTTCTCACCAAAGGCCATGGACATAGACGCATAAGTGCTGCCACTTGCTGGCGGATAATAATTGAAGGTGACATGTTTCCAAGCAGTTTGTATAGTGTCATTTGATTCCGCAACAATATAAATATTTCCTCTAGTATCTAATGAATTCATACTATAATAATAGACAGTTTTTTTTGAACTTAGAAAAGGAGTATAAGAATAACTATACTGTTGGTAAATACTCTTATCCCCGGGATAATTCCATGCCATATGTTCCCCTTTGGCTACTTGACTGCCGCCACGATCGATATACCCATCTAAATAATTATTAAACACATTGGATTTGCTAGTTATAGTGTCGTTATTATTATGAACATCAAATTCAACAGCAATACTATTTTGAATAGCGCCCTTAGCATAATCATCTACCGTAGTCGCTGCAGTAGGGTTACCACCACCAGACCATACACCTAACGACTCACCAGTATCTGGTGTGGTTCCATTAGAATTAATCGATTTGGCTATAGCATTAGATCCATCAGCATCGTTTTGTAGGACAAAAGCCATTCCATCAGTGTTAACTCCTTGACCGAAATACATCCAACCTGATATTGTTTGTCTCTTACTTAAGTCCAAATAATTGTAATCATAATTACCATCATTATCATTACCACCGTTCTCTTCAGCCTTGCCCCAGATTGATGCAAGTTGACCTGGACTACCAGTCATCTTAACGATATCACTAGGATATTCATTATTATTTAATAGCTTAATGCTGTTGGGTACAGTCGTGCCACTTGTTCCTTTGTAACTACTAGGATACTGAAAATAATCATCTAACTTCATCCCTGGAGGTGCTGCCTTAAAAACCTGATCTTCAGTAAGAACGTTAGCTGCATTAACTTTTGTATTAGCACTGAAAAAAATCAAAACCAAAAACGGTATTACTAATAACAGTGCTCTAACTTTCGTTATATTATTTTTCATAGATTCATCCTCGCTTTAACCGTACTTAATCGATCCCCTCAGATTCATTAAGCACTCTCTATAAATATTTAATTATCAATATATAAATCATTATTTATATAATACAATATGTATAGATAAAATATGAGTCAATAAAATTAAGATTTTATATCTAAAAATGGAACTTTAGAATATTCAATTATAGTAAAAATTATTAAAATAGTTTTAAAAGATTTATTTCTTCAAATTTATTTTCAAAATATTGTTAATATCCAGTCTTTTTAATAAAAGAACAGATAAAAAATATGCCCCCGGTAAAATACCGAGGGCACATTTTTTATCTGTCTTATCTATTTAATAACTGTATATCCATCACGAACTTCAAATAATGAGCTAGTTGACTCATCCATTTCTGTCATTCTGATAGAATCTCCAAGCAATTCAGTTACTGAAAGGATCTTTAACTTGTCGAACTTGCAATCGTCAGGTACAACAATTGAATCAGTTACTACAATTTCCTTCAATTCTGAATTTTGTAAGTCTTTGGCAGCGTTCTTTGAGAAAATTGGGTGAGTAGCAGCGGCATATACGTCGATTGCTCCAGCTCTCTTCAAAGCTTCTGCACTATTTATCATTCTTGTACCAGTATCAATCAAGTCATCAACAATGACACAATGTTTGTTTTCAACATCACCGATGACTCCAGGAACAATATCTTCCATCTCAGTTGATCTTTGATCAACAATGGCGATTTGTGAACCGAATACTTCGGCCAATGAACGAGCACGCTTCATTGAATTGTGATCAGGAGCAACGAAGACAAAATCGTCTTGCTTGTCATCCATCTTGTCCATGAAGTACTTAGCAAAGATTGGCATTGCACGTAAATGGTCAACAGGAATATCAAAGAATCCTTGGATTTGATCGGCATGCATATCAAGTGCGATCACACGATCTACTCCACCCATTTCTAGCATATTTGAAAATAGCTTAGCTGAAATGGGTTCACGTGCACGGGACTTTCTGTCCGAACGTGTATATGCGAAGTAAGGCAATACACAAATAATTTGTTTTGTACTTGCACGTCTTAGAGCATCAACGGCAATCATCAATTCCATGAAGTTATCATTAACTGGATCTGAAACTGAATGAATGATGTAAACATCTTTTCCACGAATACTCTCGTTGATTTGAATATTGATTTCTCCATCTGCGAAGTGAGAAACGGAAGCGTCCAACAACGGAACGTCCATATATTCAGAAATTCTCTTGGCTAATGGTGTATTACCATTCAAAGAAAGTAAAGCAATTTTATCTAATGATGTATTAGACATATCTGGTCTGTCCTCCAAAATTATATTAATACTGGTCGATCAATGGGCTTACTTTCGTCCGCAATCACAAGACCCATGTCATTATCCGTCATGACACGTTCCTTGTTGCGTACGGCAGACTGCGAGACGATTGTAAACTTATAGTTCAATTTTACACTTAATTGAAGGTACTTATCCAGTATATACGAGTCAATTTTACCATTTAAGTACAAATGATATTGCGGATACTTTCTCATAACGTTTTCAACTGTCGTAATATTAGCTGAATTTTTTAGTTGTGCTATTGTCAGAGCAATTCCGACTCGCTCCGCAAAATTACCCAAAAACCTATTTTTTTCGTCCGGCTTTAATTGCGGCTTGCCAAAAACATTTTTCTTAATATAATCCTCAACACTAGTCATTGATTTCCACCTTTCGGACTGTCATTCCTATTATATCTACTATGATAACGGTATAATGGTCATAAAGAAAGGATGTGTTATCTATGGACGAAATGGTATTTTTTAACCCTGGTGACGCAATTGCTAACTCAAAAGATTTTGGAGAGGCAGTTCGTGGAGCACAAATTTATAAAGCTAAAGATCCTTATGAATCATCCTTGATTATTGCTGAAGACGTTTCTGACAACAAGAGTTTTGTTGTTTACTTCGCAAAGGATGAGAAATCACATACAAAAGATTCAGACAAATCAGTTATTCCTTATCACTTGAAGAAAAAAATCTAAATTTTCAATAGTGTAATAAATAATAACGCTGCTATTGTCTGTACACTACCAACAGCCACGCCGTATATCAAAAACTTCGGACCTTCTTTTAGAAACTTCGCTAAGTTAAGTCTCAAACCAATGGCGGCTAGAGCAGTTGTTTCGAACCAAGTACTGATCACATGGGCACTATTTCCAAAGATTGAGGGCATCATGGTCGTACTATTAATAACGCAAATAATCAAGAATGCCAAGACGTACCACGGAATCGGCATTCTTGTTTTTTTCTGCTTCGTAACTGTTACTCTATTATGATTGACTTTTTTTTCAAATAAAAATACTACGACTACTAACATAATAATTCGTGTGATCTTGAATAGCATGGCATATTTGACTGTTTGTGCATCAATTAAACTAGCACCGGCAACGACTTGTCCAACCGACTGTAGCGTCCCACCAAGTAGAGCACTCTTACTCAACAGATCATCCCCAAAAACTGCCAAACCAAGAAACGGCAGTGTCAGCATCATCACTGTTCCTAATAAGTTCACTAACGTAATAATCTGACCTTTTTCTTCATCATCCGCATCAATTGCTGGTGCGATCGCACCAATGGCTGATGAACCACAGACGGCATTACCACCTGCCATCATCAGTGACATTCGTTCACCAAACCCAAGCTTGCGTCCAATGGCATAAGCTGAAATAATGACAGTAGTCATCATCATGAGAATATATACCAATCCACGCAGACCCATTTCTGCAATCGTCTGAAATGTTACAGTGAAACCTAATAACACAACTGAGTATTCCAGCAACTTGCTCTCTGAGAATTTAGTACCAACTGCTAGTCCAGTTTGTTTGAAAAAAGTATTTCCCAAAATAATTCCTAATAATATTGCAATCGTTGCACCTCCAAGACTAGGCAACCAAATTGCTACGATCTTGGCAATAATTGCGACTACAATTGATAATCCGAGACCTGGCAAGGTCGCAACAACTTTTTGCATTCTTGTATCCTTACTAGTTTCTAAATCCATATACTTAACCTCCTATAACAGTCTCTTAAGTATATCGGTATAGTTATAATTAAATTATTCGATAACCTAATAGCTTTTATTAATAATTCTGATAGGAGTTGATTACTATGCTTAAACTACTTGAGACCTTCAAAACAGTTTATGAAACAAAAAGTTTTTCCAAAGCCTCCAAAATCCTCTTCATCTCACAGCCAACTGTTTCTGGACAAATAATGCAATTAGAAAATGACTTGAATATCAAACTATTCATCCGCAATGGGCGCCAAAAAATCGTCGCTACTCCCCAAGCAGATATTCTCTACAAACGGGCTATTGATTTAATCGATGACTGGGAAGATTTGAAGCAAGAGATACGACATGATGCCGACAAAAAAATCTCTTGCGAACTTGGCGCATCACATACCTTTGCCATTTACTTGCTGCCTATCTTATTGCCTAAATTATATAAAAAGTTTCCGAACATTCATTTCACGATTCGCATGATGAATTCCATGGAAGTTCTCGAAAGTATTGAAACTGATAATCTCGACTTTGGTTTCATCGAAAAACCACTTGCTGCCAGTAATATCAAACGAACAAGCCTTTGTGACGACCAATTAGTCTTAGTAGACAATGGCAACCCCTGGTTAGTTCGTGAACCAGCTTCAGGAGTTTATTACTATACTAAGCAATATTTAGCTGAAAACAATATTACAGAACCAAAGATGGAAGTAAAAAATAACGAAATGATCGTTAGACTATTAAATCAGAATTTTGGCACATCGATCATTTCCAAACGTGCAGCTGAAGGATTGAATTATAAAACTTTGAATTACAAGTATGAACGAAAATTTTATTTGATGCGTTCAGAAAGTCATCACTTCGACGACATTGACGAATGTATCAACTACACAATTAAAATATGTCGCAGTTTGTTCTAAAAAAAGGCTCAAAGCTTTCTTCAAATGAAAGTTTTGAGTCTATTTTTGTTAAAATGTAAGTGTATACAATTTTATTCGATCTGTTCTCGATTATCCTTATCTGATCGAGACTCTCTGATTGTTTTGTAGACCCGCAGATTGGCCACGCCAACGTCGCGCACATTTTCCATCGCAAATTTTCTCGTGATACTCTCTTTACGAGAAACATAATGGTACAACGGAATATTATCAAGATAGAATTTCTTAGCGACGGTCGCATATTCTACATTGAAGACTTGATCTTCCATCAGATCTAAGTCTGTCTGGAAATGAATCGCATTATCTTCGATTACTTTACGGCGATATACCTTATTCCAAGTATATCCCATGATTGTTCCACTGATCTTTGTAATCTGCTTGATAGCCTCATCACGATCAACAAAACCATTTTGACGCTTATTCGTCTTGACCTTGCTCTTGCCATTTTCGGTGTCAGTAAAGAAACCGCACGTTGCAAGATCAACGTCAGTATTCTCAAAAACTGTTAAAAAGAAATCAACATATCCCGGTTCTAACCAATCATCGCCATCAATAAAGGTAACGAGATTGCCAGAGATATGTTGCAATCCGGTGTTTCTAGCTGCTGAAACACCTGAATTATGAGTATGGGGGTACGACGATATCCAATCGTACTTATCCTCATAACTTGCGATAATATCCAACGTAGTATCAGTCGAACAGTCGTCCACAATAATAAGATCAAAGTTTTTATTAGTTTGAGCGACCAATGAATCCAGTGTCGATACAACATAGCTGGCAACATTATAAGTTGTCATTATGATTGAAAGTTTATTTTTTACCATTAAATCACCTTAATAGTATTTTACTTCGAAAGACCTACAATACGCAACGAATCCGGGGAGGAAAAAACATGAAACGAATCTTAAATCTTGACGGAGCCATAAACTTACGTGAATTGGGAGGATATATAACCACTGATGGTAAACAAATTAAATATAATAAACTCCTTCGTTCAGGAGATATAAGTAATTTAACTCCACAAGCTTTAAATTACCTTAAAAAATACGGCTTAAAGTACGTGGTCGATTTTCGTGGTGACCGTGAACAACAAGTTTGGGCAGATAAGAATACGGACTTTTATCAAATTTATTCAGATCCTGTTTATCCATTAATGGGCAATGGTGACAAGTTGGCAAGTGCATATAGCAACACAAACTCCTACTTAGGGATGATTTATCAAAGTGTCTTATTGGATAAATATGGCCAACGTGCTTATGCATTATTATTTGAATTATTACTAGAAAATAATCAAGAAAATAAATCCCTACTCTTCCACTGTGCCGCCGGAAAAGATCGAACCGGCATGGCTGCCATTTTAATTCTCAAGGCCTTGGGAGTCGGTGACGAAACAATTGCTCGTGACTACCTTCTAACTAATCTGATGTATTCCGATTCTGATACCATCGAAAAGACTCTCAATGATAAAGATGGAAATCAAAACATTAATAAGATGAATATGACCAAAGCTGATCTTGAGAGTATCACCTCCGTCTTCGATGCTATCAAACATTATTATGGAAGTTTTGAGAATTATTTGGCCCAAGCGTTGCATTTTGATAAGAATAAATTAAACCAACTAAAAAATATTTACTTAGAGAACTAAAAAACTTATACTCAATTTACAAAATAATTATTTATAGGAATGGAGAATATTCATGAGTCTTCTAGAATTAAAAGACGTCCGAAAATCATTCTCATTGGGTAAGAAGGAATTTCCTGTCTTAAAGGGTATTAATCTAGAATTGGATCGAGGCGAGTTCGTTTCAATTCTTGGTGAATCAGGTGGTGGTAAAACCACTCTATTGAACACGATCGGCGGATTAGATTCACAGTTTCAAGGCGATATCTTCATAGATGGAAAATCATTAAAAAAGGGCTCCGACAAAGCTCTAGATAATTACCGAAGCCACACTGTTGGTTTCGTCTTTCAGAGCTTCCATTTAATTAGTCATCTGACTATCCTCGAAAACGTGCTAGTTCCGTTGGAAATGTCATCCCTAAAAAAGGCAGATAGAGTAAAACGTGCCAAAGACTTACTAGAAAAAGTCGGTCTAACTGAACACATTGATAAGCACCCTAACCAATTATCGGGTGGACAAAAACAACGTGTTGCGATTGCTCGAGCACTGGCTAATGATCCTGAGATCATTATTGCCGACGAACCAACTGGCGCATTAGATTCTCAAAACACTCAAGAAGTTCTGCGAATCTTAGATGATATTGCCAAAGAAGGTAAACTAGTCATTGCCGTTACTCACTCTCAACAAGTGGCTGACTTTGGTACACGTGTCGTTCACTTGGCAGACGGTGTGATTGACTCTGATCAACAATTACGTCCCGGTTATCCTCCAGTTGAGGACAATACGTCTAATAAGACGATAACTCATTTAAGCTTTGGCAACACTTTCCGACTAGCTTGGGAGCACATGCTCTACACCAAGGGACGAAACATCCTGATCATTATCGGTGCAGCTATTGGTATCTTCTCTGTTATCTTCATGTTGGGACTTGGATCAGGTGTAACGGGTTATATCAACGACCAGATGGAATCACAAGTGAATCCGAATGCCATCCAGATTACGAAGAATCTCACTCGTAGTCAAAACCAAGCTGGTGACACTAGTTCGATCAACATTACCAAGTCAGACATGAAAACTTTTGATAATCTGAAACACGTTAATAAGGTTGAACCAGCTTACTTCGTTCAATCTCCAAAAATCAATTACGATAAACAAAATGTTTCCGTTCAATATTTCCAAACTTGGAATGCCACCGAAAAAACTGGTGACATCACTAAGGGTAGTAAGCCAAGTAACGGTGAGATCATTCTTCTAAAATCTGATGCTCAAAAATTAAATAAGAAGAATTACAAAAACATGGTTGGAAAAACCGTTAAGATGTATATCACCACGCTTGATGACAATAAACAACCTGCTCAAGTTGCTATTGACCTGAAGGTCTCTGGTATTATCAAGTCTGGTTCTTCGGCAATTACCCTTGATACGTTGAAGACAGCCGCAGCCAAATCAAACGTGACGATCAAACCTAACTTCGTGACTTTGACAGTCGATAACACTAGAAATGTCAAAGCAGTTCAACAAAAGATCAAATCATACAAGACTACTGTTAAAGGTAAAGCACATAATAAATATATGATCACCGGTGTCGGTGCCGTCATCGATCAGCTCAATACTTACTTGAGTTTGGCATTCTATGTACTAGCTGGAGTCGCAGGTATTTCACTGATCGTATCAGCTATTATGATCATCGTTGTCCTCTACATCAGTGTTTCCGAGCGTACCCAAGAAATTGGTATCTTGCGTGCCATTGGTGCTAGAAAGAAAGATATTAGAAATATGTTTATCTCTGAATCATTCTTAATTGGTTTAGTCTCCGGTGGGTTTGCTATTTTGATAGCATACTTAGTTCAAATGGCCGTCAATAATGCCACTCAGAATGCATTTAAAGCAACAATAATTTCAATTTCACCTGGCAATGCTATTTTCGGAGTCGCCATCAGTGTAATAATCAGTTTGCTCGCCGCCTTAGCTCCATCAAGACGCGCAGCTAAATTAGATCCACGTGATTCACTTACAGACGAATAATTTGTATTTAACACCAAATCTCAGCGTAAGCTGGGATTTTTTTGTATAATAGAGTTTCGATATGTGAAAGTTTCATGAACTTTCATACCAACGTCTTTATACAAGTTTATTTATCTTGTATACTAAAGTCTGTTAATACAATGGAGGAATGAGAATGTTTTGTCCAAATTGCGGCCATAAAGTTGACCTATCACAAAAATTCTGTGACAACTGTGGCTATGATCTAACTTCAATTAAAAGTAAACGTAATGATGAAGAAAAAGAAACACCAAAAAAAGACGATGATACTATCAAGTCATTGGCTGACATCGAAGCTGAGTTAAATGATTCTGAACCTGTGAAGTCAGAACCAACACCAGTAGCCAAGCCAAAATACGAACAAGCACCAGCTCAGCAACGTGAATACAGCTCTGTAAAGCCGGCTGCCGAATTTGAACACAAATCAGAACCAGTATCCAAACCAGCTACTCCAAGTTATGATTCTGTGCGAACTTTTGACAGTACAAAAAAAGTCCCTGACGAAGCACTCGATGATCGCACCGTTGCTTATAACAAGGACGCCTTTAAGCAGGCAACCACACAGAAGCCTTATTCTGACTCACGGACTTCGAATCCGACACACTCAGAACAACAACAGCATGAGTCTGCGGCTCTGAATACTACCCAAGATTTCAAGAATAAACTCTTCAAAAATGGTGAGGATCCTTTCAAACCAACC
This sequence comes from Companilactobacillus jidongensis, assembly GCF_003946575.1. Taxonomy (GTDB): domain Bacteria; phylum Bacillota; class Bacilli; order Lactobacillales; family Lactobacillaceae; genus Companilactobacillus; species Companilactobacillus jidongensis. The sequence goes on along the minus strand of NZ_RHOP01000015.1, from coordinate 31,176 downwards.
AAGAGTGAAATGAAAAAAATCAAGGAACGCAAAAAACAAGAACAAGCAGAAAATGATACAAATGACGGTTTAATTCATAATATGGGTAAATTCGCAAAAAACAACGCGTATCTTGGAATTTTTGCCGTGATCATCGTTGCCATATTACTAGTCGTCAAACGAAACTATGGTTTTATTGCTTTAGCGATTGTCCTATTGTTGTGGTTCTTAGCTTCACAAGTCAGTCATGGCAATGAAATGAATGCCAACAAAAAATTCAAGCGTGATAATAGAGACAAAAACCAAGAAACAAATAATCAACCTCAACAATACCAAGAGGAACACAGAAAACCTAAGAAACAAAAAGTTACCGATGCTTCTCGTGGTAAAAACACTCGTCAAAAAGTAATCATTGGTTCATCAATTGTTGGCTTTGCGGCATCAGTTGGTGGTCCCTTTATCAATGGTGTTTCATTATCAAGCACCATAGCTTCAGCAGCAAATTATACGGCTAACTTTGGTTATCAATATAGTACTTTGATCGTGAACTTATCTTCAGCAATTCGCCTAATTTGTTTCTTATCGCCAGTTATAGCTTTAATCGCTGCCTGCTTCAGAAACAAAGGTACTATTAGAATGGTCAGAATATTTACCGTCTTACCAACTGTTATCTATGCTCTAGTCTTTGGTATCTTCTACTCTGGTGCTGTTAATTCTGCCGTAATCACTGGCCAAACCGCCGTCGGTGGAACACAATTTGGTGCTAGCTTCTATATTCTGTTAGTTACCTCAATCGTGTCACTAATAATGGCATATTCATTGCATCCTCGAGTTAGGATTTAGAATTCTGCTTTTCCGCTTCTGGTCGTCAGTGATATACATTAAGTACAAGCATTAAGTCATCCACGTTCTGGGTGGCTTTTTTGTTTGCATTACCAATCTACCCTGCTATAATTTGTATTAAGAAAGTCAAATATGTTTAAACACATTCGATTTTCGAAAACTCATTTCTTTTATACAAAGACTGGGTTTGCACCTTCCACTTCTTCACCGGTTTAAAAAAACCGCCGTTGTGGATGGTGTACCGAAGCACCTCAATGAATGGGATGAAACAAGGGGGCTATCCTCCTTGTTTTTGAAATTTAAATATATATGTACGGGGATGAATAAGAATCAATACCATACAATCCAAGGATTCATTCTTTTCAGTCATCCGTAGAGCTGGCGGATCGATTGAAAAGACAAATCTTTCGAATAAAAGCTGTAGTCATTTGATTGCCAGCCTAATCATTAAATAAAACCCTCCCGAGATACACAATTTCATTAAAAAACTCCGAAATAGGTGATAACAATGTTATATAACGTCTCTATGATAATTTTAAGTCTCTTCTTGATGATAATTACGATAGGCTTGACCTATTTAGGAATTAAACACACACTTCGTAAGCAATAGTGTTTGCTTACACAACAAAAACCCGCTCTCCACATTAATCATGTAGAGGGCGGGTTTTTGTTGGTTCTAAATACTATTCTCGAACGTCCAATTCAAAGTAGTACCATATTGCCCAGGAGCAACGGCAGCATCATGAATATGTAATAACAATCCATTGTTCTTATTCCAGCCGATTGAGCCTAATGGCTCGTCCTTCTTAGTTTCTGTCACTTTAACTCGTTGATCGACCAGTTCAACAAACTTACCATTATCATATAAACGCAGACATCCTGGTAGAACATCGCCTTGTTCGTTAACGAATTCCTTCTCTTGATTAACAAATACTTTGATTGGTTCCTTAACTCTTCGCTGATCATCAACCGATACAACGTTATTCGGCTGATTAGTATCATCAGTTCGAGATATTATTTCATCTTTTGCATAAGTATTTATCGATCCGTAACTAATATCACGTACATCTTTTTGTAATACATTAGTTACATAATTCAAAGTTTTTTTAGTACCTTCAAATCGAAAGGCATTATCTTCTTCACCAGAATATATAAACGGCTGGGAAATCATTTGTTCATTAGTAAATATCCCATCAATTCTGGTCCTGACTTTAATTTCAAATTTTTCACCAGCAATACGATTAATTTTATCGATAACCAAAACAGTTGAGATACCGCCAAAATAATCTACTACCGTATATCTATCTTGGTCAATTTCTTTATCATTGATTTTGACACTGTCAATCTCAGTTCCACCATAGATCGGTAACACATAGGTACCATTTTTTAAATTACCACTTTCAGTTCCAACTACTATTTCATCCCGATAAGAAACAATAGCTCCATTCGCAACATCATTCAGAACATCTTCAGTATTGTCGTTATTATAGGTTTCGTTAATCACTGAATTATTCAAAGTGATTTCAGGCTTATCCGCAGGTAGAACCTTTAACTTGGCTTTATTAGAAATATATTCATATGAATCTCGACCCAGTTTTAAACTGATTTCCACCCAATACAAATCATTATCATTTTTTACACGTGGTTCATTGACTAGATATGACAGATCTTTTTTGTTGGATTCCACCAATTCACGCTTGTGAGTGCCCACAGGTTGTCTGTACCATTTGACCGTGTAATCATTATCAATATTATCTAATTTTCCAATGTGCCCCAGCATTTCAAAAGAAGTGGAATCTCCGGATTTTACTTCTTTATCCTCCAGACCACCACCGATCTGAACAAAAGTACTGTCTGACACAATTGTATTGTCAGCATTTTTAATTGTACCAGTTACTTTAACTACACCTGAGACTCCACGATTATTAGCTTGTATCTCCCCAGTATCCTTATCGATATAAGCCAATTGATTATTATCAACCGTCCACACAATATCCTCTGTATAATCTTCTGGCAAAACTTCAGCTCTTGCCACGGTTGAGTTCATGGCTATTTCACTTGGATTATTGTATAGATAGTCATCATCAACCGATACTCGAATCTTTTCAGCATTTTTATCTTTGTCATTAACATAAACCGCCGCCACCTGCGACCAAACTTCAGCAATCGAAAGACCCCAACCACCAGCCTGATACCAAGTAACATTTTGTTGATAATAGATTGCCCCTGATTGATTTGATGTAACATTAAGATTAGATTTATTGCCATCTTCATTTTTGGGCACTTCCACCCAAGTTTCACCCTCATCAGTGGACTTATACCATTGATATTTAGGTGATGCGAATGGCGTTAAAGATGCACCCAGAGTGGAACGTCCTGAATGAGTCTTCAACTTCACGGTATGTCCAACCACTGTAAATGTTGTATCTGGTGGTTGGACCGTATACCCTCTGTTAAGCCACATTCCCAGAAATTTTCTAACATCTTCCGTTGGTTCTGATTTTGGTTTAACATGCGTGTTAGAATATTGCGTCGATGCTTTAACAACCTGTGTATTATCCTTTATCATTCCCCCTGTAACAATGAATACCGCTATCATTACTAGGATATATATTATTCTCTTCATGAAAGTCATATTCCTCATTCTCTATTTTTATTTATTTATCACAAATATTTTTTTAAAATCTTTTGTAAACAAAAAGTAGCCCGCCAAAAACGAATTTGGCGTGCTACTTTTGCTATTTATAATATTATTTATTACTTGTTTTCAACTAAAAACTGCATACGATCTGCGACGTTAGTAAATATACCATCTACGCCCCAAGAAAACAACTCCTGAGCTCGATTAATATCGTCAACCGTCCAAACGTTGATCTGATAACCATAGTCTTTCATTTTCTTAACTTTGGCTTCAGTTAAACCACGACTGTCCGGATGGATATACTTAGCGTGACAAGCTTGCATATACAAGTTCCAGTCTTCACCCATTCCGAATACATCAAATAATACCGCATAATCCAAATTTGGTTTTAGTTCATGCATCTTCAACAACATGATGGGATTGAAGCTAGAAATAATCAATTGAACGTCTGGGTCCAATCTATCAATCGCTTCAGCAAATTGTGTTACTAAGCTGTTTGCCAAATGATCAGCATCATCCCCAACAACACCTTTAAGCTCGATATTGGCATTCAACTTATGAATATTCAAGAAATCAATCAATTGATCCAAGGTTGGTATCCTTTCGCCACGATACTTTTCGGCAAACCAAGATCCAGCATCAGCTTGTTCTACCAATGAGCTGTCCAAAGTTTCAATTGAACCTTTTTCATTAGTAGTTCTATCTAATTTGTCATCGTGAATCACAAAGACTTTTTCGTCTTTGGTGATACTGAGATCAGTTTCGATCCAGTCGATGCCACAGTCGATCACTGTATTAAAACCAGCCATAGTATTCTCAGGTGCTAAGGTTGGTATTCCTCTATGAGCAAGTACTTTCTTCGACATTATATACAAATCCTCCAAGGAAAATTATAGAACTACTCTAATACAATTTCATTATATTATCATGATATAAAAAATCCCTCAATAGCTAAATTGAAGGATTCTAAATTTTAATTAAATTAAGCTTGATAACGTGACTCACCATCAAGGTATGTTTGGTCTAAGCTCATATCATCATTCAAGACGATGAAGTCAGCATCACGACCTGGCAAAATAGCACCACAAGCATCATCGATGTGTGTACTCTTAGCAGGTACGTAACTACCCATTGTGATAGCATCTTCTTCTTTAGCAACTTCCCAATCAACAACGTTCTTAATAGCATCCTTCAATAGTAAGATACTACCAGCCAAACTATGTGGTTCTTGTTGTAGTCTAACTTGTCCGTCACCAACAGTAACAGGGAATTCACCCAAGACATAATCGCCATCTGGCATTAGTCCAGCACTCATACAGTCAGTAATAAGTGCAACGTGTTCTGGAGTCTTCTTATCAACTAAGATTCTTGCTGCATATGGGCTAACGTGATGTCCATCACAGATCAACTCATCATCAACAAGATTCATTGACATAGCAGCACCAACCATACCAGGGGCACGGTGATTCAAACCACTCATACCATTGTATGTGTGTGTAAATCCTGTAGCACCAGCTTCAACACAGGCCTTAGCTTGTTCGAATGTTGCATCACTGTGACCCAAGGCAACAGTAACACCAGTGGCAGCAACAGCTTTTGTGAATTCAACTGAACCTTTACGTTCTGGGGCGATAGAAATCTTCTTGATCATACCCTTAGCAGATTCTTGCCATTCTGTAAATTCTTCAACACTAGGATCTCTGAAGTACTTAGGATTTTGGGCACCTTTGTGCTTCTCTGTGTAGAAAGGTCCTTCAAAATGGATACCTTGAATCTTAGCACCCGTACCTTCACCCTTGTGATCACCAATTGTCTTACAGATTTCGTCCAATTGTTCGTGTGAAGCTGTAAGTGTTGTTGGTAGCCATGAAGTAACACCAGCCTTTAGTAGGCCTTCTGACATTTCGTTTAGTTCTTTCCAACTGTTATTCATAACATCATCGCCAACGAGACCATGGATATGTGTATCAACCAATCCAGGTGCGATGTACTTATCAGAATAATCAACAATCTTGCCTTCTGGCTTATTGTCTTCAGTAAAGAAGTCTCCGAACTTACCATCAGTAACTTCTAGATAACCACCATTTTCAGTAGTGTTCTGTAAAAAGAATTTCTTAGCATGAATATAATATGTCATTTTCAATCCTCCAAAAGTATATCAAAACAAGTTCTATTTGCATGATTCATTATACCAGTTTTTAGTGGTCTATACCACAGAAAAATGGCCTTTACTAACAAAAACATCCTCCCTCAATTAAAGGGAAGATGCAATGTTGGCAATGTAATTATTCATAATCGTGAATAGTTACGCCCTTTACGACACGGTTAACAGTACCGCTAGCTGAAGGTGTATCTGGTGTATTGCCTACTTTGATCGAGCTAAGTAAAGCAAATGTTTGAGCGAACATAACATCAGGTAATGCTTGGTATAATTCAGGCAAGTCAGGGAGTCCTGCCTTAATTAAGAAACCGTCACCTGAGAAGTTATTGTCAGCAGAAGTTCCAACGCCAACGACCTTCTTGCAAATCTCGTCCCCTTTGATCTCTTCAAGAATATCAACGTCATATTGACGACTGTACTTGTCGTTACTTAAGAAGTCGAAGACAACAGTCTTGCCATTTACATATGACTTAGGACCATGACGGAATCCCATTGAAGAATCAAAGATAGTTGTTAATTGTCCGGCAGTTAATTCGAGAACCTTAAGTTGAGCTTCACGAGTTAGACCGGCCAATGAACCTGTTCCAAGATAAGCGATACGATCGTAGTCAAGATCAGCGATAGCTTGAATTTCACTCTCGCGGTTAACTACTTCTTGTCCCATCTTAACGATAGCATCAATCCATGGCTTCTTGTCAGCTACACTTTGGTCAAAGATCAAAGCTGCTGTCAGTGTCATACATGAGAAACTACCTGTCATGGCAAATCCCTTATCATTTGAGCCAGCTGGTTGAAGTAACAACAAGTTGCCATCTTCATTTTCAGCTTTCTTAGCCAAGTGACCTTCTGGTGCACAAGTGATAGTGATTTGGTAAAGATTTTTGATGATCTTTTCAGCTAATTCTACAGTTGCAACACTCTCTGGAGAGTTACCACTTCTAGCAAATGATACCAAGATAGTTGGATCATCAGCTCTAAGATTATCTAATGGTGCAGAAACAATATCAGTTGTTGGAATAGTTTCAAAATTGAAGTGAGAAGTATCGCCGACCTTATTTAGATATGGTCTTAATGTATCTCCCACATAAGCTGACGTACCTGCACCTGTGAAAATTACACGAATTTTTTTATCAGGAAAGTTTGAGATAATTTCGTCCAAAAAGTTATTAACTTTGTCTTGATTACCTACGAAATTATCGTAAGCCTCTTTCCACAAATCAGGTTGTTGTTGAATTTCACGGGTTGTAATTTGTGCGCCCATTTCTTCTAGTTCTTTATCAGTTTTACTAAACAATGGTATAAGTTCCCTTCTCTATCTATTTTTTATTCCAAACATTCTACAAGTACCACAGCTAATCCTGGAACTGGGAAACTAGCGTGATAAATATCATTTTGTTTTGTTACATCAATTATCTGATTCTTAACTTCACTACCTTCACGATATGTGATCGATAGTTTAGAAATATTCTTATCTAGCTTAAAGCTGATCCCATCTACATCATCTAGTGACCAATTGCTAATCAGAATCTTCCGGTCATTGAAAATAGCTTTGCAATTATACATGTCAACTAAATGTGCGACATTGATATGTTGCTTCAAGTTACGTTCACGATAATCGATGTATTCAGCTTCCCAACCATACTTAACATGTTCTGTCAGTGGCATGATATAGAAGTTATCAGTAGCAACAGTTGCTGGACCAAGTTTTTCGCCATAACGATTATAGGCATTCGAATCTGCCAACACATCTGTTTGGTAATGAATCTTCACGTAGGCACCAATATGTGTCTGCATGCTTATTCGTGACTTGGTAACTCCAGCAAGAGTTGTACTGTCGAACTGTTCATATACTTGATGACCAGTTCGAGGTTCTGTTACTTCGATTGAATCAGCATTGATCAATCCCAGCAATTTCCGTGAATCGAGTACGATCACAGCATCCCCATCGAGCAGGACGTAATTATTCTGGATTAAGTCAGTAATCTGACTATCACTTAAGGTATTCAAGAAATTACCTGTCAAAGCAACAGTTTCATTATTAATTCGTTGACCAGTAAAATTAACTGGTTTAGTTGCGAATCCAAAGACTGACAACAACTCCAACCATTGTGTCTGAGATGCCATCAAACTATGTAATGTCCCATCAGTAACTTTGTACTTAGCAACTTCTTGAGTCATTGGAACAACGATTCCGTCTCGATCTTCCAATGAAATACCATTTTCGTACAAGTAATCCACAAACTTCTTACTTTGATCCAGCATCTTATCATATTGATAAGTCTTGTCGATCCCAATTCCCATCATACTGAACAAGTTCATCAACAATCCGGCGGCTCTAACTGAGCTAGTTGTTTCCAACTGAAATTGTGAGAAACGATTTGATTTAGCATATTGAGAATATAAGAAGTTTTCTAGTTCTGGATAAATTTTGTGTTTATCCCCAATCAAAGTTCTTGTTGCAACCGTATATTTTTCGAAGTCACGGGCATACTTGAGTGAACTGACCTCGTTGTACGCTGGTAAATGAGGTCTCGAAACAGCAGGGGTGCCGTCGCCACTCAAAGTATCGAGTAATATCCGCCAATCACGATTCTCCATTGCATGAATCTCTGGCCATGAGCTCATGAGACCCAACGTCGTTTCTGGAGAAACCTGATGAACTTTCTTTTCAATCATACTTGCTGCTTCTAATATTTCATCACGCGCTACTTCTAGGTAAGCATCGCGATATTTGTTTCGTCCACCGTTTAGCATTTGCCCAACGAATTCCTCACGTGATAAATCAGTACCAGCAATGGCATTGTATTTTTTCATGTGATCATCGCAGAAGCAACCTAATTCAAACGGTGCATTCTTATAATGTCTGAAGTCGTCTTCAATCCATAATTCATGTGGCTTGATGCCAGCATAAACTGCATAGATATCGGAGACATATTCCATCCAACCATGATAACCTGGGCAAGCCATCGAAGTACTTTTGATACCTTGATAGTTGACCATTGGTTTGATATCGAGTTCAGGTCGAATACCAAGTCCACGATCAGAATGATTCATAGTGGTCCAAGGATTAAGACTAATTGTTACTCCCATCTCCTTGAGAGGTTGAGCAATTTCGTCTATATCAGTAACCAATTCTTTAGCTTTTTCTAGAGTAATATGTGAATCTGACAGTTCTTCTTGATTGATAAAAAAGGCTACATCATCGATATGAGCATTTTTTATGAAATCGATCATATCTTTTCTTTTATCATCGTCATAAATACTTTTATCTATGGCTAATCTCAATGTATAACGATAATTACTCTTCTTCTTCATCATCGTCATCCGCGTCTTGACTTAAGAAGGCATTAACATCAACGATTCCGTCTTTGGCTTCCTTCATCAAAGCATTGATATCAAGTTCTTTTGAAACAAACATTTGATTAGCATAATTAATAACCATCGGTAGATTTAAACCAGAAACAACATGAATGTCTGGATATTTTTGTGTTAAATTGACTACAACATTTCCGGGAGTTCCGCCTAATAAATCAACGATTACATAGACTGGCTCCTTACCATAATATTTTTTAATTTCTGTTTCTACTTTTTCCTTGAGAGTATCTGGACCATCGGATTTTTGAAGACCCAATGCTGCTGAATTTGGTAGCTCACCAATAATCAATTCTGCTGATTTCTTTGTTTCAATAGCCATATTTCCATGACTGATCAAGATTAATGCCATAATTTATATCCTCCTAGATTTTGCCAAGTAAACCGATTGTTGATAATAGAACTGCAAAAATAATAACAATGAAGATAACCTTTGTTGATGTCATACCCTTCTTACCTAATAACCAGTAAACAAGACCTACGACACAGGCTGGAACTAGCTTTGGAAGAATCATATCAATGTTTGTTTGAACAACTAGTGGAACTTTACCCATGTGAGCAACAAGTGGAACTTGAATGTTGATCATAGTTGCGATCAAAGCACCAACGATGAAGACACCAAGCAATGTAGCAGCATCTGTTAAAGCGTTCAATTGACCTTGCATTTCAGAAACAAGTTTTGTACCTGTTCTGTAAGCAAAGTGAAGTTGTTTCCAACGGAAAACCATGATTGCAATGTTAACTGCTAACCATAGGAACAATCCAATAGGATTACCTTGAGCAGCCATTGTAGCGGCAATAGCACCCATGATTGTTGGTACCAAAGCAGCGAAAAGTGAATCACCAATAGCAGCAAATGGTCCCATAAGACCTGTCTTAATACCTGAAACAGTGTCTAGTGAATCGGCACCTTCCTTGCCTTCAATGGCAAGATCGATACCTGTAACAATTGTATTGAAGAAATTACTTGTATTAAAGAATTGGTTATGTGTCTTCATAGCTTCTTTAAGTTCTGGAGTACCATCACCATAAATTTTTCTTAGTTGTGGCAAGATCGTATACAGATAACCTGAAGCCTGCATTCTTTCGTAGTTCCAACCCATTTGGAATCCAAACAAACTACGTTTGTTAATTTGGGTAAAATCTTTTTTTGTTAATTCATATTCTTTATTCTTCTTCATCACCGTCTACCTCCCCGTTAGCGTCTTCAATTTCATCGTCTTCTTCATCTTCATCATCAGAAGTAGTACTTGGACCCGCATTTGTAGCAGTACTCATTTTAGCTATTGACTTCTTGTATTCAAGAATAGCGAAAGCACCACCGATCAAAGCGATAGCCAACATTGGAAGAGCGTTGAATGTTGTTGTAAATGCTTTACTTGCACCTGCTAAACCAGTACCAAGTGTTTGAACACTTGTGAATAGTGTTGATAGCAAAGCTGTAATTGTGAAACCAAGGATCAAGTAAGCGATGTGTTTCTTAACTGGTAAGTAGTGAAGCAAGATAGCGAAACCAACTGCTGGAAGTGTAGCACCGGCTGTTTGTAGACCAGTGTTCAACCATTGTAAGTCGCCATTTAGATATGTAACCATTGTCTTAACAACACCTTGACCTAGAGCCAAAGCTAGGAAAACAGGAATACCACGTGATAGACACCATGGAATTGCACCGGCAATAGTATGTCTTTCAATGCCTTTATAGTTGAAGTTTTCAATATCCTTATCAACTTTGTGTTGGAAGTATGTGTTAGTAAATCTAGCAAGAATATCAAATGATGTTAGAAGTGCGGCAACAGGAACACCGATAGCAGCGATAGCTGTAGCAGCTTTCATACCTGTACCAATTGAAAATGCTGTAGCTAGAACAGTACCTGAGTTGGCATCGATTTTTGAAGCACCACCGAATGTACCAACACCTAGGACTGTTAATTGAAGAGCAGCACCAATGATAAGTCCTGTCTTCATGTCACCCATGATCAAACCTGAAATCATTCCGGCCCAAACTGGTTGACTCAATGATGAGTTCATTTGTAATTCATCATAAATGTTGTACATAGAATATGCCGTTAAAAGCAATATTTGAACAATTGTAAAACTCATAGTTTTTTCCCCCTATTAATTTTAAATCTTGTAATCTTTCAAGATATCTTCGAAGTTCTTGATGTTGTCACTAGGAACCATTTGAGCTGTTACTTTAACTCCAGCATCCAATAATTGATGGAATGCATGATAGTCGTCATCAGTAACATTGATAGATTGTGTCAAATGTTGTGTAGTATCTTTTTGTGACATGTTTCCAACATTAATAGTGTCGAATTTGACTCCTTCTTCCATCATGCTTACAAGGATTGAAGGTCTCTTAACAACAAGAAATACCTTTTGTGAATCATATTTGCCAGCTAAGATATTAGCTGAAGATTTCTTAACACCTAAAATACTTAGGTTAACTCCGGCTGGTTTAGCTAATTTAAGGGCAGTTTTTTGAATGTCATTCTTTATAATATCGTTATCAACTACCATGATTCTTGATGCTTGCAATTTAGTTGTCCATAAATTAGCAACTTGTCCATGAATTAATCTTTCATCTATTCTTACTGCAACAATTGACATAATTATTCCTCCAAATTTGGTGATAAAAATCACTCTCTAAGATTTTTTACTAATATCGTGACGAATGTGATACGCGAACTGATCGCTTCTCGCAACGCTAAGTGTATATTCAATTACTTGATTGTGAGGGTCATACGTTGAACGTTTAAGATTCAAACAAGGTGTGCCTTCTCTAATATCAAGATAACTGCTATCCCTTTTACTGGTAATACCCGCCAAAAAATATTCATCAGCGTAGTACACTTGTTCATTGAATTCTTTCGCAAAGATCTCATATAAAGACCTGCCTTCAAGCATATCTTCAGTCAAAAGATTGAAGTGACTCGCTGGTAGATACGTTCTTTCCAACATAACTGGGATATTATCGGCAAGTCTCAAACGCTTGATCTTGATAATTTGATCGCCGATACCAACGTCCAATTTACGTGAAAAATATGAATTAGCCTCCTTTCTCTCAAAGCTAAGAATTTTCGTCTGTGGTTTCTTGCCAATGGACACCATCTGCTTATTGAAACTATAACTACTATTGAGGTCACTGTTCAGATCAACACGATTAACAAATGTTCCCTTACCGTGAACCCTGCGGATAAGACCGGTTACCTCTAATTCATTCAACGCCGCACGAACAGTTGTCCTAGACAACTGATACTTATCTGATATCTGTCTTTCTGAAGGCAACTTTGCGTTAGCCGGCATTGACTGAATGTAGTTGGTTAATAAGTTGATTAGCTGTTCTTGAAGAGTGATTTTCATATTACTGGTCCCTTTCTGGTATCAACCACAAGCTTATTGTATACGCTTGCAGCATTTGTTTCAACAAATTGGTTATACCAATTATTCAATGGTATATAACAATTATACTGATATATCAGTATTTGTGTGGCAAATTAAAAAAGTGGTACTTTTTTATGTAAAAGATACCACTTTCGTTTTTTTATAAAAATATTACTAAAATATGTAACTGGTTAATACCAGTTTGCTTATCTATACAAATGTTTGATTCGATAATTGAATTCATCCGCTCGAGCCCAACTGATAGTATATTCAATTGCTCGTCCACTATTATCCATAGTGACTCTCTCAAGTCTTAGGCACGCTGCACCGGGTTTCTCATCCAACAAATTCGATATTTTATCATTCAAGATCGATGCTCGACACGATTCATCAGCTTCCTTGATATGAACATCGTAATCATCCTCAAAGGTACGATACATTGAATTTTCTTCTAATTGCTTCCTTGTGAGTCCTTCAAAAACTCCAGCTGGCAAAAAACTCTTGCCGAACATCATCGGCTTACCGCTGGCCATACGAATACGATCGACTTCAAAGACATTTAAATTTTCTTTCAGGTTAAGTCGTTGAATCAATTCCTCATCGGCCGAAATTTTTTTGAATTTAATTATTCTATCGCTTGGCGTTCTTCCCTGTAATTCCATAGTTTTGGAAAAGCTAAATAAGTCTGCTAAGTTAGTAAGACTCTCCGAACGCTTTGTGACAAAGGTCCCCTTACCATGCATTCTCGTCACTAACCCTGATAACTCTAACTTATCCGAAGCATTTCTGACCGTCGTTCGACTAACGTTGAATTGCAACATTAGGTCACGTTCTGATGGTAGTCGATCATTGGGTCGCATTTCGGTAAGAATTTGATTAGATAAAAAATCGATTAAGTGTTGAGATAGCGATTCTTTTTTATCCATAATACCCTCTCCTATAAACTGGTAAATACCACTTTGTTAAGTTTACATTGAAAACGTTTACTAATCAAATGATAAATTTACTTTTTTGTACAAAAAAAGGCATTCATTGCTTGAATGCCTAGTTGAATTGCTATACGTTGCCTATTTGGAAACCATTACGTTTTTTTAGAGATTCCATTACTTCAATGGCCTAAGTTAGCTGGAGGTTGTCAGTGAAGCAACCAGCCGTGAAAATTTTGTTAGGTCGGCGAACCTCCGGCCTTACAAAATGGACGGGCTTGAAGATTTGCGAAGCAAAGCTTCAAGTCGAAGTACCAGACCGTACTTTGGCTGGTACTGATCCCACAGCAGGTGAAATCACTGACAAACGGAGGCGGCACACAAAAAAAGCATCATGCCGCAGCATGATGCTTGAATAATGGAAAACTTCGTGGCATGAACAAGCTTCTGACAATTGGCAAATATCTTACCAACCAAGTCATCCCTACTGCAAAAATCATCCGATATAACATTCCGATTAAAACTGGAATTCCATGAGGAACTTTACCTGATAATCCAAAAATAATATCACTGTATAGTTTCAAACCATCTAGATCTAATAAATGAAAACATAGAACCGTCAACGACTGAGCACCGATGAATAACAGTAACCTTTTGAATCTCAGCAAGTTATGAAGCTGCAGATAATCATTAATTACTATAGACAATTTGATAATACACAAACTAGCCGAAATGGAACCAATCACCGCCATCAATTCATTAGGAGCTTTGGCCGATGCCATATAGAACGTTCCTAACGAGGCTACAAACAACCAAGCTCCCGCAAAAGCAATGTAATACTTATCTTTCAACTCCGACAACAAATTTTTTTGATGCATCAAGTATCCAAAGTACAAAAATATTTGCGCAATCAAAGCTGAGTTGATCGAGAATGGTAATTCGTACACATGGGCTATGGCAAATCCGGCACTAGTCAATATCACTGCCTGTATTCCTTGACATAACAACTTATGACTACGGTAATCGATCCTCATAACCGCATTAAAAATTTGATTGGCAACAAACATTGCCACCAAGAACCAAATTGCATTGACCGATGGAAAGTCTCGTAACTTCATGCCATAACCATATAAAGTTGCTATCATCAATGATTGAAAAGTATGCAAGTTGATTGTTAAAATACCAGTTCCAAAATGATGTTTGAGACTGAATAATATGCCTAGTTTGATTAAATTAACCGCCAAATATGGTATCAGCAAAAACTTCACATCATTCAATAGTAATTTTTTGTAACCTTTTTGATGATACAAGTAACCACTCAAAACAAAGAATACTGGCAAACTATACAAGTAGATAACATTGTATAAGTACGTCCCATTCAAACCTGCCATTGTATGTCCAATGACGACCGACAAAATTGCGATACATCTGGCAATGTCGATCCAATCGATTCGTTTCTTTGCCATTAGCTTCACCTAATATTGAATATTTCCAGTTTTTTCAGATTTCAATTCCAAACCACCACGAATGAAGTCACTCACACGTTGTAATTCTTTTTGACTGACAACTTCAAATGTTTCACCATCAATATTCTTAGTTGTTCCTGAAATATGAGTATCATCGATTTTTTCAGTGAAGTGTTTGTAGTTCTTGATGATAGTAGTCAAATTATCAAAGGTCATATTAGTTTGAACTTCATCACTCAAAGTCTTGATGAAACCTTGATTCATCAAAGCTCTAATTGATGTGCATTTGTGCATAATTGCAGCTAACATAGCTCCTTGACGAGATTCATGTGCTAAGTAGCCTGTAGAACTTGAACTTGTTTCTTGAGAGTATGCTAGAGCCTTAGCCCCATCCATATGTGTTTTAACTCCTTGTTCGAAGCTATATCCATCACTACTAAAACTACTTGAAGGTGTAATATCAACTCCACCGATCTTGTCGATAACTTTTTCCATACCTGCAATATTAATCAAAGCATAGTAGTCAATTGGTACATTCAACATTTTTTGAACCGTTGTGATACTGGACTTTGCTTGACCATGTTCATAAGCTTCACTAATTTGAGCAGGTGATTTGTCGTAGCCAGGTATCTTTACAGCTAAGTCATGAGGAATACTTGTGATAGTAGTTTTTTCAGACTTAGGATCAATCGTCAAAACCATCATTGTATCGGTCTTACCAGCGTATGAACGAGTAAAGTCACCTGTATTGGTACCCATAAGTAAGATGGAAATTGGCTTTTTAGCTTTTAATAGCGCATTCGTGTTACGACTTCCAGATACTTCAACTGGATCAAATGAACTATTAACTGCACTCTTAACATCACGATAACGTGATAACCCTAAGCCTAAGCCGCCGACTAACACGAAGGCTATCAACGATAATAAAACATTTCTCAAAATATGTTTTTTGTTATAACGTTTCATATCTATTTACTTCTTTCTATTGTGAATCAACGACTTTGCTTCATCGATGATCTTCGTTCTAAATAGAATTAATAGCATTGTGTAAAAAATCATACCTACGATAACTTCCAATATCAGCATCTTCCAAGAAATGGGCAAGATTCGATCGAGTTCAAAGACAACTTCAAACATCAAAACCCCCGCAATCAAGTACTTCGATAGATCACCGAATAACTCTCGATAATCGACCTGTTTCCTGATAGAAAACAACTGGTACATAGTGATCGATAATTCTGATAAGACAGTCGCAATCGTGGCACCAACTGCACCCCACTTGATGATCAATGGAATATTAAAAATAATATTAACAACTGCACCAATCACAACTGAGATAGTGTACGATTTCATCTGCTTAGTCGGAATCAAATATTGAATCCCCAAAACATTACTCCAGGCAATTAAGATGATTACGACTGACTCGATGATCATGATGGGAATGACTGACAAGAACCGCTTTGTAAAGAATAGTGTGACGAACTTTGCAGTCACTGCCATCAGTCCAAAGGCAATCGGAATCGCAATTGCACTGACAAACCGGAAACTCTGATATAGGTAATGGCGCGTCTTTTCAACTTCCCCTCTAGCAAAAGCATTCGCAACATGGGGCAACATGACCGTCCCGGTCGCAGTGACAATTGCTAGAGCCATTTTAACCATCTTGTCAGATTGATCAAAATAACCAGTTGCTTGAACTGACACCATCACACCTAACATAGTCTTATTCAACACACCGTAGATCTGCATAGCTATTTGTGGTAAAAACAAGACTAATGATGGTTTCAAGTGACGCCAGATCGACAAGTGTCGAAAATCTGCTTTGACCAAATACTTCTTCAAACTTGGGAACAACGTTAAGTTACCTAATAACAACGACATTGATAAGATAAAGATATAAATTCCTAGGTCAGAGTATGATTTGACGAAAGTAAATATACTGATCAACGTTAATATCTTGATGACAAAATTTCTAATTACAGTCACGTAGAAATTTTCCATGCCCATGAAGAACCAGGAAATATCGAACGCTGCTGCGATCAGTGAAACTGACTGTGCTAAATAATAAGTTTGATATTGACCACTAAACAAAAGAAACAATCCAAAAGCGGCATAGGCAATGATGATGGTAATTATCCGCATGAAGAATATTTCATAAAATGTCTGAGTCAATTGTTGTTTATTACTTCTGACAAAAGCTATTTGACGATTGCCATACAGGTCAACACCGATACTACCGAAGACGATAAAATATTGAATAACTGAATTGGTATAAGAATTGATCCCCACGCCAGTCGGTCCCAAAACTCTTGCCAAATACGGTGTCGTAACTAGTGGAACTAATAGTATAAAAACTTGGTAGAAGGCATTGTACAAATAATTTTTAACGACTTTCATCGTCCAAATTCATGTGCAACCAACTCAAGTGCAGCCATGATGGTTTGATCCATGTCGTAATAACGATACAATCCCAAACGGCCGCCAAACAAAACATCGGGACATGTCTTCCTAGCCAAATTTAAATATCGTGCATACAATTGTTTGTTTACCGAATCATTGATTGGGTAATACGGTTCATCCCCGCGTTGCCAAGTCTTCGGATATTCGCGAGTAATCACAGTCTTATGTTTATTGCCAGCACCAAATTCAAAATGCTTGTGCTCGATAATCCGAGTATACGGTGTTTCAGCATCCGTATAATTAACAACTGCATTACCCTGATAGTTATCAATATCTTTGACTTCAGTCTCAAACTGCAAGCTACGATATGACAACTCACCTAATTCATAATCGAAGAATTGATCGATCATGCCGGTAAAAACAATTTTTTGATAATCCTTCAAATATCTTTCTCGATCTGCAAAAAAGTCTGTCTTAATTTTGACATCAATCAGTTTGTTATCCAACAATTGTTCAATAATTTGGGTATAACCACCAATTGGTATGCCTTGATATGGATCATTGAAATAATTATTATCATACGTGAATCGCACTGGAATACGGCGAATAATAAAGGCTGGCAATTCAGTTGCTTTAGCGCCCCATTGCTTCTCGGTATATCCCTTGATCAGTTTCTTATACACATCAGTTCCAACAAGAGATTCAGCTTGTTCTTCCAAGTTCTTAGGAGGTTTCATGAGATTGAGTTCAGCACGTTGTTCCTTGATTTTTGCTTGAGCCTGTGCTGGAGTTATTACTCCCCAAAGTTTATTGAAGGTAT
Organism: Companilactobacillus jidongensis; assembly: GCF_003946575.1. Classification (GTDB taxonomy): domain Bacteria; phylum Bacillota; class Bacilli; order Lactobacillales; family Lactobacillaceae; genus Companilactobacillus; species Companilactobacillus jidongensis. The sequence continues at coordinate 13,184 of NZ_RHOP01000015.1, read as the reverse complement.
TCATATTGAACGGAAGATTGTAGATTTCGCCATGATAATTTGCAATCGGTGAATTAATGTAATTATTAAATTGCGCAAATTGATTAACGTAATCCCAGATTTTTTTAGAACGAGTGTGGAAAATATGTGCTCCATACATGTGAACTTGAATACCTTCGATTGGCTTAGTATAAATATTGCCGCCAATGTGATCCCGCTTCTCAATAACGGTCACGTGATTACCACGTTTGGCTGCTTCATTTGCGAAGACAGCTCCAAATAATCCTGAACCAACAACTAAATATTCCATCAACTTCACCTTCATTTATTCATATAAATAACTGTAAAAAGTTTTCTTTTGATCAGTAGTACGACTACGATACGATATTTTGTTTGATAGCTTAAAAACACTAGTATTCCTAGTGATCTGTTTCAAAACACTTTCATCAAACTTACGGTTCATCAGCGGTGCTAATTTTTCACAATTAACATTATTTGAAGGTACCTTTTGCAGTTTCTCGTAGAAACCACCAATATTGTTTTTGTAGGCAATATCGAATAAATAATCCGTTAAAAAATAATCCGGTGTCGCAATGTCATTCTCGATGTAATAAGACAGACAATCGTCGACAAACTTGAAGAGCATCTGTCCGGAATGACCACCGATACAATAGATGACCCAGCGCCCCTTAGGTATGAATTTGTTACCAAAATCTTGAATACCTTTGACTGTGATCAGTGCATGATCGGCAAAATTCAATTGGTTCAAAAAATTATCATGTTCACCTACATAGATCGTACTGTCGAGCCAAACCCCGCCGTATTCAAACAGGATCTTCATCCGAATATAATCGGAAAAAGTCTGATAGCTGATCTGGTGCTTATCCAAACGTTCTATAATATCCTCTGGTATTTGTAAAAAATCACTGAGATTCTCCTGATTCAAAACAATCACACGTTTATTGAGACGTTCTCGCATCAAAGTAATATTACGTTGAACAAACATTGGTATATCAGTAACCTGCCACCACATGACCCAGACTATTTTGTCAGTCAATATTGGATTAGTCTTTACTAATTCATCATGCCAAAAAGTCGTTGGCACATCTTGAATTGTTTTTTTGATTTCTTTTTCAATCAAATAATGGTAGGGATCATAAACAAAACTTGGTAGAATCGATTTCTTTCCACCAGTGAACTTCTTTAATGCTGCTTCTGACTTATAAATACCAGTCAAATATAGATGCAAAAATGATTGTGACATAAAAATCATCTCTTTAATTCCTGTGTAAATATGTAATTTTTGGATTGAAGAAGCGCCCCGAAACCATTCCTCGAGTAATTACCTTGAGCTTCTTCCCACGCTTTTTTACCTTTCGTCCACATGCCACTCTAACTAATTCCCAACTCATGCCAGCATATGACTTTAGACGTAGCTTGCCATGATGTTGTCGAGCCAGAAACATCCGATTACGAAATGAGTAGAAATACCGATCAAGACGATTACTGTCATCAGTTACGATATCAACGCCGGTATTCTGCTTCATTTTATGAATGACCACACTGTCAGGTACAAAATACGAAGTATATTGCTGACTAATCCGTGAAGTATATTCAGCATCGTCACCCCAAATAAAGAATTCTTTATATGGTAAACCAACTTGCTGAATAACCGTCCGTGGCAACATCAATGAGACAAACGATGCTGACTTGATGACGGGATAAAAGTCCTCACCACTAGCATTCTGATTCCAATCAAGTGGATCAACAACGGGGATATTCATGAGTGCTGGACTACCGTCAATCCAACGAACATTACTAGCCAGGAAACCGAAGTCATAAATATTGTGACTAGCCACTAATAATTTTTGTAATGTATCCGGTTCAGGAATCGTATCATCATCCATCAACCAAAGTAGTTCATCATTGTTACTAGCAATGAATTCTTCCATTCCGCGATAGAAACCTGCCGAACCGCCAAGATTCTGCGACATATGAACCACATCTAATTTGTCATCAGCGAAACCATCTAAGAACTCCTTAGTACCATCAGAACTGTGATTATCAATAACGATCAGATGGTCAACTGGTGTAGTTTGAATTTCTATGGCTGACAAGCATTCCTGTAACAACTTCATTCGATTGAACGTAACTACTAGTGCTGTAACTTTCATGACCCTCGCCTTCTCATTAATAATGTACAAGTTGCATTTTTAAAATTGCCAAGTAGTGAATCACTGGGAAGAGATAGAAACGTGATTTGATCAACCAACGCATTGGCAGATTAACATCATTCACTTCGAAGTAATATTCATCTTTGACCTTTGAATAAAAATTACTAAGCTCCCGTTTGGTCTCTAAGCGAATTGGTGATAAAGAAATTATCTTGAGCTGGGTCGCAATCATACGACTGAGTCGGTTAACCATCAACTCGCGCTGATTATCATTCAAACCATCTGTGTGCTCATGAATATAGGAGTTGACTCGATCGACGACAAAACTATGCTGCTGTTGATTCTTACGCATATTGGTCAAGCTGATCGACTGCACTGCTTGATTAACTCGATAGTTATATAGCGGCATATTGATGAACTCAAATGTCTTCACATAAGGAATCGGGAAGAGAATATATTCAATATCAACATAAAAAGCATGTTCATCTAGTCGAATACTGTTCTCTTGTAGTAACTTCGTCCGTAATGTGTAGGTATGCATGCTCGGAACTGGGTCGATACCTTGTTCCTTTAAATAATACTTTTGCCCCCACTTGATATCATCAGGTCTAATAGCTGCTACATGTTTATGCTTGGACTTATCATTGAATGCCCAAAACGGTGTCAAAATCAGATCGACATCGGTTCGTTTTAACAATCCTATGAATCGGTCCAAGTTTTTAGGATCCAACCAGTCGTCAGCGTCAACTACCTTGAAGTAACGACCATGTGCGTTGATAATACCGGCATTAACGGTTGAACCATAACCACCATTTTCTTTGGATATCAGTCGAATAGAATCAGGATACTTGGTTGCATAATCATTGCCAATGTCAGCCGTCTTATCAGTTGAACCATCGTCGACAATCAAAATATCCAACCGATTCAACATCTTACATTTAACCAAATGGCCTAAGACATTATCCAAAAACTTCTCAGCGTTATAGCTTGGGACAACAATCGATAATAATTTATCCATCGGCTCACCCCATTTCTTCTAAAATCTCAATTAGATCAGAAAAATAATTTTGTGTATAAAACTTATTAATAGACTTCTGAATCGTCGTTGCATCGTAGTGCTTGCGGTTCTCATTGATCTCAATACAGTCATTCTTTAACTCATTCAAATGTCCACTTTCGTACAACAAACCATTGTCGTCAGTAATTTCATCAGCCGGACCAGTCGAAACATCGGCTGCGACCACCGGAACGCCGTGAGACATAGCTTCCAAAATCGACATCGGCAAACCTTCATATGTTGATGTCAAAACAAAAGCCGTTGCAGAATTGATCTTGCTCCAAGGATCTTTTTGCCACCCCTTGAAACTAACGCTATTGTCCAATTGCAATCCCTTGACCAACCGCTTCACCCCTTCAACATCTGGTCCATCACCCCATAATTCCAATTTAGCATGCGGCAATTCTTGCTTGATCATTTCGAATCCACGAATCAACTCCTGCAGATTCTTTTGATGTTGATACTCCAAACGTCCAACATAAATATATTTGGGATCTGATGAAGCTGGGATTTGTCGATCATCTCGCTCGATCGGATTGAAGACTGAAAAAATTCTACTATCAGGAATCTGCATCTTCAGCAGTTGTTCCTTGATACCAGTTGAAATAGCCAAATGATAATCAGCACGCTTAAAATACTTCCGATCACCGACAAACATCTTGGCCAATGAAAAATGAATCCAATTTGTAATCTGATACTGCTTATGAAAGATTCTACGAATCTTATGACTCAGATTAATGTACTTAGGTGACAACACAATGACATTGTCGGCTCGAGTAAATATCAGATATACCAACAAATTCAAAACACCGATAACTCGCATTGACTTATTGTCACTAACACGCCAGCCATAATAGCAATTACCTCGAGTATCGAAGACATCGCTGTTACGATAAGCGAACGGCAAGATGAATCTAACTTTTATGTCAGTCAATTGATGACTGGAGAAATACTCATTCCACTTACGAAGAACCGTTTCAGTGCCACCGATATATGGTGGATAAAAATAAGGAACGATGACATCGATAGTTTTCATGCTGCTACTCCTGATAAATATATTTGTTCAATCGCATCAACCATATTCATAACATCATATTTCTTCGTAAATAATTGATAGCTCGCCTGTGAGTACTCAGTTTCATGCTTAATTACAGTTTGAAAAGCCGCCACCAGCTTAGTATCGTCACCAATAATTTCATCTGTTAGCAAAACACCATTGTCATTAACTAGCTCCTTATGACCGATCACATCAGTTATGATCAATGGCATCTTCTCTGAAATGGCTTCAAGAACTGAGAACGGTTGACCTTCATATCTTGAGGTGGAGCAGAAGATATCTGCCTGCTCTAAATAGGTATAAGGATTAGCGCGGAAGCCAACAAACTGAATTTTATCTTCCAGATTCAGTCGGATCACTTCGGCTCGACATTCATTAAGCATTGGCCCATCGCCGACCCAAGTGAATCGGCTATCAGGGATAGCCTTTGTAATCCTTTGTGCAATCTTGATGAACAACTGCGGATTCTTTTGAAAATCACATCTGGCGACATTAACAAAATCAGTATTGGCGTGCGAAATTTTTTCATATTCATGAAACGGAACACCATTATTGATAACAACTGACTGTGACTGTTTAACAATCTTGTTAGCGAGTGCGTATCCTTCTTCATCAGCGGAAACATGAATGACTTTAGTAAAGAAATGACTCATAAATTTTTCAGCAATTTTCAAAATACCATTCTTATACCAGCCACGATCGACTTCGGAAAAATATGCGTGTGGTGTGAATACTACGGGTGGTCCATCATGATAGCGCATCTTATAAACCACCATCGCAATTCCGGCAATCGTACTGTGGGCGTGCACTAACTGAATATTTTTTTGATCAATCAGTCTGTGCAGACACTTCATGAGCGACAAATATCTAAAGGGATGCCTCGGAAATGCTGAAAGACGATCATCTACTAAATACTTTTTGGGAATCTCCGCCCCACGCTTAGAACTGACTAATGTAGTCATTTCGATATTCTTACTGTTGGCGAATTGGTTCAGATAATCGATTTGACGCTTAACGCCACCGCCATATGCTTCACAAATCTCTAAGACTTTCATATCATCACCTCATCAATACGCCCCATTGGGTTTGAAAAATAAAGCAACTGTTCGAAACAAAATATTCAGGTCAAACCAGAAGTTGCGTCGATTGATATATTCAATATCCAAGCGAACCATCTGCTTGAATCCGACATTACTGCGGCCTTTTATCTGCCAAAGACCGGTACACCCCGGCTTAACATCCAATCTTTGAAAATCAAACCAAGTATATTTTTTGACCTCATCTGGCAAAGGCGGCCGTGGACCAACTAAACTCATTTGTCCCAGCACCACATTCAACAGTTGTGGTAATTCGTCCAAACTATACTTGCGGATAAAACTACCAACACGAGTTACACGCGGATCATGCTTCATTTTGAACATTGCACCAGAAACTTCATTTTGTTGAATCAACTTACCTCGCTGTTGCTCAGCATCCACACACATTGAACGAAACTTGAACATCTCGAACGGTTTACGTGCCCGACCTATTCTGATTTGTTCATAAAAAACTGGACCATGTGGATCTTCAATTTTGATTGCTAAAGATACAATCAAAAATATTGGCGATAATACGATCAATCCAACGAAGCTAGCTAAAAAATCAAAACTTCTTTTGAAAATCCTATAAACATAACGATGTTGCTGATAAACAACATCAACTGCATTCTTCCAATATTCCATGTAGAAGGCCCCTTTGAATTTCCCACAATTCAAATGAGCTGATACCCTTACTTCTTCTCTGCACCATAATATTCACCACCGTAGTAAACTGACTTTTGAACCGTCACTCGATTCAAAATGGCTCCGATTATACGTGCATGAACCAATTCCAATGATTCTCTGGCATGTCGCACGCCTGCCTTCATGGCAATCCCTTGTGGCACGACCATAACTACTCCATCGACTACCGTAGCCAAAACCTGTGTATCGGTTACGGTATTGACTGGTGGTGCATCTAAAACTAATATGTCAAATTTTGATTCCAATTCCTTGATCAAATCCTTAACTCTGGAACTTCCCAGCAACTCAGCTGGATTAGGTGGAATAGGTCCACTCGGTATGATGTACAAGTTTTTTACTAAAGCTGGTTGTAGAATTTCATCCAATTTGGCATTCCCTAACAGATAATTAGAAAGTCCCATTTTGTTATCTAAACCAAACGTTTTATGAATCGTTGGTCGACGAAGATCCGCATCGATCAAAACTACTTTTGACCCTTGATTGGCACATGTCACAGCAAAATTATTGCTGACGGTGGACTTGCCTTCTGATGGTTCCGAAGATGTGAAGACAATTGATTTAATTTTTTTATCTACCGCCGTGAACTGAATATTCGTACGGATCGTACGAAATTGTTCAGCCACAGTATCTTGGGGATGGTTGTAAGTTATTAAGTTGACCCCACGTTTTTGACTAGTGGAATCAAGCTTGTTTTTTTTCATACCAAACATCTTCAAACCCTCCGATCACTTGAATTAGAACTGCGAACACTTTTTACCGTTGGAGCGATACTAGATACCTCTTCAAACGACTTCTTGCTGATTTCATTGATCTGTCCTAGATTGACCCAACCCATATCTTCAGTTAAGAAGCTCTCATTGATAACAGTCTTATCAGTAGCTTCGCGAATCAGCGCTAGAGCAATTCCTAGAATCAATCCAACTATCAAACCACCGATTAAACTAAGCATCTTCTTGGGACTGTACGGTGCTTTACTTGGCGAAGCTGTTGATACAATCGACACATTATTGATACTCATGATCTTGCCAACTTTTTTCTTAAAAATGTCAGCCGTCATATTAGCGATAGCCGCTGCCGTATTAGGATCAGTTGACTTCGCTGTCACCGAGAACACTTGCGAATTCTGTTGATTACTAATAGATATCGACTTTTGAAGTGCCTGCTCTGAACCTGGATACCCTGGGTAGTTTTGGACCTCTTGATTAACTTCATCCAAAACTGTTGGGCTGGTAATAATGTCCTTATAAGTACTGATCATCTGAACATCTGCTTGAACCTGCTGATATTGTGCCGCTTGCAATTCATCTGACATTTTACGATTAACTAGAATTTCAGTTGTTGATTCATACTTGGGACTCAATACAAAGAAGGTAACGAATCCTGTCGCAAATACTGTGATTAAGGTCGTCATAATAATCATTTTCATATGCTTACGAAGTATGCCCAGAATTTCGATCATACTAGTCGTGTTAGCCATTTGCTCTGATTTCACAGTCGTCCTCCCATACACATTTTCACTGCAAGAACTAGATTTGCCTCTATCTTGTAGTTATGCCAAATCATAGACCATGTTTAGACAGGTTAGATAATATTTGGAACCAATCTTACGATTCGTCTAGTTTGTGAAATTAGACAAAAAAACAGCACTTAGACTGAGGTCTAAATGCTGTTAAGACTGTATGGAATTATCTCCCCTAAATTATTCATTAGCTTGTAATAAAATATTGCTAAACCGACAAAGATAACTATCGTTGTCAAAATAAGTTCGACTATCCTTTGATCGTGAAATTTTCTCTTCATAGCGATGATTGCTTGCGGAATAGAAATAATCGAATAAATAGCAAAGTAATCCGCCATTCTAATAATTAATTGTGACTTAGAACCAACGATGTAGAGGACCGCACCAATGGCTGTCATAAAAATAGTGAATCCTGCAGACTTATCATGTAGAATATCTGTCAAAAAGATTGCGGCGCAAACCATTATCAACAAGAATATTCCTAACAATAAAGTCCCACCACCTGAAATCAAAACTGCATCAGTGTACATCTGATAATGATCGAAAAGCTGTGAAAAATGACTCAACAAACTATTTAAAAATAGATTAGATAGAGCCGCTACAACCATCACCAGGCTGAAGGTCACCTTGGACTTCTTGATGATCCAAATCAAAAATCCTACAATGGCAAAAATTGCCGTACTGTGGATACCAACTGCCAATGTGAATAATACGATCGACCAAACAAAGTGACGCCGATATAACAAGGCCATTGCCAGCATAACCATTGAAATAGCTAACATCTGACGTTGAATATTGAAACTCTCAAAGTAAAAGTAAAATGTGATATAGATGTAAATACTCAGAAACATCAGATTTTCATTGCCACCGAACAATTCCATCGACTTCAAAATGCAGAACACCGTGGCTAATGATAAGACAAATAAAAAGACATGATAATTACCATTAGTTAGATGGTTAATTAAATTGCTGATTGCTGAATAAACCAATGTACCATTACCATTGAAACCTGAATTTTGTTCCAGGTAAAAACTGACATATTGTGGCGTATCCGTCCCTACAATACTTGAGCGAAGTCCCAGTAATAAGCTCAGATGGATCAGTATCAGCCAAAAGTACGCCCGTCGGTTCTTGTAATAGCTGTTAGTAAATAAACTGTAAATTAAAAAAATTGCTAAATTAATTGAGTAAAAAATCATTGTTCTTACCCCACAAATATCTTTGTGAATAAGAATAACTCATTTGTTTAAACAATTCTATTTTAGTGCATTAAAAATGACCTTATTTAAAAGGGCATTTTTTAATCTACGCCAAATATTCGGCGAGTTCCATTGGCCAATTTAACAGCTAACCAATTCATGAACTTAGCCAAAAATAATTGGCGAATCAAGTCGATCACGGTACAGACGATATAAATAATTATCGAAGCCACAATTCCCATACCAATTGTGCTGACTAATGTCTTGTATTGAGCATTATTAACCGCCGTCCATAGTATCGGACGAATTACGACATTATCGTGGATCAGATACACTCCTAATATTCCTGATGCCACAGTATTAATGAAGCGATTGCTTCCAAGATTCCAATCCTTACCCAATAAGAATAATGAAAATGACATCAATACAATAGGAAGTTTGTTTTGAAAAAGGAAAAACAATACGTGATCCATGAAGAACTGATCACTTCGGCCAAGAATATTAAAATCCGTTACCAATAACAAAGTAATAGCTACCGAACCATAAAATATCCAACGCAAAGTGGAACTACTGAGATTCAAATCATAGTTCCGCAAAAATCCAGCTAACAAGTACAAATAGATAAACCAGGCAAAATCACTATAACCAGCAAGTTTCAATGTCGAAACAGTTGGAACTATTACCCAAATAAAAGTCAAAAATAACAATAAGTATATATACATTTGTTTAGAAATATTACGAATCAAAATATTCAAAAATGGCGACAAGCAAAGCATGAACAGAAATGCATTGACGAACCAGTATTCTAGTGGAATTGGGAACAATAGATGAATAATATTAGTATGTGTCAACGTGGGATTATTGCGGTCAAAGAACCAAAATATGGCCAGAACAACATACGAATAAAATAACGTCTCCAACAATAATCGATAAACTCGTTCTAACTTAAAAGTCTTGGTGACCAAAAAATAGGCACTTATCAATACAAAAATATTAACGCCAACTTTTCCAAATGAAGTAACCAGATTGATTCCCACCTTCTGCCATGAAAAAGTTCCTTCATAAAACGTTCCGTGAATACCATAATGGTGCAAAACAATTAGGAACATACTGATGATTCTCAACAACTCAAAATTAGACTGTCTTTGTCTCATGATCCATCCCCCATGTATCTAATTATAAAATCAAAAAAGCGACTCTGCAATCATGCAAAGTCGCCCTCAATATTCAAATGTAAATTAACTCAATACACCGTTACGATCATCACGTAGATCAGACAATTCGTCGATGATCTTCTGAAACCTATCCTCAGGAATGCGTCGGTCGCCTGCTTCATATTTCAAAAACCTATTCAAAGGTATATTCAAAATGGCCGCAGCTTCTTTTTGTGACAAACTAAGCTCACGTTCCAATTTGATTATCTCCATCGATAAATCAAATTGCTTAGATTCCATTGCTCTCTTCAAATATTCATTGTCTGCAAATATTGAGGAAGTTGAAAAATCATTTGCTCTCAATTGAAACATCCTTTCAAGTCGCATATTCAAATCAATGGCTCCGCATTCAATGGTAACATTTTGAATTGTAAAGTTCATTTACATTGAGTGTACAAATTGGAAATAAAAGATTTAGTTACAAAAAAAAGCGAAATTAACCTAACGTTAATTTCGCTTTATATCTAATTTCTTCAAGTAAATCTTCTGGAATCTCTTCCACAAATTGCCAATCTCTAGCACAATAATCAAATGATTTTAGTTGTTCTATATATACAGTACCGTCAATTTTTGTCCTTTCATCTAACTGAATGTGCAGGGGATAGTCGACACCGTTGTAACTGCCATGAGATATCGGAGCGACCCAAACATACTCCGTTGTTTCCATCAAAATATTATTGCTCAAAACAACGGCTGGCCTTCTTTTGACTATCTCACTCCCAGCAGACGGGGAAAAATTTATATAAATAATCTGACCTAATTTGGGCACATATTTTACCATATCTCGTTTCCTTCCGGTTTAACGTTATCCCACTCTTTCATCTCAGGGTCAGAGTTATATTCACCGTGCCAGTCTTTAAATAGTTCTTCCATTGAAGCGGGCTTCTTCTTTGCCGGAATAAGTTCAATCGTTCCATTTTTCAGTTTACGTGCAGTAAAACTAGTACCTTCTTCAACTTCCAAATACCTAGGTAAAGTAACCATAAGTGAATTCCCTTGTTTACGAGCTTTTACTGTCATTAATTCCCGCCTCCTTTTTGTACAATTATTATAACATGCGTAATTACTTTAGTAAGTGTTTTTTGATTTATAAATTTGATTTAACTGAAAATTAATACAAAAAAAGCGCCCTGCCAACGCAGAAACGCTAATATAATATCAAAAATTAATATGTTGAGTTAGTTGTAGTAGTAGTAGCTGGTACATATTCAATGGTACCAGTCTTAGCACTATTCAAATCTAAGCTCTTACGTAGAACGTTAGTTTCACGTTGCAATTCAGTCTTACTTACAACTTGTAAGCTTTGACCATTAACAGTCTTAGCTGTACCTTGCAAGTGATCTTCATTAACATTCTTAGTTGCGTCACGGTAGTCAGTACCGATTGTCTTCAAGTTATCGAATGTTAGATCAGTAAGGACTTGGTCAGTTAACGAATTGATGAAGTCTTGGTTCAACAATGTTGAAATTGAACCTGATTGCTTAACAATAGCTGTCAAGACGTCACGTTGACGATTTTGACGACCATAATCACCATCAAGTTTGTCGTTGTTCATACCAGCATATGCCAATGCCTTAGCACCGTTCATATGTGTCTTAACACCCTTAGTGAAGTTGTATCCACCGAAGCTGAATGACAATGTTGGTGTAACATCGATTCCACCAACTTCATTTATAACCTTGTTCAAGCCACCAACATTAAGCAACATGTAGAAGTCGATAGGAACATTTAACATGCTTTGAACAGTTTTGACACTAGTTCCAGCTTGTCCCAATTCATAAGCTTCATTCAATGGTGCAGGTGATGCCTTCTTGTATCCAGGAATATTTACGGCGGTTTCCCCAGAAATACTGTCAACAGTTGTCTTGTTAGTCTTAGGATTAATAGTAACAACCATCATACTGTTTGTGTGACCCTTGTAATCTCTAGTTAATTTTGCTGAACCAGTATCAGTACCCATGATCAAGATTGAGATAGGTCTCTTCGAGCTTAGCTTAGTACCAACATCATGTGCACTTACACCAGATGATTGGAATGAGCTGTTGACAGATTCTTTAACGCTACGGTATTTTGACATACCCATAGCAGCCCCGCCGAAGACGAACAACAAAAGAAATGCAATTAGCAAAGTTCTTAAGTTGCGGTTCTTGTGGCTCTTATGTCTATTTTGCATATGTTCTCCCCCTAATATGATTCAAAAACCATATTCTTCATTTAAAAACATAATTTTTGACAATTCATATCTTCATTATACGATTTTATTACGGATTTTATACCGTTTATGAAGAATTTAATATATTTTTTTATCCGCCTCCTTTGGGTGGTAATTACCATGGTACCATTGGTATAAAAAGTATTGGTTTGAGGAGAATAATCACATACCTTCTTTACAAAACACTTATATAGATCTATCTTTTTTTGTCACCCTTTTAAGCAGTGAAGTGGTCAAATACATGAAAGGAACAAAGAATATTATACTAGTGTAAACAAACGATCTACCATACCAAACAATTCTAGGAACAGTAAAAAGTAAAACCATGTATTCATATCTAAAAAAATTATTTTTAAACTGAACCGCTAACCTAAGTATCAAAAAATCAAAAATTGCTATAATTGGTATTCCTATGAACCCAAAATCCATCAATGGTTCGCCAATCAATGGTTCGCCACCAGGATTACTATAAACAGATGAAATAAATGATCCAAAATCACCATTTGTACTTATAAATGGAATGACAGAGACAATATTTGATAACAAAATTTTACCATTCGTAAAAGAAAATCTAGATACATAATCAATTGACGCATTACACAAATAAGCAACATCTGACAAAGTAGGTGTAGTAATGACACTTTTAAGTGCTAATGCTACATTTGGCACTTGTCCATTTATCCTAAGGTAGCCAATTGTATTAAGTAAAATAATACTTAACAAGCCAACAACTGCCACAATTATATTTCTTTTAGAAAAAACTTTTTTTTGTCTCATAAGTATATAAAATAAAACTCCTAGTAACAGACCAGCCATGTCGGCTCGTTCACCATGTATCAAAAACCATGAAAATGAAAATAGATACGTTAGCTGTACGCTTCTATACTTTTTTAAGTATTTCAAATTAAATATTAAGCCGAGTTTACAATTGAAGTGCAACACCCAATGAACTAGACCAACTATAGACAAAAAGGCCATGAAGACCTATTCTT
>NZ_RHOP01000014.1 GCF_003946575.1 Companilactobacillus jidongensis | reverse complement strand
TGTGCATGAAAATAGGCATCCTCAATGAGGATGCCTATGGTTAAAAGTTATTCATCAATACTATTTGACAAAGAGCCTTTAAAAAGTAGAGATTCCTTGAGGTCTGTCCTTAATTCTTGTTAAACATTTTCCAATCATAATAACTTTCATTTAGACTATAAGCTTTTCGACCTTGTTCATTCAATATTTTCGTCGCCATATTTGCATACGCACATAGCTGCCCTCGGCAATAGACAATTATACTTTTATCTGTAGAAATCGAATCGACCTTTTCCTGCAATTCATCTATTGGAATATTTTTTGCCTGGTCCATATGACCATTATCATATTCCTCCTTGGGTCGTACATCTAGCAAGACAGTATTACCCTGTCGCATTTTTTTCATGGCTTCTTCTAGTGTCAAACTTGTAATTTGTTCTTTATCATTAAAATCATTTTGGATACGATTAATTTCAGATAATTGTTCTTTCCCCACGTCTCTCAGTAAATAAAACAATTCCATAACTTTATTTGAGGCCAAAGTATAAAAAACAAATTTTCCTTCTTTATGGCGAGAAACCAGGTTTCCTTCACGCAATACCTGCAAATGTCGAGACGTATTGGCAATACTCATCCCTGATTCAGTGGCAAGACCCTCCACAGTCTTTGGACCCTGTGCTAAAAGATCCATTATTTCCAATCTTTTTTCACTAGAAAGACTTTTTCCTATTTTGGAAAGTTCAGAATAAAGACTATTTTTATAATCAATTGCAGTTTCATTTAGCATCTATATTTCCCCAGTTATCATATCTGTGTTTTTTTGAATTCATCACAGCATATCACACATCTCATTTTTTTATTAAATTGGTTCAGGGTTTGGTGGTACTTTACTTCGACTTTCTTTTACGTATTGCATTATTGATCTTCTTCGTATCAGTTATATCCGCTAGATACATGATCAACCATACCAAACCATAAATAACGATTACCGTGATAACAAATGAACCCAAATGGTTAATCAATTGCCATCCAGCTGTATACATCATTATCATTACTATTATTATAGTGACGAGCATATGGATCAATAGTCGTATCGGGAAACTGAACCAGTCCGTATCAAATATCATTGAAACAATTCCTATAAGACCACTGAAGAAGAACAGAGATAGGATTTCACGCACATCAATTCCTATCCCGCCACTAAAGAGTCCTACCACAAGGAAACTAAAAGATCCTAGTAAAACTCCAATTAAAAAATACCGGATAGTTTTTAAAAATTTCGTCATGCTCTCCACCTCACATCCCCAACTGTTTTTTCAATTCAGTTAAATATTTCCTACTAACATTGAATTTCAAATCATCTGTTAAAAGGGCGGTCATATTACCTGAAAATGCTGCTTCAAGCGAATTTAGATGATTCAAATTTATTACTGTATTCTTGGATATTTGCACAAAATTGCCATCATCAATACGTTCTATCATTTTCTTTAATTGACCACGTAAGCGATAAATTTTCTCATGTGTATAAATAGTTAATTCATTTTCAAAAACTTCAATAGCGATGATTTGATCGATCTGAACCATAATCACTCGATCATCAACGGATAGTGGGACGACAGAGAACTTTGAATTCAGTTCGTCTAACTTCTTCATTAATTCTTGAACCTCATCAGAAAAATTAGAAGCCTTGACTATGACATCAATCTCATTTTTAGGGATTTTATCGTCTTGATTAAAGTTTATTTTCATCCCACACTCTCCCTTACACAGTTATGATCAAACCTTACTTAGAATTAGTCTGCGGCTGATTCTTGAAATCAAAAAGACACACAAACTAATTAATGCCGCAAAACTAATAAATATCAACATATCCTGTTGAAAAGTAAGTGCTCTATTCCAGTCAACACTTATACCCATAACTTTTTTAAACTTGGACAACTCAACTGTCGGCAATTTGCTAAATGATTTGTTCAATTGCACATTCATTAGAACGTCTCGATACATCGCCGAATTGTATGGTGCAGGAGTAACCTTCATTAAATTCTGCATGGTAGTTGGTAAGGTTCCAATTGGAATATAAACACCGGCAAAGAATCCCGAAGCTGTACCAATTATTGTGCCTATCTTACCAAGAGTATCAACCTTTTTAACAAAAGATAATAGTAATAAATTAAAAATTGTCCAGGTAAAACTGCTCAGTACCGAAAGACCGAACATTTGTGGAAAAATCATCAAATTAAACATACTGTTATCCACAATCATAAAAAATGTTCCCATAATTAAGTACATAATTAGTTGCATAATAACACCTACAAACATTGAAGTGACAATATATGCAAACTGTATACCGACATAACTAATATCGGTCAAATCAATATCTTCCAAAACATTATTTTCCCGATCCTGAACCATCAAACTCAAACTACTCAATGTCGTAGTGATTGCAGTAATCGTCAAAGTACCACCAATTAACCATGGATCCAAAAGTAACTTGGTATCAGGGACCCTTGCCCAGCTAGTTATCATATTCTGACTTAGAAATGCCAAGTACAGAATAAAGGAAATCATTGCCCCCATAAGTGAGAAGAAAACCCCACTTCTATCATTAAAATACATTTTTAAGTTACGACAAATTAATCCGCTCATATTAATGAATTTCCTTTCCTGTTAAATTCATAAAAACATCATTCATAGTTCCTGGACGATATTCAAAATCAGATATTGCTTGAGAATTTTTGGATAATATCTCTATTGCGTGATCCTTATCATTTACACTCAGTTTCTTAGATTCTCCATTTGGATAATACAAAGTCAAAATATTCTGAGTGTACTGTTTTTGAAGTTTGTTTACCGTATTTTCGGCAATTATTTTACCTTGATCGATAATATAAACATAATCCGCGGTTTGGGTCTCTTCCAGATAATGTGTAGTCAGAACTATCGTTAAGCCCGTATCACGTCTTAATTGATTAAGCACGGTCCAAATGGCAGTCCTAGTACGAACATCTAATCCGGTTGATGGTTCGTCTAAGAACAACAACTCAGGACTATTGACCAAGGCTCTGGCAATGTCAACACGCCGCCTCTGTCCACCTGAAAGACTTCCATATTTTTGTTTCCAAATACTTTCTAAATCAAATTTATTTATCAATAGCTGTATCTGAGTTGGCTTGTGATACATTTTGGCTCTTGTCATAATATTATCTTTAACGGATAAATTATTATCCAAAACACTACTTTGAAAAACCACTCCGATTTTATTTCGATAATCTCGATTGGTAGTGGATTTTCCGTAAAAATCAATCATTCCACTAGTAGGTTGAATAATACCTGTCAACATATTGATCGTGGTAGATTTACCAGCTCCATTGGGTCCTAAAAAAGCGACAAAATCTCCCTTGTTGATAGTTAAATTAATGCCATTAACGGCCGTCTTGTTTTTAAATTTTTTAGTTAGTGATGTTGCCTGTAGCAGTTTCATAGTGGTCATCTCCATTTGGTTTATGAAGATAATTCTATACGGGAAAATTTATTTGTATTCAATTTTGCAGTGAGTGGTAAATATTTGATGTTTAGTGGTTATTTTTGGACAATAAAAAAGCCTCCTAAATTTTTTCTGGGAAGTTTTTTAGTTCAATATCTTACCTAAATTAATCTCAAAACTATCAGTATTCTTAATCAATGGATTATGAAACCAGCCGATTCCCTCGTTAACGACTTCACCAATAACTAACGCCCGGATTCCACGAGTAATAGTAAGTTTTGCTTCATCATCTGTGACAAAATCTTCAATAAATGTATACATAATTGCCTTCAATCTTAGAACTGCTTCACCGATGCTCTTATCTTCGGAAATTTCCGAAGTCTTCAAAGCCAACAATGATAAGGATAAATTTTTGAGTCCGAACTCGCGCATGACTTTAGCAATTTTAATCAAGCCATCTTTGCCACTATACCCAAGACATTCAGTCTTAATCTGATTGTCAAGTTCACCAAAATATTTTTGAGTTACGGCTAGATTGAGATCATCACGATTCTTAAAGTAGAAATACAATGCTTGTGTCTTGCAATTTAATTTTTCTGCAATTCGTTTAAAGGTAGCAGAATCATAATTATTTTCATTAATTATTTCGATTGCCGTTTGAATAATTTTATCTTCTGAAAGATCACGTTTTTGAGTCATATATTTGTCCCCTAGTTATGTCTTCTTTACATTTTACAACATGTAAATTATAATTACCAATTGTAAGCAGGAGATGTAAATATGACATATTTAGCATTAGTTATAATCGGATTTGTAATTGGAGTTTTTGTTCTTTCAACTGGCGGAGGCGGTGCAGCCTTTTACTTAGGTGTACTCACTAGTGTATTCCACCTGAGCGCACCAGTTGCGGCCGCTACTTCACTACTGACAGCTTTTCCATCATTAGTTGTCGGTGCATTCGGCCACTATCGCACTGGGAATATTCGCTTCAAAGTTGGTAATCGTATGTTGATTGCGGCCATTCCCGCTGTTGTAGTTGGTGCTTTGATTTCCCCATATATTCCACTTAAAGTTTACACTTGGATCGTTGCCATAATTTTAGTTGTTTTAGGTCTTCAAATATTAATTCAACTTATCTTTCCTTCAAAAAATTCAAACAAAAAATCCACCAATGACTCCTTAAAAGCATCACTATTCGGAGTTGTCAGTGGATTGATGGTTGGTATTGCAGGATTAAGTGGTGGTGGTCCAATTTTAGCTGGCTTATTATTACTCAATCTAGATATGGTTCGTGCGGCTGCGACTTCATCTTATGTTCTAGCTGGAACAACTTGCGTCGGATTATTGTTTCATCTATCCGGTGGCAATATTAACTGGTCGATCGGTATCAGTTTGATGATCGGTGCAATACTTGGCGCATTAGTGGCTCCAAAATTATTGGCTAAGGTTGATCCGATAAAGTTCAACAAATATCTCAGACCATTCATTGGTGTCCTATTAGTGATCATGGGCGCACGGATGGTTATTTAAAAATATCCTTGTAATTCAGTATAATTAACATGACAGTCTTTCAAGTTTTATATCTAATGATTGCTTTTGCACGTTTAGCTACCGCCGAGGCGGACGATTATCCAAGCAGACCAATGGGGTCTGCTTTTTTATTGCACTAAAAGTATAACAATAATTACATGTCAATTTTAAGCCATCAAAAAAGAGCTGGGATTTCTCCCAGCTCTTAACTAATTAATCTTCTGCAATTAAGTCACGTTCATGCCAACCAAAGATAATGATCAACACGGCACCGACAATAGTCAATCCTGCGATCATAGCGATGTTGTTAGCAATTTTTGCACCACCTAGGTACAAATCACCAACAATAACAACTAATAGCGTAGCAAGGATTCCTGTCCATTGTAGACGTGTGAATGCTGAGCCAGTTTGGCTACGTTCTTCACGACGAGTTACATATGGCATGATGGCGCCAAGACCAACTAAGACAATGATAGCAACGAAGTTAATAATCAATTCGTACCACCATGTACTTGATCCCGCAGCAACATCTTGAGGTGCAATCCCAAAAATTGTGGCAACAGCCGTGACGATCAAACACCACCAACCAACTGACAAGGCAATTTTATCGTTCTTAATGTAGACATATTCAGAAGGATATTTTTGACTATCCATACGAATCTTAATGAAGGCAAAGAAAATCCAGCAAGTAACACCTGGTGAAATAATTCCATTAAGGTTCAGTAGCCAGTTGAAAATATCATTCATACTTGGAAGGAAAATACCTAGTAACATGATAAAAGCACTCAATCCGCAAGTTAATAGATAACCATTAACTGGTAATCCTGATTTGTTTCGCTTGCGAAGAACCTTAGGCATGTACTTAGCACCTGTATCAGAAATCAACATTCTAGTCATAGCATCTAGCAGTACGGCTAGTAAAGCCGCTAGATAGAATACTTCAGTCCAAGCGAAGATATACATCAAGGTGTTTCCCATGTGGAATTGTTCACCAAGAGCTTGGAAAGCATAGTATGAACCATTCATCTTCAAATCATTTGGTAAATGATAAGCATTGAAGAACACACCCAGTGAGAATGAACCAAAGATAGTTAAGAAGGCAGTCATAACGGCTAACATGATCATGGCCTTAGGAAACTCACTCTTAGGCTTGCGCATCTTAGTAATAAATGGTGCAATCAATTCAGCACCATTCATCGCATAGATCAATAGACCCAAAGTAGTTAAATAATGTAAATCAAATTTTGGAACAATAGTATGAATATTCATTGGTTGAGTGGCAATATGACCACCCATACCTAGTGCGGCGAATGTCATGACTACGAATAACACAGTCATTCCAAACATGGCAACCCCACCGATAGTACTCAAGAATTCAAGTGAGTGCTTGAATCTTGATTGAACAAAAATAAAGACAATGAACGTTATAACGGTCCAAAATGCGAACCAACCGTTAGACATTGTATTTTGTAACTTACCATTTCCGTACCAAGCCCAGCCTAATCCAACAACAATTGAATTGGCTGTATCGACAACGTAAGGAATTGATGCAGCCCAGTATGTCCAAGCTGTAAAGTAACCTAGGAATTCACCACTAGTTCCACGAACCCATGATGTCAGTCCACCACCCTCATGATTGAAGACTGATCCTAACTGTCCAACCATAAGTGAATATGGAATGACATATAAAAATAGCATAATAACCCAGGAAGTGATAACTCCCATACCTTGATTTTGAAAATTATAAGTTAAATCATCAAAACCAATTACCGTGACAAAACTCATTAACGCCAGTACTGGCCAGCTAATAAAGCTTTTTTTCGGCTCTAAAGTTTCCATAAAAATCCCCCGAAAATATTTTTATCGTTTAGTAAACATTTGCAATTAAATATTTTACAACTTTTTGAACCACTTTATGTGTGAAAACGTTTTTTAGTAATAAAAAAAATACCCACATTATGTCGGCATTTAATTACTTTGGTTATCTATCAGTACTTACAGACTATTTTTTAAAATATCAGGAATTTCATCTAGTGTATTAACTTCGTATGTCGGTTTGGCATCAATAGCCTTTTCAAAATTACGATTGACCCAAATCGAATTCCAATTCATCTGCTTGCACGGAACAATATCTGCCCCATATCCTTCAGCAATATGAATATGATTTTGATTATTCAAACCATATTCTTTTTCGATTATTTTGAAAAACTTCAAGTCTGGTTTATAGGCATGAACATCTTCCGCGGTCCATACATCAAATGGTAATTGTAACGCCTCAACATTCTTAGTGATGATGCTCCATGACGAATTGGACATCAAAATTAATTTATAACCGGCCTCAACGAATTTGTGCAGCGTTGCAATGGTTTCTGGAAATGGCGTTAAATTGCGATGAGCTTCCAAAACCTCCACATAGTATTTTTCAAATTGATGCTCCAAGTCAAACTGATAATCCAAGTTTATCAAGTTGTTGCGTGTCAATAAATCATAGTCAACGTAGGGATGCATGTTAGATCTATCAGATTGATATACATCAAATTTTTCACGTGCTGATTTAGGATCCACTCCGATTTTTTTAGCAATAGCTTCTACTTCATCATAAGTTTTGCTCTCATTGAGAAGTGTTCCATAACAGTCAAATGTTAAATATTTTTGCATAATTATCATTCCTCCTATTACTAGTAAATCACTAATGGAACAAAAAAAATAACCGCTGATTAGACTTTGATAAGAATTCGCGATTATTTTTTAGATCAATTTGTATGATGTTGTCTAGTTTGATGCCGAACTAAGGCAATAACTCGATAGGCAATATCTTCACCCACTAATGTAATGACGGATCCTAGTAAGATCACAATAATCCCAAAAATCGTGCGGCTACTGATAGCTTCACCCAATATAAACAGTGATAGCACGGGAGCCAATGCAGGTTTGATCAGGAAGATTAGTGAAGATTGGACAATACCAACCTCTTCCATTGATATGAAATATAATCCAAACGCAACACCAGTGACTAATACTGATATATACAATATCAAAGGTAATGTTTGTAGTGTTAAACCTTTGAAAAATGGGATATTAACAAATTCATTGTAATGAGATGGCAAGCTCTGAGCCATTGGCGTATGACTCAAGAGCATCAACGCACCTAACTCTAATGAACCAAATAAGAATGAAAAGCATGTCATTGACAGGCCATTAATGCCAATCTTATGTCCATTAATACGTGACATGACTCCATAGACACCGAAAATAATCGATGCCAAGAGGCCCAATACAATTCCCATTGGATTTTTTAAATTAAACGGATTAATAATAATTAACAAGCCGACAAGTGTCAGTACCAAGGCAAAGACATTTGTACGGGAAAGCTTCTCATGTAAAAAGACAAATCCAATGATTAATCCAAAAATTGGATTAGCACTCAAAATGATGGCAATGACTGATGCTTCTGTCACCTGAATTGACAATTGGTATAGTGTCATACTGACAACAACAATGACAAAGCCGGTCAGAGCACATCGTCCCCAATCATATAGAGACATCTTAACGCCATTCTTCTTAAGGTGAAGAATCGCAAATGGTAATAATGCCAAACCGCCAATCAAGAATCTGATAAAGTTCAACTCAACTGGATTGAATTGACCACCGGCGATTTTTAAAGCAATTTCCATCGAACTGAATAAAAACATCGGTATTACTATGTATAGAAAACCTTTTAGCTTCAAAACGTTTGTTTCATCCCCTAAATTAGTGAAGTAACATTACTAGTTTACTCCTCTTGGCACACTATTTTCGAATCGAATTCATAAAAATACAAATTATTTATTTTTTAGTAGAACCGCTTTAACGCCTGAAATCAAGAAAACTGGTATAGCTGGAATAAAAATTACCATTAGATATACGCCACCACTAAGTCTAGCTGTTCCCATAACCTCATTAAAGAATGGCGAGATCGTCACGAATAGTGAACTTAGAGCTGAGAATGATACTGCCATTATCAGCTTGGAATTACTGAACGGATTACGATGGAATAATGTCTTGGAACTTCTAGCATCGAAGACATTCCACAGTTGTCCGAAGACTAAGGTCAAAAACGCTACCGTCTGTGCTTCTTCCACTTGCATTCCGCTTCTTGCAGCTAAGACAAATCCAACGAAAACTACTACACCCATAGTGATCCCTCGAACAATAATTCGGCTCATCATTCCATCAGCCAAAATTGACTTGTGCGTATCACGTGGAGGTTCATTCATAATATCTGACTCGGGCACGTCATAGCCCAATGCAAACGATGGCAGAGCGTCACTGATCATATTTACCCACAGCACCATCAGTGCCGTTAGAGTCGGTGTATTACTGCTGACATTGCCAATATCATGTGTTATGAGTAGCAATCCAAACATCAGCGACAATACTTCTGCCACATTAGTTGTTAATTCATGACGCATAAAATTCTTGATATTAGTAAAAATCGTTCGGCCAGCTTCAACTGAATGTTCGATTGTTGTGAATTTATCATCTAGCAAAATCAAGTCAGCCGAATCCTTGGTTACATCAGTTCCGTTGATTCCCATCGCAACTCCAATATCGGCCGCACGAAGTGCCGGTGCGTCATTAACACCGTCACCAGTCATTGCAACCACTTCACCGTGACGTTGCAATTGGTTAACGATACGTTGCTTATGCTCAGGTGATACTCGTGCATAAACTCTGATATTTTCTACTTGATCAAACAGTTCATCATCAGACATTCTATCGATCTGCTTACCTTCCATAACTTGTGTACCATTATTTGAAATAATTCCTAGCTTAGCAGCGATTGCCTGAGCTGTCTTAACATGGTCACCAGTTATCATAACTACATTTATATCGGCGTTATGGAGTGTTTCAACTGACTGTCTAACTTCCTCACGAGGTGGATCGATGATACCGGCTAATCCTAGTAATGAAATATTGTTCTCCAATTCTTCCATTGCAGAATTCATAGCTTCGTCTTCAGAAATAACCCGCTCACCAACTGCCAAAGTTCTCAAAGCTTCGTTAGCAAACTTATCAATTTTTTCTTCAAATGCTTTTTTGTCGGTCCCTACATCTGCCTTGTTAAGCAATACATCCGGTGCACCTTTAGTCAGTACTTTGAACTCATCACCAGCTTTGACAACAACACTCATCATTTTTCGAGTACTGTCAAATGGAAAAATCCTCAAAATGTCATAGTCTAATTCTGATTTTTTATTTAACAATTCATGGCGATCCAATCCAGTCTTTAGGCCCAATACTACTAGTGCCACATCAGTTGGATTACCAAATGGAACGTAATTACCATTTTCATTCTTCGATACATTAGCTTCATTGTTTAGAATACTTGCAACGATAAATTGCCTCGCTGATTCTACTTGATCTTTTGGAGTGATCTCTCCCAACGGATCATATCCGCAACCTTCAACTTCAAACTCAACTCCATTTGCGAAGAATCTAGTTACAGTCATTTCATTTTTTGTTAAAGTTCCAGTCTTATCAGAAGCAATAAAAGTTGTTGATCCCAAAGTTTCAACACTGTTCAAAGATTTGATCAAGCCCTTACTCTTAGTCAAAACAGTAGCACCGATCGTTAGTACGATCGACAAGACCGCTGGCAGAGCATCTGGAATTGCAGCTACGGCTAACGCAATCGCCGTTGAAAGGATTGCCGCAAAACTAGTGAATGAGAACGACCCAGTCGTCAGCCAAGTCTTAAGTGATCCAGCCACAAGGGTGAACAATACCACTCCACCAGCAACATACATTAACTTACGAGTCAGTTCATTGACTGTTTTTTCGATTGGTGTTTTTGAATCTGGTGTATTCTTGAGCAATCCAGCAATTTTACCTAATTCAGTTTCCATTCCCGTGGCTACAACAACGGCGTAACCATTACCATTAGTTACAGTCGAACCCGAGTAACCCATATTCTTACGATCACCCAGATCAGTCTCTTCAGGTAATACCTCAACGATTTTACTGATAGGTTCTGATTCACCGGTTAAATGTGCTTCCAGAACTTGCAATTCTGAAGTTTTAAACCAACGGACATCAGCTTCGATGAAGTCACCCATTTTAACACCAATAATATCTCCTGGTACTAACAAATTAACCGAGATTTTTTCCCAGTTATTATCGCGTACTACCGAAACCTGATGATCATTCATTTTTTTGAGGCTATCAAGTGACTTCCTGGCACTAGCAGTCTGCCAAACTGACAAACCACTATTGATCAGAATCAAGATCATAATTGCAATGGCTTCATAGAAGGATGACATCGCATGTTTGACATCCCCACTACTAGTTAAATCATATATTCCACTTACCAAGGACAACAGAACCGCTAGTAACAAAATTATTACTAGTGGCTCTTTAAAACTGTGAATAAATATTTTCCAAATCGGCGTGGGTGGATCTTGCTGCATCTCATTTCGCCCGTACTTCTCAAGTCGAAGTTGAGCTTCTTTTTCGGTTAATCCTTCGTGACGGCTAGTATTTAATTGTGTTAGCACATCATCCTTGCTTTGATTGTAAAACATCTCCACGCCTCCTTTGATTTGGCATATTCATTTAATTGGTTATTAGTGTCTTCTTATAGTTTAACAAATATTTTTATGATATACGAGATAAATCGCACCATTTGGAAAAATATTATCCATATATTGACTAAAAATATAAAATTCTTCCTATTATATAGAACCACAAAAAAAACACGAGTTGAAATTCCAACTCGTGTTTTTGTTATTTCGTAAATCCAACTTTTGTACTATAGCCTTTTCCAGCCGTTAAATCATATTGGATAAGTTTGTAATCTGTTAATAATTCCTTTTGCTTACTACTCAAGTTCTTGTATGCTACTTCTTTACCAGTCTTCTTATTGACATAGAGACTTTCAGAATTACCAACCGTACTCTTAGCCATTGCTGGTGCATCCTCTTGAATCTTAGTTAGCATGGCATAAAATGGTGTAACTTTTTGTCCCATTTGCTTGTATGCCAAAGCAATGAATCCATTTGGATCAGTTATTTTAGTGCTGCTGCTCAATTTCTTAGTAGCTTTATCATGTTCGATTGCGTATTTATTACTGTAAACAAAGTACTCGGTTTCATGTTGAACAACATTGTATTTTTCCATATTATTGCCATCATAAATACCAGGTAGGTGATCACCGTACCAGACAACCGTAATTGGTTTGTTGATTTTATCGAGACTTTCTAAGAAAGTTTTTGTTGACGCATCTGTCAAACTCAAACCTTTAGAGAAGTTAGCGACTTGTGTGGCATTTTTACCAGTACCACTGCCGCTAGCTTTGAAATTATTATTCTTGTACTTATTAGTGTATGGCATATGATTCTGCATCGTGACCAAACTAATGAATTGTCCGTTTTTAACATTATTAACTTGCCACAAAGCGTCGTTATACGCAGCTGCATCACCGACATACTGTCCACCATCAGCGGGTTGAGTATATTGTAATGCCAAATTACCACTAGTATCGATATTTCTAAAAGTCTGGAATCCAAACTTCTTATAAACACTAGCACGACTATAGAAATTACCAATATATGGGTGAATAGCCGCTTTAGTATTGAACTGATTAGTGATATTTTCGGGATTATTTTGTTTTTGAACTAACTGCACATATGGCGATTGTAATGACTTCGAGAATTGATTATATGCTAATCCCGTAAAAGTCATATATTCCATATTGGCAGTTCCCCCACCGTACCCGGAACTGAGCATCAGACCTGATGTATTGTCCTTCATGGTTTGACGGATATTGGGCATTGCATCTTGATTGATTTTGACATTGGGAACGCGACTTGGATCGGCGAAACTTTCACTCAAAACAAAGATCAACGTTTGCTTATTAACGTCGCTGTTTGGACGGTCAGTATTGATATCCTTAGCAACGTTCTTATATTTTTTAACGATTGAATCAATTTTGGCCTCACTATAACCAGCTGGCTTATCCATGACATTGACACGAACATTAGTTAAAAACGTGATCAATGGTCCATTACTATTGGTTTCCCAAATCAAGTTGGCAGTGAAATCTGAACGTCCGGCCTTTGCCAAAACTTTGTTAGTAAGGGATCCTTCGTCATTAGCTGAGTAAAAACTACCAAGACTTAAAACTGCCAGTAGTAGAAAAATTACACGGGCTGGCCACTTCATACGAAGCAGTGACTTGCCAAATTTTCTTTCTAAGAAGATACAAATTGCGATAACAATTAGTAGAATTACCACGATTTCTAAAACCAGCTTCAAGCTGATCATGGTCAATAGTTCCTTGATATTGCTTAAGAACATCAAATCACTTGGCAACACTGGTTCGGTTCGATACATGACCTTCAGTCGATTAGCAACAGCATATATAAAGAAGAAAACATAAAACACGGCTGTTGAATAAAAGAACCGATTAATGATCCCGTACAGTCCCATATAAACCAAGAACAATATCGTCGCCGTTACGAGATACATCCCCGGGTAAGTCTGTGTAATGGTAGAAAAGGCAAATGATACCGAGCCAATTTGTGAATACTCCAAAACAAATCCCATCAACAAAGCTGATAGGATTATGAAAACAATCTGTAATGTGTAAATCTTGTTAAATCTTTTCATTATTTAATAACACCTTATTATTTCATAATTAACACTTCTATATACTAACCTAATTTTTTTGAAAATGGGAATTAAAATCGATTATTAATAATCTGACAATAATTTTGACAAACAAAAATCAATCAATTTATCGTTACAATCTTTAGCTTTTTCAAATTCACGCTCATTCAAATAATACACAACGTCATCTCGAAGCATTTCGATTTTTTTCAAATCATGTGCTTGTACGATCCACTTTCCTAAAGTTAAATAAATCGATTTGAAATTCAAAATTAATAATGGATAAACCAAGTTGCCTGAAGAAACAGCCAATTCATGATAAAAATCAAAGCTCAATTCTGGTTTTTTATTTGGATTAATTTCCTTTTTGAATTTATCATATAACAAATTCAATTTAACAAACGACGTATCAGTATCGCATTCCATGATCATGTCATCCTCGAATAGTTTACGAGTATGAAAAATTGACCTCAGCAATGATGGGCGATAGTTTCCACCGTTAAAATTGATAATGATATTAAACGTCTCTAAATTACCATTTTCATTAAACTTAGCGATGTAATTGCCCTGCCTAGGAACAACACGAATGAATCCTAAACGAGCTAATTCTTTGAGACCGTTATTCATAACCGAGCGACTGACTCCAAAGTTCTGTGCCATGACACGTTCACTTGGTAATTTGTCGCCAATTTTTAATTCACCAGTTAAGATTTTCTTTTCAAAAAAATCAACTAACTGATCTACTTCTGACTTTGATTGGATAGTTTCAAATTTCACGATTGGCCTCCTCTTGAATCTGGTACAACCAGACACCACCAATAAGATACTTGCTTAAATCAATTATATCGTTTGTGAATTCGTTTACAAAATAATATTAATATTCGATACTACAGATAAGAATTTCATTGATCAATGGAAACTTAATTAATAAGGAGGCTTCATCGTGAAAACTGATTATGATGTTATCGTCGTCGGGGCAGGAAATGGTGGCTTAATTGCTGCTGCTAGTTCAGCCAAGTTGGGCAACTCTACCTTGCTGATAGAAAGACACAATTTACCTGGTGGCGCTGCTACCAGCTTCACAAGAGGTAGATTTGAATTCGAACCTTCGCTGCATGAGTTAGCAAAATATGGTTCCGCAGATAATCCTGGCAACATTCGAAAGATTTTTGATTGGTTAGACGTCAATATTGATTTCAAAGAAGTGCCTGACGCTTATCGGGTTATCAATACTGGTAAAGACGGCTTTGACGTTTCAATGCCAATTGGCGTTCCAGAATTCATCAAAACTATGGCTCAAGCAGTGCCAGGAAGTGCAGAAAGCGTTGGTAAATTCTTCAAAATAGCCGTTGAAACTGCTCAAGCTTTTTCTGAAATGACAACTAACCCTGAACAAATCGATATGAAAGAAATCGCTCAAAAATATCCGGCCTTTATGAAATACGGAACCGTACCATATCAAAAGGTTCTCGATGAATTGCAGATGCCAAAGAAAGCACAAAAAATTCTCATGGCATACTGGTGCTACATCGGTATTCCTGGCGATGAATTCGAATTCGGTTATATGGCAGCAATGGTGGTTTCTTACGTCGCCCTATCTGCTTATATTCCCGTTAATCGTTCACATGAGATTTCAACCGCTCTAGTTGATTCACTTCAAAAGAACGGTGGTAAAGCTTGGTTCAATACTGAAATAACCAAGCTTATTGTTGAAGATGGTGCAGTGGTTGGCGTTCGCACTGCCGATAAAGACATCTATGCTAAACAAGTCATTATGAATGTTATTCCCGATGTTGTTTACAGCAAGATGCTTGATCCTAAAGATGTCCCAGTACAAGAAATCAAAAAATCTAATGCCAGAAAAATCGGTACTAGTGGGCTATTAGTCTATCTAGGATTGAATAAATCTGCTGAAGAACTTGGTATCAAAGATTACAGTACATTTATTGATGACAATTGGAATTCACATTATCAATTTGACCACATGAAAAATCTCGATGACAATGGGTTCTTCATTATGAACTGTTTGAACATCGCTAATCCTGGATGTTCACCCGCCGGAACATCGATTCTCTATGCCACACAATTATTCTTTGGTGATTCATGGGATAATGTTTCCCCAACTGAATACGCAAAACTCAAAGATAAAATTGCTGAAGAATTGATCACACGTTATGAAAAAGCAACTAATATAAATATTCGTGACTACATTGAAGAAATTGAAATTACGACTCCTGAAACATTTGCTCGTTATCTACGCGGACCTGAAGGTGAAATATATGGCTACTTTGGTCAACCTTGGGACCAGATGATTGCACGTACAATGAGCTTGGTCAAAGAGGACGAACCGCTCAAGAATCTACACTTCTGTGGTGGACATGGATATTTACTTGATGGATATAGTTCAGCATATCAATCTGGCCTTGCCGCAGCCAAGTTAGCTGATAAAAAACTATCAAAGGAGACAGTCTAATGGATACTTTTGAAAAACAAATTGCCCCGTTTAATAAATTACTAGATGAGCGCACAGAAAAAATCAATTCAGGATCTACCAAACCACTTGTTAAAACATTTCCCATCAATCAATTAGCATCAAGACTTCATCCCGAAAAACAGTTTTTACAAATTTACAAAATAGTTGAACATGGGGACGATGCCAAAAGCTTTTATTTCAAACCAAATGCTGAGCTTGGTACTGAACACCTAGCTTATTTCCGTGCCGGACAATATATCTCATTACGTATGAACATCGGCAATAGTTACGTGACTCGTCCATACGCAATCTGTTCTTCGCCTTCAGATGCAATGAATGACACTTATGTATTAACAATCAAACTTGTCAAAAATGGATTTGTCACGCCTTATATTTGGAAGAATTGGTCCGTTGGTACCGCCGTTGAGGCCTCTGCTCCAGCAGGAAACTTATATTATCAGCCTTTACGTGACAGCAAGCATATCGTTGCCATTGCTGGTGGTAGCGGCATAACGCCGTTTTACTCCATGGCAAAATCGATTCTAGAGGGCACAGAAAATACCAATTTAACTATTCTCTATGGAAGTAGAACTCACGACAATATTCTTTTGGGCGACAAGCTCGAAGACATCACTAAACAAACAGACAAAGTAAAACTTGTAAATGTTTTGAGTGACGAGGATATTGCTGGCTATGAACATGGTTTTATCAGTGCTGAAATAATCAAAAAATATCAACCAACGAATGATTATTCAATCTTTATTTGTGGGCCAGACGTGATGTATAGATTTGCTAATAAAGAAATCTCAACATTGAATCTTCCCGCAGGCAAAGTTCGTCACGAACTAAGTGGCAATTTTGGTACACCGTATAACGAATTGGATTATCCTGAATATGCCAAAGACAAAACCTTTAATCTCACTGTCCAAGTGCGCGATACCGAGCGTATAATTAAAGCCAAAAGCAACGAATCGTTATTAGTCGCTATGGAACATGCAGGAATAGAAGCTCCATCAATGTGTCGTAGTGGAGAATGTGGTGTTTGTCGAGTTCAGTTAATTACCGGCAACGCCTTTACTCCTGATTCAATTGACGGACGCAGAATCGCCGATAAAAAATTTGGTTATGTCCACACTTGTGCTGCCTATCCGTTGAGTGATTTAACCATTAGTGTTCCTGTTCACGACCTAGCTGACCAATTCGGTTAGAAAGAGGTTAACATGGATGACAAAATTTTGATTATCAGAAAACAATTATCCGCAGTCATTGATCCTGATATGGAAATCGACATTATTAATCTTGGTTTGATATACAGCATCGAATTAACAAATAAGATCTGTAATATCGAAATGACGATGCCAACTCGTAGTTGTCAATTCGGTGAATCAATGACACAAAATGTTATCAAAATAGTTGAGGATATTGGTTTTGTCACTAAATGTAATGCCGGTCTGGACAAAAGAACGTATGTCAAAACTAGCTCGAATGACACTAGGTGTATAAAAAAATCCGTCTCTAATTTGGAGGCGGATTTTTGTTATCTATTTTTTTAAATACCACCAATTGTATACACATGACCATTGATAATACTGTACCTTGGTAACACTAGTGTATCAGTGATCCTAACTTCATCATTAGAATCAGTCAATTCTTTTCGACCTTTTTTGATATCAAAAATAGTAATATCGGCATCATAATCCTCCTCTAATTTTCCCTTAAGATCGAGGTGGAAATTTTTGGCAGGACGAGTAGTAATCATAGGAATAACTTCTGATAACTTATAACCAATGACTAACAATTTCTCAATACATGTCGACATGTCATAAACTGGTCCATTTTCACGACTGGAATGAGAAATGTCAGTACTAAGCGTTTCCGGAGAAAGTTTATATTTCTTGGCTACTTCTGCAGTGTGAAACGTAAAGCTGTTAGTTCCGTGACCAATATCAAAAACAATTCCGTGTTCATATCCATCTTGGACAAAATTCTTAATTTCATTGTTTTCATCCAAAATTCCATTTTGCTTACCGTTGAAACAATGGGTCAAAATATCTCCTCGATCCATTACCGTCATTACTTCAGATAGTTCGGGCGGATTGGAGCCAACGTGAACCATCAATGGCAATTGTTTTCTTAGCTTCATTTGAATGTATTTAGCCTCGACCAAAGGATTGATTCCATTATCAGCGACAACTGAATGACTCATTCTAGCTTTGATTCCAACGATGAAATCAGGATATCTGTCAATTGCGTCTTGTACTTCAGGTAGACTTATTTCACTCATATCTTCTAATTCATTTTGAGATAATAGCCCATTCTTAGAAACGTTGATCATTGCGTAAACATTAGTTTTTTTATTGCGGGTTATATCATAAAAATCACCAATACTGTTGGCACCAGTGGATCCAGCATCAATCACAGTTGTAACGCCTGTCTTGTAACCATCTTCATCCGGATCATCGTAATACATGTCTAGTTTTTCATAACAATGAGTGTGATCATCGATCCAACCAGCAGTTACAAATGATTTTTTCTCCAAATCAATCGTTTTATCGGCAACCACATCTACCAACCGTTCCCCAACACGCTCTATTTTCCCATTTTTAATTAATATCTCAATTGGTTCAGAATGTTCATTTAAACCATTTTTAATATATAGATTAGCCATTCAAATCGCCTCCAATTTAAATTTGGCCCACGGTGTTGCATAGTCCAATAAGAACAATTCGTTTTCTGGTATTTGTGCAACTAGATTTTTCCGCGGATCACTGTGTGCTTCTAGTACAATTTGCAATTCGTTCTTATACTTACCGAACTCATCATTACCAATAACTACATCACCACGTCGAAATTCATGGGGTCCACTGCTCTTAGGATTATCAGCAGGACCATATTTCAAACGAACTTCTGTCGAACGTATCACTAGATCTGTAATATCACCACGTCGAACATGTTGATTGTCGAATAATATCTCACGTTCAATTTGATTGATATCGGATACTAGTTTGATGTCAAACGACAATTGATATCGATCCATTTTTCCCAATTCTTCCAATTCTTCATCTGAAGCATAAGCATTTCCAACGATGACACAGTCAATTAAACCAGTCGCGAATAAATGTTTTGCCTGGGTCAATATTGGCAAGTCACGGTGCATTTCTAGAGTTGGCAAACCATCATTAATATCCCAAGGGCCAATATTCCCAGACTGTGATGTTACAAAAGCAGCCGTTTCGATATTTTGTTCCCTAAAACGTTCGGAACAAGAATTGAAGAAATCCAGTGGCAATCCCGTACCACGTTGAGGGTAAAAATTATGACATCCCCAGATAAATGGTCGATTCGCAGCGAATGACAAAATATTATTTAGATAATCCACGTCGTTACTCATGTTAAGCTCTATATTAAGTTGTTCAGGATTATAAGAGATCATTGCCTCAGTTTTGCCATCAAATCCAGTATCTAAGCGAATCGTATCAGCGCCTAACCGTGAAAAAAAGCTTAAATCATAATAAGAAATACCCAGCTGATCAAAAATATCAGGTGCCACGTCTAATGTAACGGTGTACCCGAGTATCTTGGCATATGATATCAAATCATGATACTTCTTCATCACTCTTTCTTGACCTTCACCAACCTCTAACATGCTCATAAAAACTCGACTGAATCCTTGTAACGCCGCTTTTGCTAAATACTCCTTATCCACTTCGATCTCGCTGTGGTCAGGATACACCGAAACACCTAAAACTCGTTTTGTCATATCTGCTTACCGCCTTCCAAGTCTGTGAACACTTATATTTATTTAAAGTAATAATTAATAGCTAAATCGTAACTAATATTATCAACTGTGGTATTTTTAACAAGAAACAAATCACTGTAATACCAAACAAAATCAAGAGTGATTTTGTTAATATCCAGCATTTAACTTTCTGCACAACATTCTCATTAAAGGCCTCCTCAAAATTCAAAAAGATTATAACATTATAATATTATGATGTAAACGCTTATACAAAGTCTAAACTTCGTATTCGATTTCATAAGGGAATTTATTAGTATCATACATTGCTACAGAGTATTCTATTAAATTATCAAATCGGTCATAGCCTCTTCTGATACGATTCAAGGCCAATGTATCAGACTTGTTTAACAACTCCTTATCAATACTTTTTAGATTCACCGCTTTGAATTGATCTTTAAAGCTGGCAATCTCTTGACCACTTTCCTGTAGTATTTTATAGAGCGACTTATGACGTAAATCCTTCAATTCATTTTGAATAGAAACATTTGGCAAATAGTGTTCAAAAATTATAAATGGCTTAGTGTCTAATGAGTAAAGACGCTTGATATACAACACTTGTTGTTTACCAATTTCTTCAAACGGAGTTCCGTTCGGTGAAACCAATTTAATCTGTAGGATTTTCTTAGTAAGATCCCCATGTTCATCAACAATCGACGAGAATGATCTGGCCTTTGACAACTTGTTAAATAAATTATTACTAATAACAGTCGTTCCGATAC
Organism: Companilactobacillus jidongensis; assembly: GCF_003946575.1. GTDB lineage: Bacteria > Bacillota > Bacilli > Lactobacillales > Lactobacillaceae > Companilactobacillus > Companilactobacillus jidongensis. The sequence continues at coordinate 55,542 of NZ_RHOP01000014.1, read as the reverse complement.
CACTCTTTTTAACCAAGTAACCTTCAGCAACCAGCAATTCAACAGCTTTACGAATAGTTATTTTACTAACCTTGTACATTTTTTCTAATTCATTCTCCGTTGGAATAAGCGTTCCGACTTCGTATTTACCGGATAAAATATTTTTTTTGATATCACTGGCAATTCTCTGATATAAACTTCCTGCTATCATTTTATTATCTCCATAATTCACTTAAATTATTATTATATTATTCACAGATTATAATATATGTAAATGTAACTAAATAATAGTATAAGTTATTAATGAAGCTTTTTATAAACATTGATTAGAATATATAAAAAAGAGGAGTAGAATTTTCTACTCCCCCTTAACTATTTCAAAAATTGTAATCTAACAGCATTTATCACCGCTATAACGGTAACACCAACATCTGCGAATACCGCTTGCCACATACCTACGAAACCAAAGGCTCCCAGAATCAAGAAAAGGATTTTGATACCAATTGCAAAAGTAATGTTCTCCATAACAATTTTTCTAGTAACTTGTGCAATCTTAATCGTCTTAGAAACCTTGGAAGGTTCATCACCCATAATGACAATGTCAGCAGCTTCAACGGCTGCATCACTGCCAAGTCCACCCATTGCGAAACCAATATCAGCAGTGGTCAACACTGGTGTGTCATTGATACCATCACCAACGAAGGCAACTTTTTTATTATTTTTCTTAGATGTTTCAAGTAATTTTTCAACAATATTAACTTTATCTTCTGGTAACAAGTCAGTATAGACATGATCCAATTTGAGTTTATCCGCAATCGATCTACCAACTATGGCATTATCACCAGTCAACATAGCGCTCTTAATCCCGCGTTGATGTAATAATTCAATCGCCTCTTGAGCATCAGACTTAGGTTCATCGGCAATTACGATACTACCCATGAACTTTTCATCGGCACTGACATAAACAACAGTTCCAATACCATTGTCCCTGATAAAATTGATACCAGACATTGCCTTATCATTACCTACTACAACTTTTTTACCGTTGACAGTAGTCTTTAAACCATGTCCAGCATGTTCATTAGCATCAGTAACTTCAAATTGACTCATATCACCGTTATAAGCCTTGATGATCGACTGTGCAATTGGATGCGTGGAATTCTGTTCAGCCGCAGCCGCAATGCCTAATAATTCTTGTCTAGTAATTCCAGAAACAGGTTCAATTTTGACAACTTCAAATTGCCCCTTAGTCAAAGTCCCAGTCTTATCGAAGGCAACCGTGTCAACACTATTCAAGGCCTCTAAGTAACTGCTACCTTTAACTAATACACCTTGCTTAGATGCTGCCCCGATACCACCGAAGAAGCTCAATGGAACTGAAATAACTAAGGCACAAGGACATGAGATAACCAAGAATACTAAGGAACGTGAAATCCATTCACTCCAGTTACCAGTAAATAATGGTGGGATTATTGCCAGAGCAACCGCCAGAGCTACAACGATCGGCGTATAAATTTTGGCAAATCGTGTAATGAATTTTTCTGCAGGAGCCTTTTTATTACTGGCATTTTGAACCATATCCAATATTTTAGCAACTGTAGAATCACTATAAATCTTCGTAACCTTTATTTCTAGAGTACCATTCTGATTGATAGAACCACTCATAGCAGTATCATTTTGACCAATACTACGTGGCATTGATTCACCCGTTAGAGCAGATGTATCAACCATTGATTGGCCAGATACGACCGTTCCATCTAGTGGGATCTTCTCACCAGGTCTAACAATAATAATCTGACCAACTTGAACTTTGGATGGATCTACCTTCTTGGTACCTGAAACCATTTTTATAGTCGCAAAAACTGGCTTAACTTCTAATAAAGCCGAAATTGACTTCTTGGAATTATTTGTCGCAATATCTTCAAATAAGTTACCTACTTCATAAAAGAACATAACAGCGACAGCTTCTGGATACTCTCCTAGAATCAGAGCACCGACAGTCGCAATCGTCATTAGAAAATTTTCGTCAAAAATTTCACCGTGAAAAATATTTTTGACCGCTCTTAAAACAATACTTCCACCAATAACGAAGTAACCAATGAAGTAAAGTATGATATTAACTGATTCATCGAATATTCCTATGAATCCAGTAATCATAAAAGCTGCTGAAATGACTAGTTTCCATAGTCTGACAGTGGATTCATGATCTAATTTATGTTTTGATTTCGTTTGCTTGCTTTTTACTTGATATTCGGATTGGACATTGTACGATTTCATTAGAAACATCCTCCCTACAATTATGTAAGTGTTTACATGAATATATGAGCATTCATTCATATTTCATCTATAATATAATATATCCTACAGGGAAATTCAATGATTTATAGGAAAAAGGTGAATTAATATGGTAGAAAAAGATTTTTCAGAACAAGAACATCAAGCTGCTCTGAATCATTTGAAGGAAAGTATTCCTACCAATGAAGAATTAGAATCAATGGTCAACATTTTTAAGGCTTTTGGCGATATGACCCGTGTAAAAATTATTCTGGCATTGTCAAAAACACCTTTGAGTGTTGGTGAGATTGCCGATACTTTAGACATGAGTCAATCATCAATTTCCCATCAATTGAGCTTATTACGTCAATTGAATCTAGTTACAAGCGTGCGACACGGTCGAAATATTCACTATCGACTAAGTGATCAACACATAATTACAATTTTTGGACAAACAAAAGATCATATTATTGAAGACGAAAACGACTGATATCAAAGGCTTCTGAATAGTAATTAACTCAGAAGTTTTTTTATTGCAAAAAAATGTATTTAAACTGTTGACTTTAAATTTAGTGGAACTATAATGATCCTTGTAATCAAGAAAGTGAGTGCTCACTTTCTGATAGAAGCAAAAAAGATTTTTAGAGGAGCTGATATTATGTTTACAACAATGTTTTGGATTTTAGCAATTTGGTTCGTAATCAACGCAATTTGGATGTACGTTAAGAGAGATGATCAACAACTTCAAAAGGCTCTTGGATGGGTCAACGTTGTTGCTGTCATTGCCGGATTCTGGACTTACTTTGGTGCAAGTCAAGTAGCTGGTATTGACACATGGTTCAATATTTTGAACTACGTAAACATTGTCCTTGCGGCAACACAACTATATTTAGGTTACCGCAATGGTCACAGCGTAAAACACGCTTAATTTCTAATATTTAAGATTCACCCCTGATGAAGCTGGGACAAAAGCGATTTTGTTCCAGCTTTTTCGCTGCCATTGAATTACAATTAACTTAATAATAATTTTGAGGAAAAAACATGAAAAGTCTAATTGATATATATAAAGAATCACCTGAAACATCAGGCTTTACCGATAAACAATTAAAAATATTTCAAGCCGCTATAACGCTGTTTGCACAAAAAGGATATAAGGACACTAGTACAAAAGAAATTGCTCAAGTAGCTGGAGTTTCCGAGGGAAGTTTGTTCAAACGATTCAATAATAAAGAAGAATTACTGTTATCGATTCTCAAACCATTATCCAGAGTGATCTTACCGGAAATCATCACGGAATTTTCTGAATCCACTTTGAAATCCGACTATCCCACTCTCTATGATTTCATTAATATTATTCTCAGGAACAGACTGGAGTTCTTCAAAGATAATATGGATGTAATTCGAATATTCGTTGATGAATTTATCTATGATGAGAATATCAGAGCCGAAATGATTGCAGAAATACCTTATGAATATATGAAGAATATCAACGACTCCTTCGACAAATTGAAGAGCCGTGGTTTGTTGGTCGATTGGAACAATGTTGAGATTTTTAGATTCATATTCTCAACAATATTTGGCTATGTCGCTCAACATTATTTCTTATTTCAATCTCCAAACTGGGATGAAAAAGAAGAAATATCTCACTTAGTTACATTCTTAGTTAGTGGTCTGACACCTAAAAACACTGCAGAATAATATTTGTTTTTTATAAATCGTTGATCTCATTGGCTTTTTAGCCAATGAGATTTTTTTATGTATTTTTTTCTTGACTCACAATTATCATTTTCTGAAACTTTACATGAATTTTACATTAACTTAACTGGATATTTACACCAGTTAGTTATTATTATCTAGTTCTTAAATTATTAGACCCTAAGGAGAGATTTTATGAAAAAAACTAAGTCCCTTGTAATTACGAGTTTATTATTTAGTACTATGATTTTAAATCCAAGTATGATTAATGCAGTTGTGGTTAATGCAGCTACCCCCGCCGATGGTGCTGCTCAATTAGATAAAACAAAATCTGCCGTTATTGTTAAGTATATAGATGATACAAATAATTCCACATTTATTCCCGCAAGTGCCATTCGAGATATTCCCAATAATGCAAAAACAGTCGAAAAAGATTCAATACCTGTACCAGATGGGTACACACTTTCAAGTACACAAGATTTTAGTATTCAAACTGGTAGAACAGTAACTATTCATGTATCAAAAATTAATAATGCAAATTCACAAAATAAAGAAACTAAAAAAATAACAGTATTTTTTATTGATTCAAAAAACAAAAATAATAAATTAAGTTCCACTACTATTGATGTCAATAAAAACATTGAAAAAATTAACAGTGACTCAATTGAAGCCCCCACTGGATACACTATTCCTTTTCGGGAGCTCATTAAAATAGAAAATAATGAAATCAAGGTAACTGTTCAGCGTATTGTAAAAACAACAACAACTGTCAAAATCAAATTTTTAGATTCAACAGATAACTCTAAAAAATTTGAACAAACAACAATAGAAGTACCCAATGGAACTAAAAAAATCAAAGGTTCTACTATAACAGCACCTGAAGGATATTCTGTTACTGGACGAGAATTAATTGCTATTAACAATGATAATCAAATTTTAGTACACATTAAACCAATCAATTCAAACAATGGTCATGAGATGAGTAAATCTGATGTTAAAGTTAAATATATAAACGATGACAAACCAAATGAAACAATTCCAAATGGAGTTATAAAAGATTTAGAAGATAATGCAACCTCCGTTGATAAATCACGTATTCCAGTTCCATATGGATACAAATTAATTCCTGATCAAAACTTAACGGTAAGTTATGGAATAATTAAAGTACATGTAATTCCTACATCAAATCAATCAATGACCGTCAAGCCAGTAAAACCAAACAAAAAACCAGGTCACTCGTCTACAGATGCAACAACATACACAAACAAAGTCCAATTTATTGATCAAGCCACAAATAAAGAAATTGGATCAATGAAAGTATCTGGGCTTCATGGTTCAAAGCACAAATTAGTAATCCCAGAAGGATATGCATTAGTCAAAAATGAATCTTCCGAAGTTAAAGTAGATAAATCTCAAAAGGCCTATCATGTTCAAGTTGTCAAAAAAACGGCAACAGCCGCAAAACCAGAGGTAACGACTCATAAAACTACTTTCAGAACAAATAAGACGACTCAACTATTCAACATCAATGGTAAGGCTGTAAGAAACCGTGCTTTGATGGCCAATACTGATTGGGCAGTCGATAAAAAAATGGTATTAAGTGGCACAACATATTATCGTGTTGCTACCAATGAATGGGTTAAAGTTACAGATGGTACGGAAGTTACAGAAATCACAAAAGATTCACTTATAAAAGTAGACATATTTAATAAAACAATCACCACATCTGGAAACTCACCTAAACGCCTTTATACAGCAAAAGGTCAATTAATTGGTAATCGTGCTCTAGCTCCCAATACTCCTTGGTTCTCAGACACTGCCCTTACTACAAACGGACAAACGCTATATCGTGTTGCCACTAATGAATGGGTTAACGCAAACGACTTAGTTTAAAACTTCATAACTTCTCTCCTCAAACTCCTTCTCATCCTATTAACAAAACCACTCAACGCAAAAAATCCAGTAGCTGTCCTCCAACGGCTACTGGATTTTTTTGTATAATCTAATGTACTTACGATTCTAGGGGGAGTGACTTTTTATAAATAACTACATTAGTTTTCTATATTTTCATGTGCAATGGCCTTATCACTTATTTCTTTATTGTTAAACGGTGTAATTCTAAACTGAATTTCAAACGGTTCGACTTTTGTTCTGTACTTCTCTAACTGCCACTGTCCACATGAATACGTTCCAAGAGCATTTTGTTTGTAATCAATATTCAAAACAACATGATCTGCTCTCTTCAAATCACATGTATGCATAGCCTCATCCAGTGTTTTTTCATCATAATATGAGGTACTGAAGTTAAAGGACTTCAAAGCTGTAAACACTATTCCCTGTCCTCTATCATCAGTTAACGACACCCATTTACTATCCATATGATTTCCATTGGCTTGAGGAACCACATAATTAGTAAACATTCCATCAACGTTATTTTCATATACGCCTAGCATGCCTGCCTCTTTGGAATCCGCATAATTTTCACCCGGACCACGGCCAAAATATCTAACTTTTTCTAATGATTGATTTAAATTCATAGTAACACCTAGCTTGGGCAACATGTCTGGTGCCATATCCAATTTTCCACCTGGAATACCTTTGACATCTACCAAAATATCACCGGTGGCATAAATTGTGTAGTCATACTCACAATCAAAGTGCCATGAACTGTTGGTTGTCCCATGTAACGTTTTGACAACTACATTCAAGTGATCATCTTTTATATCGTAATCAAATGACTTAACCACATCATGTTCCAAATGAAGAAATTGAACTTTCTTCATTTCATCAATTATTTCCATGTCATTGCTTATTGGTGCTCTCCAGAAAGTAAACTTGGGTCCCCTGTTCATCAATTCAATTCCATCACGAATCAAACTAGTAATGATACCTCTGACGGTATCAAATTTTATCTGAAAATTATCACCGGTGGCGGTTAAGCACGCAGCACTTTCACTCACTGATACTTTTCCATTCGGAATTACCTTGATACCTGCAGTATGAATTGGAAGTTCAAATTGAGCGGTTGCTAATTCATATCCAGATGCTGCGTACGCTGTATCTTTTTTTAATTGATAAGAAATATTTAACAAATATTCTGATCCAGGTTTAGGGGTTATATCTGAATCATAAGGAATAGTTACCTCTTTCTTTTGTCTAGCAGGAATAGATGGCAAATCCATTGAGCCACTTTGTAATACGACATCATCTTCCATGATTGTATAAACCAATCTAAATCTATTTAAATCAGCAAAGTCATAGTGACTCAGTAATTCTATCTTACCTTGCATAATATCAACTTCAGAGGTTTCAATTGGTTCAATAACTTTTTTATATTCATATAATCCAGGTGACGGCGTACGATCTGGCATTAGTAGTCCATCAATACAGAAGTCTTTATTGCTTGGATCATCTCCGAAATCACCACCATAACGGTAATATTTTTCACCGTCTTTAGTGTATGACTCAATTCCGTGATCAAACCACTCCCAGATGAATCCACCTTGTAATTTATCATTTGCATAAAACAAATCTTGATATTCTTTTAAATTACCTGGGCCATTACCCATAGCATGCCCGTACTCGCATAGAATATGCGGTTTCTTTGAATCAGCAATGATATTTTTCATCAACAATTTCTTTGTTGGATGTTCAAGCCAGGTATACATGGTCGAATATACATCTACAACTTCAGCATCGAAATCACCTTCATAATGAATCAATCTTGTTGGATCCATTTCTTTTGCGACTTCAGCCATTTTTCTAAAATTACATCCAAAGTCAGATTCATTCCCTAATGACCAGAACAGAATTGACGGATGATTTTTTTCTCTTGAAATCATTCTAGTCATTCTTGTAACGTAGGCTGTTTCCCAGTCTGGATCATTGGTAATCCAATCATATTTTTTGGTTAATTCAAATCCATGGCATTCAAGGTCAGTTTCAGCAATCAAATACATTCCGTACTCATCACACAGATCATACAGATAATAGGAATTTGGATAATGACTTGTACGAATAGCATTGATATTATACTGTTTCATCAATTTTATATCTGATTCAATTTCTTCTTTTGCGACAACACGTCCATTACGAGGATTGTAATCATGTCTGTTAACGCCCTTGATCTTAATTGCAACTCCATTAACTAGGAACGTATCTCCTTCAACATGAATGTTCCTAAATCCCACATTTTGCGGAATGACCTCTACTAAATTGTCATTTTTTTTAACCGTTAGTAATAGTTTGTACAAATCAGGTATTTCTGCAGACCATTTTTGTACATTTTTAATTTCTGCTGTGATTTCAACTTTTCCATCATTAACTATTGCAGAATCTTCAAATATCGATTTGCCTTTACTATCCAACAGATTAGCGAACACCTTTTGTCCATCATCTTCACGTAATTGGACTTTTATATCTAAAAATCCATTAACATATTCATCATCTAAGTTGGCAACCACGGTAAAATCTTGTACTCCATCTTTGGGAACACCTAATAATTCAACGTCACGATCAATCCCGCTAAGCCACCACATATCCTGATCTTCAAGATAAGTTCCATCTGACCATTGATACACTCTAACAGTTAAGTCATTTGCTTTATTTATCCTAACAATATCAGTTATATCAAACTCAGCTTCATTACGTGCACCTTTGCTATATCCCACTTCCTGACCATTTACCCAAACATTATAAGCAGAATCTACTCCACCAAAACGGAGAATAACCTTTTTATTTAAATAACTATCATCGATAGTAAATGTACGTTTGTAGATACCTGTTGGATTCTCCGTTGGAACATACGGCGGATCAATCGGAAAGTTATACCATAAATCAGAATAATGCATCTTTCCATATCCTTGCATCTGCCAACATCCAGGCACAGTTATATCATCCATTGAATCGGTATCAAAATTTTCTTTATAAAATCCATCTGGACTATATTCTGGAGCATCTAAAAACATAAATTTCCAAGTACCATTCAAATTTTTGAATGCATGTGTATATTTATTTTCATTTAATAAGGCACGTTCCTTAGTTGGAAAGGTTAAAAAATGTGCTCTAGCTGGCTCACGATTTATCTCATCAACTTGGTAGTTCTCCCACATTTTCATAATTATTTAGCCACCTCTTCAATATTGTCATTTTCCAATGCTTTTTTATTCTTTTTTTCATATCTTGCCCAGAAGATCCAAGCAAATCCCATAAAGATAATTAATCCTAATAAGTTATAAATTAATGTTCCGATCGGACTAGCAGTACCCTTTGGTAATTCACCATTCAATTCTTGGGTTATAAGTGATGGATCTGGAACGGTAGACATAAAGAAGATAAAAATAAATACAATTAACAAGAATATTCCGGCTGTTAAGCCAAACGTACGATTACCAAATTTGAAGTCCCTTGGCATATCATCCTTTTTAAGTCTCAATCCTATATATGCGATGAGAATAAACAACACTGGCAGTAAGGATGTAGAAGCCGTCATATTAATTAAGGTTTCTAGGAAACTATCCATATCACCAATACCAAGTGCAGGTATAATCAGTAAAATTGTAACTATGATTCCTTGTACTATCAAAGCATTAGTTGGATTACCTTCATCATTTGTACGAACTAACCATTTACCAAATACTTTTTCAGGTATTTCAGAGAAAAATACTTTTACTGGTGCAGCTGTCCAAAGGGCTAGTGATCCTAGACTTCCTAAGAACAAAATCACACCAACTAAACGAACCATTACTCCACCTGGAATATTGAAATGAGTTCCTAAAATTTTAAAAATGTCGAATATACCATTTGAAAAATTACCTTTAAGAACTGACGTTGGAACGATAAACCCAACGGCCACAGCTCCAAGAATATACATGATACCAACAAATATCGTGGCACTGATCATAGTTTTAACGAAAGTCTTGTTGCCACCTTTAACATCCTTAATATAAACTCCAATACTTTCTCCACCGCCAACGGCCTGTAATATCCATGCCATTGTCATGAAGAACGTCCAATTAAAAGTCGGAGCAACACTTTTCATCGAAAAATCTTGTGCTGGAGCTTTTCCAAAGCCGAAAACGACGACGAAGGCCAGAATAACAAAGATAATGCCCATAAATAAACGAGCACTTCCGGCCAGACTTGTAACGGTGGAAATCCATGAAACTCCTTTGATACATACCCATGTCATAACCCAAAATAATGCTATTGAAATAATTGCAATAATTACAGTTCCGTTTTTACCACCAAAGACATTTTTTCCTAAGAACGCATATGATCCATAAATCAATGTGTTTGGTAATAATGAACAGAAGAAAAATAGATTAACAAAGAAATAAGACCATGCGCCTAAAAATGCCCATTTGGGACCGAGGACACTTTCAAGCCAACTGTGAACTCCTGACTCTTTGTCCGAATTAGCTGATGCGAATTCCGCAATCATCAAAATAAATGGCAAAAAATAAAATACTGAGCCAAAAATATAACCTGGTATTGTAGCTAGACCAATTTGAATACTATTATTAACAATACTGGGAAATGCGAATACAGCTGAGAATGTCATTAGCATTAACGCAACCGATCCTAAACGTTCTCTCTTATTAGATTCCTCCAAGGTTATCATCCTTTCGTATTGATTCATTTGATACTCTAAATATAATCGCTATTGATAATTTTAAAAATACAAGATGATTCCATATTATTGTAATTATGTTGACTATCGACAATTTATACCAATATAATCTGATCAGAGGAATATCATGATAAAAAAATTAGAACAAGCGGATGTAGTAATTAATAATGAACCGTTAAGTGATGATTTCAGTATTTGTGAGGCCGGATTTGAAAAATGCCGTCCATCCAAACCTGTAGAATATATCCCAATCAATTATTGGGTTATCCACTATTGTATAGATGGTGAAGGTTACTTTTCATTGGCTAATTCGCCGAATGAACATATCAGAGCTGGTGATATTTTTATGATACCGGCGCATTGTGGTAATAAATATTATCCAAAGCAAAATAACCCTTGGACGTATAGATGGATTGGATTATCTGGAAATAAAGTAGAAGCATTACTTAAGAAATGTAATCTTTCCAATAATGATTATGTAATTCATGATGCATTTGATGATAATATCGATAAAATGTTTGACGATGTATACCAAAGCTTCAAACAAAATAATCTTTTTAGTTCTCTGAGTGCAACATTTTCACTATTTGATTATCTTTCTTCTAAAGAGAATTTACCTGAGGAATTAGGCATTAAGGAACATCTACTATTACAAATAACCAATTATATAAAAAAGCATTATTCAGAAAATATTTCAGTTGATGAAGTTGCTAAAATTCATAATATTGATAGATCCTACTTATTCAAATTATTTCAAAAGTACAAGAAGACTACGCCTAGTCATTACATTCAGAATTTGAAACTACAAAAAGCTTGTTTACTACTGAGAAAAAGCTCTTTATCAGTTACTGATATAAGTTATGAATGTGGTTTTGCTTCTCCTTCTTACTTTTCCAAATTCTTTGTTAATAACATCGGTATGACGCCTTTGAAATATCGCAATAGATTTATTTTAAAAAGTGGTAATTAAAAAGCCAGTAGCTGTCTTCAAACAGTTACCGGCTTTTTGTTATTCAGCTTCAGTACCAAATAAATACACAACTGTACCATAAGGTGGCAAATTTAATTCTCCACTTTTAATTGTTTCTGGAGCTGAATAGTTACTAATCATCTTACTACCCACGCCATCCAACTTAGGTATCTGAACGTTCTTACTATTAGTAGTAAAATTACCTGCTACAAATAAAGTTTCATTTTTACTTGTTCTTAAGTAACAATAAGTATCAGGGTTATCCTTATCGAGCAATTCATACTTACCTGTTGTTACAATGGGCAAATCATGTCGTAACTTGATTAATTTTTGATAAAAATAGAAGACGGAATCTTTATCATTTAATGCATTTTTTACATTGATATCGTGATAATTAGGATTCATTTTTATCCAAGGTGTAGCATTAGAAAATCCTGCATTCTTACTATCATCCCATTGCATGGGCGTACGCGCGTTATCACGTGATTTCAAATATACACTTTTCATAGTAAAATCTTTGGGCAATTTATACTGATCAATGAATCTATGATAAGTATTAAATGTTTCCAAGTCAGTATAATCTTCAATAGATTTATATTTAGTATTTGTCATGCCAAGTTCTTCACCTTCAAAAACAAAGGGCGTACCTTGTTGCATATGCAAAATTGTTCCCAGCATTTTGGCGGATTGGACTCGATATTTGCCATCATCATCACCAAACCTTGTAACAGGACGTGCCTGATCATGATTACTCCAATACAAACTATTCCAGCCGTCATGTGCATACATTGCATTTTGCCATTCGGTAAGAACTCGCTTTAAATCAACTAACTTAAATCTTTTATCTGAATATTTACCATACTTGCCATAGTCCAAATGCATATGATCAAATTGAAATACCATATTTAATTCATTCCTAGATGCATCAGCGTATAGCACACCTTCTTTCGAAGACGTATGTGGAGTTTCTCCAACGGTCATCACATCATATTTACTCAAAACTTCACGATTCATTTCTTTCAAGTACTCATGAACTTTGGGACCATTGGCTGCACCAGCATAATAACTGCCTAGTTTTCTATTTTGTATTAATGGTCCATCTGGATACTTAGGATCCTTAGAAATCAACGAAATTACATCCATTCTAAATCCATCGATACCCTTATCTAACCAAAATTTCATAATATCATAAACATCTTTTCGAACATCGGGATTTTCCCAATTCAGATCAGGTTGTTCTTTAGCAAACAAATGCAAATAGTATTGTCCTAGTTTATCAACATATTCCCAAGTCGTTCCGCCAAAAGATGATCCCCAGTTATTCGGTAATTCACCTTTTTGTCCATCTTTCCAAATGTAATAATCATGGTATTTGCTAGCTTTGCTTTTGATTGCATCTTTAAACCACGGATGTTGACTAGAAGTATGGTTAACCACTAGATCCAAAATAATTCTGATTCCTTTTTTATGAGCACTGTCTAAAAGCGTAGTAAATTCTTCTTCAGTACCCAGACTAGAATCAATTTTTTTGTAATTACTTATATCGTATCCATTATCTATTTGTGGAGATACATAAATCGGATTTAACCAGATCACATCAATGCCCAACTTTTTCAAATAATCCAACTTTTGAGTGATACCAGGAATATCTCCAACGCCATCATTGTTAGAATCATTAAAACTCTTAGGATAAACTTGATAGACTACACTGTTCTTCCACCATTTAATATCACTCATCGTCATCATCAACCTCAACTTGCATAGTATTTACATATACGATTGCATCTTTGGACTGAGCAATAAGTGATTCAACCCTTTCTTGAGTTAAATATTTATCAGCTGGTTCCATTGAAATTGACAATGCTAATGGCAAATTCATTCCACTAATAATCTGAGTATGTGGGCGAGTACGATAACTAAAGAACTTTTGATTAACACTTCCCGCTGTCATATCAGTTAAAACGACTATTTCAGTATCAGAAGGTTCATCCATCAAGGTTTTTATTTTATCTTCAATCGAGTCATTGTTCATGTAAGCTGATAAAACATTTACTTCAGCCGTTCCACCAGTAATAAAGTTTAATGTGTCCGCCATACCATCAGCCAACTTATGATGTGACGCTAATATTATTTTACGTTTCATTTTATCTGCCCCTATGCTTTAAAAATTCCTAAAAATGTTCCTACAAGTGAAATTGCGATTACTAACAAAATAACTCTAGTTGGTGTCCACTTTTTATTTCCCAGTAGTTTGAAAATCAAAAATGTTAATAATGCAGGTAATAATGCTGGCATGATTTTGTCAAACACACCTGTTTGAAGATTCAATGCGACTTTACCAAATTGAAATTTAACAGGTGCTGATATTTTAACAACTGTTGCAATCAATCCACCAACGACACTCAAGCCCATAATTGAAGCCGCTTCGGTAAAGATAGTTAATTTATTTCCCAATGAAGTAATTAACTTAGTCCCTGAAGTATAACCAACATCGAACAATTTTAATTTGACGAACCAAAAAACAATATTCGCAACAAGCCAGATTATTGCTCCAAGTGGATTACCTTGAAGTGCCATATATCCTGATATCGATCCCATAATTGTTGGCCATAAAACCCAAACTAACGTATCTCCGACACCGGCAAGTGGACCCATCAAACTGGTCTTTAGTGATTGCACAGCATCTTTAGCCTGAATTCCATCACGTTCTTCCATGGCCAACGTTGCACCTAGAATCATTGAAGACATTACAGTTGTAGAATTATAATAGTTAAAATGATTATTCAAAGCTGCCTTATAATCATCATCATTTTTATATATTTTGCGTAGTACTGGAGCCATAGACCAAGCTACAGCTGGACCCATTTGAGATTCATAATTAAATAGATTACAAGCCATAAAGTTATAACGGATAGCTGCTTTACGCCTATCTTTTTTTGTTACTTTATATTTTTCGGTATCATTCATCATAATCGTCTCCCTCGTCATCATCTTGAACACCTGATGCTGAAGCTGTTTCAACTTCAGTTGCTTTTTTAGACTCACTGAAAAAGTACCAATATGCTGCGGCAAAACCGATCAACGCAATTCCTAATACTCCTATATTCAAATATGCTGCAAAGACAAATCCCACTATGATATATGGTAAGAATTTCTTAACTGGCATGTAATGTAATAACATTCCGATACCTACAACTGGCAACATTCCACCAGCAACTGTTAAGCCATCTGTTACCCATTTTGGAACAACTTTCAAAATAAACGTTACAACTTCTGGACCAAAGAATACGATCAAAGCAGCCGGCAAAGCTGTTTGTAAACTAAACAGAATCGGTCCCAACCATGCTTCCAGGTTCATCTTTTTCCATGAACTTTTATTATTATCAGATTGCATTTTGTGTGCTAAAAAGTTCGCTATAATACGAGCAACAACTTCCAACTGAATGGCCAATAAACCAACTGGTAAACCGACGGCAATCGCTGATTTGATACCCGTGCCTGTACGTGTTGCAATGAATACACCAATGATTGTAGCTAATCCATAATTAGGAGCTGAAGCACCACCCAAAGCAGCCACTCCAAGCATCATTAATTGGAAAGTACCAGCAATTGTTAATGCTGTTGTTAAATCTCCCATGATGATTCCGGCAATAGTTCCGACGATAACCGGGAACCAAGACATAATGACAAGACCATTTTGATCAATAGTCATATAACCAGCCAATATAATAATCAATATATCTTGTAATATTTGAATACCTGACATGATAAACTCCCCCTATGCTTTGTATGGTTCTTCCGTATCAGTTGGTACGTATTGAATCACAATTGGTACATTCTTATCTTGAATAGTCTTTAGATCTGCACGCTCTTCATCATTTAATGCAACAAACTTCGTAATAGGTTCACGACCGTCTTCATTGAACACAATTCCTAAATCAACTTTAGGGATATCGACTCCACCTTCAATTAGTTTGATCAGTGTTTCTGGTTCTTTCACCAAAACAAAAACTCTTTGGGCGTCATATTTACCACTATTAAAATTAGTAATTGCTTTTTCAGCATCAATAATTGACATCCCTGTTCCAGCAGGCTTTGACATTCTCATACTTGCCTTGATATCCTCATTTTTACTTATTGCATCATCAACAACCATAAATCTTTTTACTTTTAATGATTGTGCCCATTGGTTAACAATCAATCCATGTACCAAACGTTGATCCACTCTTGCTAAAACTACTGTCATAATATAATTCCTCCATTTTTGGTATCGATACCATTTATTCTTTTAAAAAAAGAATATAAATTTATATTCAATTTTTTAGGCTGACTGTCGTGATATAACTTTTAATTCTAATGGTGTGGTATTTCTTTCACCTTCACCATTTAATTCAGCTATCATCAACTGTGCAGCTTTTATTCCCATTTCATTTACCGGTTGTTTAATTGTCGACAACGGTATATTTAACTTCGAAGCCATTGGTTGATCATCAATTCCAAGTACACCTAGTTGCGACGGAACTGAAACTCCATTGTTTCTGGCAGATTCAACTATTCCAGCTGCGACTTCATCACTACCAGCAATAATTGCATCAGGTTTATCAGTCATCTTTAAAATTTCCATCAAAATTTTGTTTCCGTCTTCTTCGGTATGTGCGTCATAGAATAACCAATTAGAATTAAAACTCAGCTTAGCTTCTTGTAACGCATCTTGAAAGCCATTGAATCTGTCTGAATCAAAGTCACTTCCAAGTGGTGCAATTGATAACTTCTTTCGACCAGTTGCGTATGCAATTTTGCTAAAGCCTTGCTTTAGTAAATATTCCGTTCCTGACTTTAGACCTTCATACTGATTAGCATATATCATCGGAATCGGTAAGTCCTTCAAATATTCATTGGCGAGTACAATCTTGCCATATTTCAAATATTCTTTGATCACTGACCACTGATTTTCTATTGAACAAAGAATTACTCCATCAACTTGTTGTTTTTTTAGAAGTTCCAACGCACCCAATTCTTGATCTTTGTTCCCAAAGGTCTGAACAATTATCGTGTTAAAATCTGCACTGATCAGTGTTCTTTCTATTGAGTCAATCAAGTACGAGAAAAATGGATTAACAATCCTTGGCACTACTACCGCAAGCGATTTTGAGCTTGAGCCTCTTAATTGTCTAGCAGCAGGTAAAGGAACATAACCAAGTTGATCCATAGCTTCTTTCGCCAATGCTCTCTTCTTGGGGGAAACATGGGGACTGTCATTTATTACTCTTGAAACAGTGGATACAGATAATCCAGCCAACTTCGCCACATCTGATATAGTTGCCAATTGTATGGGCCTCCTTTGTTGAAATCGTTATCACAACAATATAGTAGCAACTGCTTACACAATTGTCAATATATTTGGTATCGATTTCATAAATTATATAAATATTTCAGAACAGAAAAAAAAGTCAGTCTCTATCTTTCAATAGATTCCAACTTCTTGTATTAAATTTCAATCATTCATCCAGCAATTGAGCTTCACCCAGTCCAAATGACCAATCTTCTAAATTATTATTTGTAATATTAACCATCAAATCAGTACTTGAAAGTTCCAGATTCGAATTGCTCAACTTATCAGCTAACACTCGATAGAGATTCTTCTTTTGCTCAATTGTCCGGGTAAAACTTGTAACAGATATAATAATAACACGTTCACTTCTGGATATATTCAAGCCTGTATCTTCAACTATCATTTCATTTTTCTTATGATAGTTAACTATTTGATAACGATCACGGACAGGAATATCCCATGTCTCAAGCAAGGATTCATGAATAACATCAAGTAACTTCTTGGTATCAGCTTCAGTCCAACTGTCTTGTAGTAAATCTACTTTTACTAAAGGCATAATTCCTCCTACAAACCTGTGACTTTCTTTATATACGCTCTTGTGTTCTTAGCATACTCATACGGATTAGCTTTATCAGGATCTTGTTCGGCTTCTACCACTATCCAGCCATCATAACCGCTGTCTTTGATTTTTTCCCATATTGGTTCGAAATCAATCATCCCATCACCAGGAACGGTGAAGGTTCCAGCTTTAACACTATTTAAAAAACTGCGATTATCGTTTTTGGCTTTTTCCATTTCAGATTTTCTAACGTCTTTGAAATGAATATGTTTGATTCTATTTTTATATTTCTCATAGATATAAATTGGATCTTCCCCGGAAAATACTAAATGACCGGTATCAAACAGCAAGCTTACCTTGCTTGGATCTGTATGATCCATCAAATATTCAATCTCTTCAGTAGTCTGTATACCAGTTCCCATATGGTGGTGATAGACGATTTCCATGCCTTTTTCATGAGCAAGATCACCATACTTCTCGAGTCCATTGATGACCGCTTCCCATTGTTCCTCTGTATAGATAGGTTTATCCATAAACAACGGTGTATCAATTTGACCTTGAATACTATTTCCCTGTTCCGAAACAACAATCACTTTGGCACCCAATGACTGAAGAAAATTTCGATGTGCCTTAAAAGCTTTTTCGTTTTCTTCCCAATCTTTTGAAAGCAAAAATGAACTAAACCAAGCACTGGCGATACTCATATTGCGGACTTCTAAAGCGTGTTTCAAAATTGTGACGTCTTTTGGAAACTTACTTCCTACTTCTGTACCTTTGAATCCCGCCAATGCCATCTCCGAAATTGACTGTTCAAAAGTATTGTTTGCCCCTAATTGTGGCATGTCATCATTAGTCCAAGCTATTGGCGCAATTCCCAGTTTGATCGTCATATTAGTGGTCTCCCTTAATATCAATGATTTTTTTATTGTCATATGATTCCTGAAGGGCAATCGCAACTTGAGTTGCATATAAACCATCCTCAGCCTTAATGGCAATATCAGTATTATTGTCTACGGCATCAATAAAATATTGTTCTTCAGATAAAAAGGCTTGTTGAAATCTCTCTGGAAAGTTCTGAGATGTTGGTCTAACTACACCACTGGAATTCATTACTTGAACTAGGTTCTTCTCCGGAGTTGCGGCAATTCTTAATGTACCCTTTGTCCCAATGATTTCAGTTTCAACATGATAGCCATGCGCTGCGTTTCTACCAGCAACTAACATACCAATCTTATCATCAGCTAATTGCATCATCGCTGCACCAGTTTCCAATTCGTTCAAGTCATTTAATTCTGGATATGCAACGTTGTTACCTAATGACCAAACTCTATCAACACCGGCATCATCTGAGTTTAAGAACCATCTGATCACATCAATATCATGAATCGACATATCTGAGAAAATTCCGCCACTATTGCTATTCTTAGCGAAGTTTACGAAACTCTTCATCCCGTCGCTCGGATCAATACTATAACAACGAATCAATGTAACATCACCGATTTCACCGGCATCAATTTTTTCCTTGGCATATCGATATGAATCATCAAAACGGCGCATGAATCCAAGCATGAATTTTTTAGAACTACTATTAATAACTGGTAAAATTGCTTGAATATCTTCAACACTAAGACCTAATGGTTTCTCACTGAAAACATGTTTATTCTTATTCAGTGCTTTGACAACTTGATCAGGGTGGAATGATGATGGAGAAACAATAAATATCGCATCAATCTCATCATTAGCAATCATTTCATCAAAATCGTGATATAAATATTGCACTCCCAATTCGTCCTTGGCCCATTCTAATTCCTCATCCACAATACTAGTGGCGGCTACTAATTCGCAGTTGTAAACTTTCTTAGAAAGATTCTCCACATGAATTTTTCCCAACCGACCTAATCCTACAATTCCTACTTTTACGACCATGATTTTCTCCTAAGTAAATTGACATTTAATATTGTTTTGCTTTTTTTAACATCTCATTTTGTTCAGAAACCAATCGATCTATTTGTTTTTTATTAGAAACCTCCGAGAGACCTACACGCCACCAACTGTTGTCATACCCTTCAGTCATCGTCTTCGGTAACACCTTGATCTCAATCAGAGTTGACTTGCTTTGCTTTTTAGAATCGCTTATCGCCTCAATTAAATCTGTCTCATTATTAACCCTGTATGATACTGCTCCGTATCCTTCGGCAATTTTTGCGTAATCAACATTGATAACATCATCTTTGTAATCTCTAAATTCTGTCCCGTAAGAATCACTGCCATGCCCCATCTGCAAGTTATTGATACTTCCGA
Source organism: Companilactobacillus jidongensis (assembly GCF_003946575.1). GTDB lineage: Bacteria > Bacillota > Bacilli > Lactobacillales > Lactobacillaceae > Companilactobacillus > Companilactobacillus jidongensis. Next base: position 35,801 of record NZ_RHOP01000014.1, on the reverse strand, counting down.
AACCTGAATTATCGAATAAAATTATGTTGATTTTTTTGTTGTACTGCAATGCCGTCAGTAATTCACTGTGAAGCATAACAAAACTACCATCGCCGACTAATGCGTATACTTCTTCACTTGGATCAGCTAATCTGACTCCTAGAGCCCCACTGACTTCGTATCCCATCGTAGAATATCCATATTCCATGTGATATGTATTGAACTTATTAGTTTCCCAGACACGTTGAATATCACCAGGTAATGACCCCGCAGCAGCGACTACAGTTGAATCTTGTATGAGACTATTCAGCTTAAGTAATGCTGTAGTCTGTGTATATTCAGTACCAAGTTGTTCAGAATATTTATTTAGTAATTCTTGGTCAAATTGATTCTTTATTTCTGGTTCAAAGTCTTGTTTAGTAAATTTAATATTTGCTAAACGATTTCTTTCCTTAGTCCAATCATTCTTCAAAATATCCAAATCATTGATATCTGAATGATAATCACCAATTGAATCCATCAGCAGTTCTAAAGTTTTTCTAACATCCGACACCATTTGGACAGCATCAAATTTATATGTTTGAACTCTGTTAAGATTTATATTTATGAATTGCGCTTGACTGTTAAAAATCGTCTTAGAACTAGTTGTGAAATCTGTATATCGAGTACCCAAGCCGATTACCAAGTCTGATCGTTTCATGGCGATATTTGCTGCTGAGGTTCCCAAAATTCCTAATCCGCCCAGATTATACTCAAAGTCACTTGCAATCGTAGACTTACCTGCGTGAGTTTCAACGATGGGAACATTGAACTTCATTGCAAACCGCTTAATAACCTCTTGTGCTTCGGAATACTTGGCCCCACCTCCAACAACTAGAATAGGATTCTTGCTTTTGGCAATCAGTTGGCTAGCTCGTTGTAATTCCTGCTCATCCGGTGCGACTCTCTTTAAATAATGAATTCGCTTATTAAAAAATTCTACTGGATAGTCATAACTCATCCCTTCAACATCTTGAGGAAGGCAGATTGTAACAGGTCCAGTTGTAGCAGGATTAGTTAGCACCTCAAATCCTTTGATCAAACTACTCATCAATTGTTCAGGACGTTCAATTCGATCCCAAAATTTAGATACCGGCTTAAAAGCATCGTTAGTCGTAATTGTCGGACTATAATCCACTTCGATTTGTTGCAATACTGGATCAGGTTGTCTAGTAGCAAAGACGTCAGCTGGGAAAATTAACAACGGAATATTATTGGCTGCTGCAGTTCCGGCTGCGGTCACAATATTAGCCGAACCAGGTCCAGCTGAAGCAGTCACCGCAAATATTTTTTGTCGTAAATTCTGTCTTGCAAAGGCACTAGCAGCGTGAGACATCCCTTGTTCATTTTTGCCTTGGTACACATTCAAATGACCAGGATTTTCTTGCAGAGCTTGGGCTAATCCTAATACATTACCGTGTCCAAAGATTCCAAAAACACCTTCCACAAATGGTTCTTCTTTACCATCAATAGAATAATATTGCTGATTTAAAAATTTTACTATTGCTTGTGCGACCGTCAGTTTGATCGTCTCAGTCATCAAACTTCACCTCGCCATCCGCAATAACTGTCTGGATTTCTTCTTCAGTCGGCATTGCTTCAGACGATGAATGCTTACTTATAACGATTGACGATGCTGCAGCTCCATATTTCAAAGCTGTATCTATTGGTAAATCATTGTGTAGTGCAAATATAAATCCTGAAGCATAGGAATCTCCTGCGCCAAAGCTCTTCAAGACTTTGGTCTTAAAAATACCTCCTTCATAAGTATTCCCATCTCGTGTATAGACAAAGGAACCATCTTTACCGTGCTTAATGAGAATCAAGTTGGGACTATATTTAAATAATTCTGTAACCGTTCTTTGATTATCCAGCTCTGTGCCATTTTGAATATTCTCCATCACATCATATTCATCCCTGGTACCAATAACTACGTCAGCCATTTTGGCGATCAATAGATAATATTCCGACACTTCTTCCATCGACTTCCAAGTATAAGGACGGTAATCCAATTCGAAGATAAGTTTAACGTTATTTTTAACCGCTAATCTTGCTGCCTTTATCGTTGCCTCACGCGATGGGCTCTGAGCCAGAGCTGTTCCTGAAATCAACAGTGAGGCTGCAGATTTGATGTATTCTTCATCAATTTCACTAGGATCTAAATATAAATCTGCTGTTTCATCACGATACATAAGAATATTACTTTCAGTCGGACTTTTTATTTCCGTGAAGGTCAGACCAGTTTTATGTTTTTCGTGATCAACAATCATACCTTTAGTATCAATCCCAATATCATTAATATATTTTGCGATGTAGCGACCATGTTGATCATCCGCAATTTTCCCGATGAATCCAACTTTTAAACCCAACTTTGAACTACCAATAGCTATATTAATGGGTGAACCACCAACATATTTTGAAAAAGTTTTTGTTTCTTCCATCGGTCTATTAATTTCTACAGCGTTTAGATCAATACAAGCTCTTCCTAAGGTAATCAAATCTAAGTTTGTCATTTATTCGCTCCTATCAAGGATCCACTCGTGATCCTTATCATTATTGAACTTCCATATTTTTGTGGGCCCAGCCATAACATTCAGATAAAAGCTATCGTATCCATCAGGAACTCCGACAGGATGGTAACCTCTAGGTACTACAACTGCATCGCCATTTTTCACAGTCATCGTTTCATCAATATCTAATTTGTCAGTATAAACACGTTGAAAAACAAAACCTTGTTTAGGATTCATTTCGTGATAGTAAATTTCTTCAAGTAAGGATTCTTCTGGTAAATTATCTTTATCATGCTTATGAGGTGGATAACTTGACCAGTTAGCTTCATCAGTAAAAACTTCAACCACTAACAAGCTCTCAGCAATTGTTGACTGATCATCCAAAATATTATGCACCAATCGTTTGTTATTATATTTACCACGATGTTCAACCAAATTATCTTCAGAAAGAATTACCTTTGTGGGTAATTCTTTTTTTGCAGGTGCATATGCAATCAGTACTTTGGCATTACTTTGAGCTGTTATATCAAAGCGATTGTTGATACCGATGTACACACTATCTGTAGGAATTTTCTCAAAAATATCGTTTCTCTTTCCTAAAATTCCCAAATCACTTTCAATATCTGCCACAGAAATTTTTCCAGTTAGAGCTACCACACAAACTTCGAAGTTGGTGGTTTTTTCACCATAACTAGCACCTTCATGTATTTCGAGTACGCGCATGCCGGTATACTGCAGTCCTTCAACACTCTTCAAAGGTAGATCCTGTAACATCGTTACACCATCTTGCACTTGTTTAGATATTCTTTGTTTTAATAACATGTTTTCCACCTAAATGTCGGCTCGTGAATAACGAGCTGTGACAACTTTCTTTCTAGTATAAAAATCAACGCTGTCTTTTCCATTTGCATGTAACGTTCCATAAAACGAAGACTTCCAACCACTGAATGGGAAGAATGCCATTGGCGCTGGTACACCAAGATTAATACCTAACATACCGGCATCGATATTCTCTCTAAAGTATCTAATTGCACTGGCATTATTAGTGAATAGGCATGCGCCATTGGCAAATTCTGATTTATTAGCTGTTATAACTGCATCTTGAATATTTTCAACTTTCATTACACTTAGAACAGGTGCAAACATTTCTTCTTTCCAAATAGTCATATCCGTTGTGACATTTTCAAAAATAGTCGGTCCCACAAAGTATCCTTCGTCATTAGTCCGTTCACGTCCGTCTAACAAGATATTGGCTCCTTCGGCGACACCCTTTTCGATATATCCATATGTCCGTTCTTGGTTCTCTGCTCTGATTACTGGACCAAGCACAACACTCTCATCTAGGCCATTACCCATCTTGATATCTTTAACAGCTTCAACGAATTTTGACATAAATTCATCATAGATACCTTCTTCAACCGCCAAAACACTAGTTGCCATACAACGTTCTCCGGCACTTCCAAATGAAGAAGCCACAATTGCTTTAACTGCATCTTTGACGTTAGCATCATTCAATACTGTTGTATGATTCTTCGCACCCGTCAACGCTTGAACACGTTTGAGGTTTTCACTACCACGCTTATAAATATATTCACCAACTGCCTTAGAGCCAACGAATGAAATTGCCTTAATATCAGGATGATCCAATATTCCATTCACAACATCTTTGGCACCATTTACAACATTGAAGACACCCTTGGGAAGTCCAGCTTCTTGAAGTAATTCAGCTAACTTTTCTGTTAGTAATGGGGCTTTTTCGGATGGCTTCAAAACAAAAGTATTACCAACAGTAATTGCCATCGGGAACATCCAACAAGGAACCATCATCGGAAAATTAAATGGTGTAATTCCCCCAACAACACCGATAGGATAACGATAATTAGTTGCTTCCACATCAGTCGCTATTGAAGATAATGAATAACCCATCGTTAGTGTGGGAGCGCCTGTAGCAAACTCAACGTTTTCAATACCTCTTTTTACTTCAGCTATCGCTTCATTGATACTCTTACCATTTTCGATCGTAATTATTCTGCCGAGTTCTTCTGTATGCTCTACAAGTAATTGATGAAATTTGAAAAATATCCGAGCACGACGCGGTACTGCAACATTTTTCCAAATCTCAAAAGCATCACTTGCTGCCTTAGTCGCCATATCAACATCTTCCTTAGTTGATACTGGAACCAAAGCAATCACCTCTTTAGTCGCTGGATTAAGTAACTCCATTGTTTCTTTTGACTTAGATTCAACCCATTCGCCATTAATAAAATTTTTAAGTGTCTTCATTTAGGTTCTCCTGAATTAGTTTTTTATTTTCACTTCTTTATGTTCTTTAAATGATATTTGACAAGCTTTAGCAATTTCAACTGCTCTTAGTCCATCTACTTCGTTAACACTTGGTTTTCTATCTTCCAAAATGGCTTGGTGGAATTCTTTGAATTCATCACGATATGCATCTTTGTATCGATCTAAAAAGAAATGAGGTAATACTTCTTTCTCTACTCCTTTTGCAGTATAAAGTTCTGTATTACTTTTTTGGTCATTGTAAGCAATCACTTGTCCTTTACTGCCAAGAACCTCGGCTCGCTGGTCATATCCATAAACTGCTGCACGGCAATTGTCGATCTGACCTAAAGCACCACTCTCAAAGCGTAAATTAATTACCGCTGTATCAATATCTTCGGCTTCCTTGATCTCATCATTTACGAGATTGCCACCAAATACTTCAACTGAGACAACCTCACTCTGCGCAAGATATCTAACCATATCGAAATCATGAATGCTCATGTCCATGAATAACCCACCTGAACTCTTGATATAATCGGCTGAAGGTGGCTCTGGATCTCTGGAAGTCACTTTAACGATTTGCAGTTTCCCAATTTTGTTATCCGCAATTTGATGTTGAATCGTCTTAAAATTATGATCAAATCGACGATTGAATCCAACTTGTAATTTGACGTTGTTTTGTTCAACTGCTTTAATAACCTCTTTGATTCGGTCAATATCATGATCAATTGGTTTTTCCAAAAAAATTTGTTTTTTTGCGTTGGCTGCTTCAATTGCAATTTGTGCATGTGTATCTGTCGGACTACAAATCAAAACAGCATCAATATCTGTATCATTTATTATTTCTTGATAATCTTTATAAATATTTTTAATGTGATAACGCGCTTTAAGACTCTCTAAATCCGTCGAAAAAGCATCTGCGACTGCAACAATTTCAAACATTTCATCTAATTGTGAGATATTTTCAATATGAAACCTGCCTATTCGTCCGGCACCGATAATACCAATTTTTACTTTTTTCATATTCTGTCCTCTTTCTTAAAGCTATCGTCGAATTTGAAATCAAGTTCTATTTCTTCTAACGACTTACCTTGTGTTTCAGGAACGAAGAAAATAACAAAGATTATAGAAATTATGTTAAAAATAACAAACAGTAGGAAACTATATGTCATACCAACATTGGCGACCAGCCATGGGAAAATGATGGCAACGAAGAAGTTACCAATCCATAGGAAGAATGTCGCCATTCCCATTCCTAATCCTCTTAGACGGACCGGGAATATTTCAGATAAAAGGGTCCATGTGATTGGAGAAATACCTCCTTGGAAAAATGCCAAAAATGTAATTGTTAAGAGAATCGTAGCGTATGGCATTAAGGGATTACCCTTCATAAATGCATTAACAAGTGTGATCAAGAACATTGTTGTCGTCGTTCCCGCTAATGTAGTTAAAAATACTGATCGGCGTTTGAACTTATTTACGATAAACATTCCGAAGAATGCCGCAACTGTCGAAGTCAAACCATTAGCGATGTTGGCAACTAAAGCCGCATTTCTTGAAAAACCTGAACTCTCAAGAATCGTTGTTCCATAATACATCATGATATTGATACCAACGATTTGCTGAACAATTCCTAATCCAATACCAATAATCAGAATCTTTCTAACCCACGGTATCTTTAGATCTTTGTACGAAGCTGCATCTAATTCCTTTTCGGACTTAAGAGAAATTTTAATTTTCTCCATATCATCTTCGGCTTCTTCTGGTGTTCTAATAGTTTTCAAAACATCAAAAGCTTTAGCTTCACTATCATTTGCTGCCAACCATCTTGGTGAATCTGGAACGATTAACATACCAAACCAAAGGACCACCGCTGGTAACGTTGCAAGTACTAACATCCAACGCCAAACTCCTGGAACATGGCCCATAGTTGTTCCTAAAATAGCGTTCATTGTAAATGCTAAAAATTGTCCCCCAGTGATCATCACTTCATTTTGCGCAACGATTCTACCACGTTTATGAGTCGGCGCCATTTCTGCTAAAAAGGTCGGAACAACGACTGATGCAGCACCAACTGCTAAACCTAAAAGAAATCTGAAAAAAATTAGAACGCCCAAGGTTGGAGACACGGCGCATCCAATTGTTGTAACAATAAAAATCAAGGCTAGATTAGTAATGATCTTTTTACGACCGTACTTGTCCGATAATTTTCCTCCAGTCACAGCACCCACAGCTGCACCCAAAGTTAAAGCTCCAGCAATTATTCCCTCGGCAGATGCGGGAACATTTAGCTCATCCTTTTGAATCATGAACGGAAGAGCACCGTTGATAACACCGGTATCATATCCAAACAACAATCCACCAAATGTGGATATGATCGATATCAGTGTTACTTTTCGATTGACTTTCTTTTCTTTTGAATTCAATATAAAACCTCCTCACATACCAAATAGAATTTCACAAGTGAATGGTAACTTATGGTTAAGTTATTGTCAACTTATTAGCAACTTGATTATAATTTGTGTATATGATAGCGTTTATTAGTGAAAAAGGAGTATCTTATGAAGAATAAAAGAGTAGAACACATATATGACTACATCGTTCAGCAAAAAATTGTTAGTTTAAAAGAATTACAAAGCTATTTTAATGTCTCCATGAATACTATTAGACGTGATATATCAGATCTTGAAAAAACCGGTGACATCAAGAAAGTTTATGGTGGTGTTGAATTAGTTTCAAAAAATCAATCTCCAATGGATGAACTACAATTATTTAATTCTCGACAAACAAAAAATATTTCTATAAAAAAATCTATTGCTCGAAATGCTGGCAAATTAATTAAAGAAAATGATATTATTTATATCGACTCCGGAACAACCACCGAACAGTTACTCAACTTTTTACCAAAAGATATTAAATATGTGATAATTACTGACAACTTTAGAATAATTTCACAAATGGAAAAGTTTACAAATATAACTTTAATCGTCATTGGCAATGTTCTCGATCGAGAAACCATGTCGATGGTAGAACGTGTCGGTATTTCAAGTGAGAGTTTACAAGACCTGAATATAAATACTGCCTTCATGGCTACAACTGGCCTCTCTATCAAAAATGGTCTAACAAATTACTCGTCTGACAAATACAAAGCAAAAAAGCAAATAGTTAACAGTTCTCAAGAAATAGTTGTTCTCGCTGATCACACTAAAATTGGCCAGAGTACTTTGATGACATATGCTAGTTTGAGCGATATATCACTATTGATCACTGATGAAGAACTTCCTGAAAAATACAAAGAATATTTTGATCAAAATAAAATAAATTACGATGTCGTAGATCAAATATGATTTATTTTTAAAAAAATGTCTGAACTCAATCAGGCATTTTTTATTTATCTAAAACTAAAAAAAGCTCCCTATCCAACCGGACAGGGAGCAACAATCAATTATTTTTCGTCATATATACGTACTTTACTTTTAATGATGCTTTCACATAAATCAGCATACGAAATACCAGCGGCCTTTGCTTCACGAGGCATCAATGATAATGGTGTCATACCTGGCAAAGTGTTAGCCTCCATAACGTACAATTCACTATCGCGTAACAAGAAATCAACCCGACCATAATTAGTCATGCCTAAAGCATCAAAAGTATCTTTGGTCATTGCTTGCATACGCGCATGTGTTTCGTCATCCAAATCTGGAGGAGTGATGAAGTGAGTTACGTTATTCTCAACAAACTTGTGTTGGAAGTCATACCAACCTGTATCAACCGCAATCTCAACGGCTGGCAAAGCGTGATCATCAACCATCGCAACTGAGAATTCTCTACCTTTGATGTATTCTTCGATCAAAACCTCTTTGTCGAATCTCAAGGCATCAGCGATATTCTCTTCAAGTTCTGCTTCATTATTAATAATATGTGTCCCAACACTTGAACCACCATTTGATGGTTTAACTACCATTGGGAAACCGAATGGTATATCCTCGGCTGAGATTTTACTTGTAGTTGTTGTGGTGTAATCAGCTGTTTGAATATTGTTTTGGACAAAAACTTCTTTAGAAAACTTTTTATCCATTGCGATACCTGAAGCCAACGATCCGCTTCCGGTATATCTAATATCGAAAACATCGAACACAGCTTGCATCTTACCATTTTCACCATCTTCACCGTGAAGTCCCATGTAGACAATATCGGCGTGTTGGCAAATATTCAATACGTTCTTTCCAAGTAATCCAATAGTATCGTCAGTACGTAAGGCATTGATCTTTTCATCAGTCAAAACTTCATCACTGATGATCAAGTTAGATTCATCTTGTGGTTCTGTAGTGAATAGATCATCAATTGCATCTTCAGCTACATCTACTCCAAGAAATGAATCCACATATGCGACTTCATAACCCTTACTTCTTAATGCGTTTGTAATCTTCACACCTGAAGATAAAGAAACGTTTCTTTCGGTACTTCTTCCACCTGAGAGGACAACGATTTTCATTGTTCGTTTCACCTATTCTTTCTTTTTTTGTAAATCAAAGCGATTTCCTAGAAACTATAGGATACCACAATCATTATTCAATGGCTATTTTAAGCGTTTGCACAAAAATTTCTTTTGCATAGTTCTCGAATTATTCATAATTATTTGGTTTAATGTAGCTAAGGAGGATTTTGCCTTGAAAAAGTTAAATATTGTTTTACTTAGTTTAGTATCTTTGATCACCTTGGGTATTTTTACTACTCAAAGTGTTAAAGCTGATAGTTTGAGTGATCAACCAGTGATGACGCTGGGTACGTCCCTTACGGACACTCAAAAGCAAGGTACAATTGATGCCCTATCTTCACAGATCAGTGGCAACAGTAGTAACTACACGACCGTTACCGTAACTGGTGATACTTTGGTCAAGTATTTGAACCCAAGTGGTAGTTCATTTACTAGTAGTTCTGGAGTCTGGTCCTCAGCCTTGATTCAAAAAACTTCATCTGGTTCAGGCATCAACGTTAAAATCGTTGACTACAATGGCAGCAACAATATAACCACTATTACAGCTGATCAATATCGAAACGCTGCTGTTACAGCCGGAATCAGCGATGCCAATATCTACGTAACATCGGCCACACCAATTGATGGTTCTGGCGCTTTGGCAGGCATCTATGCTGCTTATGCAAGTACTGGTAATTCATTGAATCAAAGCCAAGTCAATGCGGCCCAAAATGAAATGGGTGTTCTAAGTGGAATCACTGATGCTAACAAAGGAACAGATGGTTATTCTGATAAACAATTAAACAACGCCGTTGCCGGTATGAAATCAGATATTGCTCAAAAAGGCGATACCATTACTGTTAACCAAATCACAACAATTGTTAACAACAACTTACAAAAAAACAATCTACAAAACATCATTACAGATAATCAAAAACAAAAGATCATTAACTTGATGGTAGAAATCAGAGATTCAGGTGCTTTGAAAAACTCAAACTTCAAGGAACAAGCTTCGAAGTTAAGTAGCGACATCATGAGTAAAGCCAAGAATATTTTTAACAACTTGAATACTCAAGAAAATCGCAATTTTGCACAACGAATTTGGGATAGTATTGTTTCATTTTTCCAAGGATTATTTAATTAGATAGCAAAACAGGTATGGACGGATTGTCCATGCCTGTTTTTTTTGTTCCATTATTCATTTATCTTTAGATCACATTCTATCCATCGTCTCATTCAACAACTCATCAACTCGATTGTTACCAACATTAGTGGCATGACCCTTAGTCCATTCAAAAGTCTTATCATCAATCGTTGGTAGTAGTTTGTCTAATTCACGCCAAAGTTCAACATTAATCGGAACTTGCCCATCTGCCTTCTTAAATCCTCGACGTTTCCAGCCATTTAACCATCCCTTAGATATGGCATTAAGAACGTATTGTGAGTCCAAAACAAATATAATCTTCCTATTATTAAGCTTCAAATCATTCAAACGTTTAAAACTTTCAATCAGTGCCATAATCTCCATCCGATTATTAGTCGCACCAAATTCGCCATCAGTTCCTTCGAATATTTCACCACCAGCGTTGATATGATATGCCCAAGCAGCACGATCATCGCTTCTGACATGTCCACCTTTGACATTCCCATGGTTACGCGAACCGCCATCGGTATAAACGACAACATCAAAATCTTTTAAATCACTAGTTTTTTTTGATGTTGTCTTCTTGGGTGCATAATTATCTTTGTCGGTTAAAAACTTTTTTGCTTCTGCTTCAGTAGTGAAACTTTTATACCGTGCATTAGTAAATCCATCAACTTGAGCCTTGCATTCCGCCCAAGTTCGATAGATTCCGGGAGTCTTCCCGTGTCGTACCGCATAATATTTTTGCAATGTCTTACCTCGATTAGTTATATTTTGTTACTTTTCATTATATAATAGGTTAGTGTTGGGGTGAATTTATGAAAAAAAAACAGTGGCCGATACTTTATATTCACGGCTTTCGTGGTGGGGACTACACGACTGAAAAAATGATTGAATCGGCACTAAGGTTCAATCACAAAACAGAATACCTAAAGGCCATGATAAATTGGAATGGAAAAATCACATATGAGGGTACTTGGACCGATGATGCACATCCGATAATCCAAGTTGTTTTTCAAAATAAATACGTTGGGAGTAATCTGATATCTTACTGGTTATCCAAACTTTTATTTAATTTGAGAACCAAATATGAATTTGACACCTACGATGCCGTTGGACATTCATTAGGTGCCGTAGCTCTGGTCCTAGTCAATTTAAAAGAAAAATTACATCCCTACATGCCACGCTTAAAAAAATTAGTCCTTATCGCCGGTCCCTTCAATGGTATTCTCGGACTTGGTGATCTTCCAAATCTTAACCGCATCAAGTCTGACGGTCATCCCGCCTTCATGAGCCCAACTTATTTTAGGATTTTCATGGGGCGAAACAGTATTTCTAACGACCTAAGGGTCTTGAATATTTACGGCAACGTCGAAGATTATTCAAACAGTGACAAATATATTTCCGTAACATCGGTTCAATCGATTTCTTATATTCTCAAACCACGCGTAAAAGAATATATCGATTATCCGGTCAATGGTTCCAAGGCGGAACACTCACTAATGCACGATGATTCTGAAATTTTAAAACGCGTTAATAATTTCATTTATTCTAATCCATTAACATAATGGTTTATTTCATAGTTAATTTATGTTAAATTACTTTGTTAGGAACCGAACCGTTGAGGAGGGCACATCATCAAATCTTGGGAATTATTCAGAATAGATATACAACGAACTCTTAAATCAAAACCAGCGACGTTATTAATGATGGCTTTGATTATTTTGCCATGTTTATATTGTTGGTTCAACGTATGGGCGTTATGGGATCCATATTCAAACACTGGTGACCTAAAAGTGGCCGTTTACTCAGATGACCAAGCGGTCAAACTCAAAGGTGAAAACATTGAAATTGGTAAAGATTTAATCGCTAACTTAAAAAAGAATAAAAAACTTGGTTGGGTCTTCACGGATTCAAAGAAACAATTAGATCAAGGTGTCAAATCTGGTAAGTACTATGCCGGAATCTACATCCCAAAGAGTTTCTCCAAGGATATCATGAGTTTTGCTTCAGGAGAAATCAAGAAACCTACCCTAGTCTACTCAGTTAACCAAAAGATCAACGCCGTCGCGCCGAAGTTAACTGAATCGGGTGCGACGACTCTACAAAATACGATTTCTGATGAGTTCATCGGTACAATCAGTAAAACTATTGCGACTGTTCTGAACAAGTCAGGTGTTGAAATTGAAAACAACTTGCCAATGATACGTCGTCTATCTAGCTTGCTAGAATTGACCGACCAAAACCGTGGTGAATTGCAAAGTATCATGGACAAAGTTAAAGTGGCTAATACTCTGATTCCAGATCTTAATAACAAACTTAATGAAGTCAACGATATGTACGGATACATTCCTGAACTGAACGCTGATGCCCAAAAACTTGTTAATCTGAATAACTTTCTACCACTAGTTGATGAAGGTGGCACAGCCGTCAAACAACTACAAACTAAGATCCCCGAGATAAAGAGTGCCGGTTCACAGATCAATACGATTGATAACGACTTCAGTCAAATCTCTAACTTAATGGATAGTAGCATTACGCAAGTTGATAATGGTATCAAGGTTATCACGCAAGTAGAAAATGTCATGCCTGACGTTACAAAACTTGGTAACGATGCTGAGACCGCAATTAATAATGCTAATACTAACTTGATACCCAAGATTCAAAATGCTCTACCAGTTATTAAATCAACTATTGATACTGGCTTATCAATGATTTATAACCTGGCCAAACAAATCAGTACTTCGGCAAGTAATATCAATACTTTGATCGATAAGATCAAGGATGATCCCAAAAATACTGAACTTAAAGAACAATTGAAGACTGTCATTCAAAATATGGCTGACAATGCTACACAATTAGCCACTGTCTCCCGTCAAGTTGCTTCAACTTTGACTGACTTACAAAACCTTTACAACAAACTTGCCGATCAATTTGGGAATAATCAAACAACTGCTATGAATACACCGATCAAGCATCTTAATGATCTAGCGGCTCTGAATGATACCCTTGCTGATCGTGCCAATGCCATCATCGATGACTTCGACAACTTGAGCACTGATCAATTACAATCCAAGTTATCTGACCTATCAACTCAATCTGATACGATTGCTGACAAAGTTAATGATATCAAGAACTTGAAGATATTAGATTCTGTATCTAGCAGTATTGCTGACATCAAGAATTTCTTAACTGATGCAAGCAATACTCTTGGAGAAGTTAACACCAACGTTATCCCAGCTATTCCTGGACTCCTAAGCAATACAAAGGGAATTTTACAGACTGCTTTGACATACTTACAGAAATATCAAAAGCAACTACCTGCTGTTGGAAACGAGATTCACGATGCTAATACATTGTTGAATGGAAATATGGGTAACATCGTTACGGGTATTAACCTCGCAAATGACTTCTACAATAACGATTATCCTAATCTGAAGACTAAGTTATCTAAGGCTACTTTCTTCGTTCAATATCAATTACCAGAGATCGAGAATCAATTGTCGACCGCTCTGAACTTAGTTAACTCGAAGACTCCAGAACTAGAACAATCACTATCAGCTGCCAATGACTTTGCTGTCAATGATTGGCCACAATTGAAGAAGGACGTTCATCATTCAGCCAAGATCCTAAAGGCTGGAGAAAAAGAAGTCGATCTATCAGCAATCATCAAGTTAATGAAAGCTGATGCTAATACTGAATCTGACTTCTTCTCTAATCCTGTTAAATTGAAACAAAACAATCTCTATGACGTTCCAAACTATGGTTCTGCTAGTGCCCCATTCTATTTAGCACTCTGTGTTTGGGTTGGTGCCTTGCTACTATCAAGTGTCTTCACGGTTCACTTCAAGTTAAATGATAGACAAAAATATCGTTATAACTTCATGCAACGATTCAATGGCCGTTATTTAACCTTCGCATCATTGAACTTATTGCAAGCTGTGGCCGCTACCTTAGGTAACATCTTCTTGATCCACACGTATGTTAAACAAAAAGTCTTCTTGATACTATTCATGATGCTGGTAAGTTTCTGTTTCATATCAATTCTGTACTCACTGGTTCAGATGTTTGGAACAGTTGGTAAAGGTATTGGTATTATCATACTGGTGCTATCGATTTCTGGTGCCGGTGGTAACTTCCCAGTTGTTCTATCAGGTGGATTCTTCAGATTTATCAACCCGTACTTACCATTTACGTATGCGGTCAATCTGCTACGTGAAGCGGTGGGTGGAATATATTGGCCAAATGCAACAAAGGATATCATCATCCTTGCAGCATTCGGTATTGGATTCTATCTACTAGGATTACTTACAACTGAACGCTTGAAGCCATGGATCAACAAACTTCACAAGAGCGCCAAGAAGAGTATGATTATCGAATAATGACAAAACTAAAATCTTACAGACCATTTATAACAGAAAATTTTTTGTGGGAATTTCCTTCACACTTCAAATTAAAAGAAGCTAGTGAATTTTTGAAGATGAGTATCGCCAATACTACAGATTTCATTAGTCATACTGCCAAAAGTACGATGCGCGATACTAGTATCTATTGGTTCATTCGTGATAAGAGAACTAAAAAAATTATTTCAGTTATTGCTATTGAAAATATTGATGATGCATCGGGAAAGCTCTCAGTTCAATTATCCGATGACTTGAATGATGAAGACAAAGCTGAAATTGCACAGCGCTTGATCATGTTCGTTAAAGATCAAATCAAGCTTGATACAGTAAAATTTGTTACTTTGGACTGCGTTATTCAAGAAAACTTCACAAAGAATGGATATAATATAAGCAACAAAGAATTAAAGAGGAGTTAACAATAAATGTACGGATATTACGGATATGGCCTTGACCCCACTTTCATCTTAATTATCATTGGTTTAGTTATAAGTTTGTGGGCGTCATGGTTCGTCAAACATAACTTTAACAAATACGATCAATATGACAGTCGCCGTGGGACCACTGGTGCCGAAGCTGCTCGATATATTCTTGATCGATCTGGATTACAAAATATTCAGATAAATCGTGTAAGTGGTAATTTAACTGATAACTACAATCCTGGGGACAAGACATTAAATCTGTCTGATTCAACTTATGAATCAACTTCAGTCGCAGCTATCGGTGTTGCTGCCCATGAATGCGGACATGCGATCCAAGATCAAAAGAGTTACGCACCAATGCGCTTAAGAGCCGCATTAGTCCCTGCTGTCAATCTAGGATCAAAGGCATCGATCCCTTTGATCTTCGTTGGTATGATTCTAGGTATGAATCATACTTTGATCACTGTCGGAATTTGGCTGTTCGCACTAGTAGTATTGTTTCAAGTGGTAACTTTGCCAGTTGAATTCAACGCCTCTGGACGTGCCATTAAAATTCTCAGTTCAGGTGATCTGCTTGAAAGCGACGAAGTCCCTATGGTAAAAAAAGTTCTCGGGGCCGCTGCCTTAACTTATGTTGCTGCCGCAATCTCTACAGCATTGCAGCTACTACGTTTGATTTTGATATTTGGAAACAACCGAGATTAATCATATATCATATAGATAGCCATTCGGAACATTGTTCTGGATGGCTATTTTCGTATACCTATTAAATTACACTGTAAAACAAAATATCATCACTCGAGAAAATAGATTTTATTTAGAAAGTGAGATAAACTCTTTAATATGAAATAGAGGGGAATTTATATAATGATTGATGTCTGGATTATTTGGCTAATATTAATTATCTTATTACTTAACACAATTTCGGCACTAATAACTGTTTTTCACAGACCTAGAAATATCGTTACAACATGGGCTTGGATCCTAGTTTTGACATTGCTACCGATCCTAGGATTTTTAATTTATGCGTTTTTTGGACGCGGTATTGCTCAAGAAAAGATTTTTAGTATTAGTAACCAAAAACACGTTGGTTTGGATCAGCTAAAATTAATGGAACTCGCTGATGATGCTAAAAGAAAAGCTATTGATCGTCAGAATAACGAAAAGGATTCCAGTAATCGTTCGGATCAGACACACTATGCTGACCACATTATTAAGTTCTTCAATGAAACTGAAGAAACTCCTTTGACCCGTCATAACGAAGTGGATTTGGTTTTTGATGGCAAAGAAAAATTTCAAAAAATGTTTGAAGACGTTAGAAATGCTAAAGAAACTGTTCACGTCGAATACTATGCCTTCATAAAGAGTGACATCGGTGATCAATTCCTCGAGCTACTCACACAAAAAGCCAAAGAAGGACTGGAAGTTCGTCTACTATATGATCCATGGGGATCAAATGGAACCCGTAAGAGTTGGTTCAGGGACTTTGTTGCCGCAGGTGGCGAGGTTCTGCAATTCATCACTTCTAAGAACGTTATTGCTAAGACTCGATTAAACTATCACTTGCACAGAAAAATCGTTGTTATCGACGGATGTGTCGGTTGGACGGGTGGATTCAATGTTGGTGACCAATATGTCAACGTAACTGATAAATTTGGTTATTGGCGTGATACCCATGTTCGTATCAAAGGTGTCGCCACCTTACTTCTACAGGAACGTTTCTTCCAAGATTGGAATGCTTCGATTGAACGACGTGAAGAAGCATTATCATTTCAAGAGAAATACTTCCCTTCTGATCGATTTGATACCGAGTCTAACTTACCTATCCAAATCGTGACCGATGGCCCTGACAGACGTGAAGAAGTTCTGAAGGATGGATTCATCGACATGATCGTCAGTGCTAAGAAGAGTGTTTGGATTCAATCACCATATCTGGTACCAGACGATCCAATGTTCACTGCTTTGACCATTGCTGCTAGATCCGGTGTCGACGTCAGAATTATGATTCCTTGTATGCCTGATCATCCTTTCATCTATCGTGCAACCCAGTATTATGCCAACCTGCTAACTAGTTACGGAATCAAAATTTATAGTTATCAAAAAGGCTTCTTGCACGCCAAGGCTAGTGTCTTCGATGATAAGATCTGTACCGTCGGTTCAATGAATCAGGACTTCAGAAGTTATTCATTGAATTTTGAAGCTAATGCCTTCATCTATGATTCAAAGATTTCCCATAAGATCTCTCGTGCCTTCGAAAAAGATATGAAAGACAGTCTACTTATAACGCCTGAAGTTATTAAGAGCCAAGGACACTGGTTACACTTTAAGCAACGTTTCTCTAGATTGCTATCACCAATATTATAAAAATATAGAGCTGATACCGTGACGTGAATGGTATCAGCTCTTTTAGAAAGAAATATTCATGAAAATAATCATTGCTCCTGCCAAAAAAATGATCATTGATAATGATACTTTTGAATATGAAAATTTACCTCAATATCTCGACCAGACCAAACAAATCCTGCATGACATGCGTAAACTTACCTATCATGAAGCAAGAGAATTATGGAACTGTAGCGACAAACTTGCTGAACCAAACTATCAATGGTTACAAAAAATTAATTTGAAACATAATTTAACCCCAGCCCTACTTGCTTTCAGCGGTATTCAATATCAATACATGGCACCAGATCTATTCACCGAACCAGCACTGGACTATGTCCGGCAAAATCTACGGATACTATCGGGTTTTTACGGAATCCTTCGCCCATTTGATGGAGTGGTCCCCTATCGCTTAGAAATGCAATCAAAACTAAAAATTCCAGGATACAATAACCTGTACGACTTCTGGAATTCTCAAATTTATGAGGCGCTGTCAAACACCAAAGAACCAATAGTCAATCTAGCTTCACAAGAATATGCCAAAACTATTACGCCTTATTTAAAATCAGATCAAGAAATGATTAGTGTTGTATTTGGTAGCTTAGTTAATGATAAATTAAAAATTAAAGCTACCTTAGCCAAAATGGCCCGTGGTGAAATGGTACGATTCATGGCTGAGAATAATATTACTCAAACCAACGATATAAAAAAATTCAATCATCCTAATTGGAAATTTTCTAAGGATGCCTCTACCAATAAACAATTGATATTTATCCATACGAATTAACTTATTTACTGAACACAAAGGAGACTGTGACATAACTGTAAAATTACTCGAATTTGCAGTTTAAACGCGCAAAAACACGGCTTCCTCCGTTTAACTACAAAAAGCTCTGTATTTACTATGTAAATACAGAGCTTTTTTACATTATACTTAGAATCTAAACGTGTTTTGTCACGCTCTCTTTAACAATTTCTAGTCATTTTCAACTACAGAACCAACTGCAAAATAATGATCTTCTGGATCAGAAAAGTTAAACAATAACTGATCACCTTGTGCAGAAATTTCGCTAACTGTATTTGCGTACATTTCGATTTGATCATGCAAATCTCGAATATCATTAGTCAAAAACATCAATGATGGCATCTCAAGCGACACCGCTGGAGAATATTCCTTAATAAATTCAACATCATACAAGTTGATATTAACCTGATCTAGTACACTTAGCTTCAATTCGAAGCTACCATCGATCATCTTAGTTTCTTTGATCAATCTTGCACCTAATGCATCTTGGAAAAATTTCGAAATCAGATCTACATTCTTAACATACAACATAACTTCTAACTTATTTAACATGATTTCCCTCCAAAAAAATAAGGTACACTACATTGAAAGTATACCCTATTCTTGAAAGGAATTATATCTTTTCATTACTTGCAAAATGAGCTTTACAAGAAACATTTTTAGTAATGTGAAGCATACAAAGGAGGAAGTCTTCCAAATAGTAACAAACTATTATGGCTGACTTCGAAGCATGGATCTAGGGTACCGCTCCCCAAATCCATCCTAATTATGTAACCTTTGATCTACGATAACAAACAATCGTGCTTAAAAACTAAATACGTTTTGTCATACTCTCTGTGCCCTCATACAACTGCTTGGCAATTTTTTTAACTGTTCTTCTATGATATAGATCATTGCCTTGTCCCCAAAAGATAAAGCTCATTGATACGTACAATATGGAAACTAAAATATCTAATAGGTCTAGACTCAACTGCTTGGTAACCAATAGCCACATAATAAATACTATTGATACCATCGGCACGATTGCTCCCAACCAATCAATTGAATTATTGGCTAAGACATATTTTTCAAGCATTAAAACTAATAAAGATCCCACAACAAATACAATTTCTCTCATAGATACGTCCTCCCCTAAGTAACGTGTTTTTTTACACCATTAAAAATGGTAACACAGTTATTTTCAGAAAATAAGTGATAAGACTTACGTAAACGTATCCAGAAAAATTAACAATCTATTTGATCTCTTAAAGACTGAATATTATCAGCAAATGTTATTTGAATAATGACTTTTGACAATTCCTTAGGTGTTTCAGGCATCCCTTCCTTGACCCATTTCTTCATAATAGCCAGCATCCCTGACATCATATAGACCTCTTGATATTTATCATATTCATTGATTTGCGGTTTCCCAGCTCCACCATTCTCAATGGTTTGTTGAATCCTATCGATCAGTTTAGTTTTCCCTTCGACAAATACTAAATTACTCAAACGTTTCTGATTATAAAAAGCGCTCAGTAATTTTTCAAATGCTTCAACAGGCTTCATATTCTCACTTGGCTCCATAGATTCAATAAACTCTGTCTCGATACTTTCAACACATTTAAAAACATCATCGTAATATCGATAGAAAGTTGTGCGATTTATGTCTGCCAATTTACAAACCTCTGTCACTTTTATATCTCCGATAGCTTTATTTTCTAACAATGACAAAACAGCATCTTGAATGACTTGTCGAGTATATTGTGCCCGACGATTATTCTTAATTCCTACCATAGTTGGTTTCTCCATATAGCGTTATTAATGCAACAGTATGTGGCATTATGTTACACTTACAACAAATTATTTATAATTGATGATTGTTTTTTGAATAAAATGTTTCTATTATATGAAACATAGTGTTGCACTAATGGAATTCTAACAATTTCAGATGGACATTACAAATTTAAATAAAAAGGATTAATTAAATGCTGGAACTTAAACATATTAAAAAGTACTTCTATGTCGGCGATTCTGTAACCAAGGCGCTTGATGATGTATCTGTATCATTCAGACCTCAGGAATTCGTCGCTATACTGGGACCTAGTGGCTCTGGTAAAACTACCATGCTTAATGGTATTGGTGGTTTGGATATCTACGATTCTGGTGATTTGATCATTAAGGGTAAATCAACCAAGGACTTCTCAGAATCAGACTGGGATGCTTATCGTAATAATTCCGTTGGTTTTATCTTCCAAAGTTACAATATTATTGGACACTTGAGTATCCTTGATAATGTTGAAATGGGAATGACACTGAGTGGTGTTCCAACTGAAGAGAAAAAAGAAAAAGCTACCAAGGCTCTAGAACGTGTGGGATTGGGTCCACACATGAATAAGAAACCTAATCAATTATCTGGTGGCCAAATGCAACGTGTAGCGATTGCCCGTGCGATTGCTAATGACCCTGAGATCTTACTCTGTGATGAGCCAACTGGTGCTTTGGATACCGAAACCAGTGTTCAAATCATGGAATTGATCAAAGAATTATCTAAAGAACGATTAGTTATCATGGTTACTCACAACCCTGAGTTAGCTAAACAATATGCTGACCGTATCATCAACTTCGCAGATGGTAAAATTCAAGACGACTCTAATCCCTACGTCGAAGATGAAAACAAAGATCGATTTGAATTAAAGAAAACTAAAATGACATTTTGGACTGCTCTGAAATTGTCATTCACCAATATAAAAACCAAAAAGGCTCGAACGTTCTTAACAGCTTTTGCTTCAAGTATTGGTATCATCAGTATTGCTATTGTGTTGGCACTGTCATCAGGATTCCAAAAACAGATCGATAAAACACAATCCAATACCTTGGCGCAGTTCCCCATAACTATCTCACAAGTAGCTTCTAGCCAAACAGCACCATCGACCAAAGATAGTAAACTGACCAAGGCAAAGAAAACAAAAGTCACTGCCAAAATGAGCCAGGCTGACAAGTCGACTCACGTCAATAAAATCACTAATAAATACCTTAATTACATCGGCAACATCAATCCAAATTTGAGTAAGACCATAACTTACACGTACTCAACTGGTATGAACTTGTTAAGTAACGTCAATGGAAAAGTTAAAACTGTCACCTTCTCCAATACTGACAACAGCAATGCTAGTTCAGCTAGTGCCATGCAAAATGCCATGGCAACTTCAACCGGTATCGGTGGTTCAGTTTATCCAGGTGGTAAAAACGGTCAAGCATTCTTAAAGAAACATTACAAAGTTGTCTCTGGATCAATGCCAACTACCGCTAATGACATCGTTTTGATCGTTGATACTGACAATTCAACTAACGTCAACGCTTTGAAGAACTTAGGCTTATCGGTCAAAGATGGTCAAAAACTCGATTTCAACAAACTAGTTGGTAAAGAAGTCAAAGTTGTTAACAACAATGATTACTACAAGAAGTTAGAAACTGGTACTTTTTTACCTAACTCTGCCAGCGAAGATCTCTATAACAATAGCTCCAACACTACTTTGAAGATTTCAGGTATCTTGCGTGTTAAATCTAAGTCATCTGAAAACATCTTGGCTTCTGGTATTGCCTATAGTGATCAACTAACTAAGAATATCATCAACAATAATAAGACTTCTGATATTGTGACAGCTCAAAAGAACAGTAAAACTAATGTTCTAACAGGTGCCAGTGTTGATGACGCTACGACCAAAGCTACTTTGATCAGCTATCTTGGTGGATCAACTACGCCTTCAAGTATTATGATTTATCCTAATAACTTCAAAAACAAAGATAAGATTCTCAAGTACTTAGATAAGTACAATAGTGGCAAGAAAAAATCTGACAAAGTCGTATATACAGATATGGCCGGTTCAGTCTCTAACTTGACCGGCGGACTGATGGACGCCATTACTTATGTCCTAGTCGCCTTTGCCGGAATCTCATTAGTAACAAGTATGATCATGATCTCAATCATTACCTACACATCAGTACTTGAACGTACTAAGGAAATTGGTATCTTGAAAGCCCTCGGTGCTAGAAAGAAAGATATTACCCGTGTATTCGATGCGGAAACAACTATCTTAGGTGTGGCCTCCGGTGTTCTCGGTGTTGTCATCGCCTATCTAGCAACATTCCCCATCAATTCAATCTTGAAGAGCATGACCGATCTATCTAACGTTGCACAATTGAATCCGATCCATGCAATTATTCTAATAATTGTAAGTACGGTCCTAACCGTAATCGGTGGACATATTCCAGCTCGAATGGCTGCGAAGAAAGATGCTGCAACGGCATTGCGTTCTGAATAAAAAGTAAACGAATAACCCAGGGAAAATATTAATATTTTCCCTGGGTTATTTTCACATCTTAGCAACTTTATAAATTGAATGAGCCAATTCATTTTTCAATTTTTCATCCACATCATCATGCGAATTTAGTTCACTCAGTAACCAATAAGCTAATTTCAAATAATCATCGTGTTCCAAAATAAACTTTTGTTCAAAAACCAGCCTAACTGCACTATCATATTTTTTCTTAGACAATAACTTGTTAAGTTCATCCTTAATGGTACCCGACTGCCCTTGTTCCTGTTCAAAGATGACTTGTGATTTGCTACCATCTCTGTTGTTTATTACAATCCCAAATCCTTCGGCGAATGACTTAACTTGGTGCATTACAAAATCATTATCATCCATGACGAATACCTCCATCTCTGCTTGAATCTATTGTACTATGTAGATAGCAGTTCAAGTACGACAAATACCTGATGTAAAAGTATTTTGACATCGTTATAACGACTATTCGTTGAAAGGATAATCAAATGAAGATCAATGAAAAATTGATTTATTACCGGAATCAAAATAACTTATCTCAAACAGCGCTCGCGAAGAAAATGTATGTGTCACGGCAAACAATCTCCAATTGGGAAACTGGAAAAACTTATCCTGACATTCAAAGCCTGATACTCATGGCTGATATTTATCAGACCACCGTTGATCAATTGGTCAAAGATGACATCGATCTTATGCAAAATAACTTATCAAAATTCAAATTACGTGAATTATCAGTCGGACTACTAACAACTCTGATAGCGACATACATATCATTCATCAGTATCCATTGGCTCCCATTACCAATTGCCGCGATGTTAGTGGCTACTTTTAGCACACTAGGTATAATGATTGCCGCAACTCTAATCAAACTCAACAACAGATTGCATCTTCAAACTTTCAAGCAGACTGTTGCCTTTTTAAATGGCAAAACAGTTGAAGAAATAAACTACGATGCTAAAAAGCGCCGTTATATTCTGATCATTTCAGCAGTAGTAGGCATAATTCTCGGTACTATTTTGACATATCTTATCGCTGTTAAAATTCTTGGCTGGTCGTTATAACGTTTCCCGTGAAACAATTTGGGACATTTGCTCGGTTTTGTTAGATAATGGATATCCCAAGGGGGAAATATCTTGTACAAAGAAATAACTATCAGAGAACTATTTGAATTATTAAATAAACAACTTGGTCGCCAAAATTGGTGGCCTACTCATAGTACTGAAGAAATGCTGATTGGAATGGTCTTAATTCAAAATACTAATTGGAAAAATGTTGACCGTTCATTAAAAAATCTGCAGGAATCCACAGGATTCAATTTAACAAAATTACTAGCTCTTCCATTAGATGAATTACGTGGTTTGATTCAACCTAGTGGGTTCTATAAGAACAAATCTATTTACGTCCGCTCCTTATTAACTGCCTATCGCGATGACTTTGATGACTGGGAACGTTACTCTACACCCGTTCTGCGTAAAAAATTGCTAAGCCTCAAAGGTATCGGTAATGAAACTGCGGATGTTCTTCTATTATATTATTTTCACCGGTCGACTTTTGTAGCGGATAATTACTGTATGCGTCTATTTATGAACTTGCACGCCTTCACTGAGAAGCCAACATATATGCAACTAAAAAACTCTGTTGAGGCCGATTTTGATTTCACACCTGACGAAGCTAGCGAATTCCATGCATTAATAGATGAATTTGGAAAACTTAAAAGTGATTTTTTTGACGGCTATCAGCTAAGATTACCATCCTCACTTGCCCATAATTCCGTAAAAAAACATACGCGCTAGACCATTGGAATATTTCTTCTTAACAAGACTTTTAGTCATCTGAGCAGTTGAAGGATTCATAAAATAAGTAATGAGCATATCAACATATAACATTACAACCTCATCCTGAATATCATCGCTGATCATCCCCTCTGCACGACCTTGCTTGAGAATTTTACTCCAGAATCTCTCTTTACCTTGGTTATAAACAATCATAACTCGATCATCACCGTTAGCTGCTTGAAACTCATCAATCATAAAGTTCATAAAATCCTGATTCAGAGATTCAGCTTCATTAGTGCCAAAGTCTAGAATATTCTCTATCTTTTGTTTAAAACTCATATTAAGTTGATTTAACCTTTGATCATATCCAGCGTAACCGTCCACAATCATTTTAATGGTAACTTCTCGTGCCAGTTCAATTTTGCTTGGAAAATATTTATACATTGTAACCTGTGACGAATGTGCCTCTTTCGCAATATCTGCGACAGAGGTATTTTTGTATCCATTGGTAACAAATGCTTTTGTTGCCGCATTTAAAATGTCTGTTTTCTTTTGTTCTTTACGTTTTTTATTAGTTGCCATGATTCCCTCCAAAAATACTTCTGAACGATATTTCACTTTTTGTAGCGCTATATCAATGTAGCTATTTTAGAAATTTCAAATAGTTCATATTGCAATATTTTAAGGTTGACACTAGCTGTCTACACAACTAATATACTCTTTGATAAGTGAACTATTCAACAAAAATATTTCATTTTCTTATCAAGAATTCAAGTTTATTGCTCACAAAACTGGGATTCATACAAAGGGGATAATATGATGAATCAAAATAATAGTGCAATTTTACATGTCGATCATCTACAAAAAAACTTTGGCAAACTTCAAGCACTAAAGAACGTTACTTTCGATGTCTATCCTGGGGAAGTTTTTGGATTCATTGGACCTAACGGTGCTGGTAAATCAACCACCATTCGTACCTTACTAGGTATTCTACGTGCAAGTGGTGGGACCGCCACACTCTTTGGCAAAGATGTCTATAAGGATTCCGTTTCGATTCACAAACATCTAGCCTATGTTCCTGGTGACGTCTACCTTTGGCCAAATCTAACTGGTGGTGAGATCATCGATCTATTCTTAAAACTTGGTAATACTAAACATAATCGTAAAACTGATATGATGATAGATCGATTCAAACTCGACCCAACCAAAAAGGCTCGTACATATTCTAAAGGTAATCGCCAAAAGGTCGCTTTGATTGCGGCCTTCTCCACTGATGCTGACTTTTATATTTTTGACGAGCCAACTTCCGGACTCGATCCGTTGAACGAAGAAATCTTCCAACAATCAGTTATGGAACTAAAAAAAGAGGGCAAAGCAGTTCTACTATCAAGTCACATTTTATCTGAGGTAGAAAAAATGTGTGACCGCATAGGAATTATTCGTAGCGGTGAAATAGTTGAAACAGGTTCATTATCCGATATGCGCCACTTAACTAGAACTGTGATCGAGTTCCAAACTATGCAACTAACTCCCGAGTTACAGACACTCCAAGGAGTACACAATGTCACCGTAGGAACTAATGGACTAACGACCTTCTCGGTTGATTCAGACCAAATGAGCTATGTTATGAGTTATTTAGCTTCCAAACAAATAGTTTCACTTCAATCGACTCCTCCAACCTTAGAAGATCTGTTCATGAGATACTACAATTCAAACGAAGGGAGATAACAATTATGGAAAATCGTAATTTTCATCAAACTTGGTTTTTGACTCGCTTTAGTTTAAAACGTGATTGGTTGAAATTAACTCTCTGGTCAGTTACGCTAATCGTTTTATTCGCAGCCGTTGCGGCAAAATTCACAACTATTTATGATACACAGGCATCAATTGACGAAATCGTCAAAACATTAAAATCACCATCAATGATTTCACTCTTCGGTAAATTATCCGGTAGTACACCATATACGACTGCCGATGTCTTTGCTGGTGAAATGACCGTCTTTATGGCGATGATTGCGGCCATTATGAATTTTTCAATCATCATTAAGAACACCCGCGGCGAAGAAGATTCTGGATTATTAGAAATAATTCAATCACACTCCGTTGGTAAACTGTCCAATCTAGCATCCTCGCTGATTGAATTGTTCGTTATCAATCTATTGATTGGTTTGTTTTATGCCTTAGGACTACAATTTGCTAATTTAACTGGAACTGATACTAATGGTAATTTCCTATTAGGATTAGGCTTAGGTGCTGCCGGCTTCATGTTTGCGGCCATTGCGGCCTTCTTAGCACAATTAGTAGATAATTCACGTTCCGCAACAATTCTTTCGTACATAGTTTTTGGAATCATGTACATCGCCAGAATGTCGACCGATGTTTCTAACCCTAAGGCCACATGGTTCATCCCCTTTGGCTGGGTAGAAAAATTTTCAACCTATCAAAAAAATAATTGGTTACCAGTCTTATTGATGATGTCACTGTCACTGATTCTGAGTGTGGCGGCGTTATGGATCAATGACCACCGTGATATTGGTTCTGGTATTATCGCTACTAGACCTGGCCGTGCCAAGGCATCTGCCTTCCTACGTGGTCCACTCAGTCTCTTCTGGAGATTACATCGCACAACCATCATTGTCTGGGTGATCGGCCTATTAATTCTAGGCTTCACTTACGGATCAATCTTTAATACTATTGGAGATATTCTAAAGACCAATCCTGCTATGGAAAAATTGATTGGTGCCACTGCTGTCCACAAAGCTAATATACTGATCATCAAGCATTTCGTTGCTATCTTAATGATTGTTTTCGGAGTATTAGCGTTGTTCCCTGGTATTCAGATCATCAACTACTTGAAATCTGGTGAAAGTAAAGGTTACTTAGAATTGATCCATTCCAAACCTGTGAGTCGTGAGTATTTATTTACCAGCGTTCTGGTACTGGGTATTCTAACTAGTCTAGCGGCACTATTCGCTGGTATGTTAGGACTGCAATTAGGTGGAGCTTCCGTTATGAAGCATCCCATTGCCTTATCAGTCTTCTTGCATGGATTCTACGCTTATATTTCACCAGTACTAGTTATCCTAGCTTTATCAGCCTGTACCGTTGGTTGGTTGCCAAAATTTGCAGTCTTCGGCTACTTATACACCGGATTTGCATTATTCGTCGGCTACTTTGGTAAATTGATCGACCTACCAAAATGGATCGCCAAATTTACACCATTTGGATATGTACCCAATGTTCCTGTAAGTAAAATCGATCTGGGAACAATGTGGTGGCAGCTGGGAATCGCACTAGCTTTGATAATTGTTGGCTACATTGGTTATCACATTCGTGATTTAAAGAGCGCTAATTAAAAAATGAACCTGGATTTTAAAATCCAGGTTCATTTTTTCTTACCTATTAAATTTGACCAACTTCAACTTGTACTCCAGAAGACAACTTATTGCTCAAATAATCTTGAACTGTCTTATATGAAGTATTAAAACTCATTTGTATTTGTTGTGTACGTTTTGTATTAAAGATTACGGCAACCTTTGGTTTACGTTGTGGAATCTCAATGGGAATCAGCGTTACATGAACGATTTGGGAGTAATCTAAGACGCCCGAATAGAATCCATTCATTACAACCTTCTTCTCACCAATACCACCAACACCGTTCATAATAGTTAATGTAACAAAAGCAGCTACCATTATGATATATGGCAAGTCACTTGAAGATGATACCATTAACCATCCGCCCATGAATGCAGCGAAGATTAAAGATGATATCTTATAAACCGAACGAATCTCGATTTGTGATTGCCAGTAGATGTTGAAGACAGCTCCGGCTAAAAATACTACGTCTACTATGATTATTATTAAGTCCATATAGCCTCATTCCTTTTTAAGTAATTGTAGGTTAGTGTAGCCGTTTTTACAAATTTTTACTTTGATTTATATCAAGTATTGCATAAATAGATATAAGTTAAGTTAGCCTAAATTTATTTTTTATTAGGGTTTAAAAGTAGGACATAACATGATACTATGTTGAGAGATTAAAAAGGGGGATACAAGCTTGAGTGAAAATAAACAAAAACACGATAGCCTGATCCATTATGCAAACGGTCCTTCGCTAGAAGAAATTAATGATACCGTTGAAATTCCAAAGGATGCCGGATTCTTCAAGACCTTACTAGCTTATAGTGGTCCTGGTGCACTGGTTGCCGTTGGATATATGGATCCTGGTAACTGGGTTACTTCCATCGCTGGTGGTGCTCAGTTCAAATACAAACTTTTGACCGTCATTTTGATATCTAGTTTAATTGCCATGTTATTACAATATATGGCCGCTAAACTAGGGATTGTAACTGGTCGGGATTTGGCACAATTAACAAGAGATAGAACGACTAAAAAAGTCGGCTTTATGCTCTGGATAGTTACGGAATTAGCTATCATGGCGACGGATATTGCGGAAATCATTGGTTCCGCCATCGCCTTAAAACTTCTCTTCAATATACCAATACTCTGGGGTGTTCTAATTACCGCCTTCGATGTTCTGTTATTATTGATTCTGATGAAGCTTGGATTCAGAAAGATCGAAGCCATTGTTGCTGCACTGATCTTAGTTATTTTGGCAGTATTTATGTATGAAGTTATCTTGGCTCAACCTAATATGGGTCAAATGGTGATTGGTTTTGTACCTGATCCAGTTATTCTACAAAACCAAAGTATGCTTTATATTTCCTTAGGTATCGTTGGTGCGACTGTTATGCCGCATAACTTATATCTGCATTCGAGTATTGCGCAAGCTAGAAAATACGATCGTAAAGACCAAAAGAGTGTTAAACAAGCTGTTCGTTTTTCAACTTGGGATTCAAACATTCAATTGACCTTAGCATTCGTAGTTAACACCTTGCTATTACTTCTTGGTGCGGCATTATTCTATGGTACAAAGAGTGATCTTGGTCGTTTTGTTGACTTATACAACGCTTTGCAAGATCCAAAGATCGCCGGTGCCGTTGCTAGTCCGGTCTTGAGTATACTCTTTGCGGTTGCCCTATTGGCATCAGGACAAAACTCAACTATCACTGGTACACTATCTGGTCAGATCGTTATGGAAGGTTTCGTCCACATGAAGATGAAGCTTTGGGTCAGACGTGTTATCACACGTTTGTTATCAATTCTTCCAGTTATCGCCTTTGCTATTATTTATCACGGCAATGAGGCCAAGATAGAATCATTACTGACATTCTCACAAGTGTTCTTGAGTGTCGCATTACCATTCTCGATTTTTCCATTGATTGCTTTTTCAAGTAGTAAAGAACTTATGGGTGATTTCGCCAATAAGAACTACGTTAAGTATATTGGTTATGGTATTGCTGTAATCCTAACTATTTTAAACATTTGGTTGATCTATACTACATTTGTACCAGCTATTTAAATCAAAAAGAGTTACTGTCACTTGATCATTCAAGTCGACAGTAACTCTTTTTTCTCTTCTTATGACTAAATTTAATTATTAACCCTATTTCCACGCATCGTCAATTGAATACGATTACGGGTCTCATCGACACTCAGTACCCAAACAGTCACAATGTCGCCAATTGTGACTATTGTACTGGGATCACTAACATATCGGTCAGCTAACTGTGAAATATGGACTAATCCGTCTTGTTTAACTCCAATATCAACAAATACACCAAAATCAATCACATTTCTAACCGTACCTTGAAGTTCCATTCCTGGCTTAAGATCAGCCATACTTAAGACGTCTTGTCGGAGCAATGGCGCCGGCATATTATCACGAAGGTCTCGCCCTGGTTTACTCAATCCTTCAATAATATCAGTTAGAGTTTCCTCTCCAATATTCAACTTTTGAGTCCACTCATGTTTATCTAACTTTGCTAATCTTTGATGAAGTTCAGTAGTACCAATTAAATCGGTAGACATTTCAATTCCCTTTAATAATTTTCGTGTGGCCGTATAACTTTCCGGATGAATGTCGGTATTGTCCAGCGGATCATCTCCAGAAATAATTCTTAAAAATCCAACTGATTGTTGGTAAGCCTTAGGACCTAATCGGGGAACCTGTTTTAAAGATTCACGATTATCGAAAGCACCCTTTTCATTTCGAAACTTTACGATATTTTTTGCAGTTGTTGAGGTTAATCCAGAAATATGAGTTAACAATTCTGAGCTTGCTGTATTAACATTAACTCCTACTTGATTCACGGCCGTTTCTACAACTCGGTCTAATTGCTCATCTAGATCTTTTTCAGGAACATCATGTTGATATTGCCCCACACCAATTGCTTTAGGGTCAACCTTTATCAGTTCAGCCAACGGATCCTGCAATCGACGACCAATACTAATTGCTGAACGTTCTTCAACATGAAGATTTCCAAACTCTGAGCGAGCATTGGCGCTTGCTGAATAAACTGAAGCACCAGCTTCATTAACAATCACATAATAAATCGGACGTTTTAAAGTTTTTAAGATTCCACTAACAAACTCTTCTGATTCTCGACTGGCGGTTCCGTTCCCAATAGCAATCATTTCAACCTGATAATCTTCAAGTAACTTCTTAAATTCTGTACTAGCTGCAGCTTGTTTTTCTTTATTTGCCGGTTTGTGGGGATAGATCACTTGTTTGGTCAAAAATCGTCCATTAGCGTCAACAATTGCTAACTTACAGCCGGTCCGATAGGCTGGGTCAAATCCCATAACAACTTTGCCCTTTAATGGTGATGCCATCAAAAGATGATACAAGTTATTTCCAAAAATTTTAATTGCATGTTCATTTGCTTGATCAGATAACTTACGACGAATTTCTCTTGCAATAGCCGGTCCCAAAAATCGTTTGTAAGCATCAACAAAGGCAATCTTCACTTTTTCTACGGCTGGACCTTGATGACGACCAATTATTCGAGAATATCCAAAATTTAAAATTTTATCAGTATCGATGGAAATACCAACGGTCAATATTTTTTCACGTTCTCCACGGTTAATAGCTAAGATTCGATATGGAGGGATTTGTTTCAACGATTGCTGAAAATCGTAATATGTTTCATAAGTTTGTCCCTCATCCTTTTCTTTAGCACCTCGTTTTACCTTGCTGGTCAATTCACCATTTTGGTAAGTATATCCTCTTATCCATTCACGGAAACTAGCTTTTTCACTGAAAAGTTCGGCTAAAATTTCATTAACTCCAGCCCAGACCGACTCTAAATCTGATAAGTTTTTACTGACATTAATAAAAGAGCTTGCTTTGGTATTTAAACCATCAGATGGAAAACTTAATAACCAATTTGCTAACGGTTCTAATCCAGCTTCGCGAGCAATACTAGCTTTAGTCTGCTTTTTTTGTTTATATGGAAGATACAAATCTTCCACCTTTTGTAATACCATTGCTTCTTCAAGTTGTTTTTTTAACGCAGGCGTTAACTTGCCCTGTTCTTGAATCAAATTAATGACGTCATTACGACGTTGATTTAACTTCATCAATCGACGTGCTTCATCTTCAATATCACGAATGGCAACTTCATCTAAAGTACCAGTGCGTTCCTTGCGATAACGAGCAATAAACGGCACAGTATTACCTTCATCCAACAACTCTAAAACTGCTTTGATTTGTTGAACTTTGTAATTACTCATTTGTTTATGAACTGATTGAGTCAAGTCAACCAAATTATCTTCTGATTTACTTATTACCATGTGGACCTCCAGTTTTAATCAAGTTGCTTATTTATGGTTGGGCAAAATGACCAGTATCATTTTGTTCTTAACATAGCATCAAAAAAGACTTAGATTTAAACCTCCAAGTCTTTCTTTGAAATAACGTCATTAATTATATCACGGTATCACTACAAACTTTTTATAGACTCTTAATAAATTCACTAACTTGATCTAATCCACGTTGTAATTCTTCACTTTCGAAGGCATAGCCGATTCGCAATGAGTGTTCAATATCAAAACACTTACCGGGAACAAGCAAAACCTCTTTTTCATTCATCAACTTATCACAAAATTCTTCACTCGGAACGTCCAAATCATAATGTAACAAGGCGGTCGTACCAGCCTGCGGTTTGACCCAGGAAATATGTTCTTGAGAATTTACCCAATCATCCAAAATTTGTAAATTCTGTTGAACAATTTTACGATTACGAGCAATAACCAATTTTGAATTTTCCAAAGTTAATTTAGCGATTAATTCGTTGATAACACCGTTACTGATAGTGTTGTAATCTCTTTGATTTAAGATAACCTTCATGAGTTCAGCATCCCTCGTAGCAATCCATCCCAGTCGTAATCCTGCCATTGAAAATACTTTGGACATACTGCTTGTTGAGATACCTTTGTCATACAGATCTACGATTGAATCTGAGTATCCATCAACCTGATTCAGGTGACGATATACTTCATCACACAAGACATAAGCATCGACACTTTTTGCAATACCAACGATCTCCTTCAATAATTCATTAGGGATCAAAGCACCACTAGGATTATCAGGGTTATTCAAGATAATTAATTTGGTCTTATTATTAACTAATGACTTCAATTGTTTAATATCAGGTAAATAATTATTTTCTAGTTTCAAATCCAAAGTTCTAACGGTTGCACCAATAGTTTCCGGAATTGACTGAAGCTGTTGATATGTTGGTTTAACTACAACGACTTCATCTTCAGGTTCCACAATTGAAGTTAATACCAAACTATTTGCACCAATTGCACCATGCGTTGTTACAATATTTTCAAAATCAATTTCTTTGTATAACTTGGAAATGTTCTTTCTTAAATCATCGTTTCCGACAATATCACCATAAGTTAAGCGAAGATTTAGGATTTGATTCATGATCTTGTCAGCTTCGTTTGAATTAACTAACTTCAAAAGATCATTGATAGACATTGGCGAAACACAAGTTTCACCTAAATTATACTTAGCTCTAGTCTCATACTCATTCATCCATTGTTCAACGCCAAAAGTTTTAATTTTCATGATTTTCCCCCTTATAGATCAACACTTTCACCTAAATTTAATTGATCAGCTCTTTGAACTGCTAGACCAGCAGCTGAAATATCTTGCAGTGCAATACCAGTACTGTCAAAAATAGTAATTCCACTAAAATCAGTATTTTTCTTATTTGCTTTGACCAATTTTCCAATCTCAGTCACATCAGACTTGGTAATGAGATTCTTTTTAATAGCAGTCTGTGTTTCACCAACTGATGTTGCTTGGGTTACATCATCAACGAATACTTTGGCTTGAGGAAAAATGTTTTCATCCACTTCTTGCTTACCTTCCATATCAGCACCAATTGTATTCAAGTGTGTACCTGGTGTGATCCAAGCAAGTTTTAGCATCGGTTTGGTCGATGGAGTGACTGTAACAATAACATCGGCACCTTTAGTTGCCTCTTCAATATTACTTACAGCTGAAAAGTTTATCTTTGAAATTCTATTTTTAATTTCAGCAACATTTTTACTTACTTTTTCTGAATTCATTATTTTTTGATTCAAAATATCCGGTAAGTTGCCTGCAAATTTGACAGCATTATCACTGTCGATAGGATCATAAATACTTACATCGGTTAATTCCGGTAATACATTAATTTGACCTAAAACTTGAAAGGCGGCTTGATTACCAGCGCCAACGATCAATAACTTGTGCGACTTAGGGTTTGCCAAATACTTGCTACCAACAGCTCCAGCAGCACCTGTTCTTAAACCAGTTAAGGCTGCCGCGTTGACTAGCCCCTTTGGTGAACCTGTTTTGGCATCATAGATCATAGTTGTACCTGATAATTCCGGCAGACCATTATTACTATTACCTGAGAACCATGACAACAACTTCGCTCCATAGACTCCTTGATTCTTCAAATAACCTGACCTAATATCCATATCAGCCTTGTCAGTTTCAAATTCATAATAGATCATGGGCCAAATAACACCTGAGCCATCTTCCTTAGAACCATAGCCATGTGCAACGACATCGATCACACTACCCATATCCAATAATTTATTAATACTCTCTGCATTCAATACCTTCAGTTTACTCATCAAAAATACCTCCTAGAAAAAATAAAAAAGGTATTTCCCTGACAAACCTTATAACGCTTGCGCGTCGTACCTACGGTTTGTTGGAAAATACCTTCATTGGAATTCGATCCGGTGACAAAATTCCAAAACATATTCGAATAATTGAGTTTATAGTAATCAATTATTTTACCTTTGTCAACATTAATTTAGAAATCGTTTTCAAAAATATTATTAAATTTAATCATCTAAAACCAGTCATTTTTTGAAATATCTAGTAGAATAAAAAGTAAATAAAGATATACAAAAAGTACAAAATCCAGTATCATTTGGGAAATAAATAATTTGAGGGAGCATATTCTGATTGAATGCACTTGTGAACATGTACGGCCCATTCTTCGACCTTCATAACTGGGCAACAGTTATTGAATCTGGTGAAGATTGGTTAGTAATTTTATCTTTGGTAGTTATGGAATGTATCTTGTCAGTCGACAACGCAGTGGTTTTAGCTGCTCAAACCCAATCACTACCTAACAAAGTAGAACAAGAAAAATCATTATTCTACGGACTATTCGGAGCTTACATCTTCCGATTCCTAGTTATTGGTATCGGTGTCTACTTGATCAACTTCTGGTGGATCAAGGTACTTGGTGCCGGCTACTTATTCTATCTATTCTTGAAGTACTTCTTCATCGATAGACGGAAAAAAGGCAAAGTTGAAGTTCCAACTGAAAAGCCTGAACCTAGAGGTTGGAAAAAACATATTCATATTTCCCAATTCTGGCAAGTTGTTATTTCGATTGAGCTGATGGACATCGTCTTCTCAATCGATTCGGTCCTTGCTTCGTTGGCTATCTCCAGCAATCCAGTAATCGTCTTAATCGGTGGTATGATTGGTATTCTAGCTATGCGTGGTATTGCAGAGATGATCATGGGGCTAATGAATCGTGTTCCCGAATTGCAAGGGATGGCCTACTTCTTGATTTTGTTCATCTCAGTTAAGCTGTTCTTGTCAATTCCTGCTATCGATATCGAAGTACCAAACCTGCTATTCGTAGCGGTACTAGTTGTTTCAATTATCGTTACACTAATAATTCATCAAATTAACAATAAGAAAAAAGGTATCAATTAAAAAATTCCTGATCGATAACGATCAGGAATTTTTTGGTTCTTTGTCAAATAGTATTGATGAATGATTTTGAGCCTTGGGCATCCTCGTTGAGGATGCCTATTTTTATGCACA
>NZ_RHOP01000013.1 GCF_003946575.1 Companilactobacillus jidongensis | reverse complement strand
AAGAATAGGTCTTCATGGCCTTTTTGTCTATAGTTGGTCTAGTTCATTGGGTGTTGCACTTCAATTGTAAACTCGGCGCTTGATTACAGACCTAATATTAGGTCTGATAATGTTTAGATTGTCTATTTGGTGGATCATCGGAATAGTTATCGTTTCAGCTTTGTTCTGGTTGCCACCAGCTTATCTCAATGCCAGAAGGGCACGTATATCATTAATGAGTGATCAATATTTGTTTTTGCAAAATAATCAAATAACATCCAAAAATTCGTACTTCGTTCCGAAGCGTAGTATTCAATTATTAGAACGTCGACAAAGTATGTGGCTTAGTAACAAAAAGTTTGCCCATGTATTATTGAATTGCCGCTCAGGTATTGAGACACGAGTTTTAAAAGTTAAATACTTGCCACAAGGTAAGATTGATGAAGTTGTTGAATGGTATAAAAAAGCGTTGTGATATAACTATAAAGTTGCTCAAATTTGTAGTGTAAACGCGCAATACACAAGAAAATCCCCGCGTCTACGTAGATGCGGGGATTTTTACGTTATACTCAGAACTTAAATGTGTTTTGTCATGTTCACTTAATTTTTAATATTCATTTTCAGCGATTTTATCTAATGTATCTTTGGAAGGAATAAAGAATAAATTACCAGTTATCGGTGTACTAAAGTCGAGCAGGCGATCACTCTTGGTAAACATGTTATTCAGCATACGGTTTGTAATTGAAAAGTCTTTCGAATAACCAATGAAATAGGTACCTTTGAGATCTTTAGCAGGTTCAGAATAAGGGACGTTCATTCGCACAATTTTGTGTTCAACGCCGCCTTCTTCATCTTTGGAAGCTATATTGTGAGCATTTGGTAGTTTTGTTTCATCGGCTAGTTCACGATCGTTGAATTTATGACGACCAATCGACTTCTCTTGTTCTTCAGTCTTTAGGGCATCCCAAGCTTCCATATTATGTGTATATTTTTGAGCGAAGGCATATGATCCGTTGACGAATTCAGGATCTTCATTTTCATCGATCAAAGTGTAGTCCATTGATTCAATTCCTGCTGGATTTTCAGTGCCATCGATAAATCCTATAATTGCACGTCCTTCAAAGTAACGGAAGCCGTGAGTTTCATCTTCAACCGTCGTAACTGGACGAAGGATTCCCATGAATTGATCCATTAACTCATAACAGACAGCCATTTTGCTGGCACGAACATGAATGAAGATATCACCAGGCGTAGAAACGGCTGTGTATTTTGGCCCTTTGATTTCTTCAAAAGGAGCCAATTGCTTAGGTTTTGGTGCGTTAGGGAATAGATAGTCCCAGGCATCAGAACCGAATCCCCAAGCAATATGTGCTTGTGCCTCTGGTGCACGAACTCGCATACTATTAATGATTGAATTAGACATGTCTGAGAATTCCGCGATTGCGTCTTTCACTTCAGATTGGTTCTCACGCCTAAGCATGAGAGTTGCAAAGATAACACTTTCTCCAGCGTCCTTATAAACATCTTGAGCACGCTTAATATCAACGGTCATATGATTACCTCCGAGGTTTAATAGTGAATCCGCATTAAGCTTATCATATTCGGTCATTAAATATACGAATAAACAAGTGTCATCAACATTAGTAGTCAACTTGTAATTATTAGGTCAAGTTTGACTGGTGTGAGTCTTTTGCCACTAAAAAGTTAAATTCCATAAAATAAAATTGTTGATTTTGTTAAGAATTTGCACAATAATGGGCAATAATAAACAAAGTAATAAAATCCGAAGGGAAGCAGTTAAATATGTGTACAAGTATTAGTTATGAAGCACTCGATGGATCAAAGTTTTTATCAAGAACGATGGACTTTGCCTTTGAGTTAAATGGTCAACCTACCTTCTTACCTAGAGACTATGATTGGGTTTCATCATTTGATGACAAGACTTATCAAACAAACTATGCGATTATGGGTACCGGAGCAAAATACGGTAAGAATTATATGGTAGCCGATGGATTCAATGAATATGGATTATCCGCCGCTGAACTATATTTCCCACATCAATATGTATATGATGCAGAACCTACCGATGGAGCCATTAATTTGGTTTCAGAAGAGTTTATCCTATGGGCATTAGGAAATAACAAGACAATTGATGAATTACGTGAAAACTTAAAAGAAGTCCATATTATCGAATCGGATAAAGGTGTAATGGGTACTAACCAACCATTACACTGGATCTTCAGTGACTTATCTGGAGCTACTTATATCATCGAACCAGAAGGTGATGGACTTATTCTTGAAGAAGACAAGATTGGTGTTCTGACAAACACACCTGACTTTGATTGGCACAGAACTAACTTGTCTAATTACCTCGGAGCTACAACTCATAATTTTAATTCAGCACAATTTGGTGATGAAGAAGTTACTCGCTTGGGACAAAATGGTACGTTCAGATTACCAGGTGGTTATACTGCCGTAGATCGCTTTGTTAGAACTGCTTTTAATAGAACACATATTGAAGAGGCCAAGAACGCTGACGAAGCAGTAACAACTATTCTTCATATTTTGGATAGCGTAGTTGTTCCTAAGGGTGTCAACATTGGCGACCGTGGACCAAGTTATACACAATATCAAGCAATTCTTGATATGACTAATAAGAAAATGTATTACATTCCTTATTCTAATCAGACTGTTTTTGAAGTCACTATGACAGATGATTTGATTGAGAATCAACCAACTCCTAAGGAATTTGAGCTTCCTATGAAACAAAGCTTTGCTTCACTTGATGAAAAAACTGAGGAAACAAAGTAAACTAGGGCAACCGATTGGTTGCTTTTTTTAGTGTCCAAAAATATTTTGGAATGGGTATTTTCTTTAAAGTGAGATATAATAAAGCCTAAAGATAAGAACCATATTAAAAATTGGTACGTCCCAAAGGAGAACCATGGCAGATTTAATATATCAAAAAATAATCGAATCACTAAAAAAAGAAATAGATAAAGGTTCATTTCCGGATATGCGTTTGCCGGATGAACGTTCACTAGCTGAGAACTATCATGTTAGTCGTAGTTCAATCAAACGGGCATTAGGTAATATGTCTGAGCAGGGAATTATTTTTAAAAAACGTGGAGCCGGTACATTTGTTAATCCATTGTATTTGAAGCAAGATTCTTATTTCAATTATAGTGGCAAGAATCTAGGTATTACTGATAGTTTTAAGGCAAATGGACAAAAGCCTGGTATTAAGGTTTTGAGCTTTGACGTGATTCGTCCTGATGAAGAATTACGAGATAATTTATTTTTGAACAAAGGTGAATTTGTGTATGCGTTCAAACGCCTGCGATTACTTGATGATGTACCGTTTATGATTGAAACAGGGTATATCCCGATTAAACTAGCACCTGAATTATCAGAAAAAGTCGCATCAGAGTCAGTCTTTAATTATGTCGAATCTGAACTTGGTAAAGAAGTTAATAAGACTTATTTAACGATATCTGCCCAGCCTTCTGATGAAGAGGGACAAAAACTGCTGAATTTAACCAAAACAGAGCCAGTTGGAATCATGGAAGGTATTTTCTTCTTGAACGATGGAACACCATTCGAATTCTCTACCATGAAGTTACATTACAAATATTTTAAATACGATTCATTTGTTGATTTAGATAGGTAGTAAGTATTTTCTTGAAATTGGACCGACCCAATATAATAAATGGTTGACTTCTACGTCGAAACTGGTTATTATATGCTTGTAAACAAATAAGGAGTGTACTGAAATGACAGATTACTCATCAAAAGAATACTTAAACTTAGTTGATAAATATTGGCATGCAGCTAATTATGTTTCTGTAGGCCAACTTTACTTAAAAGATAATCCATTATTGAAGCGTGATCTTAAAGCTGACGATGTAAAGGTTCACCCAATCGGACATTGGGGTACTATTGCAGGTCAAAACTTTATTTACGCTCATTTAAATCGTGCTATTAACAAGTACGGTGTTAACATGTTCTACATCGAAGGACCAGGACATGGTGGGCAAGTTATGGTTTCTAATTCATACCTTGACGGAAGCTATACTGAAACTTATCCAGAAATCACACAAGATGAAAAGGGTATGCAAAAGTTATTCAAACAATTCTCATTCCCAGGTGGTGTAGCATCACATGCCGCTCCTGAAACACCTGGTTCAATGCACGAAGGTGGAGAACTTGGCTATTCAATCTCACACGGTGTTGGTGCTATCTTAGATAACCCAGATCAAATTGCCGCAGTTGTTGTTGGTGATGGTGAATCTGAAACAGGTCCACTTGCTACATCATGGTTCTCAAATGTCTTCATTAACCCTGTAAATGATGGTGCTGTATTACCTATCTTGAATCTTAATGGATTTAAGATTTCTAACCCAACTATCCTTTCACGTAAGACTGACGAAGAATTAACAGAATACTTCAAGGGACTTGGATGGGATCCAATGTTTGTTGAAGGTGACGATCCTGCAAAAATGCATCCTGAAATGGCTAAAGTCATGGACAAAGCTATCGAAAAAATTGAAAACATTCAAACTGAAGCTAGAAAACACTCAGCTGAAGATGCTAAGATGCCACATTGGCCAGTTATTATCTTCCGTGCACCAAAAGGCTGGACTGGTCCTAAGACTTGGGATGGTGTTCCTATTGAAGGTTCATTTAGAGCTCACCAAATTCCAATTCCTGTTGACCAAAATGACATGGAACATGCAGATGCTCTAGTTGATTGGTTGAAGTCATACAAGCCTGAGGAACTATTCAACGAAGATGGTAGTTTGAAGTCTGAAATTGCTGAAATGGCTCCAAAAGGTACTAAGAGAATGGCAATGAACCCTATCGTTAACGGTGGTGTTGATCCACAACCTCTTAAGTTACCAGACTACAAGAACTATGCCTTGAAGTTTGACAAACCAGGCGAGAAGAATGCTCAAGATATGATCGAATTAGGTAAGTATCTAAAGGATGTTATTGAAAATAACACTAACAACTTCAGACTATTCGGACCTGATGAAACAATGTCAAACCGTCTATATGGACCATTTGAAGCATCATCACGTCAATGGATGGAAGATGTTAAAGAGCCAAATGATCAATATGAAGCACCAGCTGGTCGTATTATTGATTCACAACTTTCAGAACATCAAGCTGAAGGATTCCTAGAAGGTTATGCACTAACAGGCCGTCATGGTATCTTTGCCAGTTATGAAGCATTCTTACGAGTTGTCGACTCAATGTTGACACAACACTTCAAGTGGTTGAGAAAAGCTGATGAATTATCATGGAGAAATAAGTATCCATCACTTAATGTCATCGCTACATCTACTGCTTTCCAACAAGATCACAACGGTTATACTCACCAAGACCCAGGTATCATTACTCACTTAGCTGAGAAGAAACCTGCTTTCATTCGTGAATATTTCCCAGCTGACACAAACTCATTGTTGCCAATCATGCCTAAGATTCTTGATGACCAAGAGAAGATCAACCTATTGGTTACTTCAAAACAATTACGTCCTCAATTCTATTCAATTGAAGAAGGTCAAGAATTAGCTGATAAGGGTCTCAAGGTCATTGATTGGGCTTCTAACGATAATGGTGATCCAGATATTGTCTTCGCCGCTGCCGGTACAGAACCTAACCTTGAATCACTTGCTGCTATCAGTATCTTACGTAAAGAAATGCCTGAACTTAAGATCAGATTTGTCAACGTTGTTGACCTATTGAAGTTGAGATCACCAGAAATTGACCCTCGTGGTTTGACGGATGAAGAATTCAACGAGATCTTTACTATCAACAAACCAGTATTGTTCGCATTCCATGGTTTCGAAGATATCATCAAGGACATCTTCTTTGACCGTGACAATCACAATCTATTCGTTCATGGCTATCGTGAAAATGGTGATATCACAACACCATTCGATATGCGTGTTGTAAATGAAATGGATCGTTTCCACTTAGCAGAAGAAGCCGCAGTCGCTGTTGAAGGTGACAAAGCTAGTGACTTCGCTGACAAGATGGAAGCAGAAGTTGACAAGCACAACAAGTACATCCGTGAATACGGTACAGATTTGCCAGAAGTTGAAAATTGGAAATGGGATCTATAAAAGATAGTAGAGAAACCTGATTTTCGCAATTTGTTTCAGAAGGCACAAGATAAATTAAAATCACAAAAAGGAAGGCACCCTAAAGCTTTCCAAATAAATAGTATCTAACCAAAATGGTTGGATGCTATTTTTAATTAAAAAATTAAATTGTTCACTATATAAATACAGCTGTATAGCTTATAAATACTAATACACCGGGAATTAGAAATAAGTTTAAAAATAATTATATAAGTTTAGCTTTAATAAAAACTAATAATCAAGCGACAATAATTTGAATGATTTTGAAAATGCTACGCGCACTTACATGCTTTCTTTAATCGAATCTAAGATACTTAATCCCTTTATTAGAAAGCACGTAATCGCTTGCATAAATACTGAAAACTAGGCATTTCAAGTGCTTGTAAATGCCCTTTAAACATGGTAGTTTAGCTATTGGAGAAGAGCAAAAGGGCAGTATAAACGGAAACCCTAGAGCTCGTAATTAACATCAAACAAGGGGTGGATTATTATGACAATGCAAATCGTACGTCAATTAGCAAAAACATCAATCATGGCAGTGGTAGTGGTATTCTTAATGCTACTATTCGTTTTGCAAAGCCGATATTCCATACCCGCAGTTGCAATCACTGCTGTGATTTTCGCAGTGTATTCAGAGAACAGCTTTACTAAGAATCATGATGTAAAGTATACAATCTAAACAGCCATACTAAAAAAGGATTTCGAAGTTTAAAAACTTCGGAATCCTTTTTGTTTTGTAGTAACCCTATATCAGGGGGGAAGGAGGGTTACTTACTTGTGATTATGAGATTAATATCTATTTTATATGAAGATTATTATTATATTAGGGAGGGTTATAAGTTAAAGGGTTTTTCGCTTTCCTTTAGCTTATGGTTATATAATAACTAGTAAATGTGAAGAAAGTATGACTCAAATGTTATGTAAAGAAGAATCTTTTTGGATGAAGATATTAAACTAGGTATATCTTCTTGAGATCCTTGATGTCGTTAGAGCTAACTTTCAATTCATCTTTGATATAATTATCTACACTACCTGATGTTTCCTTGATGGCCTTTTCAGCTGTATTAAGATAATTAATGTTAACGGTCATCAGTGCCTTGATTGTATCTACCAATGATGGTTCATGTTCTAGAACTTCACTTAATAGGTGATCTGTATATGATTTACTTACTTTATTCGTTAACAAGTAATCATCCTTAATAGTTGTCATTGGTACACCTAGTGCGGACATTAAGAAGAATGCCCCCATACCAGTGCGATCTTTACCCGCACTACAGTGGAACAATAGTACTTCATTATCAGTGTTGTTGCCC
This sequence comes from Companilactobacillus jidongensis, assembly GCF_003946575.1. GTDB lineage: Bacteria > Bacillota > Bacilli > Lactobacillales > Lactobacillaceae > Companilactobacillus > Companilactobacillus jidongensis. Next base: position 69,665 of record NZ_RHOP01000013.1, on the reverse strand, counting down.
AATAGTTCACCAAAAAAGTTTTGATAAGCTGTTTTGGCTTGTTCACCGTTGATCATATCGAGGTATGCATCTAGCATATGGTTGTAACCATCGATGGGTACGTAATCTAGGTCAGGAATTGATGTCCCTTGAATCTTTGAGGCTTCAGTTTCATCTTCTTTGAAAACAGGAAATGATAAATACTTTGTCCCTGCAGGAATTTTGTCAGGTTTCTTTTCAGCCTCATCTTTTGAACGAAAATCAATGTCAGTCTTCAATCCATAATTACTTAAGAAATTGACGTCTTTATCTGTGAGGTCACCTAATCCAGCCGAGCGCAACACTTTGTGATACTTGATCGTGTGTCCATCGGTAGTCTTATATCCGCCAAGTTCACGGAAGTTACGACCCTTTTCAAGATCTAAAATACGATGTGATTGCTTTGTAGCGTTATCCATTGTAATACCTCTCTATCCTCGATAAATGTTCTTAACTCATTATAACAAAAAGGAAGAATATTCATGAAATTTATCATCGCTCCTGGAAAATATTCTGATCATATTAGTTCTAATAAAATTGGTCAGGCTATATATAGCGGTATTTCGCGTGCTTTACCGAATGCTGAAATAGTTACGATGCCTGTTACGGATAGTCGTGATGGAATGCCTGCTTTGGTTAAGCATACGATCGGTGGCCAATGGTATGAATTACCTTTCTTTGATGCCTTCTGGCACAACAAATTAGGGCGTTATTTAGTTACCAAGATCGATGGACAAGATACGGTTATTATGGATTCTGAACAAATCGTTGGGTTGGAGCTTGCGATTGGCAAAACCAAGGATGAATTATTTCATGCTACTAGTCATGGATTGGGCGAGTTTATTTTGGATGCCATTTCAAGTGGCCATAAAAATATTGTTATCTGTTTAGGCAGGACTGCCGTGGCTGATGGTGGATTAGGAGCACTACAAGCGCTTGGAGCGAAGATTTATGATGAAGAAGGTCTAGTTATACCTGAAGGAGAAAACCCACTTATAAATGGTTATACGGTCGATTTGGACGGTGTGAAAGAATTATTACCGTCACGAATAAGAATTACAATTCTATTAAATTATTCTAGTTCATACGAAATAAGAAATGATATTGATTATTTGAATGAAGCACAAGAAAGTTTTTTGGAAGATAATTTGGTTTATGTTACAGAAAAGGTCAATGAGAAGTATAATTTAGATATACATCCAATGCCTAATTCTGATGCAATTAAAACGTTGGCCGGGGCATTTGCAATGATTGATGCACGAATCTTTCGTTCATCATTTGAATGGATAGCCAATGTTACAGGAATGGATCAAACAATTCGTTCAGCGGATGTATTGGTGACAGCCACTGATGATATTTCAGCTGAATCCATGCATGATGAACTATTGTATCATCTGAGTAAGATTGCTGGGACTAGTAAGATACCGACATTTGTATTGTGCAATAATTTTATTGATAATTTCGAGGATTACGAACAACTTTTTACGGGAATATTTTCAACACATATGTCTGATTATAGTGTTAACAGATTTGATGAACAAACGATTTTTGACAATTATGAAGCGGTAGCTAATCAATTAGCACGCACATTATTGTCCTTTCACTGATATAATTGTATACATGCAATACAAAAGATTGAATATTATATATTAATACATTAATCTTACATTAAGAAGTTTTCAATAAACGCATTGAAAAGAGTGCAAAGTGTATATAACTTTGCAACTCGCTTAGGAGGATTACATTATGGAACAAGACTACAAGAGAATTTTGGTACCCGTAGATGGATCAAAGGAAGCTGAAATGGCTTTTCGTAAGGCTGTGAGAGTTGCCCAAATGAATGGTGGTCACTTAGACGTCTTGACAGTTCTAGATACTAAGCAATTTATCGGATTGCACGGTGGAATGTTGAATGGGGATGTTATTTATCAACTTTCAGAAGATGCTCAAAAATATCTTAACGAATTAAAAGATGAAGCTATTAAAGATGGTTTTGCAGAAGACGATATCGACATTCACGTTCGTTTTGGTGAACCAAAGACAGTTATCTCAGATGAATTCGTTGAAGAATACAAGAACGATTTGATCATGATCGGTTCAACAGGTATGAATGCAGTCACACGTCTATTAGTAGGTTCAGTTTCAGAGTTTGTTACACGTAATGCTCGTACCGATGTTATTATTGTTCGTACCGATATTGATAATAGTAAGTTATAGGAAGTAGGACTTACTTTAGAAAATACAAAAAATAATAAAAGACCGTGGCCAACGTCACGGTCTTTTTCATACGAAGAGGTAGAACATGAGATGTCCATGGGCAAATAGTTCCGCAGAAATGCAAGCGTATCATGATAATGAATGGTGTAAGGTAAGCCATGATGAAAAATATTTTTTTGAAATGCTGACACTGGAACTATCACAGGCTGGCTTATCGTGGGCAACCATTATTAAGCGGCGTGATGGATACAGAGAGGCATTTGCTAATTTTGATGTTGATAAAGTGGCCGAATTTGACGATGCAAAAAAAACAGAGCTATTACAGAATCCTGGTATAATTCGTAATAAATTAAAAGTCAACGCAACGATCAACAATGCGCAACTTATTAAAGAAATGCACGGCAAAAATGAAAATTTTTCAGATTATATTTGGAATTTTGTTGATAATAAACCAATAATTAATCATTATAGTGACATAAGCGAATTACCAGCACAGACGGAATTGTCACAAACCATCAGCAAAGATCTGAAAAAACATGGTTTTCGTTTTGTCGGACCAACGATTATTTATTCGTTTTTACAAGCAGTTGGTGTGCTCAATGATCATCTTGATAGTTGCGATTTTAAATAAAAATTTTTTTCAGTATAATAGAACTAACGGAGGAAGATTATGGATTCTGAAACTATTAGTAAATTAGCCGAATGGCTAGATAAAAATGATAAAGACATCGAAAAAAAGTCTGAAAAATTCGATGCTCAAAAAGTATATGAAATAATTGATTCTTTGGAGGTCTTGAGAAAGCCAATCAAGAATTATTTTGATATGACTGAGGATGATTATTATCAAAATGAGTCTGATCACAGACTTACACTACAAAACCCAGACCGTTTATTGAGTGAGTTGCATGATCGTGTACAAGTAAATCACGTTGATGGTTCACTTTCAGATCACAAGATCAATTTTACATATAATCACGAAGACCCATATGCCGAAGGTGAATACAAGGCTAAGACAGATTTGAACTTAGTAACTTATTCATTTGTAGTTATCGGTGCGGTTTACAACAATACAATTGTCGCTGATGTTAGAAACTCAATTTCAAGAGATGCAATCCTTTCAATCGGATTAGCTGCACGTGCAATCGAGGAATGGCAATAGTGGAATTAATAACTGTTAAAGATTTATCTTTACAAAACGAAGGTTACTTTGCATTTAAGCATGTAACCTTTTCTTTAACTCAAAATACAATTGTTAGTATTGTTGGTGACAGTGGCAGTGGCAAAACACAATTACTGTCAACGTTAGCTAAGCTAAAAACAGCGGATAGCGGCAAAATTGATTACACTCCAGGGGTTAGAATTGGCTATTTGCCACAGTTTGATCCACAAATAATCAATAAAAGTGTTCGTGTTTATCTTGAAGAAATCAGGCAATTGAGCGGTAAGCTGGCTGTTTCTAAAGAGCAGTTAAAGGGTCTAGTCGCATTCATGGGAATGAGCCCATATCTTGATCGTCAAGTCAGACAAATGTCATATGGTCTAAAACAACGAGTTAATTTTTTAGCGGCAGTATCCGGACATCCAAATGTCTTATTGCTAGACGAACCCTTTTCATTTCAAAACGTTAAATATACTTCTAACATGTTGGAGGTAATCAAAGATTTAGCTGACAATGGTTCAGGCGTTATCATTGCTAGTTCAATTCAAGATAGCAGTATCACTAATTATTTTGATTCAAATTACATTATGAAGAATAAGTCCATGGAACAAGTTAGAGATAAGAATAAAGAAATCAAATGTATGCTTATTTTTACAGTCAAATCAGACTCAATGGCTTTGACGACAGATATTAGTCGTTACTTAGCTGCTAATGTCAGTAGCTTAGTTGAATTGAAGATACCATTGGGAATTAAAGACGCTATCATAAAAGAAATGATAGATTTAAATTATCAATTTGAGGGGGCAAGAATCCTTGAAGGTTAGAATTTTATTTAATAATTTTATTAATTCAGTATTACAAAATTTCTTGTATCCCACATTATTATTAGCGTTCTTAGCTTTTGAATTAACAATGAATTCATTGTTAAATCTTAATACCGCTAATAAGTTTGGATTTTTGATAGTTGGAATTTTTTTGATGTCACTTTTGACTAGCATGAATTTTTTGAAGAATGATGTTCAGTATAACGAATATTTCATGCAAAAAATCGGTAACTACTGGTTGTACTTTTCAGTTCAGGTTCTGACACTATTCTTAATTACCCTATTTAGTGCAATCGTGGTCTTTTTATTCAGCTTTATGTTGAGTTCTGACATCATGGTTGACATAGTTGCCATATTGTCATTAGCTACAACAGGCTTTGTAGGTGTGGGAATCGCCTTTTTGTGTAAACCTCAATGGAATCACCACCCATATGCCGGACAAATGGGTATAATAATACTTGTATATGTGGCATTGGCCGGAAGTAGTATTGACATATTGAAATATGTTAGTTGGTTTCTTCCACCAGTATCCAAGATGATTACTATTTTTCAGGAACAGTCTTCTATCAGAGCGTTAGTTCCAATCGTTATACAACAATTTGTATATGCTTGTGTTTTGATTGTTTTGAGTGGGACTTTTTATGAAAAAAAATTATCCAACTAGATTGAGGGGGTAGTTTAATGAGTAATATTTATTTACGGCAAGCTCATTCGGATGACTTCGAACGAGTTGCTGAAATAATTAGCGGTGCAAAAAAAACGTTATTTGATCGTGGAGTAAATCAATGGCAGCAAGGTTATCCAGATGAAGAAATACTTAGACGAGATATTGAAGAAGGAATTAATTATGTCTTAATGCTAGATGGTATCATCGTTGGAACAGCTGCCTTGCAACAAGGATATGACCGAGATTATCAAAAAATTAGTGATGGCAGATGGAGTGAAGACTCTGAAGTCACTTACTCAATAATTCATCGAATTGCCGTCGAAGCTGGTCATCAGAGTAAAATGTTATACATAGCTTTGATTCAACAACTTATGACAATGTCTTATCACTTGGGATATCACGATGTAAGAATTGATACTCATCCTGACAATTTGGTTATGCAGCATGTTATTACTGACAGTGGTTTCGTAGAAAAAGGTATAATTACTTTGGATGCGGATGATGGCGTTCGTAAGGCATATCAAATTTTATTAAAATAAAAAATATTGCGTTACTACACATCATTGTGTAAAAATAGAGTCTCATAGTTACTGTTTCCCAACAGTTCTATGAGCGGATTCAAAAAGCCATCCGCATTAGATGGCTTTTTTACTATTTTTTCATAAAAAAAATGATAGTATTGAGATATTGGGAGAACAGAAAAATTGAATATTAAAAATTTTGCTAAAAAAGTTTTAAATCCAAAACCTTCAGAATTTATTTCAGTGCAAACTGATAATTTTTTGAGGAGGCTCAAGCCGAGACGCTTCGTGACGGACTATATTACAAGTGTTTATAATAATAATGTTAGACCGAATGTGTCCGACAATACGGTGACTCTTTCTGTTCTGACTGATACTCACGCCAAGGCGGTTGCTAGTGCGTCTTATTATGGAATCAACGGTGTACGTCATATAATAGAGGCCAACAGTGCGGGTGATGATTTGAACATTGATTTGAATGTTCACCTAGGTGATCTGATTGACGGAAGTGATAAGCCAGAAATTAGTCGCGGTTTACTAAGATTTGCTGTTGAAAACTATCAAAAGAGTACAAAACCATTTTTTATAGCCGAGGGTAATCATGATGAAAATGATAAATATGACGAACATCGTTTTGTTAGTTCCGCATCATTTCATCGTGATGACTATGATAGCTTGGTCACAAAATGTGACTTTGAACAATCAAAGATTTTGCGATTGAATGCTGTTTCAAAAATCGGCTGGTATGACAAGGGTGATGTGCGCCTTATTTTTTTGGATACTAGTGATATACCTTATATTTTAAATAATGGTTCAAAAAAATATGATTTCAAAAAAGTCAGAGGTGTCAGGGAACAGCAACTAGAAGATTTAGTTACTGTTTTAGAAAATACCGTTGACAAGCATGTTGTCGTCTTTGGACATGCAAACATAATAAGCCCTAGTGGCCGTAGTGCATTGAATTTTAATGGAGATTTGATTCAACAGATATTTGTAAGCTTCAATAATAAAAATCGCGGGCAGATTAAAAATGAACTTACAGGTGACTTTGGGGTAAATTTACGTTACGATTTTTCTTCAACGGGAATTTCCAAAGTGTCCAATTATATTTGTGGACACATGCATTATGAAAAATACTATAAAGTTTCAGGAATCAATCATATAATATTAAATTGTTCGGCTTTGATGGGGAAGAAGCATGGATTAACTACGGATTACAATAAAAAGTGGGATCGAAGATATAATGAAATTTCAGAATTAGCGGGTTATTTCGTTAACATTGATCCTGATAAATTACGGTTGCAGATTTTTGGTTACGGAGCAGCAACAAGATATGTAAGTTTTGAGATATAAGGGAGAATTATTATGTGTGGAATTGTCGGATTTGTAGACAAGAATATCGCTGACAAAAAACCAGTGATTGAGGCTATGATGGATACAATCAAACATCGTGGTCCTAACAGTTCTGGAGAATTGATTGATGGAAACACTGCTTTGGGTTTCCGTCGCTTAAGTATTATCGATATTCAGAGTGGTATGCAACCTATATACAACGAAGATAGAAGTAAAGCTATTATCTTTAATGGTGAAATCTACAATTATCAAGATGTTAGAAAAGACTTATTAAAAGCTGGACATGTGTTCAGTACCGATACTGATACAGAAGTTTTGTTACACGGATTTGAAGAGTGGGGCATTGTTGACTTACTTAAGAGAATTCGCGGAATGTTTGCTTTTGTTATCTATGATTTAGAAACCGGTGATATTACTGGAGCTAGAGACTTCTTTGGTATCAAACCGCTGTACTATTACAATCGACAAGGAACATTTATTTTTGGTTCAGAAATCAAGTCTTTCTTAAAGCATCCTAATTTTAAGAAAGAATTAAATAAGGCAGCTTTGAAACCTTATTTAACTTTCCAATATTCAGCTTTGAATGAAACATTCTTCAAAAATGTCTTCCGTATTCCTGAAGGACATTATTTCACATACAAGAATGGCAAGTTAAGTATCAAGAAGTATTGGGATATGGAATTCAAAGAAAACCAATTGAGCTTTGAAGATACTGTCAAAAGAATTGATGATTCATTACGTGATTCAGTCAAAGAACATGCTATTAGTGATGTTCCTGTTGGTTCACTATTATCAAGTGGTGTGGATTCAAGTTACGTAACAGCTATCCTCAAACCTGAACATACGTATTCGATTGATTTTGATACAAGTACTTATGAAGAAGGTAGTGCTGCTAAGGACTTAGCAGATCAATTAGGACTTAAGAATACACGTGGTATTGTGACAAAGGATGAGGCTATCAAAGCAATGCCCTTGATTCAATACTACATGGATGAACCGGACTCTAATCCGTCATGTGTGCCATTATATTTCTTGACCAAACTTGCAAGTAAGGATGTAACGGTTATCCTTTCTGGTGAAGGTGCTGATGAGTTATTTGCCGGTTACGCTAACTATGGTTATCATTCACATTCAAAGGCAATTCGTGTATTCGCTGAAGATTTGAAAAAATTACCTAAGGGCGCACGTTACAAATTGGCTCATGGCTTGAAAAAAATGCCAAACTTCCCAGGAAGATTGCATCTGTATGAATCAACAGCTAAAGCTGAAGAATTCTTTATTGGCCAAGCTAAGATCTTTACAGAAAAAGAAGCTACTGATTTAGTGAAACCTGACTTTGAGAAGTCACGTTCAGTTAAAGATATTGTTATGAGAAGTTATAGCAAAGTTGCTGATTATGACGATGAAGTTAAGAAGATGCAATATCTTGATCTTCACCAATTCATGTCAAATGACATCTTGCTCAAAGCTGATCGTATGAGTATGGCTAATTCTATGGAACTTCGTGTTCCATTCCTTGATAAGGAAGTCGCTAAGGTTGCTGCCGGAATTCCAACTAAGTATTTGTTGAACAGCAAAGACAGCAAGTATGCCTTACGTGTTGCCGCTGAACGTGCCTTACCTTCAGAATGGGCTAAACGTGAGAAACTTGGTTTCCCAGTTCCAATTCGTGATTGGATCCGTACAGAAGACGTCTATCATAAGTTCCATGAATTGTTTAGTGAAGATTATGTAAATGAATTCTTCGATCAAAATGCAATTTTGAATATGTTAGATGGATTCTACAAAGGTGATAATGATGACCGTCGTAAGATCTGGACTGTTTATACATTCTTGATCTGGTATAAAGTATTCTTCATCAATGATGGCAAGAAGCCAGAAATGGAACCAGAAGTTAAGTATTAATAGATTAAATTAAACAACTAAAATTCAACAATTAAGAAGAACGCACCTTGCGTTCTTTTTTGCTATAATTATTTTTTTACCGCTATAACGCCTAAATCAACTAATAAACTGTGTTATATTAAAATGTTAGTTTACGAATTTGTTCAGACAAATAATAAAATTAAAAAGCCTGTAAATCAGCCATATGACAGGCTTGAATTGTAAATTGTCCCTAAGGTATCGTTGTACAATTGGTAATATGGTATAATTTTGTTTGAAATGTATGTAATTATAAAATTATGAATTAAATAAAGTAAGAGGTTGATCCCTATCGAAACTGAATCAGGAAAAAAATTCACGCCGGTAATATTAGGTAGTGATATGAATGTATATGGTATGGCGCGTGCTTTTCATGAACTTTATGGTGGTGTAGTTGATGCATATGCCGGTGCTCAACTTGCACCAACACGTTATACAAAAATTATAAATTTAACAATTTATCCTGGATTTGCTGAAGATCCTGTTTTTATCGAAAAAATGCGCGAAATCGCCAAAAAGTATGAAAAACATGACGAGCCAATTATTTTGATTGGTTGCGGGGATGGTTATGCTGAACTTATAAGTAAACACAAAGAAGAGCTCTCTAAGACATTTGTTTGTCCATATGTAGACTATGACCTATTGAAGTCATTAAACAACAAGGAGAGCTTCTATAAGGTTGCTGATGAACATGGACTTCCACATCCATTAACAAAAATCATCACTAAAGCTGCCTATGAAAGTGATGACAAGTCAGGGTTAGAAGTTCCTTTTGACTTCCCAGTTGCTTTGAAACCAGCTAACAGTGTTGAATGGTTGGATATTCATTTTGAGGGAAGGAAAAAGGCTTTCACAATTCATTCGAATGATGAATATATGGATATTGTAAGTAAGATTTATGACAATGGTTATAAATCTGATTTGATACTTCAAGACTTCATTCCCGGTGATGATTCCAACATGCGTGTATTGAATGCTTATGTTGATCAAGAGCATCACGTTAAGATGATGTGTTTGGGTCACCCAATTTTGGAAGACCCCACACCTCAATCAATTGGTAATTATGTTGCTATCGTGCCAGAATTCAACCAAGATGTGTATGACTTAGTTCAAAAATTTCTTGAAGATATTGAATTCACAGGTTTCGCTAACTTCGATATGAAGTACGATTCTCGTGATAAAACCTTTAAGTTCTTTGAAATAAACTTGCGTCAGGGTAGAAGTAGCTTCTTCGTTACCTTGAATGGCTATAATCTTGCCAAATATGTAGTCGAAGATTATATTGAAGGTAGTCTAGAAAATGAGCCAACTGTTTATGCTAATAAGAACAAGGCTCAACATAAGTTATGGCTGGGAATTCCTGTTAAAGTCTTCAGAAAGTATGCTGCTGACAATGAAGCTAGTGAATATGCTGAAGAACTTATCAAACAAGATCGTACAGGTACAACTGTTTTCTATGACAAAGACAAATCCTTTAAGCGTTGGTTATTGATGACTTACATGTTCCACAATTATGTAAAACGTTTTGATCAATATTTCCAAGCTAATAAAGGACGCGACTTCAAAAAATAGGAGGTTTTTATTAGATGGATGAATTAAAAGAATACAAGGTAAAGAAGATTGAGTATTCAAAGATTTTGATTTGTGTGGATTCGGATGACTTCACATCATCGAAAAATGCCTTTAATTATGCCTGTTCATTGGCAAAACATTATGGTGCTGAGCTTGGAATAGCCTCAGTTTTGGAAACAGGAGATTTGAATATTTTTCAATCCCTTGATCCAGATGTCTTAAGAGATCGTCGTAATGAGATTAAAGAATTACTTGAAACATACGGACAGAAAGCTAAAACTTACGGTGTCCAAAATGTACACATGATGGTTACAGAAGGAAATCCTGGTTCCGTTATTGTTGAAAAAGTGATTCCTAGTTTTGAGCCAGATTTGGTTATTGTCGGTGTTGAAGAAAAAAATCGTCACCGTAATACCATTGGTTCACAAGCTTCCAAAATCGTTAATAATTCTAAAGTTTCAGTCAGTGTTATTAGATAATTAATCTTTAATAATTGCATCTTTTGGTTAGAGAACTCTAACTTCAAAAGGTGCTTTTTTGATATTAAAATTATATTGTGTTGAGTCGCAATAAAAAAATATCGCATTTATAAAATACATAAGTAGGATTACTCCATGCATTTATAAATGTGACATTTTTAAGTTATTTTAAACTTTTTTATAAAATGATTTTGAAATCAAACGACCCATTAACATGATTATCAATGGCGTTAGAATAGCTACGTAGGTATCGTCAATACCTAGGGGATCTCCTAGAATATACCAAACGGTGGTAAGTAATGTGGTACTGATTAAAGCGATGTTAGCAGAAACTGTGGAATCGAATGTAGGTAAATAGAATGCTATGACAGCTATTATTCCAATCGAAACGCGTAGAGCTTTTGCGAAAAATGAAAGAGCCAGTATATTTGGCGTATAGAACATAAATATTAGTGGTAGGAGTCCGACAATTATGGAAATTATTCTAGTTACTTTTAATTGTTGTTTAGGTTCTGGTTTCCAATGTGGAACATAGAAGTCGTTAACGATAAGAGCAACGATTGCAAGTCCGCAGGAACTAACACCAACAAAAACACCTGCTAGTAATCCAATCGAACTTATTGATGCCCAAAACGTACTCATATGACTTAAAAATATTGGGAGGGCATATAAACCATTGATAGATGGGAAAAGATATTTTGCAGTAATACCAATAAGACCTAATGCAATCCCGAAGGGAATTACCAGGAGGGCTGCCCAAAAGGCTGCTTTTTGAGCATCTTTGGCGCTTTTAGTTGAAGATATAGCTTGTGCAATTGTTTGAGTAGAAAATACAGCACCTATTGAGGTTAAAATCCATCCGATAATTGTTGCCGCACCAATATTTCCAGTCGATGTGAAATAAAATTTTGGAAGTTTATTAGTTACTGGATGTAGACCATGTGTCATTATTAAAGCTACTATTAAAATTATAATAACGCCTAAATATTTCATAAATGTATGAACCATGGTTGTTTTAGAAATACTCTTCATACCACCAATACTAAAGTATATGGTGCTAACAATAGCAATTAATATCATTGATACGGGTAAATTAGTATTTAAAATTTCGTGTAGTACGCTAGCCCCACTTATATATGTATTCAAGTTGAGCATTAACATGGCATAAATCATGATCATGGATACTATGAGTTGGGTAGAACGTCCATATGTTTTATTTATAGCACCTGAAATTGTGAAGCTTCCTGTGTTGTATAGCTTTTTTACAAAGAAGCAACCATAAAGAAAGAAAGCAATTGCTGCTGCAAATAGAGACCAAATAGCTGCGATACCACTAGAAAATGCTTTTTGCGGTGTTCCAATAACTGCCATAATTCCGTTATAGTTAGAAAAAATCATTACACCAACAACAAAATATGGAATTCCTTTGCTTCCTTGCATGAAATCAGAATTTGAGTGACCACTCCATTTGTAACTTAGATAAGCAGTGATGATAATATATGCAGCTACCACAATTAAAATAATGAGAGAAGAATTTTGATTTATTAAATCCATAGTTTTCACCCCATTTGCAAAAAAACACCGTTGATAGTATCCAATCTATAGATATATCAACGACGTTGATTTGACATATTATGATAATTTAAAATTTCGACATATCTACTTTAGTTAATCCGCTTTCCTTCACTCCTTGAGAGATAATTTCTTTGCTCTTTTCTGTAATAGGTAGGACGGGTTTGCGCATATGATCGTTTGTAAATACTCCACGTTCAACCAATACCTGTTTCAAACGTGCATGCGCTTCGCCTGATGGTTGGCCTCCACGGTATATTGCACGCTCAACAGGGAAAATCTTATCATCAACCTCATGAAGTTCTTTGCATGTTCCCTCGTTATAAGTTTTGAAAGCTTTAGTTATTAATTCTGGGATACATCCAGCAAATCCAAGAATTGCACCATCCATTTCTGGGAATAGCGAGTCACTAATTGTTTCATCATGACAAGTTAAAAGTGCAGCATCTGGATTTGATTTGCGAATCGTACGAACTTGTTCTTCATAAATTGATTGTACACGAGTTCCCATTTTGACACCTTTAACGTGTGGAATATTTGTTAGCATTTCAACTAATTGTTCTTGTGTATATGTGGCTTTTGTATAGGCAGGGTATAAATGTAGAATTATATCGATGTCAGCACCTTCGGCAACATCTTTGACGAATTCAAAAGGAGAACGTGAACTCATACTGAAACGTAACCACATGTGTGGTGGCATTAGTAAAATACCATCTGCACCGGCTTCTTTTGCATCCCTAGCAGTTTCAATAGCTCCCTTTGTATTTTCACTACTTACACCAGAAACAATCGTCATCTTATCGCCAACTTCTTCGGCAGCAATTTGTGTGACTCTTTTACGTTCCTCACGACTTAATGCTGTAATTTCACCAGTGTGTCCATTAGTAACAATTCCCTTAATACCATCATCATAAAATGATTCTAGCCAGCGAAGATAAGCTCTAAATTCTGGTTCATTGATTGAATCGTCGTCATTCATAGGAACAGAAATTGCTGGGAAAATTGTATGAAAATTCTTAGTTTTAGTCATTTTTAAAATCTCCTTAACATGTCATTCTACTTATATATTCGGCATTTACTTTTAAATGTTTTAACGGTGAATCACGATCTAATTTTTCAACTTTTGAAATAATCAAACTCAATGCATGTAACGAAACTTCATCTATTGGAAAAACCGTTGCACTGACTTTAATTGGCAATAAATCACTAAGGGTACTTCCTGCTAAACTGATTACTTTTATTTTTTCTGGAATGGGAATATTTTGATCGTTAAGATACTTGGTCACTCCCAATGCTTCAGGATCATTAGCGGTCAGAATTGCATCTATATTGGGTGAAGTTTTTAGTAAATTATTTGCTAAATTGTATCCAGCATCTACAAATGATTTAGGATAGTCTTTAGTATTTTGTACGATTATAGGTAAATCATAATTAGTTGCTAATCGTTGGTATGCCTCTGATTTATTTTTATAAGAAATATCACATATAGGTCCATTGACTAGTCCAATTTGTTTGCAGTTCTTTTCAATAAGTATATTAAAAGCAGTTTCAACACTTTTTGAATAATCGATTGAAATACTGTCTAAATTCTGATTAACTTCACGGAATATTTGAACAATTGGTGTTCCACTTGAATTTATATCTTCCAATAATGAGTTGTTATCTCCGGTAGAAGCAATGATAATTCCATCGACTAAACCAGCACGCATTTTTTGAAGTAGACGCTTTTCTTTCTCTCCATTATCATTTGAAAGACAGACAATTACGTCGTAGTTAACTGCGTCTGCCTGAAGCTCTGCTTGTTGGATAAAGTCCATAAAAATATTTAACTTTGCATTTGGAATGATAATACCGACGGCGTGAACTTTACCTGTTGTAAATATTTCTCTGGTAGTATTTGAATGATATTTAAGCTCATTTGCTGCTTCCAAAATTCTTTTCTTAGTATTTGGATGAACATATGGGGAATCATTCAAAGCACGTGATACTGTACTTATATCAACGTGTGCTAATTTAGCAATATCTTTTAAAGTAGGCAAAGTATAAACCTCACAATCAACCTGTTTAGTCGTGTAAAAGAATCAACATGTTTTAGGGATCCGATTTCCTTTTACAACTACCAGTATAGAAACTGCTTAATCTATTAGCAATAAAATCCATGTTTTCTGCAATTTATTGCATTACAAAAATAGATGATATTATTGCTTATTCAGTTAAACGTTTGTTTTTTAAAACCCATAATTTTTTTAATGAAAATCAAAGAGTGATATAGTATTAAGTAAAATCTCACATGGTGGTGAATGTATTGTTTACTAGTAAAATTATTGGCGGCGCTGGCGATATGGTAAATGCCAAGCCTGCTGATTATAAAGAAAATTTGTACTTGGCTGTGAACGGTGCTTGGCAAGAAAAGGCTGAGATTCCGTCAGACAAGCCACGTACTGGTGGTTTTATGGATCTGGATGAAGGTGTTGAAAAGGCCTTGATGAAGGAATTCCATGAATTCGCAAATGATGAAGAAAAAATTAATGATGACTTGATGTTACAAGCTGTTAAGTTATATCGTTTGGCTAATAATGTTGAACATCTTAATAAATTTCATCATCAGCCAATTTTGAAGGATATTCAAAAAATCAATGATATCACTAGCTTGCAAGAGTTCAGTGACAAGTTAGCGGAATTATCCAAAGATGGCTTCCCATTGCCAATTGACATTTCAATCGATGCCGATATGAAGGACACTTCAAAGAATGTCGTTTACATTGGTGGAGCAGGATTAATCTTGCCAGACAAGACTTACTATGCTGAAGGTAATAAGTCTGGCGAACAATTATTGAAGAAGTTTGCTGAAGTTTCGACGCGTCTTTTATCGATGATTGGATACAATCTTGATGATGCCAAGAAGATTGTTGAGAAAGCTTTGAAGTTTGATAAGCTATTAGTTCCTATCGTTAAGGGTTCAGAGGAATGGGCAGATTACACTAAGATGTATAATCCTATGCCATTCGCTGAATATATTACTAAGTCTGATGTTATTGATTTGAAGTCGCAAGTTACGGAACAGATCAATGACACTCCTGACAAGGTTATTATTACTGAACCTCGTTATTTGGATAATCTAAATAAAATCATTAATGAAGATACTTTTGAAGATATTAAGGCCTGGATGATGGTCAATTTCTTAACTGGCAATGCTTCGAGTCTTGATGAAGAATTCCGTCAAGTAATTGGTGAATACAACCTTGCCTTGAGCGGTGCTAAAGAATTACAAAACCGTACTAAGTTTGCTTATCACAGAGCTGCCGGTATCTTTAGTCAAGTTGTTGGTGTTTATTATGGTAAGAAATACTTTGGTGAAGATGCTAAGAATGATGTTCGTGGCATGATCAAGAAGATGATTTCTATCTATGAACAACGTATTAGTGCCAACACTTGGTTAAGTGAAGATACTAAGAAAAAGGCTATTGTTAAGCTTGATAAGATCGAAGTCAAGGTTGGTTATCCTGATAAGATCGATGATATTTATAATAAAATCAATATTAATGAGAATGACTCATTGTATGACAATTTGCGAGAAATCAGAAAGATCTTCATTCAAGATTCTCTGGATCAATATCACAAAGCAGTTGACCGTACTAAATGGCTCATGCCAGGACACATGGTCAATGCTTGTTACGATCCTTCAAGAAATGACATCACTTTTCCAGCTGCTATTTTACAAGCTCCATTCTATAGTTTGGAACAAACAAGCAGTGAAAACTTCGGTGGTATCGGTGCTGTTATCGCACATGAAATTTCTCATGCCTTCGATAACAATGGCGCACAATTCGATGAGTTCGGTAATATGAATAATTGGTGGACTGACGAAGATTATGCTAAGTTCAAGAATTTAACACAAAACATGATTGATGAATTCGATGGCATTCCATATGCGGGTGGCAAGGTCAACGGGAAACTTGTCGTTAGTGAAAACGTTGCTGATGTCGGTGGACTTCGTTGTGCATTGGAAGCTGCCAAAACTGAAGACGATTATGATGTTAAAAAGTTCTTCATCAACTGGGCACGTGTCTGGAGATTAAAGGCAACACAAGAATTCAATGAACTGTTGCTATCAACAGATGTTCACGCACCAGGTCCATTACGTGCGAACGTTCAAGCTCAAAACATGAACGAGTTCTATGATGCCTTCGGTATTACAAAGGACGATGGCATGTGGCTCGATGAAGATAAACGAGTTAATATTTGGTAATTAGATAGAGAGTGGAACAAAACAGGTAACTCATTTTAAAATAAAGGCCTCAATGAAATTATAATTTCATTGAGGCTTTTTTATTATTCTCTGATATAATCCTCTTGACTTGATATTATTATCATGCGATAATTCAATTTCTGTAAAATTCAATTAATGGGGGGATTTTATGTCAGATAATACATTTGCTATACCGAATTGGCGAAAAAATATTTACTTGTTCTTGTTCGGTCAATTCATGTCAGGAATTACTAGTATGGTTGTACAGTACGCCATAATTTGGTATTTGACTAAGAAAACTGGTTCTGCGACGGTTTTGAGTTTTGCGACATTACTGGGTATGTTACCAATGGTTTTGTTAAGCCCATTTATTGGACCATTTGTTGATCGAACTAATAAGAAATTTTTGCTGATAGTTCCAGATATCATCGCCGCAATTCTTGCAATTATTTTATCAATTGTGGGAATTATCAATAAGGATTTTCCTCTGTGGCTGATTTTCGTTTCATTGTTAATGAGATCTATTGCACAGACTTTTCAAATGCCAACGATCCAGTCGATTATGCCGACTATGGTTCCTAAGGAACAGATTACTAAGATGAACGGTCAATTGGGAATGGTTCAGTCAGCCAACATGATTATAGCGCCAGCACTTGGTGCGTTCTTGTTCTCCATTGTACCGATATCCTATTTAATTTTGTTAGATGTTGTGGGTGCCATCATCGGTGTATCCATTATCATGTTTGTTGTCATTCCGGAGAATCCTGTTTATGAAGAAAGAGTACACGTTTTGTCTGATGTAAAATTTGGACTTGATCAATTGCGTGGCAATCGAGGACTTTGGTATATGGCATTAATGGGAACAGTGTTCACACTATTATTTATGCCAGCAGCAAGTATGTATCCGTTGATGACAATGTCATATTTCCACGGAACAGTCGCCCAAGCAGGAATTATTGAAGTTGTTTATTCAGTCGGAATGTTGGCCGGTGGTGCTGTGATAGGATTTTTCGGTAATTGGTCGGATCGGATGAAACCAATTCTTAATTCAATGTGGGTCATGGGGATTGCTTTCGCTATCAGTGGTATTCTTCCTGGTACTAGCAAAGGATTTTTGTGGTTTATTGCTTTGAACACAATTGCTGGATTAGCGACACCATTCTTCAACACCTTACTTATGGCAATGATCCAAGAGAGTTATCCACCAGAAAACCTTGGTCGAGTGTTGGGAATTCTTAATTCATTAATGAGTATCTCAGGTCCTGTCGGTTTGATTTTTGCCGGTCCATTGGCGGACAGAATCGGGGTTAACAGTCTATTTATTATTGCTGGAATTGGTACATTACTCTGTGGATTATTTGTAATGTTAGTCCCAGTAACTAGAAATTATGATAAAGAATTACAAAGTAAGATGTCGTAGAATATAACGATGTCTTTTTTCTTTGCATAAATCTACTTATCTAAAAAATGCTATAATTATTACGAGATTTTAAAAATTAAAGAGGCCGTGACTTTTGTCCAGCCTCTTTTTAATAGGTGAAGGTGATTTGATGGCATATATCGAGGTTAGACATGAATTCAAACGATACCAAATGGGTGAAACGCAGATCATTGCTAATAATGATCTGTCATTCGACATTGATCGTGGCAAGTTAACGGTGATCCTGGGACCTAGTGGTGCCGGTAAATCAACCGTGCTTAATATTCTCGGAGGGATGGATACTCCAAGCGATGGACAGGTGATCATTGATGGTACTGATATTGCTCGTTTTTCAGAACGTCAATTGACTGAATATCGTCGTGATGACGTCGGTTTTGTCTTTCAATTCTATAATTTGATCCCTAATTTGACGACTAAGGAAAATGTCGAATTAGCTTCTGCAATCGTTGGTGACGCTTTGGATGCCACCCAAACCTTGAATCAAGTTGGTTTGAGTGATCGTATCGATAATTTTCCCTCACAACTATCAGGTGGCGAACAACAACGTGTTGCCATTGCGCGTGCTTTAGCGAAGAATCCCAAGCTATTACTGTGTGATGAACCGACAGGTGCACTCGACTATGAGACTGGTAAGCAAGTTTTGACTTTGTTACAAAATGCCAGTCATATGAATAACAAGACTGTAGTTATCATTACTCATAATTCGGCGTTAGCAGCTATGGCTGATCGAATTATTCGCATCAATGACGCACGTGTTCGCTCAATCGAAGATAATCCAAATCCAATGCCTGTACAATACATCGAATGGTAGGTGAAAATATTGAAGCCACTGACTAAAAATATGTTTAGAGATATCGCTAAGTCAAAGGGTCGTTTCATTGCTATTATTTTGATTATTATGTTGGGTGTGTTGATTTTCGTAGGTGTCAAAGCGGCCGGCCCAAGTTTGAACGACTCATTGAATACAACTGTGACTGATAATAAACTATCTGATGTTCAACTGATTTCTACTACTGGATTCACGAAAAAGGATATTGCTTTAGCTGAAAAAGTTAGTGATGCTAAAGCTGAGATGACTAAATACAAACAAGTGGTGGGAAGCAATAGCCATGTAGCAATATCACTGTATGGATATAAAAAATCTAATAAACAAAATAAATTAATAATTAGAAGCGGTCACTTACCTGAATCAAGTAATGAAATCATTTTGGATCAAGCGGCTAAAACAAAATATGGATATAAATTAGGCGATAAGTTTACCTTTGATAAATCAGCCGATTTGAAATCACGAACGTATAAAGTTGTCGGATTTGCTAATTCACCACAATACATCGACAACGAATCCCGTGGTTCAAGTAATGTGGGTGATGGGACCGTCAGAATGTTCGCCTATATTTATGACGATCAGATGAATTTACCATTTGCGACTCAATTGAACGTAAGATTTGATAAGTTACAGTCTAAAAATACCTTTGGTGATAGTTATAAAGATGCCGTTAATAGTAAAGTCAAAAAGTTAAAAATAGCATTTAATGGCAGAGCAAAAGAACGTTCAAATTCATTAGTTGGCAATAATCTCAAAACTCTGAATCAGCAACAAAAGCAATTGAATGATGCTAAAGGTCAATTGATGTTAGCTAGTTCCGCCGGGACGGATGTTAGTGAGCAGTTGATGACAATTAATTCACAACAAGCGCAACTAACATCTGCATACGAAAAAATCCAAAAGCAGACTAAGACTAGTTATACTTGGCAGACCAGAGAAGATTTACCAGGGTTCTCAGCCTATGGTGAAAGTTCGGATCGAATCGCTGCCATCGCCAATGTCTTTCCAGTCTTCTTCTTCTTGATTGCTGCATTGATCACCTTTACTACCATCACGAGAATGATCGAAGAAGCCCGTGGTCAGATTGGTACTTTCAAAGCCCTTGGTTATACTAAGTGGGAAATTGCTAAAAATTACTTTTATTATGCCTTGGTAGCTGGACTGATCGGTACGATCCTCGGAGCAGTCATTGGTAACGAGAGCCTGCCTAGAATTGTGCTTGCGCTATATAAGCAGTATATTCCACTGACGTGGGATATTAAATTTCAATGGATGATAATTCTTTTGGCCTTGTTATTTGCTCTGTTAGCAACGGTTGGAGCTGCAATGATTGTCGTTCGTCGGGAATTGTCGGAAGGTCCAGCAGCTCTGATGCGGCCGAAGTCGCCGAAATCTGCTAAAAAGATTCTGTTGGAACGAATTAAACCATTGTGGAATCATCTTAGTTTTAATCGAAAGGTCAGTTATCGTAATCTATTTAGATTTAAATCACGTATGTTTATGACCATTATTGGTATCGCCGGTGGTACAGCTTTGATTTTGACTGGTTTTGGAATTCAAAATTCTATCGGTGCTTCTGGTAATCGCCAATATGGTGAAATATTTGATTATCAAGCCGTAGTTAGACTGTCAAAGAATAATGAAACCTCCAAAGCTCTAAACGTTCTTAACACCAATAATCAATATCGTGGTAGCACGCAAATCAGTGCTATGACTGGAAAAATTCAAGCAAATGGCGAACAAGTCGATGATGTTAATTTTTATACACCAGAAAGCAGCAGCTTTGATAAATATATTCATTTGGAAGATTCCAAGACTGGTCATAAATTGGAATTAAAAGACGAACAAGTCATCCTTACTAAGAAAATGGCCAATATTCTTGGTGTCAAAGCTGGGGATACGATTGATGTTAAAACTGCTAATGGCAAGGGTGGAAAGATAAAAGTTTCTGCTATTACACAGAATTTTATCAGCCACTTTATGTATTTGAATAAATCAACATATAAAGAATTATTTGGAACACAGCCAAAAGTAAATACATTGTTGTTAAAATTAAAATCACAAACGAGCGGTCAACGTAATAGTTTGGCTAATAAATTATTGAAACATGGTGGAGTCATGGGTACCAGTTATACTTATGATCAAGAGTCAATGATTGCCAAAATGACGTCATCACTGATGCCAATCGTATTTATTTTCATTCTTTTATCAGGTGTCTTGTCATTCGTAGTTTTATATAATTTGACTAATATTAATGTTTCCGAAAGAATACGAGAATTATCGACGATCAAGGTTCTAGGATTTTATAATAATGAGGTAACGATGTATATTGTGCGTGAGAATATTATTTTGACTATCTTAGGAATTATTGTTGGATATGGTGTTGGTAATTTGCTTACCGCATATATTTTGAACCAAGCATCGACGGCGTTAGTGATTTTTCCACTGACGATAAATATGTTTGGTTATCTGGTCGCAACAGTTCTAATGATTGTTTTCACGGCAATAGTCATGTTGATTACACATCAAAAGTTAAAGAGTATTGATATGATTGGTGCACTGAAATCTAATGAGTAATAAAGCAGAAAAGGACTGAAATATTTCGGTTCTTTTTTGGTACGAAGGGAGAATATTATGAATTTAAACGATAAAAATATTTTGATTGTTGGTGGAACATCAGGATTTGGAAAGCAAGTAGCAATTGATGCTGATAACTTAGGAGCCGATGTGACTGTCATTGGTCACGACGTAAAAAGATTGCTTAATTTTACTAAAGAGACGGGTATTGCTGGTAGTGCATTGAATGCACAAGATTTAGATGAATTGACTATTTTCTTTGCGAATAATAAATATGATCATATTATCTCGACTTTGGGTGGAGCTATGGGCGGAGGTTTCTTAGACAGTTCGATGAAACTGATCCGTAAGACGGTCGAAGATAAATTTTTTGTCAATTTGCAACTTGCTCGGATAGCTGCCAATCACATTAATGATGGAGGTTCAATTATTCTGACATCTGGTTCGGGTGGCCATCCTTATGATGCATCCGGTGCTATTATTGGTAATCAAGCCATCAATACATTAGTGGCGGGTCTTGGTGTGGAATTAGCCCCACACATCAGGGCCAATGCAGTGTCACCGACTTGGACGCCTACTGGTTTATGGCGTGATATGTCTGTTACGGATATTAAAAAGCAAGAGGATGATTTTGCTAAAAATATTCCGTTGAAGCGGATATCCAAAATTGAAGAAGTCGCAAGTGCTTATATTTATTTGATGCAAAATGATTTTGTAACAGGACAAGTTCTCAGAGTAGACGGTGGAGTTGATTTATAATTTGTGTTAAACTTAAAGCCAACTTTAATACAAAGAGGTTCTAATTATGGATACTAAAACAACTGAGAAACAATATCGAATCGGTGACTTCGCTGAAGTTACTGGATTAAGTAGTCCAACACTTAGATATTACGAAAAAGAAGGACTGATCAAACCACATCGGACCGAAAACGGACTACGTTATTATACTGAGCAAGATGCCAGTTGGATCAAGTTCTTGCTTCACTTAAAGAGTACAGGGATGACTATTGAACAACTTAAACAGTATGTAAAATGGCGTGCCGAAGGTGATTCGACAATAGATCAAAGAATTGCCCTGCTACAAGAAGTCCATGATGATTTTGAAAAACAGTTTGCGGAGTTACAACACAGCTGGACTATCTTGAATGACAAATTAGATTGGTACAAGGGTAAAGCTAATGGTCATATCGAAGATAGTGAAGATTTTGCATCGTATTTGAGACGACTGAATCATGAAGAATAAAAAGTATCCTCAACTATTTTTTTAGTAGAGGATATTTTTTTGATTTTTTTTAAATTGTTGCTTGACTTAAAGTTAACTTTAAGGAGTTTAATAGTCCTTGTAATCAATTAGCAAGAGATCGAATAAGAAAAGGAAGTATATAAAATGGCAAAATTTGAAGAATTGAAAAACGAAGGCGTATTTCCAGTTGGTGATAAAAACGATGCTTATGCGAAATATTTTGTTGGTCAAAGTTACTTACAAAATTTAGTACCAACGGATGACAATATTGATGTAAATGTTGGTAATGTAACTTTTGAACCGGGATGTCGTAATGATTGGCACATTCATCATAATGGATTTCAAATCATCTTAGTTACAGGTGGTGAAGGCTGGTACCAGGAAGCCGGCAAACCTGCTCAATTATTGAAGAAGGGCGATGTCGTCGCAGTTCATGACGGTGTTAAGCATTGGCATGGTGCAACTAAGGACAGCTGGTTCAGCCACGTTGCTATTACAAAAGGTACTTCAGAATGGTTAGAAAAAGTTAGTGATACAGAATACGATAAGTTAGGTAAATAAAAGGAGATATTTTAATGTCAGTAAAAAATAAAGTAGTCGTAATTACAGGAGCATCATCAGGAATTGGTGAAGCTACAGCTAAGCTTCTTGCAAGTAATGGTGCCAAGGTTGTTCTAGGCGCTCGTCGTGAAGAGAAACTAGCTAAGATCGTGAAGGATATTGAAGCAGACGGTGGAACCGCATCATATAAAGTTACTGATGTCCGTGATCCTCAAGAAGTTAAGGATTTAGTACAAATAGCTAATGACAAATACGGAGCATTGGATGTGATCTTCAACAATGCTGGTATTATGCCAACATCACCAATCAGTGCTTTGCACACAGATGAATGGAACGACATGATCGACATCAACTTAAAGGGTGTCTTAAACGGTGTTGCAGCAGTAATGCCAGAATTCACTAAGCAAAAACATGGTCAAATCGTTACAACTTCTTCAGTTGCCGGGATCAAGAGTTTTCCAGGAGCTGGTGTCTACGGTGCAACCAAGTTTGCCGTTAGAAACTTGATGGAAGTTATCCGTACTGAGAGTGCTCAAGAAGGAACAAACATCAGAACGGCAACACTATATCCAGCTGCTATCAATACTGAATTGTTACATACAATTACTGATCAAGATGCTAAGAAGGGTATGGATGCATTGTACGAGCAAGTAGGTATCACACCAATTTCTATTGCACGTGTTGTTAACTTCGCTATCGACCAACCTGAAGAAGTTAATGTTAATGAATTTACTATTTATCCTACAAAACAAGCTTAAAAAAAACTTCCAAGAAATTGGAAGTTTTTTTATACTCTGCGTCGACCGATAAATAGCTTCGGTGGTAGGGCTTGTAAGAATGTGATGCCAAGTATCAATAGAGCACCAGCAATTTCAGCAGGTCCAATATGTGTACTTAATAATGTAACAGACAATATCGTGGCTGTTAGCGGCTCGAACGCGCTTAACATGCCAGTCGTAGTGGCTGATAAGTAATTTAAACTTTGCAGATAGAACAAATAAGAGAACATTGTTCCACCGATGATAATAAAAATAATCAATAGCCAGGCTTTAACAGTTAGTTGTGGAATCTGTGTCAAGTGTGCCACAGGTGTAAATACGATTCCTCCCAAGAGCATCGACCAGCCTGTAACTATGCGGGCATCAAAGTTCTTCAGTAGCTCACGTGGCAACAAGGTGTAAGATGCCTGACTTAGACCGGATCCGACACCCCACATAACTGCCAGAGGCGATAGTGCTAATGTATTCCAATGACCGTGTGTTACCAATAAGAATGTTCCAAGAAGTGCCAGAACAATGGATATCATATCAATTCTTCGCGGCATTTTAAGATTGCGTAATGATAGATACAAGATAATAAATAATGGACCTAAAAATTGTAGAACGGTTGCAGTTGGCGCATTACCATATTTAATTGCCATAAAATAGGTATACTGTGCTGGCAACATCCCCAGTAAGCCAAAACATAATAATTGAAAAATGTATCGCGGCTTTTTTAGTATGGTAAATAATTCTTTTGGCAGGGCAACTCCACACCAAATAAGCAACAATATTCCAGCTAGAATAAGTCGCAAACCAACTAGCCATTGAGTCGGAATTTTTTCAAAACTAAATAAGTACTGTGCTATACTCCCGGAAAATCCCCATAATACCGGACCAGCAATTGCATAGAATAAACCTTTTTGTTGATCTGTCATAAGTACTTCACTCCTAATCATCAACTCATATGCTATCACATTATTATTATTAAAAATGCATGTACGGTATACTTAAAACATTAAATTATAGGAGGAATGAGAAATGCTTAATGTGCAACATGTCAGTAAGAGTTTTGGTTCGTTAAAAGCATTAGATGATATCAATTTTACGATACCGAACGGTCATATCCTGGGATTAATTGGACAAAACGGTGCTGGTAAATCTACGACATTTCACAGTATTCTTAATTTTTTGCAATACGATGGGGAAATTACTTGGCAAGATAAGCCGATTACGGAGTCAGTGTTCGATCAAATAGGTTATTTACCTGAAGAAAGAAGTTTGATGCCTAAATTAACAGTTGAACAGCAGATTGTTTACTTGGCCAGATTGAAGAACAAACCGGCTAAAGAAATTCGTCCGCAGATCGATTCATGGTTAGAGAAGTTTGCAGTTAAAGGAACAAAAAAAGATAAAATAAAATCTCTATCAAAAGGTAATCAACAAAAAATCCAATTGATCTGTACATTGATTCATGAGCCTAAACTAATAATTTTGGATGAACCCTTCAGTGGGCTTGATCCGGTAAATTCAGATTTATTGAAGCAAGCAATCATCACTTCCAGAGATAATGGAGCTTCAATCATTTTTTCTAGTCATGATATGGAAAATGTCGAAGAAGTTTGCGACAGTTTGGTTATGCTGAAGAATGGTCGAATCGTTCTTGATGGAACTGTCGGAGATGTGCGTGATACTTTCGGCAAAACTAGATTATTTGTCACTACCGATTGGACGACCGATCGATTATCAGAGTTGCCACATGTTGTTTCAGTTACGCAACGTGAGAAGAACCGTTATCTATTAGATTTGGATGATGAAAATGCCGGTAAAAATATATTTAACGCCCTAACAAACGGTCAATACATTGAAGAATTCAGCCAACAGCCACCGACACTGAATGAAATTTTCAGAATGAAAGCCGGTGACCGCAATGAATAAACTTTGGATTGTAACTTTTGAAACTTTTTTAAGACAAGTTAAGTCGTGGGGCTTTGTAGCCCTAATATTGGGACCGTTTGTTATTTTTGGTATCAGTATTGGTGCTGGATACATGAGTGCAAGTGGCGCTGACAATCGTGATAATATTGCTGTATTTGGTCAAAGTGAATTGAGACAAGCCTTTGTTAAACAAAATAAGGATGATATTGATACTAGTGTCAAATCAATTAAGTCAGCTGAAAAAAAGATAAAGCATAATAATCTTGCTGGATATTTGGTTTTGAAGACAGATAATAATAAAATTTCAGCAGTTTATCATGGTTCCGATTCAATGAGTAATAGTTTAAAAAGTAAATTGACTATTTTTACTACTACGGTTCAGCAGCGACTGAATTATACGAGCGCACAGTTATCAGCAACTCAGGTTAAGTCTCTGCAGCAGCAACCGGAATTCAAAGAAGTAATTACGAAGAAGACGGGTACTGATAACTTAGCCAAGATGATTTCATTCTGGATTATGGTTATTTTGGTATACACGATTCTCATTACCTATAGTTCGATTACTGCGCAAGAGATTGCTTCTGAAAAAGGCACAAAGATCATGGAAGTTATTTTTTCCAGTACAACTGCGACTAAGTATTTTATTGGAAAAGTTCTCGGAGTAATGATGGTCATCGTTACTCAAATTTTGATTTATTTGATTGGTGGTTGGGGGATGTTTGCATTTGCCCAACACTCTGAATTAACCAAAGATGCGATTAGTCAGAATAAGGAGCTGATCAGCTCAGTACTTCATAATTTGTTAAGTATTAATTTGGTTTATTTATTGCTAGGTGTGGTTATTTATACAATTCTAGCCGCACTCTGTGGAGCATTGGTTGCTAAGTCAGAGGACGCATCTAAGGCAGTTCAACCAGTTATGATGTTAAATATGTTAGCTTTCTTTATCACTTTTCCATTCCATAATAATATGGATTCTTTAGTTGTAAAAATTCTGTCTTACGTTCCATTTTTCTCCTCATATTTTATGCCAATGCGTGTGATTATTAATGAAGCTACGCCAATAGAAATGGCAATATCATTAATAATCCTAATTGCTACGATAATTTTGATGGCTTACTACATTGGAAAGATATATCAAGGACTAATGTTACAAACGGATGATTCAAGTTTTTGGAAGAGATTAAAACGAGGAATTGCTTATAACAAATAAAAAATACCTCTCGAAATTTTTCGAGAGGTATTTTTGGTAGTTAGAATATCAATGAATACAATTGAACTGCTAGGATACCACCGCAGATTGGAGCAACGACTGGAACCCAGGCATATTTCCACTGACAAGATCCCTTGTGTGGAAATGGTAACATGGCATGAAGTAAACGTGGGCCAAGGTCACGAGCGGGATTAAGCGCAGGACCAGTGGGACCACCGAAGGAAATGACCAGACACATAACCAAGAATCCAAGACCAATGAAATCAGCTCGTGGATCGATATGATCTGAAGTAAGTGATACGGCACCAAAAACTAGAATAAAAGTACCAATAAATTCGTTAATAAATCCGTTTAAACGGCTATTCTCCGCATCAATTGTTGAAAAAGTACCTAAGATAGATTCAACATTTTCTGTCTTATTGTAGTAAGGTTTGTAAGCTGCTACGACAAGAATCTGACCGAAGATTGCACCTAACATTTGGGCTAAGATATATGGACCAACTTCTGCCCATGGAAATTCGTTGTTGACGGCCAAGGCAAGTGTCATGGCTGGATTTATCTGTCCACCTGAAACAGGTCCGAACATCATGGCTGGAACCATAACACCAATACCGTAACCGAAACCAATCAAAATCCACCCACCGTGGAATCCTTTAGTACCTTTCAATTCAACGTTGGCAACTGAACCATTACCGAGAGCTACCATGATTGCGGTTCCGATGAATTCCGCAATACAGCGCGTTAATAACGTATAGTGCATCATTTATACCCCTAATAAAAATTTTTATTTTATAAATATGATTTAGACAATAAAAAAGTGCTCCAAAAAGATGGAGCAACTATTTAACATATTTGTTTGAATAAATCAAATTTTACGAACAACATTTATAAGTGTACCATATAATTTCTTTTTCATAAGATATTAATTAGAAAACTGGATAGTTTTGTAATAGATGATTATAATTGAAGATAAATTTTAAATAAGAGGTAGTGGATATGAAAGTTCTTAGCTTGGTAAATTTGACAGATCACCAGAGAGAAAGAATCGAGAAAATCCCTAGTGTTGATTTAACAGTAACCGCACCAGAGAATGTTACAGCAGCTGATCTAAAAGATGTTGAAGTCTTGTACAATTGGTCCAATTCTTTGAAGGATGATATTTTGAAGAGTTCGAGTTTGAACTGGATTCAAGTAGTTCGTGCCGGAGTGGAGTCATTGCCACTTCGTGAATTATCTGAAAAGGGAATTACTTTGACCAATGGTTCAGGTGCTAATGCAATTAATATTGCGGAACAAACATTGGCTTATATGTTGATGTTAATGAGAAATATGAATTTGTCAGTCCTACATCAAGCAAAGAAAGAATGGAAGCACGATGAACCCTATAATGAGGTTTATGGTAAAACCGTTATGATTGTTGGAGTTGGTCACGTTGGTAGTCTAATTGCTCAATATGCAAAGGCGTTGGGAATGAGAACAGTTGGTGTGCGTCGATCTGATCAAGCAGATGTTAATATTGATGAAATGATTTCAATGTCTGACTTCAAAGCTGGCGTTAAACATGCTAACTTTGTCATCAATGCACTACCTGATACTGAAGATACAAATAGTATTTTCAATGCTGAATTATTTGAACAAATGTCCAAAAAGGCGTTCTATATCAATATCGGACGTGGTAAGACGACTAATATGGATGATCTAGTCGATGCTTTGCAAGAAAAGAAAATTGCTGGAGCAGCGCTTGATGTTACAACGCCAGAGCCATTGAACGAAGACAGCCCGCTGTGGGATATGAAGAATGTTATTATTACACCACATAATGCCGGAATGAGTGTTCATTATGCTGATCGTGCTTTTGATATTTTCAAACGTAATCTGAAGTCATACGTTGAAAATGGCGAAGTTGTTGAGAATGTTGTTGACTTTGATGAAGGCTATTAGCAGAGTGTGTCCAAAGATTGGTGCACTCGTTTCAGAAACACAAATTAAAATTATAAACCAAGAGTATCGTCAAAAAATTGATGATACTCTTTTTTTCTTCACAACTATCATAAAAAATTCGTATTCTTTTAAGTTGAATTAAATAATCAAACGGTAAGATAGAGCCATCAAATCAATAAAGTATAGACGTGACACATACGGTTTTAAGATTTTTAGCTGGAGTCACCGGCAATCGAAAGCAATTAAACTAATAAAATACAAAAATATAAAAACAAAACTTAAAAGGAGTGATTTTAATGCGTTGGATGCCATTATTCGTAATTTTGATTCTGTCGTTTTTAAGTGGGATCTACATTCTCAACAATATCAAAGAATTTAATCGAAGAAGAATCTCATTAGTCAGCTTGATGTATATAACTTTTTTAGGAATGATCTTATTTACGCCGATGTCATTTGATGGCACAGGAGTTTATATTATGCCTGCTGGCGTTGGCAGCGTGAATCTATATCATATTTATTATGATTTAGGATTTATTGAAAACATTGTTTTGACGATACCCTTAGGATTCTTGATCAAAAAAGGCTTTTCTCAAGTATCGTTATCATCGATGATTCCAGTTGGACTTATGACTGGTGCTGTCATTGAAACGACACAGTATTATTTATCACATGCATTCTTGATCAATCGTACCAGCGATATCAGCGACGTGGTCGCTAATGGAATTGGGATTTTTGTTGGAGCAATATTATTATTGGTCTATCAATATACTTACGAAAGACAATTATTGGATAATCGAATCTAAAAAAGAGTTCTATGACAAATTTCGTTTTTGTCGTAGAACTTTTTTATTATGAATATATTTCACTCTCTAATCTGTCCATCACCTTGAACTAAATACTTAGTTGTGGTTAATTCATTGGCACCCATGGGGCCTCTGGCGTGGAGTTTTTGAGTACTGATGCCAATCTCAGCACCGAAGCCGAATTCGTTACCATCAGTGAAACGGGTGGATGCGTTGGCGTATACCACTGCGGCATCGATTTGTTTCATGAATTGACGACTAGCAGCATAGTTCTCAGTAATGATCGATTCGCTATGCTTAGTGTTGTATTTGTTGATGTGTTTGATAGCTGTATCGATATCATCGACGATCTTTATAGCGATAATGTAATCATTATATTCAGTATACCAATCGTCCTCAGTAGCGGGAATAATGTCAGAAATAATCTTTACGGCACGTTCATCACCACGAACTTGAACATTATTATTTTTCAAAGCTTGATACAATTTTGGTAGAAATTTTTCAGCAATATCTTTATGCAAGATAACTTTTTCAGCGGCATTACAGACAGAAGGACGTTGAACTTTGGCATTAATAATAATTGGCAAGGCTTTGTCCAAGTCAGCGTCTTTATCTACATAAATATGGCAGTTACCAGCGCCGGTTTCAATGATGGGAACCTTGGCCTTATTTACGACCATTTTAATGAACTTACCAGATCCTCGAGGAATCAAAACATCGATGTAGTCAGTTAATTGCATCATTTCATTGGCAATTTCATGGCTAGTGTCAGAAACTAGTTGGACGGCATCTTCAGTTATACCAATTTCTTTCAAAGCACTACGCAAAGTGTTAGCCAAAATAATATTTGAATTGATAGCTTCTTTACCACCACGTAAGATAACTGCATTACCAGCTTTGAAACATAGTCCGGCTGCATCAACAGTAACATTAGGACGAGCCTCGTAAATCATGCCGATAACGCCAAGGGGAACACGTTCTTGAACGATATCTAATCCAGCAGTTGTTGTCCAACCACGATCGATTCGACCAATAGGGTCAGGCAAGGCAACGACTTGTTTTAATCCGTCAGCCATACCCGTGATCCGGTCTTCATCAAGCATCAGACGATCAATCATAGCCTTAGCAATATCATTTTTCTTGGCGTTTTCAATATCCTTTTTATTTTCAATAATAATATTTTTTGTGTTAGCGATTAAAGAATCCGCCATTTTTAACAGTGCATTATTTTTTTCGTTGGTTCCAAGTTGTCCCAAATCAAATGAGGCACTTTGAGCTTTTTTACCCATTTCAATCAAATCGATCATGATCATACCTCCTAAATTTTTGTGAACAATGTCCCAACCGTATCACCAGATAGAATATTAAAAATAATATCGGGATCTTTACCATTTGCGAGTACCATCTGCTGATTGTGCTTCAAAATCCTTTCGGCAGCTTTTAATTTGGTCGTCATACCACCAGTACCAAACTTCGTACCATGACCGCCAGCGGCCGCAATGATACCTGAATCGATGATTTTAACTCGATCGATCAATTTAGCATCAGGAACTTTTAGTGGATTAGCTGTATAGAAGCCGTCAATATCAGATAGCATGATCAATAGGTCAGCATCAACTAAGTTAGTTACGATGGCCGATAATTGGTCGTTATCACCGAATTTAGTTAGGTGATCCAATTCAGAAACAGTGATAGCGTCGTTTTCATTAACGATTGGAATAGCATTAGGCATTCCGAGCAAGGCTTGAAAATTGTTCATAACGTTAGTATGACTTTCAGGATAGTCGATTACGTCCTTAGTAATCAACATTTGTGCTGCACACATGTCGTATTTGTGGAGTGCTTCATTGTATATTTGAATCAATTCTGCTTGTCCAATAGCAGCAACAGCTTGTTGTTGAGAGATTTTTACTGGACGGCTGTCTAAGTGGAGAACGCCCATTCCGACACCAATAGCACCGGATGAAACTAAGATGACATCTTTACCGTCTTTTTTTAGGGTACTCATAACGTGAGCTAGTTTATCGATTACTGCCAAGCGTACCTTACTATTTTGATGGATCAAAGTACTGGTCCCAACCTTGATCACAATTCTGTTTGATATTAAGTTTCTTTTATTTTGCATGATTTGCTCCTGATTTTGAGTAGAAAGTGGAGAAAGCCAGCTTCTTCCACTTTCTAGAACTTAAACTCTCGATTATAGTATTCCAAATACATTTCCTGTGTTCTCGCCAATGTTACGATCTTTGTAACACTAGCGTTGTTCGGCTCGGGAAGGGTCATCGGATTTTGCGGTTCAATTACGCCAAGAGCGGCGGCTTTAGTTGTAAATCCATGTGTGACGACGATGTATTTTTTATCAGGTGTATTGAGCGTTTTTTCTAATAAAAAGGACTTAACACGTGCAACTACTTGAGGGAATGTCTCTCCTTTAGTAGCGACTTCAATATAATCCGGCAGAACGTCCTGAAGGTATTTGTCGAAGTAACGTGGATATTTCTCACGTAATTCAGAATTTCTTTGTCCATCCCACTCGCCATATGAAATTTCGAGTAGACGTTCGTCAGTGGACATCGGCAAATTATAGCCTTCATTTAATATTTGAGCAGACTCAATGGTTCTATTAAGAGGGCTGTGGATCAATTCGTCAGCGAAGCTAAGATTAAAAACCTCATGTAATTTTTTAATCTGACTTTTGCCTGTTTCATTTAGATTACTTATTTCTGTGTTTATAGTACCTTGTTTGATACCCTCAGCGTTTGCTTCTGTTTGTCCGTGTCTGATGAAATAAAATTCTGTCATTTTTTTCTCCTTCTAATTGACTTTCCCCAGTTAAATTGTTAAAGTGTCTTTAAGTTTATTGGAGGCATTTTAATTATGATTAAACAATTACATTTTAGCTTAATAAGCTCCTCCTTGTCTACACGGTTATCCATGTAGGCCTATTAAACTTTTCGTTTAACCCTCATGGATTCAAGATTTTTGAAGCTGTGAGGGCATTAATTCAGACTTTTGTTTGGGAACTCTCACATCTTCGTGAGGGTTCCTATTTTTTTTAATCTAAAACAAAGGTGGAAATAAAGATGACAGTTTACAATTTTTCAGCTGGTCCAGCCATGTTGCCTAAGCCAGTCTTAACTCAAATCAAAGAAGATATTCCTTCATTTAAAAACTCAGGTATGAGTGTTATGGAAATATCCCATCGCTCAGCTTTATTCGACAATGTTATCGCCGATGCTGAAAATGATCTGAGAGAACTAATGCACATTCCTGATAACTATAAAATTCTCTTCTTGCAGGGTGGAGCAACACTGCAATTCACTGCGATGCCAATGAATTTGGCAACCCAATACAATCACATTGGCCTGATCGATACTGGACATTGGTCTACTCGTGCTGGTGAAGAGGCTGAAAAAATTGGAACTGAAGTCACAATTGTAGCGACATCCAAGGACAATGAATATCATCAGTTGCCTGAATATAAAGATGATGATAATCGTTATGACTATATTCATTTAACCACTAATAACACAATAGAAGGAACCGCATTTGACAAATTACCAGAAACTAAACATATTTTGGTTGGAGATATGTCATCAAACTTTTTGGCTCAACAATATAATGTTACAGACTTCGGTGCTATCTATGCTGGAGCACAGAAGAACTTGGGGATTGCAGGACTGACAGTTGTTATTGTCAGAGAAGATTTGATTGGTAAGAAATCATTGCCAAGTATGTTGGATTATCGGTTACTTGCTAACAAAAATTCAATGCTCAATACACCACCAGTATTCGCAATTTATGCGGCTGGATTAACCTTGAAGTGGCTCAAAAATATTGGTGGAATCACAGAAATGGAAAAAATCAATCGTCAAAAATCAAATCAGCTCTATCAATTTTTGGATCAATCAAAAATGTTCAATAATCTGATCAAACCAGCTGACCGTTCATTAACTAATATCCCATTCGTCACTGGCAACAAGGCACTTGATCAAGAGTTCATCGCTCAAGCAGCAGACCGCGGATTGGTTAATCTCAAGGGACACCGTTTGGTCGGTGGTATGCGTGCCAGTTTGTACAATGCAATGCCCATAGAAGGTGTCACGGCGCTAACGGACTTCTTGGAAGAATTCGAAATGAAACATCGGGAGGAAAATTAATATGACTTATCAAGTAAAAACGTTCAATGCTATTGATCAAAGTGGACTTGATACTTTTAACAATAATTTTGTTATCAATCAAACTGACAAACCGGATGCCTATCTGATTCGTTCCGTTAATCTTCGTGATGCCGAGTTTCCTAAGTCACTTAAGACGATCGTTCGTGCTGGTGCAGGAACAAATAATGTTCCGATTCATCGTGCGACCGAAGCGGGGATTGCGGTCTTCAATACACCGGGAAGTAATGCGAATGCAGTCAAAGAATTGGTCATTTCACTTATGATCTCAGCTTCAAGAAATATTTTTGCGGCTAATGCTTATTCAAATAATCATGTTGGTGCTGATGTGTCAAAGCGCACTGAAGTAGACAAGACTAAGTTCAATGGAACGGAGTTGATGGGCAAAAAATTAGCCGTTATAGGCTTAGGTCATGTTGGTTCATTAGTGGCTGAAGCGGCGCTAGAACTCGGCATGAATGTTATCGGCTATGATCCATATTTATCAACTGATGCCGCTTGGAATATCAACAATCATGTTGACCGGTCTAATACGATCAAGCAGGCAGTGAAGGATGCTGACTATGTAACTGTTCATGTGCCCAAGAACGATGAGACTGAAAAATTGATCGATCGAAATGTGATTGCTGTCATGAAGAAAAACGCTATTTTGTTCAATTATTCAAGATTAGGAATTGTAGATAATGAAGCTGAACTGGAAGCCGTTTTGGACAAAAAGCTCAAATATTATGTGACTGACTTCGGTGAACCGATCATTGCCGACCAAGAAAATGTTATCGTCACTCCACACATTGGTGGCTCGACGTTAGAAGCTGAATCAAATGGTGCTACGCAGGCTGCTAATACGGTGATGAGTTATTTGGAAACTGGCGATACTGTTCAATCAGTTAACTTACCAGCAATGAAAGTTCCGTTTGAAGCACCGTATCGTTTCACAGTTATTCATAAGAATGTACCGAACATGGTTGGGCAAATAACAACGATCTTAGCCCAGTTGAATATGAATATTGCCAGTATGTCGAATGCTGCCAAAAAGGATACGGCATATACCGTAATTGATGTAGATGATTTGAATGCCGAGGATAGTGCTGAATTATTACAAAAGATTGAACAGATACCTGAGGTTTATCGTGCACGTTTGATAAAGCATAAGTAATTTACTATCAATCTGTGTACTGGGTATGTTACAACTTTTGTATAGGTATTAAAAAAGGAGGGGTAACATTAAAATGTATAAAGTACTAATCGTTCTGCATGATGGAGATGACTATATTCGGATGAATAAAGTATTCGTCGAAAACATGCCAGTTGCTGGTCAATACATCATTCATTCAGATGGTTTGCCTTATTACGTTGAAGAAGTGACAAGTTTTGTTGGGTATGTCAGCAGTAAGGGTGCCACAACAATTCTAGTGGTCCATCCGGCACCTAAAGATGCACCGGTCAATAATCTGTATGGGATGGATATTGAACGAGATATGGACGATTCTGATAATGCTTAAAAAATAATTCCAAAGTGTATATTACAAGCTTTCAGCCTTATGGTTGGAGGCTTTTATTATTTTTAAGATTAAAATTAAATTAAAAAACTATTTGATTTTTTAATAATCAGTTGTACAATTCTTAACAATCACAAAAAATTGAATGTCTCAATTCAAGTGATCAAATAGGCTAATTCAATACAGAAAGGGTGTCTACATGAAACGTTATTTAGTTTTAGAAGACGGGAATATTTATCCCGGACAAGCATTTGGTGCTAACGCTTCATCACTTGGCGAACTGGTTTTTAGTACCGGTATGTCAGGATATCAAGAATCAATTACTGACCAATCTTACAATGGAGAAATACTGATGTTCACTTATCCATTGATTGGTAACTATGGAATCAACCCCGATGATTTCGAATCGAATGCCCCTACCGTAAAGGGCATTGTTGTACATGAATTAGCCCGACGATCAAACAACTGGCGTATGAATACGTCACTAGATGAATTCTTACAAAAAAATCAAATCCCTGGAATCAGTGGAATCGATACTCGTGCCGTTACACGACACATTCGAACAAAGGGTGCCATGAAGGCAACTTTGGTCGATGAAGTAACTGACACGACTGTATCAGACTTACGACGAGTTGATTTGCGACAGGATCAAGTTGAAGTGAGTTCTACTGACGAAGCATATGCGATTCCTGCGACCGGTAAAAAAGTCGTAGTAGTTGATTTTGGATTGAAATATTCGATTATTAGAGAGTTAAAAAAGAGAAATTGTAACCTCGTAGTTGTACCGGCAAAGACTGATGCGAAGACAATTTTGGACCTCAACCCAGATGGTGTCATGCTGACAAATGGACCTGGAGATCCTAAAGATGTCGATGTTTTAGAGATGATTCAAGAAGTAGAGAAGCATGTACCAATGTTTGGTATTTGCTTGGGTCATCAACTGTTTTCGCTTGCCAATGGGGCAGACACTTTCAAAATGAAATTTGGACATCGTGGTTTCAACCACCCTGTTCGCGAACTTTCTTCTGGCCGGATAGATTTCACGTCACAAAATCACGGATATGCTGTTGATAGCGAATCACTAGTAGGAACAAATCTTACAGTGACTCATGAAGAGATCAATGATCATACCGTTGAGGGAGTGCAACATGAAATTTATCCGGCTTTTTCTGTGCAATTTCACCCTGATGCAGCTCCTGGTCCACATGACGCTGATTATATTTTTGACAAATTTATTAACTTAATGGAACAGAATGCAAAGGAGAAAGTTGCGCATGAAGAGAACTGATATTAACAAGATTATGGTTATCGGCTCAGGCCCAATAATCATTGGACAAGCAGCCGAATTCGATTATTCCGGTACACAAGCTTGTATGGCATTAAAGGAACTTGATTACGAAGTGGTCTTAGTCAACTCGAATCCTGCTACGATCATGACCGATACTGAAATTGCGGACAAGGTATACATTGAACCTATTACCTTCCAGTTCGTATCACAGATTCTGTACAAAGAACATCCTGATGCGATTTTGCCCACCCTTGGCGGTCAACAAGGATTGAACATGGCAATGGAACTTGCTGATTCAGGTATCTTAGATGAATTAGGAATCGAATTGTTAGGTACTAAGTTGGATGCAATCGATCAAGCCGAAGATCGTGAGAAGTTTCGTCAGTTAATGAATGACTTGCATGAGCCAGTTCCTGAATCAGCCATTGTTCACACAGTTGCTGAAGCCATTGATGCTGCTGATCATATTGGTTATCCAGTTATCGTCCGTCCCGCTTTTACCATGGGTGGAACCGGTGGCGGTATCGCTAATAATGAGATTGAATTGGCGGAGATTGCGGACAATGGTTTGAGCCTCTCTCCAGTCACGCAAGTTCTTTTGGAACAGAGTATTGCTGGTTTCAAGGAAATTGAATTCGAAGTCATGCGTGATGCGGCCGATAATGCGATGGTTGTCTGTAACATGGAAAACTTCGATCCAGTCGGGATTCATACGGGTGATTCTATCGTATACGCTCCCGTTCAAACTTTGTCAGACAAAGAAGTTCAGATGTTACGTGATGTGGCTTTGAAACTAATACGGGCACTGAAGATCGAAGGGGGATGCAACGTTCAACTTGCCTTAGATCCTGATAGCTATCAATATTATGTTATCGAAGTTAATCCTAGAGTCAGCCGTTCCAGTGCACTAGCTTCTAAGGCAACTGGTTATCCAATTGCCAAAGTTGCTGCGAAAATTGCAGTAGGTTTGACGCTAGATGAGATCATAAATCCAATCACAGGAACAACTTATGCTGAATTTGAACCGGCGCTAGACTACGTTGTCTGCAAAATTCCTCGTTGGCCTTTTGATAAGTTCACTAATGCTGACAGATTATTGGGAACGCAGATGAAGGCTACTGGTGAAGTGATGGCAATCGGTAGAAATATTGAGGAAGCCACTTTAAAGGCAGTACGTTCACTGGAAATAGGCTTGAATTATCTTGATGATGTTAAACTGCATTCTTTATCCGCTGAGGGTTTAGAGGATGGTTTGATTCATGCCAAAGACGATAGATTGTTCTATTTAGCTGAAGCGATTCATCGTGGTATTAGTATTGAAAAAATAGCTGACAAAACTAAGATCAATGTATTTTTCTTAGATAAATTATTACATATTACTGAGATCGAAAATGATTTAAAACAAAATCCGAGTGATCTGGAAGCTTTACTTGCTGCCAAGAAAAATGGTTTTTCGGATGAAATTGTTGCTAAATTATGGAATCAATCTGAAGATGATATCAGACAATTTAGACTCGATAATAAAATCGAACCAGTTTACAAGATGGTTGATACATGTGCAGGAGAATTTGAATCTAGTACACCGTATTATTACGGGACTTATGAATATGAAAATGAAAGTATTGTGACTGATAAACCTTCTATATTGGTTATTGGTTCTGGTCCAATCCGTATTGGTCAAGGTGTTGAATTCGATTATGCGACGGTACATTCCGTTAAGGCGATTCAAAAGCACGGTTACGAAGCTATTATAATGAATAGCAATCCAGAGACCGTGTCGACTGATTTTTCAGTTTCGGACAAGTTATACTTCGAACCTTTAACGTTGGAGGATGTCATGAATGTGATCGATGTAGAACATCCAGAAGGAGTTGTTTTACAATTTGGTGGTCAGACCGCTATTAATTTGGCAGAGCCATTGTCAGAACATGGTGTCAAGGTTTTGGGTACGACGGTTGAGGACATCAATCGTGCTGAAGATCGTGATGAATTCGAAAAAGTTATCAATAATGCCAATATCAAGCATCCGACTGGGGATACAGCTACTAATGCTGAAGACGCAATCGTAATTGCAGACAAAGTCGGTTATCCGATTCTCGTTCGTCCGAGTTATGTGTTGGGTGGGAGAGCCATGCGTATTATCCATGAGGCAGACGAATTGGATTATTACATGCACAATGCTGTTGAGGCTTCACACGATCATCCGGTTTTGATCGATCATTACTTGGTTGGAACTGAATGTGAAGTTGACGCCATTTGCGATGGTAAAACAGTACTGATTCCGGGTATTATGGAGCACATTGAACGTGCAGGAGTACATTCAGGCGATTCAATGGCAGTGTATCCTTGTCAGAGTTTTTCGGAGGATGTTCAGAATCAAATAGTCGAAATAACAGAACAGCTTGCCAAAGATTTGAATTGCATTGGAATGATGAATATTCAATTTGTTGTTCATGAGGATGAAGTTTATGTTATTGAAGTCAACCCCAGAGCCAGTAGGACGGTACCATTCTTGAGCAAAGTCACAGATATTCCTATGGCACAAGTAGCCACTAAAGTTATTTTAGGTCAAAGCTTAGCAGAGCAAGGATATCAAACAGGACTTGCCCCGATTGATGACTTAGTCCATGTTAAAGCTCCAGTCTTCTCCTTCTTCAAGTTAGCCGGAGTTGATGGACTATTAGGACCAGAAATGAAATCTACCGGAGAAGTCATGGGAACTGATACCACGGTGGAAAAAGCTTTGTACAAGGCTTTTGAAGCTACCAAAACCCATATTCCATCTCAAGGTAATATTGTGATTGACGCTGATTTACAAGATAACGTTGAAGTAGTCGAAATGGTTAAGGAATTTTCAGAATTGGGATATAAGCTGTTCTCAACTTCTCAAAGTGAATTACTACAAGTACAATCTATATCGTTGGAAGAACTTGATAATATGATGCTGGATAAAGAAATTCAGTTGGTTATCAATAATTTATTGAATGACGATTTTGGTGTCGATGTCAGAGCTATGGCAATTGCACACGGAGTACCGTTGTTTACATCAATTGACACTGTTAAAGCCATGATAGATGTACTTGAAGATAGGGCTTATTCGATTCAAACTTTGTAATGATAATAAAAAATCCTTCAATATGAAGGATTTTTTATTTGGCATTATTTAGTTTTTATTATTGTATTTTATAATTAAAATAGTTTTTCCATTCGCTACAAAAAAGGCAGAGACCTACCACGAGTCTCTACCCCTGTTGCGAGAATAAGATCAGAGCCTACCACAAACCCTGATCTATAAGCAGTTGAGAAGGAGTACCACTTTTTATAATAACTTTCGTTATTTTGTTTATACATCCCCGCCCGTATAAACATCTTTATTATATAGCTCAGGTACTATAATATCTATATCATTTAATAAATATTTCAATAATGGATAATTAAATTATCCAAATTTGTTTGGAAATGACCGAAAATGTTCAATAGCGTGCCAAAAGAAATTTCATCCCGTTTGGGCCCGGTTAAAACCCTATGACAGCAGGCATAAGTCAATTCAATATAATTTTATTATATAAAAGTGAATTCCAAACCAATAAAAAATGTAAGATAATGACTTCATGAGCTTTACAACAAGTTCTGCGCAATGAGATACAGGGGAAGTTCAATATTTCTACATAGAAAGGCGGGGAATACCTTGGAGGAAATGAGAGAACTCAAAATGGACCGCAAAGAAGTTATTCAGACAATTGAAGAATCTGTTGGAGAATTCAATATGCTTTCTGAGAGAAATCTGATTGGCATAGTCATGCAATACCTTGATCGCTTTGAGAATAGTGATTTCGAGCCAGCATTATTAGATTTTCGAAGAGATTTAATTGAATACGACGAAAAAACAGATCATATAAATGAACGAGATGTTGACGAACTTATTTTTAAGATCAATCAATCATTCAATCGGTCAAATAGATACTAGGATTAAGGTTGAGACGATGGTCTCAATCTTTTTTTTGTGCTCTGAATCAAGTAAGATAATCATGAGGTGATAATTATGGTAAAAATTTATCGAAGGATGCTGCAGGATGTGCCAATACTGGAAGTTGTGGAAGAGGAATATCGTTATAGCAAAGTTCCGCTGGTAGTTTTTTATCATGGTTGGAGATCGGATAAAGAATTGGTTTTAACACAAGCTAGAAAACTTGCCAAAAAAAAGATTCGTGTTATTCTTCCCGATGCCATGAATCATGGTCAACGCCGACACGATGTATCGTCGATTCCTTCATTTACATTTTGGAATAGTATTCAAGGTAATTTGGCTGAGTTTGACTTGATCAAAGATTTTTATCTGAAGCGAGATTTGGTATTGGATGAAAAAATCGGTGTTGGTGGCTATTCGATGGGTGGCATGACTACGGGAGCATTATTAACACAACATCCCGAGATAACCGCAGCGACTATCATTATGGGAACACCAAATCTAGGCGCGTATGCCAAATTAGTGCGTGATTCAGCTAAAAAACATAATCTTTATATTCCTAAGGATATGAAAAGCCTGACGAGTTGGATAGATGATTATGATTTGAGCAATTATCCCGAAACTATCAATAAGCGTCCCTTGCTGTTTTGGCATGGAACTGAAGATGAGCGGATTCCTTATTCGCAGTCGAAAAACTTCTTCGATAGCATTCAGGGACAAGACTATGCAGAGCAGGTTGCCTTTATTACTGGATATAAGGCCAAACACTTGGTAGAAACACGGTTGATGGATAAGATTGCTAATTTTTTTGAGTATTATTTGTATTGAGTTAGTATTTGATACAGACATTCTGTTATGGAATTATAACCTATATAATAAAAAGAGATTCCACAATAGCGGAATCTCTTTATTTATATCTTCGTATATTCAATATCATCAAACTTGCGGCGTAATACTTTACCACTAGCGGTTCTTGGAACATCTGTAACCAAGCGGAATTCCTTAGGAACTTTGTAGTGGGCCATTTTTTCCCGTCCGAATCCGATTAGATCTTCACCAGTCAAGTAGGCATCGTCAGCGAGTATCACATATGCGACAGGAACTTCTCCCCACTCATCATTGGGTATGCCAATGACAAAGATGCTTTCCAAGCCTGATAGTTTGCTATAGATATTCTCGACTTCTTCGGGATAAATATTTTCTCCACCAGAAATTATCATGTCATCTTTTCGACCTTTGACGTAGAGAAAATTCTCATCATCTAGATAACCGATGTCGCCAGTTTCGTAGAAGCCATCAGCGGTTATTTTTTTCTCGAATAAATTCTGCAGATTCAAATATCCCTTGGCAACATTAGGTGCCTTGATCTCAATGTCACCAATACCATCACTATCAATGTTGCTGATTCTTAGATTGACAGGGAATAATGCTTGACCTGAGGAACCGACTTTTCTGTCAGCATCCCGGAAGTTCAGTGCGACCACGTTTGAGGCTGTCTCAGTCATACCATAGGATTGAATAACAGGGATATTCAGCATGTCGCAGCGAAGTAAGGTCCAGTTATCAATTGGTCCGCCACCTAAGAAGACACATTTGAAATGCTCATTGTAGTGTTTACCGGTAGGTAAACTATTAAGCAGGCGCTTGAGCATTGTTGGTACTAATGAAATAATCGTTGCTCGTTCGTTAGCAAGAACTTTATTAATATATTCTTCATTGAAGTCGGTGATCAAGTAAACGGGAATTCCATAAATCAAAGAGCGCATCATAATTGAGAATCCTGAAATATGGAATAAAGGTACAGTCAATACCCATGAATCTCGATCATTGATGCCTAAGTTCAAAGAAGTTCCGATAGCAGAGTAGAAGTGGTTCCCAAATGTCTGCAAGACACCTTTTGGTCTGCCGGAAGTTCCAGAGGTATACATGATTGAGGTTACATCATCATTGTCGAATTCTTCAACCGGTTCGAAATTTTTATCAGGTTTCATACTCAAAATATCAGATAAAAAAAATTTGGTCGTATTAACGTGATTGATATTGTGGTAGTCACTTGCATCATCCACTAGGCAAATTTTAGATTTAGAATCATTGATCTGAAATTTCAGTTCATCACTAGACAATCTGGAATTTAAGAAAACAATTTCAGCACCAATTTGTTGTAGCGCTAAAATAGCAATATAACCATTGAAGGAATTACTGATAAACAACGCCGCACGTTCGCCTTTGTGAATCTGATTGTGTAGTTTTTTTGCGCAGAGCTGAACGGTGGAATTCAGTTCACTAAAGGTGAAATCTGAATGTTCAATGATCAAAGCTGTTTTGTTAGGGTCTAGTTTTGCACGTTTAGTTAGCCAGTTTTCCATGGTTCTTGCTCCTTTTATTTTGTAAACGCGTTTCAGAGTCTTCCGGTCTTCTCCACTCTCTTATATCTATGGAAATTTCGGGAACTTATCAAAATCAGGGTCACGTTTTTCAAGAAAGGCATCGCGTCCTTCTTTTCCTTCGTCGGTTGTGTAATATAGCATTGTCGAATCACCAGCAAGTTGTTGTAATCCAGCTAATCCATCGGTATCGGCATTCATGGCAGCCTTGATGAAACGAATGGCTGTAGGTGATTTCTTTAAGATCTCATCACACCATGCAATAGTTTCTTTTTCGACATCAGCTAGTGGTACAACTTTGTTGATCCAACCCATTTGGAAGGCTTCGTCAGCGGTGTATGGCTTGCAGAGGAACCAGACTTCTTTGGCACGTTTGTGACCTATAACTCTAGCTAAATAGGCTGAACCATATCCGGCATCAAAGCTGCCTACTTTGGGACCAGTTTGCATAAATTGAGCGTTGTCGGCCGCAATTGTTAGGTCACAGACCAGTTGCAAGATGTTACCACCACCAACAGACCAGCCACGAACCATCGCAATAACTGGTTTAGGGATGATGCGAATCAGATGTTGCAAGTCTAAGACGTTTAGTCTTGCTATGTGGTCCGGTCCAACGTAACCGCCATTACCACGAACACTCTGGTCACCGCCGGAACAGAAGGCAAGGTCGCCTTGTCCAGTCAAAATAATGGCGCCGATCGTGGCATCATCACGACAAATATTGAAAGCCTCAATCATTTCCTGTACAGTGACAGGTGTGAAGGCGTTACGCTTTTCAGGACGATTGATAGTTATCTTGGCAATTTTGCCCATTCGTTCAAAAATAATTTCTGAATAATCTTTAATGTTTTTCCATTCACTCATAAAAATAACCTCCGAGGTGTTAGTAATGAATTTATTAGAAAATTTAGGTATAGAAGTAATCGAACAAAACAAAAATCGTGTCACATTACGGATGAAGGTCGAGGATAAACATCTACAACCTTACAAAATTATGCATGGTGGAATAAATGCCGTTCTTGCAGAAACAGCTGCCAGTATTGGTGCTAATCTTAACATAACTGAACCGGACGAAGTGGCTGTCGGAGTAGACATATTGACTCATCATCTGAATCCGGTCAAGGATGGTATTTTGATTGCTGAAGCATTACCAATAAAAATCGGTTTTTCGATTCAAGTCTGGCAAGTTATGACGCATCCAGAAGGCAGTGCTATCAGTAATAGCATGAGTACTGTGACATTGAAAAAAACTAAACTAAATTAATTGCGATACAATCTGGAGTTGATGATCTCGAAGAATGCTAACAAAATCAAACCGATTCCAAATAATTGATAGATAAAAATAATTGTCTTCGGTGGTTGCAGGATAAACATTATTCCAGCAAGCATCAGTAAGGCTGAGTAAAAATAATCAAGCCAAGGTGTTATCTTGACTTGTTTTTTTGTCTCATGAGAGTCACGAAATTGATTAATTCCATTGACCAAGAGAATAATACCGAGAACTGGTGGAACTAGGATAACTATCAATTTAGCAAGTATAGGAATGGCCACTGCCAAAACTAAAGCACCGATTCCGAGACCAATTGCGATATTTGTCTCCCCGGTCTTTCGTCGAATGCTAATTCCGTCCATAATTGAAAGAACGCCGTAGGTCGCAATATAACCTGAAACTAAGTAGATGATGATATTTAGACTTTTTATCGGCTCGATGACAATTAGTATTCCCGTTACTAATAAAAA
The DNA here is from genome assembly GCF_003946575.1 of Companilactobacillus jidongensis. GTDB lineage: Bacteria > Bacillota > Bacilli > Lactobacillales > Lactobacillaceae > Companilactobacillus > Companilactobacillus jidongensis. The sequence goes on along the minus strand of NZ_RHOP01000013.1, from coordinate 24,754 downwards.
AACAAAACGTAACCAACGATAGAGTTGGAACTGTTTGACCATTTTTTCACTTCCCCCAAGTACATATATACCTATAATAACAAAATTTTACCACAAATAAATTGTTAGTATTAAACAAATAATTCACAATTAATTTTTTAAAAGTATACGAATCCTTAATGAATAACGAATGAGCTTATATTTCTCGATTGTGAAATAAACGTGGTATGGTGTTTGTGATAAGTAAATGACAAAGGGGATTATGACTATGAAAGTACGTGCTTCAGATAAGATGATTGATATTATGAGTCAATGGGGAATCAACAATATTTTTGGTCTACCAGGTGATTCTGTGGATACAACTATTGATGCTATGTATCGTGCCCAAGATAAAATCAAATTTACACATGTTCTGCATGAAGAGGTCGCAGCTCTATCGGCCTCTGCTCAAGCCAAATTAACTGGAAAGATTGGAGTTTGCCTCTCGATTGGTGGACCAGGTGCCATTCACTTGCTCAATGGATTATATGATGCCAAGATGGATCATGCGCCAGTTCTAGCAATTTTGGGACAAGTACAATCGAAGATGCTGAATACTGACTTTTTCCAAGAAGTTGATACGCATGTATTGTTTGATGATGTTGCTGTATATAATAAGATGATCATGGACCCACAATCATTGCCACGCATAGTGGACGAAGCCATTCGTACCGCATACTCTAAGCAAGGTGTTGCCGTATTGACGATTCCTGATGATATTCCAGATCATATGATTGCTGATAATTTCAGCGCCAATGTTGATAACTTCAAAATTGAAGATTATCAAGTCGATGATGCTGAAATCAAAAAAGCTCTAGATTTGATGAAGATTCATTCTAATCCGATAGTATTAGCTGGTACAGGTATCAGAAATGCTAAGAAGGAAACACTTGATTTCATCGAGAAATTCAAACTTCCGATTATTCAAACTATGCCTGCCAAGGGAATGGTTGCCGATGATCATCCCTATAACTTAGGACAGTTGGGTAAACTGGGCACCAAAGCCGCATATGAAATGATGCAAAAAGCTGATCTATTGATTATGCTGGGAACTGATTATCCGTATGCTCCATACTTGAATCACAAAATCGATGCGATCCAAGTCGATATTAATGGTGACAAGCTTGGAAAACGTCATCGTGTTAATGTTGCTATTCAAGGTGAAACTAAAAAGGTACTTGCTCGTATGATCGAACTTGGTGACGAAGTTAAAGAACGTCCTTTCTTAGATACGGCCATCAATCACATGGCTCAATGGCGCTCATGGATGAAGGATGTTTATAGCAAGGATCACGAAGGTGTCTTGCCATCTAAAATGTTCCATGATCTATCAGCGGCAGCTCCAGATAATGCTGTGTTCTCAATCGATGTCGGGACTTCAACTGCCTTCGGAGCTAGATTCATTGATGCCAAACCAACTCAGAAGTACACGATTTCAGCTTGGTTAGGAACTATGGGTTGTGCTTTGCCAGGCGCTATTGCCGCAAAGATGATGTTACCAGATCGTCCAGTTTATGCTGTCGCTGGTGATGGTGCGTTCGCAATGGGAATGCAGGACTTCGCAACTGCCGTTAGATACAAGTTGCCAATGGTCATCACCGTCCTGAACAACAAGCTATTGGCATTTATTGAATATGAACAACAATCAGCTGGACAACAAAATTACGGAATCGGCTTGCCTGATATTGATTTTGCCAAGTTTGCAGAAGCTTGTGGCGGAATCGGTGAGCGCATTACAACTAATGAACAATACGTCGAAGCACTAGAAAAATACAAGAATACAGATCGTCCAGTTGTCCTAGATGTTGCAGTAACTGATGAAGCTCCCTTGCCTGGTAAAATCGTGATGGACGAAGCTAAGGGTTACGCAAAATTTGGTATGGGTCACTTGATAGATAAGAAATCAATGCCTGAATTACCACCAATGAAAGAGATCTTACGTTCTTTCTTATAAGATAAATTAAATTTAATCTAATAAAAGGGGAATCACAATCTAATGTGATTCTCCTTTTTAAATCCCATAAAACACTAGTGAATTATTACAATTTTATAAAAAGACTTGCAACTAAATTAGAAAACTATTAGAATTACAATATTTCAATCACTAAATTTATTAGGGGGTGTCATTATGGATGCGCAAAAAGTAGATCATGATCACGAGGAAGCTCACCGACTGATTCAACGTGAAAATAAGTTTTACGCTAAATCAGCTCGGATGGATTACTACGATTTAGTAATCGATCATGCACACGATGCAATATTAGTAGATGTCGATGGAAATGAGTATATTGATGTCCTGGCGAGTGCTTCAGCAATCAATGTCGGACATACGAACGAAAAAGTCGTCAAGGCTATTCAAGGCCAAGCCGCAAAGCTGGTTCACTATACTCCAGGTTATTTCCACCATCAACCAGAACAAGAGTTGTCAGAACGACTGGCAAAGCTCGTGCCCGGTTCACCTAAGCAAGTCACATTTGGAAACTCTGGCTCAGATGCTAATGACGCAATCATCAAATTCTCGCGTGCTTATACAGGTCGTCCTTATATTGTATCGTTCATGGACTCATATCATGGTTCTACTTACGGTTCAATGACACTTTCAGGAGTCAGCTTGAATATGACTCGAAAAATGGGACCACTGCTCCCCGGAGTAGTTCACGTTCCGTATCCTGATTTGTATCGCAGATTACCTGGCGAATCAGTCCATGATGTTGCTATGAGATACTTCGATGAATTCAAACAACCATTTGAAACCTTCCTGCCAGCTGATGAAACAGCCTGTGTCTTGATCGAACCGATCCAAGGTGACGGCGGGATTCGCAAAGCTCCCGAAGAATTCATGCAACTGGTATATCAGTTCTGTCATGAAAATGGAATTCTCTTCGCAGTCGATGAGATCAACCAAGGAATGGGTAGGACTGGTAAAATGTGGAGCATCCAACAATTTAAGGATATCGAACCCGACTTGATGTCTGTTGGTAAGTCACTTGCTTCAGGGATGCCACTGAGTGCCGTAATTGGTAAGAAAGAAGTCATGGAGAGCCTCGATTCTCCAGCACACCTGTTCACAACTTCCGGTAATCCGGTCTGCTGCGCCGCAGCACTTGCCACACTGGATGTCTTAGATGAGAAAAAATTACTTGAAAAGTCAGTCGAAGACGGGGAATATGTAAGGAAGCGTTTCTTAGAAATGCAACAACAATTCGAAGAAATCGGCGACGTTAGAATGTATGGCTTAGATGGCGGAATCGAATTAGTCACAGATAAGGAATCCAAGACTCCTAATACTGACTTTGCTTCCAAAGTTATCTATTATGCCTTCCAACACGGAGTGGTCATCATCACTCTCAAGGGAAACATTCTAAGATTCCAACCACCGCTGGTAATTACAAGAGCACAACTAGACAAAGTTCTAGATGTTCTAGAGGCAGCTTTTACAGCTGTTGAAAATGATGAAGTTGTTTTGCCAGAAGGAAAGATTGGCTGGTAAATTTATAGAGTAGAACAAGCCAGGAGATTTTGAGCTATATATAATAGGATGATTTTAGGAGGAAATTATATGAGTGGTTTTTTTAAACGATTAACATTAAAAGAAGATCCGAGTATTTACGAAGATAAGGATTCACATCTAGTCCGTGTCTTAACGGTTAAGGACTTCTTAGCCTTAGGTGTCGGAACAATTGTATCAACTTCTATCTTCACACTACCCGGAGTAGTTGCCGCACAACATGCTGGTCCCGCTGTTTCGATTTCGTTCTTAGTCGCTGCTATCGTTGCTGGATTAGTTGCTTTTGCCTATGCTGAAATGGCAGCGGCCATGCCGTTCGCCGGTTCAGCGTATTCATGGATCAACGTTATGTTTGGAGAATTCTTCGGTTGGGTAGCCGGTTGGGCCTTACTCGCTGAATACTTCATTGCCGTGGCGTTCGTTGCCTCTGGGTTGTCCGCTAATTTCAGAGGACTGCTGTTACCATTAGGCATCAAGTTTCCGAATGCTATTTCAAACACTATGGGTGTGAACGGTGGGGTCCTCGATATCACTGCCGTTGTTGTGCTAGCCGCTGTTGCGTGGCTATTATCAAAGGGTGTTTCTGGAGCTGCCAAAGTTGAAAACATTTTAGTTGTTCTAAAGGTTCTAGCCGTTCTAACATTTATTATTGTTGGTCTTACAGCCATTCATATTCAAAATTATTTCCCATTTGTTCCTAAGTATCACGTTAATGCTGATGGTACAGCCTTCGGTGGTTGGCAAGGAATCTATGCTGGTGTATCGATGATTTTCTTATCTTATATTGGATTTGATTCAATCGCCGCAAATTCGGCTGAAGCCAAAGATCCCGGGAAGACAATGCCACGTGGTATTCTGGGATCATTAGCTATTGCCGTTGTCTTGTTCGTTGCCGTTGCTCTAGTTCTAGTAGGTATGTTCCATTATTCAGATTATGCCAATAATGCTGAGCCAGTTGGCTGGGCACTGCGTCATGCGGGACATCCAGTTATCGCCAGTACGATTCAAGCCGTTGCTGTTGTCGGTATGTTTACCGCATTGATCGGTATGATGCTAGCTGGATCACGTTTGATTTATTCATTCGGACGTGACGGAATGTTACCAGGTTGGTTAGGTAAGTTGAACAAGAACAACCTTCCTAATCACGCTCTAACAGCACTTACAGTTATCGGTATTATCATTGGTGCCTTGTGTCCATTCGCTTTCTTGGCACAATTGATTTCAGCTGGTACCTTGATTGCCTTCATGTTCGTTTCACTAGGAATCTATGCATTGCGTAGACGTGAAGGTAAAGACTTGCCAGTTCCAGCCTTCAAAATGCCATTTTATCCAGTAATGCCAGCCTTAGGTTTCTTAGGAGCCTTGCTTGTATTCTGGGGACTAGACTATGAAGCCAAGTTATATGCCGGAATCTGGTTCGCAATTGGATTGGTAATTTACTTCTCATATGGTATGCATCATTCATTCCTTGGCAAAAAGGCCAAGAAAGAAGAAGCTGATGCTGCGAGTAAAGTAGTCAAAGATGAAAAAGAAGAGATTATTGAAGATTAAAATAAAAAAGGTCAACTTCAAACGAAGTTGGCCCTTTTTATTGAAATAATAATGATAATCACGTCTAGCGCTCATACCACGAACGGTCGAACCGTTCTTCCTATAACTTAATATTATAATGATTGTGAATTTCCGTCAACAAGTTTGATTAGTATATTATTGAAAATTTTTATTTGAGATGAACTTATATAATATTCTTCATGAACTTTATAGTTTCATTGTAATTCCACTCACTGTATCCTTTGAACCTTTTAACAATTGAATAACCATCTTCATTAGGATTTTGAGTAATCATGTCTAGAAGTTTAACTTTGAGTGAATGTTCAATATCCAATGACATTTTAAGAAGTATTTCACGTAAATTTGAATCTATCGTTGCAATAGCTATTAGATATTGAAAATCCAAATTTTCATATACGCTATTAGTTTTTTTGAAATTATTTCTGAATGCATTCAATTTAAAATAGTAGTTTTTGTTTTTTAAATAATAAATTGCCTCCTCCTCAGAAATATAATTAAAAGAAATACCTTTAATTTTCATGGCTTGTATCATTTGTCCGTAAGTGGCCTTGTGCTTATACATAATTAAATGATCCTTTTTTTGCTAATTGATGCTATATTATTATCCTATAAATCGGCCTATTATCTAAACAATACGCACAACGAATAAATTGTAATTATTATAAATATTTAAATAGGTAGATTGATTGTTTAGCATTTGCTAATCCTGTTATACTGAATCCACAACATGTGGGTGCTACTCCATATTTGGAAAGTCAAACAAATTAATACTATGGAGCGGAACCTTGAAAATCAAAATCTACCACGGAACTACTGCTAGTAAGTCAAAGTCCATCATTGGAGATGGCAATTTTGTATTTGAAGAACGACCAGATCATTGGTTGGGACAAGGTATATATTTTTTTGTTAATGATTACGACGCTGCCGTTTGGTGGGCCAATCAGAGATATAAGAATGAGAAAAAAGCCGTCATTGAATATGAACTAGAGATTGACGAAGGTGACTTGTTGGATTTGGATACCTTAACAGGTATGAGAAGTTTTAATGAGTTTATGAACAAAAACAAGGATTCAGTTACTAACAAAGTCAATATCAACAATTTTAGTGATCGCAATATTCAACTTGAACTCAGATCCAGATGGCTTCAGTTATATTATATTTATAATGATATAAAATATAGTATATTCACATTTCCGACCCCACTAATTGATGGCTATCACTCCGTTGTAAGTCTAGGGTTGCGAGTGCAAGAACGTCAGATTGTAGTAGTTGATTTGAGTATTATAAATTTGAATAAAATTAAAATTCACTTTGTATGAATTCTGAAGGAGATACTTTATGACGGATAAAGAAAAACTACTTAAACTTGCCAAAGAAGCTGGAATAGATCTTCAACCAGCTGTTTATGATGAAAATGGTAAACATGTAACGGCAATTTTGTCAGATGGGTCATACAGTTATGTGGATCCAACCTTTGACTTGCCTTATTGCTCTGATGAAAAAGGAAGTTCTAGAAAAGATGCTTAAACCAAAACCACTAAGTAACATTAAGGTGGTTTTTTTGCACTAAAAAAAGCGACTCAACATGAAAGAGTCGCCTTACTATATCAGGGAGAAAGCCTTAATACATCTTATTAGTAGTTTGTTTATATCTTTAGTATATACCTCATGTGTGAATAATTCATGAAGTACTATAATTAATTATTTTGTGATACCGAAGTCATTGTCGGTTTCGATAGTAACATCGCTCAAGTTAAAGTTCAAAGTTGAGTGAGCACCGTCTAACCATTCATGACCACCAACTTTGAAGAACAATTCACCTTTGGAGTTTTTAACTATCTTGAATACTTTCCAACTGGTTCCAGTCGCCACTGGGGATGTTTCATAGCCGTTAGTAGAATCATTATAGAAGTATGTTCCACCATTAATAACGGTCGCAACTTCACTAGTAACAGTTGTAGTCGCTGTATTAGTAGAATTATTAGTTGCACTCAATGTGAATTCTGGTTCATATGTGGCATTTTGATAGATTGAATCGTCTTGGAAACCAACATACTTATCAGCAATCCAAGAGTTAGGTCCAATTTGGAAGAAGTAGTCTTGATTCTTATTGAAGACTACGTTCAAGATATTATATTTTGTTCCGGCCGGATTCTTGTCAGCGGAAAACGAGTTCGTTGATGTGTCATAAATTTGCGCATTTGCGGAGGTTGTCAGAGCGTACTTAACAGTTAGAGAAGGAGTGTTATCGACTGATGTAACAGTAACAGTATCCGACTTGATCCATTCGTTGTCCGCAACTTTGTAATACAAAACGCCATTGACAGTCTTAGAATCGCTAATGCTCCATTCAGTGCTCTTAGGTAAGACATACTGAGTTGAAACACCTTGATCATTAAAAATCTCAGCGTAATTAATTACTTTGCCTACTTTATTAGTTGAAGTAGTACTAGAGTTGGTAACTTGCTTGCCACCAGCATCATAAACATTGATTGCATTAGCGAGCAACCATTCATGAGTCGCAATTCGGTAATATTGCGTACCACTGATAGTCTTAGTTCCGGTCAATTGCCATCTAGAGAACTGATCGTAGAATTTACCAGTTGGATTGCCATTGTCGTCATATGAACTAGTTCCCATACCATCGTTACTGAGGATTTCTCCAATATATCCGGCAGTCTTAGTGACATCACTTGAAGCGTTAGCCCCAGGATCAACACTAGGATCAGTAGTATCTGTAACATTCACAACCTTACCATTACTGTCATTGACCGTCATTGCACTGGCATCGATCCATTGATTAGTTGCGATACGATAATAAGTCAAACCGTTAACAACTTTCATTGCATCGAGCTTCCAAGAAGTGTAGTTACCAAAGGCATTAGTCGTCATATTGCCGTTGTCATCATATGATAACGTACCGCCCTTGTTGATAGTTCCAATATAACCAGGAGTCTTAGTGACAGTAGTTGAATTGATCGACTCATTGACCAAAGTTCCACCGGCATCGCGAACGCTCAGCTTACTGGCACTGATCCATTGGTTAGTCGATACTTTATAATATGTAGAACCATTGATAGTTTTCTTTGCACTCAACTTCCAAGCGGTATAGTTGTCAAATGATTGTCCAGTAGACTTGCCACTGTCATCGACGGAGACAGCACCACCCTTGAGGACAGTACCGATGTAACCAGGTGTCTTGGTGGAAGTATTAGATGTATTAGTTGTAGTAGAAGTACTGCTGCCAGTCGCACCCTGAATCTCAAGTGAATCAGCACGCAGCCATTGATTAGTTGCTACCTTATAATAGGTAACGCCATTAACAGTGTTGGACTTACCAAGCTGCCAAGAACTGAAGTTGTCGAGAGTCTTGCCAATAGCATTACCATTGGCATCATAGAGAGTACCGCCGCCACGTCTGACGATACCGATCAAGCTGGATGCCGCATCGACATTTTGCGACGATGTATTATTTAATGCTCCTGGTGCTAGCAAGACCGCCATTGCCGTACCAAGAAGTAGCGAGTTCTTCTTCATGATAAAATTTCCCTCCTATACAAGGATATTTATTTCTAGCTTATTCCGTTGGGAAATTTTTAACAATTAATTCAGAATATCTTATATGATTCTTTAAGGTTGAAAGAGTTATTAATATTGCTATCTGAATACAATGACTTTATTTTCTAAAGTGATAATAGTTTACTTTCACGTAATTTTAATAGACGTCTTATTTGAAGGATAAAACTTGAAAGGTTAATTTTAAAGCTGTACAATTTGTTGTACAATGAATGTGAGGCAAACATTATGGAAGCAGTATCTTACTCAAATTTTCGTCAAAACTTAAAAAAATATTTTAAACAAGTAAATCAAAATTCGGAACCGTTAATTGTTACGAATAAGAATGTGGAGGATGATGTTGTAGTTATGTCAAAAGATGATTATGATTCAATGACTGAAACAATGAGGATTATGTCAAATCCAGAATTAATGGAAAGACTGCGTGATTCTGAAGAGCAATTCAGAAATGGTGAATTTAAAGAGCATGAATTGATTGAGGGAAATAATGAAAAAGACGTGGTCCGATAAAGCATGGAATGGTTATATGTACTGGTACGACCAAGGTAACAAAAAAATGATTCGTAAAATCAATAATTTAATCAAGGATATTGAAAGACATCCTTTTGATGGCTTAGGTAAACCTGAACCACTTAAACATGAACTTTCAGGTAAATGGTCGAGAAGAATCACTGGAGAACATAGACTTGTGTATCTTGTTGAGGATAACCAATTATATATATTTTCAGTTATAGATCATTATTAATATAACAAAAAAGGAGCAAGCCAATCGGCTTGCTCCTTAACTTTTCTAACTATTTAACTTGTGCGTCTGAAGCTTTAATTGTTGATCTACCGTCAGCGGCGGCATTCTTGATTGCACGAACGATATCGTTGTCACTCCATGCGGCAACATTCTTAACACCTTGGTCAGTTAGATCTTGTCTAGCCTTAGAAATATCAGAATCAGTAATCGTCTTACCGTCAACTTCTTTGGATTCAACATCGAAGTCACCCTTGGCAGCAGGATTACTGCTGTCATCTGATGAACTGCTTGAACTAGAATCATTTGAAGAAGTAGTTGAATTATTCGAACTATTACTGTCAGTAGTATTATTCTCAGCAGTAACTGAACTAGCTGGAAGACCGTCCAATAACTTCTTAGCCTTCTTATAGATATCTGAGTAATACTTACCCTTGATACCATCAGCCTTAGTTACTTGTTCAAGTAATGCACGGGCTTGGTCGTTGTTGTTAGCCTTTATCAATTCCTTAGCAGTCTTGATATTAGTATTGTAATCACTACGTCTTCTGATAATAGTCTTAACTTGTGATAACAACTTCTTAGAATGACTAGTCATCTTGTCATTACCATCAGTTTGGTTCTTGGCTGTAGTCAAAGCCTTCTTGGCGTCAGAGAATTCACGATTCTTCATATCCTCAATAGCGTCAGATAACTTGTCAGCCTGAATCTTAGATGCCTTAGATTTCTTAGTATTCTTAGCTTCATTAGCTGATTCGAAGTGGTCGGCAGCCGTTTCATAATCTTTTTTATTAACAGCCTTGTTACCTTTAGACATCTCAGTTTTGTAATCATTATTATTGTTAGAACTCGATGAAGATGCAGACGATGAACCGTTGCTACAACCAACAAGCAAGATACCAACAAAAGTTGTTGCGAGTAATGCTAGTGCTTTTTTCATATAATTCCTCCTAAAGATGCTGACTGAATTATACCATGTTACCAATTTTTTCAAAAACATGGTGTGAATTCTATAAGAATAAAACTTAGAATGGTATTTAAATAATTGTATATTTACCTATATCTTTATATCAACGTTAGATTCCTACATAATGTATGTACAGCTTGTCGAAGTGGTGGCTACTTTCAAGTAAAGCGAGGTATATGCTATGGAAATCATAGTTTAAACTCTAATGAAAGGAGTAGCAGTTGTATTATTTGCTAGCGTTGGGTGTCCTACTCAGTGTACTAAGGGTGATCGTTACACAATCCGATAGATTGATGATCGCATTCATACACCTTGTAGAGACATATAAGAAACTAAAAAAGACGCTAAAAAATAGACCACTAAGACTGTCAGAGGCCGTGGTCTGTCTTTTTAGATGATTACCTTTGCCACCACTTTGTGGGGCTTGGCGGTATAGCACATTGTAGGTGCTTACCGTCTTTTTTATTACAGTCATATTCTAACAGCAACTATCCTAAATCACAATTAATTAAAAAAATTCAAAAAACCATTTCCGTTTTGACCACTCTCGCTCGTTATTATTTATGTAAGCAACTTAAACGGCCGATAAGTTCCTTACCAAACTAAAAAAACGAGGTAATTCAAATGAGCTGGAAAAGAACTTCTATTAATGTAACCATGGCGAACGCCAAATATGTAGGTGGTAAGAAGACTAAGCCATTCGGTAATGTCATTCAAGAACCATCAAAAGAACAGATCAATCTATTCTCCGAAGCACTGACTATGTTATCCGATGGGGATACATTCTCCAATGCAGAGATCGTAAAACACACAGATATTGTCTCAGAATAATTCAAAATAAGAAAAGAGGACTTAATATATGAAGAAACTACAACTAACATTCAAAACAGCCAAGGGACAAAAGCGTAATCTAGTGTTGAATTATGTGAGTGCTGATCTCGATACACCCACAGTCAAAAAAGCCATGGACAAGATCGTGGCTAGTCAGTTATTTGAAAAAGAAGGCATTCAATTATATTCAAAAGTGGTTGCTGCCAAATATGTGGAGCGCACTGAAACACATTTGTTTTCAGAAGATTTGGCTATTTAGGAAGTAGAGAGTGGAAGAAGGGCGGTCAGACCTTGAGCATTAGCCTAAGATAAGAATTGATGCGGTCTTGGCATCCTTTCTTATCTGTAGCTAAGCGCAGAGGTTTGCCCTTCTGCAACTCGTTTTGGAAAACGTATAAAACAACATAGAAGCTCGTAACCCAAACGTTACGGACTTTTTTACTTTTAAGTGTATTAATTAATTTATAAGTAATTTAAAATTAAATTAGTAAATACGTTTAGGGGAAAAATCTTGAAAAAACTTACAAGTAGTCGGGGGACTACAATATTTTTGTTCGGCCTTTTATATGCAGGGCTGACACTTTTTATGCTGTTAACAATCAAAAGAGACTTCGTTTGGAATGGGGATGATATCTACTATCAATTCCAACGTATGCAAAACATTGTCTATTCCATTAGGGATGCTCACACAATACCGACAATTTCAATCAATAACTTCGGACTGATCGGTTATGGGATCAATATCTTCTATCCGTGGATAACGCTAATACCGTTCGCTATAATCTCGTTTTTTATAACCAATCCCATTACAATCTATTACGTCGGCTTAGCATTCTTCTTCCTACTATCATTCTGTATCAGTCATTATGCTATGAAGTCCTTCTCAGGCTCCACCAAACAAGCGGTGATCTTTGCAGTAGTATATAACTTCAGTACTTATCGCTTAATTGAAATGATTGCTAGATCGTCGATTGCGGAATACATCGCTACAATCTTTCTACCATTATGCTTGTTAGGGTTCTATGAAGTAATGTTTCGTGATTCCAGTAAGTGGAAGACACTAGTAGTTGGGATCTCAATGGTTATCTTCTCACATATACTAACGACGTTTATGCTAGTAATACTATTTGTTCTACTGGTTATTTTTAACTTCAGACATATCGACCAGGTCCGCCAAAGAGTTATCTCACTGGTCAAAGCAGTCATCACGACCGTGCTGGCAACCAGCATCTTCACGGTGCCATTTATTATAGAAGAAACTTTTCAAAAGTTTGGCGTTCCATCGCCAATACTGCTCAAGGGAGAGAATTTAACCAAACTAGTTCTGTATAGTTTGAAGAATACTAGTAAACGTGCCATTGAGGGCAATGTCTATAACCTTGGAACGATATTATTACTGAGCCTAGTAATTGGATTATTGTTCTACAAGCAATTTGATAAGAAATATCGGATTGTTTACTGGATTTCAGTTATTAGCTTCTTGATGACATCGAACCTGTTTCCATGGCAGTTGTTAGAACATACACCGATTCATGTTATTCAGTATCCCTTCAGAATATTAATGTTCACGACTTTGTTCGCTAGTATTGTAGTAGCTAAGATAATTGAATTACTATCTCAAGGGCTTAATAAGAAGCTTTGGCTCACAGTTGCAGGAATGTTTATTATTATCAACTGTAGTTTGTGGTCGATTTCATTTAACAAGTCTATTAGTGGAACTTTGTTGTCTAGGGATGATCTGGTTATTACTAATAAGATGATCGATGCTGGATTAATACCAGATACGTATCTGGAACAGTATGTTCCTAGTAATGTTCAAGCGACGCTTGGGGATATAACACAGCATTCATTGATAATTAATAATAATAAGTCAGTACTGAAACCGATTATTACAGCTGATGGTAATAGCTATGAACTGAACCATGTTAAACGTGGTTCAATAATCGATCTGCCGGTCGCATATTATCATGGTACTTCGGCTAAAGTTAATGGTAAAAGAATTCCAATCAATCGAAGTGATCGTGGAAGTTTGAGATGGAAAGCTGATCATAATTATAAACATGTAACAGTTATTACAAATTATGAAAGTAAATTACTATATTGGATTGTTACAATGATAACGATATTGACATGGATATTTATTATGCTACCAATGGAAAATATATCATTTAGAAAAAAATTAAATAATTCATGGATATTCCTTGAGTGATTCACTTGAATCGACTATTATAAGAGTAGGCTCATTTGAGGAAACAATTAATAAAAAAGGGACGGTCAAGTAATAGTCTTGTAATTATAGGTCAGGTTAATAACAGAAATGTTACAAAACTGTGAGTTATAATACAGAATTGTTACAAAAACCCACCTTTTTCAATTAAAGGTTGATTCAAGCGCCGGAGTTTCATATAATGATTGTCAGTGGGATAGCCCACTGAACAAATTAAAAAATAAATTCTTGTAGTCCAGGGGAGGATTAACATTGAAAAAATCTATTAAATACGCAGGAATCGCTGCTGCAACACTTCTAACTGTTGCACCTATCGCTGCTCCTGTTTTATCAACTGTTTCAACAACTACAGTACAAGCTGATGCAAATAACGCTGATCAAAGCGATGTAAACACAGCTATTACAGACTTCACAAATCAATTTGGTGACCAAAATGCCAAGGATGTTACTACTTTACCAGCAACATTTGGTGAAACTGGTGCCATGACACTTGCTGACTTCCAAAAAGATAACGTTACAAATGGTATTATTAGTACTGATAATACATCTAAATTAGCTGCACTTGAGAACAATGGTGCTCAAGTATATGTAACAGCTACAGATGCTAAAGGTAACACATATGATGGTACATTAGGTAACCGTCCTACTGACCTTGCTAATGCAATGAAACTTGACAGTTACTTACCAGTATCTGTAAATGTTTATTACAGATATGATGCTTTGGATGGTAGTGGTAAGACTGCATGGACAAAAGCTAAGACATTTAGTTTAACAAAGTCTGATGAAGATGAATTAACATCATTAAATGCTAAGTTTACTACACCACTTAGTGTTGCTAAGAACTCAAAAGTAGCTGCTACACAATTAGTTAATGGTGCTAATGTAACATTGACAGACCAAAATGGCGATTCAATTGCTACAGATTCAATCGTTCTTGGTGGTACTTTCTATTATACATATGCTGCTGCATTGAATGGTAATGCTACAACTGGTGTTGTTTCAAACACTGACATCAAAGATGGCGAATTTAAAACTGCTGGAACATATTACCAAACTGTAACATACAAAGCTAAGTCAGGATCAGCTCTTGACAGTATGATTACTGAATACAACAAGGATCCTTCAAAGTACACAATCCTTGTTAATGGTAAAGAAGCTTCATCAAGCTATGACTTTACAACATCAGCCGGAGCAGACACAATTACATTTGTACGTGCCGTTAAGGTTGGAGATTCAGAAGCTGAATGGACAACAGAAAAGACTTCAGGTGTTGTTACAACTAAGTCAGATGCTGACTACTATACATTGAAGAATGACGACAACGCTTCAATCAAGAACCGTGCTCTTGCTAAGAACACTGCTTGGAAGACAAACGCTGTTCGTACAGACCAAGATGGTAACAAACAATACCGTGTTGCTACTGGCGAATGGATTGATGCTGACTCAGTTACATTTGGTGACTCAGCTACTACAGAATCTGGCTTAACAGATATCGTTAAGACAAAGGGTGTAGTTACAATCAACAAAGGTGACAACTATGTATTCCCACTATTTGATTCAAATGGTGACACAATCAAAGGCCGCGCTGTTAGTGGAAACTCAGCATGGCAAGTAGCTGCTACAGCTAAAGATGCTGATGGCAATGTTTACTACAAAGTTGCTACAAACGAATGGGTCATGGGCGGCGAAGGCGTTACATTTGCTTAATTATTAACCTATAATTAAAGGAACTCCTTATGGAGCTCCTTTTTTTTATACATTTTTTAAATTTACTTGATATAGATGGAAAGAGTCTTCTGAAAACTATATGATAGATATATATAGTTTGAGAGGAGAATTCTATGTTACGTAATCTAAAAAAAATATTTCTGATTGTTGCTATGTTAGTAGTTTCAATCGGTGCACTTGCATTTAGTGGTGTAAGTGAAGTTAAGGCTGAAACAGCTGGAACTACTAAGATAGTTATTGGTTCAACTAAGTCTGTTTCATCATTGCCATTGTATGCTGCTGATCAAGCTAAGCTATTTACTAAGAATGGTATTGATGTTGAATTGAAGTTATACGATACAAACGCTGAATTGAATCAGGCTATTGCTAATAATGAGATTAATGGTGCTGTAACGGATTTAGTAAACTATGCTTCGTTCACTAAGGGTAGTAATTGGAAGATCGGTAGTACAATGCCAGGATATAATGGCTTGGTTGCCAATAAGAAATACAAGAGTATTAAAAGCTTAAAAGGTAAAACGATTGCTGTTGATAAGAAAGATATTAGTGGTTATTATCTAAAGAACCTATTAAAGAAGAACAAGATGAAGTTGTCTGATGTTAAGATCAAACAAGTTGATTCAGAAGCAACTAGAGTAAGTGATTTGAAAGATAAAAAAGTCGCTGCAGCAGTTGTAAGTGATCCTTCAATTAGTAATGCAAAAGCTAATGGTGCTAAGATCTTAAATAAGCAATCTTATAAGACAGATAATGGGAATGTACTTGTATTCTCAAAGGACTTCTTAAGCAAGAATGTTGCTTCAACTAACTCACTATATAGTGTGATCAAAGAAGCAATTAGAGATATTAATAAACAAGGATATTCAGCTTATGATATGGTATTGAGTAAATATGGGATTTCTGATAAGTCTGTTGGTATTTTGAATAATATGAGTAGTATGACTATGAAGAAGACTCATAAAGTTAAATCAGCTGACTTTAAGAGCACATTTAAGTACGCTAAGAGCAAGAAGTTGTATAAAGGTAAGATTAGCTTGAAGAAGTTTGATTATTCTATTAAACAAGTTAAGAAGTAAACGAAAAGGCTATGGTCACGATAATGTGATCATAGCCTTTTTAAAATTATTGTTGTATAAAATAATAATTATTATATAATGTAAGTGAAAGAATTCACATTTATTGATTTCAGGGAGGAATGCAATACGTAGTAACATTATATTGATATTTTTCAAACTTGAATATGGAAATTATAGAATTACCAGGACATAATATATATTGGATTTAGTGCACTTTTTATTTATAATTTTGGATAAAAATTTGGAAATGATAAATGTGTGATCTTTTACTAAATTATGGAGGAATAATTGTATGAAAATGAATAGATTTTTGGCAGGAGCAGCAGTAATGTGTATTGGAATGGCACCAGTTGTTTCAATGGCAGTAACTAATGTACAGACTGTTCAAGCAAGTGTTGGACAACCATTCAGTGTTGGAGGAACAGGTGGAGTAGTAGTTATTACATCCACAATTGCACGTATCTATGATGTTAATGGGAACTTTAACGCCGATTTTACAAATCGTGGATTACCTCAAAATTCAACCTGGACAACAACTAAAGGATATCAATATAATGGTCATTCTTATTACTTGGTAGCAACTAATCAATATGTTCGTGACGATGATGTCTATTTTTATTTTAAATAGAAACTATGATTTGATCCACTGCTTATGGCAGTGGATTTCTTTATTCTCTAAATAAAGCACAAGCGGAGAAGAAGATATGGATATTATTTTTTCAGATGAACCTGAAGTATGTATAAATGGTTTAGTTCAAAAGGGATTACCAAAAGAGGAAAGATACAAAATCATGATGGAACAAGTCAGTGAAGTAAACCTTAAAAGTACAAGACAAAAAGTTGAGGAATTAATTAATAATTCCCACATTAATATGAATGATTTTAAACAAGAAATAGAAAATTTAATAGATAACGTAATATTTGTAAATAACGGAACTATGAAAACCGGAACGTTTTCTCCATTTGAAACTATCATCAAAAAAAATACAATTCTTTATCGTGTAGTATCTAATGAGTTATTTAAATGGGCACCTCCTACTTATTTAACCAGAGTTGGAAGAATGAATAAAATTGAAGAATCATGTTTTTATCTTTCATTTAATCCAAATACTTGTTTAAGTGAAATCGGCATTAGTAAGAGTGATGTAGTTCACTATATGTCCATTTATAGAGTTAAACAAGATATTCAAACTACTTTGAGTTATGGCTCTCAATTTCAAAGCAAAGTGTATTCAGAGCGAGATAAGATTATTGGTAAAGGCCTTGTGACTTTTTTTAATATGATATTAGGATGGAGATCATCTGATAATTTATATACAAATGAAAAAAATTATTATATGAGTAATTACTTAAAGATAACATTATTACAATCCAAAAAAATAAATTTGGGAATTATCTATCCATCAGTCAAAATGAATTCAAAATCTAAAAGTATCTCTAGTAGAGATGGAACTTCTTTAAATGGATTTGATAATGTTGCATTTTATATGACTAATCAAGAACTTTATTTTGAAAGAATAAAATGTCAAAAAATTAATAATTTTTTCGATCAAAAGAATCTTTATTTATCCTAATATAAATAAAGTGTAGTTATAGCAATATAATAGTTATGTATTCATTCTCCTAATGTCTCCAAATATCATTTACGATATACTGAACTAGTCAGGGGAGAATATATGAGGAAAATTTTGGGGCATAAATGGCAGATTTTATCATTTGCCGGATTATATGTATATTTGTTTGTTTTTAGATTCTTTGTTTTACCATCTGCGGATGATTACTTTTGGATGGGGTGGCAAGGGAAGTACTTAATGGAACACGGATTTTTTAGTACTAATCCAATTTATGATGGAAGCAGTAATGGTCGCTTTTTGGGTAATACGTTTGAAGTTCTGACATTACATCATTTATTATTAGCGATGGTCACGTTTGCTTTCTTCTGGACGTTATTGGTTTGGGCTTTTTGGAAATTGGCTGGTAAATCAAAAATAAGTTTGATTCTCAGTATGTTATTTATTTTTGCTATGTCATCAGGACATTTGAACAACATGCTGGTCTGGAATGCTGGCTTTGTCAACTACGTTCCTGCAGCAGCACTGTTGCTAACATATTTGGCAATTTATAAAGATGGCTTGGATGATGATTACAGTCGTCCAAAGTGGATTAGTTTAATCACATTTATTGTTGCGGTCACTGGGGGTTTGTTTGTTGAACACATCAACCTATATCAAGTATTTATTGGAGTATTAGCAATTATTGCGGCTAAGTACTTATTCCATAAACGCATCCAATTACCATATATTACCTATCTGTTAGGATCAATCATTTCAATTATTATTATGTTCTCACATCAATCTTATCGAATGCATTCTAGCTATCGCAAGTCAGGGATCGATATTGCGAGTGCTGTACACAGGTATATTACGATTACGCATTTTTGGATCATCACTTTTAATATTTTCCTGATCTTGATGATTTGTTTAGCAATTGCTGTAGTTTCTTGGAATAAGTTCAAGAGTCGTCCCGCTCGATATTTGAGTGTTGGATTATCAGTTGTATTCGCAGTCTACTATTGGTATTTGTATTGGTATACCAGAAATGTCAAAATAATGTTTGCATATGTCTATGTCAATCGTACGTGGATATTGACCCGTGGAGATGCAATAGTGAGTGTCTTGTTTTTGATATTCATGTGTATATTCACATTTGCAATTTTTAAAAATGACAAGAATAAATATTTTGTTTATTTTTATCTTTTCTCATTTGTGGCTTTGACGGTTCCATTCTTGTTTGTTATTTCACCAATAAATATAAGAGAGTATTTCCATTCATACGTTTTCTTTTATTTGTTGGGAATTAATTTTGCGAATAAGGCTGTTGAATATTTGAATCTTAATTGGGAAAAATACTTAATTGTCATATCTAGTCTGTTTATATCTTTATCAGCAGGTACGTATATGTACAAGATGGTCATAAACTATCGCGCTAATATAGTTCGAGTGAGTGAACCGGATTTTTTAAATAGTAAAAGAACGTTGAACAAACATGTAACGTATCGAAAATTTGTCTACGCTCACGATGAATTTCCTGAACAAAGTGCGGTTTATTGGAAGGATTATCTTAATAAGTCGTTTATCCAGAAGTTTGGCGATAATACTTCTTTGGAGAATAAATAAAAATCTTACTAATGAGTAAATTAGTAAGATTTTTTACTATATCAGATATTCATTAACAATAGGTATGTTATTAAGTGACCAGATCAATGCCAAGCAAATTATTAGTGCGACAGGAAATACAGCAAAATAATTCATTGGATCAATAACGTGTTGTACGAGTTCGATAATTATTCCATGAGAAAGATAAATACCATAGGTTAATGGAGCAATAGATTCAATATTGCTTTGTAATCGCATAGGATATTTATCTTCAAATTTCTTTAAGCAAAGAAATAATGAACTTGCCATAATTGGTAATAGCACAGGAGTTAAAAAGCCTGCAAATGGTTTGCTTTGTAAAGAGTAACGGCTTATGACATACATATTAATAATTGCGACTAACATGCCGATACTGAAGATAGCTAGATGGAGTCCCAAATTGATATCCTTGTTTTCTATATTTGATAGCTTATATCCCAAGATGAAGTAACCAATCATTTTGGACAGGAATATCAAGCTAGCGAATCCATAGGCATCGAAGAATTGTCCATATTCTTGTGGTAGTGATTTTGCCAAATTTGGTAGGAAGATATTGGTGATGAACCATAATATCAGAATATAGTTAATAGTAGATTTAGAAACGTTATCGACGAATGCCTTGATGGCTGGTGATACTAGATAGAATCCTATCAATGGATAGATGAACCAGAATGCTGTCAGTACTGGTTGGTGATAGAGCATGCTAATATTGTGAATTGCGATATTGAAGTGTAGACCATGGTTGATTAATTGAAAGAAGAATGCTGATATGATTGACCAGGACAAAAATGGTACTAGGATTCTTACTAATCGGTGTTCAAATAAATAGTTTAAGTCTTTGGTCTTATTACTATTAAGAATAGTTGCGCCACTGATCATATAGAATAGTGGAACAGCCACCTCGGTAATCGTGACTAAGATATTTGCGGGAGCCCATAGGTTGGCCGTTGGTCCTTTAATGAGAACGTTGGCACATGTATGGGCAAAAACCACCGCTATCATGGCTACCACTCTTATTACATCTATATAAATAATTCTCTTTCGTCTCATTTTTT
Organism: Companilactobacillus jidongensis; assembly: GCF_003946575.1. Classification (GTDB taxonomy): domain Bacteria; phylum Bacillota; class Bacilli; order Lactobacillales; family Lactobacillaceae; genus Companilactobacillus; species Companilactobacillus jidongensis. Next base: position 4,260 of record NZ_RHOP01000013.1, on the reverse strand, counting down.
GATTCCCCTATAGTTGTTGTTACTTAATTATACAGAGGTTTTAATTTTATGATTAGGATGAGAAATTAATTTATGAAAATCTTTATTAGACGGCAAAAAAGGATTCCTCAATATTATTTTTGAGAAGTCCTTTTAATTTTATAGATCTAACAATTGTTTCTTTTTCTGATCGAATTCTTCTTGTGTAAGTACACCTTGGTCTAGCAATTCTTTGAGCTTGGTCAATTGATCAAGATTACTATTCTGTGCATTAGTGGCTGCCTCAGATTCCTGTTGTGAAGTAGTAACACGTTGTGGTTTGTATGAATTGAACATGTTTTTACCGTGAGTTTCACAGTAGGCCTTCCAGTCGATTTTTCTAACCCAGAATTTTGTTCCTCGATTGTCGATCTCAGACACATAGATTTTGGATTCACTCATACGATAGATGACGAATAATAGGACTGATACTGGAATACCGAAGACTGAGACGAATCCGACTGCTGCCAGACCGATAACAACATAGTCGGCAGTCGACCAGCGTCTGTAATATGATTTGGATGGATCTAATTGTTGAAATTGCATAATAATTGTTCTCCCTATAAGTAATATGCTCCTTCATAAGTATATTACTTAATTTTCTATGTTCAAAGACGTTATCAATCCTTTGTGGTAGTCATTATTTATGTGGGGATAAATTTATAATTAAATTTTTGTATATTGTCTAAGCTGTTGCATAAGGAACGTATGTTCTATATAGTGAATGGATAACATATATATATTAATTAAAATTGATTGATGATAATATAATGAAGGAGTGAGTAGGAGGACATGTTGATGATTAAAACTAAGGAATACTTTTTTAATGATAAAAAGGAACTAGTTTCATATATATATAATGCACTATCTAATCCCACACCGATAAAATTACAAAAGACACTATATTTTTTATGGGCATTCTATGCTGCTACGTATGGCAATATCGATTATAATGTTGCATCTGAATTCAAAGAAGAAGAAGTATATCCCAAGTATTTGTTTGATGCACAATTTGAGGCGTGGAAGTATGGTCCGGTTGATAACGATGTATATAGTTGGAACAAATCAGACTCGATTGAAAACTTTGATAATTCCTTTGTTCCTAAAACTGTTCAGGATAAGGAAATAAAGTTGTTTATGGATGATATAATTTCTCAAGTAGACAATGTAAATGATTTTGGATTAGTTGAGAGATCTCACAAAGATCAGGCTTATAAGAATGTTTATAATCCAAATGAGTTACCTACGGATATGGATTATAATCAAATAAAAAAGGATTATATATCTTATGTCGAACAACAATCGAAAATTTAGATTTAGGATAGATGCTTCTAATGATATTGGCGTTAAGTCTGCACCCAAATTGATTATTGATAATGATCATCACAATTCTGATTTAAATGTAAGAAGTTTGGATGCAAAAGTTTATTTTATGCGTAACTGTGGAAAATCTATTGATCTAAGTGATTTGAGATTTGTTAATTATATAAATAAAAATGATTTTATAACTAAAAAATGTTTAGAAGATGTAATTAATAATCCAGAAATCATCTCAAAGGGCAGTACGTATATTAAAGTTAATTCGAAAAATAGAAATAGAATCTTAGGAGTTTTTGAAAACTACTTAGATAAAACCGTTTTGAATGCATATGAAAATAGCTTTCGAGAAACACCGATTGTTTCAAATGATTTTTTACCGTTAACTCATAAAGGGTCCTTTAGAGTTTTTACAATTTATAATTATGACAAAATTGAGGGCATGTTTTGTATGTTATTTTTTATGATCCTTATCATCTTATTTTTAGCAATGATAATAGCTATTCTGCAAAGAAAGCTAACCTAGGAATGGACATAACTTCAATAGGAGATAAGTTTCATAATTTTGTACCAAAAGAGCTTATCAGGTCATTCGACTCGTTAGTATAACGGTTTAAATTGCTATACTAATTAAAATTAACAACTTAAGACTTATATAAGCAAGTCTGTTTTTTCACTCAAGTAGGGTATAATTAGACTAGAATATCTAAAAGGTGGTATTTTCAATGCTTGAAAACGTAAATGGTATTGTTAAAGTAAATCAAAATAGTCGCTATGTTGTGTTCCTATTCGACTCATATGAGATGGATCGCAAGATGCTTCAGGATAAGTTCGTTAAGGGTGAGACAACTTGGTATACGGATGCTAAGGGTACTGGCGATGACGGCAAGGCCTTCTATCGTATTGCCCAAGATGGCGAATGGATCGAAGCTGAATATGTTGACTTCATTCAAATGGATAAGTAATTAAGTAGACTCTTAGGAGTTTGCTTTTTTTGTAATTAAATCTTAAAAAACGTTAGATTTCTTAAGATTTAATTGAAGAGAATGATAATACATAGTACTCTTGGTTGTAGACGTAGAACCAAGGGGGAGTATGATTATGAATAAAAAATGGGTCGCTTCTACCGCTTTGGCTAGTGTTCTAGCTGCGGTAGGTATTTCTTCTAACACGGCACATGTTCGTGCTTCAATAAATAGTAATGACGATAATAATGATAATCAAGATCAAGACCAATCATCTACTGCAAAGGACACAACTGTCGCTAGTGTGATGGATAATGCTGGTGCACCGATCAATGAGTCGACTGCGGATGCAATCGATTCTTCGAAGTCATCTAGTGTCATGTCTCGAAGTGCTGCCACCGCTTTGACACAAGCAACGACCAATGCCACCAGCGCTACGGCGCAACAAACATTTTTGAATGAAGCTGTACCCATGGCACAAAAGGCTGCTTCAAAGTACAATTTATTTGCTTCCGTAATGCTTGCTCAATCTATTATTGAGAGTGGCTGGGGTCAATCTGACTTAGCGACTCAAGCTCATAACTTATTTGGGATGAAAGGCGACTATAATGGTGCCTATATCAATTATCCAACTCAAGAGTGGAGCGAGTCCCAGGGTTACTACGTGATTTATGCTAACTTCAGAAAATATCCAACTTACTATGAATCATTCGCAGATAATGGAGATAAACTACGTAATGGTGTATCATGGAATACCAGTTACTATAGTGGAGCGTGGAAAGAAAATGCCTCATCATATCGTGATGCGACAGCTGCTCTGCAAGGTAAGTACGCCACGAGTCCCATTTATGCCCAAACTTTAAATGGTGTTATTGAACAATATAATTTGACTCAATATGATGGCAATCCGTCTACTGATAGTGGATCAAATAATAATTCAGGTGATAATACGAGCCAAGAAGTCAAAGGTACTGTAACCAAGATGAATGATGTTGCTACAGTAACTAATCAAAAGAGCGCAATGCTCTACTTAAACGCTGACTCAAGTAAGCCAGCCAACCGTGCCCTGGGTTATCAAACTCCATGGGTAATTACAGCCAAGGTCGTCACTGATGACGGTCAAACATATTACAAGGTTTCTTCGACTGAGTACGTCAAAGCTGAAGATGTTCAGCTCAAGTCACAAGAGACTACACCAGCACAGCCACCTGTGTCTATTTCTGATACAGCGATAGTTGTTAAAGGAACTGGTGCCAAGGTCTATAGTTCAGCTGATAAGACTTCCGCAACTAGTAGAGTCTTGCCTTATCAATCAGAATGGATCACGACGAAGTATGTTCTGGATAGTAATGGCAACAAGTTCTATTATGTCGGAACCAATTCATATATTTCAGCTGACGATGTCAAACTCAAATCACAACAAACTAATGAAGATTATACAAATGATCAAATTGTCTCATATCCAGATATTATTCACGTTACTGCCACTCCAAGTGCCAAGGTCTATAATGACAAACATACGGCACTAGCTGTTAGTTTGCTGAATAATACTGATTGGAAGATCGACAAGAAGTCGACGCATTCAGATGGGTCAGTCTGGTATCGTGTAGCATCTGGCCAATGGGTCAATGCTAATGATGTTCAAGTCAAAGGTTCTAATTACATTAAGACCGTTGAAGGATCAGTTAAGATCAACTATATTCCGGGTTACGGTGTCAATGTGTATAATAGTCCGGCCGCTAACAATCGCTTCACTGGTACACGTTTGGCGGACGGTACAACATGGCAAGTTACTTCACAACAAATAGTTGACGGACAGACCTGGTATAGAGTATCTTCTGGTTGGGTAAACGGCAAATATTGTATATTTACAGCAAATTAAGGGCTCTTTGTCAAATAGTATTGATGAATAACTTTTAACCATAGGCATCCTCATTGAGGATGCCTATTTTCATGCACA
>NZ_RHOP01000012.1 GCF_003946575.1 Companilactobacillus jidongensis | reverse complement strand
TGTGCATGAAAATAGGCATCCTCAATGAGGATGCCTATGGTTAAAAGTTATTCATCAATACTATTTGACAAAGAGCCATTTTATTCATAATGTGTCCAAGCAGAATATACCGACACTATTTTATTTTTTTTATCTACATCATACACAACACGATATTGACTATTTATTCTTCTAGAATAAAGATTTGCAGATGGTGGTTGCAATTTTTCTAATGATTGTGTTTTTTCAAATGGATCATTCTTAAGTGTGTTCATTATATCCAGAAATTGATCTTTTAAATTAGATTTACAAATTTTCTTCAAATCAGATTTAGCGGAATTCTTAATTTGAACAACATATTTCATAAATTATCCCAATCAATCTCGTCTATATTGGTAAAACCACTATCATCCTTTTGCCTTTCCCTTACTTTTGTTAAGGTACCAGTATTTTCTAAGTAAAGAGTTTCCTCAATAGCATCCCAATCCCTTCTTGAAATAACGACTGCGGATTCATTCTCGTCTCCACTAGCCGGAGTGATTGCAACTGGTTTTTTTTGAATATTTACTTCTTTCAAAATATTGTACAAATTTTTTCTGGCATTGGTTGGCGTATAATCTTGCATAAATTTCACCTCGACATAATTATAGCGTACGTTAGTAGCGTACGTTAGTAGCGTACGCTATATTTTTGTTTTAATATGCTTTAACGCCAATATAAGCAAGTATACAAACTCCTAAGACGATAATAATCATCGAAATCAAAACCGACGACCACATTACATATGGCACCGTTGATGACTTCAGATTGCCTTCTTTTTTCTCAAGTTCAATGAGAGTATGTGATCCTATCAATTGATAAACACCTGTAACAATAGCAGTTAATCCCAATAATAATGTGAACATTTTGCTCATCTTCTTTTATATTTTGCCACGATAGTAGTTCCATTTATTATGTGATGCCAGTGACTTGCTTGCAAATCAATTTATGTATTGTACAGCATCATAATGAAGCATCGATTCATACGATAAATATTTTATTTTGGATTTTCCGAATCACTATAATAAACTGGTTCCGGAGATTTAAAATCATGCACATCAATCCAGCTCAAGATTTGTATACCCAAATCATTGGCCATACTTCCAGAAACCATGATTTGTTTCTTAGAAATATGATTTACATGTACTCCAGCAGTAATTGTACAACTGCCTGGTAACTTGGATTGAATAATTTCACCAACTCGTTGTGCTAGAACGTCATCTTTATGCAAGCGACCATCGTGACTTGGGTAACGTATTGTCTGCATGTCAGTATTGGCTGTCAACGTTGTGACGGTACCGATATGTGGAGTATCTCCACCAGTTATTTCAATCATAATATCTTTTCCAATAACTGACAAATCCGCAATCATTGTGTAATTTTCTTCGGTAGTTTTGAATTGTGTCATTAGATTCCCTCCCAACGTCCGTCAGAATCATTATCAATTCTCAAAGCATCCAAGACCTTCATGGTTTGATGATCGACCAAATCTTGAATGGTTTGAGGATGATTATAGAAAGCTGGAATCGGTGGAATCATCTGAACTCCCATTTTTGATAATTTAGTCATATTCTCTAAGTGAATTGTATTCAAAGGCGTCTCACGTGGAACCATGATGAGTTTGCGCTGTTCTTTCAGCGTAACGTCTGCGGCACGTGAAATTAAATTGTCACCGATGCCAACGGCAATACTAGCAACTGTCTTCATACTTGCAGGAACTATAACCATTCCGTCTGTCAAAAAAGAACCACTAGCAATAGTTGCACCCAAGTCACTGTCACTATAATAGAAATCGAGCATGTTACGAATTTCTTCTAGTGAATAGTCAGTCTCAAGTTGTAGATTTTTCTTTGCCCAAGCACTGAAGACACCGTGAGTTTCTACATTAGGAATTTTTTGCAGTTTCTTGATCAAGTCAATTGCATAAATAGTTCCCGAAGCCCCAGTTACTCCTATGACAATCTTTTTCTTACGTTCAGGCATCAATGTCACTCCTTTTTATTTCAGATATTTTTCCCAGTCGTCAACCTTCTTGAAACTAGCACGTTTGAATTGGTCTTTCATATCAAATGGCACAGTACCATCAAAAATAGTTTTTGAACTCATCCCACGGAATCGAATAGATTTAGGATCGTATTCAGGTCGCTCAGACGGATCAAGTGGATGATTTCTCATTCCTGGTAAGACCATAATATCCTTGTCTCCTTGGAATCTAGTATTCAAAGTCCAAATAACATCATTCATATCAAAAATATCGACATCTTCATCAACTAAGATAACCGTTTTTAATTCCTTAAAAGCTGATAAGGCTAAGATGGCAGCTTGTTTTTGAATACCTTCATCCGTTTCCGTGTCTTTGTGAATTTGCATAATGGTCATTAACTTACCACCACCGGCTGGAGGATTGTAGACATTCAAAACTTTACCAGGAATTGCACGGTCAACAAGTTCTAGAATACTTGCTTCAGTAGGAATTCCAGCCATCGAAACATGTTCCTCACTTGGTCCAATTGTTGTTTGCATAATTGGATCGTCTTTCCTGTGAGTGATTGCCTTAACTTTGACAACATTAACAGCCGGATTGGCATCCCCATCATAACCGGGGAACTCAGGCATCGCTTTACCAGTGTTGGTATTAATATCCTCTTGCATAGTTTCGTTAGGCATGATTTCTGCTTCGACGACATATTCCGCACGGGCAATCGCATTTTCATTAACTGCCACACCCTGTACAATTTGGACTGGCTGTTTACGTAATGCACCGGCAACCCACAGTTCATTGTATCCAAGAGGAGTTGTAGGTGGCTCAAATGTTGCACCAATAGTAATTGCTGGGTCAAGTCCGATATTAATTGTGATTGGCATTGGTTTGTTCAATTTTTCAAATTGTTTTTGGAAATGCCCTATATGACGACCACCTGGCATGATGTACATTCCGATAGTATCCTCATCTTCAAGAACCATCCGATGGATAGTAACATCGCTCATTGTTTTGTCAGGATCTGAACCGAAGACAACACCCATGGTGATATAAGGACCAGCATCATATTCAGTATTTGTTGGTGCTGGTAAAATTTTTCTAATATCGAATCCTTTGTCAGTTGATAAATGAACAACCTCTTGTGCAGGTGCTTCTTTTTTTGAAACCTTAACTGGCTTAACTGGATTCTCAACTGAATCCTTTAGCAAACGTCCAAGCGTCTTATAATCATGATGCAAAATCATTCCATCACGTTTGCGACTTGCCATTGCTCCAATAAGCACTCGTGTACCAGGGAATCCTTTGACATTGTTAAACATCATAGCTGGACCTTCCCTAGTAGGTCTTTCAACGGTACCACCAGCACCAATATAACGATACACACCAGATAGTTCTGCATCAGGATCGACTTCCACGTCTGTTTCATGATATTGTCCTGGTTGCTTCTTCAATTCATCAATAACTTTTCTCAAATCATATGGTTGATCAGTCATTAAATTGCCTCCTTCGAACTTATAAGATAATTGTAGGCCGTGCCTAACAGATAAACAATTCAGGTTATAAAAAATATCATTCCAAAATGGAATGATATTATTTGGTATTATTGAGAAAATTCCAGAATAGCTCACTAACTTGGGGATGCTTTTTCTTTTTACGGAAAAAGCTTAATTGATTATCAACATTATTGTTCAGCGGAACCAATACAAAATTCTTGTTGTCAAATCCTTTAGCAGTCTTTTCCATCATTAATGAAATTCCCATATTACTGGCAACCATTTGCATAATTAAATCAACACGTGAACCTTCATAAGTAACATTTGGCTCGAACCCAGCCTTATTACATAGATCCATAACTGGTTGATACAAATTAGTCGTTGGTCCCAGAATCAAAAAGTTATCTTTTTTCAACTGATTTAGATCTATTTTATTAGCAGTAGAAAATTTGTGATGTTTGGGTAAGACCGCGACAAACTTATCAGTCTCCATATCTATCCGTTCAAGTTCATTGTCATCAAATTCAAAAGTTCTGGCAAAAATAATTTCACAATTATCAGACTTTAAGGCTGAAAATAAATTATTGCTTTCCTCTTCTTTCAATTGAATATGAACTTCTGGATTCTGTTTCAAAAATTTGGTTATATAACTAAAACTAGAATAATTCGGCATTGTTGGAATAGTATACATTTCAATCGTTAGATTCTTGGTATCGTGATAATCTGCCAACACATGTTGCATTTCACGATTATCTTGAATAATTTTTTTGGCATAAGGCAATATCAACTTACCTTCATCACTCAAAAAAATCGTTCGATGTTCACGTTTGAATAGTGAAACTGCTAGTTCCTTCTCAAGTGAGAATATCTGCTTAGAAATATTACCTTGAGTGGTATAAAAATTTTCCGCTGTTTCCGTATAATTCAATGTCTTAGATAGATCCGCAAAAATTTCCAAACGATGAATATTCACGATAATTATCTCCTATTCCATTTCAGAATATTATAACGTATATCACATAATGACAAAACAAAAGAGACATCGTACGATTTAAATCATACGATGTCTCTTTGATGTTATTTATTAATCAGCTGCAGGTTCATTTTTATCTTTTGAATTTGTAGTTGTTTTTGTTTTTTTATCTTTCTTAGGTTTTCTAACCTGATGAATTCTCTTTTCATGCCACATCGTCAAACTGATCAACGATGACAAAGTTAATGGAAGAATAATAACCAAGATTATCAAACCAAAGATTACGCCCAAGGCAACTTGAATCAAGGTCGTTACACCTGAAGGCATCAATGCAGCAAACGTACCACTTAGAATAATGGCAGCTGATATGACAACCGCGCCAATGGCAGTCGCAGCATTGAGCATTCTGTCTTTCAAATTGGATTGAGGTTCATCCTTGAATCTGACCATTAGGAAGATACTGTAATCGACCCCAAGTGCCATCAACATGATAAAGGTGAAGAATGGCGTATTCCAACTCAACATTGGGTCACCTAGAACAAACTTAGAAACGATTCTCGTTATGCCGAGTGAAACCTCATATGCCAATAACAAAGTACTAATAATTGTCATTGGTTGTAGGATCGACTCTGTTACAACAATTAAAGCAATACCAATACCAATCGTCATGATCAAAGCTGTTCGGCCAAAGTCTCCATTAGCTAATGTTCTCAAATCATTATTTTGAGAAGTTTCACCACCAACAGCAACTTTGGCATTCTTCAATGCACCATGTTTCAATCTGGCTTTCATGTCAGTTTGAATAGTTTTCAATTGTTTAGAAGTGGTATCACTATTTGGATCACCCTTGAAGACAATTGTTATTTCAGCAATCTTACGATCACTATCCATATATGCATCCAGTGCGGGTTTGAATTCACTACTCTTAATTGTTTGCTTAGGTAGATAGAATGTATCACCAACGTAAGATGTTCTCAATCCGTCTAAGTACGTCTTCATAGTCTTGTTACCTGAAGCAATCGAATCAAGTCCATCATTAGCTGACGATAAGCCTGATTCTAGTTCAGTAACTTCAGAACTCATTTGTTTGAGTTGAGTATTCATTTGTTGAACACCACTATTAACCGTCGTTGCTCCACTGGCAACACTTTGACCACCACTAGTTAGAGTTGAGCTAGTTGAATTAAGAGTGCTGGTTCCACTTGCCAAAGTAGACATGCCTGATGTCAATGTTGGAATCTGACCTTGTAATTGTCCCATCCCAGACGTAATAGCAGCAGATCCACTACTCAATTGACTTATTGAACTTTGTAGCGCGGACATTTCTGCAGCAGCTGTAGAAGTATCTTGTCCTGTGCTCTGCATCAATGCCAATAATTGGCTAGCTTGTGAAGAAATCGAACTTACTTGTGTTTGCAATTGTGACAATCCAGATGATAATTGTTGAGAACTGCTTGTCAAAGTTGAAACACCACTAGTTAACGTAGGTATCTGACTACTTGCACTTTGCAACCCACTATTAACACTGGAGACACCACTAGTGTATTGATTGATTCCGGTCGACAATTGTTGTGCGCCAGATTGAAGTTCACTAGTACCATCAGCCAATTCTTGGACTTGAGCAGTGCTGCCACTGATATTAGAACTCTGTAATTGTGAACTTGCGGAATTCAACCCTGCTTTGATTTTTTCTAGACCTTTAGTCGATGTATTCAAGCCGCTAGTAATACTTACAAGTTGGTTCTTCAAATACATACTCTTAATCTTATTACCACCAGGTTGAGTTGCTGAAGCAACAGTCTTTACACCAGGCTCTTGTTTGAGGTATTGAGTTAAGTCATCAACCGCTGCCAATTTAGCCTGAGTTGTCATCTTCGAACTATCCTGAATATAGACAGTCGCTGGAGCCGACATCCCTTTACTGAAGTGACTCTGAATAACTTCATAACCCTTTTTGGCTTGATAAGTATCAGGCACTTCATCAGCATTATTGAAGTTCAGTGTTGAACTTGTGTTGACTAAAAATGGCACAGCAATGATACCGATAATAGCCAAGATCACAACTGGATATGCGAGAGCCGCACGTGATAATCCATACCACATTCTACTTTTGCCACGTCCAGCAGTGACTTTGCTTGGCCAGAACATCTTAGCTCCAAGTGTTTCCATGAAGAACATATTCAATGTTAATAGAACTGCCAACAATACTAGAACACCAATGGCAACTCCAACGGCACTCTGATAGAACGAAAACTTAGCAAATGAGAGTACTGAGAATCCAATCAAAACTGATAGTCCACTGTATAATATCGTTCGACCACCATGACGCTGTGCATCATGAGCAGCCTCTACAGCCGACATTCCCCTAGCTAACGCTCCCTTAAAGTAATTATATAGTAGAATGTTATAATCCGTTCCAATACCGAACAAGACAACCACTAAGAATACTTGCGTAAAATTAGAAATTGGAAAATTAAATTTCTGTGCAAGGTTCATAATGATACTTAATGAAGTAACGAAGGCAACTCCAACATTAAGTAGCGATACTAATGGAACGATTGGCGAACGGAAAACCAATATCAATACGATAAAGATAAAGATCACTGCGATGACCTCGGTCTTCTGAATACCCTTTTCAGTTACAGTTGAGAACTCATCATTCAAAGCATCTGAACCAGTGACATAAGTCTTGATTCCAGACATTTTCAATTGACGTTGAAGTTCTTTGACTTGTGGGCCAACTGATCCATTGTTCTTAACCGTGATCTGTGCTAATTGCGTCGATTTGTCTTTAGCAATCAATTGTTTCTTAGTTTCAGCATTATCACTAGGTCCCATGACCTTTTCAATCTTAAGTGAATTCTTGTTTTCCAAGTTATTCAGCTTACGAGTGATCTTTCGATTTTGGGATGCAGTGAATTTATTATCACCGTTATTGTTAAATACCGCCGTATAAGTACGAACAGATTTATTTCCATTCGCTTTCTTTTCAATCTTAGAAGCCTTTTGGCTTTCGGTATAACTTGGTAAAGTTATATTTCCTTTATCCCTAACTAATTGAGATACATTGGGCATGGCAAATAATGCGATTGCCACAACTATTATCCATCCAATTAGAGCAGGCACATATTTCTTCGTGATCTGCTTCATTACGACATCTCCTCAACCCGTCATCTTTTGTAAAATAATTGACAACTGTCAAAATACAACGATTATTCTAAAGTTAAAAATATAATTAGACAAGAGACAATTTATATATAACTGTTTTAATTTGGACATATATTTGAATAATGTCCAAAAATGTAATGAAAAAGTTCTCTTTAGTATGAAAAGCTGCCATATTTTTGAAAATACCGGTCATTTTCATAACAAATATACGTTTGTTTTGCACTTGCAAAAATTTATACTTATGTTAATGTCAAAGTAATTGGATTGAACGACCTGGGGGAATTTAAAATGAAGATTGACGTTACTCAACACTTAACGTTGGGGGCTAAACGAACTTTAAAAGCGTTTCGACTAGCAATGTTTGAAGCATTAAGTGAAAAAGGATTCGACAAAATCACGGTGAACGATATCTGTAAAAAAAGTGAATATCCACGTGCTACTTTTTACAATTATTTCGATGACAAATTTGATTTACTTCAATATCTCTGGTCTTATATTGGCAAGGATATCTTAGACAAAATCCCGAAGAATGGCGATGAAGAAGATGGTATCGTCAAAATTTTCAACTTATTACTTGAATTCTTTAATGACCATCAAGAATTACTAATAAATATTACAAAAAATAATGGTTCCGATTCACATCTATGGCACAGCATGTCAGGCTATCTTCGTCATGAAGCCAATATTTTGATTTACAATTATTGTAAAGAAAACAACCAAGTCAAAGTGCCTGTTAAGTTATTAGCACGATTCTACAGTGACCTAATAATTGCCGTTCTTGAATGGTGCTTATTCGAACAGCCTGACATTGATGTAGATACAGCTGATGAATATTTGATTAGTTTGTTGAATGGTGGATTGAACGCTTAAATTAAAATGGCCGCAGTTCTTCTTTTTTGAAGAATTGCGGTCATTTTTTATTTATTCATTTTTAATCAGGTTGTTCCATCAACAACCATAATACTAGATATACAATAATCCCTGGGAATGCTGGTGTTAATGACAAAATCACATATAACACACGGCCAATGGCTGGATCCCAACCATATTTCTCGCAGAAACCAGCGACAACTCCACCGATAACTTGGTTTGTTTTTGAACGTTTAATTGGAATATGCATAAGTAACTCCCCCTTATCTTTAATAACATAATAAGATATTGACCGACCTATGTACATTCAAATTACTTACAGCCGACTTACACTTTTGTCACTCTGATTATTCAAATAAAAAAGGCCTTTCGGCCTAATTATTATTCCAAAATTTTAAGATTCCAAGCTGGTATTTCTGAACCACCATAGTATTTTTTATACAGTTTAGCCACTTCTTCTGATTGATAAGCTTTGACAACCTTCTTGTAAACGGGGTTATCCTTATCCTTCTTATTAGCAGAAATAACATTGACATATGGTTTTGAACCTTTGGTTACTTTCTCAACATAGACCGCCTTTTTAGGGTTCAACTTAGCATCACTAGCAACACCACTATTAACAACCGAAGCTGTAACATCGCCAAGTGAACGAGCTGTTTGGGCTGCATCTAATTCTGAAATCTTTAAGTTCAATTTGTTCTCAATAATAGACTTTTTAGTTGGTAACTTATCCTTGTTGAGCTTGATCAGGCCCGCACTTTGAAGTAAGGCCAATGCACGTCCTTCATTGGTAGCATCATTAGGAAGAGCAATTTCATCGCCTTCCTTTAGTTCACTTAATTTGGTGATTTTTTTTGAATATAAGGCCATTGGAGCGATAGCTGTATCACCAATACCAATAATATTTGTATGATGAGTCTTGTTCCAATTATCCATGAAATAAACTGTTTGGAAAGCATTCAAGTCGATTTGACCTTGATCTAGAGCTGTATTGGGTTGACTGTAATCTGAAAATTCCACTAATTTGATTTTGATATTTTGTTTTTGTAGTTTTTTATCAACAGTATTCCAGATACGATTATCTGATCCCATGATTCCAATCTTTACAGTTGTTACCTTGTCTGATGCTGAAGCACTTTTGCCACAACCCGCTAATACAAAAATTGATAATGTTGTAAATAAAATTACTAATATACCCTTAATTTTTTTATTCATAATCCGACGATCCTCCATTTTTTTGTAAACAAAAAGCCGCTCCTATTTTTATAGAAGCGACTAATCGCGGTACCATTCTAATTTTGTAACAAGCTTACACCTGTCACCTCACCAGGGAGTGCCAGATGCACTCTCCCAGTATGATAATGGATACCAACCATCACATCCTAATCTAATCGACTCGGTGTACCAATCACAGGTCATTTTCGTCTGTAGTTGCGGCCTCATCTCAGCTAATTGAGGCTTTCTGTGCACAACGGTCAAATTACTTCCCCTGATCATATTGTTTCAATATTTATAAAACTTAAATGAAACCCGAATTAATGTTCTAGTTTTCTTACTGCGAAGTCCCCGAGACCTTGAATAACAAAAACTAAAACTAAGATCAAAAGCATGGATACGATGGTAACATCATTTTCAAATCGTTGATAACCAACAGATATGGCCATATTACCAAGGCCACCACCACCAACGGCACCAGCCATGGCAGTTAAACCAATCAAACTAATAGTTGTTAAAGTTCCTGAACGGATAAGTTCTGGGAGTCCTTCTTTCAAATAAACCCTGAAGATTATTTGAATTGGTGATAATCCCATCGCTTCAGCTGCTTCAATTACACCTTGATCAACTTCTACCAGAGCTAATTGAACCTGTCTGGCGAAGAAAGGTGCGGTACCAATAACCAATGGTACCAAGGCACCAGTGGGTCCGATCGTTTGTCCAACAATCAATTTGGTAAATGGTCCGATGACCGCTAGTAAGATAATAAATGGTATGGAACGGAATAAGTTAACCAGTTTATCTAAAGTCGTATAGAAAACCTTATGGGGTGTAATCCCATCATCAGTTGTCACAACTAATAGAATGCCTAAAATAATACCGATAATTCCAGCAAATATTGCACTGACAAACGTCATATATAGCGTCTGTTGAATGGCAACTACAAAACCATTGTCACCTTCCCAGTTAGCTACAACATTGGGTAAGTATGTATTTAAAAAATGTGTCATAAATTATTTACCCTCACTTTCTTTTAAATCAATTTCTTTAACGTTAATTTTCAGATCCGTTAGATATTGAATGGCCTTATCAATCTTATTTTGTTCACCTTCAAGGTCAAACAACATAATACCAACTGTTGTACCTTGCAAGCGTTCAATGTTACTAAAGAGGATATTTGCTTCAATATTGAATTTCTTATACAACTCAATAATGATCGGCTCATTCGTAACATCCCCCATGAAGTTCAACTCAACCAAGTGGCCTGAAATAGAGTCAATGATTCCACTTTCCTTAACTTCATCCAAGACGTTACTGATCTGTGTTGAAGTATTAACAAAGTCCTTAGTAAGCTTCCTCTTAGGATTAGCGAAGATTGTAAGAAGATCCCCTTCCTCAATCAACTTCCCCTCTTCCATGACTGCAACTCGATTACAGATCTGCTTGATTGCATCCATTTCATGGGTAATGATGACGATCGTAATTCCTAACTCTTTGTTCAATCTACCTAACAAACTCAAAATTTCGGTAGTTGTCTTAGGATCTAGCGCACTTGTAGCTTCATCAGAAATCAGTATTTCTGGATCACTAGCTAATGCACGAGCAATGGCAACACGTTGTTTTTGTCCACCAGATAATTGTGATGGATAATTGTTGGCACGATCACTTAATCCAACTAATTCCAGTAGATTATTGACCTTGTCTTTACGTGCCTGCTTAGAAAGTTTGGAATCACGCAATGGGAAGGCTACGTTACCAAAAACAGTTAAAGATCTCATTAAATTAAAGTGTTGGAAAATCATTCCGATATTTTTTCGTGCCTTACGAAGATCTTTGGCACTTAATTCTGTCAACTTTTGGTCATTGACGATTACTTCACCGGCAGTTGGCTTTTGTAGGAGGTTGATAACACGTACTAATGTACTTTTGCCAGCTCCAGAATATCCGATAACACCGAAGACATCACCCTTTTGTACATTGATTGAAACGTCTTTGACAGCTTCGATTGTTTTGCCTTCATTATGAAATGTAACATCAATATTCTTTAGTTGTACTATCCCGTTCTTTTCTACCATAATTACTCCTTATTTATTTTGGCTAAAAATTCATCGAAGAAATCGATAAAGTCCAAATAATCTTTGATACGAATGTTTTCGTTAGGTGCATGTGCTCCACCTTTGGCGTAACTGACACCAATTGAAACGATTGGGGCTTGTGCATACTTATTAACAACATACATTGGACCAGTACCAGGACTGGATGGTAACGTCTCTACTGAATCTTCACCGCCATAGAAGTCCTTAGCAGTTTGAATCAATGTATTAACGATTGGACTATCGAGATCCCAACGATATCCCTTTTCACCTAATAAATACTTAACTGACACATCAGTGAATCCTTGTGATTCCAAATACTTCGTTAACTTATCAAATATATCTTTTGGGTCTTGATTTGGCACTAATCTGAATTCCAATTTTGCTACAGCAGCCTTAGGAGTGACAGTTTTAACACCTTCACCTTCCCAGCCACTACTAATTCCTTCTATATTAACTGTTGGTTTGAAGGTCAAATTATAATTCACAGATTCATTCCTAAGCAACGGAACTTTCAAGCCCCATTTCTCGGTTAAATCAGGTTCAATTGTTTGGGCAACTAATTCTTTTTCACGCTCACTTGGCTCTACAACATCATCATAGAATCCTGGAACTTTAATAGTTCCATCTGTATCGCGTAACGCATCTAGCGCCTTGGTCAATCTCCATGTAGCACTGTCAACAACTGCAGCAAGTGATGAGTGAAGATCAATATCGGCTGATAAGGCTGAAAGTTCGAAACATAGAATTCCTTTGTTACCACCGGTAATACTGAACTGTTCATATTCATTCTTACTTCCGGATTCCCAGATGATCAAGTCACTAGCAAGTTTATCACCGTATTTTTTGAGGTAATCCACTAAGTGTTCACTAGCTACTTCTTCCTCACCTTCGACCAAAAACTTGATGTTGCAAGGTAAGTCGCCATGTTCCTGACGATATATCTTCAATGCAGTGATACGACTGATCAAATCAGACTTACAATCAGAAGCACCTCGTCCGATAAATCTGTCATCCGTGATTTTCAATTCAAACGGATCTGAATTCCATAATCCAATTGGTTCTTCTGGTTGAACATCATAGTGATTGTAGATAAGAATTGTTGTTTGGCTAGGCTTCTCAGGTTTGGCTTCTGCGAATACTACTGGATGTTTATAATCATTCCAGATAGTTGCATCTGCTCCGAAGTCAGTCAACAATTTCCTGAGGAATTCGGCCGTCTCATTAATAGATTGATGCTTTGCGGATACTGATGGTAAAGCAATATATTGCTTCAGTTCTTCGATTGATTCTTGAATCAATGGATCATCTAGCTTTGACATTTGAATTCCTCCTGATTTTTATATTCCTTCTATTATTTAAGATCTACCTTCCAAGCTGGAACTGCGTTGCCACCATAGACCTTCTTAATAGCCTTTTCAACGTTCTTCTTGTGGAAATCTTGGACTACCTTTTTGTAAGTCTTGTTATCTTTATCTTTCTTTTGTGTAGCAATCAAGTTGATCCATGGTTTAGATGCCTTGTTTACTTTTTCTCTGTAAATGGCTTTCTTAGGATTCAACTTGGCATCACTGGCAACATTAGCGTTGACTACTGAAGCGTCGACATCACCAAGTGAACGTGCTGTTTGGTTAGCGTCAAGTAACGTTAATTTCAAGTTAAGCTTATTACTAGTTACATCTTTAACAGATGCAAGCTTCACACCTTTTTTCAATGTAATAAGTCCGGCAGATTGTAATAGTTCAAGAGCTCTGCTTTCATTGGTTGTATCATTTGGAAGTGAAACTTTTGCTCCATCTTTTAGATCACTGAGTGATGTAACTTTGTTCGAATACAATGCCATTGGTTGAATAATAGTTACACCAATTGAAACAAGATCTGTGTGATGTGCTTTGTTCCATGCATCTAAGAAATATTTATGTTGATATGCATTGATATCAAGTTCGCCTTGAGCTAGGGCGGTGTTTGGTTGGTTGTAATCGTTAAATGTCACGATTTTGATATTGATGTTATCCCTCTTGGCATTTTGTTTTACAACTTTCCAGATTGGCTCATCTGATGCACTGATACCCACTTTCACAGTTTGTTCTTTGCTGCTCTGGTTACCACAACCAGCTAATACAAAGATAAATAATGCTGCGAATGCTATTAATAGTAATCTACTTAGTTTCTTGAAATTTTTCATGCGCTTCCCCACCTAATGTTTGTTTTTAACTCATAGTTTTGTATCCCAAGCTGGTACAGCTGAACCACCATAAACCTTCTTAATTTCTTTTGCGACTGCTTTTGTTTGGAAAGCTTTAACAACCTTCTTGTATGTCTTGTTGTCTTTGTCTTTCTTATTAGTTGCAATAAAGTTGATCCATGGTTTAGTACTCTTATTGATTTTTTCTGTATATAAAGCTGCTGATGGCTTCAATTTAGCGTCACTAGCATAGTTACCATTAACAACTGCAACTGTTACATCATCCAATGAACGAGCTGTTTGCGCAGCGTCTAAAAGTGTAAACTTCAAGTTTAGTTTGTTCTCGGAAACGTTCTTGACTGTAGCAAGTTTTGTTTTGTTATCAAGTTTGATGAGTCCAGCATTCTCTAGTAATACCAAAGCTCTACTTTCGTTTGAGGCATCATTTGGTAATGCTACTTTGTCTCCATCTTTCAAATCATTGATACTCTTGATTTTGTTTGAATAAATTGCCATTGGTTGAATAACTGTATTACCAATAGGAACGATATCTGTATGATGTGCTTTGTTCCATGCATCCAAGAAGTACTTGTGTTGATATGCATTGATGTCTAGTTCGCCTTGTGATAAGGCTGTATTTGGTTGATTATAATCACTGAATTCAGTAATTTTAAGATTGATTCCTTCTTTTTTGACTTTTGCCTTAACGATCTTCCAAATTGGAGCATCAGTTGGATTAATACCAACTTTTACGGTTGTGTCTTTGCTTTGGCTACCACAACCAGCTAGTACGAATACGAATAAAGCTGTACAGGCTAGCAATAAAATTCTTGTTACTTTCTTAAATCTTGTCATAATGTTTCCCCCACCTTTAAATACTTTTCTCGTGATCTCTAACAAATACCTATTTCTAACAAACAAAAAAAGCCGCTTCTAAAGACGAACATTAATTGTTCATTTTTAGAAGCGACTTCTCGCGGTACCATTCTAATTCAGGATAAAGTTTACACTTATCCCCTCTACAACGTACGGAATATTAATTCTATACGCGTGTACTGTAAAGGGTACCAACCATTGCCTCTTTATCCGTAAGGACTCAGCGCACCAATCACAGGTCATTTTCGTTCAAGTCCGCGTCCCCTTCTCAGCTACTGAGGCTTTCTGTACTTTGGATATTGAGCTACTTCCCCTGATCAAATTGTTTGAAATAGTTATTTGTTATTAATCGTTGAAATGATAATACAATTTGAAAACGATAATGTCAACAGATAAAATTAATTTCTTTCATTTATTTTTTAATGTTTTCATTTCCAAATCCATGACTTTATTATAGCTAGTTTTTTTGATTTGAAAAGTATTTTTTTATATTTGACCGTTATAACGACCGGTAATCGTTGCTATATCAGCAAATATCACGATTAAATTTATTGCGTGATAAGCCATTTATTCGATTTGATAATTGCTGTTATCAATATAATTATTAGAAATTAAAATATTTTTTCTAATGAAAACAAAAGAAAGCCGCCCAATAGGCGACTCATTAAAATCCATATTAAGAAATGACTTCAACGGATGCACTTGTAACACCATATGAAGGAATTGAAGAACTTGGCATTGCAACATCTAATTGTTGTGAGTTAGAGTTGGCAAATGTACCTGTATCGTTAACAGTTCTGTACATTACAGTACCATCAGCTAATGTGATCTTCAATTGTGTACCCTTAGGGAATACTGATAGATTAGCGGCTACACCACTGTAACCCATGTTTGATCCTAATACGGCTGGATCATAGAAACTAATCTTGAATGTTCCTTGTGAAGTACCTGTTGTAGCAGTTGTTGATTGTGTTGATGTTGTATCCGTAGCAGTAGTTGCTGCTTGAGTAGTTGTATCTGTAGCTGCTGCTGTTGTCGTAGCGGTAGTTGTGTCAGTTGATGCTGTATTTGATGTTGCTGATGGTAGTGTGATTGTTTCACCAGGGTAGATCAAATCAAAACCACCGACTGTTCTACTGTTTGCTTGTTCTAGTGCTGAGATTGTTGTGTTGTTTTCTGCAGCGATACTCTTATATGTATCACCCTTCTCTACTGTAACGTGTGTACTGTCAACTGTAGTAGCGGCGTCAACGGTGTTAGCTGTTGTTGCTCCTAATGCTGTTAAAATGATTGTACTTGCTAATGCGATAGATAATACTTTTTTCATAAATTAAATTACATCCTTATGTTTAGATTGTTTAGCTCTCATTGCTATGGTGCTATACTAACAGCCTTATGTTACATAGCCACCACCTCAGAGTTACAGTTTGGTCGACTTTTGTAATCTTAGTAACATTCCTGCAACAAGAAACGCTGTAGCTACTGATACAATAGGATTCTTAAATTTATGAAAACGTTAAAAGTAATTGTCTTGCTTCATATATTATGCTATACTATTAGACATGCAGAATAAAAGGCATAAGTTTTATCTTAAACTACTAATAATGGTTCTTGCATTAGAGCTTATTGCGTTCAGTCTTAACATGTTCTTTGAACCCAATAAAGTAGCCGCGGGTGGTGCCACCGGTATAGCAATTTTACTATATGAAGGGTGGTCAGTTCCAACGTCTTTATCAGTTTTCATTATTAATATCATTATGTTGATCTTCTCGTATTTCCACTTAGACAAGATTACTACTCTCAAATTGACCTTCGGTAGTTTTCTCCTCCCTGTACTATTATTCATTACTCCAGTCTATAACCTAGTCCCCGGTAACAAAATCCTCGCAATTGTTATCGGAAGTATAACCTTTGGAATCGGATTGGCAGTTTTATACACACTGGATATGTCAAGTGGTGGTACAACCGTTCCACCAATGATCATTCATAAGAATTTTGGAATTGATAAGTACATCAGCTTATTTATTATTGATGGCATCGTCTGTTTAGGAAACATTGCATTAACTGGTATGTTATCGTTCTTCCTAGCAGTTATGTCCGTGGCAATCTCAAGTATGGCCATTAAACTTTGTACTATTATAGAAGATAGATTAGCAACAAATTAATCTACACATAAAAAGAGGTCCAATGACCTATGCTCCAAAACACTGTTTTAGAGTATAGGCCAATAGGCCTCTTTTATTTTGCTATTTTACATTTACCTGACTCTTGCTGGTGACTTCGTCATTAACCAAACTTACTTTGATATAAGCAGTGTTATCATTGATTTTTTCTTCAACATCCGATGTATAAGTCAGTGTTACTATACCGTTTGTTTCGGTATAGTTATCGGGATTACCCAATAGATCGATCACCTGCTCGTAATTATTACCAGTCTTCAATGTTTTAAAATCTTTCATCGTTAAATCATTTTTACGATCAATATCCAATCCCTTAATCGACTTAGCGACCGCTCTACCGTCATGAAAAGTAATATCAATAACGACATCGTCATCCAATCCTTTTAGATTGCTCCAGCTAAGCGTTGCATTATTATTATCTTCAGCATTACTACTAACAACCGCTTTGCCAAACTTGCTGTCCACAGCCTTGTGAGTACTTCCACCAGCACCTAATTTAACTGCATTAAATTTATCAATTATAGATGTTTTAGAATCAACTGTCTTTTTGAACAAATTCTCTTGTGCATATGCATCCGAATCAGCTTTATCTTCATAAGTATTTTCAGCTACATAAGAAGTTGCAGTAATTATAACTAATGCAGCAATCATAGTAAGCCAGAACCATTTTTTATTATAAAAAGGTTTTCTCATCAAAAACACCTCCATACTTATTAGATATAAATCAATTCTAACAAGCATAGAGGCATTTAGCATTATTAACGTACTATCAATAGTTAGTAATCAGCACTTCATCTGTACCGAGTAAATTGGGATGGTAAGACGACGTTGAATAATTAGCATTCAGATGACGAATATTGTACTTGATTGCCCAATCGATCACTGCCCGATTGACATATCCTTTATGTCGAAAGACATTCGACATGGCAAATTTAATATTACGATCATTTAGTGAATCTAAAAAGTCATACAGGTCATTCTCTTGTTCTTGAGTCCAACTACCAAAGCCACGATTACCGTCATTATAAGTTCCATCACTGATCAAATACGGTGGATCAACATACACTAATGAATCTTGGGTTAAGTTGGATGTATCAAAATCACTGAAATAATCTGATGTGAATGTTGCGTCTATCTGATGTAATTGCGTAACAAAATCCCGTAAGTTTTCTCGCATATTATTTGAGAAACGACTACGTTTACGACCAAACGGATTGTTATATTTCATGTCTTGATTAAATCTTATTTGATAATTAAAACTAAACGATGACAAAATGTATAAGTCTAAAGGATTAGGATCCTCATTATAATCATCCCTAAGTTGTAAAAATCCCTTCTCGTTTTCTTTACTCAAATGATACTTCTTGATCTGAGAGTTAATTCGCTCAAGAATTTCATTAAATTCATGCGTCTGGAAATACTTAAACATGTCAATAACTCGATCATTGACATCATTGAAGTAATACTTATCTGCCTTAACATTAATTCCAACATTGGCACCACCACTAAACAAATCGACCATCATATCAATATTCCGTGGAAATTCTGGAATTAACTGTGAAAGCAATTTGAATTTTCCACCAACATAATTTAGTGGACTCTTAATATACTTAGGTTCATCTTTTGGCATTTCGACAGATTGAATCTGTAACAAGTCATTGTCTTCTTGATGCTTGGTTCTAAAATAATATAGCAATTCACACAATTGTTTCTTATTAGTAGAAACTTTTGAATTATATTTTTTGAAGGGAATTTTGATAACTTCGACACTCCCATCAATCGCTACTTCTTTAATCAACGCTGTTAATTCATCTTCTGGGATTATTCCATCCGTCGAATAGCTTAATAAGACATGGGTAAATTTGAGATTATTAAGTAAATCCTCCATAGTAGCCTTAGCGTTGTTTTTAGCAGAATAAGCTGACTTCAAGTCGGTATAATCTCTAACTCCGCTCACACCATGAATCTTAGGATCATCAAACCTAGCGATTGTTTCAAGTAAATGATAGTTCGATCCATATTGTCTAACATTATAGGGTGTATCAATATAAACAATATCTCCGTGGATCTTTTTCACTAGTTCATTCGCGTCTTCATTATAAGCACGATTTTGTTGCTTATTATTATGAATCGTTTGTGGTTCTAGTGTTAACGGCTTACTGGCACGCTTGTCGTTAAAATTCTTCAAGTAAGCTCCATATGTTCCAGTCGTATTTGAAATATAAGGAACAGCTTCAATCAGACATGCTAATAAATAAAAATATTCATTGTCAGTTATATCATTATCATCACGCCACTTTTGAATTGTAGTTCTAACAAGATCGATTCGTTTCGCATTCGCAACCGTGAAATACATTCTCTTGTCTTTGCCAGCTGTGGAATAATTTTTGGTTATAAAATCGCCTTTATAATTCGATACATCATATTGATTAAAATAGTCAAACGGATTATGGATACCAAATTTAAATAATCCTGTAAAATCTGGTTGACTATTCAGAACAATCTCACCCTTAGATAGAGCATATGAGAAATAAAGCAGATCATTAGTCACAATAGAATATCGTGACTTAAAGTACTCACTGACAACATTAGATCCTGAAAAAATATCCGCAAAACTCTTTTCAGAACCATTTAAATGCTTAGTTAGTAACTTATCTATTTGATCTAATAATCGCGTCTTGCTTCCAATAAATCTCATATAATTTCCCTCGTATTCCTTCTACTAATATAATAATAACATGCAAAGGATACTATTCATTTGCTAAATCATTATAAATTCGTTATTATAGTAAGGAACATTTTGGGGATGTTCTGGATTCGACATGTGTGATAGCGTGTAGGCTGCACTTCGGTTTTCGTGTTCCGGAAAAACACACAGTTTATTATAACTGCAAAAAATAATAATTCTTACGCACTAGCTGCCTAAAAACAGTCTAGTCGTGATCCGTCTGATTTTGCTCAAGGGTCAGAGCCGGGTCTCAAATTAATTGAGCTACGTTTGATTTGTCCAGCCTGAACAAGTTAAAAAGAGATTAATCGGGGTTAGCCGCTATGGCTAGCCAAGTTGTGCGGCGTTCATAGTGGCGAAATTCTAAATAGTACAACTATGAGTGTAGAAGTTTACATAGCATTACGCTTGGACAGGGGTTCGATTCCCCTCATCTCCACTAAGCAAAAAATAACCAGTTATATTAAGTGCTGAAAGCACTGATATGACTGGTTATTTGTTTTTATTGATAATTTTAAGAATCGTAAAAATACATGTTTATGGTAGTCAATTTGGTAGTCAAAAAATAATTTACTGGGCGGGCGTTAGTCATCACATTTAATGTGATGACTTTTTATTTATATCAAATCATAAGAATAAATAAAAATTGATATTCAAAAGTGGGCATCTTAATATTTACACATTTTGTAGGTACGTCCTGCGCATCAGCTCAATAATTGAATACAATGAAGGGGGTGTTCCTTGCATCCCTTGTTTTTTATTACTTAACAGTCAAAAGCATCAGTACAAAATCTTCTTAGATTTCCTAACTAAAAACGTCTTAATGGATTAATACCTTGTGCCCTTAATTCACGGTAAATAACACCGATATACCAAAAATCACAAATAATCGTGGGCACAATCAGTACCGCCATGAAACCCGTTGAATCACGAAATGCTGCAGCAATTCCAACAGTCAAACCGGTCCCAATGCACTTAGTGATGGCAATTGTAAATGACTGGCCTTTGATTGGATTATCCACTTGTTTTCTTTGATAGAACTGACTCAAAAATAGAATACTCATAATCAAGTTCTGAGTAAATGCAATAAACTTCGCAACCTCAAAGGTATTCTGATGAAATGAAGGCAAACCAACGAAATACTTAGCCCCTGTAACCATAATTCCAAACGAAACGACCATTCCTATTACTAACATCAAATAGAAGATATTTTTACTAATACCGAATCGTTTTCCGTAATCTCTCGGTCCAAATTTGATCATTGAAACTACAATGCCAATATCCAGAATCATCCAAACGGCATTGATAACAGTTGTCATAAGTGATCCCGCTGGTGGATAAATATAAGCAAATGTCGTTTCCCATGCAAAATTCAAGCATAATGCCGCTAAAGGCATTCCCGGTATCTTATCCTTAAATCCACGGTATACTAATGCTGAGTATGTGATTGTCCATGCAATCCCACTAATTAACGGTAATATATTATTCATCCTTCCACTCCTTATTTCTTGATATTTCCAAGTGTACAGGCGAAGGATGAAATTGAATAGGATTGTGTGACAGTTTGCATTAACATTGTCACATTGAAGGAGAAAGAATGGTCGAATCTAAAGAGCAATTACTTTTTAATACACTTAGTGAATTACACAAAACAACCCCTTTGAGTATGATCTCAGTATCACAATTAACACGGCAGGCTGGTGTGTCAAGGATGTACTTTTATCGACACTACCAGACTTACGACGATATCATCCGTTCACATATATTATATTTATTTAATCGATTCCTTCGCTTAGTCAAAAAATATCATGCCAATGACTCACAAGATACCTGCACGATGTTTTTTAAGGTAATTCAAACAGATGCCCAATCACTAGGTATCTTTATTGTCAATGGTGAGCTAAATTTAGTTCAGAGCACATTCGAACGCTGTTTTACTGAATTACTAATTCAACGTGTGATCACTCCTGCACTACCGGATTCATATGCAACTGCGTTCACAATTGGTGGACTGACTCGATTACTTATTGTCTGGATTCAAGAACCAAATCCTGATTCTCCTGAAAGAATGGGACAAGTTGTTGCAAATTTAGTCCACACATCAAATTATGAGCAAGTTTAGATAAGTCTACATCCCTATTTTGATTTCAAAAAAAATTCCAATACAAGTATCAATATCAAACAAATAATAATCATCGATATATCATCTAAAAAATGTGTGCAAAGGTTCCACCTTCAATCAATATAAACAATCCAAGAATAATATAAACAATTGAAGTAATATATCTTCCCCACTTTTCTAAGACATCCGCAACTTTTGGTATTCTAACTAACAAGTAACCAATATAACAGAACAATGTCAGCATAAAAAAGAATGTAATCAATATTATTATCAAAGTACTCAAACTAGATTGGACAAATATTGGAACATAAATTCCAATATTATCGGCACCACAAGTCGCAATTGTTATCAAAGCCACATTTAAAATCACATTTGATTTTTTCTTCATTCCACTTGCAACGACATCGTCGTCATCACTTTCGCCAAAGAACAATAACTTAATTCCCATAAATATCGGAATCAATCCCAACAAACCAAGTACCCATTCTTCAGGTATAAAACCTAGAACAAATGCCATAATCAAACTACTGATTACTAAGATTGAGGTTCCCAAAATATCTCCAAAATATACCAACCACTTCTGATTTGGTTTGGTCGCTCCAAAGATAACCATCAAAATTATTAAATAGTCTATACTAGTAGATATATAAGCTGTAACACCAGTTAAAATTGCTTTTATCATTTTATTACCTCGTTTCAAATTATTTCATATGATAATATTATCATATGAAATAATCAACATATGTAGGAGGCGTTACTTTGAACAACGTAAAATTAATCGAACCCAAGCTATTAGCAGAGTCACAGAAAATAATGAAGATTCTTAATAATCCTATTCGATTACAAATGCTCAATATCCTCGAGCAAAAGGAAATGAATGTCAGTGAAATTGTTGATTTATTAGGCATTGAACAGTCAGCTGTTTCTCATCAACTAGCACTTTTGCGACAATACCAATTAGTTAGCTCACAAAAAATCGGCAAAGCCAATTATTACAAATTAAGTGATCCACATATTTTGGACGTTATCAATGAAACTCTAGAACATGCTGACCATGTCATGCGCGGTAAAAAACATGGCGAATAAACAAATTTTCCAGCAATGGTGGTTTTGGTTGCTTACATTCATTGTCATTGGAACAGTCGGAGTTTATTTCGTTCAAAATAATCAAAATGTTTCTAAAAATGATAATACTAAAATTGCTAAAATAACGAAAAAGACAAGTAAAACTCCCAAAAAAGAAAAAACTGTAACTGAAAAACGTACACCAGAAGAAGAACAGACTTTCATCGATCGTGCAGCACAAGCTTTCGGACAGCAAGACTCACAAACTATTCAAAAGTATGTCGGTAGCATGTATTCATCTGCTTATATTGATGGGCTCGGTATGACTTACACTTGGAAAACTACTGATGCAAAATACATTAGGGTCGATAATACTGATAATGGCATTACTTCCGTATACTTATACGATGATAATGCAGAAAATCATCTTGGCAAAAATCTTTATCAAGGTGAAACTATCAAACAAATGGCTCCACGCGACACTTACAATCAATAAAATCACATTCCTATAATTCGGCTCAAGTTACACAATATACAATTAATATGTTGATAACGCTTTCGAAATGACATACCCTTATGTTGGAGTTTGTATTTAATTACAATTATTTTTATAAATTCACGGGAGGTTTTTGTATGTCAAAGAAGAAAATCGTTATTGTTGGAGCATCACATGGTGGTCATCAATCAATCATTGAATTATTGAATCGCTACGATGATGTGGATATCACTTTGTTTGAAGCAGGTGATTTCATTTCGTTCATGTCATGTGGAATGGAACTATTCTTGGAAGATAGTGTCACAGATGTTAACGACGTTAGAAACTTCAGCGAGAAGAGTTTCCCACAAGAAAATGTTCATATCATGAACAATCATCTTGTTCAAAAAATAAATGCTGATGACAAAACTGTATCTGTACTAGATTCAACAACTAATGAATCTAAAGACTATGAATATGACAAATTGATTTTGAGTTCTGGAGTAACTCCTAAGTCACTCCCTATTCCCGGAAATAATCTAGAAAATGTTTACCTTATGCGTGGATACGACTGGGCAACTAAGATCAAAGCAAAGTTAAATGATCCCGAAACTAAACACATTACCGTTGTTGGAGCTGGTTATATCGGTATCGAAGCCGCTGAGGCCGCAACTAAAGCTGGTAAAGAAGTCACTTTGATGGACGTTATCGACCGTCCACTTGGTACATATCTTGACGAAGACATGACTTCTATCCTAGAAAAGCATCTCGTTAAAAATGGCGTTGATGTGGTCATGAATGCTCAACTTAAAGAATATGTTGGTGAAGATAAAGTCACTGCTGTTAAAACTAAAACTGGTGAATACCCAACTGACTTGGTAATTCAGGCTGCCGGTGTTAAACCAAATACTGACTGGCTCAAAGGTGTCGTTGATCTAGATGATCGTGGCTGGATCAAGACTGATGAATACTTACGTACTAACGTGCCAGATGTATACGCAATGGGTGATGCCACACTTGCCTATTCCATCCCTGCCGAAACTCACGTACCAATTGCTTTGGCAACCGTTGTACGTCGTGAAGCAAGATACGTTATCAGCCACCTATTCGAAGATACACCAGCTGTACCATTCAAAGGTGTTGTCGGTTCATCTGCTCTCAGCGTTTTCGATTATCACTTTGCCGAAAGTGGCTTGAATTCATTCACTGCCAAACGTGCCGGCGTAAATATTTCCACATCTTTCTACAGCGATACCCTACGTCCAATCTACGTACCTGCTGATAAAGGTAATACCAAGGTTCACGTATACTTAGCATATAATCCCGATAACCATCAAATCTTAGGTGGAGCTGTACTATCCAAGTACGACATCACTGCACAAGGTAACGTCTTAGCATTAGCAATTGAGAACAAATTGAGTCTTGAAGATTTAGCTGATGCGGACTTCTTCTTCCAACCAGGTTTTGACCGTCAATGGAGTTTGTTAAACTTGGCCGCACAACATGCTTTACATGAAGATAAATTTTAGAATATCTAAATAAATCCCTGCATTTACGATAGTAAATACGGGGGTTTTTTTACGTTATACTCAGAAATCAAACGTGTTTCATCAGACTTCCTTTTTTTAATTTTTGAGTTTTCTTTAATAAATACTAAAAACTAAAATTTAATAAAAAAAATTGGTATTATAGATACATATATATAACCAACTTAGGGTCAGGGGTAGAAAAATGAATAATAATTCAAACATGTCTAGAATGTCACTTCGCAGATCACGCAAAAAACCATTTTTTAAAAAATGGTGGTTTTGGTTGATCATTGCTTTAATAGTCATTGCCGGAGTGGGATTCGGATTATTTGGTTACATAAACAATAAAAGCAACAATACCAGTGACAAAAATAAAACGGAAAAAGTTGAAAAATCTAAATCAGCCACTAAGAAAAAATCCACATCTAATTCAGCTAGTGATGGCATAACCTTGGACCAATTCAATAATATTGCCTTAGATTCTGATAACGGAACTTCATGGGATACTATCAAACCAATCTTTGGCACACCAACTAGTCACTCAACTAGTAATGTTCAAGGTATTGACGTCGATGTTCAAACTTGGGATAAAGTCGCCAATGCTGAATCAGGTTCATCGGTTTCAGTTGGATTTGCCAACAATCACGCTATAAGTAAGACAATATCGGGCTTGAAAGTAAAACGTGATAGTAAAATTGATATTCAAAAGTATGCTCAAATCGAAAGTGACCAAAGTACTGCCGATATCGAAAAAATACTGGGTCAACCCAATGCTTATGACGATTCCTCAGTGAACGGAACATCTATCAATAAGCTAACTTATACCTCTGATATCAAGGGTGATTCTGGAGCCAAAATCGTTATCACTTTTACTAACGATAAAGTTACTGAACAAACTCAAAGTGGTGTTAAATAAGGATTTTTTAAATTTTCTTAATATTTGATTACATCAATAATCACAATGGTACAATTCTTTCTGGTGGAATCAGTATAGGCTATCTCCGGGAACTTCGAATGGAGATGGCCTTTTTGTTTATTATAATTAATATCATTACGAAAATATAAACAATATATTGCTTTTTTGACAATAATCATCTACGATGAACTGAACTAATAAAAACTATCGCCAACCACGGCGGTGGTTTTTTTTAAGCGTTTTTAGCGTGGCTTTGAGAGGGGGATTAACATGGAAAAAAACAGAAAATCCATTTATATTTTAATATTTAGTAACTTTTTGATTTGTTTGGGAATCGGATTAGTCATTCCAGTTACACCATTCATCAAAAATGAGTTTCATTATACAACATCACAAATGGGGGTCATGACTTCATTATTTGCTTTTGCACAATTTGTAGCCTCACCTATCGTAGGTAGAATGTCAGATAAAATTGGTCGTAAACCAGTCATTGTCTTTGGACTATTTACTTATATGATCTCAGAATTTATTTTTGCAATTGCAACAACACTACCAATGTTCAACCTATCACGTATTATTGGTGGACTTTCTGCGGCCATGGTTATTCCTACTTCAATGGCACTTGGCTCTGACTTAACAACATTAAAGGAACGTGCCAAAGTTATTGGCTGGTTGTCGGCTGCTTTTAGTGGTGGACTGATCTTAGGCCCTGGACTTGGTGGCATCCTGGCTGGTATCAGTTACAAGACACCATTTTGGGTTGCTGGTGTTCTTGCCATCACCAGTTGCATCTTCACACAGATTTTTCTTAAAGAAGGTAAAGAAACAATTGAAGTTGAACAAAAGGAAGAGGCCAAACTCAACAAAAATAAATCTTCTATTATGTCTATTTTAACTGTTCCAATGGTTGTGCTCTTCGGAATGATCTTAGTCTCATCATTTGGACTTCAAGGATTTGAAAGTATCTACAGTATTTACGTAAACCAAGTTTTCGATTTTGGATTGGGAACGATTGCATTAGTATTGACACTTAATGGTATTATTTCGTTAATATTGCAAGTTGCTGCCTTCAATTGGCTTATCAATAAGATCGGCGAAGTTGGTTTGATCAGTTATTGTTTCCTATTAAGTGCCATTTGTGTTTTCTGGATCACACAAGCACATTCACATGTGTCAGTTATTGTTGCGACTTTGATTATCTTCTCATCATTTGACCTATTACGTCCTGCGATTACAACTTTGTTAACCAAATCAAGTAAATCTAATCAGGGTCTGATCAATGGTATGAATATGTCGTTGACTAGTATTGGTAATGTCATTGGACCTTTGATGTCTGGTGCTTTGATGGATTGGAACACACATTATCCATACATGGTCGTTGCGGTTATCTTAGCAGCCTCATATCTACTGACATTTATTGTTAAACGTTTCCCACTTGCTACAGTGCAAGACTAAAAAAAGACTGAGAAAACTTTCTCAGTCTTTTTTCATCCAAATCATTGTTACTTCAGATTCACCCGTATCTTTGTCAAGTCCTTCTGCTTTAATAGAAAATCCATTAACGCGATAAAAGTTTAATGCTTTGAAATTTTTGACATAACAACTTACTAATAAATCATCGTGATTTTCCTTTGCATAATCAAACAGTTGCTTGCCAATTCCCTGACTGCGATATTCACGTTTAATAAATACTCCAGATACGTAGTTGCCATTCAATCCAATAAATCCAGCAATAGCATCGTCAACTTTATAAACATAGACTTCGGCATCAACAAACTCACGCTTAACCTGTTCCAAATTACTCTTCCAATATTTTGCACTAATAAAATTATGGGCATCCAAATTACCCTCAAGCCAAATATTTGCGACCTGATCAATTTCATCCAGTGTCATGTTTTCAATCATCCTTAAACGATCCCCTAGCCATAAAATATTTAATGTGGTATTATTCTATGATAAATCAATACACCGCCGGGTGTCACTAAAAAAGTATTCTTAATAATTCCGTTAGGCCAAAGAAGGAATTATTAGGGATACTTTATTTTTTTGTAAAAAAATGGAGGTACTATTATGAATTGGATTTATTTAATTATTGCGGGATTGTTTGAAGTCATTTGGGCTTCAATGATGAAATTAAGCCACGGATTCACCAAACTAAATTTTACACTCTTAACCATAATTGGAATGGTTATTAGTTTTGTACTCCTAGCTAAGGCTACCAAAACTCTACCATTAAGCATTGCTTACCCAATTTGGACTGGCATTGGTGCGCTAGGTTCGATTTTAGTCGGCTTCTTCATTTTTGGTGACAAAGTTTCACCTATTACTTGGATATTTATTGCCTTGTTACTAATCAGTATTATTGGAATCAAGCTAACTACTAGCAGCTAATTTCACGGAACATCGAACGATGTCCATGTCAGAACTGTCGAATATGAACCTGCAGGAATGTTGGCATCATCTATATGCATCAACACGCCACAGTCCTTATTCCAACACACTGAATCAATATTATCGTGAATATTAAGATCCTCTTTGGGAACGTCTGAATAATTATTATCTATCGATGTGAAACTGCCATCCGATTTATAATATCGTAATGATACTGGAATAGTTGTTTTCGTGGATTGATCCATAAATTGACTTTCTTGCTTTACTTTAATTTGATGTTCTTTTTTATTTCGCCGCTGATCGTCAATTTCAACTACAGCACTATTCTTGTCATTATAATTGACTCGATTAAGCAGTTGCCCTTCTGTAACGGAAGAAATTTCGCCAAACGAGATATTTCCGGCGGTGATACTTATTTCATTATTAATAAAGTGAACAATAATTTCATTACTAAAATACTCACGAAACATCTCGTCGTCATCGTTACCTTCTCCAGGATCTACTCCAGGAGTTCCCTCAACCGTAGGCTGCGTTACAAATGTTTCTTTTTGATGTACACCATTGATTTTGAATTGAACTACAATTTGCATTTTAGTCTGATCTTCGAATTTTAAATCTTCAATCTGCAAATATTTATGTTTTTTGTCAGAATCATTGAAATGATATTTAATATTCTTTAATGGCGCACCCTCACTTGTACTTCCCTGTACTGAAATAATATCTTTTTTAGTATTAGAAGTATGGAGTGGCAACTTATACTCCGCAAAATTCAAAACCGTTCCATTTGAAATATTTTCAAGATCACTAGTTATAGTTAATTTATCACCCTTTAAAACTTTATCTATGGATTCGCTTGCACCGTTACTCTCAGTGTAAGACTCATTTTCAATTTTACTCTTGATCTCAATATTTGGTTCACCTGCACTCAAGACCCACAAATTAGCTACTCTAGTTTTGAATGAATGTTCCTTGTCTTTAATTGGATCTTTAACAATTACTTTTGCATAAATTTTTCGCTTATCATCCTTTAATCCGGTCGGTTCAATTTTCAGTTTGAAATTTTGTTCCTTTTCCAGAACTATATCTTCTTTATGTGTTTTATCATGCCATTCGATCCAATATTTTTCTGGTAATTCTTTTTTATTAACACCAAATAGTTCAAATGTAGCTGTTTCGCCCGCTTGGACAGTTTGATCATCCAAACCACCACCGACCCGAAGTACCTTTGTATCACTTTTAATTCCATTACCAGAATTAGTGAATACGCCAGTAACCCTTACATCCCCTGATAAGCCTCGCGTATTACCAACGATTTCGCCTGTAATTTTATCCACTTTTGCCAGTTTTTCATTATCACCTGACCATGTAACATTACCAGTTGCATTGTGTGGCGTTACATTTTCTCTAGCAAAAGTAACATTATCAAGATTGTCCATATTATAAATATAATCGTCATCTAGGGTAACTTTGAAATCTTCAGCATCAACATCTTTTTGAATAACATGTACCGCTGATACTCTTGAATAATAAGGTATTCTGAATAAGTTCAATAATGCCCCTGAGGATGCTCTAACTTGATAGTAATATGTCCCCACTTTTTTGGCTTTATATAAATAAGTTTTTTTCTTACCTTCACGTTTGCTTTCTTTTGCGATCATTGTCCAATTTTCTTTGTCAGTTGAATAATACCAACGATAATTGGGGGTTTGATCACGAAGCAATAACACACCAGATAAACGATCCCAAATCGATTCGATAAACTTGGACTTCATCGTAATTGATCTTGATTGTCTAACATACATGTTCTCTAACGGTTGTAGTATGAAACCACCTCTGAACACCATTCCCAATGCTCTAAGTGGCGGTGGACTTGGTTTATGCTTATACACATTATCCCAATCATCGTCCCCGTCATCGCCGTCATCACTATCGTCTCCATCATCACCATCTTCGTCAGCTGCTGATTCAGGCGCATTATTTAGAAGCTCTTCACCCTGGACTTCTAAATTCTTATCGTCAACTTCAATGTTTAACTCCCCTGGATCATTAGAAGCGCCAGCTTTGATTTTAGAATGACTTGCATCATTCGCATCCGCACCAACGACATTAAATCTTGTGATGACCCCTATTAAACAGGATACGATACCAATTAAGACGATCAATCCATATATTTTCTTTTTATACATACATCTTCTCTCTATCCACTCATTTTATGATCAGCCATTATTATCGCTCTCATAATACAAACTACATGTTAAAGTTCTTTGTACACGGTTTCAAAAATGTTTTTTTATATTTCGAACACAAAAAAATAGATACAAATCATTTTCTGATCTGCATCTATTTTCCCCATCAATATCCGTTAATCACTTTCATAAATGGCTTAGTTATTATAAATATATCGTTCGTGAATACAAACACAAATGATTTTATTACTATGTTTGCATTATAAGTTGCTGATTTTATTCGAAAACAAAATATTTTTAAAAATTTCTTTTATAATATAATTTTTTTAATTAAATTTTTATAACAGCTTGTGTTTAGGAATCAGATGATTTTATAATTAAAATGTACAATTTTATGAGAGGGGAAAAAATATGGGGAAAAACTTACGCAATATTTTTACTATTGTAGTTGCGACATTGGGGATTTTTGTGGCGGCTTTGTGCTTTAACTCTACTAAGGTTTCTGCAGCAGCTTATACTAGTGAAGATTTGATTTCTAGTGCACAGATAGTAAATCAAGATAAGACTTATACTTATTCAAATACTGTCGGTGTTCAATATACTTGGGACACTACTGGTACAGGGATTCAAATTAAAGACGGTGATACTTTAACAATGGAATTACCTAATGAATTACGGGCCAAAAGTAGTGCTGGTGTTCCCTTCGATATTTATGATGGAGAAAATAATGTTATTGGGCAAGCTGTTGTTAATAAAGACAACACTGTAACAATTACTTTCAACGAAAATGTCGAAAAATTTGATGATCATACTGGTGAGATCAATATTCTCAATGGTATTGGTATCAGTGATTCAGCCATCGTGGGTAACAATAATGTTGAATTTCCAACGATGAATGGTAATCAATCCAGTAATTTAACTGTGATTGAATCAGAGAATAACATTAGTAAATCAGGTAAACTGACAACTGATGAAAATGGTGATCATATTATCGTTTGGACAATTCTTGCCAATCGACGTGCGCTTGATTTGGACAACATGAATGTTTATGAGGATGTCACACAAAGAGATCCTAACTTGACTTACATCCCTGGTTCAGTTGTCGTTAATAAAGCTCACTGGACGGGAAATAACCAATATCAAAAAGATGAACTTGTTCCTAACAGTGAATATACTTTAAATGAAAATGAAAATGGTTTTCATTTAAATATTCCAGATTCAGCAAATCAAATGTACGCAATAACTTTGAAAACAAAAGTACCCGCAGATTTAGCAACCAACGGCGAATATGTTTTCAAGAATCAAGCGCAAATGACTTGGGGTGAGCCTGGTACTGATGGAGAAACTGTTCGCGAATCAGCCAGCGGTAGTGTTACATCTGATATAACTGGAGATAACTCTGGTTCCGGTTCTGGTAATATCAACGGTGCAGTTAAACTAACGAAAATCAGTGATGATAGCGAAAGTACCTTAGCTGGCGCTGTTTATGACTTGTATAAAGTCGGCAATGATACTCCAATCAAAACTGGTTTAACAACTGATGAAAATGGTCAGATCAATGTTTCTGGACTAACGCCTGGAGATTATTACTTCAAAGAGAC
This sequence comes from Companilactobacillus jidongensis, assembly GCF_003946575.1. Classification (GTDB taxonomy): domain Bacteria; phylum Bacillota; class Bacilli; order Lactobacillales; family Lactobacillaceae; genus Companilactobacillus; species Companilactobacillus jidongensis. Next base: position 47,976 of record NZ_RHOP01000012.1, on the reverse strand, counting down.
TACTCCTCCAAACGGTTATCAATTGAACGACACAGAGATTCCATTCAGAATTTCTGGTAATACTGCTACACCTGTTTCAATTGAAGGTAAAGATGATCCCGTTGGAGAGCAATTAGGATCAATTATTATTCAAAAAATAGATTTGGAAACTGGTGAGAAGTTACCTGGAGCAACATTTGTCATTAAGAGTACTTCAAACCCTAAATTTGAACCTAAGACTGTAACAACAGATGAAAATGGTATCGTACATGTATCTGACTTACCTTACGGTCATTACATCGCTAAGGAAGTTAAAGCTCCTAATGGATACACACTGAATGATAAAACATTTGAATTTGAAATTTCTGCAGAAGATCCTACACCTAGTCTAATTACCTTTGAGAATGAAAAAGATAATGAAGAATTAGTCGACGGTAATTTCTCAGCATCCCTTGTAAAATTCGATACTGACGAAATGGAAAATGATAACTACATCGGTGTCCCCGGTGCTGTTTACGGATTATATGATGCTGATGGAAATATCATCGGAAGTTATATGACAGACAAAAATGGTCATATAACCGTTGATGATTTAGTTCCTGGTAAATATTATTTCCAAGAAACACTACCTCCAAATGGCTATGACCTCAACGATGCTAAAATTGAATTTGAAATCACTGATTCAGATATTGATCTTGGTCATTTAATTACTTCTGATCCGAAAACCACAACAGGTGGCGGTGACGGTGGTAACACTGAGAACCCAGATACTGATGGTAATGGTGGCGGTGGTAACACCGAAAAACCTGGAACAGATGGTAATGGTAATGAAAATAACGGTGGTAACGAAGGTGATGGTGGATTAATCACTAACCCACTTGATCCAGATAATAATAGCAACAATAACAATGGTTCAGGTACTGGTAATACCGTTGATCCATCAAGTCCAAAACCTCCATATGAAGGCAATACTGATGAATCACAAACTTACCTACCACAAACAGGTACTCAATCAGGTATCTTGGTTACTATTGTTGGATTATTAGCATTAACAAGTATTCTTTACTTCAGACGCCGTAAAGTATAAAACAGACTAAGCCTAATGAGTAATTAAATCGGTTCTTTGTCAAATAGTATCGATGAATGATTTTTAACCATAGACATCCTCAATGAGGATGTCTATTTTTCCACCCTTAGTCAAGGTAAAGCTTTGATATAATCATAGAAAAAATAAACCTTTTAATGTCATGCTCAGGACAAAATTATTAATTATTCATTATTAGAATGTATGTAATCGATTATTGATTCAACTCTCAATCCAAATTTATTAAGTTCAATACCATCTAAAGATTTATCATCTACCATAGCATTGTCTAATGAAGTTTCTAAATATTCTCTCTCTTCATCAGACGAAATATTTATACTAGTTATATCTGAATTAATAATAGGTTTTAATTCTTCAAATGTTTCAGGAAATTCTTTTTTAATAAATTCTAAATCACCCCTTTGAAAATGTACTTTCCTCATTCGAATCACCCCTTTATTTATTTGGTACGATCGTGACGATACTACCATCTTTATTAACAACGGCATAAGATGTTGGACCAATAAATTTCTTGATGCCTTTTTTAGAACTTTAATATTATTATTTTGCAAATTATTAGTAATATCATCAACTGATACGCCAATCCGTTTATTATCGTTATAACTTTTATCATGCATGACACCAAAGGTACGTGCAATCGTGTGATTAGAATAGTCTGTAATGCCTGTTCCATCACTTGCTGTCATACCTACAATCTTATTGTCTAATTAACTTACCCGACTAATAAAATCTTTGTATGTAATGACAGGTTCCATAATACCTTTTTCACGAGCCGAAACATATGCCCTCACGACTCTAGAATCATTCTTATTATATGACAATTTGCGGTATTCATCTAAATTCTTAGGTAATCCTGCCTTACCAAATTTATCAGATAAATCATCTGATTTTGCTTGTCTTTGAGCATTATTCAATTGAATCTTATTTTCCATCAGACTTACTTAGTGTAGTGGCATTCTTCTCGCGGCTGTAATCAAGATAAAGAAAATCATGTTTATCCACTAAACTGCGAATCTTAGAACGATAGTTACCCATCATCGATTTGTAGTGAGCTCCTCTGATTTGATCTCCAGATTTCTTTGCATATTCAAATAACTTTTTATCATGTTTAACATTGCGTTCCAAAGCACATTGTTTCTGCTTTATATCACCATTTTTGATATCCTGTTCAGTATCTGGTGATTAAAATGATTAATACTAACTTCTAATGGACGGATAAGAGTGATGACAATTGATACCTGGTGTGCCTGCAGGCTCACCATATCCATGATTATAAATTGAATCATAGACTAAGGATAGAAAAAATAAGAGACTGAAATTTTAAAAAATTCAGTCTCTATTTTGATGTAACAAAAATATTCTTGCGGTCAATTTTTGAGTCCCTAATTGCCTTGCCAGCACTCTCCTCATTGCCGTATGCCAATGCAGTATCAATGTGACGGTATCCTTCGTTCAAAGCATTAGTCACAGCGTTATATGTCGTCTGACCTTCAGGAACTTGCCAAGTACCAAATCCAACCTTGGGAATTTTGATACCATTACTCAACGTAAATGTATCTGTTAGTGTACTCATAAATGCACTCCCTCTTATAATTTTTATCAACAATTTAATACTACAGTTCAAGCAATAATACATAAGGAATTATCACTTGAGTTGTCTATTCGGCTAAAGATAGAATAAAATAATTATAAACTTGGAGGTGTAACTATTATGAGAAAAGTTATTTTTTATGGAGCCATCAGTTTGGATGGTTACCTGGCTGACAAAGATTACTCACTAGATTGGTTATTCAAATATAATGATCAAAAAATAATGGAAGAAAGTTATCAACCGTTTTTTAAACAGGTCGATACGATCATTATGGGCAGACAGACTTATGACGACTTAATGCAAATGTCAGAGGAATTCCCTTATCCTAATACTGAAGTATTTGTACTTTCTCATCGAGAAATTAATTCTGAATATGTTAAACAAACCGACAAAACAATTGCTGAATTAGTCAAAGAATTAAAAGAAACAACTGGCAAAGATATTTGGATCGTGGGTGGCGGTCAACTTGTTTCATCCCTTATTGAGCAAAACTTAATTGATACTTTGCAGATACAAATAACGCCCGACTTATTAGGGTCAGGCGTTAAATTATTTCAACATATGAATCACACATCAAATTTTAAGACTATTTTTGCCAAACAATATGGCGAATTAATCGACGTCAAATATCAATTAAAACGCCCCACCGCCTGATCCACCACCAAATCCACCGGAGCTTCCTCCTGAAAATCCACCCGAACCACCTGATGCGCTGGAATTAGCGGAATGACTAGATGAAAATGCTCCTGAAAAGGCATGATCAAGATTCATACTATTGCTCATTCTGCCAATTCCCCAGTAGTAATACATCATGCCTGGATTGGCTTCGAAAGCTTCTGTACCAAATTTTAATTTTAGAGCTTTAACTACTTTTTTAGAAATACCAAAGGCAACGGCGTACGGAAGTATTTGTTCCCATAAAATCAAATCTCCGACTTCAGCAAGATTTAGGTCATCCACATCTTCAAACATTCGTCTGAAGGCCTGCAATTCATTGGCTATTTGTTCACCATCTTCCGTATAATAACTTATTTGTCTTCTTATGAGTAAATACCCTGCCCAGGTTATTAAAATCGTTATAACAGAGATTATAGACATTAACATTATCCAACCTTTGACAAATAATACAGATAATATAACTGTAACTACCATCAACACCGACACGAATACTGCTGAACCTAACAACCGAGAGATAGTATTCTTGTTATTAATATCAATATATTGACTACTATGTCGAGCAGCTCGTTTCTTCCAGTTTTCAAATTTATTGTATAATTTGCCCTTTTTATCCCTCTTAGCAAATGTATTGATTTCTTTGATGGTAACACTAGTTCCATCACCGATAGTTTCAATCATAAATTTAATTAGTTCATCCTGGGGAACATTAAGAGCCGTGATCCTAAAGGTTTTATCCTCTTTTTCAATTTTTAAATTATGCTTGTTGACCTCAACCAAAACATCTCCAGTGAACCCCTGGCTATTGCCACTGTTAGCCTTATCCAGAATAATATTTGCCATGCTAGGAGCCACATTCGGCGCATCAAACCAATGATGTAGTGGCGTTGGCATGGAATGTTTATTGATAGGATACTTTACTAATTGATAATAGTTTAAAGCAAAAATTATTATCACTAAGAAAATAATCATCATGACAATTAACTTGGTCAAACGACTTGGCATTTGTCTCTTATAGTTAGCCTCTTCAGCTAGCTTTTTTTCTTGTACCAGAATTCTATCTTTAGCATTTTTGTCAACTGTATTTGAGTTCAATGATGTCACAGTAGTTGGAAAAATAATATGACTCTCAACAGAATCACCTGCGTCGACCGTATCAGCAGTTAGAATGACTTTTCCATTGTTTTTATCGACTTTATTAAAGCCATTCAAATTTCCGTGCGCCCAAGCACGTAATGATTTAATGTTATTTGCTGGCAAATTGATAGTTATTTTGACATTATGCAAATCGTGATCCCAACCACCACCGATAATTTTCCAATTCAATTCAGCAATATCACGATAGTTAGTAATAACTCCATATAATTTGTACTTATAAACAAAAGTAATTTTTTTATTTGAAACAACATGATAAACTTTTAATTTCATGTTGTCCGCTGTCTTGTCGACAGAAAAGGTATCGTTAGATTCAGACGTTGATTGCTGAATATCAGTTATACTATCTCCATCATGAACCGTAATTTCTGGATCTCCAACCCCTTTAATTCCTTTGAGAGCCTGGTTGTAATAAACGCCATGAAAGCCCCCAGAAAAATCATAAGTTACATTTTGTGTCATTAAAGCATTACCATTCTGATCCACATCAATATTAACTGTGTAATTCGTAATATCATAGTCACCATCAGCTTTGACATTGGTTTGTAATAGTCCAATAGATAAGACGGATATCATAGTTAGCCAAATACTTAAAATAATTTTTTTCATACAAACCCCCTTATTAAAAAAAATCCGCTACAAGATTTGTAGCGGATTCCAATTTAAAGCAATCTTTGTAACCACGACTTATTTAAGAATTCCTTCCAATAAGTTGAGGACTGTTGCAATAATGCATCATTCGATAAGACGTATTTACGATAAGGAACATGATTAGGCAACTGTGCTTGGCCAGATAGGAATCGTTCATCCTGTACTCTAACCATATTAGCATGATAATTAGCAGCCATCTTATAACCAACATTGACTGCACAAAGCGCTAAGACGACAGCCAAAATGGTTTTGAGGTGCTTAATTGCTGGCTTACTAAAGTAACTAGCAGCTCTTAATACATACAGCATCGTTGCGACATATAGAAAAACGTATGCTGTAAAAAATTCACGTGAATTGATTGGTGAAATAATAATAATAAATGGTGATATCAGTGCAAAATACGTGAATAAGCTGAAATACAAAATATAATTCTTTTTAGGCTTGAACAGATATATTGTGCAAAAAATCAAGAATAACCAGTACACAATCGTCATTACACCATCTATCAACGTAATTTTAGTACTCAAATTACGATACATAAAGAACTGATCATAGTTGTGACGACCCAGCCAAAAGTTAATAACTAAATAGTAAACAATAAAGAATATTGAAACAAGATTAATCCCCCACTTCATCTTTCCTGTATGTTTCAACTTATTAGTAGCAATAATGATAATTGCTAGCAATAATGCAATGTTCACAATCAAGTTCAGCGTGTTAAACCAATAATGAGTTATATAAAAATAATTGTTTATAATTCCATGAATATCAAAATTAGTATCACGATACGTTGATTTCTCATGATAAGCTGGATGACTAAACATAATCGCTGCTGAAACAATTGCTCCCAACAAGTAACTACCTTCAAACCACTCAAACTTAGCATGATAAACATATCTACCGATCAGAATAGCAACAACACCAATAAATATTTGATAAAGAGTCAGATGTTCCACGAATAATCCGCCTATAAGACTCATAAAGAACGCACACACCGCTAAAATGATTGGATTGTATATTTTATTACCATCATATAAATCCTTGATAAACGTCAAAAATAGCAACATTAAAGCCAATGGTGGAATATAGTTTACAAAACCCGCATTCCAAGCTAGGACTGTACTAATATATCCATCTTGAAATGTAAAAATAAATAATCCACTCAGTATCAATGCCAGCTTAGACTTACCAGTCAGCTTCCAAATACACCAGATCAATAACGTCCAGAAGACTGCATATGCCAGCATAGCAATCAATAAATGATGGACAGTAAAAATCTCTGAAATGTTACCGATCCAGCGACCATTGCTACTACCACCGTAAATTTTTTGTGGTCCATAAAAACCATGATTCATTAAATATTTACCTTGAGCTCCACCCCAGAAAAAATCATCACCTGAAGGTATTACTAAGAATCTAAAAATAAAGAAATAAATAAAAACTATCAAGAAAAATAATTTTTCCCAACCCTTACTGATTTTACTTTGCATAAGGTTCCTCCAAAATCAAAATACCTCTTACAGTATAACCTATGCACTTGATTATTTGCAGAAACAAAAAAGGCAACTTAACAATAAGTTAAGCCACCTCATAATATAAATATTAATCTGTCCAAATTTCTTTTGCACGGTTAAATGCTGACCAAGCCTTAGGCCATCCAGCATAGAATGATAAGTGCGTGATTTCAGCCACAATCTCTTCCTTTGTAATACCATTCTTCTTACCAATTCTTAAATGAGCATCTAATTGTTCCAAATTTCCAGCAGAAATGATACTTGCAATAGTAATCATTGATCTGTCATGTGCTGATAGTTCATTTTCCTTGCTCCATACTTGACCAAATAAAACATCATCATTTAATTTAGCAAATTGTGGTGCGAAATCTCCAAGTTGTTCTTGTCCTGCAGTTTGTTTTTTCATATTATACAGTTTCCTCCAATTAGTTTATATTTCCTAACACAGAATATTAAAGCACTTGAAGTTAACTTTAAGTCAATAGTTATCGACATTTATTTTTTAATACATGAAAAACGTTATTAATGTGTTATACTTAAGTGTACTTACGGATTGGTCCCGTAAATACAACTATGTAATACCGAGTCGTCTGTTCTCAGCAGGCGGCTTTTTTATTTGCTTGAAAATAAATCTGATTGTTCGATTGTTACTGGTTAAAGGTGCCCAATAAGTGCTTAAAATATCTTTTTACGACATTTGAAGGACAAACCAAAAAGTCAGAACACTGATATATCAGTGTTCTGACTTTTATAATTTCGACTATTTAAGAGTTATACTCTTGTAATACCGGTGATCGGGGTAAACCATCGTTGGTGCTGTATGGCTAAGGCCGTTCGATGTGCCAAAAGTGTGCCATTTTAGAAGCTCACATATAATAGGAAAAAACACGTCACACTTTTTAAATAAATTTATTGCACAGGAATCTTATGATTTCTGTGTTTTTTTATTATCCAATTCTAAATCATCTAAATCTGAAAGGAAATCAAAATACATATTCTTTTGAGCCATAACAGTAAACATTTCAGCAGCTGCCATATGAACTGGTATATCACCATTCTTTTGTTTCTTAGATATTCTAGAACACTCAGTATCAGCAGCGTCATATAGATCTTGATACTTCTTTTTAAGTTGTTTTATATTCATAAGATTACCTCTTTAAATTTATATTCAACTATATACAAATACTGATAAAACAGCATTTATATTGATATTTTCCTTGACTATACACTGTTACCAGTGTATTATAATAAGTGTAGAGAGGAGATGGCAAGAGTGAAAGGCAAGCACCAAAAAAGCCATGATGAAAATAAGTTGTTAGTCAAATTAGGATTAATTGCAGTAATCCTGGAAATCATAGACCACATACTTGATATTACATCAAGGCTCAAGTAATGACACTAAGGTAAGAGGCAAAGCCTCTTGCTTTGTGTATCCAAATTATAACATGCCTTTACTCTGATATTATGAAATTTACTACTAAGAGGATACTTCAAATATTATTGATCATTCTTATAATAATTACATCCATTTCCATAATATTAAAATTATGGAATTTAATTTAGGAGGAAAATTATGACAGAAAAGTTAACTGAAGCACGTATCAAAGCCAACAAAAAATGGGACGAGAATAATAAGGTTCGTCTGGGATATTTGAGACACAAGGCTAGAGCTAAAAGCTTTATTTCTAAGGATCCTAAACCAGACGCTACAAATTATGATGAATACCTTAATGACTTAATTGAAATACAAGAAATGGTTAATAAAAGAATAGATGAACTTAAAGATTAAACGACGTTAAATCATAATCTTACTAAAAATAAGCTAATTCCTAAAAAAAAAATAATACCCTTAATGTCATGTTTACCAGTACTTACACCCGTTTGCTCTGAGTTTCACATAAAGCTATGTATATATCATTCACGTATGAAAATGTATAATATATTTATTGTTTGAAGCAATGGTAAATTGGACTATAAGGGGTGATTATTATTGAATAATAAATCATCATTATCGGAAAGGATTACCATAAGCGTACACGATACTCTACAGCTCTTGATTCAATTTGGTGAATTAATCATCAATCTAATTGGATTAGCTGTAGCAATCAACGGTCTAGATTCAAAAAAATAGTGATTTAACTCTGCCAAGTTAAACCACCACAATAAATAAAAATAAGCTATCATTGTTCAAACAACTAATTACAAAAGAGAAACGTTACAGTCGTTTCTCTTTTTTTGTACAACAAAAGTATAACATCATACGCAACTATTTGCACAATTAATAACAAAAAACTATTAGTAATATTTACATCTATATGTGTCATTATTTACCGGTATATCAGTGATTTGACAATATAGTTTTTCTTATGTTGCCACCACTTCTACAAATTAATTTAGCAAATAATAACAATTATTTGTAAAATAAAAAAGATCAACACCAAATAAATGATGTTGATCTTTTTTGCCTTCAGAATGGAAAACCACTGTTTTTTATAGATATTGAGTAAGATAAGAAATAGAAGGCCTAATTAATATACCAACTAGAGCAAAAATTTGATACTAGCAATTTAGCATATTTGAATATTTAAATATCATTAACCATTAAAACCTGATCCCTGAGCATATTGAATAGGAACATACATATCGGTAGCAACCTTGTAACACAATCCAATGTTAGGAACATTGGTCAACTTATCTGAAGTCTTCCACTCACTACCACCTTTGAACGTTTGATTAGAATCTTTGATAACTTGTCCTTTTGAGTTATAAGCATTAACACCATAATCAGATCGATAGTTGATGACTAGCTTATCCTTGAAGGTCGTACTTGCCTGTGGAATCAACGTGTCAACGCCAATTACGTAGTAAGGTCGGTCATTCACAGCGATGATACTTGCTGAAATCCAATCCGACCCAGAAATGACATTTGTTCCAATATTGGCCATTCCTCTACTATTAAATGTTGCATATGCTTTATAGTCATTTCCCTTAACTGAAACAACATTACTAATTGATGCACGTGGATCAACTTGTGCTGTTTGATCAGCAGTATAGAAATTCGTATAGAGTTGAGATACATCAAAATTCCCATAGCTACCCTGGAATTGATAGGTACTTCCCCACTGCCAACCATTATTAGCAGAATACCAATTCTTACCTGCAGCATTATAAGGATAACTTGCTACCCAACCAGTTCCATCTTTAACATGAAACTTATTGTTGATCCAGGAACCCATCGTATAGACATCACTACGATATCCATATTTAGCAATTTGATTCATAAATGCAGCATTATTAGCATCCATCTGACTTCTTGTGATTCCTTCTTGTGATCCATCTTCAACGTCAGCTACCAATACCGCACCTACCGGCAATCCATCTTGTTTAGCCAAGGTACCAGCATAGTCAGCTTCCGCAATGGCTTGAGCCTCAGTCTTATATTTAGCGTAGTGATATCCATTAATATACAATCCTGCTGCTTGAGCAGTTGAGATGTTATTAGCTGCCGTATAGTCGTGATAATAAGTACCCTCACTGATTTTAGTTACAACAGATTTAACACCGTAATTGTTGCGCATATCAACAAAGTTCGATGCAGTCATATACCCATTGTGATTAGATACATCAACCATATCGGTATTAGCTGCATCAACTTGATTACCGAAAAAAAATAAGCCTGCCAGCAGCAGACTTACAATATAAACTAATTTACGTTTCATTACTTATCCTCCGTATCCTCTTTCTTAGACGTGTCATAAACAAGCCCTAACGCACCGCCAATTGATAAAATCGTATTAACAATTGCCATGATTTGATTCAATTGCTCGCCAGTGATCTCCCAACCAAACAAATGTCCAACCTGTTGAGCTAGTACACCAATCAACGAAACAATTGATACCCACCAAACCGTTGAGTGAACATCTAATGATAATTTTTTATTCATATTTATCTCCCTTATTAAATAGTGTATGGACCTTCTCTTGCAATGAAATAATATCTTCATCATGCTCATGGATCTTAGTGTCAAGCTCTTCAAGATGTCCCCTAAATTCATCATGCTCAAATTTAGAATCAGACTTGAAATCCTTGATTTCATCAGATAATCGATTCATAGAATCTGATAATGGCTTGATTACTAATCTATTAAATACCCATACCAGTGCTGTCCCTATTGCCACAATAATCGAAATAGCACTAGCAGCATCTTCGATTGTATGAATTATTAAAAAATGTGGTGGCATAATTCACCCTCTTTCTATGCATAAAAAAAGCTAGTCTCTCGACTAGCTAGCAACGTAATCTTCTCCAGTGATCTCTTTGTAATCATCTTTTGAAATAACAATAGGAACATAGCCTACGATATCTTCTGCTTTAAGTGTTCCCCAACCTATTTCCATCTTTAATAAATTAACCATTATTCTGCCTCCGTAGTTTTAGTTGATGTTGCTAATTGTAATTGCATTGCTGCAAATTGCTTAGTTAATTCAGTCATTCCGTTCTTTAGATCAGCTTTATCTTGAGCATCAGCTAATTGTGCTTGAGTCAGGGCTGTAACACCTGATTGGACTTCTTTGACTGACTTAGATGTTGCTAAATTTTGCATAGTTAACGCTGTGAAATTTTGTTGCGATTCCTCTGCTGGCGTCATATTTGTTGCTGAATGAACCAGAATATTATCCGAATCTCTAACTGTCCACAAATACATATTATCGATAGAAAAGGCTGGATCACTTTCAACTAGTGTCCAGCCATCATATTTGGATTGTGCTTCCGCAGCATTTTCATTGGTATTATTGATACCAATGATGCTTCGATTGTCATCTAATTCTAATGAAATTTTCATATCCTACCTCCTAATTTTTATATTTTATATGGTGTAACTTTGTCAACCTTAGCAATATATTCAAATAAATTACCCAAAGTATCAATTGTGAACCTTGAACAATAGACATTTATAGATTTATCCATAATCTTTACATAAAACTGTCCGTTCTTCTTTCCCTTTTGCGGATATGAATGCCCTCTATCAGTCCAACCACCAGAATTTTCCTTATCCCACCATTCGACTGTTGAACCTGTTTTCCATTGATTGAATGGGACATTTATTGTATTTCCAATAACTAATTGCTCTTTTGGAATTCTAAAAGAAGGGACAACGTCAAAATATGTTCTGAGTGCCCGATTATTATCTCCAAGTTGATACATATAATCATCAAAAAATACTTCTAATCCATCCATTGAATTTTCATAATATTCCGATACTCCGGACAATGGAATATCATCATTAGACAATCCCGTAAAAAAGTTAATTGATGATGGTAATTGTGCAATCGCATTTTGAGTTGAAAAGGTTGTAATCAAATCGGAAACAACATCATAGTTAGCACCAGTTGCACCAGATTCTGCACCATCATTGTCATATCCTGTAACACTAGTTATGTCGATAGTCTTATCATCATTATATTTAATATGCAATTCTGGTGCTTTGACATTAACACCACTCAAATTCTCGCCAATACCATTCAACGGAACAACTAACTCTTGATGAGTTGCTAAATCAGATGCATGAATGTAAATCGGATAGCATGATGTAGTAGTGAAATATCCGTCTTTAGCAACATTGTTAACGTCATAATTCAATTTAACCTCTGACGTAGCGCCTTTAACTCCAGCAGTCATGACCGTTTTTAACAAATGGACAAGGATAAAAGCACCATCGCCTCCTGAATTAAATTTAGCTCCGACATCCTTCAACAATGTAACGTTAGTAGTCTTAGTCGGATCAGACTTGCCTTGCCACAATAATTCTCTCTCTGTGATTTCACCATCGGCCAAACTACCTGCGTAATAATCAGCACCAGCTGACGGATGGTCAGGATTGTCGCCACCGCCTGTGTCTCCGCCACCATTACCAATTCCATCAACAATCTTTTGAATATTAATCAAATTCGATTTCCCTTCAGGTTTAGCAACTTGAACTTCATTGTTCTTATCGGTCCATGTCAAACCTTGTGCAGCTCGAATTGCAATTCTAGCTACTTTTGTTAACCAGTTTTCTGCCATATTTATCTACCTCCTATTATTTAAGATGCTGCTGTTTGAGTGGTTAATTCAGTTGTCAGTGAATCGATTTTGTCAGATACTACTGAATCACTGATACTGTCTGATGTATCAATTTCGTCAATAGACTTCTGAATCAACGTCTTAGCGCTCTCATAACTGACTAAATCAGCTGTAACATCTTGATAACTATCTTTATCAATTTTTATCTTTTTGTATTCACCACTAATTAATCGATACTTGATACCAATCGGCATTTTAACTATAAGGTTGGCTACTCTTTGGAGATCATTCATTCAGCATCTGTCCCTTCTGTCAAAGTATTAGTTAAATCATCAACTTTAGATGAAACATCAGAATCCAAAATAACGTCATTAACATGCGGATCGATTTCCCCAGTATTGATACCAATTTGAACGTTCGAATATAGTCCATCCAGCGTAACTAAGTTGTCACCATGCATTTGCGTCTCCAGGTCATTCATCTTACCTTGTGCTGTTGTAATCTCCGCATTCGTCGCGTCGAGCTTCTTATTCTGATCAACGACATAATTATCAATCTTGTCATTGCCATCTTTAAGACTCTTATCCAAATCAGCTTTGACAGCATCCATTTGTTTTTGAACATTGTTAAGTGAATCGACAATGACTGCAGCATACATATTTAGTAAGTAACTAAGTTGATGATCAGCAGATGTTTGCATTTCCTTAATGTGATATAGCAAGCGTTGATATTCAGATGAGTAGAATGCAAGAATACGTGGCAATGCAACATCATTTGCAATGATATTGATTGAAAAGTCCAAGGTAGTAAATATCTTGGTTCGATCAGTTGATTCAATAACCAAATGAGCATTCTTGTAATATCCTGCAGATTGAGCAATTACTGCTTCAGGTGACCAATCAATTCTACCTAGATTGGCTTGAATACGATTAAATCCTTCATCAGAATAGATGGGTGCTTCACTAGCATCGCGTCCCTCGAATCTAACCAGATAGTTAGACATGTCCAAAGGACCATCCTTCGTTAAAATCAAAATTGGCGAATGGAACATCCCCGATTGACCTTGACGAATTGATATCTCTTGGAAAATACGCTTATTCGTCAAAGTATCTACAACTGATTGTGGCAAGGTATGAGTACTCTCGTCATCAGTCATTTCATGCGGCAAATAAAAAGCCTTCGATCCATCAAGATAGAAAATCAAAGGCTGCTCTAGTGGCAAATCTATTTTTAATTGTTCATAATCCGATCCAACAGGTACATGAGTTGGTGGCATCAGATCATCTTGGCTAGTGTTATTAGTTGGTTCAGTTGTAATATCTGCCATGTTTAATCTCCTTCCTCAGTATTAAGTGATTCAACTTTGTTACTAACATTTGAATCGCTGATATTATCGTTGACATCGACATCCTTTTCTCCAGTGAATCCAGGTGGAAATACACCATTGGGTGCTGGTTTGTAGTCAATGGCACGATTGATGTTATCCACTTCACGTTGAATAAAATCTAATTTGTCATCCACTTCAGTCTTCGAATAATATTTAGTCTCAACATTCTCATGCATAAATTCCGATACGCTGACATTGATCAGCTTCAAAATAAATGATTTGAAATCACTCAATGACGTCTTGAATTTCGTAAAGAAATCACGCTGCTCAATAACATATCCAACCATTGAATTAACAGTAGTTTGAATCTGCTTGCGATTGTTATTCAAATCGTCTCGAGCATTGGAATCAACAACGCCATTCCAAGAATCCAAATCCAGCTTTGCCAAGTTATTAGGCAACTCAGGCGTATCTGGCCAAACTACTTTGTCGTCAACATTGCTGAACTCGTATAATTCAGAATCATATCCACCGTCATCATTTTCCTTAGCAATCACAACGTCCTTCCCATTCTTGAAAGTAAGAACAACTTTCTTGCCGTCCTTAGAATTCACGTTTAAATTGGGGAATTCTGATGCAATTACTTCTTTAGATAAATTCAATTGATCACATCCTTTCTTGAATATCTGATACCACGCCATTTACTACATTGAAGTAATAATTGGTTGTCAGTACCTCGATTATTCCGTTATCTTCATCAATAAAAATCGCCTGTAGAATTCCCTTAGGAATATTTGCAGGCTTATTTGCTGTAGTAGAATCAAAATAAAAAAGACCTGGAGTATTGATCGACTTCAAATCTTTAACATATCTTGCATATTCTGTTTTGTTTTCCATCAGACTGTTTACATATCCTGTTAATCCTTGCACCGCTAAATAATGAGTCTGTGGATAAAAATATTTTCCATCATTTGGATCAGCCATTCTCTTGATATCAATCATTATACTTCGCCTACCTTTGTTGTTAGCCATGGATTGGTAATTGAGCCGTTGGATAGAGATATGGCTGCGTTATATCTTGCATTTGCTAATGATGTTTGAATAGACAACTCATAGTCAGAAAGTGTCTGAGGAGTTGAATTTAGGTTAATCTCATAGCTATTTGAATAACTTAAAGGATTATATTTAGAACTTACAACTGTTACCCAAGTAGTGAAATTCTCTGGTTGAATATCACAATAAATCATATCACCGATATTTAATTCGTTATCACCTGAATAAGTGAGTGTAATATCCACAGTTGGTTCAGTTTTCATTTGAGACAACGCATATTTTCTCATTTCTATCGGATCTTCAATATCATTATTGGTTATTGCAGGTCCAGGACGTTCACCCCATTCACTAATAGACTTTTCATCTCTAATTATAAATGGCTGAAAGTAATCTGTTGAATGATCATCAGGTGCTGCATCGTCATCACCCTTATTTACCTCGGTTGGTTCGACATCAGTATCACCAGTAAATACAAAGTTATCAGCACAGACCCATTCGTTAGTTGCCACTCGATACCAAGTTTTACCATTAGCACCATCGGTAATCTCACCATTGATTTTCCATTGAGTACCATCAGATAATTTCCTACCAACTTCATGTTGAGGAGTCCAGGGTGAATCATAAATAATTGATTCAGTGGGTGTTACATCCCCTGGTGATACATCTGTCTTACCGCTAAAGTCTAATTGATCTTGTGGTACCCATTCATTAGTTCCAACTTTGTACCAAGATTTTCCTTGAGCACCATCACTAACAGAAGCACTAACTCTCCACTGTGAACTAGGAGATAATGTTCTCCCAGTTTTATTTTGAGGTGTGAAAGGCGAATCGTAAACATAAACAATATTTGACTCTTTGGAATCACTAGAATCAGATTTTGTAGTATCAGAGTCATCGTCACTAGATTCGTCAGTCTTGTCATCAGAATCCTTAGTAGAATTACTATCTGTTTCTTCAGCTTTTACCGTTCCCTGACCTGTTACTGGATTTATTGTGTGATCTTCAGGTTTAACATTACCATCCTTATCAAAACTAATATATTTAGCATCAACCCACTGGTTGGTGGCAACCTCGTAATAAGTTGTATCATTAATAACCCTCTTATTATTAATGGCCCAAGTAGTTCCATTATCTAAATGATTAACTATTGAGTCTTGCTTCTGTGGATCACTCAAAGCTGGTGCTCCACCAACAAAACTTACGGTTCCAACAGCATTACCAATAGGCAAGGAATTGCCACTACTTGTATTTTCTTTATCGGAATCAGTAGAAGTTTTTATCGTTCCTTGTCCAGTAACTTCTATAATAATATGATTCTCCGGTTGAATATCTCCATTCTTATCAAACACAATGTATTTTTCATTTACCCAACCATTAGTAGAAACCCGGTACCAAGTTTCACCATTTGCAACCACTTTGCTATCCATTACCCACTTAGTTCCATTAGGTAAAGTCTGAACAGTATTCGTCGGTTTATTAGGATCATCTACAACAGGCGCTCCATTCATAAAGCTGATTGTCCCAACAGCTGTTCCGATTGGTGATGTCACAGGTGCATTAGTCTTACCATATACCCGTGCAATATTCTGAATTTCAGTTGTATCAATATTAGCCGTAAATGTAGGCGTGTCATGTATATATCTAAATGACTTATCAGTCTTATGCTGCCACTTACCCAATGGAATTAACGTAATATTCTTATTATTAGCAATAACTACTAAATTGAACTTTTCAATACAATCATTGATACATTCCAATCCAGATTTTTCACCATAATCAGTAAAAGTTGCAGTTTCTGTACTTCCCTGAACTTTCCAAGTAAATCCGTGATTTCCAAGTTCATTCTGATCAAAAATGAAACTCATTAAGTCACTTGCCGAAAGCTTCTTGGTTCCATTAATCTTGTCATAATTATAAACATACTGGCAATCGAACCAAATATGAGTAGCTGACACTGTACGTTTCAAATCATAGGCTTCATCATCCTTTTCCGCCTGTTTAATACGATATTTTTGACCATCAAAAATAATATAATTTTCATTTTGTAACAGCTGATAACCAATACTTTCATCATTCACAGCAGTAAAGTCAATCTGATCTGATTTATTCATTTCAATGGAATTACTTAAAGAGTCACGATCAATACAAGTCAAAGTTTCATCATAAACACCATCTTTATCTTGGACTCGGTAACTATCAAACTTAATCATAAGTAGATAAATGGAAAGTCAAAAGTCACAGTGCCATTAAAACCACTTAAGTTAAAACTATTCCATCCCTTTTGCAAATTAATATGACCATGATTTGTATTGATTTCACACGCTGCACCATTAAGAAATGGATGAACCCCTTTAAGAATTAATGAATCATTTGATGAGATACTTTGATTCATTTGAAATGTATCACTGGTATCATTATTGGTTAAAATTGGAGTTCCTGATCCTTTAAATAGAATATCTAACTCGTGGTTCTGCTCATACGGTTGTATATCAAAATCAGAAGGATTATAGATTTTGAAACTACCTGCGTAATGAGTGTAACTAATATTAGTACTGGATAAATTTAGATTATCAGTGATCAAATCTTCTTTATTAATGTCTATTGGAAAATCTGTTGATCTAACGACCGAGTACATATAAGCACTTGGTATTTCAAACTCCACTGAAAAGGATTTATCGTAAAATCCAATATCAGTATAAGAAAAAGGCTTAGGTATTCCGTAAAAACAACGACCAATGTCATAGCTTTGACGTACTCTTACCAAGTCTCTATTAAAGAACTTATTATAAAACTCATGAAATCTACTCTCTAAATCTGTACCATCAGAAACTTCTATCCAAAAATCAGCTTTTGCCGTTCGAGAAGCATAGATAATTGGTCCTTGTTGAATCTGACCATCAATGCCTGTATTTGTTTTGAAATTAGTTTGAGGTTGAGGTGAGCTCACTGTTAATCTAGCAAAATGTAGTCCTTGATAATTACTTATTTCAAATTCATCTTCACCATCATTTTTTAATAGCAATGAATCTTGACGGTATCTACCATTCAATCTTTTAGGCAAGTGATGTACCTCCTTTAACTTGGAATTTAGTCATTCTACGATTTTGTAATCCTATCTTGTCAAAAATGTTTGCAACATCATTTAGAGAACTAGTATCACTACCACTATTACTTGATAATGCTTCATATAATTTACCAAGTAATTTATTTTGAACCTGCGTCATCAATAATTGTTGCTTTTGATTTTCCTCAATGCTTGCAGTATCAACATTAAAGTTTGTATTAGATGATTCATCGTTACCACCAATAGTATCCTTGGCTTGCTGAAGTATCTGTATAGCTCTCATTTTATTATTCAGGGGAATCATTACTTCAGGGCCGGCTTCACCACCAATAATATTAGTTGGTTTTGTCAAAAAACCACCTGCAGCCATGAACCTTGGTCCAGATGGTCCACTAGCTGAACCACGCCATTCACCATATTTACCGTTATATCCCATACCCATGTCAGTTCTCCAAGTTGCATCATTAAATAATGCAATCAGTTGATCCAACGGGTTATGTATATTGGTGTGTCCAGGCATAGCGTAGTTAAGAAATGTTGGCAAAATATACTGAAGAATACCAGTTGATGGATGCCCTGCCTTAGCATTACCATCCCAATTGTTAGTGATATTAGGATCACCGCCACTTTCATTAGCAATGATTCTTTCAATCATATCCACATTGAAATCAGTTATAGTTTGATGCATAAACGCGGCGGCTGCACGAATCATTGGGCCATATGCTTTAGCCGGTCTAGCACCACCAGCACCACTGAAATCCATATTCTCTAATTCTTTTTTAACTGGTCCAGCAATTGCTTTTAAAAACCCATTTGCTAGTGATGTACCAAAACGATTAACAAACTCATTACTACTGAAACTGGCCTTCTCAAAGAATGGCTTCTTCAAAAATGGTACTGGGTCTTTTTTTAATTCATCTAAGTGTTCAAATACGTAATCAGTCATATCAGCAGATGTCTTTTGAGTATCGCCTTTACCAGTCGCATGATGAGGTAGATTGGCTACCATTCCCATAAATTGCTCAGATAAATGATGAGGTAGAATCGATGTTTCAGGAGATAAATATCTAATTTCCTCGCCTTTAATACCTACTGGATAAATTCCACTATTCTTGTCATAAGCTAGTTCATAACCTTGTTCACCAACTACTGCTAATCCTCCAGGAGTACCTGCTGTACCAACAGCATATTTAGCAAGATTTAATGATTTACCACCAAACGCACTGATAACAGAATTAACTCCACCAATGCCTTTGTTAATTTCGGAAATGACCTTACTCATTGATTTACTTGCAAGTCCAGGTAGTGAACTAAATGATGTTTTGAAATCGCCTTTGACTGAAGATAACCAACTCTTCCATTTTTTTAGAAAATCACTTGTAAAACTAGTCTCTCTTTTAGAAATAGAACTCATCTTACTGCTATATGTACTAGCAGCGGTTGAGAGCCCAACTTTCATACCTTCAGACGTATTCTTCCAAGTATCTTTCCAGTTCTTATTGAACGATGATTTGAAGTCCTTGAGTGCATCAATAATTCCATCAGTATCATTCTTAAAATCTTTATCAAATGTAACTTTCGATGTTGCCTTATTGGCTTCTGTTATCTGAGAACTGAGCAATTTACCAATATTCTGCTTATTGAGTGTTTTAGTAAGATTCTGAAAATCCTTATCTAAATTAGCAAACGGATCAGATTTGCCATATAGCTTCATGAATTTATTCAAATTCTGGAATGCTTTTTGAATATCCTTTATTGGCTTAGCAAACTTAGTCCAATCTTTAGTATCCTTTTGAATGCTCTTGGTCAACTTATCAAAGGCTGATGATAAATTATTCTTCTTTAAATCTTTAGCCATATCATCAAGATATTTAGTTACCTTGGTATTCTTCAAAGTAGTTTCCAACTTTGGTAAATCTTTGTTGAATTGTGCAAATGGATCTTTCTTCTCCATAGACTTACCAAACGAAGTAAGTGTTTTAAATAAGTTGCTAAGTTGATTAACCGGTTTTGATAATTTACTCCAACTCTTTGTATCCTTCTCAAGACTCTTAGTTAACTTGTCCAAAGTACTAGTTATCTTATTCTTCTTGAGATCCTTATCCATACTATCAAGGTACTTAGTCAATTGTGATTTCTTTAAAGTTTTTTCTAGTTCCGGTAAGTCCTTATTAAATTGAGCAAACGCATCATTTTTATTCATCGACTTGCTGAACGAAGCCAGTGTTTTGAATGATTTGCCAATATCACTAATAGGTTTTGATAATTTACTCCAATTCTTTGATGAACCATTTAAGCTTTTATCAATTTTGGATAGTTCGTCAGCGGGACTATTCTTTTTAAGAAATTTCTTCAATCCAGATAAGGCATCCTCATAGTTCTTGATAACTGGAATCATATCCTTAACATTTTGAATATCTTTCTTGGATACCTTAGTTGTCGCCACTTTGGTAATTGCTTGAGCGGTTGTTGTTTTCTTAGTAGGCTTATCCACTTCAGAATCAGTCTTTTTTACACGTTTAGCTAACTTTTCGTATTTCTCAACATCCTTTTTAGCTTGTTCATACTTCTTAGTATATACAGAACGTTCTGACGCAGAAGCACCTGGCATAGCCATATCACTCTTATATTGATCAGCAAGTTTCTTGCGTGACTTAACCATCTGCTCATAATATTCGTTAGTACCCTTTTTAGCTGTGGCATCTGGATGGTACAACCACTTTTGAAATGCAGGAGCGGCACTCTTTCCCAACTGATCACCTATTGTTGCTCCCAAACTAGCACCTGCAGGTCCACCAATAACTGCGCCTATTCCAAATCCCATGGTAGTACCGATTGAACCACCAATACTTTCAACTTTCTTACCTTTGCTTTTGGTAGTCAATGCATCGAAAATATCCTTACCTGCAATTGCTGCACCCATAGCTATGGATAACTTACCACCCCAAGTATTCCCCAATGATGTTAGATTATTACCAATTGAACTTCCGTCCAATTTAGAATTAATCCCATCCGTCATTGAAGTACCTGATTTTTCTCCAACTTCTGCAGCAGCTTGTTCAATGCCTGAATTAGTTATTTTCTTTTTCAATCCACCGAATGCATCAGTAATATCATTGACCTTAACTGCAAATCTTCCAATTTTATCAGTGGCCCACATACCGGCAATTAATCCACCAACAACCTTTATAGCTGTTTCATGCTTAGCTATTCCTGAAACAAATTCATTCATCAGTTTTAGTGGATCTTCAGCCTTTTTACCATTGTCATGAATAAGTCCAAACATGCTGCCAATTACTTTTAAGGTGCCAGAAAAAGTGTTCCATGCACCGATTGTAATATCTTTAGCGATAGTTCCAACTGATTTAGTAATACCCTGAAGATCATTGCCATGCTGTCCAAGATACTTAAAAAAGTCAGCAGTTTTATCTGCTAAATGACCAACCCAAGTTCCAATCCCTTTAATGGAATTCTCAAAATCCTTTGAACTGGCTGCCTTGGCCATTCGATCGCCAATTTCAGTAATTGCTGGTAATGCTGTACTTGAAATCGTCATTGTAATTGCATCAGCAGATTGTTTTAACCTATCCAATGCAACTTTACCTGTCTGACTATTCTTCTCTGCTAACTTACTTACATAATCGTTTTTAGCAGAATCAGCAACCTTAGCATTCAATTCACCCAATTGCTTAGAATTTTCGGCAAGAATTAAACCAGCTTGTTGTCCAGTCGTCCCGAATAAGTCGTGGAAAATATCAGTTTTTTCATTTTTTCCCATTCCTTGCACTTTGTCATGTAATAATCCAAAAATGTCAGTCATAGACTTCATATTTCCCTGATTATCAGTGAAATCTTTAGTACTTAGACCCAACTTTTCAAGTGCTTCAGTTCCACCTTTCGTTGGTGAAATCAAACTATTTATAGCTTTACGTAGTCCAGTACCCGATTTGTCCGCTTCGAGGCCATTATTTGAAAGAAGCCCCATTGCACTTGCTGTTTCTGATAATGAGAACCCAGCTTGATGAGCCGTAGATCCGACATATGACATACCAACACCTAAATCACTGAATCCTGTCGCCGTCATATCAGCTGCATATGCTAAATCATTAACCGCAACTTTAGTATTTTTTACCATCCCTTTAGTGGAATTGGTACGCATACCAAATGATTCCAACGTTTGAGATGAAACCTTTACAACATCTGCAAAGTCATCACCAGACGCTACTGACGCTTGCAATTCAGACTTCATAGCGCCTAATGCTTGCTTAGTATCATAACCACGTTTGATTAGATCCTCGTACCCATCAGCAATCTCTTGTTGAGATTTACCATATTTCATAGCATACCTTTGACCATCATCTTGCATCTTAGAAACATTACGAGTAGATTCGGCCATTTTTTCACCGCCGGTTACTGCAAGGTTAGTAATTTGCTTATAACTATTTTCTAATTCAGTAGCCTTTTTAGCACCACTTACAAACATTGCACCTACAGCTACACCAGCAATTCCCGCTGTCATTGCCATATTTCTAAGATGACCAATGCTATTCTTGATACTATTATTCATATTGCCAATTGCTGTTCTAGAATTAACTGCAGCTTGTCTAATACCAGTAAAATGTGTACCCATGCTACCTAACTCTGATCCAAGTTCTCTATAACGTGTTTTACTCTTAGCAACTTCAGTACCTAATTCATTGACTCGTTTGGCTTGTAAAGAATATTCCTTAGAAGCGGCACCACTCTTGGTATTAACACGTTCCAATTCATCAGATTCCTTAGAATATAAGGAGTTTAGTTCTTGAATACGTGATTTCAGTGCTGTTCTTTCAGTCGCTGATGCTTTTATAGATTGACCTTCAGCTTTGTATCGTTGAACTAAGGATTCAGAGATATTCTTAGCGCTCTCCATTGCTTGCTTTTGTTCCTTTATACCAGTTGTATAAAGATTCAAAGTACCTTTAGCACGATCTTGTTGCATAATCATGTCATTCAATTTACGAGTAGCAGTATTTACCTGATTACCATACTGAGAGAATCTCTGACTGCCTTCAGTAGTTGTTCTATCAAGATTACCCATCTCTGATTGCAGTCTGTTGATAAGATTGCGTTGTCCTTCAATCGCACGTCCTAGGCCCTCAGTTTTAACCTGATAGGCTGATTGATATTCACCATTAGCACGCTGAACCTGTTCATTAATTTTCCATTCTGATGTTAGAGCTTTGACCTGATTCCTCAAGGATTGAATGGATCCCTCAGCTTGAACAGAATCAATATGAATACCGGTATTTAACTCCATATCTTTTGCCATTATTTACCTCCTTTCTCATAGATTGATGAAATACCTCCAGATTGAATGAAATCAGTCAAACTCAATGGACCAACATCATTATTAGGGTTATGTAGCTCACGTTTATCATTAAGAATTTCTGAAAGTACAAAAAATGGCTGGGATTCTATTGTTTCCAAATCCCAACCTGTTTCCTGCATAATTGATTTTTCATAATTCAAGAAATCGTTATAAACGATATATGGATCTACTTGCTCCTCTTTCGTGGCTTTTTTGGGTCAATATCTTCCTCGTCTGAAGTAACACCGTGAGCAAGTTGACCAGCTAACACGGCGGTTGCATCACCAGTCATGTCATCAAGCATAGAAACCTGTTTTGAATTCAACTTCAAAATTTCTTTAATAAAGTTATATGGAACATTCTGAAAATCCATCGATGATTGGGAAACTGAAGAAAATCCATCCATAATAGCTTGTGTGGCTTCCTTTTCGCCTAAGTCTTGTTTCTCTAACTTATCAATCTGATCAAGGCTAGATTTCAAAGCTTTATTCTTGGTACTGATCTTTGTGTAATATTCGTAAGATAATCTCATATTCTTATTACTTTTTTTAATCGAGAATCTTCGATTAAATGCATTGATCTGGAAATATTCCTTCGACATTAACTATTCCTCCTATTTATCAGTTGAATCTGTTGGATTAACATTAGAAGCTGATGAACTTCCACCATCAATTGTTGTTAATGGCATACCATAAATCATTGTTTCCCACTTATTGGTATCGAAGTCTTTTTCATCCTCCAGTGCTTCAAAGTAAGCAAAACCATCTGAATCACGTGTAGTAGCTGTGAATGTCAATTGATCTTGATCATAGACAGTTGTATTTGTATTTGTTTTTGGAGCTACTGATGTTAAATGAAACGTTCCTTTAACAAGTGCTAAATGTGCTGTTATTGATTCATCCACCGCATCATGAGAAATCATTTCAAAAATACAGTATGGGGACTGTGTTTTCTTACCAATCCCAGCAATACCACCATCAAATGTTTCCATTCCTAATATTTTTTGTCTTACCGCTAGTGGAATAGCATTAGCAATAAAAGCTACTGAAATTGCTCCAACACCTTTTCCACCTGCTTTCCACTCCTGGTCTGATCCATAAATGGGCGTAATTGTAGGTGAAATGTTTGAAATTGTAGCACTTACAACTGAACCTTTCTCTTTAGGATCGACATTGAATATATTATCTTTTTGAATATTCTCCGTATTCGGATCAAAAATACCGATTCTTGCTGATTGAAATCCTGATAATGCCATTAGTAAATTACCTCCGTATTTTCATATTTCATTGTTCTAGTTAAATACCCGGTGTCAGAATCGACATCCGGGTATGAGTTAATTTGATAGAAATGATACTTTTCTAATTCATGATTGATAATCGATTCAGTTCTGTCAGGTTCTGTATCGCCTCGATAAAAGATTTGAATTTCTATCATATTATCCTTAGCTGTACTCACGTCACTAGCTCTGTTTGTAAATATGCTATGAATTTCAGTAATCAAAATCATTGTTTTATCAGTGCTTATCAAATCCTGTGGAATATTTTGTGCAAAAAAATTGGAAGAATTAATTTTCAATTCTTCCGACTTACTCAACAAAATATTTAAAATCTTATCTGCAACCATATTAGTCACCCGTTAGTTCTCTATATTTTTTAGCTTCAGCGGCTAAAATCATACTTTTGGACTCAACTAAGGATTTTTCCTGAAAATGAAGTCCACTAATAATTCTTGTTTTGTGAGCTTTTGCTCCTTTACCACCATGGGCTGCATATCCATCATTCAAAATTCTGGCAATATAGCCACTATGGCCTGTAGTTGATTTGAATCCAACATAAGTAGCTCCATCTTCAGCCTTATAACTGATTCCTATATCATCTTCGAGTTTGACCTTGGTCTCTCTTGAATATTTTCCTTTATGCAAACTGTTATTCATGTTGTTTCTTAATGACTCTTTATAAACTAATGCACCTGCTTTAGTCATTTGCTTTTTTTGATTAGGTGTCAAAGAAAGATCAGATAATGCTTGATCCAACTTCTCCATTCCCTCAATAAATTCCAATTCTGTCCACCTTCTTAATGGTAACCAAATCAAACGAGTGTGCTGTATTGCTCCACTCTGGAGAAGTACCCGTTATCTCATACAACGAGTCCTTAAAACGCGCGTATTTAGCACCATTTAGACCACTTTCACGATGTCTAATAATCAGAATTAAATCAAAATTATCTGACGCACCTAAAGTTGATATTTGCTGATTTACTGTCATTGTATAAACTCCACACCAAACAGTTTCAGTTTCTTTGAAATCTGGCTGCATAGTTCCTTGAGTAGTTCTGACTGGAGCCGCAACGCCTAAATGTAATCTTGTATTCAATCTGCTAGGGTTGATATTACGAACCATTTTCAATACGCTCCTGATATATTCGATTATATTTTCCACGCAATTGGGCAATTATTGAGTTACTAGCCAAATCAACATTATTAACACGTCCTGTCATACTTGCGGAACGATATGTGTAATACGAACTAGCAATAGCAATAACTGCTGTTTCATAAAGCGTTTGAGTTTCAGGTAATTCATAGAAATCCTTCATTAAACTTCCCGTTTCACCAATTGCACCTTTTACATATGATTCTGCAGCAATCAAATTGCGATTTAAAACCTCGTCATCATCACTACCATCAACTCGCAGACTTAGCTTAAGGCTACTCAATAATTCATCAGTCATTTCTACTTACCATCTGTTGTAGTTTCAGTAGTTGGATTAACTGTCGAACTATCATTTGAGGTTGCTTTGGCGTCTAGAGTTAAGAAAAAACCAGCATTATTATCAGCCTTAACAATGTCATATCTAGTACCAACTTGTAAATATTGACCATAAATACGATCTTCAACCCAACGTGCAACAATTTGAGCACGATCAGCATAGAATACAGCACGTTTTAAATCACCAATCCAGGCATGTGCTTCACCTTTAGCACCAAATAAATCATCATCAATTTTGAATACTGGCATCCCTAGCAATGACTTACCACTAGCTGATTGAATATCATCTTGTAACAGATATCTTCCATTTCCATCTTTCAAAGTATCTAACCATTGATAAAAACTCCCGGTTACAACTAATGAACGTGTATAAGCTTGATCTAATCCAACATTATCAACCTTCTTAATATCGTCCAATGTTTTAACAGTGATTCCTGTAAATGTTTTTAATACTGTTGCAGTATCAAAGTTAGTAGTATTAACCTTTTGTTCATTTGCATCTTCACTCAATAGTGGAATTAAATCGACTGCTGCATCATCAATAGATTCTTGTGAAATTGCTTCTGCACCACGTCTTGTTTCAACACTCCAACTAATTGGTAAGAAATTAGGCTTGGCTAGCTCTGGATTATCCTCTAATTCAGAAACTTTATTAAGTTTTGCAGATGCTCTCTTTCGCATTGGGTATTTACCAGAACCAGTTTTAACAGCCGAACGTGTAACAAATTTTGCAAGATCTACAACTGTTTTAACTTCATCTTGAGGAACATAAATAATTTGTTCTGGAACAGTTTCACTAACATCAGTTTTGCTAATCCCAGGATTAGCATCACGTGTCAATTTGTTCGGAATAATCAGATCTCTATCCTCAGTAAAGTTCAATTTATCAGATTGTTTTGTACCCTTGCTATGTAGATAAGTATTAATTGCTGAACGCATTTCTTTTTCAGGATCATCGTCTTGATGAATCTTTGAACGTTTTTGAGGAAACTTCTTCTCATCATCACGTTCCTCGTCTTCTAGATCTCCGGAAAAGTCATCAAGATCCTTAGACATCTTAAATTCCTTAACAAGTGCTCGGATCTCCTTTAATTTTTCGTCCTTTTTATCCTGTGGTTCGTTACTGCGAATAAAGGTTTTCGCTTCATCAATTCTTGCTAATAATTCCTCTTTAGTCATACAAATCATTCTCCAGTCTAAAAAGCTCCAGTTCATCAATTGAACTAGAGTTTTTATTTTCGTATTTTTCTTTATTAAATTCATCTAGTGATCGTTGAGATACTGATGTTTCCTTATATGCAGGCATAGGCGTAATCGACAATTCATAAAGACTTTCAACCTTAGTAATGTGTCTGATTGCAACATCGTTATCCATGTTCTCCCAGGCATCTCCGGAAATTGTGAAGCCAAAACTACATCCCTTCAAATTGCCATTTCTAACATTCTCAGCAACATCATTGCCAATAGTGGTGTTAGGGATATCTGCACTAAAGAATAATCCATGCTCATCAATCGTTAGCAATAAAGTATTACTATCGACCCTCGCTAGAATATTGTCGAATTTATGATTGTATAGTAGCTTTACATCACTTAAATCGACCCCATCTAGAGCACTTCTATCAACATATTCTATGAACCCACCCAAGTCTTCACTAGGTTGATCAAAGACAATTGCATATCCTGATAATTTATCAGCAGAATTCTCATCTGAACGCTTTTCGATTTTTAATTCGCCATTTTCAATCGCTCTCAGTTCCTGTACCTTGCTCATTCTTATCACCTCCTTTCATTTTTTGTACTGAAATAGGCGGTAGCGGATTCTTAGTTTTTTTAATATCATCAACTGTTAATAAATCAGAATTACTTCTCAATAAAATATTTTGAGCTAACTCTGCTGAAATGACCCTATCCTTAACTAATCCACGAACACGATTTTCAACATGTTGGCCATCAATATCACTTATTGCATTGATATCATAAGTGATATTTCCATTGAGCTTTTTCTGCAGTTCAGATACAACTCCACGTATATATCTACCAATCGTTTGAGCATACTGGATTGAAATCATCTCAATATTGCTGTGCTCACTTTCACTTCCAAGATAATCTTGCGGAACTCCATAAACTTTGGCAATTTGATTACTGGTCCAATCAGTTGATGATAACAATCTTGAAATATCTTTATTAACTTCAAGTGGTTGGTATTCTTCCAAGGCATCAAGAACAACAACATGTCCATTTTCAGCTTGTTTCTCAAAAGCCTTTCTAGTACCTTCTTTGGTATGGCCATCAAGAAGTCCACCTTTTTGTATCTTCAATAATCCAGTAATGTTGAGACCATTTTTCATTGCTCCGAGCGCTAATCCTTTATTTGCATCTTGAAGCTGCAATTCTTTGGTTAAGGCACGTAATGGTGATACGCCTATCAACCCACCATCAATACTCATTGTCTTTAAGTGAATCATTTGAGCACTGGGGACGTTCTTAATATCTGCCTCTTCAGTCTCCGGAAAAGTAACATCATAGCTTATTTGATTACCATCACCAGACCTAAATATTTGAACTTGTGAAGGTTTCAAATACTCTAAGTGATCACTTCTACCTGACTTGTCACCCCATATCAGTGCATAGGCATTACCAGATAAAAGCATTTGAACATACATTGATCGCCAAAACGAAAATTGATTAGATGTCGAACTAGGATTAGTAAGAACCTTATTCGTAAAAGTATTATTAACTTCAAAATGTACGCTGGCCATGTCTTCAGCAAGCTTATTAACAACTGCATAAATATCTGAATACTTTAATGCTGCTCTTGCAGATACATAATCAGAATCAAAGACTATTTTATTATTACTAATTGAATAACCAATTCCAAAATCATCATTCAACATTTGATAAGGTTCTTTTGACGGTCGTAAAGATCTAAAAATCATATACTCACCTCTTTTCTAAAAAGCTAAATTTATTTAGGTTTATTCATAACAAATACAACTAATAGCAGCGTTGCTACAACGACATAATTACCAACTAATGATCCAAAATGATAACTGTTCACATCTAATAGAATCAGAGCAATTAAAAAAAGCACTGTATCTAAATTAATTAGTAACAAGTGCTTTAACTTGGTGAAATATTCAACTGTATTTTTAATCATGTTACCTCCTAAAAACTAAAATCATCTGAATTTAAATAATTGAGAATATCATCATCAGAATAACTAGATAATGGATCTTTTCTATCTCTCATATCGTTGAAATGATACATAGCTTGATACATTGCATCAATCAGTGCATCAACAACATCAATTTTTAATGACTGTCTACTTTTACCAACTTCCATACCTGCCTTGTTATCCGAAACTTCAGCATTCATCAAAGCTTTTTTCATAATTTCGTCATCTAAATGAGTAACCTGTCTGTGATAAAAACCATTTTGAACAAATTTAATTGATTCAGTCAAAACATATGATGTCTGCTTAACAGGCATGATATTCCAATCAGTTTTATCATTAAGGGTTTGGGTGAAATTATTAGTACGCAAAGCATCATATCCAAAGAATACTGGATTAAGATTCTTCTCATCTATATATGTAAGCAACCACGTATAAACTTGATCCAAGTTTATTAATCCACGCTCATTATTTGTAATCGTACAATATCCCAAATCTGCCATCTTTCGATATTGAATACCATCAGACTTTTCTTTGGCTTCTATTGAGCCTAGTAATTTCCAAGGAACAAATGAGTGCTGTACAAGATGATACATTGCTTGATCACCATCTTCATATGGAAATATAAAGAACAACGCCGTGTTATCAGATGTCAGACTGGCATCAAAACCTATATATACATCTCTATTACTAATATCAAATTCTGAAACAGTAGTCGCATCCCAATCATCACCATCAATATATGAATTAGTCTTGTGATCTAACCAAATATTCAAGTTCTTATTAGCAAAACTAAACTCTTCTCCATTTACCCTTTTAACATCTAATTCACGTTGTAATCCTGAAATCAGTTGCTCTTTTTTATCTGGCAAATCTAGTAAAGGATTACTTTTGACCCATGTTTCAGGTTTATCAATTTCATCTTCTTTATCTTGTGACCAAATTAGGCAAAGCTGATGATCACCAGCACGTTTTTCATCTTGTTCCATAGCTCTGATAATAACGTCCTCCTCCTGCTTGAATGGAACCGTTGAATCAGGATAAGCAGTTGAAATTTGAACAAATTGAGAATTCTCTGTATTAATTTGTCCTGAGGTGATTTTGGTATTAACAACACTATGATTAGTTTCACCAGCTTCATCATACACAGCAAACAGAAAATGATAACTATCAAACTTACCTGATTCAGCAGACAACTGAAGTAATCTATTATTAGTATTACGTTGAATAACACGATTATATTGAACATCCATATCAGTCTTTTTTGCAAACTCTTCAAATAAACGATTATCTTTTGTAAGTTGATTCATCATTGTTGAAATGTATCCAAAGATTTTTTTAGCTTGCTCAGTAATATTACTAGTAACCATCAGATCCTGATTATTTTTACCCATAGATTCAATCAAATAAGAATAACAGGCAATAATTGCACAAAGATAAGTTTTACCTTGTGCACGTGCAACAGAAACAATCACTGAACTGTATCTCTTATTACCATTAATTCCACGCCATCCAAACATCTGCGATAATATGAACTTCTGCCAGCCCATTAAATCCACAGGCTTACCTGTATCAACATTGGGACATATTGCAGCAAAGTTTAAAACTTGTTCACACTTTTTTACATCATATATAAACGGAAAGTTATCAACTTTTTCTTCCACTCTTCTTAAATCGCTGATGTGCCGGTAACATGCTAACTTCAATAAATATCCTGTCACAATTTTTTTATCTAATACATCAAAACAGTATTGAGTACCATCATCATTATATTTATCACGAATAACAGAAAAGTTACCCTTGGAATATTCCTCGAGTAACTTTTTTTCACGTTCACTATTCTTAATTTTTGTCAGATCCATTATCCACCAAACTCCTTCATAGCTTTCTCTAAGTCAAAGTCAGAGTCATCTTCATTATCCAATAGTTGAGAATGAGAATTGAAATCAATTCCCAGCGTGATACCCAATGTACGCATATTCTTAGAACAAATATCAATAATATTAACAGCCGGATTCTTTTTGAGATTACCATTTGAATCTTCATATACACTTCCATACTCTTTCAACTGCTCATTGGCTTCTTTGTATTCAGCATATTGTGTACAAAATAATTCAAGATTAGTTTGGTCCAATGTCGTAACTAATCCAACCTTGTTCAATTGTGGTACCAACTTTTTCCACAAAGCTTTGGCATCATCCATCATATAACGAGGTGGTCGGTTGGATATTTCTTTGATGTCTTTTCGTGCTGCCTTTAATTTTTCTTTTCGTTGGTTTTGCTCTGGATGATTAGGGTCAACTAACTTCAAATTGCGTTTTCTTCCTGCATTTCGGACGTTCATATTCTCACCTCCTCTGTAAAAGTTTTAATTTTCGGGGTTTCTTTTTATCTCATGACCACTATGCGAGCTGTCTCCTTAGAACGAATAGGCGGGGGCCTATTTAGAAAAGTTAGGTAGTTCTGACAGATTCTTGATCAAGATATCAGCCTTAATCCTTTGCTTTTCATCCTGATAACCAGTGTGATAGAAACGTTGTTCCCACTCCGTCTTAGCTCTGTGACAAGTATTGCAGCAAGTAACCAAGTTAGAGATATCAGTCATCAGTTCAGGCGCTGCTTGAGCAGGTACAACGTGATCAACTATCTTAGCAGGTCTAACAAGACCAAACCTCAAACAATATTGACATAAGTAATTATCACGTTCTAATACAAACAGGCGTAACTTCTTCCACTGACCAGAATGATAGAACGATTCACGTTTGCTCCTCTCCTTAGATTTATATCTAACATTAGAGTTGTAATCTTTGGTATGACTTGCGATATGTTGATGCATCTTATTCATACGCTCTTGATACGCTGGTAGTTCATCAGCATGCTCATTACAGAACAGTTCAGTACCTGACACTAGGTTATGGCAACCGCCGTGCTTGCACCTTCTTACGAACATTTAATCACTACCTTTATCAGCCTTAATATCATGCATAATATGTAACTGATTATTCAACGCTGAACAATATTCATTGGCTGCCTTATCAAAGTTACTATCAGTCATCTTCATATCTTTGTACTCCATATACTTAATAACTAGGTGGTACATAACATCAGTGATACCAAACTCTAACTCTCTCTCTTTGACATCACTGCCAACATCTACTTTGAACTCACTGTCACTAACCATCTTAATATTAAGAACTTGTTTCATATCCATTCCTCCCAAAATAAAAAGCCCACAGACGTGGACTCAAAAGGATAGTACAGGATTCGAACCTGTGAATCACATTGCGTGATTACTTGCTAAACAAGTGTGATAAGCCTGACTCTACCAACTATCCATATATCACCTATGAACGCAAGCTCGGTGAATGATTGCATGGCCCATGATGTTTAAGAAATATGCTCCGATTCGGTTATAAGATCCGACAACTACAATCGCTTTTTGTTCTAAACATCCGCTGCATATTCTGGATATTTATCAAACGTGCCAATGTGAGAATCAGGAGTCGAACCTGAAAGAAGTAAACAATTAGCAGCAAATATAATTTAGAGGAGGAATTACAATGACTAACACCACATTGATCAACTAACTCCCGGCTCTCACGATATAACAAAAGGGATGCCATAAATTGACATCCCTTGAAACAAACTTTTATTTTACACTACTATATTAACACCTAGCTAACTGCACAAAAAGGACAAGAAAGGGTCATTTTGAACTTAGTGATCCAATACCTGCAATACCAAATAAAAACGTTGAGAACTCCTCTCTGGATGTCTCAAGATCCCGTTTAACGGTTCTTTCAGACGAATGCTGAATATTAGCAATATCTGTAATGGTTGGTTTGTGTTTTGAAAAAGGGTCAATATAGTACATTTTCAAAACTTCGAACCTTCTTTTAGCAGCATCCCCATCTTTATCACAGTAGATTTCATAAGCAATCAACTGAGCATTGATGTAATGCATCATTTCTCTAGTCTTTAACTTGTACTTGATGACTGACTTCAATCTAAGATCATCAGGATCAAATATACTACTAAGATAGTTATCCACCGTTGAATTAATATCATGCACGTGGCTGTTCAAAATGTGGTAGTTTTCAAGCAGCAGTTTAGTATTATGTAATTTCCAGTCCCTCAACTCATTAGATGACTTCTTGTTCTTTCGACTTTCCTCATCCAATGTTTTCTTTACGATTCTTTTGATTATTTCTTCGTCCAAAATACTGTCCTCCCAAATATCCCTTTTGCAATACTTCTTACTTAGATAATTCGTGTAATATTTTAGAATTAACCTCTACATATTCTTCATAGCAGTCTAGATACATCTTATCCAATGCAATGGACTTTTTCATTTTGAAATACAATTTAATGTCAGCAATAAGAGTTGACAATAGTAAAACAATAATCACGATATTAGATATTTCAGAAATATATTTCATCTAAAATTATCTCTCTTTGCCATTTCTTCCATCATTTGCTTTTTAGAAGGACCTCTAGCATTACCAATCCACAAAGTACTTTTTATACGATTCTTCTTTATAATTCGCTTTTTCTTTGATTTATAGTCTTTCCAGTTATTTAATCCCACTATTTTCCCCTCTCAGAATCAAAATATCCAATACTCATATAGAACATATAACACTTATTACAAATATCCTTACCATTACTCATTCTGAAGTCTGCCTTCTCACCACACATATAACAAATATGCTTTTTATTAAACATCTTGATCAACCTCATAAACTCTAGGTAACTCATCAATTCCATATTCTTTAGCAAGTTCCTCATCAAATTCGAAATTATATCTTTTAGCAATTCGATCAGGTGCTTCAATTCCAACGACACACAATTCCTTATTTTTTTTATCTAATGCATAATAATCTTGTCCAAATCTCAAATTTACAAATTTCCCTGGTAATTGCACTCTAAACTTATTCACTATTTCACCTCATGATTAATAACTTTTCAATTCAATCAACATCCCTAATTCCAACATCATATGAAATTCTTCTGATGACTTGTATTCGTACATGTCATTTTTGTTTTCTGTGGTTTTATCAAGCAGCTGAACTGAATTAGATCCAACTAGGTAAATGCTTCGTCTGCTGATAGCCATGGAATCTCTAACGGCACGACTAACTTGAAATATATGGTTCCTTCGCTTAGGCCAATTGCTAGTGGCTTGATATGTTCCTATCAGTTCAAATTTCTTCATAACAATAACCTACGAAATAACAACGACGTGTTTTGATTCAACTTCTTCGGCAAAGTTATCCTCTAGGTATGTTGCTACTGAGTTCATAGCCTCGTTCTTCCAAGCACCACCATCACCAATTTCAGTTAAATCAAAATTAATTAATTTTTTATTTTTAGTCATTATTTTCCTCCTTCATGAATACAGACCATCTTGTCTTAGATCTTCTATCTCCAAACAATGGTTCTCGACCAAATACTTTCCAAATCTTAGCCATTGATATCTGCTCTGTATTCCATTTAAAAATTAAAGTTCCATGGGTCTTGAGAACCCTCATACATTCATCAAAACCTGACTTCAAATCTTGCTTCCATGTATCTTCATCAAGTACACCGTACTTCTGTGCTAACCACGAATTTGCTCCTGCATGTAATAGATGCGGCGGATCAAAAACAACCATGTAAAAGGATTTATTTTCAAACGGTAAATGCCTGAAATCCGCTAACTTATTTGGATTAACAATTAATCTACGTCCATCGCTTAAAGTTGTTTCTAATTTTCGATTATCAATAAACAAAGTGTCTTTATTATTTTTGTCGTACCAGAACATTCTTGATCCACAGCAAGCATCTAAAATTAGCGATTCACTATTCATTTTTCATCACCGTCAACTTCAACCGCATATACCACGTACTTCATGCATATTGCAGCAGATGGATACTGGTCACTCCCACGAACCCAGAGAACCATATCACTTTGAAGTAGCCTAACAATCTCTTCCATATCATTACTCAGAGCTATTACCACAGGGGATATTTCATTTAAAAAGTAAAATTTATACCAATGTATTTTCACGTTTCCCATATTTTTCTCACTCCATTTTTTTAACTGGTCGAAACATAAAAATCACTTATGTAACTGAGCGATATCCCATAACATTTCACTTGCTGATCTTGATCTATGAATTTCTGGATTTCTTAAATCAAACTTCATGTATAGCTTTGACCATCCTTTGTCAGGACAGAGGATTGCGTTAACTCTTTTAGGTAACATCATCTTATTTCGTAACTCATCAGCAAATTCTTGAGTTGTAACCAAATAGTTTTCATCGCCATAAAATGACAGTCCATGACCGGATTTAAAATCACCCATACAAGATTTAATTTCGTAACATGTAAAAGTACCAAGCTCAACACAGGTTGTCTCCAATACACCGTTAAATGAATATGGTTTAAAACCCACAAAATCAACACGACGCTCGTTCTCGGTATTCTTATCAAAATTAACTTCTGATGCCCAATAAGAATTTTGTGAATTTAATCGCTTCTCAACTAGCTTACTTAATTTCTCTGTTATATCAGGCCTATCAATCATTACTATCCTCCTTTAGTAATACCGAATCTCTGAGTTTCTTAAAAGATACGAGATCATCATTATCTAAAGATTTAGAAATAAAGCTTTCAACACTAATCAATGTTGGCTTTTGCAATTTACTATTTATGAATACATAATTAGTTTCAGGTACATATCCATGTTTTGAATAGTTAACACGCTGCTTACTTTTCAAATCTTGAAGTTTCAATCCTATGCTTTCGTTAAAGGGAATTCTCTTAATGCCAATCTTATTAATAATACGAACACTACAATTTATTAGATCAACATCCTCCCAAGTTAAATTGTCTAATTCAGTAAATCTCATTCCGGTATCAATACCCAATAAGACTTCTAGTCCTGAAACATTTGTATAAGAACCATATGCTTCAGCGTAATTTTTAATATCGTTTAAATCATATAAACTTAATGTGTCAATCATTTTTATTTCCCCCTAAATTTAAAATGGCAAATCATCATCCGATATATCAATTGGTTTGCTTGTATCAGCAAATGGATCATTGCCATTGCTAATTCCATTCTTATGCTCGTAATCATAGTCATATGGCTCTGAAACGTCATCAGACTTAGAATTGCTTGCTGCAGGTGCATTATTTGAATTTTGTTGATTAGAATTAGATTCACGTGTAGCCTTTTCAGCTTTTGATTCAAGCAAAGAGAACTTCTCTGATACGACCTCAGTCACATAAACTCTTTGCCCTTGCTGATTTTCATAACTACGTGTCTGAATACGTCCATCAATACCAACAAGTGATCCTTTACTAGTGAAATTAGCAAAATTCTCTGCAGCTTTACGCCAGATTACACAGTTGATAAAATCAGCTTCACGTTCACCCTTAGCATTCGTAAATTGTCTATTAACAGCAAGCGTAAAACTTGTGACAGCTTGACCAGACGACGTATAACGTAATTCAGCATTCCTTGTTAATCTGCCAACCAATACAGCTCTATTAATCATTGTTTAACCGCCTTACTTCCTCTTTCTTTTCTCATTCTTCGAAGCCTTTCCTGCAATCTCAATGTTTCTGCTTCCTTTTCAGCATCAGTCAGGTTGTCCTCTTCAGAATTGTATTTATTCCAATCAGTTCCTTGTTCAACATGTCTATGCTTATTACTATGACTAGATTTAGGCACAGGCCTGCTATTTAAGTAATCCTCAAACTTATCAGCAAACAAAGTTCTAGGTCTCAAATACTTATTCATCTTCGGATCATTAAGCCAAACGACAATCATGTTATCAATCACCGACTTGAAATCATCAACATCAAATCCATCATCGATTCTCAATTTGATATATTTTTGATTAGACTTAGAGTTCTTAAATTGTTTTGAAGTCTTCTCGTTGAGATAATCAATTATTTGTTGATAAGGGATATCTGGTTGAGCTTGCTCGACAATATCTTTATTACTAACATGGTTCACTAAACCTGGTACACTATCCTCGCAATTTTCTAAGTAGGGGTTTTTAGTATTCTCAGTAGGGTCGCTTAATTTATTAACTACCCTGTTTAGATAATTAATAGGGTAAATTTCTCTTTTGATCACCTGCTTAGGATTGTCCTTTGCATATATCAATTTGACCTTTATATATTTCTTTTCAGCCAAACTAGATATTAACTGGGAAATACGTGATGAACTAACGTGTAAGAATTTAGAAAGATACTTGTTACTAGCAAAACATCCCTTTTCATAACTTGATAAGCTGTCTAGTTCAACGAATAGCAGCATCTCCATCTTGGTCATATTCTCATCTTCCCAAAGTTCCCTAGGAATCCATATACCCTTAAAGTCTCTTTTTAATTCTTCAGTCATCTCAATCACCATAGCTTTCAATTGTTGTATAGATGGCTGAGAACGTAGTATAATAAACACGTGTTCTAGTGTTTGAGGTATACACGTCCTCAGCCTTGATTTGGTCATTGTCAGTTGCATGACAGTGACTTTTTAAATTCACTTAGTCTATTAGCTGATTCAATAAAGTTATGAATGTGATTCCTGGTAGGAAATATCCTAGCCAGGATTTTTTTGTGCTCAAATTCAATTGCTAAATCAATCAGCTTGGTTAATTCTGGATCACTCAATTGATCACCTCCCTAAATCTTTGTAAAACGTATATAGCACTATAATGCCTATCGCATATATAACTAATCTTCCGAACATGACATCACCTAACTTATAAAGAAGTAGTAAACAAATGACTCTGATTCTTCATCTGTCAGTGATACACCAACATTTGCGGCATCCAATGATGCCAACTCTTCATCGTTCAACTTGAATGACAATCTCTTCTTAAAACTTGTGCTGCCATAACTAATTTCCCTTAGTATTCTGTCAGACAACAGTCTTAGTTCCTTGTCATGCTTAGCAGCTGGTACCGTCTCACGTAATTGAATAAGATCATGCATATTAATTTCTCCTTTTATTTCGGTATTTCTAAATTCCAAATTGCCTCAGTGTGCTTCCTGCAGAATTTACAAAAGGTTTGATAATCAATCTTGTACCCTTGACCATTGACTGGATAGAATACCGGTCCGCCTTTTCTAGCATCTAATAATTCCTCAAAATATCTCAAAGTAGCATGCAATCTTTTTTCATGCAGACCACTAATTTTTGCCACTTCTTTGAATGACAGATACAAGGGCTGAACCTTAGCATCACGAACTTCATTCAATACGATTGATCTGATTAAGTCATCAGGTAGATGAACCTCCGCCATAAAAGGCTTGTCTTGAATTTCTTGCATATTTACACCTCACTTGATATTGAAATCAGTAATATTCTTAATGATTCCTCTTATTGATTTATATTTCATTAATAAATAAGTAACTAACATTCCTGATCCAATCATCAATACAGACCAGTTAATGGTGCTTAATGTTGAATAATTCCAATGCATAGTTATGCCTCCTTCAAAAATTTATTAACAAAGTATGTCTGTCCCTTACCAGTAACCTTAGGAGTTCTAGTAACTCGAACTGAACCATCAGGATTGTTGTAAGTACGTTCTTTAATCTCAAATATCTTCAAATCCATTGATCGTTGAGTAGGTAGATTTCTATCTGAATGATTTCCAGCAATCAAGTAACCATGATTACGCAACCATGCGAACAACCTCTTAGAACCGATATCTACGCCATTCTGATTGAGTAACTTTGCTAACTCACCAACCAGAATACTTGTATCGCTAGTCTCAACTGCATTGGCAAAAAGTACTTTTGGTTTCATCTCTGATATTTGAATATCTTTCTCTTTTAGCTGATTACCAGCCTGCAGTAACAATTCAGCAAGTGAATCAGGATTGTGAGTTATGTCATAAGCTTTTTGATCAGTTAGATATGATCCATTCTTACGAATCGAAGGTAAAACTTTTGAGGTAATCCAATGCTTAAATTCTTTTGCAGTCGGTAACTTACTAGATAGAATCAAACTGTACAAACCCGATTCATTGATGACAGTTGTACTTTGCTTTCCACCAGGGGTGTCCAAAACGGACACCCCTTTGTCATCTTTATCAACGTGATCTCTTACCGCTTTTGCCGTTTGAGAATATCCCAGAATACTTGCAACATCATTTCCAACAAAACATGGTTCATCATTAATTTGTAATGTTCTGATTCCGACACCTTTAAAGTTAAAAACCGCTACCTGATTCATTAACTATCCCTCCTTTTTTAAAAACTGATATATGAGATTCTTTCTTTAAATTTGAGATTGAATTAACTTTTGAAATCAGTTCATAAGCTAATTCATTTGCCTGAGATAGCTTTTTAATCAAAATATCAATATCTTCAAAATCTACTTGTATTTTTATTTTTTTTGCTGTCATATTTTCTAACGCCTTTCACATAAAAATTCTTGTTATAATTTAATTAATTCAAAATAATCGAGGTGAAAACAATGTGTGCTTCCATATCAGATCAGTTCAAAAATCCATATCAGAATATTGATAAATTAACTAGACATTTAAATCTGCCTAGTACGTACTACAATATTGATGCGCTCAATTCTCTTTCCAATTCAGCAAAAGCTATTGCTTCTTCTTTTTACTTTCCAACCAAGTACTTAAACGAAATTACTGCAGCAAGCAAAGCTATGCAAAATGTATATTTACCAACAAACGTTTCTAATGCGATTACTGCATCCATTAATAGTCTTTCAATAC
Source organism: Companilactobacillus jidongensis (assembly GCF_003946575.1). Lineage (GTDB taxonomy): Bacteria > Bacillota > Bacilli > Lactobacillales > Lactobacillaceae > Companilactobacillus > Companilactobacillus jidongensis. The sequence continues at coordinate 7,764 of NZ_RHOP01000012.1, read as the reverse complement.
CAATAAAAGCTTTTGAAATGGAACAATTCACAAAATCACAAGCTTATGAAAATGCATTAATGGCAATGCGTGCTTTCTCTACACAGAACAACTATATAAACCGACAGAAGTAATTTGAATTTCTCCATGTCGCTTCATCGACAATTGTTTTAATTCGTATTGATCAGTTCTATATGTAACTAACTTGCTACCTTTGCCGAGGTAGCTTTTTTGTTGTGGATTTTTAAATTCATCAAAAAACTTCTCCATTCATCTCACATCCCTTATAAAATATCGTCTTACGTTCATGATTCGTGAACCTTTTGCTTAAAAAAATACTTTGGTATTTCAGATACATTTAGATTTAGTAAGTTTACTGCTTTTACAATTTCGGTATCTTTCCAAGATACTTGATCATTAAGCTTTAATGAGATTGTTCTCTCCGACAATCCCATTGCCCTTGAAAAATTGTATTGTGTTCCATACTTCTCAACAATTTTCCCGGAAAGACTTGAATAATCATATTTCATAAAATCACCTCTTTATGTTCATGATTCGTGAACCTTTTGCTTAAAAAAATACTTTGGTATTTCAGATACATTTAGATTTAGTAAGTTTACTGCTTTTACAATTTCGGTATCTTTCCAAGATACTTGATCATTAAGCTTTAATGAGATTGTTCTCTCCGACAATCCCATTGCCCTTGAAAAATTGTATTGTGTTCCATACTTCTCAACAATTTTCCCGGAAAGACTTGAATAATCATATTTCATAAAATCACCTCTTTATGTTCATGAACCGTGAACTTTGTATCTCAATAATAATATCTTCATTAAATATTGTCAACGAAAACATTCATATTTCATGAACTTTTTATTGAACAAAAGTTCATGATGATTTATTATATACACTATAAAGGTGGTTAAATTATGAAAGATAATACATCTAATAGGCTCAGGCAATTGATGAGTGAACGTAATTTAAAACAAGTAGATATATTAAATAAGTCACTACCCTATCAACACAAATTAAACATAAAAATGGGTAAGAGTGCTTTGTCTCAATATGTTAATGGTGTGCAGTCGCCTGATCAAGATAGAATATATTTACTATCCAAAACGCTAAATGTCAGTGAAGCATGGCTCATGGGATTTGATGTATCAAGAAAACGTAGCGATCATAAAGAAAAGCTATCTACCAATCCGGATTCAATAAGTTCATATTCATATAATTACTTTGATACAGGTATTTCTGCAGGGATGCTGATGGAAGTTGATCCATTTACAAAAGATGACGTTCAACAAATTACTCTTTCAGATGTAATCATGGGTAAATACGCTGGTGATCAAGATATAATCGTCTCTCACGTTAATGGTGAATCTATGAATCGAATTTTGCCTGATAAATCACTAATAGCAATTAAGAAGTTTCATACAATCGATGACCTTAGAGATGGCGATATTGTCGTCTTTCAAGATGGTGGTGATATGTCTGTTAAACGATTCTACTTCGATGACAACAGTCGGATAGTGACTTTCAGTCCTGACTCCTATGATTCTTCATTTAGACCAATTAATTATCGCTACGAAGATTTTGGCAACGTCCGAATTGTTGGTAAGGTTGTCGTTTATACGGTTGAAATTTAACAAATGCAAATGAGGTCTTATTATGACTAAAGAAAAAAGAACAGTTGATCTTCGGCGTGTTCTATTAGAAGCCTCTGCTGAATGTTTTGCAAAGAGACATATCAAAGGATTCAATGGACGTGAATACTGGGGTGAAGATGCTATCCAATATGGATACAATCTAATAGCATTCACACAAGTACTAGATCGAAAGTTCCATGTACACAATTAAATTTCTATTGTCCAGATACCGATGACATAAAAAGCTGAATACACTGTTATAAGGGGAATAACATGGTAAAAGTTGAAATTAAAAAGCCATATGATTCATCAATCACACTAACTGATGGCTATGCAATAATTGAAAGATTCGGAATGGATTCAGTTATTGAATACGGTCCTGAAAAAAGACAAGATATTTCTTTAGACAAAATAAAATCAGTTAGTTATAAGGATGCTGACGAAACAGACGGGTATCTAAAAATAATATCGACAGATAATCAAAGTGTGTCCGTACCATTCAGTGATCAATCCTTAAACGATGATATGAATAATATTAGTACCATTCTTAAGAAGAGTATTAAACCTGAACCAGTCGAAACTGATTCCAATAATAACGAATCAAGTGAAAAAGTATTCTGCTACAAATGTGGTAAAAAGATAGATAAGAACGTTGTATTTTGCCCCTACTGTGGTGCTGAGCAAAATCATCCATCTTCCAATAACTCATCTTCAGTAACAAATAACGATAACTCCATAGATGATCAGGAGAAAATCAATCCTAATTCATCTGCTTGGATAGCTCTGGTAGCAGTCGGCTGGGTAGTATTTGCAGTATCTATAATTCCTGCATTTAGCTGGCTACAGTTCGTTTCATTTATCTTGGGTATAGTTATTCAAAATGCATTTCCATCTCATAAGGGTGCTGGTATGGCTATCTGGATTGCATCTGCTGCTATATTTGGAATTTCATTTATGTTTGGATTCTTAACTGCACTTTGATGGTTTGCACAAATAAAAAAGCCCTGTACTAATGTACAGAGCAAAGATTAATTTACTATTAAGAGATAATATTATTACTTCTTAAATATTTTAATGCACCACTGTCCAATTGAAGCCAATGAATATACTCACCATCAGATAAATCAACAACTGGATCCCCTTGCAATAAATGAACTAATAATTCTTTGGTTATATTGGGTTTATCATCATATTGCGAATACATCCCCTCTGTATCTGCAATATCAAATACATCATTACTATTACTTATTGGAAATATGTCGTTGGAAGGAGTCATAGTTATCACCTCTAATAAAAAGAATAAAAACAAAACACGTATTGATAGATTACCAAGCGAAGCTAAAGACCAACTTACTGAATATATTGAAGATTTAATCGATGATGCTGACAGATATGATCATGGGGAATTAAAAAAGATTAAAAGGTCATCAGTAATTTTAAGATCATTATACTATGATACAAAATTTTCACATAGCTTATTAAAACAAATTGGTGATAAAGAATACATCAAAATGGATTCCTATTCCAATAATAAAAATGATAATGATGTATATTACGGAAATATCTTTACAGCTTCCTTTAGAATTAGAAGTAAAAAAAAGTACCTCTATACCTTTCTCTTTCATCCAACTAAGGAACATCCCAAAAGAATGATTCCTTTTGATAATTGGCTAAATGGCAATGTCATAACAATTGCAAATACTCAAATAACTCGAAAAGAAGTAATTAGAATAATGGCCAATCAAGATGGCGGCGCTCATTTTGATCCTAAAATTGATAATGTTTATTCAAAGTTACAAAGGGGAAAAATTGGTTGGCAATACGATAAAATGAGTAAAGAAGCATCGCTATTTTTGTTTGGTACACCTGACGAATCGCCAAAAAGTCCTGAACATATTGAGAATGCCATAATGAGACAAATAGTTCATGAAACAATAACATCATTAATCAGGTGGTATAAATTACCAATAGAGTATAATCCTGACTTTGAATTTCTATGGCAAAGAAAACTAAATCGCATAGGTTTTCAATTTACCGCTACACAGAAGTAATTTATATTTAAAAGATGTATTAAATTAAATACTACAATAAGTCTCAAAATTCGTAGGCTTATTTATTTTTACCCTATTTCACTGAAAGGAGGTGATTTACATGTTTGTAGCAACTAAAAACTATCAAGGAGGTATATTAAATGGCTCAAATATTTCAAAATAAAGCAACTAGACTATATGGTTTCCGTATCTTTTACTACGATGAGCATAAGAAAAAGCAGTCTATTCAAAGAACAGACTTCAAACGTAAAGTAGATGCAATTAATGCTGCAGCAAGATTAGAGATCCGTAAAGGAAACTCAAACTTACAAAAAGCCGAACACATTACTTTCGAAGGATTCTTTAAGGAGTGGATGAATACTTATAAAATCGATAGATATAGTGAATCTACTGATAACAAGTATAAGAATGCTCATTTGTTTATCAAAACTTTCTTTGGAAATAAGTTATTAAAAGATATGACCAGGATGGACTATCAACGAATGATTGATACCTATTCCCTAACCCACGTGAAAGATAGTATTTATAGATTAAATGGATACATTAACTCATGTTTAAATGATGCCATTGATCAGAAACTAATAAATTCTAACTTCACTAGGAATGTTGTCATAACTTCTAAGAAGAAAGGAAAATCTAAGGAGCTCAAATACCTGCAGTATGATGAGACTCAACATCTAAAAGCTATGGCACTTGCCAATGCATCTATATTTAACGTATCAGCATATGAGATACTCTTCGCCCTTGGAACTGGTGCTCGCTATGCCGAAATAGTCGGTATGACCTGGGATTGCGTGGATCTAGATAAAAATATCATCGACATCAACAAAACATATGATTACAAAAAAAGAACCGGCTTCCTACCCACTAAGACGGAAAGCTCGGTTCGATCTATAACCATATCACCAGAGTTAGCAACACAGTTACATAAGTTAAAGATAGAACAAAAAGCATTATTTCTCAAACAAGGATTCAAGAATAAACTGAATCTGGTGTTCATGAATTATCAACACTACGTCCCGTCCGATACTGCAGCTAATAAAAAGCTACGTAGTTACCTACTATCAGACAAGATCAAAGCTAAGAATTTGATTGGATTCCATGGTTTAAGACATACACATGCTTCTATACTCATTGGACGAGGATTGACCTTAGAATACGTTTCTCAACGTCTAGGACATTCTAACGTTGGTATAACGTCACGGGTATATGTCCACTTACTAAATAACTACCGTGAGAAGGAAGATTCCAAGGCAATTAAGGCGTTAAATGATCTATAAGATTTTATTTAAATATAGTAAAAATAGAATCTAAAGATTAACCACAAAAAATTCTGTTCTCACACGGGGTAAACCAAAAGTGTGCCAGCGATGTGCCAAACATCGAAAATGTGCTAAAATGTGCCAACACTTTGTGAGGTTGGTTAAAGGTCGAAGGACAATAAAAAAGCCAGTAACGTTGATTTAACAATATTACTGACTATATCGACTTTGTGAAGTTGAGGTTAGATAAACCTCATTATACCGGTGATCGGGGTCGAACCGATACTCCCTAGTGGGAACAGGATTTTGAATCCTGCGCGTCTGCCAATTCCGCCACACCGGCATGTTATTAATACTTAGGCATAACCCAAAGGCGGTAACCGGATTTGAACCGGTGATGAAGGTTTTGCAGACCTCTGCCTTACCACTTGGCTATACCGCCATATTGATATTGTAACAATTGGGTTAGCTGGATTCGAACCAGCGCATGATGGAGTCAAAGTCCATTGCCTTACCGCTTGGCTATAACCCATTGAAGGGCGGTATGTGGGAATCGAACCCACGTGTGTCGGTACCACAAACCGATGTGTTAACCACTTCACCAATACCGCCATGATAAAAAGGTAGAAACAGGGATAGTAGGAATTGAACCCACACTGACGGTTTTGGAGACCGTAGTTCTACCTTTAAACTATATCCCTAAACTATGGAGGGGAGTGGATTCGAACCACCGAACCCGAAGGAGCGGATTTACAGTCCGCCGCGTTTAGCCAGACTTCGCTACCCCTCCAAAAATGGCGCGGGACGGAATCGAACCGCCGACACATGGAGCTTCAATCCATTGCTCTACCAACTGAGCTACCGAGCCATTAACGGTCCCTGCGGGAATCGAACCCGCGATCTCCTGCGTGACAGGCAGGCGTCCTAACCAACTAGACCAAGGAACCAAAAAGTAATTATAACGAAGCTAATTGCGGGAGCAGGGTTTGAACCTACGACCTTCGGGTTATGAGCCCGACGAGCTACCAGACTGCTCCATCCCGCGATAATAAAAATAAAACTATGAATCTTCTAGTTAAGGAGGATGTGGGATTCGAACCCACGCGCCGTTTTCACGACCTGACGGTTTTCAAGACCGTTCCCTTAAGCCGGACTTGGGTAATCCTCCATTGCTTAAAAAGTAAAACTTATGAAACTGTAACGATGCATAAGCATCAATGACCCGTACGGGATTTGAACCCATGTTACCGCCGTGAAAGGGCGGTGTCTTAACCACTTGACCAACGGGTCATAAAAAACGGAGAAGGAGGGATTTGAACCCTCGCGCCGCGTAAACGACCTACACCCTTAGCAGGGGCGCCTCTTCAGCCACTTGAGTACTTCTCCAGACATAGTGGGCCTAAATGGACTTGAACCATCGACCTCACGCTTATCAGGCGTGCGCTCTAAACCAGCTGAGCTATAGGCCCATAACAAGCGGCAAAGCGGGTGACGAGAATCGAACTCGCGACAACAGCTTGGAAGGCTGTGGTTTTACCACTAAACTACACCCGCATTTAAAGCCTCTTAAAGATTAATATGATAAGGCGATATCATATTAACGGTCCCTGCGGGAATCGAACCCGCGATCTCCTGCGTGACAGGCAGGCGTCCTAACCAACTAGACCAAGGAACCATGCAATTTAATACAATTGCGGGAGCAGGGTTTGAACCTACGACCTTCGGGTTATGAGCCCGACGAGCTACCAGACTGCTCCATCCCGCGATAATAATATAAAAAATAGGCTTTATTCCATGCGATGGACCCTGTAGGACTCGAACCTACGACCGAGCGGTTATGAGCCGCCTGCTCTGACCAACTGAGCTAAAGGTCCGGAATAAATAGCGGCGAAGGGGATCGAACCCCCGACCTCCCGGGTATGAACCGGACGCTCTAGCCAGCTGAGCTACACCGCCAAAAAAAACGAAACTTGCAACATTATGCTGCTATCGGGAAGACAGGATTCGAACCTGCGACCCCCTGGTCCCAAACCAGGTGCTCTACCAAGCTGAGCCACTTCCCGAAATAAAGCAATGCACCCAGTAGGAGTCGAACCTACAACCTTCTGATTCGTAGTCAGACACTCTATCCAATTGCGCTATGGGTGCATATTCATTATAGTGCCGAGGACCGGAATCGAACCGGTACGGTAATCACTTACCGCAGGATTTTAAGTCCTGTGCGTCTGCCAGTTCCGCCACCCCGGCGTTACTATAATGAAAGCGGAAGACGGGATTCGAACCCGCGACCCCCACCATGGCAAGGTGATGTTCTACCACTGAACTACTTCCGCATTAATGCCGACTAGAGGATTCGAACCTCCGACCCCCTGTTTACAAGACAGATGCTCTGCCAACTGAGCTAAGTCGGCATAAAATGAATTATGCTTATTCGATTTTAATTGAAACTTCTCAATATTGCAACAACAATATTGGTATACGGGTGAAAGGACTTGAACCTTCATGTCCATAGGACACTAGAACCTAAATCTAGCGCGTCTGCCAATTCCGCCACACCCGCATGGTGTGTGTATCTTTGTTGCAAATGAGTCGTGACGGGTTCGAACCGTCGACCCTCTGATTAAAAGTCAGATGCTCTACCAGCTGAGCTAACGACTCATGGATGGAGGATACAGGGATCGAACCTGTGACCTCCTGCTTGTAAGGCAGATGCTCTCCCAGCTGAGCTAATCCTCCATAATGATGAACAGCGTGGCAGCTTCCTATCCTCGCGGGTAGTTTCCCACCAACTACTTTCGGCGTGAAGAAGCTTAACTTCTGTGTTCG
>NZ_RHOP01000011.1 GCF_003946575.1 Companilactobacillus jidongensis | reverse complement strand
TGTGCATAAAAATAGGCATCCTCAACGAGGATGCCCAAGGCTCAAAATCATTCATCAATACTATTTGACAAAGAACCACAAAAATGTATGCTATCTTACCTTGGGTTCCCTAATATTAAACTATAGCTTTCCGTTCAGAAATTGTGCTTCACCGTTGCCAAAGCTCCAATCCGCCTTGGTATTAGTAGTAATATTGATCATGACATCAGATGGCGAAATGCCCACCCCTTCATGCAATGCTTTGACCAAACTGGCATAGAAATGTTCCTTATCGATTTGTTTGCGTGGGCTTGATGTTAAACTGAAAAGTAAAATTTTATCTGTTCTTTCCAATCCCAAGCCAACATCCCAAAAAATCATTTCTTCAGGTTCATGCTGTGTAACTACTTGATAACGATCACGCGGTAATAAATGTAATTCATCGGTAGCAACCTTGTATGAAATATCCAAAATATCCTTGATCTCTTTTTTGTCACGACCTTTGATCATATCAATTCTCATTAATGGCATATTATTTTTCTCCTCAACTCTTTTAATTTTTCCAACAACTTCGAGCCCAAACTTGTTCAGCGTTAATTTATGATTCTTTATTATGTGTATCAAAAAATTTAATCACTATTAGGTGATCAAATTTTTATTTTGTCCAAGGAAATTTTAGACTAATCTTTTTGTTAAAATCATATTGCTGCTTCAACTTATTCATTCGTTCAATCTGTCGTTGTTCATAACCTTCACAGACGAAGCTATATTCATCGGTATCAGGAACCACTTCTGGTAGTTCTATTCCTTGCTCTACAACCACAAATGATGAAAAACAAGTTAAGCCTAAGAAACGTTCACCGGTCTTCAGATGCTCACCAATTATTTTGGTAAAAACTTCAATTGAACGTGTACCAACACCAGACACATAAGATTCTGTACACATAGAATCCTGTAATCTAAATGGTAAAATAAAATTCACTTGATCAACTGACGCCGTGACCGTTTCTATCCTTGCCACACGAGAAGCTGGAATGGACGAATTGTCATCGATCGTGGCCAAAATTTTGCCACCAAAAACTGTATCGTGCTCATTCAGATCTGACGAAAATACACGATGATTACTTACAGATAAAGTCTGGGAAACATTAATAGTCTTCATATATATATAATTTCCTTTTTATAATATTCGTTAATATTATTATACTAGAAAAAATTCTTAATTAATTGTGCGATTACCTTAGCATGTGTTTCCAATGCAAAGTGACCACTGTCAATCAGATCAACTTCAACATTTTCATCATCTTGCTTAAAAGCTTCAGCACCTGGATAAATGAAAGATGGATCATTTTTACCCCAGACTGCTAATAGCTTAGGTTGATTATCACGTAAATATTTTTGAAAATTCGGATAGTCTTTAATATTGTTTTGATAATCAAATATCAAATCCAATTGTCTCTGGTCATAACCTTCACCGTGAGTATACGCAATATCAAGCATATATCCATCTGGAGATACTGAATTAGGACGTGTACCAAACTTGTATTGTCCAATGATTGTTTTTGGTTCAAATGCCGTTCTATATGAATTGCGCTTTTCTTCAGTTGGATCATCCCAAAAGTCCTGACGAGTAGCCCATTTTGAACCTAAGCCTTCTTGATAAACATTACCATTTTGACTAACAATACCTTCAATCCATTCTGGATGTCTGACAGCAATCTTGAATCCAATTGGAGCACCGTAATCAAAAACATACATGTAAAACTTATCTACTGAAAGTGACTTCAAAAAATCTTCCATGATTTCACTCAGGTGATCAAAAGTGTATTCAAATTTTTGATGATCAGGCGATTCTGATTGACCAAATCCAGGATAATCAGGAGCAATTAAATGAAACCTATCCTCAAGCTCTGGTATTAGATCACGAAACATGTGACTGGCTGACGGAAATCCATGAAACAAAATCATTGTTGGCTTAGTAACGTCGCCTGCTTCACGATAAAAAATATTTAATCCATTTATATTTATTGTTTTGTATTTTACCATTTCATTTTTCTCCTAGTTTATTATTATTCTCTGTAAGTAAGTTAGTCATCTTAGATTTATCATCACCCAACAATTCATCTGTGACATGTCCGAACTCGTCCAAACATTGATTAGCAATAACCAAAAATTCACGTCCAGATTTGGTCAATTCAACTTGAGTTGATCTCCCATATGGTATCAAGCTTACCAATTTTTTATTTTCTAATATTTTAACCATTCGTGAAACCGATGAACGATCATATCCTAACTCTCGAGTTATCTCCATAATTGATGAAGGATTATGATCTTCAACATTCATCATGATATATGAATAAGACGGATTCATTTTGGTCGGTGCAAATATTTTGTCAGCAATTTTTTCAATTGAGCGCATATATCTAGCTGCCGTGAAATAAGCACAAGTTCTATAAAAATGATGTTCCATTTAATCACTCCTTCATCTATCGTGCATATACACTATAAGCTTAAAAATTTTATTTTTCAAGACAAAATAAAAAAACTACGTTTCCGTAGTCTTCAAAAGTATTTAAAGTGTATCTTCAAATACCCAAGTTAAAGTTGTGTTATAGGTTCCTGCCTTCATAACGGCATCGTCCAAATACAAAAGTAATCCGTCTTTCTTTCCCCAACCGATCGAATCAAATGACTCACCAGCTTGAGTTTCCTTCAAAAAGGTTTTATTGTTCAAAATACTGACATAACTGTCATTATCGTAATACCTAATACTAGAGGATAACTGGTCACCATTCTCATTTTCAAATTGGCGCTCTTGTTTTACATAAGCTTTCTTTCCTTTTTTATCACGGCGCCTGTCATTAACCTCGACAACATTACCATTAGGAAGATTATGCTTGTCTTCTCGATATTGTAAGCTTTGTGTATTAAAAGAATTTACTGCTCCGTAATGCAAGTCTTGAATTGAAACAATAAATCCATCCAATGTGTAATTGATCTGTTCCGTAATTCCTTTTGACATGTAAACTTCATCATCATTGGAATTTCCATAAATATACGGTGTATACGTTAATGACTCAGTACCTGTTACACCAGCTACGGTTGTACTAACTTCAACCGAATGTACTCTAACATCGACCCCATCAAAATCCAAACCGCTAATAACCAAATCATCAGTATTATCTTCTGAATTGGGAACAATTGAATATTTACTAGAATCTATAACAGCATCATCTAATTTTACACTATTGATTTTCGTTGATTTGTGCATCGGAATGACATAATACCCATCTTTCAATACACCACGGTCACTATTCTCAGTTATGACTGAATGATAAGTAATCACATCATCATTACTAACATCATTTAAGTTATGTTCATCGTCATCATTACCAGAATAAGAATCATTGGTTACGGTGTTTTCAACGGTAATATCTGGCTTATTAATGACCGTCAAATTAGCTTGATTAGTCGTCATTGTCTTTGTTTGAAGATTCAAAGTTCCATATTTAAAGGTGATTTTTGCTTGATATTTCGTACCATCGTCATCCATTGTTGTGGCTGGAGTTGTATAGGAAATATAGTCTTTGTAATTAGAAGTAGTACTTTTGGCAACTGACGTTGATTTACCCTTTTTATCGTATTTAAACCATTCGATCGTTATTTTACCTTTGTTAGTTGATTCATCATCACCAACTGTGTCACCGTACATCGTATAAGTTGCAGTCTCACCAATGTTGACCGTCTGGTCATCTAATCCTCCACCAACTCTGACACTAGTTTGAGCACTGATTTTACTTCCGTTAGGATTTTGCATCGTTCCAGTTATAGTAACAGTTCCAATAGCACCTTTTTTAGCAATCAACTGTGTCGTTTTTCCGCCATTTTCCTTGTCATCTGAGAAATCTGCAATTTCTGGCTTATCAACTGTATATGTCATTTGACCGTTAGCATCGCTAGGAATCGGATGAGCATGAACATAAGTATCATTGTTAGCCAAATCATTATCACCAAGGTTATATAGATAATCATCATCTGTTGTTATAGTCAACTCAGTAGCATTAACTGGTTCCTTCGCATGAACTGCTGTGACTTGCGAATAAATATGTGTTTTCGCTAGCCAACCAGTCAAATAGTTCCAGTACTGTGTATCAAGCTGGTACCAAGTCGTTCCGATTTCCTTGGGTGTAACTGGGAAATTCATGCGATAGCCACCTTCAGATTCCGGAACTGCTGACCAAGTCTCACCAGCATCAGTTGTCTTGTACCATCTATAATGCGGACTGTCGAGAAGTCCCGTTAGGACTGACCAGACTGATCTACCAGCACTCGTTCGAATGATAACAGTCTGCCCAACTTGCGTATAATAATCACTTTCAGGCTGAAGTGAATAACCATTAGTCAGCCAAATACCTAATATCTTAACAACATCACGATTGGGTTTTTCCATCGGTTTAACTATAATTTCTTCATCGTCAGCACGTACTTCACTGACGTTATTGTTTTTGACCACAAAAAGCAGCCCAGTAAAAATCAAAATAAGGCAGGACAATCTAAGCAGCATCTTCTTAATTGGATGTTGTTTCATGATAAGTTCTCCTTTATTAAACTATAAATCTTTTCGTAAATATTATCTCAAATAATCATATCCAAAAAATGTCATTAGAGGATATATATATTTATATAAAATGATATTAATAATCTAACATAAAAAAAAGACTATCGTACTCACATTCATGCGATACTGAATAATCTTTTTTAGTTATGTACAATTCGTCTCGAACCACTACACATTCGATTCCGATATACTGATTTTCAGATAAATTTTTATTTGAGTAATGGCTTCGATATAATATCTAACAGGGAGGAAATTATGCATATTTCTATTACTACAAAAGGATTACTCAAGTTTCTAGGATTGATTTTATTTTATGCCACTCTTTCAGCTATCATGGCAATAACCTTGAATTCCAAAGGTATCGTCTGGGGCGGTGATGATGCCCCCTTTCACATTGGTAGATTGATCAGTCTTAATTATTCGTTTCAACATGGAAATTTCATCCCTAGTATTTCCAATTCCAATTTTAGACAAATAGGCTATGGTATCAATCTGTTCTATCCGTGGATTACAATTGCACCAATAGCTCTCTTATTCTCACTTTTTAGTAATCCCATAACCGCTTTTTATACTGGCATCGGGATCTACTTTTTCATCTCATTCCTCATTAGTCACCTCGTAATGACTAAATTTTCCAAATCATTTTGGAATGCAATTATTTTTTCGTTATTTTATAACTTATCAAACTATCTATTGATAGAGGTTTTGCCACGGACTGATATAGCAGAATTCATTGCGACAATTCTTTTACCGATATGTTTCCTGGGATTGTATGAGATTTTCTTCCGTGATTTCCATAAATGGAATCTCTTGGCCATCGGGATGTCAGGGCTGTTACTAACTCATTTATTATCCACAGTTATTGTTTCATTTTTCTTTATAATTATTTTGTTACTATACATTATCAAATCCAACAATTATTGGAATCGAATCAAGGCACTATTCAAAGCAATTTTGGCAACAATTTGTGCCGGTGCTATATTTCTGATTCCATTTTTGAACGAAATAACTTATCAACCATATGAACAACCTTCGCCATATACCCTTAAAGGCAAAGTCCTTGAAAAAATGATTAATGCTAGTTTTGCAAATAGCAGTATCCAAAGTGCCAGTGGCAATACTTATAATATTGGTGTCTTTCTGTTAGTAGCTTTGATTCTTGGCTTGATATTCTTTTATAAGTTCACGCCACTTTATAAAAGTATCTATGTTTTAGCATTTTTATCATTCTTCATGACAACAGATATATTTCCATGGGATTTGTTCCAAAATACTCCAATTCGTGTGATTCAATTTCCTTTTAGATTTTTGATGGTTGCAACCTTGTTAACCGCAGTTATTGCTGCCAAATTACTTATAATGTTGATTGAAAGTTTTCATATGTCCAAACTACAATTACCTATCACAATTTTATTAGCAATAATTCTTTGTGGATTTTGGATCTCATCCGCACAGACTGCTCAGCAACAAAAGATGATTTCTAAAAAAACTCAGATAATTACTAGTAAACAAATAAAAAAGCACAGTGTCTATGAAGATTACTATGAACAATATTCCCCGGCTGCTGCTGGTAAATTCATTAAATCAACTATTTGGCACATTGGTAAAATAAATAACCAAAAAATCACCTTCAACCCACAAGCCAAAGGTGAATCCACTGTCTTTAAATTGGGAGAAATGTCTAAGAATACCGTAATCGAATTACCGATCATCCGTTACAAAAATACTGAACTGACTATTAATGGCAAGCGTGCAAAGATTTCTACAAGTAAAAATGGAACAGTCAAAACCAAATTGAACAAAAAAATAAAGCACCCTAACTTTAAAGTGACTTATAAGACAACTAATTTAGCAATTTTTAGTGCCGCCTTATCGCTAGTCACTTGGATATCATTATTATTAGGACTTAACAACAAGAACAGGTATGACTGGGAAAATATGAAGAAATCACTAAAAAATATCGTAAATAATGATTCTGCGGTATAATTAAAACCTATTAAATATGGGGGATTATTATGCAAGCAAATTTGGTTAATAAAAACACTAACGAAGTTAAAAACGTTAAAGTCGGCTTCTCATGGACAGAATTTTTCTTCGGGTTTTGGCCCGCAGTGTTCCGTGGCGATTGGAAATGGCTTTTGATCATGCTATTGGTTGATGTTGGTCTAGGAGTATTCACTTGGGGTGGTGGATCATTGCTATTCAACTTCATCTTTGCCTTTTTCTATAACAAGTTTTACGTGAAGGATTTGATTGAAAAGGGATTCGAACCTTCTGACGAGGGTGACTACCATACATTAGTTGCTCAAGGTTACATTCAACCAAACATGCGCTTCGGTACGGCCTATAATAATAGTCAAAATACTGCTAATGTTACAACTGACGCATCTCTTGAAGAATTGGATAAACTAAAAAAGCTTCTTGACGATGGAACCATTACTCAAGAAGAATTTGATGCAAAGAAAAAACAATTGTTGGGTTTGTAAAATTTTGATATAAAAAGCGTGAATTCCTATATAAAGGAAATTCACGCTTTTTAGTTACCTATTAGTGATCCCTCCCGGAATCGAACCGGGGACCTACTGCTTAGGAGGCAGTTGCTCTATCCAACTGGGCCAAGGGACCATATGACACTATTAATAATAGTGCCACCAAACTATTTATATTTCAAGCAAATTTAAATTAATGCTCGGCCTTTGGTGCTCGACGCTTACCTTTGTTCTTTTGATCACGTAAACGTTTCTTTTGTTTTGGCTTCGGTTGTGTCTTTTGAGCTTGACGTTTTTCTTTTTGATAAGTTTCTTTATCTGAATAAGTACCATCACGATTCAAGAAGACTTTTTTAACCTCAACATCAGTGAACTCTTGTAAGTTACGGAAGTCATGGCTGTTACCAAACGTTAGAACATCTCCCGCTTTGCCCATTCTACCAGTACGGCCACCACGGTGAACATATTCACTGTCATCACGCGGAATCATATAATTAACGACCGTCGTAATATTATCAATATCCATTCCACGAGCAGCAACATCAGTCGTCAACATTAAGTTAACTTTTTTAGTAGAGAATGAATGCAAGGCTGATTTACGTTGTTGTGAAGACATCTTACTATCCAAAGCAACGTAATTAGTTTTGTTGTAACGAAGATCACTAATAACCTTATGTAATGAACGGGAATTGTTGAAGAAAATAATTCCCTTAAACTTTTTATTGTGCGCTAATTCTCTGATCAAAGCATTCTTAGTTCCATCTGAGGCCGCATTGATAAAGTAATGCTTGATTCCGGCAGTATAAGAACTATCATCACGTTGGTCGATCATCAAGAAGTCTTGACCAAACCACTTGTGCATTTCTTTGAAGATCTCATTACCAGTGGCTGAGAAGAATGTCATTTGAACATCCCCTGGCATTTGGTCAATAGTCTCACGAACAGATTCAAGTTTAGATTCATTCAACATTTCATCCGCTTCATCAACGATAACTGTTTGAATCTTACCAAGTTTAACTTTTCGTGCTTCAGTTAATTCCTTGAGACGTCCTAGTGTTGCAACCAAAACTTCGGGTTTCTCTCTTAACTTCTTCAATTGTCGTTGTGGATTAGCTCCACCAGTTACAGCTTGAACATTGCATCCAATTGCCTGGGCTAATGGTTGAATTACTGTTCTAACTTGAATCGCTAATTCTTGTGATGGTTCCAAGATCAATATTTGTAATCCATCACCCGGCACTAATGTTTCAAGCATTGGCATTGTAAATGCCAATGTTTTACCTGAGCCAGTTGGTGCCATTGCAATCAATCCTTTGCCCTCTTTAAATGGCAAATAGACTGATTCTTGAATCTTAGTCAGTTTTTCGAATTGATTCTCTTTGAAATAATCTTGATATAATTTAGGTATGTCCACTTTATTTTTCCTTATCCGCTTCAAATACAAGTCCAGCGCTGGTTCTGGCTTGCTCTAGCACACGATTAACTCTTCGTGCATAACTGCTCAACTTATCATAAGTCGCAGTGTCATTCTCGTTCATTATTCTAGCAAACTCAACTGCTTCTGAATCCATTGGATTATCACTCTTAGTTGTTGGTATTACTGACATTTTCTTATCAGCATCCGCTTCTGAAATTTTAGTGATATCACCAGCACTATCCATTAACAAAGTCTTCTTGCCGAAGTATATTTCTGAAGGCATATATGAATTCTTAGTCTTGCCGACAATAATATTAACATCGAACTTGTCATATTTAAGAGTCAAACTACCTGATCCATCAATTCCTGTGCTAAGTATTTCTGGTTCATAGTCAACCTTATTAGGTGTTCCAAATAAGACAATTGAATCATAGACTGCATAAACTCCAAGGTCATACAAGGCACCACCTGAAAACTTAGGATTAAAAATATTAGGATTCTTACCTGCCAAGAAGCTATCCATTTTACTTGAATACTTCATGTACGACAAAGTAGCACCAGTTAATTGTTCACGGTTGGCATCAACGTATGATTGAATCTTCTTAAAGATAGGTTCATGTATCTGACGAGCAGCTTCAAAGAAGTATACGCCCTTTTCATGTGCTAAGGTATCTAAAATTGTATATTCGCGAATGATTGAAGCGCTTGGCTTCTCAACAATTACATTTTTACCATTCTCAATTGCCTGACGAGCTTGTGCAAAATGTAGAGCATTTGGTGACGCAATATAAACAGTATCAAAATCGTCACTTGCAAAAAACTTATCCAAATCTGTACTGATTTTTACAGATGAGTTGTCCAACTCCTTACTCAAGCCATCAATAAATGTTTGAGCTTTCTCTTCAGTTCTTGAATAAACTCGAGCCAACTTAAATGACTTGGTTTCATCAGCTGCCTCAATAAATTGTTGCGTGATCCAACTTGTTCCGATTATTGCTAAATTTCTCATAAAATCACCTCATTATTAATTTTACTTATATGAAGAACTAATTGCCACTAAAAACATTACAGTCTCTACTTATATGGTGTATTATGTTATTTTACACTTTCACTTAGGAGTTGAGAATAATGGAAAAACAAACAGATAAGTTCAGTTTAAAACGAGATCTGGGATTCTTCTCCGCGCTCTCTACTGTTATGGGACTAGTAATCGGTGGCGGAGTGTTCTTCAAAATCTCCAGTGTAACCGCCGCTACTGGATCACCTAGTTTAACAATTTTTGTTTGGATACTGGCTGGATTCATTACGATCAACGCGGGCCTAACTATTGCTGAATTGGCCGCAGCACTACCGGTAGCTGGTGGTATCTACAAGTATATCGAATATATTTATGGAAAAGTACCTGCCTTCTTGCTAGCTTGGGCACAATCAGTTATCTACTATCCTGCTGGTATTTCAGCATTATCGATCATCTTTGCGACTCAAGTGATCAATCTCTGTAATCTACAAGCAAGTTGGCAAATCCCCATTGCAATTGCATTAGCTGTCTTCCTATTTGCAGTTAATCTACTCGGCGCTAAAGTTGGTGGTTCGATTCAATCGATTGCTTTGATCGCCAAACTTATTCCAATCGTATTAATAGTCATAGTTGGACTGTTCACCAAGTCGAATAATAACATCTCGTTACTACCGATTACGTCCGGTGCCCATCCTGATTTTTGGTCATCTATGGGTGGTGGCCTACTCGCCACTATGTTTGCCTTTGATGGTTGGATGAATGTTGGAAACTTAGCTGGAGAAATGAAAAAGCCTGAAAAAGACCTTTCACGTTCGATTATTTTAGGATTATTCCTGATAACCTTGATCTATGTTTCAATTAGTTTCGTCTTTATCAAAGAACTACCATTTCACCTAATTCCTGGTAATCAAAATGCTGCTTCAGAGGCCGCCATCAGGATATTTGGTGATATTGGTGGAAAAATTGTTACGATTGGTATCCTTATTTCAGTCTTTGGTGCAGTCAATGGATACACTATGACCGGAGCGCGTGTTAGCTATGTCTTAGGCGTCGATGATGAAATTATCTTCAGCAAATTCTTTGCCAAACTAACCAAAAAAAGTCGTGTACCGATAAATGCCGGTATCGTACAAACACTAATCGCTATCATAATGATATTTATGGGAAGCTTCGATTTCTTGACTGACATGTTAGTTTTTGTCATGTGGATTTTCTCAATGATGATGTTCGTAGGAGTATTCATCTTACGGCGTAGTGAGCCTGATCTCGAACGACCATATAAGATTAATTTTTATCCAATCCCACCGATTATTGCTATGCTGGGAGGCGGATATATTATTATCTCAACTTTACTAAGGCAACCTACTCTAGCCTTCACAGGTATTATAATAACCCTATTAGGTTTACCGCTATATTACATACATCAATTTAACAAAAAAAAGAAGTCGCTATTATAGCAGCTTCTTTTTTTTAACGTTATAATCTAAATGATTTTATAAACTCCTAAATGTCGCAGGTATTGATTATGGATAATCTATTTAAAAATAAGTTTGAACAAAAGTTAGCTCAAATAACTTTGAAATTACAAAAATTATTATTATATCGAATAATCCAACGAACTGTCATGATGATTTTCCCCTTCGTATTATTCGGTAGTTTTGTCAAAATAATTCAAATCACTATTTTGGGTAAGGATAGTTTCTTAACTGATATAATCCCTAAGCTCAATAACGATTTATTCTTTAATCACATTAATGATATTGCGACAGCATTGTACAGTTTAACTCTTGGCTGGGTAGCAGTTATGGCAACCTTTGGTGCAGCAAAATATACTGCCAAACATTTTAATCGTGACGACCAACTAGCTGGTCTTACAAGTATCAGTTCACTTTTGATAATCTCTTTTACTTATTCAAAAGTTCAACCATTATCATTTCATGGTGAAGTTTTAGGAGTTCGTGGACTACTATTCGCTATCTTGCTAGGAATATTTATCGGATGGATCTTCAAAGTCACCAGTCATTCGGCACCAGATCATCTAGCTAAACACTTGTCCAGTAACGTCTTGGAAAGAAGTTTTATTTCATTAAGACCAATATCGATAGTTTTAATATTGTCGGTCATCTTCAGTTTTTTGGTTAATATTACTTACTATTCAGATTTACCTAATAGCATCGTTTATTCTCTGGCAACTAATTACCATAGTAGCAATCCCTTCATTCAATTATTAAGCACTATTGGATTTTCACTTTATACAATAATCGCATCATTCTTTGGTTGGTCAGGTGTTTATTCACCTATTGAAATTGAAAAAGCTGATCCAACTGTTCTAGAAAATCTAAACTATGCGCTGACACATCATACAGCCTGGGGAGCTCCTAATCTCTTTACCAGCAATACCTTGTATCATGCATTCGCAACCTTAGGTGGAACCGGATCAGTTTTGGCATTGATTATTGCAATTTTCTTAGTTTCCAAAGATCCTGACTTCCAGACTGTCGCTCGTTGGACGATGATTCCCAGTATCTTTAATCTTGGCAATAGTGTCATGTCAGGAATCCCTGTACTATTTAATGTCATCTTTATAATTCCGTTCATACTAGCACCATTAGCATGCATGATAATAGCCGCTATTGCTCTTCAGCTGCATTTAATGCCACCGAGTGTATATCCGATACCAATTGGGACTCCCGGCCTCCTGTCTTCGTTCATTGGGACCAATGGTAGCTGGCAAGCTTTGCTTTTCTCATTGATTAGTCTAATTGTTTCGGTTTATATTTACATTCCTTTCGTACGTATTGCTGAAAAACTAAAAACTATCGATAATCTTGCTCTTGACGAAGGAGGTCTGTCTGATGAAGAGAACCTTCAAAAATAGGCAGCAAAAACCTTTTAAGTATCTAATAATTTTAACGATCATCTTAATTATTCTAGGGATACCGTCTTATATATGGACTAAAAAGAACGTATCGACCTTAGCCGGACGTTACAACTCTCCCATGTCTCCGATTATAATGATTCCCGGAAGCAGTGCTTCAGCTGATCGATTCGACGATCTCGTTAAAACAATTAATAAGCAGTATGGAGAGCATCACAGCCTTTTGAAGCTAACTGTTAACACTGATGGCAAAATCACCTATAAGGGCACTATACGTGCCAATGATGACCGTCCATTCATCGTGGTCGGATTTATCAATAACAAAGATGGTTATGACAATATCAAGAAACAAGCCGGATGGTTCAATACCGCTTTTGACCAATTAAAATCACGATATCGATTTAGTAGTTTTGATGCCTTTGGACATTCAAATGGTGGATTGATCTGGACGTATTTCCTTGAACATTACTTCGATAATTCATCGATCAACATTGATTCAATGCTTACTGTTGGAACTCCTTACAACTTCGAAGAGAAGAATAGTTCTAATAGAACCCAGATGTTAAACGACTTTATTAAGCTCAAGGACAAATTGCCAAGTGACTTGACATATTACTCAATTGCTGGCACACAGCTCTATACTGATGATGGAATAGTCCCTATTGGAAGTGTCGATGCTGGTAAGTACATCTACGAAGGTAACGTCAAACGTTATACGCTTATAACTCTTACAGGCAGTAAGGCTCAACATTCAGATATGATTGCTAACAATCAATTTATTTCCATTTTCCATCAATATATCATCGGTAACAGACTAAGTAATCCTGGTGGTGGCACAAATAAAAAGAGCACCGAACCGATAAAATAATTCAATCATTACATCAAAAATCGCTATTTTTTAAAATATATAGCGATTTTTTTATTTTATTTAAATTACCACAACTTGTTTTTACATCTACGCTTCAATACAATTATCTTATTCCATACAGGAGGTGCCGGTATGCTACCAATCTATTTATTGGAAGATGATGATGTCCAGCGCAAAAATTATTCAAAGTTTATCAATAATAGCATCATGATAAATGATGCCAATATGGAGCTCAAACTGGCTACTGCAAAAACTGAAGCTCTCTTCGACTCTTGTGTTGCACCCGAAAAGGCTATTTTCTTCTTAGATATGGAAATAGATAATAATAATATTGCCGGATTGGAAGCAGCTGAACGAATCAAAAAAGAGGTTCCATTAGCACAAATTATTTTTATCACGACTCATGATGAGCTGTCATTAGTGACATTAGAACGACGAATCGCTCCAATGGATTATATTCTTAAGAGCAAGGGTAACGATTCAATCAAAAAAAGTATCAACAACGATATTGCACTGGCTCAAAATTATTTTGATAGATTTGCCCGTCACTCTCAAAATATCTTTAATTATCGAATTGGTAGCCGATTCTTCAATATCTTAATGGATGATGTAATAATGATATTCACCGAAAAAATAGCTCCAGGACAAGTAACATTAATATCTAAGCATCAGCGTAGTTCCTTCTCAGGGTCACTTAATTCAATTGAGAATATCTATCCAGATCTGTTTAGATGTGATCGAAGTTACTTAGTTAACTTGGATAATGCAAAATCATATGATGGCAAAGAACGAATTTTAACTTTCACTGATGGATCGACTTGCAAAGTTTCTTTTCGCAAAGGACGAGAGTTATTAGGTATACTAGAGGATAGAGATAACTAAAAAGCAGGACCCGTTAAATCCGAGTCCTGCTTTAATATTTCCAATTAGGTTCTCAATCGACCTATGCTTCAGATTGACTCTGTTCATATTCTTTTTCTTCTCTGCCTACTAGTTTATCAAGACTTACGTCATAGACATCCGCGAACTTAATCATTGTATATATATCAGGTGTTCTAGTATTATGTTCATACTTCGAAATCGTTGTGATATCTACGTGAAGTAAGTTTGAAACTTCACGCTCCGAAAGATTACGTTCCTTACGAAGAATCCTCAAGTTGTCTCCCAATTGAAGGTTTTCACCGAAATGAATATTTTTATCCATGATAAAATACCTCAATTCTTATTACTCTAATTTTGCCACGCAATAGTAACATTATTTCATAATTAAATTTTTTCGACAAAAAAAATTATAAACGTAAAAAAAGAGCATATAAACGTAAAAAGATATCAAGTAATTACTAATATCTTGTTTTAATTGTAAAATATCCCTACAATTATTTAGTCAACATTGCTTACAAAAACATAAGCAAGAAAGGAAAAATGTCTTTGGCACATTTCTAATGATATATATACAAACTAATTTAAGTCCTTTAGGTAACATTTTTATACTATTTGCCACACTACAGCTAGTGCATTTTTTTATGCACGATTTTAGATATTATTACTGGATCAACGATTTAATACTCTCAACAATTTTTGGTATCCTCGGACTATATACTAATAATTCATTCATTCTATTTTTTGTTCTGGCACTATTGGCCATTCATGTTTTTCGAAACCATCCACATACGATCAACTATAATAATGGAATTTCTATAACTTTAGCAGCTAATATTCAATTGACATTATTCAGTTTAAGCACCTACTTAGCCAGTTTTATAATTTATTTTCAAACTGGCATTTGGAACACAGAAAATTTAAAACTACACCAGAATACCTTTGCTTCAGTGACTATATTGATAAATGCCATTCTACTTCTTATCGTCATCGCAGTAGTTAACAAATACGAGCGTCAAATTAAACACGTTAGATATAACATCGTGCGATACCAATTAGGTAAAAAGATTTTTATAATGTTATTTACCCTACTTCTGGCATTCATGGTTATTTTAGTAATTAGTGACATCGAAAATATCAACCCATTAATTCAAATGGGAATCCTTCTGACATTTACAGTCATAACTATTTCCACATATTGGCAAACTATTGTCTTCATTCAATCATTCACCATGCGTAAAGAAGCTAGTGAAGAAACTGAACGCATCAAAGAATTAGATGATTATCTGATCAGTTTTCAGCAACAAAATGAAGATTTAAGAAAGTTCAAACATGACTTTCAAAATATTATTCTGTCATTAGGACAAGTCGTTGACGATCAAAGTTCAGATGAAATCAAACGATACTACCATGAACTTATGAGCCAACAAAATAGTTTTCAAAACGTTCAAACTCACAGTTTACTTGAACTACAAACCATCAGAAGTAAGCCAATTCAAAGTTTGTTGACTCAAAAATACTTCATGGCAAAATCTAAAGGTATCAAGTTAAACTTTGAATTATCTAGTGATGATTATGAAATAAAAAAGAATGACCTTTCGATCATTCGAATTATTGGTATTTTGTTAGATAATGCAATTGAATATGTTCAAGGTACCGAAAATAAAGTTATCACCTGTGCCTTTCTCAAATCATCAGAAACGCTGGAAATAACTATCGCTAACCCTATTCAAAGTGATGTCGATATTAATAAAATATTTCAAAGTGGCTATTCAACTAAACATGAACATCACGGATATGGTTTAGCAAATATCAAAAACATCACCGACTCATCAGATACTCTATTCACTGACACTCAAATAGTCAAAAACAATCTAATGATGACATTGATCATTCTTCAAAAATAAAGGAATTCAAGTTCCTTTATTTTTTTGTTTTTTAGTGAAGCGCTTACATAAAATGGTAAGTTAAAAGGCATCCATAAGTATATAAATAGCCCCCACAAACATTGATCCACCAACAAGGCCAAACCAAGATGCTAGCCAGTCAAATATAACTATTTTTTTGGATACGCTATCATTAGGTACAGTAAAGTATCCAATAGAAGCGAATAATTGCCAAAATGCAATAACTAACATTCCGATTGCTACAACAGTACGTCCCAAAATAATCCCCCTCAGAATTAGTTCTTAACTATATTTTGAAGTAAAAAAATAGTGAGGTCAAGGCCTTTTAGCCTTAATCTCACTATTGATCATTTTCTAGTTAATTTTGTTACGGATTCTATATGATTTGTCATTGGGAACATATCAACCGGTGTTGCATCACCAATTTCGTAAGTATCACTCAATAATTTCAAATCTCTTGCTAAAGTGGCAGGATTACAACTGATATAGACAATACTCTTAGGCTTGATGTTATTGATTGATTCGATCAATGAATTATCCAATCCCTTACGAGGAGGATCAACCATCAACACATCAACCTTTTTATTATCTTTTGCCCATTGGTTCAAGACTGTTTCAGTCTTACCAACGATGAAATCAGCATTTTCAATTCCATTGATTTCAGCATTTTGTTTAGCATCATTCACAGCATCAGCGACCATTTCAATGCCAGTAACGTGCTTAGCTTTGTCAGCTAATGACAAACCAATTGTACCAATACCTGAATAAGCATCGACAACTGTTTCTTTACCAGTTAGCTCAGCCTTATCAACTGCTAACTTGTACAAACGTTGTGTTTGTGTGGGATTAACTTGGTAGAAAGAACGTGGTGAAATTCTATATGTGTGTCCAAGAAGCTCATCATCAATATAAGGACTACCGGCTAACAACATCATGTCTCGACCCAAAATTACGTTAGTAGTTTTAGAATTGATGTTTAAGTACAATGACTTAACTTCTGTGTTAGTCATAATATCTGCAGCAATTTCCTTGTAATGTGAAATATCACGAACACGTGACACCAAGACAACCATCATTTGACCAGTGTAGTATGCACGGCGAACCATGATTGTACGAATTTGTCCCTTGTTCTGAGATTCTTCGAAACCACGGACGTTGTAATTACGCAAAATATCACGAACACGTTTGATCTCAGCGTCGATCTTAGGATCTTGAATCAAATAGTCTTCCATTGGAACAAGATCATGTGAATGTCTGCGATAAAATCCTGACGTCAATTTACCATCGATTTGGCGAACTGGTACTTGTGCTTTATTACGATAGTGGAATGGATCTTCCATTCCAAGTGTTTCGTTGACATCAATATCCAATCTAGCTTTTTGGAAGTCGATTTGAAGTTGCTTTTGTTTGAACTTCAATTGTTCTGAATACTTCAAATGGCTCAATGGAGCAATTCCTGTTCTAACATAGACATTATCAATGTCTTCAACGCGATCGGGTGACTTCTTGATGATGTCCAAAGCCTTAGCGAATCCATAACTCTTACCTACTTTTAGGATAACAGCATTGACCACTTCACCAGGTAGGGCATTGTCAACGAATAATGTGAAATCATCAACTTTGGCTACACCTTTGCCTTCGTATGATAGATCCTGGATCGTTAATTCTAATTTGTCATTCTTTTTTATGTTTGGTTTTTCCATATTTCATCCTTTGCATAGAAAAAGGGTAGCTGGTACTAATGTCTCAGCTTCCCTTTTATTCATAGTTCTATATTCTAATCTAATTTCTTCTCTTCTTCAATGATCTTTTCTCCGGCATCTTTTTCATCCATCGATGAAGTGTCGATTGCCTTAAGTGGAATTGAGTCAACATTAGCATAAATATTCAAATGTGCATGCATGTTAGTAAACTCCATCGGAGCATCCCCACCATACTCGCCATCAAGATTGACCATGATACGGTTGGTATCATTTGCCTTAACAGATAGCTTCTTAGTCTTGGTGTAAATAATCTTAGGATTATACACATGACGACCGCCATTCAATACCAATGCAATCAAATGAACTAAGTCACGAAGATTTGTTTCTTTGACAATAATCAGTGAAAATGTTCCGTCGCCGATAACTGAGTTAGGGGCAATCTGTTCCATGCCACCAATTGAATTAGTCAATCCAATTAAGAACATCGTGGCTTTGCCATCGAAGACACCATCGTCATATTCGATGTGCATATCAATAGGATTGATTCGAGGTAACATTTCTGCACCCTTAACCAAGTACGCTAGATAACCGAGAATTGATTTATAAGCTGAAGGAACTTCATAGGTCAACTCAGTCATCGAGCCACCACCAGCAATGTTGATGAAATAATTATCGCCAGCTTTTCCAATATCAACTGGTAATTTTTGCTTCTTCAAAATAACTTTGGCTGCTTCAACAACGTCATCACGAGGTATCTTCAACGCACGAGCATAATCATTGGTCGTTCCAGCAGGAATAATGGCTAATTCCGGACGTTTGTCCAAACCAGCAATACCATTAACTACTTCGTTGATTGTTCCATCACCACCGGCGGCAATGATTAGATCAAATCCTTCTTTGGCGACACGATTAGCTTCATCTTGAGCTGAATTCTTAGTTGGAGTCGTACGAAAGGCGCTGGCTTCATAGCCGGCTTCTTCAAGTATATTTAAAATATCCCCTACATTATTTCTCAGTGTCTCGTGGCCTGAGGTAGGATTGTAAATCAACCTTGCTCGCATATACTTCTCCTCACTAACGACTATTAAGCTCAGCCATTAGGATCTTATTAACAACCTTAGGGTTAGCTTGTCCGTGTGTTTGTTTCATAATTTGTCCAACTAAGAAACCAACGGCACGATCCTTACCATTCTTGAAGTCATCGATTGATTGTTGGTTATTATCCAAAATATCCATGATCATTGGCTTCAATACAGCTGGATCTGATTCTTGAACAAGTCCCTTTTCTTTGACCCATCCTTCTGGCTCTGTTCCATTACTGATTGTTTCTTGGAAGACCTTTTTGGCGATCTTAGAAGAAATAGTTCCGTCAGAAATCAACTTAATCATCGTTGATAAATGTTCTGGTGTCAACTTAGTATCTAATAAGCCAACCTTCTTTTCATTTAAGAACGCATTAACTTCACCCATCAACCAGTTAGAAATAAGTTTTGGATTTGCACCAAAACGAACAGCTTCATCGAAGAAATCTGACATTTCCTTAGTATCAGTTAAAACACCAGCATCGTATTCAGGAATACCTAATTCATTAATATAACGTGCACGACGCTCGTCAGCTGGTTCTGGCAATTGTGACTTGATCTCTTCGATCCATTCTGGCTTGATTTCAAAGTCAGGAAGATCTGGTTCTGGGAAATAACGATAATCATCTGCACCAGATTTAACACGCATCAATGCAGTTTCACCTGTTTTCTCATCAAAACGTCTTGTTTCTTGTTCGATCTTACCGCCATTCTTTAGGACAGCAGCCTGACGCTTTTCTTCATATGCCAAACCAAGTTTGACATAGTTAAATGAGTTAAGGTTCTTTAGTTCGACTTTAGTACCATAAGTATCTGATCCGGCTGGTGTGATAGAGATATTAGTATCAACACGCATTGAACCTTCTTCCATCTTAACGTCAGATGCTCCGGTAAATTGAACGATTTGACGTAGCTTTTCAAGGTATTGGTAAGCTTCTTCAGGAGAATGCATATCAGCCTTTGAAACGATTTCGATAAGTGGTGTACCTTGACGGTTCAAATCGACGTATGAATAACCATTGTTACCGTGGGTATTCTTACCAGCATCTTCTTCGACATGAAGTTCAGCAATACCGATTTTCTTCTTCTTGCCATCAACTTCAATTTCAATATAACCATCATGACCAAGTGGTTTTTCACTTTGTGTTAATTGATAGGCCTTAGGATTATCTGGATAGAAATAGTTTTTACGATCAAAGTGTGTATGATTTTCTATTTTGGCATTCAATGCAAGAGCAACCATAACACCTAAACGATATCCTTCTTTATTAACAGTTGGTAATGTTCCTGGAAAACCAAAATCAATAACATTGGTATTAATATTTGATTCAGCACCATAAGCAACTGGTGAAGGACTAAACATTTTTGATTTAGTCTTTAATTCAACGTGGACTTCTAGACCAATAGTTGTTTCAAAGTTCATTAGTCTTCCCCCTTTAATGCAGTTGGTATTTGTTCGTAAAATTTATTTTGTTCTTGTAATGCATAAGCAGCATTAAAGATTGCTTGTTCGTTAAACGGTTTAGCAATAATCTGTAACCCAACTGGCATACCATCAGCCAATCCTGTTGGAACAGAAGCAGCTGGAAGTCCAGCTAAGTTAGCAGGAATAGTTAGAATATCATTCATGTACATTGCTAGAGGGTCATCGATCTTATCACCGATCTTGAAAGCAGTACTTGTTGTTGAAGGTCCCATGATCAAATCGTGATCTTCTAGAACTTTGCCCATTTCTTCAATGAACAATGTTCTTACTTGAGCGGCCTTCTTGAAGTATGCATCGTAGGCACCAGCAGACAAGGCAAATGTACCTAACATGATACGACGTTTGATTTCGTCACCAAAACCTTCTGATCTTGAGTTAACGAATAGGTCTTTGATGTTCTTAACATCCTTAGCACGGAATCCATAACGAACACCATCGTATCTTTGCAAGTTAGATGAGGCTTCACTAGATGCAAGTACGTAGTAAACTTCAACCGCATGCTTCAAAGCTGGGAGACTTACTTCATCAACAGTTGCGCCCATTTCTTTGTATGTATCGATAGCAGCATTGATTTGTTTGATGATCTCAGGGTTAGTACCTTCATGCCAGAATTCCTTAGGAACTGCAATTCTTACACCTGTCATATCTTTGTTCAAATTAGCACGATAGTCAGGAACTTCCTTCTCGGAACTAGTACTGTCATGTTCATCATGTCCGGCAATAATCGAAAGAACAGTGGCTGAATCTTCAACACGTTTTGACATAACACCGACTTGGTCAAGACTTGATGCAAAGGCGATAACACCCCAACGAGATACACGACCATAAGTTGGTTTGATACCAAAAATACCATTGAAAGCAGCTGGTTGACGAATTGAACCACCTGTATCTGTACCCAATGCAGCAACTACTTCGCCAGAAGCAACGGCAGCTGCAGAACCACCTGAAGAACCACCGGGAACTTTTTCGAAGTCCCAAGGATTGTGTGTATCACCAAAGAATGATGTTTCAGTTGATGAACCCATAGCGAATTCATCCATGTTTGTCTTACCAATATTGATAGCACCGGCAGCTTCAAGCTTCTCTAGAACAGTTGCACTATAAACAGGCATGAAGTTATAAAGAATCTTACTTGCGGCTGTTGTCTTGATACCATTACTTACAATATTATCTTTGATAGCAATAGGAATACCAGATAGTGGACCATTGATACCTGCTTGGTCAACTTTTTCAGCGTCTTTAACCGCATTATCATTGACGGTGATAAAAGCAGAAATATCTTTTTCTTTATCTTTCATATCGTTCAATGTTTGATCAGTTAGTTCTTTTGAAGTTATTTCTTTAGCAGCTAACTTCTTGTGCAATGAATCGATACTTTCGTTTAAGTAATTCACTATTCGTCGTCCTCCTTGTCAACAATTGTTGGAACCTTGATCAAGTTATCTTCAGATTCAGGAACATTTTCAAACATTTGCTCTCTAGTTTGAGTGCGAATACCTTTATCTTCACGGAAAGTAGTATTTGTATCTCCCATATTGTATGTAGGTTCAACACCATCAGTATTAACACTAGCCAAATTACTTTCCATATCAACGATTCTACCTAGTTGACTTACAAAGTCATCGACTTCATCATTTTTTAATTTTAGGTTTGCTAATTCAGCAACATGTAAAATTTCATCTTTTGAAATCATTAAATTTCTCCTTTAAACTATCTTTTAATCTGCGTTATAAACATGTGACAAGAACTTACCATCAGTACGTGTAACAACTGATTGCTGACTATCAACAGTTTGAATATTAATATCCAAATTTGCATCAGATGGTAGATACTTCGAGGCGCTTTGTTGAACAAATTGTGTAAAACTTGTAATTTGAGCCAAACCATCAAACTGAGTATTAACTGTAATATCCATTGACTTCAAACTTGTACCATCATAGTGAGCTTCTGCTGTTACACCGGATATATTAGGGAAATAACCTTGAATATTATCCTTAAAGTTAGCAAAGGCATCCGAGTCGCCACTATTAATTGCTGTTTCATTATTAACTGTTGGTAGAACTTGATTCTTGTAATTCAATGTCTTCCAACTACCAACATCTGCACTTTTACTTACTGAGTATTGGAAGTAAGTACCACCAACCAATGTATCTTCAGGAGCAACTGAATATAGACCAACAACAATAGGAATATTTCCAACATTGCTCATTTTGCGAAGTCGTTTAACAACTTCTTTGGCAACACGCTCACCTTCGGACTTTTGTTCCTCTTGGCTGATTGTAGTGCTGTATGTCGCACCATACTGCTTCTTTTGATAATAATCGATTTTGTTCATTGCAATACCGATTGAAATACCAGCTAATTTATATTTACCATTTTGCTTTTGAAGATAATCTTCTTCAAGCATTTGTTGGAAATACATTGGTGCTCTCTTAGTTGGACTTGTGGACCCATTAGATGCTGGATTCAAACCAGTCGAGTTTTTACTCGACTTACGTCCAAGCCAATTAGTAACAGTTGATGACGATAAGACTTGACCTTCTTGGAAAACATATGAATTCGTTGAGAATTGATTCTTAGACAAATTCAATAAGCCACTTTCAAAACTACGGCTATTGAACTGATTACTATTATCAGCTGCCGTAATTCCTGAGATTGAACTTGTTTTATATTTTCCATTGCTCATCAAAACATCATAAGAACTAGAATCAGATGAACTAGCCGTTTGAACTGTACTCTTACTGCTGTCACTACTACCTGATGACAAACTTGAATCTTGTAAATTACCACAGGCAGTCAAAAGAAGTGAGCACATCAATACCAGTGCTGTAGCTTTTACGAATTTTTTCAAAACTTTTTCTCCTACTCCTCCGCATCATCCAGATAATCGGATAATGTTGCTTCATCAATAATCTGCGTTCCTAATTGCTGAGCTTTGGTCAACTTGCTACCAGCTTTTTCACCAGCAATCAAGATATCAGTTTTCTTAGTAACTGACCCCGTGACCTTAGCGCCATAATTCTCTAGCATTTCTGCTAATTCCGAACGCTTATAATTCGTTAATGTTCCGGTTATAACCACTATTTTATCAGTAAAATGCGAATTTGTTTCATTGGAATTAGAACTACCAACAAAATTCATATTAACATTAGCAGATTTCAACTCATTAATTAGATTCTGAACATCTTCATTAGCAAAATACATAATTATACTATCGGCGATAATATCACCCATAGTATTAACTTCGAGTATTTCATCCTTAGTTGCCATCATCAAATTATCAAGATCACCAAAGCTCTCAGCTAAAATTCTTCCAGCCTTAGCGCCAACATGACGAATTCCAAGTCCGAATATTAAACGTTCAACGGAATTATTCTTAGAATTGTTAATTGCTGTTAACAAATTATTAATTGATTTCTCTTTAAATCCATCAAGTGTTGCCAAGTTTTCAGCTGTTAGCTTATACAAATCGGCAACATCTTTGATCAAGTTCTTAGTATACAACTGTTCGATAATTTTTGGACCTAAACCATCGATATTCATCGCATTTCTTGACGCAAAATGTGTCAGTTGTTCCTTAACTTGAGCTGGACACTTAGGATTGATACAGCGCAATGCCACTTCATCTTCTAAATGAATCAGTTCTGAGTCACAATAAGGGCAGTGTGTTGGTATCTCTGCTGGAACAGAATCTTCTGGACGTTTGCTCAAGACAACTTGAGAAACCTCAGGAATAATATCTCCTGCCTTGTGCAGCAAAACTGTATCACCAACCCGAATATCTTTTTGTTTGATCATATCTTCATTGTGCAAAGTTGCGCGGGCAACTGTAGTACCTGCAAGTTGAACTGGATCCATGACTGCTGTCGGCGTCAAGACACCAGTCCGACCAATTGTCCAAGTTATTTCACGAACAATCGACTCCGCTTGTTCTGGTGGGAACTTATAAGCAATTTCCCAGCGTGGAACTTTGACTGTATTACCTAATGAACGCTGAGTTGCCAAGTCGTTGACTTTCAAAACAACCCCGTCAATTCCGTAATCTAAGTCATCACGCACTTTTCCATAACGTTCGATATATTCCTTAACACCGCTTAATCCCTTAGTCACTTCAGCTGATGGATTAACATTGAAGCCCAATTCTTCAAGTGTCTGTAATGCTTCACTTTGAGTAGTAACATTCAAATCATCAAAGGTTACGATCGTATACATAAACGTATCTAGTTTTCTAGAAGCCGTAACTTTAGGATTCAATTGACGAAGACTTCCGGCAGCTGCATTTCTAGGATTTGCAAATACTTGTAATCCTTCTTTCTCACGTTCTTCATTCAAGCGTAAGAATTCCTTCTTAGACATAAAGCATTCACCACGAACTTCAAAACTCAACGGACGACTTAACTTCTGGGGAATAGTATGGATTGTTTTCAAGTTTTCAGTAACATTTTCACCAATTGTTCCATTACCACGAGTTGATCCTTGGACTAACACACCGTTTTCATAAACCAATGATATAGCTAACCCATCGATTTTTAATTCGACATTATAATCAACCTCTTCACCGACATTTTTTTCGATTCGGTCATTGTATTCAGCTAATTCTTCCTCAGAGAATACATCCCCCATTGAAAGCATTGGAATATCATGAGTTACCTTGTTGAAATCTGGCAAAGTAACATCACCAACTAATTGTGAAGGAGAATCTGGTGTTACTAAATTGGGAAATTGTCCTTCTAATTCCAACAAACGATTGTATTGTTGGTCATAGACATTATCCTCAACCTCCGGGGCATCCTTAGTATAATAAGCTTCACGATATCCATTTAGCTTTGTTCGTAACACGGCTAATTCTTCATTAGCCTGTTCTTTAGTGATCTCTGCCATATTTTTTCACCTCTTAAATTATTAGGCTTTTTTTATAGGAGCAAATTCGGCTAATAAACGTTTGATTCCTTCATTATTAAAAGCAACATCAAGTTCAGCATTCTTACCAGAGCCATTTACTTTAACGACTGTACCTTGACCCCACTTCTTATGCTCAACCTTATCGCCAATATTCCAACTGATATTTTCAGCACCTTGAGCACCATTGGCTTTTTGAGCCTCATCGACTTTGTAGCTAGAATGAAAGGCTGATTGACGACGACGCTTAACAAATGGTGACTCTTCCGAAACCTTGTTTGTCTTCGAAGTGGTAACTCCACCGGCATTCTTGTTGACCCAATTAATATGTTCATCACCAATTTCTTCAACAAAGCGAGAAACCTGATTACTTTGTAAACGTCCATATAACATACGGCTATATGCATTAGTTAAATAAAGCTTCTTTTCGGCACGAGTGATACCAACGTATGCTAGACGACGTTCTTCTTCTAGTTCTTCTTGCTTCATCAGTGCTCGTCCAAGTGGGAAGATACCTTCTTCCATACCAACTAAGAAGACCACTGGGAACTCTAGTCCCTTGGCAGCATGCAATGTCATCAAAGTAACTTCTTGCTGATTTTCTTCCAGTTCATCTTGATCACTGACTAGAGACAATTCCGTTAAGAATGCTTCAAGTCTAGATTCATCTAATTCTGGATCTGGTTCATAAGCTGAATCAAATTGTGTTGTAACAGTTAAAAGTTCCTCAATATTTTCAATTCGTGACTGTGATTCAAGATTATTCTGAGTTCTTAATTCTTCCACATAACCTGATTTATCAAGCAAGTGGTCCATCAAATCAGTCATCGAAATAGTTTTTGCTTCATTTGATAGGTCATCGATAACTTTAGCAAATTCTGCAAAGGTTTTTCTTGGTTTGGCGGCTAAAGATGACAACTCAATATTTTGAGCTGCCTCTAGTAGTGACCAACTGTGTTCATCTGCATATGCTTGTAATTTTTCGATTGTTCCTGGTCCAATACCACGCTTAGGACTGTTAATAATTCGTTGAAAACTCATTGAATCATCTGGGTTCGCAACTAACCTTAGATAAGCCATGATATCTTTAATTTCCTTACGATCATAGAACTTATGTCCACCAATTATCTTATAAGGAATATTTGCTTGAAGAAGCTTCTCTTCAAATGTACGTGACTGAGCATTAGTACGATACAGAATAGCAAAATCACCATAGTTATAATTCTTCAATACTAAATCTCTGATTTGAGAAATAACATACAATGCTTCATCTGACTCGTTTTGGCCACGATAAAAATTAATATCATCACCACTAGCATTATCAGTCCAGAGTTTCTTAGGTTTTCTTTCAGTATTATTATTGATAACCTCATTCGCAGCATCCAAAATCGTCTTGGTTGAACGATAGTTTTGTTCCAATTTAATAGTTGTTGCTTCAGGATAATCTTTTTCAAAATTCATGATATTTTTTATGTTAGCGCCACGCCAGCCATAGATACTCTGATCGGCATCACCAACAACACAAACATTACGATACTTCGCACCCAATTGTTGAACCAATTTATATTGAGCCTCATTAGTATCCTGATATTCATCCACATGAATATATTGGAATTTTTGTTGATAATATTCCAATACATCTGGACATTGTTCAAATAATATATTTGTTTGCATAATCAAGTCATCAAAATCCATGGCTTGATTTTTTTCCATTTCTTTCATGTAAGCATCGTAACAATTAGCTACGATTTGTTCGAATGGAGATTTAGTATTCTGAGCAAACACTTCCGGAGTTTGTAAATCATTTTTAGCATTACTGATTGCTCCCAAAATAGCACGTGGATCATATTGTTTAGGATCCAAATTCATTCTTTTAAGAATTTGCTTCATCAAAGTACGTTGCTCTGAGGGATCAGAAATTGTAAACGATCTGGACTTACCCATTTTGTCGATGTCACGTCTTAAGATGCGAACACAGAGTGAATGGAAAGTCGAAACCCAAACGTCTTCAGCTGCTTCATCGAGCAGTTTTCCAATTCTTTCTTTCATTTCTTTGGCAGCCTTATTAGTAAAAGTGATAGCGAGGACATGCCAAGGCATGACATTTTTATCTTCAATCAAATAAGCGACTCGATGAGTCAGTACTCGAGTCTTACCACTTCCGGCACCAGCCATGATCAACAAAGGACCTTCGGTAGTTCGGACAGCCTCTTGTTGCTCTGTATTTAAACCTTTTAACATTGCTTCTTCCAATTTCTAACTCCTTCAAATCCTTAATATATCAACATTTAACAAAAAACATCTATTTTACATTGTAGCAAATTTTTAATGACAATAATACTATTAGGGCGCGTTGAGGTGCTGGTAACTCCTGAGCATTATCTAGGATTCTAGGGGTACAACGTACTGGTACATTTACAATTCGTAGCCAGCAAAAAAAGACATCTGCCTAAGCAAATATCTTTCAACAATATTTATTCTAATCCAACACGTTTAAAAATTTCATCAACGTGTTTCAAGTGCCAATGATAATCAAAAGCATCATCAATATCAGCCTTTGATAACTTATCAGTCACACGACTATCAGCTTCCAATAATGTACGGAAGTCTTTCTTTTCATCCCAAACTTCAGCAGTCTTAGGTTGAACAATGTCATATGCTTGCTCACGGCTAAGGCCAGATTCAACCAACTTCAGCATGACACGTTGTGAATAGATCAATCCGTGTGTTAAGTTCATATCTTCCATCATCTTGTCTGGAAATACTGTTAAATCCTTAGTGATTTTTGTAAAACGAGTCAAAATATAATCCAATAGTTCTGTTGTATCGGGAATAATGATACGTTCGGCTGAACTATGCGAGATATCACGTTCATGCCACAGAGGAACGTCCTCCAGAGCTGTAAATGCGTGACCTCTGATGACACGTGCAAGTCCTGTAACGTTCTCTGAACCGATAGGATTACGCTTGTGAGGCATTGCAGAAGAACCCTTTTGTCCTGCAGCAAAGTATTCCTCGGCTTCACGGACTTCAGTTCTCTGTAGATGTCTTACTTCGAGCGCAAAACGTTCAATCGATGTAGCAATCAATGCCATCGTTTGAATGTATTCGGCATGAAGATCACGTGGAAGAACTTGTGTTGAAATTTCTTGAGCACGAATGCCAAGTTTTTTACATACTAATTCTTCAACCTGTGGCGGTACGTTAGCAAAACTACCCACAGCCCCACTGATCTTACCAGCTTCAACACCCTTAGCCGCGTGATCAAAGCGCTCAATATCACGTTTGATTTCTGAATACCAGTTAGCCAATACCAACCCAAAAGTTGTTGGCTCAGCATGAACACCATGCGTACGGCCGATCATAACTGTATCTTTGTATTTCAAAGCTTTTTCTTTTACTACTTCTAAAAATGTATCTAAATCTTCACGAATAATGTCATTTGCTTGTTTCATTAAGTATCCATAAGCTGTATCAACAACATCAGTTGAAGTGAGTCCGAAATGAACCCACTTTCTTTCTGGTCCTAAATAACGTGAAACATCACGTGTGAAAGCAACAACATCATGTTTAGTTTCTTTTTCGATTTCTCTAATTTCATCAACATTGAACTTAGCATTTTCAGCAATCAACTTTGCATCTTCGGCAGGAACTTCACCTAATTCACTCCATGCTTCAGTTGCAGCAATTTCGACTTCTAGCCATGCTTGAAATCTATTTTGGTCTGTCCAAATGGGGCTCATCTTTTTAGTTACATATCTGTCAATCATAAGTTATTCTACTCTCCAAATATTAGTTGATAGGATATCTTCCTTTAGTTCATCAGCATCGTCTGAAACAATCGAGATATATCCAACATCCCGATTAGCTTCATTCTTAGCTTTAAATCCTGTGTAATAATTGAATTTCCATTGTGCCTTTTCTTGCAATAGATCCAAACTCTGAGGTAAATTACCTTCAACAATTTTTAAAGTTGCTGCATTCACCATTGGATATATTTCAGGAATTGGCCAATCACAAATAGCTCTAATGTGCAGTTCAAATTGTGATACTCCAGTAGCTTCTTGATAAACATTTGCTGAATAATTGATACCTGGAAAAATTCTCTTCACATATAGAACATCTGCTTGTGACACCAAGAATCCAATTCCAAAAATGCCCACATAATCTAATTTGTCAGCAATTTTTAAAGCTACCCTCTGCATCTCCGCTTCAACATCTGGATTGTTCTTCTTAAACAAATAAGAACTCATCAAATGTGAACCATCATAAATCTCTCTGATCATAGGGAAAGTATGAACCTTACCGTCTTTACTTTTGCTTACCATAATGGAATATTCTGCCTTGGTATCGATCCAAGCCTCCAAGATATAAGTTCCATCTTCCAATAAGCTAGTAACTTGGTCAACGTCATTGTAGTTATACAACACGTGACGTCTAAGAGCAGTCTGATTCTTTTGAATCGGCTTCATAATACAAGGGAAGCCGATCTCCTCTATCGCCTTTTTAATATCGTCAGTCGTTACGATTGAAAAAAACGGTGGCACATTAATATTCAGATCATTTAGCAACGTACGCTCAATGTACCTGTCTTGTACTATGGACAATAATCCTGAACCTTGGGCAACATTGAATTCTGCTTCAAGTTGCGCCAAAAGACTACTACTGAAATTTTCATCCATATACAAAAGAAGGTCACTTCTATGGCCCAATTCACTTAGATTTTCGATGTTTTCTAATTCACCAACTAAATAATTGTCGGCTGCTTGTGTAGCAATGTCATCTTCTTCGGTCGTCAAAAGCATCGTTCTAAATCCCATTCGCTTAGCTTCCAATTCGAACAAATAAGTTTCACTGCCGCCACCAATTATTCCCAGGGTTTTACCAGGCGCAATAAAAGTCATAAATCCACCTTCCTAATTAGTCATTTTCAGGTTCAAAAACAACTTGTCCATTCTCGAAGGCCTTGATGCGTGCCAACGAATAAATCGGAGTTCCTGCTTTATCAATCATTTGTCTTCCCTTTTGGAATGACTTTTCAATAACGATTCCGATACCTGCCAACGTTGCGCCAGCATCTTCTATAATGGTATTCAAACCGTTGACAGCTTGACCATTTGCTAAGAAATCATCGATGATCAAAACAGTATCATCGCTTGATAAGTACTTCTTAGCAATACTGATATGGTTAGTTGTCTTCTTAGTAAAAGAATAAACCTCAGATGTATATAGATCATCGCTCAAAGTAACTGATCTGTGTTTTCTAGCAAATACCACCGGTACACCAAACTTCAAACCAGTCATTACTGCTGGGGCAATTCCTGAAGATTCGACAGTCAAAATCTTATTGATCCCTGCATCTTTAAAACGGTTATAAAATTCCTCACCCATTTTTTCCATCAACATTGGATCAACTTGATGGTTTAGAAAACTATCTACTTTCAGTACATCTTTGCCCAAGACACGACCATCTTTTTTTATTCTTTCTTCTAGTTCTTTCACTACGTTATCCCCCATTTATAGAATAATTAGAGTCTATCATATTTTGATTTTTACTTGATACCCTCATCATACTTTTTTAGATTATATTTTTGTATAATCCGAATAATTTTACTTGTATATCCGGGATCAGTCGCATAACCATCTGTTTGAAGTGCCACAGCGGCGTCAATATAATCCTTTGATTGTATAACCTGTTTGTATTGTTCGGAATTCCAGGTTGTACCATTAACTAGTAACTCGGCATGATCCTTCATTGATTCTTTAAAGTTAGAATAGACTCTAAATCGACCATTAATTGTTACCCATTGACCATTTGTATACTCTTTTGTTTGTAATAATTTGGTGTTATCTGGATTATCACCCTTAACACCATAATAATTATTATAATCCTTTGCCAGCGTACTATTGCCCCAATCACTTTCCAATATGGCCTGTGCAATCGTAATACTTGGTAAAACACCATATTCCTTGCCTAAAGTAACGGCGTAAGGAGCCAATTTGCTAACAAAAGTGTTACGTTCTTGTTGAACCTCTACCGTCCTTGTCTCTGCTCGATATTCTGTATAACGGCGATATCCAAAGAATCCGACAAAAATAATTGCAAAGACTATTACTAAAGTGATCACAGATATATTACTATTATTTTTTCTGCGTCGAGAAGTCCGACGACTGGTATATCTCTTCTTTTGCGGCAATTGTTTAATATCCTTTTTTGTCATTAATCTCTATTATAGCCGATATAACGCAAAAAAATATGACAATAACATAACAAAGTAGGCTTAACATGATTATTGATCTTTCAAACCTCGATAATAAAATAACCAACATAACAAGGCCATTATCTCCAAGAAACCTGTAAAAACAAAAATACTTCGATAACTACTAACATTAGCGATTCCGGCAGCCATCATTGGACCAATTACGCTACCAAGTGATTGAGCAGATTGATTATAACTAAATACTCGACCAAATATTGACTGTGGAACCATCTGAACCGTCAAAATCTGTATCGCAGGTAACAGAGCAGCATCAGCAATTCCCAATACAAATCTTAAAGAAGCAAATTGCCAGACATTTTGAATCAAACTTGTCAAAAATAACGTTACTATTGCTAGACTCAAAAACACCATCAAATTCTTCTTAGCACCAAATTCATCGATCATTCTACCAGCCAATCCGGACATCATAATCGTCGCAAATCCCGGTGCTGCAGAAACAAATCCGGTAATCAAGTTTAAGTGTTCTGTATTTGGAAGTAGTTGTTTAACAAACAAACTTACCATCGGCGTAATGGCGTTGGTAGTAGCTTGAATTGCTAGTAATGAAACGAACAATGCTACGAAGAATCCTGTACCAATTTGTTTCATTGCCGGAATCAATGGTTGAAGCTTTTCTTTTGTAATAGGAACAAAATTTTCTTTGACTCCTAATAATGTCGTTATAAAAACCGTTGCCATCAAAATACTTGTAATAAAAAAGGCTCCTCGGTATCCAACAAAAGTGGCTAACATAACACCCAGCAACGGACCCATCAATGTTCCGGTTATACTTCCAGTTACTAACTTGCTCATCACTCGTCCCCTCATATCTACCGGTGCTTCGACAGACATAAGAGCATTAGCGTTATTGATATATCCTGAGAACGCCCCCTGCAAGACTCTAAAAAATAGTAAGAACCATACATTAGGTGACATCCCCACGAGAAATATCGTAATGGTCATGACACCAGAAGCTCTTAGACACATTAGCTTTCTTCCCTTTTGATCAGCCAATCGTCCCCACAATGGTGAAACAATAGCTTTGGACAAATATGTTAGTGAAAAAGCAAGCGCACCTAATGTATTTAATTCGGAACTTGAAAAATTTCCCAATGTATTAATATAGAGAACAATAAATGGTAATGTCATTGCATTGCCTAATTCAGTTACCATGCTGCCAAACCATAAAATCCGAAAATTCTTCTGCCACTTCAATTCTGAGTTACCCAGCAATAAAAACACTCCTTACATTTAAACCTTGATTATATTCTTCGAATGTAAAGTTTATGTTTAGTTATTGTAAATTCTGTGTAAAAAAGGACACTAAAAAAGCCAACTCTTTTGAGTTGGCTTTTGACTTTAAATGTTATTATGCTTTAACAACGTTTGAAGCTTGAGGTCCACGATCGCTATCTTCGATATCGAATGTTACGGCTTGACCTTCTTCAAGTGTCTTATAACCGTCACCTTGGATGGCTGAGAAATGTACGAATACATCACTACCATCTTGACGAGTAATAAAACCATAACCCTTTTCTGCATTAAACCATTTCACTGTTCCATGTTCCATCAGACTGTTCCTCCTGATAACTAATATTTGTGCATTATCTCGTGGTACTTTATGGAAGAAAGTCTTTATTATATAAAACCATTCGAACCATTAACCATTCAAAAATACAACTCTTATACTAACATGTATCCGTCATCATTTCAAACCGTTCAGAAAAATCTGTTTAAATAAATTACTATATTTTTTTACAAATTTACTTGTATTTTATGAGGTATAGAATTTTGTGCTCCCTGTTCTTGAACTGTTATCGAAGATGCTTTACTAGCAATGATCATGGTACTTTCCAAGTTGGACAAATCACTCTTCAGATTAGCGGCCAAATAACCAATAAACGTATCTCCAGCAGCAGTAGTGTCAACGGTTTTTACCTTGAACGCCTTGACAAATCCATTTTCATGTGACGCGCATGAATAGAACGAACCTTTCGATCCCACAGTGATCAAGACCGTTCGTACACCAAGTTCATGCATCTTGGCAGCAGCACGTTGCATTGACTCTTCATCAACCACCTTTATACCAGTTATTGCTTCTGCCTCTGTTTCATTTGGAGCAATAATATCCGTTAATTTCAATAATTCATTAGGTATCTCAAATTTTGCCGGAGCTGGATTCAGAATAGTTATCACGCCATTTGCTTTGGCAATTTTGAACATCTCAATAGTTGCTGAAATAGGCGTCTCAAAATCAGAAATAACACAATCTGCTGCCTTGATTGTCTTCTCTGCTTTACGGACATCTTCAATCGTAATAGTCTGATTAGCACCACCATAAATCAAAATACTATTTTGACCATTATCATCCAAGAGTATATAAGCTTTACCAGTTCCTGCTTTTTCGTTCATCGTCACGTGCTGAATATCTAAATTGTCTTTTTTGAAAGTATTTAGCATAAAATCGGCTGCGTGATCTTGCCCAATTTTAGCAATGAATGAAGTTTCTGCTCCAGCTCTAACAGCAGCAATTGCTTGATTAGCTCCCTTGCCACCTCCAGCTGTTGAGCGGTCATGCATTGCCATTGTTTCACCTGGTAACGGTAAGCGAGTAATATTCAAAATAGTATCAATATTGATGGATCCCAATACAACAATTTTCTTCATGGTATTTTCACCCTTCTGTGTAATAATCAGTAATAATATTTTAGTATACTAAAAATAATCATTGCCTGAAACGCTATTTGAGATTATTCTTATTACTAATAAATTCCAAAGGACAACCCATGAGAAGAACAGCAAAACTCAGCTTTTACGTTATTATATTTTTAATATTCGCAATGATAGGATATTGGATGCCCATGGTCGGTGATGATCTTAACTGGTGGAGTAATTGGGGCAAACAATATTTTCAAAGTGGTACCTTCACTTATTACGATGGACGTTATTTAGGCGACCTACTGATTATTTCGATGATGAAATTCAAATTTATTGCCTTTTTAGCCTATGGAACTTTTCCAACACTAATTGTTTTCTTAATACAAAAAATCCGTGAGGAAATTTCCCCTACTAAAACTTTAGGCCTTGTTTCAGCAGGAATTTCAGCTTTCTTCCTACTGATGGCTCCAAAGCTTATTTTTAAGCAAATTTGGGGTTGGCACTCTGGTTTCGCTAATTACGTACCTTCAGTAGTTTTCCCACTGTTCCTGCTGTACTTAGTCATTAAGAACCTGGACAACCAAAAAATTCATTATTACCGCACATCAACCATGTTAATATTTTTTGCAGCATTTTTCGCACAGTTTTTCGCTGAACATATTACTTTATTAAACTGCTTCAATATTGTTTTAGTTTGGTTATTATTCCGAAAACGATTCGGTAATTCATTCAACAAAGTTATCTATTCAATTATGGGCGGTAATTTTCTCGGAGCTATTTTGATGTTTATCAACGGTGCTTACATCAAAATTTTAGCTGGCACTGATGCTTATCGTCACGTCAACGGATCACATCAAGATACATTATTTAATTATTTCCAGAATTACTATTCTTTAAAAGTAATTTTAACAATTGTAGCAATTTTATTCATTGCGGCAATTGTCACAATTGTGATTTCAATTAAATTGCAAAATAAAAAACAGGCAATAACAAATATTTCATTAATTCTATCCGGTATTGTTGCAATTATTCCATTTATAATTATTTCACCATTTGGTTCACGTTGTATTTTTGCCAGTTTCACATTTGGAGTAACGTTGGTAGCAATCAATCTTGATATTGTTCTTGAAAAATATCATAAATTTGTATTACCGATCGTAACTTTAGCGCTCATCGGCGCTGGAATTCGTGATGATTATATGGCAAAAGACTACGGAGAAACATTAGAAATAGCAATCGACTATGCTGCATTTCAAACTAACGCAAATAGTTCTGTTTACTATATTCCGTCGTACAAAAATACCGATTACATCTGGTCTTCAGATACTCACAATGATGCAATGTTTAAAAGCTACTATATCGAAAACAAAAACATCCCAATTGTTGCAATCAGTTATGCCGATTGGAGAGATGCCCTTAATACCGTTAACAAAAAGAGTTACCAAGCCCCATACTTTAGAATGGAAGCCTTCGACAAGCAAATAAAAGAAAAGGTCAAATTAATTAACGCTAAGGTTTCTAACTAAGTTATTATCTTATCTATTGGTACAATATCATGGCACATAGGCGATAAATTTTATACTTTTCAGGCATATAAGTTGTGTTATACTTTTGTCGTAGCAAGTTGCTACCCCAATCAAGCAGCTTGCTGTATTCCGTATTTAGATATCTGCCTCTAGCAAAAAGGACCAATTCCACCGCCGGAATT
The DNA here is from genome assembly GCF_003946575.1 of Companilactobacillus jidongensis. Classification (GTDB taxonomy): domain Bacteria; phylum Bacillota; class Bacilli; order Lactobacillales; family Lactobacillaceae; genus Companilactobacillus; species Companilactobacillus jidongensis. The sequence goes on along the minus strand of NZ_RHOP01000011.1, from coordinate 45,309 downwards.
GGTCCTTTTTTTGCATTCTAACTATCTATATCAAATACATAATCAGAAGAATAGAATGGAACTCGATAAGCACGATAAGCATATGCCTTAGATGACGCGTTTTTCATAGTTACATTGAATACTTGTTTACCTTCAGAATCTACTTCAATGATATTACTCTCTTTACCATTTGCTTTGAATCCAAAGTCGATCAAAGTATTACCATTAGATTCACGTTCAGCAAAACCAATGATACTTGTGAAATTCGTTTTACCAAGACTCTTACCATATGCCCACGTTTGATTTATGGTCATGTTTTTTGTATTGATATTATACTCAACTGCTTGAGAATACTTACCTGAAGTTTTCTTATTACCGTTGGTAACATCAATATTATTATCGTATAGAATTATATCTTCACTATCACCATCGTGCTTTAACAAATACAGACCATGTTGACCACCTGTAATAGTTGTTCCTAGGGTCGGTGTCAAAATCTTATCACGATATTTTTTGGGCCAAGTTACTTTTTTCTTCCCACTATAAATCCAAATAATTTTATTCGTCTTATAATCCAATTTCATAATCATATCTTGATTACGTCCAGAAATCATAATACTATTATCGGACTTATCATAATCTACAGCATTTTGATGGAACCAATCGACTTTATCATCTGATCCTGCCTTGTAACTCTTGTACATAGAACTAGGCAAGATTTTCTTCAAGTCGATAACTTTTACTACTTTACCAGTCTTATGAGAAATTTGAACCATGACATCTTCTTTGTATTTAGATCCGTCACTTACGGTTGCCAAAATATCATGGTTAGGTAATTCTAATAGATCGTGATGAATCACAGTTGTTTCATCCTTAGCATTACCTGAATCATTTGACTTGGTTTTTGAATCAAAGCTGTATTCCTTATATACTCTGCCTAATACATCTGTCTCTATCAAATCATTATAAACCTGTAAATCCTCATTCCTCTTAGTCAATACCAACATATGACCATTAGAAATCTGTTCAATCGTGTGTTGAGAATACTCAGTCAAATACCATCTAACGTTTCCATCGGCATCGATGGCAAATGGTTCCTTAGTCGTTCTATTAATAATAGTTAACTTATTATCACCAATATCCATTTTTGCCTTATCGGTATTTTTAACTGTGATAGTTGCATTCTTAATATACTTAGGAAGTGCACCTGTTTTAATCTTAACCGTTTTTGTTTCTGTTGTTCCATCTTTATAGGTCACATTGATCGTCACAGCGTTCGTCTTGTTAGCATACAATCCTACTATCGGAATCTGATGAGTTGTGGAATAACCGCCGTTTACTTTATTCGTGATACTTGTGCTATCACTTTCTCCCACAACAGTGTAGGACACTTCAGCCTCTTGATCTGTTTGAAAAACAACTAACGCTGTCAATGGTGACGTCTTATAAGGATTAACCTTTATATATGGATCATCCAATGTATTGGACTTTTTCTCGACCTCCTTTTGATATTGCTTCGTTAAAGCTGACTGAGATTTCTGTCGTGTTTTAACCAACTTAGAACCAATATTTTCTTTTATCTGTGCGGTACTTAATACTTTTCCGTCATTACTACTGGAACTAGTTTTTGAACACGCCACTGCTATTAAAGAAAAAAATACTAGAACAGCAGCTGCGAAAGCTAGTTTCTTCCTCAATTGCCATACTCCCTCTCATTGAAATATAGGACTTTCCCGTTCCTCTTCAAGGATAATATATGAACTTAATTAAGTACTGACAATCATTTATGAGTTTTCTAAGAAATTCTTATATTCAGCTCTTAATCCAGTAATTTCAATTTTGATTCACATTTGGAAAAACTCTCTTACAAAATGTGAATCAAATTAGCGACCAATTGATAGTATTATATAAATTGTATTAAAGATAGATACCTCGTATAGATAAACACACAAATTAAAAAATTGCAGAAAGTTCTACTGGCATAGAGCTAAAGCGAAAGAACTAAAAAGAATCTTCACAGCTGGCACTGAGAAGATTCAAACACACACAATATAAAAGTCTTAATTAGTTAATAGATGAAGTAAATGATTGTTGAATTACATCAACCATTGAAACATACATATCTGGTGCCACACGTACAAATGGGATACCTGCATGAGTATAAATAGCAGTATCTGAATACCATTTGCTACCTGCTGCTAACTTGATTTTACTATTTTCCTGGAAATTATGATTGTAGACGGAGACCTCGTGATCTTCGGCTACTTTTATTGTTTCTGGGCGTTTTTTGTATAGAAAACTATCTTGAGAACTTACGTAATCATTGGCTGCTACTTGATAATAATCTTTACCATCAATAGTTCTGATATTACTTACTGACCATGTACTGTTGTTAGGCAATGTTGAATCTGTGGCATCCCCTGAAGCATTGTACAAATTAGCTGAATCTGAGTCGACTTGAACCTTGTAACTTGAACTAACACTTTGTGCTTGAGCGGTAGTTGCTGGCACAACAGCTGCTCCAGTACTCAATAAGGCCATAGCTAATAAAGCAATCGCATTTTTTTTCATAATATTTTCCTCGTATAAATAGATTTTTGTTTTTTAGATAAAAATATACACAAATTAAAGTACACAAAAAGTCCTACTGGCATAGAACTAAAATCACAACACACACAACAACTTGATCGAATTGGCAGTTCGTCCAATATTATTGCTAACCTTATATTACAAAATTTAGTAAACAATATCAATACATATGGTCTATTTATTGTTATAATTATTTTGATATTTTGCGTTAAAAACAAAAAGGAACATAAAATCGAGTTATCTAGCTCGGTTTTATGTTCCTTTTTGTTCATTGCATGTTTAAACCATTTTATCTAATAATTTTGTATCATTAGTAAACTTAGCAAAGTAATAAGCTGCATCCCTTAATTCACGGTATTCCTGGCTCTTACTCTCATCATTTTCGATTGATTCTGAAGCATAGTAATTTAGTGAGTCCACAAAATAGGTCGTATGTTTTCCCTTTGCTAACTCAATTCCCTTAATACAATATTCCCATGCTTTATCAAAAATTTTTAACTCAATGTAAGCTCCTGCTAGTGATTTGCAGATATAGATCAATTCAATTTCATTTGCATTCGCAATTTGAAGATTTTCTTTGGTAGCACTTTCTATCATTTCAAAATAATATTGTGCACGATCCTTATGTCCTTGTTTCATATAATTCATACCCTTATATAAATAAGTTAATAGAGTATAAATATCATAAACATCTGACTTAGTTAATTGGAGTACTTTATCCAATGTGAACAACGAATTATCATAATCTGCGTTGTTATATTCAAGTGCACCTTTGATCAAGTTCACTTGTTTTAAATCAACGTCACTTAATTTACTATGCAACATAGACAATTTTTCAGAAATATCGTCTGTATTATCTAGTAAGAGATCCTTCTCCAATGCATCAAGAATACTTTCCTCTTCTGACGTAGAATTACTTGAAAAGTCACTGAATACATCATTTAAGCTCAATTCTAGCTTCAAACATAACTTAGTAAGAATATTTACTGTTGGAGAAATATTGTGTTTTTCAATCTTACTTATCGTATTTTGAGTACAAACATCTGCTGCTAATTCTGTCTGAGTTAGATGCATACTTCTTCTCTTGTCATAAATAACTGATCCTAGAAACATTCTTCTCACTCCTATTATTGAGATGATATTACTATTAATAATACCACACAGGATATTAAATAGTCCTTTTATGCTTATCAAGTTTTTTACTACCTATATTATGTTAATATTCAAGTACATGAAATGATTTACAACGGGGGTAATTTTAGATTTTATTAATCATAATTTTAGATTTTTTTTACAACCCATTTACATATAAATAAGCAGAGAATATCATATAATGATTTATTTAAACACAACATCGTATCAAATAATGGATTTTATAAATAATATGCTTTTTTTCTTATTAGTATTCATTATAATCCCACAAATAAGATTAAAGTCAAATGTGATACTGGCCATTGTGGCTAGTATCACATTTAGCTTTATTGACATATATCATGATGGTATGGGGATTCCCTTGCTTATCATTTCTTATTTTTTATTATTTCGACATTATAAGCCCAATTGGACTAATCGAATTCTTTGGTTACTAATCGGGCTGTTTACCAATGCTTTTTCGCAAAGCCTTGCTTGGATAATTTCCGTAAATTTATTCAATTATCACAATCAATTCATTGAGTCATTAGCTTGCAACATAATTCTTAATTACGTATTTGCACTATTTATTACATACATGGGCATTTATCTGGTTCGCAGACTTAGCCAATACATCAATTTTAACGATCCAATCATCATTACTATCATTACTTCATCAATGCTTATTCTATTAGTTGGCTTCACAGCCTTTACAACGATATCTCGAATATTAAACGTTCAATTAGAGTATATGCGAACTAATATTGTTTTAACTGTAATCATATTTATTTTCATTTTTCTCGGAACTTTGTACTATATTGCTGGATACATCAAACAGCAACAAGCCATCCGAGAATTAGAAAAGATTAAAGAGAGTAACCTCTACATTAAAGAACTCGAAGATAATTATGATGAGATGCGAAAATTTAAACATGATTACAAGAATCTGCTTTTGTCACTGTCTGTTTTGTTAGAGAACGATGACGACAAATACGCTGGAGAAAAGGTCAAAGATCTACTAAAGGACTCAAGCATGGATATAAACGACGTTCCTAAGTTGAATAACCCCAATCTATTTAAAATACAAGATGAATTGGTTCGAGGCATCATTATCAGTAAAATGATAACGGCAAAAAATCTGGGAATCAAAGTAACTACTGAAGTCGATCCTAATATAAGAATTGCTCGCAGCTATTCTGTTTCTATCACGAGAATATTAGGAATTCTATTCGACAATGCCATTGAAGCTTGTCGTAAAGGTGCCGAACCTACTCTAAATTTTGCTCTGATAGATGACAAATATGCAACTGAATTTATTGTTAATAACAATACTGCCCCCAATACAAAAGTTGACATAAATAAAATTTTTACAAACGGTTTTTCCACCAAAGAAAATCACAATGGTATTGGCCTGGCCAATGTGCAAGAACTAGTAAATAAAAAGCCAAATTTCTTTTTAAATACCAAGTTTGAAAATGATGAATTTACCGTCATTTTAACGATTGAAAAGGAGAATTAGATTTTGTTAAACGTTGCTATATGTGAAGATAACCTTGAATTGATCGATGTGTACAGATTGATTTTTAAAAATTACATGAAAGATCACCCTGAACACGATATGCGGATTGTTATCTCCACCGGAAATCCCACCGAATTCGAAAACTATATTAAATATCGTAGTGATAACAATGATATGTTTTATTTAATAGACATTGAGTTTGCAGATTCACAAACAAAAGGTATTGATCTAGCCGAAGAAATTCGTAAGAATGATGCTACAGCAAAAATTGTTTTTATTACTACCCATGAAGAGTTAGCTTATTTAACGTTTAAAAGAAAAATTGAACCTCTTGACTATATTCGCAAAGAAGACGGGATCAAATCCATGAACGAATCACTATATAAAGATTTGGATCTGACCTTTCAAAGGCTTCATGAATTAAAATCTCAGCGTAAAAAAATGTTCCATTACAGTTTAGGCTCTAGAGATTATACAATCGACGTCTCAAATATTAATTATCTTGAAACTTCATCTAGTTCTCACAAAGTATTCCTTCACAGTCTTACTGAAATAACTGAATTTCGTGGCAATTTAAACTCGATTGAAGAAGAGTTCACTAATTTATATCGTGCCCATAAGAGTATCCTAGTAAACTTAGACAATATACACTCGATAGACTCTCTTAACAAAATGATTTACTTTAACGATGGCTCAAGCTGTGAGGTATCTAGAAGAAAATTACCAGGTCTCAAACGAAAAATGGCACAGTAGAAAACTACTGTGTCTTTTTTGTCGCTAGAATACTTGTGTGAAACTCTCCGAAGTTACTTCATAAAATGGCACATATTCATCTGAAGCAACTCTGGCAAATGGCATACCTGATGAAGTATAAATAACCGTATCTGAATACCAATATGTATTGGACTTAAGAGCCACTTCGGAGCTCTCTACAAAATTGTGATTATAAACCGGTACTTGTCCACTTGCATCAGAAACACCAATTACTTCAGGGCGTTTTTGATACAAAAAACTTTGTTGTGAACTTAAGTATTCGTCAGAACCTACACGATATAATTGTGTATTGTTTGATTCACTAATAATATGACCGATTTTCCAAGTACTCTTGTATGGTAAAGTCTCATGTAAATTACTACCAGTTGAACTATATAACTCTCCGGGATCAGCACTGATTTCTGCATAATACCCAGCACTAGTGACCGATTCTGCTTTAACGCTACTGTAATTCATTGTAGAAAATCCAAGGAGAAGCAAAGATACTATCACTGCGATAATAGTTTTCTTTTTCATTTTTCTGTCTTCCTTTATCTTAGATTACAGCCGAGTTTATTCGAATTAATATCAAAATACAAAAGATTTGCATACAAAAAATTAAATTTTAGTTTTAAAATTATAATTATTGTACATTTTGTAGACTATTTTTGAACATAAATCAACTTATTATTGAGTTTTTAAAGAACCAATTTTAGTGGTCAAAGTAAATAATTTTACTTTTTAGAGAACAAAAAAATAGAAATGCAATTAAGCATTTCTATTTTTGATATTTATGCGGGTAAGAAGATTCGAACTTCCACGGAGATAATTCTCCACAAGATCCTTAGTCTTGCGCGTCTGCCAATTCCGCCATACCCGCATTGCTGACGTACAAGTAATATTCTACATTTCATTAAATTCAATTACAAGTAGTTGTTTAATAAATATTACTCAGACACTATATTTTTTATAAATTTTAGTTTGCCATGACATTTGCCACAGACATATCTTCTAGTATTTATCTTACGAACCCTTTGATAAATGGTATGGCAATTGTTACATTCATAGACATGCAATATCTTATGCTGATTAGAATTATTCATTGCTGGAGCAAATCTTAAACCACCTACTTGTGCCAGTAACACTTTGAATTCACGATTCTTATGTTGTGAAGGCATTCCTGAATTGTATAAATGATAGTGGCATAATTCATGTTTGATTACACCTATCAATGTGTCTATTCCATACGCTTGATAAATTTTGGGATTAATATCAATATGCCGATCCTTCAGATGAAATCTTCCACCGGTCGTTCGTAAACGATTATTAAAGAAGGCTTGATGAACAAAAGGTTTCCCAAAATTTTCTTGGGAAACCTTTTTGATCAGAATTGTTAATTCTTCATCAGTCATTAGATTTGTGTCATCTTCTGAATATACTTAGAGAACTTATCCATATTTTCATCTTGGATCTGTTCTGCTTCATTGAACTTTTTACGATCAATTGTTTGATCTTCATTAATACTATCTGTCATTTCTTGACAAGCTTCAACGTATTTTTTAAATGAACTTACTAATGACATGTGTGTTCCCATGAATCTTGCAGGTGCTTTAGCCTTTTCAAATTTACTTAAAATATCAGCGTATGCATCTGTTCCATGTTTGAAATCATGCATGATTTTTGTGTATTCAACAGCATCAATTTTTTCTACTTGGTCACGGTCTAGTGCATTACGCAGCTTGTCAAATTCAGGATTCAATTTATCTTGTTCATCTTGAATGGTTTGAACAGAGTTATTGATCAAATTACCATAAAGCATGGCTTTCTTTTGTGTTTGATTCATAATTATTTTTCCTCTTCTTTTAAAGTCTTTTCGGTATAAACATCACGTTCAATGGTAAATCTTGGACGATGCTTTACTTCGTTGAATATTTTACCAACATATTCCCCAATGACACTGATACAGATCAGTTGAACGCCACCTAGTGCCCAAATCGATATCATCATTGATGACCATCCGGATACAACATGTCCATTTATCTTCTGTATCAATGTATAGATCAACAAAAAAATACTGATCAAAACAATGCAGAATCCTAATCCCATAATCATTTTTATTGGCACGATTGAGAACGATGTAATTCCATCCAAAGCAAACCTGATCATCTTCCGCAATGGGTACTTTGATTCACCGGCAAAACGTTCTTTTCTAGCATAATACACTTTGTCAGATTTGAAACCAACTAATGGCACGATTCCACGTAAAAACAAATTAGTCTCTTTGTAACTCAGTAACACCTCACAAGCACGTTTACTCATTAAGCGGAAATCTGCGGAGTCAGGCACTAACTTAACACCTAACCATCCCATAAACTTGTAAAACATCTCAGCCGTATTACGTTTAAAAGCACTATCGGTATCACGATTGTTACGAACACCATAGACAACTTCTGAACCGGCGATGAATGAATCGACCATCTTTGGAATAGCATTCACATCATCTTGTAAATCAGAATCAATTGTAACAACTGCATCCGAATCCTTTGAAGCAGCTGTAACACCAGCCAATAACGCTCCTTGATGGCCAAAATTACGGCTCAATTTGACACCACTAACAATCTCATTTTCTTTGGAAAACTCATCAATTAAATTCCAAGTATGATCCTTACTACCATCATCCACAAAAACAATTTTACTGTTCGAAGAAATCTTCTCTGACTTGATCAAGTTAGTAACTATTCTGGTTAATTCTTTGGTCGTCTCATGGAGTACCTCTTCTTCATTGTAACAAGGCACAACAATACTCAATTTAAACATTGTGCGTTTGATTCCCCCTCCATCTTTGACTTATCAACTTCACAACTGTGTATAATCCAACACTACCCAAGATAGCAATTACCGGTATAAATTCAAGTCGATATCTTCCTTGTACTTCGATAAATAATTGCACGACAGCATAAGCCATTAATGTTAGTAATAATAAATAAATATTATTACTAAATTTTATTTTAAATAATTGTAATGAACCAATCCATGAGAAGATTATTAAAATAACAGTTCCCATGTATGCCATCTTCCTCATCAACCCCGTAGCCTTAGCAGAATGTATTTTATCAAATCCAGTGAAATCTGTCGCCGTTGAATTCTGTGCCCACAGGGTGCTATTCTTACTCCACAACAAGCTTATCCACTTGTGGTTACTATTTAAATAATTAATATTCTCATGAATTACACTATACTCTTTTTTGCTCATAGTATCCCTAGTGTCCTTCAAGTTAAAACGGTCAACCATCGCCTGGTCATACACGCCTCGAGAATTGTAGTCCAAACCGATTACAAACTTCCATTCTGAATCTCGGTTAGATAATCCATATTCATTCAGACCTGATGACTTGATAGCCATACTAGCACCACTGAAGATGACAAAATAAATCGCTAAAGTGAATAGTAGTTTCCAAACGCCATCTATATGAAACTTATTATTATTCAGTAAGAAATAAACAATAGCGAATACTACAATACCTGCAATAACAACTGGTCCAATTGGACGAATAATACTACCAAATCCCAGAGTTAGCCCCGCTAATCCAAATGACCAGTACTTATTCAACATAATCAAATAGAACGTTACTAAGAACAACAACATACCAAGATATTGATTATTAGTTTGACTATTCAAAGCAAACCAATCCAAGTCGATCATCAACAGTAAGACTGACAAACGTGCCATTTTAACATTGTTGAATATTTTAACAACTAGTTGATACATTACTAATAAGATCAACGCTTGATACAAAACGTTTAATAATTGAATAGCAATAATATGATGACCAAATATTTTCACAACTGCCATAACATAGACTAAGAAACCTGTCTGATATGCCCATTTAGCAAAATAATCATTATCCATGTGGTAAATAGATTTACCATTCAAGGCTCCAGGAGTATTACTCCAAAAAGCACTAAAATCACTAACTTGAGTTTGCGGTACTAATTTGATCCAGATGATTGCCACAATTGCGAAGACAGAAATCAAACTGAATAAGATCAATCGATTCTTGATTGGATCAGCGTCCGAGATTCGAATCAGCACTAATGCTGCTAATAGAACTAATATAATTGCACAAATAAGAACCAGTATGTTCAATACTGGTTCATAAGTTAATTCACTCTTACCAAAATAAATTGCCATCTGTACAAAAACTACAGACGTGAATATCGCAACACAAACTAAAACAATCTTACTGATAACACTTTGAAATTTGTTAAGCATAGTTCCCTCTCGTTCCTCTAACTACAATTACATTGCAGTTTCGTCGGTGTGGATATGTGTTGCCACGTATTCACCCAACTTTTTGATACATCCCTCAATATTCTCCATACTTGAAGCATAACTGAAGCGGATATAGCCTTCCCCACCAATTCCGAAGTAACTACCAGGTAGAATAGCTAAATGTTCCTGTTCCAAAATATCGAAACATAATTTGACATCATCCTGTTCGAGTCCTTCAGGAATCTTACCAAATAGATAGAAGGCGCCATCTGGATTAGGACACTCAAAGCCTAATTTGGTTAATCCAGAGGCAAGGACATCACGTCTTTGACAATACTCTTCACGCATCTTAATTGGATCATCCAATCCGTTCTTATAAGCCTCTAGTGCGGCGGCCTGTGTAATCGAAGTGATCGACGTTGTAGCTAATTCATGAATCTTATTTATCTGCGAAATAATTTCAGCTGGTCCACAAACCACTCCGAACCTCCAGCCAGTCATAGCGTGAGATTTTGACAATCCATTCAGTAATAACGTTTGTTCAGGTAAGAACTTGGCGAATGCCTCATGTTTAAAATTATAAGTCAATTCACTATAAATTTCGTCACTTAATACAAAGACATCGTATTTTCTTAATACATCTGCTAATCCAGCTAATTCATTGTGAGTATAACTTACCCCGGTTGGATTACTTGGATAATTAAATAAGAAAATTTTTATCTTTGGATGTGTTCGCATGATCTCATCCAAGACGTCTGGCGTAACCTTGAATCCCGTCTTAGAAGTATCAATATAAACTGGTGTTGCCTGGTTAAAATTAGCATCCGGTCCATAAATCGTAAATGATGGTGATGGAATCAATACTTCATCACCAGGTTGCAGAATAGCATTGAAAGCAGAAAACACGCCTTCAGTAACACCTGTAGTCGCAATGATTTCAGACTCTGGATCATAATTCAGATCATATTTAACATGTAAGTAACTTGAAACAGCGTTCAATAACTCATGATCGCCTTCAGGGACGGTGTAATGAGTTTTATTATCTTCAATTGCTTTGATTGCAGCTAATTTAATGTGATCCGGCGTATTAAAACTTGGTTCACCGATAGTCATGTTGATAACACCCGGTATAGCCTTGGCACGGGCATTAAACTTAAAGATATCTTGTTGCTTGATTGCTACAACTTCTGGTTTCATTAAGGATAAAATATTTTTCTTCATGTTTAAACACCTCTTTGTGCACATTTTATCATATCTTGTCTAATTACAAAAATAGACATTCAAAAAAATGAATGTCCAAATATGAAATCCGTTATGTTTGACTATTTGTCAAAAACAGTGTACGGAGTTCTACGCTTATGCGCAGTTTTTTTGTACCAGTTTTCGATAATCTCAGCACTCTTTTCAGGAATATCTTTTCCCTCAAGATAGTTATCAATCTCTGTATAAGATACACCAAGAGCTTTTTCATCTGGAAGGCTTGGACGATCTTCCTCAAGGTCAGCCGTTGGTGTCTTCTCATAAAGGTTCTTTGGAGCATTTAACCTTTCTAGCATAGCACGGCCTTGGCGTTTGTCCAGTCTGAACAATGGTGTAACATCGGCCGCACCGTCACCGAACTTGGTGTAGAAACCAGTGATATTCTCAGCCGCATGATCAGTCCCAACAACAACACCTTTGTTGTCACCAGCAATCGCGTATTGAGCAATCATACGGGTACGAGCCTTGATGTTACCTTTGTTGAAATCAGTTATATTGAATCCATTGGCTTCAACTGCGCTGACCATAGCATCCACACTATCCTTAATATTAACACGTGAGACAACGTCAGCATCCATCCATTCAATGGCTTGCATAGCATCTGATTCATCAGCTTGTTCACCATAAGGAAGACGGACAGCAATGAACTTGTAATCTGAATCACCAGTTTCAGAACGTAATTCAGTCATTGCCATTTGTGATAATTTACCAGCTAAGGTAGAATCTTGTCCACCAGAAATCCCTAATACGAGTGTTTTTAAAAAATCATGATTTAATAAGTAATTCTTCAAGAAATCAACTGAACGACGAATTTCTGTTTCGACGTCTATTTCTGGCTTTGTACCTTCATATTTAATGATTTCTTTTTGGAGTGGTCTCATTTGTTAGTCACCTATTCTAATGTTATTTACATCGTTACGAATCTTTTCGATATATTTCATCTTATGACTGTAAAGTTTCGATGACAAGTCAACTGGATAGATTTGTGGATTCAAGATACGCTTGTACTCATCCCACAAGGAATCAAGATTCTTAGCACAGTAAGCTCTAATATCTTGAACGCTTGGACTTTGATATACTTGCTTACCATCTTCAAATACATCGTGTAACAGTGGTTCAGCTTGGAAATCTTCTACTGTTTTATTAATGTAAGTATATTGTGGATGGAACATATATAGTGATGAATGCTTGCGTGGATCTTCATTCCAAAGTGTAACGTAGTCACCTTCAGATTTATTATTCTTTTGGTTATTAGTTATTCTCCACACTTGTTTTTTACCAGGGGTAGAAATCTTAACTGCATTACTTGATAACTTCAGAGTATCCATCATGTTCCCGCGGTTATCTTCAATACTTACTAACTTGTATACTGCGCCAAGAGCTGGTTGATCGAAGGCTGTGATGTTCTTAGTACCGATACCCCAGACATCGATTTTGGCATCTTGCATCTTCAAGTTAAGAATAGTCTTCTCATCCAAATCATTTGATGCATAGATTTTGGCATCAGTGAAGCCAGCTTCATCCAACTGTTCACGAACACGCTTCGAGATATAAGCCATATCACCAGAATCAATTCTGACACCTTGGAAGTTGATCTTGTCACCCATTTCCTTGGCAACCTTGATAGCACTAGGAACACCGCTCTTAAGAGTGTCATATGTATCAACTAAAAAGACACAATTCTTGTGTGTTTCAGCATATGCCTTAAAAGCCTCATATTCGTTACGATACGTCTGAACTAATGCATGGGCATGTGTACCTGAAATAGGAATGCCGAACAGCTTGCCGGCTAATACATTGCTTGTAGCGTCAAATCCACCAATATAAGAAGCCCGACTACCCCAAATTGCAGCGTCAACTTCTTGCGCGCGACGTGAACCGAACTCTAGAACAGGGTCATCGCCACAGACCGTCTTGATCCTAGCAGCTTTAGTTGCTACTAAAGTTTGATAATTAATAATATTTAATATAGCGGTTTCGATCAATTGGCATTGCGCTAATGGACCTTCCACTTGAAAAATTGGTTCCTCATTGAAGACCAAGTCTCCTTCTTTGGCCGAACGGATTGTACAGTTAAAAGTCATATCCTTTAGCCAGCGCAAGAAGTCCTCATCGAATTCTCCGTATTCACGTAGGTATTCAATATCTGAATCTGAAAACTTAAGATTGTTTAGATAATCAATTACATGTTCCAAACCAGCAAAAATGGCATATCCATTATCGAAAGGCAGATTTCTAAAATAACATTCAAAAACCGCCTGACGATTGTGAAGCCCCTTCTTCCAGTATGTATACATCATATTCAATTCATAGTAATCAGTATGTAGAGTTAAACCTTCGTCTTGGTATTGGGTCATCATGTCTCCTTGATTTTTTATGTTAACAAAATTTACAGTATTTATTTTAACATGAATACTTAAAGTAAATTGTACCCTTTGTCGACTAATTCGGCTAATTTTTCAATTGAGTAATTCTCGCGACTCTCTTGATACAGTGCCAACCCCTTCTTATTCAAAGTATCACTTCTCCAGTCATTATACGCATCCTCTAAAGCCGCAATAAGCTCATCTTCGTTCTCTGATTCAACTAACCAGCCAGTATTATTATTGATGATCTTGTCAGTCGCACCAACATTTGTCGCAACTACGGGACGTCCATAATAAGCCGATTCTAAGTAAACCGTCGGCAAGCTTTCGGACTTAGATGTCAATATAGAGATATCGCAGTCTTCATAATAGTCGCCGGTGTTCTCCTTGAAACCAACAAATTCAACTTTCTCATCAATCCCCAGTTCTTTGACCATCTTTTGTAATTCTGACATCAAAGGACCATCACCAACCAGTGTCAAACGATAACTGAATTTAACCTTGCTCAAGGCATTCAATAATAGCTTGTGATTCTTAACCTCAACCAACCGAGCTACTTCCAAAATATTAAACGTATTATGCCTGATAGGAAGTGGATTAGACTTCGAAAAATCAATAGCATTGAAAACTTCAAATAACTTATCATCTGGAATTTTTAACTTCTCAAAGTAAGACTTCAAACTTGGATTCATGTAAAAAAGAAAATCCGCCTGCTTCAATGCATGAAGATTAAGCTTGAGCATCACCTTACCCTTTAATCCCGAAAAATCAATTCTTGGATCCGAATGAACAGTGATTGCCCACTTAGCATTGATTTTCTTATGGATCAACAAAACGATATAGTTGGCTCGAGGACCGTGGGTGTGAACAATGTCAATATTATTATTATCAATATATGCAATCAATGGCTTCAATATTGATAAATCAAAACGTTGCTTCTGAGGCATTACGGCAACTTGTAAGTTGTTTTCACGTGCCATCTTGGCAACCGGACCATCTTCAAAAGTTAGCAAACTAGACTCAGTATGAGTTAGTTTTTGTCCCTTCATCAAGTTAACAATATAAGTTCTTGCTCCGCCGTCTTCGTTACCAGCATTAATATGTAAAACCCGCATAGCACACCTCTCAAATTAATCTTTCTCGTGTATAATAATACAGTAAAGGAGAACGGTATGCACAAGAATAGAGTAAATATTTTGGGTACAGAATTTGACAATTATACTGAGAAACAATTTCATAAGTATTTGAGTGATGACATGGACGGTAGATCTAATCGCTTCATCGTTACACCTAATCCGGAAATTGTTCTTTCGGCCCGTGAGAATCGAGAATTTTCGAATATAATCAACAGTGCCGATTATGTTATTCCTGACGGTATAGGAATTATCAAAGGCGCTAAAACATTGGGCACTCCAATGCACGAACGTATTACTGGTTTTGATACTTTGATGTTTTTAATAAAAACTGCTAACAGAAAACAACTCAAAGTTTATCTTCTTGGTGCTAAACCAGAAGTTATTGAAGCTAGTGCTAAGCGTATCGAACGTGACTTCCCGCAAATTGACTTAGTTGGTTATCACGATGGATATTTCAAAAACGATCAAGAAATAGTTGATGACATTGTTGCTAAAAAACCAAATGTTATTTTAGTTGCACTTGGATCACCCAAGCAAGAATTCTTCATCGACAAGTATCGTTATCAAAATGACGCTATTTGGATCGGTGTCGGTGGTAGCTTCGATGTATTCTCTGGAACTAAGAAGCGCGCACCTAAAATATTCCAAAAGTTAAGTTTGGAATGGTTATATCGTCTACTGAAAGAACCAACTAGATTCGGACGTATGCTAGCTATTCCTAAATATATGAGATTAATAAAAGCAGAAAAAAAGAACTCGGAAAAATAATTTCCAAGTTCTTTTTATTTTTATTCATTTACACCGATCGTATAAGGATCATCATTCGTTCTTAAAAATATTCTTGCATTGAACATTGCATATGCCAATATCGAAACAAAGTAAATACTTACTGACGGTGCTTCAATTACATGTCCTGTCAGAAGTGCCATACCAAATCCTAATGCAACACTAGCAACCAATAAGGACCATTTGAATGACCACATGTACTTGAACTTCCTAAAGAACGCTCCTATCAAGTAGATCAAGCAATATATCAATGGCGCCATATAGACGATCGTACCTAAATATCCGAATTGGAAGAAGATATCAATGTAATCCATCTCAACCAACTTAGCATTCTTAACTTTCTTGAAGTTTGTTGCATAACCCATTCCAAAAATCTTTTGGGCAGGTGTTGCTTTCGAGAAATTGTGTGACGCATTTTCAAAGTAAACTGTACGGCCACTTAATAAATATGAAACAGTCTTATTAGTCTTAACATATTTCTCTTGGTCTTTAGTCAGACCTTTTTTGGTTTTAGCTTTCTTCTTCTTATACTTGATCATCTCACTGTGCAATTCTGCGGTCCTGGAGACCGCCATTGCTGGGTAAGCTAAGAAGATACCACCAAGCGTTATAACCAATATACCAGCTAAGAAAGCCATCAGCTTCTTATTAGCACCGTGTCTAAAGAATTGTATTACTGTAGACAAGATACCCATGCAAATTCCGAAGATCACAGCAATTAGTGAACCCTTAGTCCCGATTAACAAGGCGGAATATACTGCCAAGATAATTGTTATCCAATAATATACTCGTCTCCAAGTGCCAATTTTTTCTAGTGCATACCAAATCATAATTGGAAATGCGATTGAAACAATGGCACTCAATTCGTTAGCGGCATAGAACCAGCCACTCTCACCTAGTTTGTAGTATGAATACGAACTAAATGAACTACCAGTAAAGTGTGCAACTATCATAATGACACTGACAATATTGATCGCATAAAAAATTGCTTTGGGGAAGAATCTATTAATGATTCTATCTTCAGCTAATTCTTCAAATGCATAGAAATATCCCAATAACATTACAGGATAGTACAGACTCTTTGCTAGCGTTGTTAATTCTAGCGATGGAACAAAAAGTGTTTTTGCCTTAAAGTTAACGACTAAACTGATTGCCGACATTAATGCCAATATGACAAAGTAGCCGATTATCATGAAGCCTTTTTTATTATCACGATTTAATATTAAGTAGATCAGTAGATAAAGGACCGTTACAGCCATGACAATCATACGAATGAAAACACCAAATGTAACATTCATGTTCATTCGCATCATCAAACCCGTAATTGAATCCAATATCGGTTGAAATACGATATATAGCATCAAGAAGATACTATATTTTTTTACAAAGCTCTGCATAAGTGACTCCCAGCTAAATATTTTAAAACGGCTTGTTACTATATTACCTTAAATTACGTTGAAAAAAAATATTTGATCTTATCTTTCTAGATAAAATTCAAAACGATCTCCAGCGTATTGTGAACGAACATATTCAAACGGACGTCCGTCGTCTAGCGTTGTTACTTGACGTAAGCGTAGGATTGCTGAACCACGCTTTACTTTCAATAGTGTAGCAATTTTTTCTGAAGATAGCATAGCTGATACAGTCTGTGTAGCATTGCCTAAGCGCAAGCCGGCTTTATTCTCTAAGGCTTTGTACAATGAAGACGTTATGTCTTCCTTATCCAAATCGCTAACTATAGTAGTAGGAATTGTTGTCACTTCGAAACAAATCGGTTGATCATCAGCGTAACGAATTCTCTCCATTCGTAAAACTTGATCACCTTCAGCGAGCTTAAGTTTTTCCATTTCACTCATTGAAGGATCAGCGATGTGATATGAAACAGTCTTACTAGAAGGCCTCTTACCTTGTCCTTCAGTAATCTCGGTAAAACTAGTTGTACCGGACATTTTTTCTTGGACTTTACTGCTGGATACATAAGTACCTGAACCAACCTGTCGCTGTAAGATTCCTTCATCTACCAAAGTTTGAATTGCTTGTCTGAGAGTCATGCGGCTTACATCAAAGTCTTCAGCCAATTTGCGCTCTGAAGGTATTCTCTCCCCCACTGCCCATTTGCCTGATTCAATTTCTTTTTTGATTCGATTATGTATTTGAATGTAAACTGGAACTCTCATGTTTGAAATTCTCCTTTTGAGCCGTTAAGTGCTTTTATGCACTAATAGAATGATTATACCGTAGTTCTACTAAATAATAAAAAAAAGGACCGATAAAATCGGCCCTTTTTTGTAGGTATTGGGTTAGCTGGATTCGAACCAGCGCATGACAGGATCAAAACCTGTTGCCTTACCGCTTGGCTATAACCCAATTAATGGAGGGGAGTGGATTCGAACCACCGAACCCGAAGGAGCGGATTTACAGTCCGCCGCGTTTAGCCAGACTTCGCTACCCCTCCATGTCTTTGTCATTACTCGACTTAATAATATTACCGAAAATATTTAGACATTTCAAGTCTTTTTAAAACTTTTTTTAGATATTAATAATTAGTAGTGATATTCTCCTACGGACGGCAGGGATTCCACCTGCTGTGGGGTCACAGTACGGGCTTCCGACTCGACTTGAAGCCGCGAAGTTCACACGTCTACAAGTTCGACCCATGGCCTAAGCTGACAAAAAACGTCAGCTAACGCCATTTTCACAGCTAGTTACATTCCTGCCCTCCTCCGGATAAATTTGATTGTTATACCACAAACCAACGAACCGAACTCATAATAATATCAATTATAGATATACACTCAGGTTCTCATAATCTATATAAAAAAAGAACAGACCATGACGGTCTGTTCCTAAATTAAAATTCTAGTTAACACCTTGCATCAATGGCTTGATCTTAGGCACAAGTAATGCCAAGGCAACACCAACAACAAGAGTTACAACACCTGTAACACCAAAGAACATCATTTCATTACTTGGGTTACCGGGTTCGAATAATTTAACAAGTTGCGCATTGGCAGCTTGTCCAGCTGAATCGGCTAAGAACCACATACTCATCATTTGTGATGAGAAGGCCTTAGGAGCCAATTTAGTTGTGGCTGACAAACCAACTGGTGAAATCAACATTTCACCAATTTCAATGATTCCCCAACTTAGAACTAGCCATAGTGGACTAACTTTACCATTTGAACTTAGACCTACCAAAGGAATCATAAGAACAAAGTATGAAATGGCAGTTGCCACTAGACCCATCCAGAACTTAGAAGGTGAAGATGGTTGTCTCTTACCTAACTTAAGCCATAACCATGCAAATATTGGTGAATAAATGATGATAAAGAATGGGTTAAGCATCTGGAATTGTGGAGCTGAGATACTGAAACTAGAGAAGTGCAATTGTGTTTGTTCCGCAGCAAATAATGCTAGAACAACTGATCCTTGTTCCTCAATTGCCCAGAAAATAGCGGCAGCAATGAACAATGGAATATAAGCAACAACACGTGAACGTTCCACTTTGGTAACTTTTTTACTTGTAAGCATCATTACAAAATAACCTACAGGCAATGCAATACCAAGAACACTAAGAATAATAATGAAGTTATCAACTGTTAATGCACTGGCAAAGGCCATGATAGCAACAATAACGATCAAAGCGATAATACCATAAGTAACACGTTTGTAGAATTTCTTCAATTCTGGACCTGAGATTGGATCTGGAGCTTTCAAACTTGTATCTGGAAGATGTTTGCCATCCCACCAGTAAACAATAAGTCCGATAAACATACCAATAGCAGCTAATGAGAATCCAGCGTGGAAACTGAAGTTATGCCACATTGAGTTAACAGCTTGAGGCGCAATAAGTGAACCCAAGTTGATACCCATAACATAAATACTGAAACCAGAATCACGACGAGGATCGTCGTCTGTATACAATCCACCAACCATTTCAGAAACATTTGGCTTCAATAGACCAGTACCGATAGTGATCAATCCGATCGAAAGGAATAATCCAGCTTCCCCCAATGGGAATGACAAGGCGATATGACCAAGCATGATCAAGACACCACCCCAGAAAACAGTCTTTCTGGCTCCTAGGATTCTATCACTGATGTATCCACCGATAACACTAGACATATAAACCAGTGAACCGTAGATAGACATAACTGATGCGGCCGTGACTTGGTTCATTCCAAGTCCACCCTTATCTATTGCATAGTACATATAGAAAAGTAAGATGGCACGCATACCATAATAACTGAATCTTTCCCAGAATTCAGTTAAGAACAAAGTTCGCAGACCGACGGGTTGTCCGAAGAAACCTCGGTCTTTCTTCTTTTCATCCATTAAAAAATCTCTCCTCACATTACACAACGATAGGTTTATATTAAACTCTCAGAACACTTCTGTCAAAAGTTTTTTAATATTTAGTTCAAAAATGTTGTTATATCAACAAATAAAAATAAGAGCCCTTTAATGTGAACTCTTATTTATGGAAGTATAACTATGATTATTTTATTTAAAAAACAAGTTCTAAACAGCACTACCTACTTACGATGTTTGAATGCCATCGTAGCTGCAACAGCTTCACGCCATCCGTCATAGAGATCTTTACGAACAGTTTCGTCCATCTTTGGTTCATAAATTGTGCCAGTTTGATGGTTCTTTTTAATATCTTCCAAATCCTTCCAATAACCGCTTCCTAATCCTGCTAAGAACGCGGCACCTAAAGAAGTTGTTTCCAATTCAGAAGATACTTGCAATGGAATACCTAAAAGATCTGATTGAAATTGCATCAAATAATCATTAGCCGTCGCGGCACCATCGACCTTTAAAACTTCAATCGGAATTTCCGAATCAGAGCTCATCGTATCAATGATATCTTTAGTTTGATACGCAATAGCTTGAAGAGTAGCTTTAATGAAATCATCATCAGTTGTTCCACGAGTGATACCGAAGACTGTACCATGAGCCTTGTCATCCCAATATGGAGCACCCAATCCAGAAAAGGCCGGCACAACATAAACCTCGTTATGATTAATGGATCTTTTAGCGGCCGCATTAGTATCTGGAGTATGTTTGACGATCCTCATCCCATCGCGTAACCACTGTAACGCAGCTCCGGCAACAAAAATACTACCTTCCAAAGCATAAGTGATCTCACCATTGAGTCCATAAGCAATTGTCGTCAATAGATTATTATCAGACAATGCCGGTTTATTGCCAGTATTCATCACAGCGAAGGCCCCTGTACCATAAGTATTCTTAACCATCCCTGGTTCAAAAGCCATTTGTCCAAATAACGACGCTTGCTGTGATCCTGTCATCCCTGTAATAGGAACTTCAGAACCATAGAAGTGATAATTCTTGGTTACACCGAACAACTCAGAATTAGATTTAACATCAGGCAACATTGCTCTAGGAATATTAAACAATTCTAGTAATTCATCATCCCATTTGAGGTCGTTGATATTGTAAAGCATCGTCCGACTGGCGTTAGCATAATCTGTCAAGAAACTCTCACCGTCAGTCAATTGCCATAACAACCACGTGTTGATCGTACCAAACAACAACTCACCCTTTTCAGCACGTCCTTGTGCGCCATCAACGTGATCCAGAATCCAACGAATTTTTGTGGCTGAGAAATATGGGCTAACAATTAATCCCGTTTTCTTGTGAATCTCTTCTTCATAACCATTTTTGATCAAATCATTAGCGAGGTCTGAAGTTTGTCGACTTTGCCAGACAATAGCATTATGAATTGGCAATCCTGTTTTTTTGTCCCAAATCACAGTCGTTTCACGTTGACTAGCAATACCGATTGAATCGATTTGATCTGGTTTGATACCTGATTCGATCAAAGTAGTCGCAATTGTCGTCTGTACAGCATTCCAAATCTCTGTAGCATTATGTTCAACCCAACCAGGATTTGGCAATATTTGACGAATTGGATGACGAGAAGATGCAACCTTTCTACCACTATGATCAAAGATAATTGCTCTAGCAGTAGTTGTACCTTCATCGATTGCAAGTATATATTCTTTTTTAACCATTTTTATCCTCACAGCATCTAATAACACCAAAAAGGTTTAATCACTTACATAATTAAACCTTTCGTAATTATTAATTTATTAATTATCTCTATTTAATAGCTTTATGCTTAAACTGTCTAGTGGCACTAACTGCTTGTTGCCAACCTTCATACAAATAATCTGAGCGTTTCTTGTCCATTTCTGGTTTAAAAGTAGCCCCAGTAGCATAATCTTTTTTGATTTCATCTAAGCCTTTCCAGTAGCCAACAGCTAATCCAGCAAGGAATGCAGCTCCAAGAGCTGTGGTTTCCAAATCCTTAGCGCGTTGAACTGGTGTTTGTAAAATATCAGCTTGGAATTGCATTAAAAATTTGTTATTAGCAGCTCCACCATCGACCTTTAATGTCGGAATATCAATGCCGGTATCCTTTTTCATCGTATCAATAACATCACGTGACTGATATGCAAGTGATTGTAACGTTGCCTTAATGAAGTCTTCTCTAGTTGTGCCTCGTGTTAATCCGAAGACCGCACCACGAGCATCTGAATCCCAGTAAGGAGCTCCCAAGCCAGTAAAGGCAGGAACTACATAGACTTCATCATCATCGTGAGAACTAATAGCAGCTTCTTCTGATTCCGGAGCTGAATCAACTAACTTCATCGCATCACGTAGCCATTGAATGGCTGATCCAGCAACGAAGATACTACCTTCAAGTGCATAATAAACTTTGCCATTGATTCCATAACCAATCGTCGTCAACAAATTATTATCTGATAACTGTGGTGTCTCGCCAGTGTTCATCACAACGAAGGCACCAGTTCCATATGTATTCTTAACCATTCCTGGTTCGAAGGCCATTTGACCGAACAAGGCAGCTTGTTGGTCACCCGCCATACCAGATATTGGAACCTCTGATCCGTAGAAATGATAATCCTTAGTCTTACCGTAAACTTCTGAATTAGGACGCACTTCTGGAAGCATTACTTCAGGAATATTTAGAGCCTTTAAAATCTCCTGATCCCACTTCAGTTCATGAATATTGAATAGCATTGTACGACTTGCATTTGAGTAATCCGTAACGTGAGTGGCACCACCTGTCAGCTTCCATAGCAACCAACTGTCAATTGTTCCAAATAATAATTCACCTTTTTCAGCACGCTCTTGAGCACCTTCCACATGATCTAGAATCCAGCGGATCTTTGTTGCTGAAAAGTATGAATCAATCAATAATCCCGTCTTTTCGTGGATCATATCATCATAGCCGTCTTCTTTGAGCTTATTAGCAATATCTGTTGTCTGACGACTTTGCCAAACAATGGCGTTATAAATTGGTAATCCAGTTTTCTTATCCCAAATCACAGTCGTTTCACGTTGGTTGGTGATACCGATACCTTTGATTTGGTTTGGTTTGATTCCAGATTCAATAAAAACATTAGCAATCGTTGATTGAACAGCATTCCAAATTTCATTGGCATCATGCTCTACCCAACCCGGTTCAGGGAAATGCTGTGTAAACTCACGCTGAGCATCTGCGACCTTACTTCCTTGTTTATCAAAAATAATCGCACGTGTACTCGTAGTCCCTTCATCAATTGCCATAATGTATTCATTTGACATTTCTGCACCTCATCTCTTTATGTAAGCGTTTCATAGTAAAATCTTATAACATTTAGCTAAATATTGAAAATCAAAAGACTTATTTTATAATATTTAGCTATTTCATAAATATTTTACTATATTTTTTATTCAAATACTTATTAAATCGCAAGTAAATTGCAAAAATCAGCATTGACATAACTGAAATAATCCAGCCTAACTTCAAACCAGGAACTTGATATTTTAATTCTACCTTATGGTAGCCCTTATCTAAGTCTATCGCCATCAAATCATCAACAACTTTATGAATCTTAACTTTTTTCCCATTATCATAAGCACTCCAACCATTGTCATATGGAACACTCAACAATAGTGGTGAACTTTGTTTAACATTAATAGTTCCTTTAACGACATCGTGATTAAGATTTGAACTGACCTTCAATGAGTTATTCTTGAACTTATCAATCGTAGATTCGTATTCATCATAATCTAGTGAACGGAAGTAACTTGGATTTATTTCTAGCGGTTTGCTAGTCAATATTTTAACTTCAATAGATTCATTTTTCTTAAAATTACCGAGATCCATAACGGCTGCCTTTTGAACTTGAACTTGTGGAGTATTGAGACGTCGGCCATTAACATAGATTCTTGATGCATGATAATTGAATGGTGATACATAGAAGTATAACGGTCCAGTTGTTTCAGTTTTCAACTGATAAGTGTACATTGTTCGCTTTTTTACGTCATTTTGTGACATTGTCATAATAGATGCATTCTTTAAATATTGAGTTTTTGTACCATTCAATGATTGCCAAAGACGATTCTGATTGTCCAAAGCACGCTTTGAAATCATTTGGAAATCATAGACGTCTTTGTTAACAAGAAAGCCTAAAGTCGGTGCATCGTAATGCTCGTTAACAATATATTTATTATCCAATTGACTGATATTGTAATGAACTCCAAATAATGTATTAGTAATATTAGTTCCACCAAAGTAACTTATTCTTCTTACGTTGTAACTAAAATAGCCTAGATTGTTCATCATCGTCATTGTATCTTGATTTAGTGTTGAACTATAAAGACTCATTCCATTAATGTTAAACAGAACTGGATCGTTGTAATTATTGTATTGTTCAGGAAAGGCCTTGTTTAACCCTGACTTAGAAACAATAATCCGATGACCTGGAGCACTATTTTTTTTAACTTCCTTCAAAATATTATTCTCACGCTTATATTGGCGACTGTATACTTTTTGATTACCCAAATATGCAGTATCAAGTACAGAATTGAAATTTGCAAAAGATTCAAAAGAAATCATCAATAAAATAAGAATTCCAAAGTATTTATTTTTATTAAATAAGATTATTAATATTCCTGATACAATTATGCAAATCAAACTGAGCCAGAAATAATAACCATTGTAGGCATTATCAGGTGTTTCGTAATGCATTCTTTCAATGAGCTTAGGAATCAGCCATTCTGTCGTATAACCAATGCAAATCAATATTCCAGCCGTACAAGTGGCCTTAATAATTGCGACCTTATCCTTGAATACCCCTGCAGAGAATGCCTTGTGAGCAACAAAAATACAGACAAATGAAAAAATAAAACTATTTCTAAATGGAAATCCTGCCGGATTTTGGAACATGTGCCAGATAGTATTGAAAGTAGTCACAAACATACTTGCCAATAAAATCCCAATCAAGAACAGTGAATGGCTCTTGTCAGACTTTGATACACGGTTACTGAAAAAGTAACTAAGCAATAATATCAAAACAGTTGAAGTCATAAAGACTGACGGGCCATGATGCAGACGTTGAATAAATGTATTACCGCCAATCCCTAATTGTGTAAAAGCTTCCAGACCAAATCTCGCAGAAGGCAAATAGTTAAAACCATTAAACGAAGTCTTCGCAGTCTTCAGCATTCCTGCTAATGTAGGAACTAATACCACCGCCGAACTCAATCCTGCCAAAATTGATGTCGCCAAATAATTGGCGATAGTGACAAAACGAGTACGTTGACTCATTAAATTGTTTTCTAATGACAAGTAGATAAAGAAACAAACAGAGAAAATACAGAGCATATAGCCAAGATAGTAATTGAATATAATCGAAAATAATATCGAAAAATAATATAGAACATATTTATTCTGTTGAATAACACGCATGACACCAACTGCTACAATGGGCAACATGATCAATGCATCCAGCCACATCAAATCATAAAAATACGATGCTACGAAGCCACAAAAACTATAAGCTATCGTAAAGATATAGTTTGAAGGACGTGATTGCTTAAAATATTGTGTCAAAAAATATGCCATCGACACTCCCATGGCCGATATCTTTAGCATAATAATGACATCAGCTGCTACTGGTACCGCCTGAGCCTTGAATAATACTAATAACAGATTGAACGGTGATAGTAAATAATAGCTAATGATCGGAAAGAAATTATCACCCAGCGACTGACTGAATAAATACAAGTGCAAGTTTCCATTGACCAGTTGTCGACGTAACTCAGTCAAAAAAGCAATATACTGTGTTCCCAAGTCACTAGTTAAAAAATTATTATTTCCCAATGGAACTAAGCCATTTGACCAAAATATTAACGAAATAATAACTAAATTGATTCCAAAAGCACCTAAATAATATACGATACGATTCTTTTTCATTTTAAACTCCCCTGAAATCTTACCTAATTACTAGTATACAGTTAAATTGATTACATCAAAAAAGGCTTGCTTATGCAAGCCTTTAATTGTATATTCTGTCATATTTGAATACCTCTTTAATAGTTTTTAATTTGATCGTTTTTGTTTTTTTATTTTAGTTAAATAGTTTCTTTGCATTGTGGTTCTTAACCATCTTACCGCAAACAGTAGCGATTACTGATACACCGGCGATAGCTAGAAATGGATGTTTCTTCATGTGGTTCACCTCGTTTTAGATAAAACTATGTATCATCTCTTCGATGACCATGTACATATAGTACCGAGATAATATGAATTTAATCAGCTTAAAATTAGAAAAAAGTATGAAAAAAAGAATGTGAGACTATCTCACATTCTTCATATTTGTATGACTTCAGAAAATTAAGTTCTTAGATAACCATTCTCTTGATCAACCGCCATTTGACCAGCCAAATTCAAATAATCAAACGGATTGTTAAAATTAGGCGAGAATAACATATCCAAAAATGCTAATTGATCGATCGTTGCACCATTTTGAATCAAAGCCGATACTGTATTGGCTGATTGTGACACATCATGTTTACTCATCAATTGAGCACCCAGAATCTTACGATTATTGCGATCATAAATCAATACAACTGTAACTGAATGAGCATTTGGCATAAATTCAGGACGATACGGTCCCTTATAAACTACACTTGCAACATTCAACAAAGCTAGCTTTGCATCTTCAAGTGTCAAACCCGTACATGCGACGGTTTGATCAAATACTTGGATACCTGTTGTTGACTGCGTTCCAATCGATCTCACATGACGTTCAAAGACATTGATACCTGCCAACATTCCCTGTCTAACAGCATGTGATGCTAAAGGTGAATATGTATTGGATCCAGTTGGATTGTAATGAACAATTGCCGCATCCCCCGCTGCCAAAATATCAGGATCAGATGTCTGCATATAAGCATCCGTAATAATAGCACCGTTTTCTTCCATCTCAACTTTACCTTGCAACAAGTCAGTCTGCGGGATGATGCCAGCACTGATAACCGCCATATCAACTCGATAACTATCATTATTAGTTGTGGTAACTAACAAACCACCATCAGCATCTGCAAAAGAAGTAACTTGGTCATTAGTTATCACGTGAACGCCGTGATACGTCAATTCTTTTTCAACTGATTTGGAAATAACAGGTTCAACATATTTGTTCAACAAATAAGCTGCCTGTTGAATAAGCCAGACCTCGTGGCCAGACTTGGCATATCCTTCAGCGAGTTCGACTCCGACATATCCACCGCCAATAACAGCAATTTTTGGTTTATCCTCAGTATTATCACATAGGTCACGTGCTTGGTCATAAGTTTTGCACAATAAGACTTTGGGGTTCTCAATGCCACTGATAGTTGGGATTGCCGTTGACGAGCCAGTCGCCATTATCAACTTATCGTATGTCGATTTCTCCATCTTTTTGGTTTTCAAATCCTGAACTAGCAAAGAATGATCATGAGTATCAACTCGAATAACATCATGATTCATTTCCATATCAACACCTTGTTCAGCAAAATCCTTGGGCTCAGCATAAAGTGCGTCTGAAAGTGTCTTGACCGTACCCTCTATATGAAGATATGTTGCACAAGACAAATACGAAATACTATCCTGACGTTCATAAACCGTGATTTCGGTTTCAGGATAATATTTTAAAATTTGCTTAATTGCTGCAATGCCAGCATGAGTACAACCAATGACGACCACTTTCATAACATACACCCTTTCTTTTTGTCAACTGTTGTCATAGTATAGTATAATGCACTTTAAATTTTTGTGTAGTCCACTTTAGGAGGATTCGTTATTGCAACCATTTTATCGTTATTTTGTTCAACCCCAAATTGATACCAAAACAAACTCAGTCATCGGTTACGAACTGTTAATGAAGGAACTTACATCAGAAGGATGGAGCTTGCCTGAATCATTTTCAGCTATCGATCCACAAGTAACAGCCGACTTACTGATTCAAACAACCAAAGTTTTATCACTAAAAGTCCGCCGTTTATCTGTTAATATCAGTCGCGAGCAGCTGATGACAACATCAATCGCTAAGGCTATCATTCAAAGTCAGCAACAATTATATCCAACTAAGTTGGTCGTTGAATTAACGGAAGATGACAGTCCACAATGCTATTCTTTCGAAGAAATACTGACTCAACTTAAAGGATTTTTGGATAATGGAATCCAAATTTCACTTGATGATGTTGGTACAGGTGTTAATCACTTCAATAATATTAAACAACTATTGCCGTTTGCTTCAGAGCTAAAATTTGCTCTACAAAACTTTACCGACCAATTTGTTGATCCTCTTATTCAAAGCAAACTCCATTTTTGGCATGCTATGAGCAAAGAATATGGGTTAAGATTAGTCCTAGAAGGCATCGAAGACAAGGCCGACAGTCAACTTAGCGAAAAATTAGGTATCCATATCAAGCAAGGCTATTACTACAGCAAACCTTTACTTCTTAAATTACCTGAAGATTATATGCAAGCTTAAACAAAGACAAATTAAAGAGCCACGATAATTTTTACGTTATCGTGGCTCTATTTATATCCAAATTATTCTGATACTTTACTGTTAGCTTTTTCCACAGCGGCAATTGCCAATGCACTTACATAGTTGACTGGCTTGTCGAAGTTTGGTTGGAAGAAGAAGTCAACCATTGATAATTCATCGATAGTTACTTTTTTCTGGATAGCTAATGAAAGAAGGTTAGCTGATTGAGAAACATCATACTTACTTGTCAATGCTCCACCAAGAATTTCACGTGTCTCAGGGTCCCATACTAAGTTCATCAATACTGGAGTTGTTGATAACATAAATTCAGGACGATAATTGTCTTCAAGTGAAACTGACTCAACATTCTTGCCTAAGATTTCAGCGTGTCCAGCAGTCAAACCACTAGCTGCATATGTTCTGCCGAATAGCTCTACAGCTGATGATGATTGTGTACCAATATATGGAGCAGTATCCTTTTCAATATTAGCACCAACTAGAATACCTTGACGAACAGCGTTTGTTGCCAAAGGAATATATTGGTTGTCATTTGTTGGATTGTAATAAACTGATGCAGCATCCCCAGCTGAGAAGACATCTGGTTTGCTTGTGTGCATATATTTATCTACGATCAAAGCACCATTTGGCAGTGTTTCGAATTCATCCTTGAACATGTCAGTATTAGGACGGAAACCAACACTCATAACAGCAATGTCAGCCTTGTATTCATTCTTGTCAGTTTTAACAATAACACCGTCGGCAGTTTCTTCGAATGAAACAACTTTTTCGTTCAATCCAAGTGTTACGCCATTATCAAGGTAGTCTTGTTCAGCAATCTTTGACATATTCTTATCAAAGTTCTTGGCTAGAACATCTGGCAAAGCATCGATCAGCGTTGTCTTCTTGCCTAGGGTTGAATATCCCTCAGCTAATTCAGCCCCGATATAACCTGCACCAATAACGATTGCGCTATTGATATCCTTAGCATTTTCTTTCAATTCTGTAGCGTTAGTCCAGTTTTTACATAGAAATACTTTGTCTGAATCAATTCCAGGAATATTGGGAACAATTGGAGCTGAACCTGTTGTGATAACAAGTTTGTCGTAATCTTGTTCTGAAATATTGCCAGTTTCCAAATCTTTAACTGTTAATTTTTTATTATCAAAGTCAATATTAGTTACATCATGTTTCATCTGCATGTTTGCACCTAACTTGGCCAAGTCGTCGGGACTTGAGTAGAACATCTTATTAGGATCTGAAACACGGTCACTTACCCATAGAGCAATTCCGCATGATAAAAATGATAAATTATCATTGCGTTCATAGACTGTAACTTCCCAGTCTGGATGTGCCTTCAAAATATTCATTGCTGAAAATGTACCTGCGTGTGTACAACCAATAATACTAACCTTCATAGTATCTACCATCCTTCTATTGTGACAATTTAAACTATTACTATAGACAGAACGTCAATCTGACGTAAGCGTTTACCCAAGAATTATAAAAAAATATGCCTAAATTAATAAAGCACATAAATCCATCTATAGCAACGGTTTCCTTCCTTCTTATTAATCAAATTTATGTTTTTGATTACAAAACAAGAAGTACTTTTATTATCATACAAAAATATTAGTTTGTGATGTTAAAAACAAATAAAATTTTTTGTCTAAATTGAATAGAAATGTTTAAACAGATGTTGTATACTTTGAATTGTGAAAGGGATCAGATATGGTTGCCAATGCAATTCCTTCCTTTTATTAAATAAACAAATGCGTTACGGTACACATCCTCATATCGTAACAAGTTCTATTGACTCAACGTAAATACAAATTGCCCCCCTCAATCAATTTATATTTATCGAGTTAAGTTTCATCAGTTTCCATTTTCCCATTCCGATGATCACTGATTGAATGTTTTCGTTAATTAATAAAATCCCTCTCTATTTTTGACAAATTTGGAAACCTCACAAATCATATCTGACCACTTACACTACTGGTAACCCGTTGCACAGTGTGTGCAACATAAATGAGCCCGTCCCCCCAAGAGGCGAGCTTATTTTTTTTACTCTTTTTTGTGGATTCCGTCTCCGGATAATTCATATCGAATAATATTATTCATCAATATAGAGTTTAATTAAAATAATAATCAAAAACATGCATCCTCATTCTTGAGTAACCAACACCAATGACATACCATGAAGTAGTATGAACAATTAGGAGGTCAATAAAATGTATTCTGCATCAGATAATCGTTATAATAACAATTCTGTGCGCCACGCTGGCGAAACTGGCTTAATGTTACCACCAATTTCATTAGGATTATGGCGCCATTTCGGTAGTGCCGACCCATTGAGTGAACGTCGAGATGTTATTCTACATGCTTTTGATAAGGGACTCTTTCACTTCGACGTCGCCAATCATTATGGTGACGGGCAAACTGGCTTTGGTACTTCTGAAGAACTTCTAGGTCAAATCTTGAAAAATGACTTGAAAGCATATCGTGATGAATTAGTTATTTCAACTAAAGTTGGCTATGAGATCCACGATGGTCCCTACGGTATCGGAACTTCTCGCAAGTCACTGATTCAAGGTATCAATGATTCACTTCAAAGATTGAATCTGGATTATGTTGATATTTATTATGCCCACCGTTATGATGACAAGACACCTATTGAAGAAACAGTTCGTGCGTTAGACGATATTGTTCGCTCTGGTAAAGCTCTTTACGTTGGTGTTTCCAATTATGAAGTACCTGAAATGAAACAAGCTATTGCTCTATTCAAAAAACTTGGTATTCCATTCGTACTCGATCAAATGAGCATGAACTTATTGAACGACCACGTTGAAACTAGTGGACTGTCACAGTTGCTTAAAGATAATGGTGCTGGAGTTATTGCCTACGGTCCATTGTGTGAAGGCTTATTATCTGACCGCTATCTTAATGGAATTACAGATGAATTCAAGATTCATCATACTAATAATGGATTATTGGACAATGGTTCAGATGCCTTGGTAGCTAAATTAAATATGTTAAACGATGTTGCCAAAAATCGTCACCAGACCCTTAGTCAAATGTCACTTGCTTGGTTGTTGAGAGATCCTGTCGTTGCCAGTGTTATTATTGGTACGACTAACAACGATCACTTGGACGAGAACCTACAGGCTTTGGATAATCTTGATTTCTCCAATGACGAGATTGAACAGATCAATAAATTAATTAAATAGAATGTTAAATGAAGAGCGCTGACTTTTGGCGTTCTTTTTTCGTCTCCGGACAAAGGCAACGCGTCGCTGTGAGGCACGACCCCAGCCAAAGTGCGGTCTGGGGTCTCAATTTTTAGCTTTGCAATAAACCGCAAATCTAAAAATCGTCCTGTGCTGACACATTGCCTTTTTCCCCCCGACTTATTTCTAATAGGATAAATATACATTACTATACAAAAATATAATGGTGACAAATCAGCCGGAAGTGGAAAAATATTTTCCAGCCGTGAAAGTGGCGGCACGCCACAGGACGAGCTTGGAGATTTGCGGTTTGTGCAAAGCTTCAACTCGAGGTTCGAGACCTTGGCTCGAACCGGTCCAACGGTAGGAATAATATTTTCCCACTGGAGGCGGAATCAAAAACAAGCTACAAAAAAAAGAGCACTGATCAAAATCAGTACTCCATTCATTCTGCCATCTGCAGGATTTGAACCTGTGACCGCCGGTTTACGATACCGATGCTCTACCAACTGAGCTAAGATGGCATAAAACACGCCTATAAAAAAATACATCTAATTCAAATGAACTAGATGTATTACAAGCGCACCTAGGTTTTCCTAAGTATATAACTCCGGATGTCAGACTCGAACTGACGACACCCTGATTAACAGTCAGATGCTCTACCAACTGAGCTAATCCGGAATAATTCAATAGTCGCTTTTCAACAACTATTAAATTTTATCAATCTACTAATAAAACGTCAATATCTATTTGGCATTTTCCTTAGTAATTTTTGTTACTCCGCCCATGTATGGTACCAAAACATCAGGAATTGTAACTGAACCATCTTCATTTTGATAATTTTCAAGAATTGAAGCCACACATCTACCAACAGCCAAGCCTGAACCATTAAGTGTGTGAGCTAGTTGAGTCTTACCATTTTCGTCACGGTAGCGAATTTGGGCACGACGTGCTTGGAAGTCGAGACAGTTAGAACAACTTGAGATTTCACGGTACTTACCTTGTCCTGGCAACCATGTTTCAAGATCATAAGTCTTAGTTGAACTGAAGCTGGCATCCCCACTTGATAGCACAATAACATGATAAGGAATATTCAACTTCTTCAAGATGTTTTCAGCATCAGCTGTCATCTTTTCCAATTCAGCAAATGATTGTTCTGGTCTAGCAATCTTAACCATTTCAACTTTGTTAAATTGGTGCATACGGATCAAGCCACGAGTATCACGTCCAGCACTACCTGCTTCTGAACGGAAACTTGGTGATAGAGCTGTAACTTTCTTAGGAAGCTCGGCGCCATCAAGAATCTTACCAGCAAAGTAGTTAGTCAATGGAACTTCAGCTGTAGGGATCAATGTCAATGGATTTTCGTCAACCATGACAGTATAAACATCTTCAGTAAACTTAGGGAATTGAGATGTACCAAACATTGCTTGATTGTTAACCAAGTAAGGTGTGATCATTTCTGTATAGCCTTCTTGTTGATGTTGATCCAACATAAAGTTGTAAACAGCACGTTCAAGTCTTGCACCCATACCAATGTAGTATACGAAACGACTACCAGAAACCTTAGCAGCTTGGTCGAAATCTAAGATGCCAAGTGCTTCACCGATTTCCCAGTGATGCTTTGGTGTGAAGTTGTATTCAGGAATATCGCCCCACTTACGAACTTCTTTGTTGTAGCTTTCATCAGGTCCAACAGGAACTGAGTCATCAGGAATATTAGGTAGACGAACCAAGATATAATTCATCTTATCTTCTGTATCTTCAAGTTTTGTATCGATTTCTTTAATATCACTACCAACTTGTTTCATGTCAGCAATTTCTTGATCGGCATTTTCCTTGTTACGCTTCTTAGTAGCGATACCTTGAGAAACTTTGTTTCTCTTTTCTTTCAAAGTCTCAGTTTGAACTAAGAATTCACGGCGATCTTTATCAAGGTCCAACAAATGGTCGATTTCTTCAGCAGTAACACCACGTGAAGCTAATTTGTTCTTTGTCCATTCTGGATCTTTTCTGATCATCTTAATGTCTAGCATTGATCTTCCTCCTGTTATTAACCAATAAAAAAAGTAGTCAATTATCCCATAAAGGGACGAATTGACTACTTTCGCGGTACCACCCAGTTTCAATGTATCTCAAATACATTGCACTCACAGACTTTATCGGATCAATCCGAACGGCATTACCCGTTAGCCAGTGTACTGGAATAAGAATCTCAGCAATTCACACCAACCATTGCTTCTCTGATAGATTCTAAATAGGTACCCTATTAGCTTTGTTATTTACCTATATAATAATTTAAAACTAACAAAAATTCAAATTAATAATGATAGTGTCTCTTAGTATGCTCAACATCGATATCGTCAAGCTTCAAGAACTTCGTGTGATGACGCAACTTGTAGTAGATCCAGCAGACGAACAAGACAATCAGTCCACTATAACTAATCAAGAGACGCATGACGTTGAAATCAACTAATGAACGAATATCCTGACCAATTATGATAATTATTCCCAGAATGATAGCAAGGATCGGACCAAATGGGAACCACTTAGCCTTGTATTTCAGATCATCCAAACTGTACCCTTTATTGATGTAGGCTTTTCTGAAACGATAATGTGAAAATGCAATACCGATCCAAGCGATAAATCCAGTCAATCCACTAGCTGCGACTAGTAATTCATAGAATGAATCACCATACAAACTAGTGAATAAGGCAGCACCACCGACTAAGGCAGTAAGTAATAGTGAGAACACTGGAACACCACGGCCATTAGTTCTCTCGAAGGCCTTAGGTGCCATGTCATTTTTACTCATGGACCAGAGCATACGACTGGCCGCATACAAGCCGGAGTTAGCGGCGGAAATAACTGATGTCAAAATAACGGCATTCATAATTCCAGCAGCTAGTGGTATACCAACTTGCTTGAAGACAATAGTAAAGGGACTGATAGCAATATCGCCAGCCTCTGAACCTAGAAGATTAGGACTTGTGTAGGGAATGATTGCTCCAATAACTGCAATCGACAAAATATAGAATAATAAAATTCTCCAGAAAACTTGTTTGATAGCCTTGGGAATACTCTTCTCAGGCGTAGCCGATTCACCAGCAGTAATACCGATCAACTCAGTACCCTGGAACGAGAATCCAGCAACAACGAACACACTCAGTACCGCTGGAACCCCGCCAACGAAAGGTGCCTTCTTATATGTGTAATTGCTCAAACCAAGCGCATGACCGTCACCGCCTAGAATACCCATGATCGTCAAAGCACCAACGATCAAGAAGACGATAACTGCAGTAACCTTAATTGATGATAACCAATACTCCGTCTCACCAAATGAACCAACTGAAACTAAATTAATAATTAATAGAATAATCATAAAAGTCAAACTGATCTTCCATGATGACCAACTTGGGAACCAATACTTAACAACGATCGAGATGGTTGAAAGATCGACGGCCAACGTAATTGCCCAGTTAAACCAATAATTCCACCCTAAGGCGAATCCAAAGGCCGGGTCAATAAACTTAGTAGCATATGTAGCAAACGACCCTGAGACCGGCATATATGTAGCCATCTCTCCTAAACTTGTCATTAAAAAGTAAACCATGATACCAATAGCAACGTACGCTATCAAAGCTCCTCCGGGACCGGCAGTTGAAATTGAAGAACCACTAGCAACAAAGAGTCCAGTACCGATTGACCCACCAAGAGCAATCATGGACAGATGTCTAGTTTTCAACGACCGATTCACATCAGTATTTTCCATTTTTTTCGTTTCCCCTATCTTGGATTTTACAAAAAAATCCTTATTACCAGAAGAAACTACTGACAATAAGGATTTGATTTTCATCCAAATGATCAATAGCCCAACGCACCTATGTGCGACAGTCCGTTATTTATTAAACAACGACCCAACCAAATTACCAATAGGGGTAAAATAATTTCGGCATTGTCACCTTTTACACTAAATCGCTGTACCCTATCGTACTCAAAAGTGCTAATTATTGACAATGCGCCTCTATCTGATTACAAAATATTATAAATAAATGTTACCATAGTAGCAAGTAGTGTCACGAATTAATTAAATTTTTTTTAATATGCCAGATTCGGGGGAATTGAACATGTTGGAGCAAGTGTTCCTAGTCAAACAAGATGTTGAGAAATATCGAATGCTCACGGTAATCAAATCATTACCGCCACAAGAGCTCAATCTTAGTAATATCAGTAATCGGATGCAATTTACATACCAAAAGACTTATAATATCTTCCAAGCTCTATTAGAGGACATTCTGGAAGTTGCACCTGATATGGATCCAAAAGTCACTAAAATCGAATCGATCGACTTCACAAAAATCGCAATAGATACTTACAGATTATATTTAGTACAAAACTCCATCGTCTTCCAAGCCTTCAATTATGGACTGACTAACGCAAATCCGTCATTCGAAGCCTTCAGTAATGAACATTTTACTAGTAAGTCGACACTTAACAGAAGAATGTCTGCTTTCAGAACATTTTTGAAAAACTTCGGTTTGAAGATTTCAAACTCAACACTTGAAATCAAAGGTGACGAAAAAAGTATTCGATGGATGGCATACTTTGTTTACTGGTATATATATCATGGACAAGATTGGCCCTTTGCACTGATTAAGCAAGACGATATAGACGACATTATCGACCGCTCTGGCAAAACGTTCAGTAACCCTATAACTTATATTCAACTAGAATATTTCCTCGCCATATCGCGTATTAGACTGACTAAACGTAATTATATCAACAACATGGATACATATAACGATGTTTTCGGTAACCAAAAACTTGGTGAAGACGTTCTTCGCCGCGAAGATTACACAATTGTTCCCATAAACGCACTTGATAATGAAAACAAATTATTAAATTTATTTCACAAGATGGTCTTCCAACCTAGCGCCGAGATCTACGCACAACCAATGAACTTTGATGTCAGAATCAATTCCAAATTTTATGCGTTGGTTTATCACTTTATAGATTTCTTAAAAGAACATTATCGTGATGATATGACCGTTTACCATAATCAAAAAGTCTTAAAAGATATCATGACCTACGTATCACGTGATATTATCTTCTATTACATCATGGCAAATGATGGCGTCGTTAAAGGTAGTTATTATGATAAGAATCCTGAAGATACCAAATCACTGTCATCCCTCTATCAAAACGTTCATGAATTCTTCACTAACGTTAACGACAAAGAATATCACGGTGTTAAAAACGCTGCTGAAGCTATCGCACATGACTTGTATCAGATACTTCCTAGCTATATCAATACAATTCAAAAAGAAGATTATATTCATGTCAAAGTATTAGTCGATCCTGGTAACGCCGCCGAAGAAGTTGTCTTGAGAAATGTCAGGACACTGGAATTCGTTCACGTGGTACCGAGTGATCAATATGAAGATGTCGATGTCTTGATCTCAACTCTAGATATTTTACCTAGAGATTACGAATTAGAGATGTACCCCAAGAATATGGAAGTCATTCCTTGGAATATAACCAACACACGTACCGATTATATTTGGTTGTTAGTTCGTTTGAACCAGGTATATGTTGATAAATTGAAGCTGCGTGATGCTGACAAAAAGAAAGCCAAAAAAAAGAGTTGAATTTAAAAATTCAACTCTTTTTTTGTCTCTAAAACTCTTTAACATTTGATACGTCGACAGCTCTGACCCATTCGTTAGTAGCTACACGATGCATCGTTAGACCATTGATTACAGCAGTCTTATCAGACTTCCAACTGCTATTGGCAGCTAGTTGTCTGTTGGTTACAGCATTGCCGCGTTCATCATAAACAGTCGTATTAGAATCATTAGTTTGAACAACTGCACTGATAGGCGTGTACTCAAAAGCATCATTTGCACTAACAAATTCATTGCTGGCAACACGATAATACTTAATTCCATTCATGTAAGTATAGACATCTGTTATCCAGTTACTGTTTGGACGAAGTTGTCTGCCTACTTCCTTTTGGTGTGCATTAAGTAAAGTCTTGCTTGAATCGTTGTATGTTTCAATATACTCGTTATCTGGAGTATAAACATAGACATCATCCATCTTGACCCATTCACCTGAAGCTACCCGGTAGTACGAAATACCATTTCTACTTAACTTCTTGTCAGCATACCAACCAGTATTTGGCTTTAATGCTCTATTAGTAACTTGGTTACCATTGGCATCATATAACTTTGCGGCAGGTTGATCAGCGAAAGTTGCGACATCGATATCTACATCTGTGATCGATTCAGTTGGTGTAGTGGTTGATGAGCCACCACCATTACTTGTTGACTTCTTAGTGTAAGTTACGTAGCCGGCTCCGCCTTCATCTGGATCATTAACTGTGATTCCATCTGCAGTTACTGTAGCTGCTACCTGTTTCTTATCTGCCGTATAACCGGTTATTGTTGGAACATCTATTTTCTTTGTTTCTCCAACAGTTCCGGTAACATCTTTAACCACTTGGTCTCCTTGGTTAGATTTGATTGTTACATCTGCTTTGACTGTAGCTGGTGCATCCTTCGTGTAAGTGACATAACCAGTTTTATCTGGATCGTTAACTGTAATTGTTCCATTCGAATTAATTGTAACTTCGACCTGATTCTTGTCTGCCGTGTAACCAGCTATTGTCGGAACATCTATTTTCTTTGTTTCTCCAACAGTTCCGGTAACATCTTTAGCCACTTGGTCTCCC
This sequence comes from Companilactobacillus jidongensis, assembly GCF_003946575.1. GTDB lineage: Bacteria > Bacillota > Bacilli > Lactobacillales > Lactobacillaceae > Companilactobacillus > Companilactobacillus jidongensis. Next base: position 6,706 of record NZ_RHOP01000011.1, on the reverse strand, counting down.
TGGTTAGATTTGATTGTTACGTCTGCTGTGACTGTAGCTAGTGCATTCTTCGTGTAATTAACAATTCCAGTTGTAGTCATATTACCTTGACTGTCAATCGAAATTGGAATTGTATTATCAGTTGTGGAATAACCATCTTGTGATGTATACGCTGAAATATCATAGTCAGATATTGTAGAACCATAACTTCCTGTGACATTTGGAATCGTGATTTCTCCATTTGGAGTTCCATCATCATAAGTAGTTTTTACGGTTAAGTTATTTTTAGCTTGTAATCTTGTGTAGTTGATTATGTTAGCTGTTGAAATATGACCGTCTGCATCAACGGAGAAAGTTACAGATTTCGTGTCAGTTGTGTAGTTGGAAGGTATTGGATAACTAGAAATATCTACAGGATTATTAGTTGATCCATATACACCTGATACTTCTGGTATTTCCAAAAATCCATTAAGTGAACTATTGTCATTGTAAACAGTTGGGATCTTCAATGTACCAGTTGCCACTTGCGGATTTTCTTTATACAGAATGGAATCAGATGTAGTGAAATCATTTGCTCCGTTTACCATACCTGATATTGAAGCCGTGTAATTACCATCTGCATCAGCAACTAACTTTTCAGTACCATTCTTATAAGGTGTGTAACCTGCCACTGCAGGCACTGTAATAACTTTATCAAACGTATTACCGGATACTCCGGTTATGCTAGCTGTAATATTGCCGGTATCCGCCTTGTCACTGTACGATGTTGGTACTGTCAGAGTCCCATTTACTGTACGGACGTATGTTTCAGCTACTGCTGGCATCGCGGAATATATTGCTTCGATGCCAGTAGCTGACATCTTTTGTCCGTTAGGATTGTTTTCTGTTCCGGTTCCAACTGCCTGCCAACTTCCCGTCGGAACAGATGAGGCATCACTCAAACCCGTATTTTCACCCAATTTAATTTTATATAAATTAGTACCGTAAAACATACTATTCGTGTTAGTCGTATTACCAGCAAGTGAATGAGTATCGAAGCTGGACAAATCTAGACTTTTTAATGATATATCACTATTAAACATATACGCTACATTAGTGACCTTGCTTGTATTAAATTTAGATACATCTATACTCTTAAGTTCGGGTAAATTATAAAACATAGATATCATATTTGTGACATTAGAAGTATTAAATTTATCAGGGTCAATTATTATTTCTTCCATACTCATAGAATGAACATTACCTGGATCAGGTCCTGAAAACATACCAGACATAGTTGTGACATTTTTCGTATTAAATGACGATAAATCCAATTTCTTCAAGGCATATGTAACAATAAACATACTTCCCATATCTGTAACTTTACTAGTATCGAATGATGATAAGTTAACATTTTCCAAAGAAGACATACCACCAAACATGTAGTTCATATCTGTAACATTACTTGTATCCCAATTTGACAAATCCAATGATTTTAAATTCAAAGTGTTTTGAAACATTCCAGACATACTTGTAACTTTACTTGTATCTAAATTATTTAATCCATCAATTGACGTTACGCCCTTTAAACCACTGAACAAGGAACTTGAATTGGCATTTGCTACTGCACCATCATCAATTTGAACTGAAGTTATGTCAGCAAAATGTGGACTCGTTTTCCAGTGTGGATCACTTGCTGATCCTAATTCACCGGCACCTATATGTAGCACACCACCATTGTCGATATACCAACTGGAATCGCCAAACTTACCACCATCATCAAGGTTATCCGTAGCGGTTGTTGTTTCTGGAACAGGCACAGCCTGACTCGCCATTCGAGCGCTGACTGGAGCTGGAGTATCAACAGCTGGACTAGCTTCTGCTACATCCTTGTTGGTGCTTGCAGGGACAGACGTTAGTCCATTATTTTCAGTACCACTCTGAACATCAGGTGCTTCTGTAGAAGTATAATCAATAGTCTCATCAGTAGTGATAGTACCATCAGCATTTACATTTGCGACTATCATACTTTTATCAGCTTTATAACCTGCTTTAGCAGGCACAGTAATTGTTACAGTCTGTCCTACTGTACCAGTAACATTAGTTACTGTCACATCTCCTAAGTTAGAAGATACCGTTACATTGGCTGTAACAGATTTAGCTTCATTCCTTGTACTATCAGAATTATTAGTTGCAGTTTGATCCGCATTAGCTGTATCTGATGTTCCTACAACATCGGCATGCACATCTAATCCAGTAACTGCACCCCCTAATAACATTCCAGCAAATGATAGTGTTGATACTACGACCCATTTTTTGCCAGCTTTAACTAATTTCTTCTTAACGACCGCATTTGGGTCGTGTTTTAATTGCATAAATCTCATAAAAAGTCTCCCTCCAGTTTATGAAAAAAGCACATCATAAATATATTTATTACACGCTTTCATTATGACAGATTTAAACATTTTTTAAAGCAATAATTTAACATTTGAATACATATATAATCAAAAAAAATAAACCTCTCGGTTTATTTTTTATTATTTACGACTTCTAGTTTTTTTACCATGTGATCCGGTCTTCTTATTACGTTGTGAATAGTACAAGAACATCCATAAAGCTACTAGAATCAAAGCAATAATTCCTACAATGATTATTATCCATTGATTGCTCTTCCTACCTGTCTTCGCCTCAGCTTGTTCAGCTATATAGTCAACATCACTCTTACTTACAGAAATAGTTCTGGTAAAGGTTTTCTCGTATCCAGCCTTACTTTTAACGGTTATCACGGCCTTATACTTACCCGCACTCAAATCCTTGACAGGAATAAAATAGCTAAACTTAGAATTCGGAGCTATTTGTAAATTCTTAGCACTGTAATTCGTATTATCACTATTGTGAGAAATTTTAGCCTTTAACGTAACTTCATTGATATTAATTGGTGCAGTATTGTCCAAAGTATATGCAATGCCAGAATTCCCAGCTACTGACTTAGGATTGGCATTAGTCAGATGCATATCAGGAACTACCCCATCATCTTTGGATCGAAGTACTACTCCTTTAACATATCTAACTTGATTTTTAATATTAATATTTTTAGATTTAGTAGGACTAACATTAGCAGTTGTTGTTACACCGCCCAAGATAATCCCCGTATATTCTGTTGAAGGTGATTTAACTTTGAAACTCACTGTCTTAGCTTGACCAACTTTTAAATTAACAGTAGTTTTACGTTTGCCATCAACTAATGATGTTAATGACGGATTCTGATTTTTGTACAATTTAACATTGTACTTATCATATCCAATAACACCAGAATCGGCAGTATAAGCATCATTAACCTCAGCTTGGACTTTGATAGATTTACTACCAGTGTTGATTATCATAACCTTCAAATCTTGTTCCTTATTAGGTTCCACTTTCAAATCAAAATATGATTCATTCTGATCAATCTGATTATCTGGAAGAACTGCTTGAACTGAGTATGATTTATCCGCAGCAGCATTTACCTTGGTAGTTGGATATACAAGGCTTACAAAAAATAACAATATAGCAAATATAAATATACTTTTTCTTTTCATATTAACTCCTATTCTGATGCCAAATTCCCCAAAAGATTAATACGATTAGAGATACCAAAACCAATACAATCAGGATATACGTAATCGTCTTATCGTAAACTAAGTTCTTACAACGTGAATTGATGTCATTTGCTTGCTTCTCAGTTATAGTATAGGTTTTTTTAAAGTTCCAAACAGCCTTACCACTTCGTGCAACACCTTCAACCTTATATTTGCCAGGGGCAATAGGCGTTTGATTTTGATTGAAATCAATTGGTATTTTTGAATTAGGTGCAACCTTTGGATATGTGAGGTCTGCGGTCATTTTCTTTGGTCCTAAATCAAAACGATCTAACCAGCTTTCACGCTTAACAGTTGCGTGAACTATAACTTTTTTCATCATACCCGGTTGATTGTTTTGAAGGTTAACATAGACATGCGGTTGATCGTTTTCAACTGCTAATGACAAACTGTGTAAACTCAATATGCCACCAACGGCTTTATTATCTTCAGTTATCCAGACAGGCACACTTGAACGTCCTTGTGCAACACGATTAATATCATATATATTAAAACCACCCATTATAAGTCCTTTGAGTTTTTTATCAGGAATTTTTACTTTAAAAGTAAGGTCCTTAGTCTGATTTGGTCTTAAAGTTATCGTTTGAGATTTGGTCATATCTGCAAAGGCATACTGAAGACCATAATCACCCGTCTTGATATTCTCAGTATAAGCAATTTTACCGTCAGAAGATGTAGTAGCATTAGTTGGTACTACTTTAAGTTTTAATTTTCTAATACCAAAGTTGCTAATTGATATCTTAAGTTTTCTTTCTCCACCCTTTTTACTAACAATTTGAAATCTATCAGTAATATTTGAATCACCAATCAAAGGGGTAACTGTTACACCATTAATATCTGCGTAAATAGTTTTTGGTGTCATAAATAAAAATAACACACAAAAACTAACAACAGACAATAAATAAATCATTCTTTTCTTCATGTTTTCTTACCCCATAAACCTAGATATGTGTACATATCAATAATACTAAAAAAGCTGTTCCAAGTCTTGGAACAGCTCAATTTAATTTTTTATTTATTAATATTAACGACGACGTCTTCTAGGTTGATTGTTTGATCCACCATTATTACCGTTGTTCTTATTATTCTTTTTACCTAGATAAATACCTAGTCCTAGAATAATGGCTAAAGCTAGAATGGCTAACAGAATATACAGCCACATATAATTTGGTTTTATTCCCGCCAATTTATTGTACTTAGCAGCATCCGAATTAGTAATAGTAAAATCCTTATTAATGACCCAACTCTTTAAGCCACCGGCTGTTTTGTAGGTCAATTTCAAATGATAATCACCTGCTTGAAGCGACTTCTTACCCCAAGAAATGGAATAATTGTAGTTTGATGTTGGTGCGATTTGTTGATTACCTACTGAAGACTTGATTTTGAAACTTTTGTCACCTTTTTTCGTGACTATTGCTTCTGAGTTTAGAGCACCATCATAAGAATTTGTTGAATTATGGACATTAGCAAGAACTCCAGGTTTTTGTCCATCGGTGGATGTCACAGTATTAGGCTTAACAGTTCTAACAGAATATTTAGATTCAACCTTATCCTTACCTGACTGGCGTGTTTGAATAGGGATTGAGTAACTAAACTTATTCTTTAATAGCGTACCATTTGATGATACGGTTCCCTTAGCCTTTTCCTTATATGGGCTAACATTAAAACCACCCATCAAATAACCATCAAAACTCTTCTTTGGAATTGTCATTGTAGCAGTTATTGTGGCTTGAGATTTACCAGGAATTGATATTGTTCCCTTGTTAGGAGAAATCATATTTCTAGTTTGGAATTTTAAAGATGGATCAGTAACTTTAGTTTTATTGTAACCCAATGCTCCGCTATCGGTTGTATAGGCAGTATTAGCATTGTATAAGAATGTTCGTTTACTACTCTCCTGATTTATAATAGCTAATTTAAGTTCAACTTTTTGTCCAGGATCACCTGTAACAACGTAACTCTCATTATCCAAATTAACATTGTCATTAGAATCACCAATGACTTTTAACGCATATCCACCATTAACAGCAGCACTTACACTTATACTTCTAAATCCAAATGTGGTTAATCCCAGAACAAATATTAACGCAAGAACAAATTTCTTGACTATTTTTTTCATTGTAAAACCCTCCGTGGTTCTAACTAAATACAAACAACTATATTATAAAGTAAAAACCACTACAGTTGTAGTGGTTTTATACTAAATTATAAATATATGAATCTAACATAAGTTTAACTATTATGCTGCTGGTGTTGCAGGTGTTGAATTCAATGTCCAAGTAATAGTTCCTTTATATGCATTAACTCCATCAGTAGCAGTTGTAGTTGATGGCAAATGTAATGTAGCGGCATCTAATCCTTTGAATTCAGCATTAATTGTACCTAGATTATATGTACTTGCTGCAAGACTAACGACTGTAGCGTCAGTTCCTTGATCCAATGTTGTTGCAATTGTTGACAATGGACTTGTTGGATCTTGTGGTTTTGCATTTGAAATAGGATCACCCTTTGAGTCCTCTAATTGTTGTGAAGCTAAGTCAATTGACCAAGGTCCAGCTGCTGCCTTACCACTTCCATCAATAAAGTTACCTAAATTAGCACTAACTTGGAATCCCTTTGCTGACTTACGTGAATCAATGACTGATAGTAATCCTGAATCATTACCATCCTTTGCGGCACCACTAGTTGAACCACCGGTAAGATTTGCTACAGTTTCACCTGCTGCAACTGTACCAAAACCGAAGTTAGGAACAGCCTTAAGTACTAATGCACCGTCAACAACGTTAACGTTAACATTTGAATTTGCTGTTGCTGTACCTTCAGCATCATTTGTACCAGCAATTGCTACATAACTTGTATCAGTTAAATCTCCTGTAGTTTGACCTGCTGTTAAATCTTTTTGATTGAATGAACCTGTAGCAGCAAATGCTGTTGTTGCTGGTGCAACTAGTCCTAAGATCATTCCTGCTGAAGCTAAGCTACCTACTAATACGTTTTTTGATAATTTCATGTTTATATCCTCCCTGATATAGAAACCCAACCTATTCATGAATAAAAAATCACAATATTTTTGGTGGATTTTTACCAAAGATATTGTGATTTTCTTGTTT
>NZ_RHOP01000010.1 GCF_003946575.1 Companilactobacillus jidongensis | reverse complement strand
TGTGCATAAAAATAGGCATCCTCAACGAGGATGCCCAAGGCTCAAAATCATTCATCAATACTATTTGACAAAGAACCTAATAAATGAGATACACGATAAAAAAGTCCCTTGAGCTATACAAACTTGTATAACCCAAGGGACAATATTTATATCAATTTAAATAGCACTATCATATCTCTAAATCTTAGATATATTGCAACTTCTTAGCAGCCATATAAGCAGCATCAATAGTTGCTCCACCTAGACACTCCTCGCCATCAAAGAAGACAACTTCTTGTCCAGGAGTAATTGCACGTACAGGATTATCAAAGTCAACACTGACCTTGCCGTCTCCTAATACATGAACTGTAACACCAGTATCTTGTTGACGATATCTGAATTTGGCTGTGCAATGGAACTCGTCGCCATAATTCAAACCTGTGATGAATGAAAGATCAGATGCTTCCAAATGATCTGCATACAATCTAGGATTATCATATCCTTGATCAACGTAAAGAATATTCTTAGACATATCCTTACCAACAACGAACCAAGGCTCGTTTGACTTACCGTCTCCGCCAATTCCAAGTCCTGATCTTTGGCCGATCGTATAATACATCAAACCAGCATGCTTACCCTTAACTTCACCGTCAGGTGTCATCATTGTACCAGCCTGTGCAGGTAGGAACTCGCCAAGGAACTTTCTGAAGTTTCTCTCACCGATGAAACATACACCGGTCGAATCCTTCTTCTTAGCTGTAGAAAGACCAGCCTCTTCAGCAATACGACGTACCTCAGACTTTTGCATTCCACCAATTGGGAATAAAGCCTTTTGTAGTTGATGTTGTTGTACGGTACTCAAGAAATAAGTTTGGTCCTTGTTAGCATCCCCACCGCGAAGCAAGTGAACAACACCATTATCATCACGGAAACTTTGAGCATAGTGGCCCATAGCAATATAGTCAGCATTTAATTTTTCAGCATAATCTAAGAAAGCCTTGAATTTAACCTCTTTGTTACACATAACATCAGGATTAGGAGTTCTACCCTTACGATATTCATCCAAGAAATACTCGAATACACGATCCCAATACTCTTTTTCAAAATTAACAGAATAGTAAGGAATACCAATCTTGTTAGCAACCTTAGCTACATCTTCATAATCCTCTGTTGCTGTACAAACACCAGCATCATCAGAGTCATCCCAGTTCTTCATGAACACACCGATGACCTCATAGCCTTGTTGTTTAAGTAAAAGAGCACTAACTGAGGAATCAACTCCTCCACTCATTCCAACAACAACACGCTTCTTCTTATTATCCATAAAAAACCTCTCCACTGTTTAGCTCTTCACTAAAACTTTCTTTTCAATCATAAAATCTAATAAATATCTAAGATCACTGACTTCTTTTTCAGTATCCTTCAATTTGAAGATATTAAGATTGTGCATACCACTTTTATCAGTAGTAGCTAATTTAAGATTATCCAAATCTTTATTGATAGTAATTTTCAAGACATAACGAGCATCGTATGGTGAACTACCATTGATAGGACGTTCAAGGCGGAAATTACCTTGTTTAGTTTCTTGAAAACCAACATCTCGTAATGCATATTTTTTAATTTCAGGACTAAGTTCATAAAACTCTGTATCGCCTAAAATTTGTGCCTTTTTACTCATAGCAAAAACCTCCTAAGTGAAATTCTTCATAAATATAGTCTGAATAAAGATAACTAATTAGTCAAGTCTTTAATGATATCAACCAATTTATTAGAAAATTTTACAATTTCATCCTCAGTATTTTCTTTTCCAAAACTAATACGAATAGAATCATTGATCTTAGGACTGTCTTCACCAAACATAGCTACTAAGACGTGTGAAGGTTCAAGGCTTCCTGCTGTACAAGCAGATCCACCGGAAACGGCAAATTGTTCTAGATCAAGTCTAGTTAACAATACTCCGCGATCAACCCCTGGCAGATAGAGATTGAAGACATGATTCAAAGCGTGTTCATCGGTTGGTCCATTTACTTCAAATGAAATATCATTTGTTTTTAAGATTTCTTGAATCTTTTGTTTGAATCCATAATAACGATCACGACGTTCATTCTTTACTTCAGGAGTAATCAGTTTGACCGCTTGAGCAAAACCAGCGATTGCAGGTACATTTTCAGTACCGGCACGACGCTTAGTTTCTTGATCGCCACCCTTAATAAATGAAGGTATATGAATATTATCGTTGATATATAAGAAACCAATAAACTTGGGACCGTTAATCTTGTGAGCTGATGTTGACATCATATCAATATGCTCAGCTTTCACATCAATGTCTTCTTGTCCGTATGCTTGAACAGCATCAGTATGGAAGAAAGCTTGATGATCCTTTAACAAACTTCCGATTTCAGCAATTGGGTTTTTTGCTCCAGTTTCGTTATTTCCATACATAACAGAAACCAAAATCGTATCATCAGTTAAAGCAGCTTTTACTTGATCAACTGTTATTTCACCACGACTATTAGGTTTGAGATAAGTAATATCAAATCCTAATGTCTCAAGATAAGCCATCGATTTTAGGATAGCTTCATGCTCAACGGCTGTAGTGATAATATGTTTACCTAATTTTTGACGTGACAATGCTGTTTCAATAACAGCCGTATTATCACTTTCAGTTCCACCGCTTGTAAAAACGATTTCTGAATCCTTGGCGTTGATACTTTTGGCAATAGTATGACGACTTTCGTCTAATACTTTACGTGCTTGACGACCAAAATAATTGGTTGCGGATGCATTCCCAAAATTATTTGCCATTTGTTCAGAAATAACATCAACAACTTCCGTAGCCATTGGTGTCGTGGCAGCATTATCTAAATAAGTAAACTCCAATTTAAAAATCCCCTTCTATACTTCTTGATTCAAGAAATTTAATAACATTTGTACCGACTTACGACCAGCTTCAATAACGAAGTCGTCGAAATTAACACTAGCATCTTCGTCTCCCACATCACTCATTGAACGAATTACAACGAATGGTGTTTTGAATTGTGCACATACCTGAGCCACAGCTGCACCTTCCATTTCAGATGCCAAGGCATCTGGGAACGACTTTTTAATTGTAGCAATTTTTTCTTTTGAGTCAACAAATTGGTCTCCGGTCACAATTAAACCTGTATGAGAAATCAATCCGGTTCTCTTTGCAGCAGCCTCAATTTTTTCAACATAACCTTCATCAGCATAAAAATACAATGATTGTTGTGGCAATTGTCCGATAGCATACCCAAATCCAGTAGCATCGACATCATGATATGCCAAACGACGTGAAATCACTACATCACCGATTTTTAATCCCTCGCCAATACCACCAGCTGAACCAGTATTAACAACAAAATCCGGTTGGTAACGATCATTGATCAAAGTTGCTGTCATTCCAGCTTGAACTTTACCAATACCACTTTGAGCTAAGTAAACTGAATGTGTTTTGTAAGTGCCGATAGTAAATTCAACTCCGGCAACTGTTTCATTTTTGACATCACTTAATGATTCTTTAAGTAATTTAATTTCTTCTTCCATTGGAACAATTACGCCAATTTTCATTTAAAAATTCTCCTTGTATACTATTTAGACAAAAAACAACACTAAAAATACTATCACAACTAAGCCGAATACTGTAATGATGGCAATATTTAGCCGTTTTTTCAAACGATTTGTCTTATTTTCAAAAGACACCATTTTTTCTTGTTCAATTTGATCAGGATGTTCTTCACGATACTCTTCTTCGACACGTTTTCGTTCTTGATCACGTAACTCACGTTGTTTTTTTTCTACCTCATCAGCCGAAACAACTGAGCTACTAGAATTATCTTTTTTACTACCAGAAAAAGTATCTACCAGTACATCCTTAAAACGATTCCAAAGTTCACTAAGCCTTTGCATTCATTAACTCCCAATACGTTACTGCATAGATAGACTTTGCATCACAAATGATGCCGGCTTTAATTTGTTTTTTTGCTTCATCCAAAGTTAATTTTTCGACATTCAAAAATTCATCTGGATCAAGAGGACGTTTATTTTCAACTTCTGTTAAGTTATCCGCCTTGAACATCGTAATCTTTTCGTCTGAATAACCGGGACTTGAATAAAACGATGCAACTTCTTCAAGTTGCTCAGTCGTCATTCCAAGTTCTTCATTCATTTCTCTTAAGGCAACTTCTTTAAGATCAGAACCTTCGTCTTGATCAATTTTACCGGCTGGAACCTCTAGTGTCTCTTGTTCCATGGGTTCTCGCCACTGACGTACAAAGACCATCTTGCCATCAGATGTAAATGGAATAATTCCAACTGCACCGTGGTGTCTAACTAACTCTCTGATTGCTGGAACACCATTTGGTAAAATGACTTGCTCAACATCGACATCAAAAATTTTACCGCCAAACATGCGTTTTGATGCAATTACTTCTTCATAATATCTTGAATCTTCTTTATTCATTCTTTAAACCTCGTGATTTTAATAATCTAATTACAGACATAATTATAGCAATCAAACAAATTATTAATGCAAATGACATTGTAACACGCATACCATCTATAAAGATATCCGGTCTGCCGTTTACATAAGTTGTGACCGATTTGCCATAAAATTGACTCATTGATAAAAATAATACCGTAGTAGAGAATGAAACACCTATGATCATTCCTAGATTACGAGATAAAGCATTCAATCCTCCAGCTATACCTAGGTCTTTTGGTTCCACAGAGCTCATGATCATTGTATTATTTGGAGCTTGAAATAATCCATTTCCTAAACCATTCAAACCAATAAACAATAAAATAAACCAAAGACTAGTACTTACATTAAAGAATAAATATCCAATTTGAGCAATAGCTAGAACACTTAAACCGGCAATCGTTAACGAAATCGGATTGATCTTCGCTGACATTTTACCGGAGATCGGTGCGACAATTACTTGAACAAGTGGAAACATCATTAGCACATATCCAGCGATTGAAGCCTTCATACCTAAGGCATTCTCAAGGTAGAATGGTGAAACAACATTGAAGAAAAAGTTAGTTACAAATATCAAAAATCCAACAACTAATCCCAATGTAAAATCATGATTCTTAAATATTCTTAACTCAATCATCGGTTGATCAGTTATCTTTTGCAAATGTATAAATAGTACAAAAGATGCGATTGCTGCAATGAACGTCAAAATGATATAAATATTTGTGAATCCAACGGACTGTCCAATAAATATTGCTGCAAAGAAAAGTATCAATGTAACAGAATAAACACCAAATCCACGATAATCAATCTTAGCAGGGTTTTTAGGTTCCTTTTTAGGTAAATTAAGATAACCCAATATCAAAGCAATAACACCAATTGGCAAATTGATCCAAAAAATATAACTCCAATCAAATTGTGACAAAATCAACCCACCAATACCGGGTCCGGCGATTGCTCCAATAGAAACGAATGAACCAATATATCCCAAGGCATAGCCCCGTTCATGTAATGGAAAAGTCTGTGTGATAATCCCATTGTTTGTTGCCATAGCCATCGAAGCTCCAAATGCCTGAATCGTACGTCCAGCTAATAGGATCGGAAGATTGACACCAAATCCACAAATCAACGAACCAACAATAAATAAAATCGATCCAGTTTTAAAAACTTTTATTTTTCCAATCGAATCAGCTAATTTTCCAAATAACAACAGAAAAATACAAATAGTAACCAAATAAATTGAGACGATCCACTCTGCCATATTCATCGGTATATTTAAATCTTTGCTGATAACTGGCAAAGCAATATTAACAATTGACCCATCCAATGTGGCCATTAAAGTAAAAATTCCGACTGAAACCAATATCATCCATCTTTTTGGATTCACTTTCTCATTCATGACGACTCTCCCAAATAAATTATTTCAATAAAAAAGAAAGCACTATTCAGCGCTTTCCTCATCTTGATCATCATCTAATTCTAATATAGTAATATTAACTGCTTGTGGACCTTTGAATCCAGGAGCAACTTCAAACTCTACATCCAAATCAGGCTTAATAAAGTAATCTTCACGATTCAAAATTGAATCTGCGAAAAAGAAAATATCTTCTCCGTCATTGTTAATAAATCCAAAACCACGTTCTGTATTAAAACGTACTATTTTTCCTTGAAACATATATTAGCCCTCAAAACCTTCTTCAATTGTTTGAGGATATTCCTCAGTAACAATCTTAGCACATCTAGCACAGAATGTTGGGAAGTTTGAATCATCACCGACATCAGTCTTGATCATACGACATCTTTGACATACTTCACCATCGGCCTTTTCAACCAATACACTGACATCTTCATACTTGTCAGCTTCAGCTGGAGCGGCATCTGTACTGATTTCAAATTGAGAAACAATTAATAATTGTCCAAAGTTACTGTCGATCTTATCAAATGTTTTTTGTAGTTCTTCACTTGGATAAACTGTAACCTTGGCTTCAAGTGATTTACCAATCAATTTGTCTGCACGTGCAACTTCAAGTGACTTTTGAACATTGTCTCTGAAGTCCATAAATACTGACCAATCTTTTTCGATTTCTTCTGAATCAGCCAATTCTTCAACCTCTGGCATTTCAGCTAATTGAATATATTCTTCTGGTTCCTTCAAGTACTCCCAAACTTGTTCCATGGTATGTGGCAAGATTGGTGTCATCAACTTAGCAATTTTAACAACTGCGTCATAGATAACCGTCTGCATTGAACGACGTGAGTGTGAGTCCTCAGGATCAATATAAACAACATCCTTGGCAAAATCTAGATAGAATGTTGAAAGTTCATTAGTAATGAAACGTACAACATTTTTAGTCACATCAGCAAAGTCGTATGTATCATATTCTGCATGCAGATCTCTAACAAGATCATTTAACTTAACAGCAATATACTTATCTTCTGGACGAAGATCTTCATAAGCAACACTGTTAGTCTTAGGATCGAAGTCTGTAGTATTGGCAATCATAAATCTGAGTGTGTTACGAATCTTACGATATGTTTCTGAAACTTGCTTGAAAGACTCAACTGTAACCGAAACATCTGAACTTGAATCAACTGAGGCAACCCATAGACGGATGATTTCAGCGCCAAATTGTCTTTCAATGTCAGATGGAGCAATAACATTACCAAGTGACTTACTCATCTTGACACCGTTCTTATCAAGTGTGAAGCCTTGTGAAAGAATCGCCTTGTATGGAGCAACACCAAAGGCAGCGACAGATGTGATCAATAATGAATTGAACCAACCACGATATTGATCAGAGCCTTCAAGAACTAAGTCAGCTGGGAATGTTAAGTTATCACGTAACTTAGCAACACCAGCATGGGCTGTCCCTGAGTCGAACCAAACATCCATGATATCTGTTTCTTTAGTAAACTTGCCATTTGGACTAGCAGGATTCGTATAACCTTCTGGAAGAAGATCCTTAGCATCACGCTCGAACCAAACGTTTGAACCGTATTTACCAAATAAATCAGCAACATGATCAATGATTTCTTTGGTCATGATTGCTTCGCCATTTTCTGCATAGAAAATTGGTAGTGGAACACCCCAAGCACGTTGTCTTGAGATAACCCAGTCGCCACGGTCACGAATCATATTGTAAAGACGAGTTTTACCCCAATCAGGAATAAAACTTACCTTTTCAAGTTCTGATAGTAATTGCGGTCTAAACTTGTCGATTGAAGCGAACCATTGTGGTGTGGCACGGAAAATAACAGGTTTCTTTGTACGCCAATCATGTGGATAACTGTGAGTGAAGAAATCTAACTTCAATAATGAGCCATTTTCTGTCATTCTTTCAGTAATCATCTTGTTGGCATCGTCATAATAGACACCTTTATATTCTGGAACTTCATCAGTAAAGCAACCATGCTCGTCAATTGGTGAAAAAATTGGTAGTTTATACTTCATACCGACAACAAAGTCATCAGCACCAAAGCCAGGAGCCGTATGTACTAATCCAGTACCATCATCCAATGTAACGTGGTTACCAAGGATCAATACTGATTCACGATCATAGAACGGATGTGTAGCTGTTAATCCTTCAAGTTCAGCACCCTTGAAAGTCTTAAGAATTTCAATGTTTTCCCAACCAAGTTTTTCTTGTAGGAAACTGATACGTTCTTCAGCAACAACGTACTTGTTACCGTCAGCATTGATCAATGCATAGTTAAATTTAGGATTTACACAGATGGCTTCGTTAGAAGGCATTGTCCATGGAGTGGTTGTCCAGATAATGAATGAAGTATCGTTATCTAGCAAATCCTTACCATCACGTACTTTGAACGCAACAAAAATTGATGGTGATTTAACATCTTTATATTCAATTTCAGCTTCGGCAAGTGTTGATTCTGATGATGGTGACCAGTAAACTGGCTTCTTACCACGATAGATATAACCTTTATCTACCATTTCACCGAATACTTTAACTTCTTCTTTTTCAAATTCTGGTTGATAAGTAATATATGGATGATCCCAATCAGCTGAAACACCCAAACGTTTGAATCCAGCCATTTGCTTCTTGATCTCACCCTCAGCAAAGTCACGACACATCTTACGATATTCAGACATGCTGATTTCCTTACGTTTAACACCTTTTTTGGCTAGTTGTTGTTCAATTGGTAGACCGTGAGTATCCCAACCAGGAACATATGGTGAACGGAAACCGTTCATTGAGTGGTAACGAATAATAATATCCTTTGATACCTTATTCAAAGCATGTCCCATATGAATATCACCATTGGCGAATGGAGGGCCATCTAGTAATTCAAAGGTTGGTTTACCTTCGTTTAATTTTTGGCGCTTTTCATAAATCTTATTTTCTTCCCAGGCTTGTTGCCATTCTGCTTCTTTATTAGGAAGATTTCCACGCATTGGAAATTTTGTCTTTCCTAAGTTAAGTGTGTCTTTGACTTTCATTCTTTCACCCCGCTTGAAATTAAAAAGAACCCATCCAATTCTAGGACGAGTTCTTCGTTATACCACCTATTGGTAATTGATTATACAATTGTTTAAGAGTTGATATACTAAATAAATTATTTTACTAACCTCACACCATACGTTAGCTCGCTGAAAAATGTTTTATAAAGCACTTGTTCTCTTAATTATTAGCTTCCCCATTATCATCAGTATCTGCACTATCAGATTCATCATCGGCAAAATTAAACGTTGGAGCATTTTGCTCATGACTAACTGTATATGGATCTGCAGGTTCCTCATCGGGAATATTGTTATTATAGTTCATTTGTTCCTCGTTGGGAATGGTATCGGACGAATTTTCATAATCTGTTTGATTGTTTTCATAATTATTGTTTGATTCAGCAGTATTATTTTGATCAAAATTATTCGGCTCAACATTATTATTCTGATTCACATTCATATCAGATTCAGTATTCTGAGCCTGATTATTCATCTGATCAAAATCATTTTGCATCCCTACACGCTGTTTCAAATCATCAGTTGAAGTTTCTTTTGAGAGCTTTTCCCATTCAGGACTCTGAATCATATTCAATTGTTGACGAAGTATTTCTTGCAATCCACGTCTATAATCAGCTGATTTCTTTTTTAGATCATCAGTTTCAATTGTAACTTGACGTGCCTTACTTGAAGCATCTTCAAGAATTTGATTCGACTTAGCGGTTGACTGATCTAACAGGTCACGAGCTTTTTTCTGAGATTCCTCAACAATCACTTGTGCCTCTTGCTCAGCATTGTTCTTAACCTTATCAGCTGCATCTTGAGCCACAATGATCGATTGATTCAAAGCATCACGCATATCAGTAAGATACTTCAATTGTTCTTTAGTATCTTCTAATTCTTTTTGTATTTGCTCGTTCTTTTGCAGGGCAAGATCATAGTCCTCAGCAACCTGTTTTAGAAATTTTTCAACTTGATCGCGGTTATAACCACGGAATTTATGTTCGAATTCCTTATCATGTATTTCTATTGGTGACAATACCATAATCTCCACCCCTAATTTATTTATTAATAATGTTAACGAACAATATATATTTATTTCCCTTAGACTTACCCATAACATCATTAACTCTTACACGACCATATCCACGTACACTAAGCGTGTCATTGATCGATATAAAAGAACTTGCATTTTTGTTGACTACCCAGTTCATCTGGACTTTGCCATGTTCAACTAAGGTCTTTGCAGTCTGCCTTGATAAGTCATAGGTAGTTGCTACAACAGTATCTATGCGCAATGAATGCACATTTATTACTTCGTCGTGTGAATCGTCCTTTGGTAATAAGAGTTCAGAAAACTTCTTTTGCGACAAGTGAACTTTATATGGACCGATTTTTTGAACTTGTTCTGAAATAAAACTTTTCATTTGTTCAAATACAAAAAATTGCCAATTCTCACCGTCAGTTATTATATCCCCAAAGTGATCTCGCTCGACTCCTGATCCAGTCAAAGCTCCTAAAATTTGTCCATGATGTAAATCAGCAAATTTTTCTGGATACCTAATCTCAAACATTGAAATCTTAAAGTCAGATTCTTTAGGTACAAAATAGTCAGGAGCAATAATACCCCTGACTCTCTCTGCCCCTTCAAATCCGCCGAAATAATGAACATAGAGATCATCATATTTATTGACGAGATTATTTAGAATCAGCTGTTCTCTTAGATTAAGAAAATCAGTTAATTGTGGGATATACATAGTTTGTGTTCTAAGTAGCAGATCGCTCATTTTATCAATGAAGGGCTTTTCTTCTGGACGAAAATATCCACTTTTTAAGCTTACATTTTCTTTTTCAGTCATTAGATTATATAAAAAATCACTTTCTGTACTAATTCTAGAATAATTAGAGCAATCAGTGGGGAAAAATCAATCATCCCAAACTTAGTGGGAATAATCTTCGAAATTGCTCTGAAAAAAGGTTCCACCAGACTAGCAATGAAACGTCCAAATACGGAATTATACAGTGCAGGTATAAATGTCAAAATACAATATACAAACACGATCAACTCATATATTTGGAACGCTCCACCAATAATCATCGGCAAACCGTAAGAAATGCGATCCATAAGGTTCCCCTATCTATTTTATTCGTTTAATTCAGGAATACTTCCATCGATCTCAAACTTAGGAGGAGTACATAAGAAAATTTTATCTCCAACACGTTTGATTTCGCCATTAAGAGCATAAATTGAACCAGTTAAAAAATCAACGATTCTTTTTGATTGCTCATCATTTATATTATTGAAATTAACGATTACAGCTTTGTTATTCAACAATTGCTTAGCAACAACTTTTGCATCTGAATAAACACGTGGTTGAAAAATTGCTATCTTGCTACTTGCAGTTCTAGGTTCACTTGCAGCATTCATAGAAACTACCTTCTCATTACCTGAATAATCATTTGTTGATTGTTCAGCGTTGTTGTCTTGATCATCATAACTATCTTCATCGTTAATTCCAAAGAAATTACCTAACTTCTCAAAAGCCATAATAAGTTCTCCTTCTAGCTATTTAACTTTTTAATTACTTGTTATTTCTACGTTTGAAAATTGGAGGAGTTGAGTCATCATCATTATCGTTCAAATCAATTGTTTCAGGCTTTTTGAAAATTTCAAAATCACCTTTTTCACCAGAAACATTATTGTTATTTGAATCATCATCATGATTAATATCCCAATCAGCTAATGGGTCACTTGCTTGTTGTTTTGGAGCCTGTTTAGGGGCATCATTTTGTGTATTATCAAGTGTTGCCATACGATTGTTCAATTGAGGACGCTTTTGAGCAGATCTCTTCTTACTATCTTCACTTTCAACACCAGTAGCAATAACCGTAACTTTAACTTGATCACCAAGTGTTTCATCGATTGAAGTACCAAAGATAATATTAACATCTGATGTAGCTTGTTCTGAAACAATTTGCGCAGCATCTTGTGCTTCAAACAATGATAAGTCTGGTCCACCAGTAATGTTAAGTAATACTTGTTTAGCACCATCAATTGAAACTTCCAATAATGGTGAAGAAATAGCCTTGTTCGTAGCATCAGTAATTCTGTTCTCACCATTAGCTGTACCAATACCCATAAGAGCTGAACCTTGATCAGACATTACTGTCTTAACATCAGCAAAGTCCAAGTTAACAAATCCAGGTGATGTGATAAGATCAGAAATACTTTGAACACCTTGACGTAGAACATCATCGGCAATACTGAAAGCTTCACCCATTGGTGTTTTCTTGTCAACAATTTCCAATAGTTTGCTGTTAGAAATAATAACTAATGTATCAACGTCTTTTTTCAATTCAGTGATACCATCCGCAGCAAAACGTGAACGTTTTGAACCTTCAAAAGCAAATGGACGTGTAACAACACCAACAGTCAAGGCACCACTTTCTTTAGCAATACCTGCAACGATAGGTGCAGCACCTGTACCTGTACCACCACCCATTCCGGCAGTAATAAAGATCATATCTGCTCCATCGAGAGCTTCTTTAATTGCTTCTTCACTTTCTTGTGCAGCCTTTTGGCCAATCTCGGGGTTTGAACCTGCTCCAAGACCTCTAGTTAGCTTAGGTCCTAACTGAATTTTTGTTTCAGCTTGTGAACTTTCTAGAGCCTGTACATCGGTATTAGCAGCAATAAACTGCACACCTTTGATGCCAGAATCAACCATTCGGTTAACGGCATTACCACCAGCACCACCAACACCGATAACCTTAATAACTGCTCCCGTATTGTTATTTGAATCCAATGAATATTCCATTAAGGAGTTCCTCCTACTACTTTTACTTTTATATTAATAATTAATGTTTAATCGAAAAACTTACTCCAGAAATTTTTAACCTTGTTCATACGTTTACCCTTTTCAGGATTAGATTCTTGAACCTTCTTCTTTGGTTCAGGATCAGATTGAACTGGTGTTGGTTCTGGTTCTCTTTTAGTTTGTTGTTGAACTGATTGTTGAGAAGTTGAATTATTCACTTTTATCAAAGCACCATTAACAACGTTATCAGCGATGACACCTATATCATTTAATCTTGAAGCATACGTTACTAATCCTAATCCCAATGAATATGAAGGATAACGCATTCCCATTTGCGAAGGAACGTAGCTCTTGACTTTAACATCGAATATTTGCTTAGCCAGCTTCTCAATATTAGGTGTGGCAGCTACTCCACCGGTCAATACAATTCCCCCGGGAAGTGACAGCGCACCCGCATCTTCGAGTGGATCTTTTAATCTCGTAAAGATTTGTTCCAATCTAGCTTCAATTATTTCAGCTAAATATTCTTCTGAAATTGCATCTGGTTCATTTTTACCAACGACTTCAACACTAATGGTTTCATCAGTTGAAGCATCATCAGCATCAGCATTACCATAATACAATTTTAATTGACTAGCATTTTCAATAGTAGTATTCAGTACAACTGAAATATCGTGTGTAACATAATCTCCACCTTCAAAATCAACAGTTGAAAGTTTCAAATTATGATCATGTACAACTGAGGCAGTCGTTTGACCGGCACCCATATCGATAATTACAGCACCAAAGTCACTCTCACCATCGTCCAAAACGACTTGGCTCAAAGCCATAGGTGAAATAACTTTATGTGTAATATTTAGACCAGCTTGTTGAATTGCTTTTTTTGTATTATGAACGATTGTTTTAGGAGCAGTGTAGATAAGGCCTTTCATTTCAAGACGAACACCGATCATACCTCGTGGGTCACGGATGTTGTTGAAACCATCAACAGAAAACTGCTTTGGAATCAATGAAACTACTTCACGTTCACTAGGTAAGTTCTGCACCATAGCTGCTGCCATAACTTGTCTTACATCGTTTTCGTTTATTTCTTTTGATTCAGTACCAACTGCAATCATCCCTTGGCACTTTTCGATTTGTAACATGTTAGCAGATATTGCCACTACAACATCACGTATCGTTATGTTTGCCTGAGTCTCAGCTTTCTTAACAGCCTTTTTAATTGCACCTGCGGCTTTGTCTATATCGACTATAACGCCACGGTTGACTCCTTCGGATCTTTCGCTGCCAACGCCGACGACACTAATTTTGTCACCTGACGATTCAGCAACCACTACTTTGATTGAATTGGTACCTATATCTAGACCTACAAAAAATTCAGAATTGTCCATTAATCGTGGCAGCCTCCCTTACCTAGAAAAAAATCTATTCATTAGAAAATTTTAACACAAAAATGAGTATATTAAACCTATTTCTTATCTTTAAACGGATAAGAATATGCACCTACTTCAAGATTGATAACGCCCTTCTTTTTCATCTGTGAAGCAATACCTGGATAATACTTCATTTTTGCTTGAACCGTTCTAATATCCGCAACAACCTTGTTACCGTCATTCATATCGATTTTTATACGATATGGATTTAATTTTGTTGGTGAATTGTAGAATTCTGATACATTAGTTTTAACGTTATCATTTAAATCCTTATATATATCTGATATTTTTTTTAACTTATTTTTACTATTAAATCCGCTATATATCGGATAATTACCAATGGGTGCTTTCATCTCTTGATTTATAATGCGCCCATTGTCGATTATTCGATAATAATAGCCGTTTTTATAAATCAAACCTAACGTCTGATACTCAGTTACGTTGATAGTCAAATCCCTTAAATTGCGTGTCTTAAAGGAAATATTTTTGATTGATGGTAACTTTTTCTCAGTTTGTTCAGCAATTGACTTTTTTTCAAAAAATACGCTCATCAGCAATGTATTGTCATTAATTTTGGTTGCATCAATGACTTGTTGCCCACCTAAGTCATTCACACCCTTAACTGAAATATTACGAACTTTACTTAAGGGAGAACCAAGATAGGCGATAAAGATAATAACAACGGCAATGAAAAAAATCACTATATTTTTAACGTTGCTTTTCTTTTTCTTTGCCATCGTAAAACCTCAACATTATTTATTTACTAAACTAGTCATTACTTTGATCAATCGATCAGATGCATCAGGAACTCCATTTTGCTTAGATGCATCTGACATCTTTTCTTGAACATCTTTATCATTCATGATTCGATTGATCTCAGCAAACAATCCATCTGCAGTTAATTCAGATTCTGGAATCATTGTAGCTGCACCATTCTTAGCCACTGACATCGCATTTTTAGTTTGATGATCATGCGTTACATAAGGACTCGGAATGAAAATTGATGGGATACCCAAAGCAGTAATCTCAGCAATACTAGTTGCACCACTGCGTCCAACAATTAGATTAATGTCAGGTAATACTTCTGGCATATTATCAATATATGGTAATACAGAGATATTTGCACTGTTTAAGTACTTTTCATCGATCTTCTTCATTACATCATCGTAATGAACGCGACCTGTAACAAACAAAACTTGATAATTCTCACTAGAAAACTTTTCCATTGAATCAATTGCGGCATTATTAATTGGCGTTGCACCACGTGAACCACCAAATATCATCACTGTCGGAACCCCTGGCGTTAAACTCAGTTCCTTCAGACGGTCATTGGGTTTAATTCCTACAGCTTCTTGAGCACGAGGATTCCCAGTAAAGGCAATTTTACGTTTCTCTGGAAACTGATCTTGTGCTTCCTTGAAGGCAATGGCAATACGATCAACAAAATGTCCTAGAAACTTGTTCGTTACACCAGCAATTGAGTTTTGTTCATGAATAACTGTCGGTATATGTAAACGATGTGCCGCATATACAACCGAACTTGAAACATAACCACCAGTACCAATAACGATGTCTGGATTAAAGTCCTTAACGATTTTTTTGGACTTGCCAACACTAGATAAGAATAATTCCATAACTTTTACATTTTCCAAAGTCAGCTTACGTTTAAAGCCCTTGATCTCAATTGTTTCAAACTTAATACCCGCCTGCTTGACAATTTTGCTCTCTAAGCCCTTTTCGGTACCAACGTACAAAACATCATCGATCATATCACGCTCTTTTAAACGCTTGATAAGCGCCATTGCGGGATAAATATGACCACCGGTACCACCACCGGATACAATAACTCGTAGTTTATCCATTAGTTTTCCCCTTTTAGTGCTTCAACCTCATCAATATACTGGTCTCCACGTTGTTCGAAGGTATCAAATTGATCCCAACTTGCAGCAGCTGGTGATAGTAAAACAACTTCCCCTTCGTTACTTTGACGATATGCTTCTGGAACGGCTTCTTTTAAATTTTTAACTTTAGTAATACTACTAATTTCTGCTTTCTTAGCCGCATCAACCATCTTGTCGGCAGTTTGACCATACAAAACAATATTTTTAACTTTGCCCTTCAAATGAGGTACAAGTTCATCAAAACCATTGCCACGATCAAGTCCCCCAGCAATAAGAACGATTGGTTCTTTGAAAGCACTCAAGGCAACTATAGTTGCTTCGGTGTTTGTAGCTTTAGAATCATTATAAAATTTTCGACCATTAAATTTATCTACATATTGGATACGATGTTTAACACCCTTAAATGATGCCAGAATATCAATTATATCTTCATTACTCACATCAAAAAGTTTAGCAACATTAATGGCTGCCAACGCATTTTGAACATTATGTTCACCAGGAATTTGTATTGAGTCAGTATTCATAACAAATTCCTTATTGAAGTAAATTTCGTTGTTCTTTGCGTATGCTCCATTAGTCAATTCTTGTTCATCAGAAAATGGATTAATAATTGCTTTTGATTGTTTAGCTAAATTACGCCATTCTTCTGTATTCCAGTTCACAATAAAGTAATCATCTTTTGTCTGATTCTTTGTAATATGCATTTTAGCCTTAATATAATTTTCACGGTTTCCATGAAAATCAAGATGTGTTGAATAAATATTATTAAGCACAGCAACATGTGGATGTAATTCGATGGTTCCTTCAAGTTGAAAACTCGATAATTCAGTTACAACAACGTCGTCTTTGGTTGCCTTTTGAATAACGTCAGAAATAGGAATACCGATATTACCAGCATAGTAAGATTTTTTGAATTTAGGAGAATGTGCCAACATCAATTGAATCAATGTCGTTACGGTCGTTTTACCATTAGTTCCTGTAACAGCAACCATTGTCGCATCAGAAAAACTATATGCAATTTCTGGTTCTGTAACAACTGGTACACCAATTTTTTGCGCATGCTTTATCAATTCATTTGAATATGGGATTCCAGGATTCTTGACAACATAATCATATGAATCATCAATTAGGCTGGCATCGTTACTACCAGTAATAACCTTGAAACCATCATCAAGCAATTGCTTGGCTTCATCATTACCTTCAAGTGGATTCGAATCAACTACAGTTACATCTGAATTCATTTTTTTCAGTAATTTTGCGACTGCAAAGCCACTTTTTGCAAGACCTAAAACCAATATTTTTTTATTTGAATAATTACTTTTTGTTTTCATAACTGACTTCCTACATAAATAAAATTAAATAAATTCCTGAACAAATAATACCAACGATCCAAAAAACAATATCAACTTTCCATTCATTCCAACCTAACATTTCAAAATGATGATGAATTGGTGTCATCTTAAAAATTCGACGATGGAAAACTTTGAATGAGAAAACTTGTAACATAACACTAGCAGTTTCAAGTACGTAAACTAAGCCAATCAATAATAATGACCAGTATCTTCCTAATAAAATCGAAATGGCTGCTAATCCAGCTCCTAATGCAAGTGAACCAACATCACCCATAAAGATTCTGGCAGGTTTGTGATTAAAGACCAAAAACGCTAACAATGCTCCGACAACTGAAAAACAGATAATTGCCAAGTCGGTCCGATTCTGATAAAGCGAAATATAACCGTAAGTTGCATATGAAATAGTTCCTAATCCACCAAGCAATCCATCCAATCCATCGGTCAAATTAGTAGCATTAGAAAACCCAACTAACCAGAAAACTGTGAATAGAACAAAAATCACTGCCGAATTAATTGAAAATAGACCAGGAATCGAAAAGTTCATTGGTAATTGGTCATCGTTGTATACATATAAGAAAATGGCAGCAACAATAATTTGTAGAATCAATTTTTGGTAAGCCTTAAGACCCAAATTTCTCTTCTTGAAGACCTTTATAAAGTCATCGACAAATCCAATACATCCATACAGAACAATAACAAATGTCGTAATTAATAACGAATGTGTCAATTGTCCTTGCCAAAGACCGACCCACAAACTAGTTACAGCAGTTGCTAAAATTATTAAGAGACCACCCATTGTAGGTGTACCTGATTTTTTTTCATGCCATTTTGGTCCCTCTTCACGAATAGATTGACCCTCTTTATGTGCTATCAAATAGCCGATCAAGAATGGCATCAAGATGGCAACAATTGCTGCAGCACTAGCAATGTCTATAACAATATTACTAAGTTCCATAAAAATCCCCTTAATTATTTAACAATTTATTTGTTTTTCAACGTAATTATAATTTTACCACTGTCACTAATCACATGGCCTTTTTCAACAGATTGTTTAGTAACATATCCGTCTCCCTTGGTCGTAACTTGTGCTCCAGTAACTTCAGCAAACTTCATTACATCATTCTTAGACCAACCAGTTAAATCAGGCATTGTCATGGCGCCATTAGTTAGTAAGACAATCCTTTGACCAGGCATAACTTTTTCGCCACTAGCTGGTAGCTGTTGAACAACTTTATTACCGGTACCAATAATACCAGTTTGTAGACCCATTTTTGTAATTTCTTTTGTAGCTTCCTCAGTTGTATTATTCAACAGGCTAGGAATACTTACATATTGGCTTCCAGCATCTGTAGTATTAGTTTGTGCTTGGCCTTGACTCACCAGGCGTGTAACCAATGGATTGAATATTTCTGATAAGATTTTTTCAGGTGATTCCGTCATTTGCTGTGGTTGCTGCATCGTTATATACACAATGTAATTTGGATTATTGTAAGGAACTAACCCAGCCACTGAGAAAATATAATTGTTATTACCAGTCAAATACCCACCGCTCGGCGATGCAATCTGTGCTGTACCAGTTTTAACTCCAACCTTGACACCAGGGACATTATAAACCAGACCAGTACCATAATTCTTTGTAACGACTTGGCGCATTGCCTTCTGAACCTGTTTCGCAGTACTTGCCTTAATTGGTGTTCCAACTACTGTGCGCTTATACGTTTTTGTCGTCTTACCAGTTGTCGGGTCAACTATCTTCTGAATGATTTGTGGCTTGATCATTTTACCGCCATTTGCAATTGCTGAAAATGCTTGTAACATCTGCATATCATTCACATTGACACTTTGTCCAAACGAAGTCATGGCTTGATCACTTGCATGTTCAAACGAAATACTTCCTGCGACCTCACCCGGTAAATCAACATTAGTTTTATCCCCAATATGGAACTTCTTCATATATTCCATCCAAGTTTTTGAGCCCATTTCTTCTTCAAGATGAACCATACCGACATTTGATGAACGTGGGAACGCTTCTGAAACAGGAATATAACCCCATCCAGCATTATTCCAATCACTAATTGTACGTCCACCAACTTCAACAGAGCCTGACTTATACAATTCATTAGGCTTATAATTACCAGAATCAATTGATGCTGATAAAGTCAAAATCTTCATAACGGAGCCAGGTTCAAACTGATCCTCAACTAAGGTATCACGCCAACTATCAGATAATCCCTTCTTAGTAGTTGGATTGAAGGTTGGACGTTGAGTGGCAGCTTCAATGGCCCCTGTCTTAGCGTTCATAACTAAAACTTGTAAGTTTTTAGGTACATATTTGTCCTGAATCTGTTGAGCCAAAATTTCAGCATATTGTTGAATTCGACTATTAAGCGTTAGATAGATATTTGATCCGTCGACAGAACTCTTCTCAATAACTTGAGAACCCGGCAGCTCATTACCATTTGAATCAACTTTGGTAACTCTCTTACCATTTTTACCCGTTAAAAGCTTATTGAAATACTTTTCAATACCCATAACACCACTAATATTGCTGTTAGTATCATTAGCATTATCAGCTTTTGTAATTCCGACTAAGTTAGTAGCAAAAACCCCATTGGGATATGATCTTGAGGGCAACTCAACAAAATGAATTCCCGGCAGATTTTTGTTTTTGATTTTATTTTTTATTTCAATTGACAGTCCACGGCCAGCTTGGCCAAATTCAACTTGATACTGTCCTTTGTTTTTGGGAGTCAAAAACTTCATGACTTCTTTTTTTGATAGTGGTAAATACTTACTCAAAATCTTTGCGGTTTGTTGCTTATTAATAACATGATCAGACTTGCCATCAGTTGTCTTGGCTTTCTTATCTAAAACAGCATAAATATTATAGATAGTAGAATCACCAGCAATCATATCGCCATTTGTATCAAGAATGTCGCCACGCTTAGCATTGACCTTTGATGTTCGTTCATATTTCATCTTTGTTCTCTGTTCCAAATTAACGCCGTTATATTCTTTGCGCGTTGAAATAGACGCAAAGCGGTATATACAGACAATAAAAAAAAGGGCAGTCGCAATCAATATTATCCCACCAACGATATAATGATTGCGTCTTGCCTTATTTTTAAATATTTTCCCAAATTTCATTTCGATACGTTCCTTACGTTTTTGTTACTCATTTTTAAGTTATGTTTTTTGGCAAAGGCTGAAAGACGATCAAAACTGGTCATCTCAGAAATTTCTTGGCGTAAGTTTACGTTATCTGTATTTACTTGTGTTATTTGCGTTGAGATATGATCCAAGTTATTTTGAGCGGAAGTCATAGAAACCTTGATACTTACCAACGAAACCATCAAAATCAACGTTAAAAAGCCAAGACCAACTATTAAAGTTGCCTCTAATTTTGATAACGCTACTTTATGAGTTGCTGGCTTTGGTGCGCCAGCAGGATTTGATTGTGGTTGTTCCACTGTTTCATAATTTGCTAGATTTCTAGCTGTGCTTTCTCTCATCATAAATTCTCCATAACTAAATCTTCTCAACAACACGTAATTTTGCACTATGTGCACGATTATTTTCGTCTAATTCATCTTCACTAGGTAAAATTGGCTTCCTAGTAATTTGTTGTAATAACGGTTTTAAATTGTCTGGTACTACAGGGAGTCCCCTTGGCAGATCAATTTCTGAATTTTCTTTGAAAATGTGTTTTACAATTCGATCTTCTTTAGATTGGAATGTAATAACGCTTATTCTGCCCTTAGGGGCTAACAAATGAATTGCTTGTTCTAATGATCTTTCGAGTGATCCAAGCTCGTCATTAACTGCAATTCTTATAGCTTGAAAAATTCTCTTTGCTGGATGTCCACCAGTACGTCGTCTCGCAGCTGGAATAGAATTTTTAATAATGTCAGCTAACTCCAACGTAGATGTTATACGATGATCTTCCCTTGTACGCTCGATCGAACGAGCAATTTGTTTAGAAAACTTTTCATCACTATATTTGAAAAAAATACTTATCAAATCATTGTATGACCAATCATTGACTATTTTTTCAGCGTCTAATTCTTGACGTTGATCCATTCTCATATCTAATCTAGCTTCTTTTTTATAGCTAAATCCACGAACAGCATCATCAAATTGTGGTGATGAAACACCTAAGTCATACACAATTCCGTCAACAGCTGTAACGTCCAATTCATTCAAACGTTCTTTCATGTTTTCAAAATTATCACGAATCAATATTAATTTATTTGTACCAATAATATCCGGATTATTTTCGATTTCTTCGCCAGTCTTAATTGCGGCTTCATCACGATCAAAAGCATAAACAGTACTGTTATGAATGCGACTTAATAATTCCTTAGTGTGTCCTCCACGACCAAAAGTAGCATCAACAAAGATTGCATTATCCCGTGGATTAACCTCGTCTATTGTTTCTTTTAATAATACTGTCTTATGTACAAATTCTTTAGAAGTCAAAGTCTGTCATTTTCTCCGATATTTCTTCAAAGTTATCCTCGGCTTGTTGGTTGAACTCATCCCATTTTGTTTCATCCCAAATTTCAATTCGATCTGAAACACCAACTACCACACAATTCTTTTTTAATTTAGCAAATTCTATTAAAGACGACGATAAGTTAACTCGACCTTGCTTATCAAATTCCATTTCACCTGCGGCAGAATAGAAAAATCTAGTGAAAGCACGAGCATCCTTCTTAGTTAAAGGCAATTTATCTAACTGAGCCTCAAGCTTGCTCCATTGTTCCATGGAATATCCAAATAGACAGCCATCCATACCACGAGTAATTACAAAAGCATCGCCAATTTCCTTACGAAACTTCGCAGGAATAATTATTCGACCCTTACTATCAATCGTGTGATGAAACTCTCCCATGAACATCCATAGTTCACCTCAATTCTTTAACACTTTCTAATTTACCACAAATCACCACAATTAACCACTTCATATTGTGAAAAATGACACTGATATGTGTAAAACGTTTTATTTATTGATGTATCAGCATATGCCGTGGTGGGGGATCTTCCCAAAAGTAGTATATTTCGACCAGAAATGTTGCATAATTACCCCATGTGAAGTAAGATTTCTCATATATAAAAACTAGGTGGTGGAACGTTTGAACGACGAAAAAAAGCCTAAAAGCACTTTAACAAAAATTACCCAAGTGGTTGTTTGGTTAATGATTTTGGTAACGATCGGTGGCATTGTCCTCGGATCATTGATGAGCTTTATCTAAAAAGACAAAAAAATAGTGCAGAATCAGATTTTTCAATCCTGATTCTGCACTATTTTTTTAATTTCTAGTTATGATAAATCTCTTAAATACGCGTGTTAATAATACTAACAGTATTAACAACATAATCATATTTGCTATAAAACTACCACCGTTAATAACTAAAGAATAGATCCACGGATTCATTGTCTTCGGTGCATATGCTCCCCAATAAATACCTCCAGCAATAAAATGTAAGAAATACTTTACCAAGAAACCTATCGCCGAATAAAAAATGATCAATCCCAACGGATTTTTATTTTCATTAATTCTATTCTTGACCCGAACACTACCTAATCCTACTAATCCAACCGCTGCGAAAGCCAGAGGATATTCGACTAACCCTTGAAGTGGATTCAAAAATCCTCCACTACTGAATCCCTTCAAGATCAAATCCAAGATTCCCCAGACAAAACCAGCGGTTAAACCAGGTTTCAGTCCTCTTCTCAATGCGTAAATAGTCATTGGAATCAAACCATACTCGACTTGGATCGACGATACACCCAAATCGTGAGGTACAAAAGATAATGCTTGTGCAGCAGCGACGATGATTGCCCCTTCTGTCAGCACCACCAAACTATTTGTTTTAGACATTGCTTTAGCCACAAAAAAACTCCCTTCTGATTTCAGTCATCACAAGAGAGTTCGAGTTTTTATTTACTTGAACAACACTATCCCTACGCATGTACTGGCATAACAGGTTTAAAGGGTCTGAACTTAATCACTCTCAGCCAAAGGCTCCCCCTGTGTTGACTATTTAATTAAAATCATTGTACCATTATTATTTTTTTCTACCAAATACTCTGCTGAAAAAGCCAGTTTTTTTGTCGCCATTGAAAATATCTAATGGAATGTTCTCACCCAACATACGATGAGCAATATTTCGATAACTATGACCTGCATCGCTATTGTTATCTGAAATAACCGTTCGACCAGCATTTGATGCCGCAATCACATCGTCTTCATCAACCACTACACCCAATAGAGGAATTCTTAGATGATTAACGATATCATCAATTCTCATTGAAGTTCCCTCATTAATCATGTTTTTTCGAACGCGATTAATTATCAAATGTGGTGTTATAGGCATTTTCATACTTTCTAAAATGCCAACGACTCGATCAGCATCACTAACTGATGCCAATTCAGGATTTGTGACAACAATTGCTCCATCAGCAACCGTAACAGCATTCTGAAATCCATATTCGATACCAGCAGGACAATCGATCATTACAAAATCAAATCTTTGCTTCAAATATGTAATAATTCTTCTAACTGAATCTTGATCCAACACATACTTGTCAGCAAACTGTGATGCCGCTAATAAATACAAATTGTCTTCAAATCTAGGATCTCTCACCAATGCTTGTGATAAAACTACTCGATTTTGTGCTACATCAACAATGTCATAAACAATTCGATTTGTAAGCCCCAATACAGCATCTAAATTTCTTAATCCAATATCAAGATCCACCATACAAACTTTTTTGCCAAGGCTTGCTAAGACGGAACTAATATTAGCGGTTGTCGTTGTTTTACCAACTCCGCCTTTACCGGACGTTACAACAATAGATATCCCCATAACTAAACCGTCCCTTTTCTTGAATTACTCATAACCTCTTTATAATCTTGTAAATCATTAACACTAATTGAATGCATATCGTCAATATAAGCAAATTGATGATTATGAAGTTCATCAGCATTATCATCCGTAACTATTTCGATAACATCCGCAATTCGCAATTGAGCCGCATGCCTCAAATTACCAAAGATAGCTGCACTTGTGTTATCAGGAAAACCAGCCTGGACAATACCATTTACTTTTCCAAGGATATAAATTGAACCATTGGTGCTAATTTGTGCACCTTCATGAAGGACACCCAAGAATAACACATCGCCTTCAAATTCTAATCTTTGACCACTTCTAACAATACCTGTTTCAATGTTCATTTTATTAGCTTTCAAAAGTTTGGATACTTCAAGTCTTGAATCAACTTCAGAAATAATATCTTTGATTTCAATTTGAGGATACTCTGTAAAAGTTTTTTTAACTTCTTTTATTTGAGCATCAGTTAAAAGGCGATTTCCCGTCTTAATAGTAAATTGAATAACATCGTCATCAGCAGAGCCGATATTTTGTTTAAGAATTAATTCTTTCAAGTCTTTCAACGCTTGTTGGAAGTCACTCTCATCGTTAATGATTACAACAAATCCCTCTTTACTGCCTTTAAGAGTGACGTTGCTCATTTACTTTCCCTCCTATATTTGACCAACCAATCGCTTAAATTTGCCAATGGAATATACAGTATGAAGAATACGACCATATTCCAAAGTAACGTTGGTCCTAATACATATGTTATGAAATCAAAAACATTAGTGCTTGTTTGTTGAAGTAATCTTTCTAAAACATAGATTCCTGATTGTAAAAATGTTAGTGCTAGAAAATAAATTGATAATTCATAACCAATATTTGCTTTTACAAATAAGAACTTGAAATGATCGATACCTACCATGATGAGCGGTAAAAGAACTGTGTACAATCCAATAATTCCATAATAATACGAATCGTATACTAATCCGAAAACAATACCATAGGTCAATAATTGGCGACGATCATCAATTCTCATTGTTAACAGCACAATTGCCATTAACATAATCTGTGGCAAAATCATGAAGTCTCCAGTATTCATGTTGTTTAAGAATGCCCACTTCATCAAACCGTCAAGATAGAAAGCTAGCAGCAGAAATATAACTTGTCCGACGATCTTTCGAGTTTTGATATTCATTATTGACCACCACTAACCGATGACTTGATGACTGTAACAACAGTAAAGTTTCTTAACTCAGCTGCTGGAGTTATATAAACAGAATTAGTCATACCATAATTATCTTTTTTAATTCCGTAAACTTTACCAATATACAATCCACGTGGTGTTCTTCCACCTAGACCAGATGTGATGATACGTTGACCTTTTTTAATACCCTTAGTTGAATTGACATTTTCCATAACTAATTTACCTGATGAACTATCATAACGACTAACAACACCAGTAACCGCATTGTTATTATCATCTAATATTTCAGATGCAAACTTATCGTTCAATTCATTATTAGTTGAAATCAACTCGACTTTTGAACTGACTTTATCAACCTCAATAATTCGTCCAATCAATCCCTTACCAGACATAACTGGCATGTTCTTCTTTAAACCACTGGCCGTACCACGATTTATAGTCAAATAACTTTGCCAACTGCTTGGTGAGCGACTCAAGACGGATGCATTAATTGTCGAATAATCGGTTAAAGTACCGTTTAATTTCAATTCTTGTTTTAATTTTTTGTTCTCATCTTGAACAACTTTTAATTTTGCTTGATTTTGAGCTAATTCATCTATTCTTGCCTTCAAGTGCTTATTCTCTGTATATGTATTATACAAATCAGAGAACTCTGAAGAAGCGTTCTTAACAGCGTTAGTTGGATATGCAAACACACCACCAACAATGCTAACAACGTCATTCCCCACTTGCTGAACAGCAGGAGGAGTTTCTTTGTTATCGCGAATATTTACGGTTACCGCTAAAAGTCCAAAAGTCACGATAAGAATTACCATTAGAATAATTAACTTTTTGTTTGAAAAAAACTTTTGCATTGCTTCCTCCTACAGTAAACAAAAAAAACGGGATTAACCCGCTTATTTTTGACGACGCATTACATCGATATTTTTAAGTGATTCTCCAGTACCGATGGCTACACAATCTAGTGGGTCTTGAGCAATGAATACAGGTACTCCAGTTGCTTCAGAAATAACTTCTGGCAAATGATGTAACAATGCTCCACCACCAGTAAGTACAATACCGTGATCAATTACGTCAGCAGCAATTTCAGGCGATGTCTCTTCAAGTGTTTCTTTGATTGTATCAATGATTTCTTGAACATCTTCATGAATAGCTGTGGCAATGTCTTCACCAGTTAATTGAATAGTCTTTGGAAGACCTGTAACTAAATCTCTACCACGGATTTGCATTGTTTCAAGTTCTTTAGCTTTCTCGATTGAAGCTGAACCAACTTGAATCTTAACATCTTCGGCGGTTCTCTCACCGATTTGTAAGTTGAAGTTTGTCTTGATATAAGCTGAGATAGATTCATCGAACTTATCACCAGCAACACGAATTGAACGTGATGAAACAATACCACCAAGTGAAATAGTAGCAACATCAGTAGTACCACCACCAATATCAACAACCATATTACCGGTTGGATCCATAACTGGAAGTCCAGCACCGATAGCAGCTGCGAATGGTTCTTCGATTACATAGGCTTCTCTGGCACCCGCATGCTGAGTAGCTTCAATAACAGCTCTCTTTTCAACTTCTGTGACACCACTTGGTACGCAAACCATAACTGATGGTTTAGAATTACCGGCAGTTTTTTCGATGAAATATTTCATCATTGCTGCAGTAGTATCATAATCAGCGATAACGCCGTCTCTCATGGGGCGAATGGCTGAAATACTTCCTGGAGTACGTCCGATCATTTCACGAGCATCGGAACCAACGGCAACGATTTCTCCAGTATTATTGTTCTTTGCAACGACTGATGGCTCGTTTAAAACGATGCCTTTACTTTCAGCATAAACAAGGGTATTAGCGGTTCCCAAGTCTATTCCTAATTTTTTTGATCCAATACCAAACAATTTATATTCTCTCCTTTAAAGTACACACCACATTTTACGCTATCCAAAATTATATCATACAAAAGACCAATTTAAAGTAGTCCAAAGACATACCTAAATAATTTTTTGTGATTTCAGACTTGAATGCGTATTTTTTGTAACAATAATATGATCAATTAGATTGATTCCCATTAGTTGACAGCATTTAAGCAGTCTCAAAGAAAAATTTTTATCGTTCTCAGAAGGCTCATTTCGACCACTTGGATGATTATGTGCAACAACAATCTGTGTTGCCGAAACATACAATGCCTCTCGAATAATATCTCGAGGATGCACGGTTGCAGCATCCGTTGTTCCAACAAAAATTATTTTCTCAGCTATTACATGATAACCATTATCTAAATAAACAGCTACTAATTTCTCTTGTGGTGAGTTACCGATTTTTTTTATTAAATGTTTACTCAAACTGGATAAATCAACAATCTGATTCAAAACAGAATCGATCTCTAATTTTCTTTGTCCTAACTCCAAAGCAGCTAAAATTTTGCATGCTTGAGCTATACCAATTCCCTTATGTGAAATCAATTGTTCCATATTCAAATTCAAGTTTTGAGATTTAAGAACTATTTCATCTGCAAGTTCAATTACATTTTGACCCTTAGTACCGTTGCCTAGTATCACAGCAACTAATTCGTTAGTCCCTAAAGATTTAATTCCATTTTTTGTAATTCGTTCTCGTAAGTTTACCATTATACTCTAAATTACGAGAAGTATGACTCCAACTCCGAAACTAAATAAAACGATCCAGTAACCAATAAAATCTGTTCATCCTGCAAATTATCAACAAGATCATTCAAACATTTAATGTCATCGTCGACATAAGTAACATTATGATACTTAGAAAAATCATAATCGTCAGCTTTCGCGGCACGTGGCATATTTAAACTAGTTACGTGAACCTCTTTTGTATTAGCAGAAAGAAAGTCCAAAATATCATGTCGATTTTTGTCCTTCATTCCAGCATACACTGTAATTATATCTTTATTATGGTCATTTGTTATTAAAGAATTGATTAAATTATTAATTGCAGCCAAATTATGCGCCCCATCAAGGATAATCAACGGATTTTTATGGACGATTTGTAATCTAGCAGGCAGTTTCTTATTTTCGATCTTCTTAATAACTCGTTTAATATCATAATTTTGGTCATGTTGCTTCTTATAACAAATGAAAGTTTGGATAGCAACTGCAGCATTAATTGCTGTTGTTTTTTCGATTCCAGTGATTTTTACTGACACATTTTCAAATTCAAAACTTATTTTATAATCTTTTATCCGAAAATCATTAATATTTATTCCATGATTATATTCATAAACTTGACTGTTCAAATCTTTAGCATGGTTCAAAATTATATCACGCACTGACTCTTGTAAGAATCCAGTTACTAAAGGTTTATTAGGCTTGATGATCCCAGATTTCTCAACCGCAATATCCTGAATCGTTGGTCCTATCAATTGTTCATGATCCATAGCGATTGAAGTTATTACTGACACGTCTGGATCAATAACATTGGTTTTGTCATGGGTTGCTCCGATGCCAACTTCAATGATTGCCACGTCTACACGTCCCTTGAAGTACAAGAATCCCATACAAGTAACAAACTCAAACTCTGACAGTGTATTCTCATCGATTTTATCAATTATATAGTTCACCAAATCTAATAGCTCACTATCACCAATCATTTGATGACTAATTTGAATTCTCTCATTAAAGATATTAATAAACGGTGAGGTAAACATCCCTACACGTTCGCCACTAGCTTCCAATAAGTTGGATAAATAATTGCAAACACTGCCCTTACCATTGGTACCCGTGATATGAAGGGTTGGATAATCATTCTGAGGATTACCTAATTTATCAAGTGCAGATTTAATTCGATCTAGTTTATTCGTCCGATGAAATTTTGGTAATGCGTGAATATATTCAATAGCTTCTTGATAACTGTTAAGCATTATATTCCTTTCATAAATCAAAAAAAGAGAGAGACAAATAAATGTCTTTCCCCCATTATTAAATTATTTATTAGCTTTTAATTGATCGATACGTTGTTGAATCTTAGCTTGTTTAGCTTGATAGTCAGCTAACTTTTCTTTTTGTTCAGCAACAACCTTTTCTGGTGCTTTATCAACAAAGTTCTTGTTAGATAATTTCTTATCCAAACGAGTTATTTCTTTGTCCATCTTAGCTAATTCTTCCTCTTGACGAGCGATTTCTTCATCGAGATTGATCAACTCAGCTAATGGAATATAAACTTCAGTTCCGTTAGTAACAGCCGTCATAGCAAGAGCTGGAGCTTCTAGGTCAGTTTCAACTTTTAATTCCTTAGGATGTAAGAATCTGTCAACATATTCTGTGTTATTCAAAATAATTTGTTTAATATCGTCATTTTGTGGCTTGATAAGAATATCAACTGCTTTTGAAAGTGGTGCGTTGGCTTCAAGACGAATCTTTCTAACTGACTTAATCAAGTCAATTAGGATGTCCATATCATTCATAGCTTTTTCATCTTTGAATTCATCATGATTTTCAGGGTATGCAGCTAATGAGATCGACTTACCATTATGAGGCATTGATAGCCAAATTTTTTCAGTAACAAAAGGCATGATTGGATGCATAAGTCTAAGAATCTTGTCCAATACATATGCTAAAATCATTCTCTTTTGATCTTTAGCATCACCATCTTCACCAGTAAGTGTTGCCTTACTCATTTCGATATACCAGTCACAAAAGTCATTCCAGATGAAGTTATACAGATTACGGCCAACTTCACCAAATTCAAATTTGTCCATCAAACGATTTACTTCGTTAACGGTATTGTTCAACTTAGCTAAGATCCACTTATCAGATAGGTCGTAACGAGTTACCTTAGATAAGTCGTCCATAGCTGGAGTATTCTCATCAAGATTCATGATAACGAAACGGCTGGCATTCCAAATCTTATTGATAAAATTCCAAGCCGAGTCCATCTTGTCATAGCTGAAACGTGTATCTTGTCCAGGAGTTGAGCCATTCATCAAGAACCAACGAAGTGCATCTGCACCATATTTCTCGATAACATCCATTGGATCGATACCATTTCCAAGTGACTTACTCATTTTGCGTCCTTGTTCGTCACGAATCAAGCCATGAATAACAACGTGTTCAAATGGACGTTCATCAGTAAATTTCAAACTTTGGAAAATCATTCTTGATACCCAGAAAAAGATAATATCGTAACCAGTTACCAATGTATCAGTTGGGAAATAACGTTTGAAGTCTTCAGAATTTTCATCTGGCCAACCCATGGTTGAAAATGGCCATAGAGCACTTGAGAACCAAGTATCTAGAACATCACTTTCCTGTGTCCAATTCTCAATATCCTTAGGTGCTTCCTCACCGACATACATCTTACCAGTTTCTTTATTGTACCAAGCAGGAATTTGATGTCCCCACCATAGTTGACGTGAGATAACCCAATCATGAACATTGTCCATCCATTGCTTGAAAGTATCCTCGAAACGATCAGGAACAAAGTTTACTTTATTGTCCCCCTCTTGATTCTTCAGTGCCATTTCAGCAAGTGGTTTCATTTTAACAAACCATTGTGTAGACAATCTTGGCTCAACTTGTGCGTCTGATCGTTCTGAGTGACCAACACTGTGAACGATTGGTTCAACATTTAACATGTAATCCCCATCTTCAAGATCTTTAACAATCGCTTTACGTGCGTCAAAACGATCCATGCCGTTATATTTGCCAGCATTCTCGTTCATTGTACCGTCAGGGTTCATAGTATTGATACGTTGAAGATCGTGACGATTACCAACTAAGAAGTCATTAGGATCATGAGCTGGTGTGATCTTAACCATACCAGTACCAAATTCTTTATCAACATAGTGATCAGTAATAATGGGTACTTTACGATCAACTAGTGGAACGATAACTTCTTTACCAACAATATCCTTATATCTTTCATCGCTTGGATTAACTGCAATGGCAATATCACCAAACATTGTTTCAGGACGTGTTGTAGCGATTTCGATATAACCAGATCCGTCAGCATATGGGTACTTAACGTGATAAAATGCACCTTTGTCATCCTTATGAATAACTTCAATATCCGACAAAGCTGTTTGTAGTTCTGGATCCCAGTTAATAATGTACTCACCACGATAGATCAAACCTTCGTTATAAAGTTTAACAAAAACCTTACGAACAGCCTTTGATAATCCTTCATCCAAGGTAAATCTTTCACGAGAGTAATCTAATGAAAGACCTAATTTACCCCATTGTGCTTTGATAATTGAGGCAAATTCATCCTTCCATTTCCAAACTTCGTCAACAAACTTCTCACGACCAAGATCGTATCTTGAAATTCCTTGTTCACGTAACTTAGCTTCAACCTTAGCTTGTGTAGCGATACCGGCATGATCCATACCTGGCAAGTATAAGGTGTCATAGCCTTGCATACGTTTGTAGCGAATCAATGTATCTTGGATTGTAGTGTCCCAGGCGTGGCCTAAATGCAACTTTCCAGTAACATTGGGTGGTGGAATAACGATTGAATAGGGTTTAGCTTTCTTGTCACCAGAAGGTTTAAAAACATCTTCGTCAAGCCATGCTTGATAACGCCCCTCTTCAACTTCTTTGGGATTATATTTAGTATCCATGTCGATTTCTCTCATATGTTTTCCTCCTAAAAATAAAAAAAGAGCATTCATCCTGAATAGGACGAATGCTCGCGGTACCACCTAAATTGAAAGTCTAATAATAGACTTTCCTCTCAACAGATAACGGTGGCCCGATCATTTTGATAGCTCACAGGTAACAATTAAATCTCATGAATGTACAATTCTCAGCTAACATGTACTCTCTAAAGTCACTTAATATAACACTCCTGCTCAAAGCTGTTGATTTGATGATAAAACATATTTCACAAAACGTCAATTATAATTTTATAGCAAAGTACTAATATCTTCTTGTTGTTGTTCCATGAAGTGATCACCATGTTCGATTGTTGTGATTTTAACTTCTGCCATCGAACGTTCGATCAATCCGTCAATATCAAGAGAACTTTCAAATTTGCGAGTCTTCTCAATATTAGGTCTTGTCTTAGGACTTGGTGGAGCAAAGACTGTACAGCAATCTTCGAATGGTTGGATCGAAAGATTAAATGTATCAATATCTTCGGCTAATCTAATAATTTCAGTCTTATCCATTGTTGCGACAGGACGTAAAATCGGTGTCGTTGTGACATCATTGATAGCAGCCATACTCTCAAGCGTTTGGGAAGCAACTTGTCCAACTGCTTCACCATTAAAAATAGCTAAGCCATTTTCTTTTTCACGCAACATATCAGTTAGTCTCAACATGAACCGACGTTGAATAGTCATCAAGTAACCTTCTGGAACTGATGATTTGATTGTTTCTTGAATCTCAGCGAATGGCACTTCGATGAACTTGATATTACCACCGTAAACAGTCAACTTGCTTGTAAGTTCCTTAGCCTTATTCAAAGCCTGTTCTGAAGTATAAGGGGGACTGAAGAAGTGAACCATTTCAATATCTACTCCCCGTTTCATAGCTAAGTAACCAGCAACAGGTGAATCAATCCCACCAGATAACATCAGCATCGCCTTTCCAGCTGTACCTACTGGCAAACCACCAGCACCTTTAACAGTTAGGTATGAAAGATAAATACCATCTTGACGTACTTCAACTGAAATTTTGATATCAGGACGTTTCATTTCCACATCAATTCCTGGGAATTCATCACAAATTGCATCCCCAAGTTGCAGGTTGATTTGATTAGTATCCAAATGATATGAATGATCTGAACGCTTAGTTCCAACTTTAAAACTCATACCAGGTTTCCAACCCTCGTGCATCATTTCGATAGCCTTAGCTTTAACATCCTCAAAATCATGTGACACTTTAACACTCAATGAAAAAGTTTGAATACCAAAAACATTCTTCAGCTTCTCCATAATAGGTTGAGCATCTTCACCATTCAATTGAATATGGAGACGATCACGATGTGGTCTCATAACTAAATCAGGGTAGTCCTTCAATACTTTAGCAACATTTCCGTGCAAACGGTCAATGAAGCTCTTACGATTCTTACCCTTTGTTGATAATTCGCCGTAGCGAACCATAATTTCAGTGTATTCCATTAAATTCTCCTAGTTTAAAATCTGGAAGTGTTCGTGAACTTCATCCAAATTCTTAATAAATTCTTTCATTTCTGATTCAGTATTATTTTCATCCAAGCTGACACGGACAGCGCTTGTAGCAACCTTCTCTGGTGTACTCATAGCTTTCAAAGTACTTGATTCCAAACCTTTTTTTGATGAGCAGGCACTTGTTGTAGAAATGTAAATATCACGATCCTCGAAAGTATGAACGATAGTTTCTCCACGAACTCCATCAATTGTGAAACAAATAATATGCGGAGCAAAGTCATCAGACAGTTTTGTGAAAACATGCGTATTAGGCAAACTCTGAATATGTTCGATCAACTCCGTCTTTAACTTATTCATTTCATCAGCCTTTTTAGCTTCATCTTCTTTTAACAAACGCAAGGCTCTAGCCATGGCTGCAATAGCTGGTGTGTTTTCTGTACCACTTCTCAGGTTCTTTTCTTGGCCACCACCTGCCATAAGTGGTTCTAATTGCTTGCCAGCTTTCATATAAATAAAGCCGATACCACGTGGGGCGTGGAACTTATGACCAGAGAATGTATAAAAGTCAACACGAGGATCAATGAACTGATCTTCGATATTCTTACCAATAGCTTGAGTTCCATCAACATGGTAACTGATATTAGGATAATCATCTAAAACACGAGCCATCTCATGAATAGGTTGAATTGAACCAATTTCGTTATTAACAGCCATTGTTGAGACTAAAATAGTATCATCTCTAATAGCTTTCTTCAAATCATCAGCACTGACATGACCAGTTTTATCGACTGGCAAATAAGTTACTTCATATCCCAATTCTTCAAGCTCATGCATTGAATTCATAACTGAAGGATGCTCAATTGAAGTTGTAATAATATGCTTACCAAATTCACGTTTTTTAAATGCCGTTCCTTTGATAATCCAGTTATTACCTTCTGTACCACCACTTGTGAATACAATCTCGTATGGTTTAACTCCCATTAATTCAGCGATTTGCTTGCGAGAAGTCTCCACTAATTCGTAAGCCTTCAATCCTAACTTATGCAAACTAGAAGGATTACCAAAGTAATTCAAGCTAGCTGCATTGTATGTATCGAGGACACTTTTCTCGATTTTTGTTGTTGCACTATTATCAAAATAAATCATATTTTTCCCACCAAAATAAAAAGGCCTTATTGGCCTTAATTTTTTTTACTACCTAATAAGATAACGCAAAATTCATATTTATGCATTAATTGTTTCTTTTATTCTTTCAACTGAACCAGATTCAACACGTTCCAAAGCCGCTGAAATAGTCTCAACTGACTTACCATATTCATAATCATCATCAAACAAAGCACGTGCTCGAATTAATTGATCTGCAAAGTCCGCATCCTTATTTGCATATCTATTAGCGTATTGCAAGAGCTTTTCAGCTAATCGAACATTCATCTTCAAATCTGTCGTCTTCTGAACCAGATTCTCGAGATCCTCTTGTGTTACGATAACTTGCTTACTAATATCTTCCATGTTGATTTGTTCTGCATCTAATTCATTGTATAACTTAGTAATTTCATCATAGACCATATAAAAATAGTCCAAGTAATCATCTGGTAATCCATTTAGACGCAACTGCTCAATAATTTTCTTTTGAATTTCCAAGCGCTTAGCGTACTTATCAACACTGTTACGAGAAATACGTTCACTCGAAATCATTTGATTAAAATTATCATTGATTGATTTTTCACTCGATTCAATATCATCAAGTTGTTCAACGATTCCTTTAAAGTCACTTTCAGCTTGTGAGAAAATCGCATTTTTATCAGCAATGTTCTGGACATCCTGATCGAAGTTAGTACGAATTTGGCTCAACAATACAAAGTTATCTTTGAATCTTTTTAGATCATCATCAGCAATAACATAATCATTACTTAATTTTTGAATTCGAGTATCCAATCGATTGTGCTGAAATTTAGCGTGATTAATATAATCTAATACTGGTTTTTGTTGCTTTAACACATTCTGCTTAGCATCAATTTCAACTGTTAAAACATCGTAAAGATGATCAATATTTTGACGTATTTCTTCATTAATATTATTAACATGATCAAAATTTAATTCACCTAATTCAGAATCGGATAAATCCAAACTGTTTTGAGCTTCTTTAATCAAGGATTCAATATCTTCTTCAAACTTGAATTTTTGATTGAGCAGTTTTTGATAAACAGAATTGATTTCTTCGATTTGTCCAGGAAAGATTTCAGTCAATTCATGGTGCAATGGTTCGATTACCTTCAATTGGTCTGTGATCAATCCAAGTTTGATTTTTACATCATCAAGATACTGACTAGCCTCAATATGGTCACCCTTGTCAGCCAACTGCGCTTCTTTATCTAACAGACCGGCAATTTCAGTCAATTCATCTTCCAATTTATCAGCAGCTGATCCGTAATTAAATGACTGTGTTAAAATCTTTTTGCGTAAATCTTCATATGTTTGTTGGAGAGCTTCACTTTGAGTAGCATTTAATTCATCACTCTTAGATAACTCATCCAATTCTTCAGAAATACTATTGATTTTTTCTTTCAATTCATTCAATGATTGATCAACTTGCTTCAATTGTTTTGATGCACCAAAAACTTTAAACTGAGTATTTTTATATTCAGAACTCCGAATTTGACGTAAAATTGAAGGCACAATTTCATTCAATTGTTCTTGGTAATTAGATTTGAGCTTGCTAAATTGATCACGGCTAGCACCAGCAAGCTTCATTTCCTCTAGTTTTTTTAATTTATCATTCAATCTGTCTTCTTTTAATTCATCAGCACGTTCTTTATATGAATTAAGAATACCTGCGTTTTTCTTTTGCAAAAACCACATGTACCATAGGAAGACTAAGATCAGAATAATTATTCCAATAATTATTATCGACACTTTAACACCCCTAATGATGATTCGATATCATATAACTTGAATTATACCAGAGAACAACCTTACTATTTATTTTAATAGACTTTCATAATAAAGTTTTAAATATTGGCCCCAAAATTTCTTTTGACTTTGTCAATCATTCAAGTTACACTAGTCTTCGTGTAAAATATGCAGCCAAGAGCGGCAAGAACGTCAACAGTTACCGACATATTTGTTCAATTAGTAACCCACAGCTGCATGTGGTGAAAGTTGTAGCGATAACTGCACGAATGCTAAACTCTTGTTAATTATTTTACTCCATACAAATTTTTGGAGGAATTTATTTATGTCTAGATATACAGGCCCACGTTGGAAATTATCACGTCGTTTAGGAATCTCACTTTCAGGTACTGGTAAGGAAATCGCTCGTCGTAACTATGCTCCTGGTCAACATGGTCAAAATGGTCGTCGTAAGATTTCAGAATACGGTCAACAATTAACAGAAAAGCAAAAGCTACGTTTCATGTATGACGTTAACGAACGTCAATTCCGTAACTTGTTCTTGCGTGCTGGTAAACTTGATGGTATTCACGGTATCAACTTGATGGTTCTTCTTGAATCACGTCTTGACAACATGGTTTATAGATTAGGTCTTGCAAGTTCACGTCCACAAGCTCGTCAACTTGTAAACCACGGTCACATTACTGTTGATGGCAAACGTGTTGATATTCCATCATACGAAGTTGCTATTGGTCAAAAGATCAGCCTTCGTGAAAAATCAAAGGATCTAGCTATTGTTAAAGCTAACCTTGAAAATGTTGTTGGTCGTCCTGGTTTTGTTACATTCGACGAAGACACAATGACAGGTTCTCTAGTACGTAACCCAGAACGTGACGAACTAGAACCAAATATTGATGAATCTCTAATTGTTGAATACTACAACCAAATTCTTTAATATTTATCAAAACATTCACTTTATGTGGATGTTTTTTTATACTCAAAAATAAAAAGGCTGCGGAATTATTTTTCTGCAACCTCTTTATTTGCTATTACTAAAAATTTGCTAAGTTGAATAAATTTATCGAATAATAATTTATCATAATTACCTTGTTCAACCTCTTCAGAATCCTTCAACAAATCATAACCAATTACAAAATCACTGGATTTAACTTTTGAATAACGGCTCACGACGTCCGCATAATTTTGAGCAGATTTCATTTCTGCCTTAGTGTGATCATTTGAAACCAACCAGTCTCCCGCTTTCACACTGTCATGCCAACTATCAATTAATGGATAATACTCCTGGCGATCATAGGCATCAGCCAGCAGACTAAAAGTGATAAAATATCGATCAGGCCACAAACCTAACTCTACATGGG
The DNA here is from genome assembly GCF_003946575.1 of Companilactobacillus jidongensis. Classification (GTDB taxonomy): domain Bacteria; phylum Bacillota; class Bacilli; order Lactobacillales; family Lactobacillaceae; genus Companilactobacillus; species Companilactobacillus jidongensis. The sequence continues at coordinate 61,595 of NZ_RHOP01000010.1, read as the reverse complement.
GTGTCTTTTTATAACCACTTTTATCCAAATTAATAGCTAGCCAAGTATCTGGAGGTGGATTCTTAGTCCTTCTCTGATGTTTGGCGATTTTTATATAAAATCTTTGTTGATATTCTTGTTCCAAATTATCAAGTAATTTATTTCCAAATATTTCAAATTTGGGATCAAGCTGTTTTTTTATTAGTCCAAGACGACCTGATAAAGTATCATCGTTAAAAACTTCAAAATCACTTTTATCAAACATGATAATCTCCCCTTTTATTTTTTGAGAAAAAACAGCAAAAGAAATCTAATCGTCTTTCTCCGCTCTCTGTTGTAGAATATACTTATTGTACTTTATATAGGAGGATTTATGCAAAAACCATTAGCATACCGTATGAGGCCGACGAGCATCGACGAAATTGTCGGTCAACAACACTTGGTTGGTCCTAACAAGATCATTCGTCGAATGGTCACTGCCAAAATGCTATCATCAATGATTCTTTACGGACCACCTGGTATTGGTAAAACTAGTATTGCCAGCGCTATTGCTGGAAGTACCAAATACGCCTTTCGAAAATTAAATGCTGCGACTGACAGTAAAAAAGACTTACAAATTGTCGCTGAAGAAGCAAAAATGAGCGGTACTGTCGTATTACTACTCGACGAGATTCATCGTTTGGACAAAACCAAGCAAGATTTTTTATTGCCATTATTAGAAAGTGGATCAATCATTCTGATTGGTGCTACAACTGAGAATCCATATATTAATATTAGCCCTGCTATCAGATCACGAGTGCAAATATTTGAACTGAAACCACTTGAACCTGAAGATTTAAAACAAGCTGTCAAACGTGCTTTGGATGATAAAGAAAATGGGCTCGGTAAATACAATGTAAAAATTGACGACAATGCCCTCAATTTATTAGTTAGTTCCACCAATGGCGACTTACGAAGTATTTTGAATGGATTAGAATTATCAGTATTATCAACTGAAGAAAAGTCCGGAGTCATTCATATTGATTTGAAATCAATTGAAGAGTCAATTCAAAAAAAAGCTATCTCTGCCGACAAAAATGGTGACAGTCATTACGATGTTATTTCAGCTTTTCAAAAATCGATACGTGGAAGCGACCCTGATGCAGCATTATTGTATTTAGCAAGACTTCTGGAAGCTGGAGAGCTTATCACTACTATTAGGAGGCTCTTAGTCTGTGCATATGAAGATATTGGTCTAGCTAACCCTCAGGCATGTCAAAGAGCTGTACAAGCTGCTCAAGTGGCACAAATGGTTGGACTGCCTGAAGCTCGAATTCCATTGGCCGATGCCGTCATTGATCTGTGCCTGTGTCCTAAATCAAATTCCGGAATGGTAGCGATTGACGCTGCATTAGATGATGTGCGAAATGGTAAGGCAACATCCATTCCTGATGATTTAAAAGATGCACACTATTCTGGAGCTAAAAAGCTTGGACACGGTATAGGCTACAAACTTCCACATGATTATCCAAATGCTTGGGTTTATCAACAATATCTTCCAGATAATTTGGTAAATGAAATTTTTTATGAACCGAATACCACTGGTAAATATGAGCAAGCATTAAAAATGCGACTCGAACAATTAAATGATTTGAAAAATAAAGCCAAACGGAGTGAACATAAATAATGACAATTAAGATTTTAATGCTAATATTTATTGTTTTTTTATTAGCACTAGCATATAACTTATGGAGCCACCGCAATCGAAAATTCTTAATCTACTCACCAAATGAAAATTTAAATTTGAAAAGTATTATGATAATTACATCCGTATTATTATTATTGATCTCTATCGCAGGAATTATCATTATGATCGTCGGTAATAAAGAATCCAATTTCATCACATTAATTTTAGGTAGTATCGTTGCAGCAGGTTTTTCAATTTATTTGGCAAATATTCGCAGATGACTGTATTTATTAGGCTCAATCAACTAAAATGAAGATGTAAGTAAGATATATAATTAATCAATGGGGTGATAATATGTTACAACAATATAAAAACATTCTCGTACCAATTGATGGTTCTTTTGAAGCTGAACTAGCTTTCAAAAAGGCTGTGGAAGTAGCAAAAAGAAACGATGCTGCTGTACATCTAGTACATGTAATTGATACGCGTGCATTCCAAAATGTATCAAGTTTTGATTCAACTATGGTTGAACAAATAACTGAAAAAGCTAAAGAAACTGTTAAGAGTTACGTTCAAACTGCTAAAGATGCTGGATTAACAAATATTGATTACAGCATTGAATACGGTGCCCCAAAGGCAATCATTGCTACTGATTTTCCTAAGAAGTTAAGCGTAGATCTTATTATGATCGGTGCAACTGGTCTTAACGCTATGGAAAGATTGTTAATTGGTTCCGTTACAGAATATGTAACAAGAACAGCTGCATGTGATGTGTTAGTTGTAAGAACTGACTTAGATAACAAATCTATTCAGAAACCACGCAAAAAATAAAAAAATTATTAAAAAAAAGTGAGTTGATTTTAATTAATCAACCCACTTTTTTTATTTGAAATTAATAATTTTTAATTACTATTTATTAAAAATACTGAGATTCATTTCATCGATTTTTGATTTTAATTTATCAAAAATATTCTTGTTATCATTTATGCTGGAAATAACATATGCTTTGATGTAGTCTTCATCAGACTTTTGACCGTCACGAGTACCAGCCTCAGCCATTGAACAATACATTGTATCAAGTTTGAACAACGACTGTTCCTTCTTAGCAATATAAATACCTTCATTAGCATAATCGATAGCTTTTTGATTATCGTCCAAGTCTAAGGATAGTTTTGACATATTAGCATAGATCAAAATGCTATCATGATAATTATCCTCATTGATTTTTTCAGCACTAGACTGAATCAAATCTTTGGCTTGTCCATAGTAGACTTTCGCCTCATCTAAGGACTTCTTGTTAACATACGCCTTAGCAGTATAAACATCGATTAAAATGTCGTACATGTCAATATTAGCGATATTAACATTCATTGCACGGTTAAAATCAAAAATCGCCTTATCATAATTCTCGTTAATTTCATATTCGACTAACCCATTGAAGAAATGAATTAACTTGATTTCTTGTTTATTGTTAACATTTATATCATTTAATTTATCCAATTTATCACTGATACCCTGATAATCATCTTTATAAAATGAATTTTTGATATCAGAAATTATTGAATAAATTTGACTATCATCGTTGACAATAACGAGGTTCATTGTGATACCCAGTCTCTCACAAATGCGAACCAAGATCTCCATGCTAGGAATTTTGTCCTTTTTCTCAATAAGACTTACAGTCGCCTGAGTACAAATACCATCAGCAAGCTCAGATTGAGAAATACCTCTGAGCTTTCTGTAGTGGCGAATTTTTTCACCTAAAATTTTCATTTGAATTATCCCCATTCATTTATTAATTTCAGGATAATTTAAACAGTTCTTAAAAAAACATGCAAGAAATAAGCAACAATAAAACTATAAGTTTTAATTATTTAATTATTTACTTCGAAAAGCCATGCATCTTTCTCAGAACCATTTAATAATTCCGGATTATCAGTTAATTTATCATTAACCTTCATTATTGTACCCGAAACTGGCGATTCAAACTCAATTACAGCCTTCTGTGCTTCCACCTCACCGGTAGAATCTCCGACTTTTATCTCACGTCCAACGACTGGAAGGTCAATAAACTTAACCTTTCCGAGCGCTTCTTGACCTGCTGAAGTCAAACCTATACGTGTTGTATTGTCACCTTTTTTAACCCATAAATATTTATCAGTTGCCATAAAAAAAACCTACCTTTGTTTAAAAGCACCATTTTCAAACATATAACTTTTGTGATGATATCTCATTGACATAATCAAACCGATACCGATCATATTACCTAATAGTGATGATCCACCTTGTGATATGAACGGCAAAGGAATACCAGTCAACGGTAAAAGTCCAACACTCATACCAATATTTTCAAAGACATGGAACAAAATCATCATAATTACACCAGTTGATACATATGCGTAGAACTCATTCTTTGTATCGAAAGTAACTTGAATCATTTGATATATCAATAGAAAATACAAGAAAATAACCACACAAGAACCAATAAATCCAAAGTTCTCACCTATAACTGAAAAGATCATATCTGATTCTCTAACCGGAACATAAACGTTAGATACATTAAAACCTTTACCGAATAACTGTCCTGAACCAATTGCCTTCATGGTTTGCCAAATTTGATATCCATTCTCAGATGTATCCTGCGATGGATTCAACCAACTATCAATACGGGCAAACTGATATGCTCTAAAGCCAAAGTGAGAAAGTATTTGACGGCCCCAATCAGTTGTAGCAAAGGTCAGGGCTGCGCCACCAAAGACCGCGACTACCAAGAAGGCTGTCAAAATAATGCGCCAATCAATTCCCGAGACAAGAATCATTCCACCGAGAATTGCCGCGAAAACCAGTAAAGTACCAAGATCATTTTGTAATTTCAAAAGAACCATTACCGGAGCTGTCCATAAAAGCATTTTACCTAATAACAAAAAATCGGTTTTCAAAGTATGAACTTGATATTCACTATTATGATTCGTTATAACTTTACCCATCATCAATATAAACGCGGGTTTCATAACTTCAGATGGCTGAAAAGTAAATGATCCAAGTGCAAACCAACTCTTAGCACCAGTCGTTGCAGCATATGATCTACTATAAAAGATCAATACCAGCACCAAGAGCGCAAGTCCACCATAATAAGCATAATTTGCCACTTGCCAAAGTTGTTCAGCATCAAACTGCATTATAACTGCTACAATAATTGCTCCAAGAGTAAACCAAGCCACTTGGGAAATAACATTTCGCGTAGGACTCTGAGAATCTTGGATAGTCGCAACGTAAATAGACATTAAGCCAATCAAGGCTAGCATCATTACGGAAAATATTATTCCGTAATCAATTCGTGAATCCGTATCATTTGCTTTCTTATTATTTCTAATTTGCATTTTTACACCTATTAATGATTATGCAGATTATACTGCATCAATAATTCATTTATAGCATCATCTAACTTAACTGATTTGAAAGGAGTGTCAGTGCTTTCAACGAATGATAGATAACGTTCTCCTTCTTTAGTAATGGTACCAATATACTTTTTACCATCCCAGAGCTCGTACTTTTCTGGATCATCGCTAATATCTTTTAAGTTAATTTCAACTGCTTTTTTTGATTTTGACATTAAATCTTCCTATTCTTCTTTACTATGAAATTTCTGAGCAATAATTTCATCCTCGTAATCTTCAGGATGAGGATTTCGAAAGATGGTGAAATTATCCGGAACAGGATCAACACCACCACGAACAAATGGATTACATCGTAAAATACGAGCAATACCCATAATTGAGCCTAAAATTGCACCATGTTTTTTTACCGCATCAATGAAATATGTCGAACAAGTTGGATAATATCTACAACTTGGTGGTAACACTGGTGAAATAAATTTTTGATAAACTCGGACTAGACCGATTATTATTTTTTTTATCATTGTCATCTCAAGAAATCAAACATGTGCATCCAGGTTCCAGGCCAAAGAACTGCCAACGGATTAGATCCACCTAATGCAGAACCTATCAACATTCCTAAAACGAGAAAAATAAGCATTAGCAATAAGACCCAACCAATTTTTTTGAATATATTTCGACGATATTCTTTACCAAAGTCTCGTTTCATTTTTCACCTTAATATTTCTTATGTTTTTCTATGTTATCTAATAATATTCCAGTACCTAACGCAACTGAATCTAGTGGGCTTTCTGTCATCAAAACGGGAACCTGTAGTTCGTCTGACAAAAGCTTATCCAAATTCTTGAGTAAGGCGCCACCACCAGTCAACATGATACCACGATCAATGATATCAGCTGATAATTCTGGAGGAGTTTGTTCGAGTACGCCCTTAGCAGCTTCGATGATTTGTGTAACGCCATCACTCAGTGCTTTTTCAACTTCTTTTTCGTTGATAGTGATTTCTTTAGGCAACCCACTAACAATATCAATACCACTAGCTGAGAATGTAACACTTTCATCAGCGTCCATGGCACAACCAATTTCAATCTTGATTTGTTCTGAAGTTCTTTCACCAATGATCAAGCCATGATTTTGCTTCACAAAGGCTTGAATGGCACTAGTCATCTTATCACCGGCAAATCTCAATGAACGGCTTGTAACGACGTCTCCCATTGATAGAACGGCAATATCACTAGTACCACCACCAATATCAATAACCATATTACCTTGTGGTTTAAAGATATCAAGTCCCGCACCAACTGCGGCAACTTTTGGTTCAAGTTGTAGATAGACCTTACCACCACCGGCTTGTTCAGCGGCTTCAATAATAGCCTTTTGTTCAACTGGAGTAACGTTTGTGGGTGCACAAATCATAATTGTTGGCTTTGAAAAACGTCCTCCAACATTCAATTTATCAATAAAGTACTGAAGCATTTTCTCTGTTATATTAAAATCAGCAATAACACCATCTTTAAGTGGACGAACAGCCTTGATATTTGCTGGTGTTCTACCAACCATCATATAGGCATCTTTACCAACCGCAACGACATCGTCGTTTTTAGTGTTTATTGCGACTACAGAAGGCTCGTTTAAAACGATACCTTCTCCTTTTACATCTATAAGTACATTCGCTGTACCCAAATCAATTCCTAGATATTTTGCCATGCTATATCCTCCAAAATCTAAACACAAAAAGTATATCATAAACCAACGTATCATTTTAATTTATCAATAAAAAAAGAAAGTGGAGAGCCACTTTCTTAAGATACTTTTAAGCTAACTTCGTAACACTAGATACTGTATTCAATACTAGACTTTCACGACCACTTTCGTCAATCGATACACGTCTAACATTAGCACCTAATTCTCTTAATTTTTCAGTGAAACGATAATATCCACGATCCAAATATTGAAGGTTTGAAACTCTAGTTTCACCTTCAGCAACTAATCCAGCCAAAACCAATGCAGCAGCAGCACGCAAATCTGTCGCAGCAACATTAGCACCTGATAATTGTGCAGGTCCAAACATAATCACAGAGTTACCCTCTATCTTATAATCAGCCTTCATCTTACCAAATTCTGGAAAATGCATGAAACGATTTTCAAATACAGTCTCCGTCATAACGGTTGTTCCCACACTTAACAGTTGTGCAAGTGTCATTTGAGCTTGCATGTCAGTTGGAAATCCAGGATGTGGCAATGTCTTAACATCAACTGGTTTCAATTGATTAGTTCCAATCACTCTAATTCCTTCATCTGATTCTTCAATCGTAACACCCATTTCTTCTAACTTAGAAATCAATGGTTTGTTATGAATTGCAACGGCATCTTTAACCATAATGTCACCGTTTGTAACGGCAGCAGCAACCATAAATGTACCGGCCTCAATACGATCTTGCATGATCATGTGTTCACAGCCATGCATAGATTCAACGCCAGTAATACGAATAGTATTAGTACCAGCACCACTGACTTCAGCACCCATTTTGTTCAAAACATTAGCTAGGTCAACGATTTCTGGTTCGCGAGCAACGTTATCAATAACTGTAACACCGTCAGCCAAAGAAGCTGCCATCATAATGTTTTGAGTAGCACCAACACTTGGAAAATCCAAGTAAATATTAGCGCCGTGTAGACCATCAGTTTTGGCATCGATATAACCGCCATTTTGACTAAATTCTGCACCCATTGCTTCAAGTCCCTTAATATGCAAATCAATGGGTCTAGAACCAATTGCACAGCCACCAGGCATTGCTACATGTGCTTCTTTACTACGAGCTAAGAGGGGGCCTAAGACGACGATAGAGGCACGCATCTTGTCAACTAGTTCCTCCGGAGCTGTTGTAGAAATCCCATGGGATGTATCAACAGTTAAAATTTCATCATTTTTATCAAAAGTAACGTCAGCATTCAAAGCTCTTAGAACTTTTGCCATCGTTGTAACGTCTGAAAGCGGAGGGATATTGGATAAGGAAGTCTTCCCTTCAGAGGCCAACAATGTTGATGCTAAAATTGGTAATGCTGCATTCTTGGCACCTTCAATTCTTACTGTTCCCTTTAATTGACTAGGTCCATTTACGATTATTTGTTGCACTATATTCTCCTCCAAAACGTTGGAATCATTTAAAAAAGTAAGGTTAGGTTTTGTGAAACACTGATAATGTTCAAAAAGAATGAACTAACAGTATACCCTAGAGCGATTGAAACAAACGCTACAAGTAATTGTAACATTCTAGGATTGGATTTGTTATAAATTTTTCGCCAGTCTACAACTTGTAAAGCATTGAAACTGATCCAGATAAATACCACATGGCTAACCAGCGTAATTATCGCATGTATTCCTAAACTTGTCATTTTATAAACCTCACTTTTTTAGATTTTAACACTTGTAATATGACTTTTAGTAAATTATAAAGATTATTTTAAAATTTTGATGAATTATTTGACAAACAAAAAAAGACTGACACTTCTTCTAATTGAAGACAGCGTTAGTCTTTTTATATAAAACATATTTTATTTGTGCGAACTTACATTGATTCTATTCATAGCTTTACGCAAAGAAACTTGAGCACGTGCTAAATCATCAACATTATGTTTCTCTTCGGCTGTTTTAATTGTCTCTTCAGCTTTTTGTTTTTGATATTGGGCACGTCTTAAATCAATATCCCTAGCTCTTTCAGCACTATTAGCTACGATAGAAACTAGATCATTGCTGAACTCCAAGAATCCGCCGTTAACAGCGATGGCATCTTCATGATGCGGATCATCGGTACGCTTAACACGAACCTCCGAAATTTTAATAGGTGCAATAATTGGTTCGTGGCTAGCCATGATACCAACATCCCCATCAATCGCATTCACAATAACTAGATTGCCATGATGGTCATATACAACACCATCAGGAGTAACAATATTGACCGTCACAATATGATTTGGATCAGCCATATTATCTCCTCCTTATTAGTTAGCGACTGCCTCAGCAGCGTTATCATCATTTTGTTCATCAGCAGGTGTCCAACCCATATCCTTAGCCTTGTCAAGAACATCTTGGATTCCACCAACACCATTAAAGGCGTCTTCTGGGACATCATCATACTTACCATGAAGAATATCCTTGAAATCTTTAACTGTTTCTTCAACAGGGACATAAGAACCTGGTCTACCTGTAAATTGTTCCGCAACACTGAAGTTTTGTGACAAGAAGAATTGGATACGTCTTGCACGTGCAACAACAGTTTTTTCTTCATCAGATAATTCATCCATACCAAGAATTGAGATAATATCTTGCAATTCACGATATCTTTGAAGAACTTGTTGAACACTTGTAGCTACATCATAATGTTCTTCTCCAACAACTGATGGGTCAAGAGCAGATGAAGATGAGGCTAGTGGATCAACAGCTGGATAAATACCTTGTTCAGTTAACTTACGTTCCAAGTTGGTTGTAGCATCCAAATGGGCGAAAGTTGTAGCTGGAGCAGGATCAGTATAATCATCGGCAGGAACATAAACGGCTTGAATTGAAGTAATTGAACCCTTCTTAGTAGAAGTAATTCTTTCTTGCAATTGACCCATTTCTGTAGCCAATGTTGGCTGATAACCAACGGCTGAAGGCATACGACCTAGTAAGGCTGAAACTTCAGAACCAGCCTGTGTAAATCTAAAGATGTTATCAATAAACAATAGAACATCTTGTCCTTCAACATCACGGAAATACTCAGCAATTGTCAAACCTGTTAAGGCAACACGCATACGAGCACCAGGTGATTCATTCATTTGACCATAAACCATGGCTGTTTTTTCAAGAACACCGGATTCCTTCATTTCATAATAAAGGTCATTACCTTCACGTGTTCTTTCACCAACACCAGTAAATACTGAGATACCACCATGCTCTTCAGCAATATTATGGATCAACTCTTGGATAAGAACGGTCTTACCAACACCGGCACCACCGAACAATCCAACTTTACCACCACGAACGTAGGGTTCAAGAAGATCGATAACTTTGATACCTGTTTCAAGAATTTCTGTTGATGTATTTAATTCATCATATGCAGGAGCTGAACGGTGAATACTGTCTCTTCTGAAATCGGCAGGGAATTCCTTACCTCCATCAATTGTTTCACCCAAAACGTTAAACACACGGCCTAATGTTTCTTTTCCAACAGGAACAGAAATAGACGCATTTGTATTAACAACTTCAGCACCTCTTTGAAGTCCATCAGTAGAACTCATGGAAATAGCACGTAAGGCGCCATCACCTAGTTCTAGAGCAACTTCTAGGGTAATATTTGATCCGTCGCTTTTCTTAATAACCAAAGCGTCATTAAGTTCGGGAAGATCTCCGTCTAAAGGAAATTCAACGTCAACAACTGGACCAATTACCTGAATAACTTTACCTTTGCTACTCATTTATTTGGCTCCTTTCTAAACTATTCTAGTGCAGCAGCACCGCCGACAATTTCAGTGATCTCTGTAGTAATTTGAGCTTGACGAGCACGGTTGTAATGTAACGAAAGATCAGAGATCAATTCATCAGCATTATCAGTAGCACTCTTCATGGCTGTTACAGAAGCAGCATGTTCTGCTGTCTTTGCATCCATCATTGCTCCGAAAATTAAAGATTCAATATATTGAGGTACAATTGCAGACAAGACCGCTTCAGGACTTGGATCTGTAATATACTCACTAGCAATATGTTCTTCTTCATGAGTTGAATCTTTAGCTTGTTCAAGTGGTAACAATTTATCACTAGTGAACTTAGAAACCAAAGAATTAACATGGTGGTTATGGCAAATATAAATTTCGTCAAAAGTACCTGCTTGATATAACTGCAAAATTGTTTTCACAATTGGAGTTACATCTTTAACTGTAGGAATGTCAGGTAAACCACGATATTCATACGAAATGTCAATTCCACGAGCTTTGAAGAATTCTGTACCGGTATTTCCTAATGAAATAACAGTAAATTTACTCTTGTCACTATGATACTTTGTACGGAATGTATCCATCATAGCTTTCAAAATATTACTATTATATCCACCAACTAAACCACGGTCACTAGTTAAAACAACATATGCAGTCTTTTTTACCTCACGCACTTTAAGAAGATTGTTTAAGCTCCATGGATCAGATGAATTCTCTGTCACAGGGATTTCCTTAAATAAATTACCCATCGTCAAATGACGGATAATATCCTCAACTTTTTTTGCGTACAATTGATAAGCAATAGATTTCTTTTCAATACGAGAGAGTTTAGCACCAGAAACCATTTGCATGGCTCTTGTTATTTGACCGGTTTTCTTAGTAGAAGAGATTCTTCTTTTTATATCCATAAGTGACTCAGCCATAATTTAAACCTCCTGTATTATTTATCTTGCTTTTCAGATTTTGAAGCCAAGAAGTTTTCAGTGAATTCTTTGACACCGGCATTCATCTTGTCTTCGTCAGGTAATGTACCTTTTTCTTTGATTTCTGTTAAGAGATCAGCATGATTTGCGTCGAAAAATTCAGAAAGTGAAGTTTCATACTCTTTGAGATCATCAACTGCAACTTTATCAAGGAAGCCTCTTGTCAAAGCAAACAAGATCAAGACTTGTTTTTCAACAGCCATAGGAGCATGTACAGGTTGTTTTAGAACTTCAACTGTACGGCTACCACGATCTAGTTTAGCCTTTGTAGCTTCATCAAGGTCAGAACCAAATTGAGCAAATGATTCTAGCTCACGGTATGATGAAAGATCTAGACGTAATGTACCAGCAACTTTCTTCATAGCCTTGATCTGTGCGTCACCACCAACACGAGAAACAGAGGCACCAGCATCGATAGCTGGACGTGTACCTGAATAGAATAGATCACTACCCAAGAAAATCTGTCCATCAGTGATAGAAATAACGTTTGTTGGAATATATGCGGAGATATCACCGGCTTGTGTTTCGACGATAGGTAAGGCAGTCATTGACCCACCACCTAAATCATCACTCAACTTAGCAGCACGTTCTAGTAAACGTGAGTGTAAGTAGAAAACATCACCAGGATATGCTTCACGCCCAGGCGGTCTACGAAGCAATAGTGACACTTCACGATAGGCATTAGCTTGTTTGCTTAAGTCATCGTATACGATAAGAACGTGCTTACCATTGTACATGAAGTATTCACCCATAGCTGCTCCAGCATATGGTGCGAAATACAACATAGGAGCGGGTTGACTAGGACCAGCTTCAACAACGATAGTGTAATCCATTGCGCCGTTCTTTCTTAAAGTTTCAACTTGACTTCTAATTGTTGATTCCTTTTGACCAATTGCGACATAAACACAAATCATATTTTGGTCTTTTTGATTGATAATTGTATCAATAGCGATTGAAGTTTTACCAGTCTTACGGTCACCAATGATCAACTCACGTTGGCCACGACCGATAGGTACAAGCGCATCGACAGCCTTCAAACCTGTTTGTAATGGTTCAAAAACTGACTTACGTTGCATAACACCAGGTGCAGGTGATTCAATAGGTCTTGTCTTATCTGTCTTAATATCGCCTAAACCGTCAACAGCTTGACCCAAAGAATTAACGACACGTCCAATAAGTGCATCACCTACTGGAACTTCCATGATACGACCAGTTCTTTTAACTGTATCGCCTTCACGAATTTTATCGTAATTTCCCAAAATGATAATACCAACATCATCACTTTCAAGGTTTTGAGCCACACCATATGTACCGTCTTGGAATTCAAGTAACTCAGATGCCATAGCATTTTCAAGGCCATTAGCACGAGCGATACCATCACCGACGTATGTAACTGTACCTACTTCATCAACTGAGAGTTCATTTTTATAGTTCTTCAACTGTTCTTTGATCAGTGAACTAATCTCTTCAGTTTTGATGCTCATTCTTTTCACCTCGACTTATTTGTTAACCAATAGCATATGTTTAATCTCGTTAAATCTCTTAACGACACTTCCATCAATAACTTGATCACCAACACGGATAACAATCCCACCGATGATGGATGGATCTACTATTTTTGTTAAATTTACTTTATTTACTGAAAATCTATTTTGAACGACAGACTTTAATTTGTCTTCTTGATCTGAATCCAATTCAACTACTGACTTAACAGTGACTTCAACGATACCGTTATCGGCATCATATCTTTGAACAAAAGCGTCAGTGATCTCGTCTACGCAATTCAATCTATCTCGGTCAAAAAGAATACTGATGAAATCTTGAAACAACTCACTATGTTCAGATTTCAATGTATCGACGATCTTAGACTTTTCAGTGCGAGAAATTGAACGTCCTGAAAAAGCAATATTTAAACCAGGATTTTCTGAAAACACAGTTGCTAGAGAATTGATCTCTTCCAAAGTATTATCAACTGAATCTTGTTCTTGTGCCACTTCATAAAGCGCTCTACTGTAACGTTTTCCCACTTGGAATTTACTTAGTTTCATTGTTTAAGGTCAACTCCTTAATATAAGAGTCGATCAGTGATTTTTGGTCATTTGCATTAAGCTCTTTGGAAATAACCCTTGAGGCTACTTCTAGAGATAAGCTAGCGATGTCGTTTTGCGCATCGTTCATAGCTTCTTCTTTAGCTCGTTCAGCATCTGACTTAGCTTTTTGTCTTACCGATTCAGCTTCACTATGAGCATCAGCCATGATGGATTTCTTTTGATCTTCACCATTTTCTTTGGCCTTATTTACGATGTCAATAGCTTCAGCACGTGAATTTTTAAGTGCATCTTCACGTTCCTTCGCAAGCTTGTCAGCACGTGCGCGTTCTTGATCAGCATAATCCAGATCACCGGATATCTTTTCTGATCTAGCGTCCATCATCTTAGTGACAGGACCCCAGGCGAACTTACTAACAGCTGCTGTTAAAAGGACGAATGAAATAAGAATAAAAAGCATGTCACCCAAAGCTAATTTACCTGCTCCAAGCACTAATAAACTTGCCAATATTCTCCACTCCTTCCTTTCCTACAAAACATAAAAAGGCGATTTAATTTATTATCGCCGGATTAATCTGTATGTATTATACGAAAAGAATAACGAATGCAATAGCAATGGCGATGATAGGAACAGCTTCAATCAAACCAACACCAATGAACATTGTAGCTCTTAAGTCACCAGAGATTTCTGGTTGACGAGCCATACTTTCCATTGTCTTTGAAATAACAAGTCCGTTACCGATAGATGCTCCAAGAGCTGCAAAACTAGCTGCAATAGCTGCCGCGATTTCTTTCATGATGTAAAATTCCTCCAATAAAAATTATTCTTTTTCCAGTTTACGTGAAATATAAACCATTGATAATGTGGTAAATACATACGCTTGGATGGCTCCAATAAAGACTGAAAAGCCTTGCCAAATCATTTCCAGTGGTAAAGCGATCACTAGTGAAACAACTCCAAAACTCTTAGCAACAGTTCCAATAAGTGCAAGAAGTACTTCACCGGCAAATATATTACCGTAAAGACGTAGTGATAACGTCAAGAAGTTGGTGAACTCTTCCAAAATATTTATTGGTAACAAGAAGCCTACGGGTTTTACGTAGTTGCTTACATAACCGCCAAATCCAAACTTCTTCACTGAATAATAATGTGAAATCAGCAACGATATCAAGGCAAGTGCCATGGTTACCATTGGATTTGTTGTAGGAGATTTAATATAAGAATAACCGCCTACCTTAACTTGGAATATTAATCCCAGTTGGTTTGCGAAGAAAACGAAAGTAAACAGTGTAAATGCGTACAATCCGAATTGCTTCACCGCTGAATCAGGCATTAATGATTTTATAATATTATTTGTAAAATCAATAATCCATTCTAACACATTCTGAGCCTTACCAGGCCTCATCGTAACCTTACGAGATAACGAGAAGACGAAGATAAATACCAGTATTGCGGCAATCAATGCTGACAAGTCATTAGCAACATTGAATCTTAAACCAAGAAAATCAATAAACTTATATTTATCATCCAATAATACCCCCCCTTTCTTCGCTTATTGAAAACAATTGATACCACAAAATAATAACACTTCTAAAAAGATATTCAAACAGTGATTTTATTTTATTTAGTTCCAAATAGTCTATCACCAGCATCACCCAAACCTGGGAAAATATATCCACTATCAGTAATTCTTTCATCAAGTGAAGCAGCATAGATATCAACGTCAGGATGTGCTTCTTGAACGGCCTTAACACCTTCTGGAGCTGCTACTAAAACAACTAGACGCATGTGCTTAGCACCACGTTTCTTCAATGCTTCAATAGCCATGTTTGCTGAACCACCAGTTGCAAGCATTGGATCAACGATAAATAATTCACGTTCATCAATATCATTAGGTAGTTTTACAAAATATTCGTGTGGTTGTAATGTCTTTTCGTCACGATACATACCAATATGACCCACCTTAGCTGCAGGAATCAACTCTAAAACACCGTCAACCATGCCTAAACCGGCACGAAGAATAGGAATAACAGCTAGTTTCTTACCAGCAAGTACCTTTTGTGTTGATTTGCCCATTGGAGTTTCAATTTCGATATCCTTCAAAGGTAGATCTCTTGTAATTTCGTAAACCATCAATTCACCAATTTCATTAGCAACTTCACGGAATACTTTCGTACCAGTATGTTTGTTTCTAATAATTGTTAATTTGTGTTGAATCAATGGGTGATTTAGTACTTGAAATTTAGACATTTTGTAACTCTCCTTTTTTAATCGGCTTTTTATGATAGCCGTTTCATTACTTAGCGAAATGTTTTTGACCAGAGGATTTGTTCAACCGGTTTCTGTATGCCTCGCCATGATCGGCATCTGGAAAGCCCTGGGCAAGTATGTATTCAACGCCTTTACCATCTAGCCCACGTAAGCCTGCAAATAGTTCTTGCGATGCACTGTAAATATCTTTGCCCAAAGAAAACTTAATAAAGTTATCTTCATCAGTAATTGTAGACAAGATGTCATCTGTTGCCATGATTCCCAACTTTGCATTTCCATATTGAGAAATCGCAGCCGAAAAATCGTCAGTATTATCAACTATGATTACTTGTGCACTTGGTGCGTAATGCTTGTACTTCATACCTGGAGCCTTAGGAATCTCTCCTGCGGCAACTTTATGATGATCACTATTAACATTATCAAGCACCTGTAATAAGTCCTCAACCGTGATCATCCCTGGGCGCAGGACAGCTGGTATATCAGTTGAAAGATCGATAACTGTTGACTCTACACCTAATTTAGTAGGTCCATCATCCAAGATAGCTGAGATTTTACCATTCAAATCATGATAAACATGCTTTGCCAAAGTTGGACTTGGCTTGCCACTAGTATTAGCTGATGGTCCAACAATAGGTTTACCAAATGTTTTGATCAGATTAAGTGTCGTCTTATTCTTAGGCATCCTAAAAGCAGCTGTAGTCAAACCACCGGTTACTGCCTTTGACAAACTACCTTCTTGAATTGGCATAATGATAGTCAATGGACCCGGCCAAAACTTATTCATTAGTTTCTCAGCCATTGGTTTATAACTGTTATCGGCATACTTCCAGACCATCTCTGGACTTGAAACGTGAACGATCAGTGGATTATCACTTGGGCGTCCCTTAGCTGCATATACATCTTTGACAACATCCGGACGCGTGGCATCAGCACCTAATCCATAAACCGTCTCGGTTGGAAATGCGACCAGTTTACCATCAGCAAGAAACTTTACGGCTTCCGCTATTTGCGTATTTTTTAATATCTCTGTCTCCAAAATCTATACCCTCTCCTTTTCAGCTTTAAGATATCGATAATTGCCACTCATATCCTTATGAAATTCTACAGTATATTCTGGCATATTCTTAGCAAAAATTTCTTCTAAAGCAGATTTTTGATGATAACCAAATTCCATATACAAAGTGCCATCATCTGTTAAATACTTATCAGCATTTTGTGATATGTCTTGATAAAATTCTAGTCCATTTTCCTCTCCATATAAAGCTAAATCAGGTTCATATTTAATAACACTTTGATCCATGACCGATTTTTCTTCTTGAGAGATATATGGCGGATTAGAAACAATAATATCGAATGACTCTGGTTCAATATTCTGAAACAGATCACTTTGTTTCAAAAAGACATTATTGGCTTGATAATTATCAGCGTTCAGTTGCGCAACTTTGAGTGCACCTTCCGAAATATCTGTCGCCAATATGTCATCTTCTGGAAATGCCAGCGCCAAACTAATTGCGATTACGCCTGAACCAGTGCCAATATCCCAAATATTTTTGATTTTCTCATCATGATCATCAATGATTTTTTGAACCATTTCTTCAGTCTCTTGACGTGGTATCAGAGTATCAGGGCTAACAGTAAAACTCTTATTCATAAAATAACCATAGCCTAAAATGTATTGAACCGGTTCGTCCATTCCTAATCTGACTATGCCATCCCTGAATTGACGCATTGTCTTCCCAGGTACTGGTTCATTCCGATGCAATTGTAACTGTGTGTAATTGAAGCCAGTCAATTCTTCCATCAAATATTCAGCATCTTCTGGATACTTATCCTGCTGTTTCAGCATTAAAAAAGCCCTTTTCAGGGCACTAGAATAGCTTAGTCTCTCCACTTTGAATTTGCTCCAATTTTTGAGTTTGATCATTAACAATCAAGGCATCGATGATTTCGTCAAGTTCTCCGTTCATAATGCGATCAAGTTTGTTCAATGATAATCCAATACGGTGATCTGTCACACGGTTTTGTGGATAATTGTAAGTTCTAATTCGCTCAGAACGATCTCCGGTACCAACAGCTGATTTACGTTTTTCGTCATATTCACTTTGGTTTTCTGATTCATAGTAATCGTAAACACGTGATTTTAGAATTTGCATAGCTTTTTCACGGTTTTGTTGTTGTGAACGTTGATCTTGCATGGCAACAACAATACCAGTTGGTAAATGGGTCATACGAACAGCTGATGAGGTCTTATTGATATGTTGACCACCAGCACCAGATGAACGGTAAACATCTGTCCTGATATCCTTCGGATCAAGATCAATATCAACTTCATCATATTCCGGCATAACTGCGACTGTGGCAGTCGAAGTATGTACACGACCGGCTGATTCCGTAGATGGAATACGTTGAACACGGTGTGCTCCATTTTCGTACTTCAATTTAGAATAAACACGTTTTCCTGTAATCATAACAGCGACGTCTTTGTATCCACCAACTTCAGTCGAATTTTCATCGATAATATCGAAACTCCAACCTTGTTTTTCAGCATATTTGCTATACATACTCAACAAATCAGCAGCAAACAAACTAGCCTCGTCACCACCAGCAGCTCCACGGATTTCCATAATTATATTCTTATCATCATTAGGGTCTTTAGGAAGCATCAATAAAGTGATCTCGTGTTCTAGCTTTTCGGCCTCTTCCTTAGATGAATTCATCTCATCCTTTGCCATAGCCTGCATTTCGGCATCATCAGTTTCACGCATGATTTCATCGCTATCGCTAATGCTTTGTTGTAATTCTTTGTAATGATTGAAGGCATTAACAATATCACGCATATCAGCTTCTTCTTTGGAATAAGCCATGTAACGTTTAGTATCATTAATAACTTCCGGATCACTCATTAATTCTTGTAATTCGGCATATCTTTCAACTAGTGTTTCAAGTTGTTCTAGTATTTTGTCCAATTAATTTATTTTCCTTTCTTAATCGTTATTTATCACTGGAGGATGATTGTAATGACGACGACATACTGGGTAATATGCCTCATTGCCGCCGATAGACACTTGTTGTCCCTCATATACTGGTTTGCCATCAGACACACGCATATTCATCGTTGCCTTCTTCGTACAGAACCAACAAATTGTCTTCATCTCTTCCAATTTATCAGCGTACAATAACAAATATTTAGTTCCTTCAAACAATTCATTCTTAAAATCATTCTTCAGGCCAAATGCCATAACCGGTATTCCAAGATCATCTACAACTTGAGTTGCTTCAAGAACTTGATTCTTGTTCATAAATTGACATTCATCAATCAACACACAAGCCGCATCAGGATTCTCACTCTTAACAATATCATAAATATTCGAGTCTTTCTTCAATGCAATGGCTTCTCTAGTCAAACCCATTCGACTTTTTATTTTACCAGTTCCTGATCGAGTGTCCAAAATACTCGTCATCAGAATAACTGACTTACCTTGTTCTTCATAGTTATGTGCTACTTTTAAAATCTCAATTGATTTTCCACTATTCATAGCACCATACTTAAAAAATAATTGCGCCAATACTCTGCCTCCAAATTTACGTCCTTGAAGATTATAACTAAAAAAATGGCGCTTGAACATATTAAACATTGACTAAATTGAATCAAAATTCGATAAAATGTAATTTAGGTGTGATAATATATTTTTAATATAAACTAATTGGGGTTTTAAAATGACATTTAAATCAAGTATTGCAACACTTACTGGAAAAACATCTTATTTTATTCTAAGCAAGTTCTTTAATGGTGGATCTTCATATCCGGGAAAAATTGCTTATAAGATCGATCCAGATATTTTACAAAGTCTCGGCAGAAATTATGATCTGGTAATCGTAACTGGTACAAATGGTAAAACTTTGACAACTTCATTGATCAACAAAATGGTCACGCAAAAATACGACGATGTCTTAACCAATCCAACTGGATCAAACATGATCCAAGGAATCGTTACTAGTTTCGTTACTCATCATAAGAAGAGTAAGCGTCCTTTAGCCATTCTCGAAGTCGATGAGGCCAACGTTGAGATCATCTGTAAGTACATCAAGCCTAAGTATTTTGTTTTGACAAACATCTTCCGTGATCAGATGGACCGTTACGGTGAAATCTACACAACTTATAAAAAAATTCTCGATGGTATCAAACTAGCACCTGATGCAACAATTATCGCTAACGGCGACGCCGCAATTTTTTCATCTAAGAAATTGCCAAACAAAGTTGTCTATTATGGCTTCTCAAGTAAGGGGCATGAAAATGATGACATCAAAGCACCGACTAACACAGATGGCGTTTTGTGTCCTAACTGTAATCACATTATGCATTATCATACAATTTCATATGCTAACCTTGGTAGTTACTTCTGTCCTAACTGTGGCTTCAAGCAGAATGACTTGAAATATCAAGTAACTAATATCAAGACGCTACTACCTAACAAGACTGAATTTGAAATCGATGGTCATCCCTTCACAATGAACATCGGCGGCAAGTACAACGTCTACAATGCTTTGGCAGCTTATGCTATTGCATCAGAAATGGGTATCAGTATTGATCAAATGGAAAAAGCCTTCTCGTATGATGAAAAAGTCTTTGGACGTCAAGAAACGATTGCGGTCGATGATAAAAATGTCAATATTATCTTGGTCAAGAATCCTGTTGGTTTGAATCAAGTTATCGAAACAATTCTTAGCGATACATCAGATTATTCATTAGCATTTTTACTCAATGCTAACTACGCCGACGGTATCGACACAAGTTGGATCTGGGACGCAAACTTCGAAGACCTCGACTACGATAAGATTCCCTTAGTAATTACTGGTGGAAAACGCGTTAAGGATGTCACCTACCGCTTCAAGATTGCTGGATTAAATATGGACAAGAATATCGAAACAGTTGAAATTGAAGATTTTGTTAAACAAATTCCAAAAATTCCTACTAAAAAAATTTACGTGCTGGCTACCTACACCGCTATGTTAGGATTGCGTAAGGCATTGATAGATAACGGTTATATTAAACAAAAATAAACAAAGAGCCCTCTAAATTGGATAATCCAATCAGAGGGCTCTTTGTTTATTTGCTCTCATTCAAAAATGAATTCAAAATTGTTTCTCTTCGTTTTAAGAAAATTTGATTATGCTCAATTGGATGTACACGATTAGTCAACACAACCATCGCATTCTGATGGATATAATCGAGCGCAATGAAGTGACCTGTATAACCAGTGTGGAATAAAACATTTCCAGGTTTAATATCCCATCCCAATGAACGACCAGGATTCAAATCAGTAAAGTCCTTATAGAGGAACTTGTAATTCTTCTGCAGCATCGCCTTAGAAAATTGCATAACATCGATTAGGCTCGAAAACATACCGGCTGATCCACAATGTTTGCCCAACTGACGAGCTTTTGGATCATTTGGTATTCCTATCAACATTTTCCCATTAACTTCATATGTAGGCGTGCAACGGCCAATTTCAGGGTCAAACGTCGTATCCGTCAGATTCCAAGCCATTTGCACAAATTCACTAATAACTTCCTGAACAGATCTTTTATATATCTTTTCAATAATCAAGCCTAGAAAAATCATTCCCGTGTCAGTGTAGACAACTTTTTTATTAAAATTGTCAGTGACCGGTAGAGTGAAGAGTGCATCTATCAACTGTTGATCATTCAAACTGTCACGATCAGGAATATATCCTGCAATACCTGATGTATGTGTTAATAAGTGAAACACTTCGACGCGATCGTCTTTGAACTGTGGTAAATACTTGTTGATAGGGTCATGCAACTTGATCTTCTTCTCATCAATTAATTTCAAAATTAATGGAACAGTTCCCATAATTTTTGTTAAAGAAGCCAAATCATACAGTTCATTACCTCTTAAAGGTGTGATTTCTGGAACCCAAGATTTGTTACCAGCATAATTTGACTCATCATAACTCGTTTGCATGTCTCCATTACCGTGATTACTAATAAATCCATAACTAACTCCTGGAACAATTTGTTGATTAACTAGATCTAAGATTTGTGCTTCAGTTTGTTGAAATTTTTTCATACTGTTATCTCCACGATTGTTAATAGTCTAATTGTATCGTAAAAATAACTTTCGAACATAACTTAATAACCTGCTGGTTTGTTACCATCAGTACCAGGTTGATCAATACCTAAACTTGAATATTTATGTAGATCAGGATCCTGCATAATCTTGATGATCAGATCCGCGATACTCTTTCGTGAAATAATTGTACCTTTGTATTCTTCACCTTTTTCAGTTAATTCATAATCGACTTTATCTTCATTTGTCATGTATGCGCAACGGAGAATCGTAAAGTCGATATCTGAATCCTCAATTATTTTGGCTGCACGACGAGTATCTTCCATCACTTCATGACCAATAATATTCTCATTCCATTCCTCAAATTTTTTCGGTAATTCGTGATATAGACCTAATCCAGTTACATATATCAGACGTTTGACATTATTATTATCCATAGCTGTAATGATACTCTGAACCATTGGTTCAAATTTACCACCTAAGTTGGCATAAACTATATCTTGGTCTCTCATTACATCCATTAGCTTTGTCGTATCATTGACATCGCCCTCAATAATTGTCTCCCTGTTAGCATCCTTAATTTGTAGTCTATTAGAATTTCGTAAGTATAAAGTAAGTTTGTTATCCGTTTCCTTTAATAAACGATCACGTACTAATTTAGCTATTTGTCCATTGGCACCGAGAATTAATATCTTTTTCATTTTTTATCTCCTATTAATTATTATAAGAGCAGCTTAATACTTGAAGTTCACTTTAAGTCAATGACTTTAACACAAAAATAGAGCATACATACTTTTAAAAAGTACATATGCTCCATATTTTATTCTTTTAACAAGTTACGAAAATCAGATTCCTGATTCTTAATTGAAACACGTTCTAAGTTACATCGCAACATTTCCGGCGAATTGTGAATTATAAAGATCTGCATAGAACCCGTTTTTAGCCATCAATTCATCATGATTTCCGGTTTCAATAATTGAGCCGTGATTCATAACGATAATGCTGTCGGCATCTCTAATTGTTGACAATCTATGTGCAACAACGAAACTTGTTCTATTATTCAGTAATCTCTCCATAGCGTGTTGAATATGAACTTCGGTTCTTGTATCAACTGATGAAGTTGCCTCATCAAGAATCAATATTTCTGGATCAGCAACAAAGGCTCTGGCAATTGTAATTAATTGTCTTTGTCCTTGAGAAATATTCGATGCTTCTTCATTAAGAACTGTGTCATATCCATCTGGCAATTGTCTGACGAAGTTATCGACATGGGCAGCCTTAGCCGCCGTAATGATTTCTTCTTTAGTTGCATTCTCATTACTATACTTCAAGTTGTCATAAATCGAACCAGTGAAGAGCCATGTATCTTGAAGAACCATTGCATAATGACTTCTAACTTCTTCACGTGTCATGTTTCTGACATCCTTACCATCAATCTTAACTGAACCACCACTAACATCGTAAAAGCGTTCCAACAAATTGATGATGGTTGTCTTGCCGGCACCGGTAGGTCCAACAATTGCGACCATCTCACCTGGTTTGACATGTAAGTTGTAATCTTCTAATAAGATCGGCTTACCTTCATAACCAAATTTGACGTGATCGAGTGTTACCTTATCGTCAGTATCTTCATCTGGAATATCGACTTTGTCATTCCCCATCTCTGGTTCATCAATAATTTCAAAGATACGTTCGGCTGAGGCAATGGTTGCTTGGATCGTATTAGTTAAGTTGGCCAACTGTGAGATCGGTTGTGAGAATTGGTTCATGTATTGTAGGAAGGCTTGAATATTACCAAGTGACAAATTACCATTGGCCACTGAAATACCACCATACATTGCTACAAACACATAACCCAAGTTATTCAAGAATGTCATTAAAGGCATAACAATACCTGAAATCATCTGTGCCTTCCATGAAGCCTTGTATAACTTTTCGTTTTCACTTTCGAATACTTCAATCGAGTCGCCCTCATGGTTAAAACTCTTAACAACGACGTGACCAGAATAATTCTCTTCAACTTGATTATTCAATAGACCAAGTGATTTTTGTTGTCTCTTAAAAAACTTTTGTGATTGCGGTGCGATAACACCAACAACTAACAAACTGACAGGGATCGTTGCCAGAGCAATCAGTGTCAATTTCCAACTAATGGTGAACATCATCCACAAAACACCGATAAAAGTAACAGTACTTGTTACGACTTGCGTAACACTTTGTTGCAATGTACCAGCGATATTATCCATATCATTAATAGCACGTGACATGATATCACCGTTTGAATGTGAATCATAATAACTAATTGGTAAACGTTCCATCTTAGACTTCAAGTCACGTCTTAACTTATAAACCGTCTTCTGTGAAATACGAGTCATAGTGAACTGTTGTAAAAAAGTAAATACAGCTGAAGCCAAGTACATCAACATTACGATTAGAATAATATGTTCAATCTTTGTAAAGTTGATCGGCAATTGACTAACTTGTATACCAGCCTTCTGTTGAGCTGCACCTGTCATAACACCCTTGTATATTTCAGTTGTAGCTTCACCCAAAATCTTAGGAGTTCTAATTTGGAAAATAGCTGAAGCAACAGCTAAGACCAAAACAATTGTAATTCCAACAACATATGAAGACATATACTTAGCTAATCTTCCAGTTGTCTTCCAAAAATTCTTAGGCTTCACAACTAAACCTGCACCGTGGCCACCAGGACCATGACCGCCAGTTGTTGGTTGTGGAGCTTTAGTATCTTCTTTAGCCATTACTTAGCCTCCTTAATTTGAGACTCGATAATTTCTTGATAAGTCTTATTATTTTCTTTCAATTCCTCATGAGTACCTAGTCCAACCATCTTACCGTCATCAAGAACAACGATTTGATCAGCATCGGCAACAGTTGAGATTCTTTGACCAACGATAACAACAACACTCTTACTGATTTTTTCATCGTTTTTAAGTGCCGTTCTTAGATTCAAGTCAGTCTTGAAATCAAGAGCTGAGAATGAATCATCGAAGACATAGATTGAAGCATCTTTGACAAGCGCACGAGCAATAGCTAAACGTTGCTTTTGACCACCAGAGAAGTTATCTCCACCTTGTTCAACGATAGCATCTAGTTGTCCATCAAGTTCTTTGACAAAATCAGCAGCTTGCGCAACCTCTAGCGCGTGCCAAATCTCATCATCAGTTGCATTGTCCTTACCATAAGTCATATTCGATTTAATTGTACCCTTAAACAAAATAGCCTTTTGTGGAACCATAGCAACCTTTTTGTTAATATCTTCAGTATTCAATGCTTTGACATCAGTACCGTTCAAACTAACAACACCAGTTTCAGAGTCAAAAAATCTTGGGATCATATTGACTAAGGTACTCTTACCGGAACCTGTACCACCAATTATGGCCAAAGTTTGACCTGAATCGACTTTAAAGTTTAAATTAGACAAGGCCAAGTTTTCTGCACCCTTGTAACGGAAATTCACATCACTGAATCCAAGTGATGGTTCATCTTTAACCTTTGCAGGCTTAGCAACAGTGTCAATTGTGCTTTCAGTAGCAAAAACTTCTTGAATACGTGCAGCTGAAGCTGAAGCACGAGGGACAAACACAAAGACCAACGATAAGATCATGAAACTCATTAGAATTTGCATTGCATATGTCATAAAGGCAATCAAATTACCAACTTGCATTGATTGATTAGCAATGTATTTTGCACCTAACCAAGTGATTCCCACATTAGTTCCACTCATTACTAATGTAACGATTGGGAACATCAATGCTACAATAGTAAATACCTTAATAGCGTTGCTGGTATAATCAGCATTAGCACCTTTGAAACGATCTTGTTCGAAAGGATCCTGACGAAATGCTCTAATAACACGAACACCAGTCAATCCTTCACGGAAAATCAAGTTCAATCTATCAGTTTTCTTCTGCATTGCTTTGAATAATGGCACAGCAAAAAACATGACTAAACCAATCAAAACAATCAGAATTGGAATAGATATCAAAAAGATCTTTGTCATTTCTGCATTCTTTTGATAAGCCATGACACTGGCACCTATTAACATAATTGGTGCCATGATCATCATACGGAGCATCATGATCATAACGTTTTGAATTTGAATAACATCATTAGTAGTTCTAGTTGTTAATGATGACGTATCAAATTTATCAAATTCATCGTTTGAAAAGAACAATATTTTTTTAAACAAATCAGATCTTAATTTTTTACCTAAGCCCTGAGATGCTTGTGAAGCCATTAGAACATTACCAACGGCTGCTATAACACTGACAATCGAAATCAAAATCATTTTCATCCCGGCATGCATAATATAATTTGTGTCACCGGTTGAAACACCATTATTAACGATGTCAGATGTGATGTTTGGCAGATACAATGTGGTAATTACTTGTACAGTCATAAATAAAACCGCACCAAGCACTTGCCAAGCATTTATCCTGCCACGAGCAATCTTAAACAATCCATTCACTCCTTTATAAAAAAACTCATTATAGTATTAAAGCACTTCTTTAATCAAAATACTAATAATAATTATCAATAAGGTGGTCTTCCCATTGAATAATAAAATTAATACTCTCAATCCATTTAAGGGACTGTTTCGTATTATAGCATTTATATTACTATTTTTAGCAGAACAAATTCCATTAAGCATACTTACTTTAACAAAAAAAGATTTAGGCTCAAAATATACAAGTTATCTAAAATTTGCGCCAATCATAACCTTAATCCTTTTAGTCATTGTTGCAATCCTTTTGTGGTTCACTTTTAAGCGAGCTCAAAAATTTAAGGCAGTTAAATTCAATAGCTCCACTTGGACTATAATAATTGTCGCATCCGTACTAGTTTTTGCCGTAAACCTAATAACTGTACCTATGATGAAATCAACTAATGATAATGTTGCGGCTCTAGAATTAGTCGCAAAAAATAACATAGTTATTCTAGTCTTTTTCACAATCATTGTCGCTCCAATATTAGAAGAAATCCTTTTCCGAGGAATCTTTATGAACTGGTTCTTCGTCAACAATCCATTAGTATCAGTGATACTTAGTGGGATTGTCTTCGGATATGTTCATGCGCCCTTCTCTCCAGGAACTGATTGGGTCTACGCCTTATCAAAAGTATTACTTGGAATAATTCTTGCAGCGGTGTACGCACGTACCAAAAATATAAAGGCAAATATTACTGTTCATTTCTTGAACAACTTTCTTGCCATCTTGGCAGGCATATTATAATGAGAGAACACGATCGAAAAAAAATGAATGAAGCATACCAAAGTGTCCTTAGAAAAGTAGTGATCTGGGGCGTGTTGTCCATGCTACTGCTGGCAACCTCCAAAGTTACTGGTTGGATCATTATGGAATTTGCTGGATTGGCCAGTGTTATTTATACAATAGTATTAGTTGGTATTTTATTCTACATAGCGTTTATAAAAAGTCACTGATGATCAGTGGCTTTTTATATTTCACAAATATTGAGAAAATAAAAAAGCCGCAGACACACTGTCCACGGCTTTCCTAGTATTACAATAATTCACAAACTATCACCCGTATGGGGGTTATATCCCCACATGATGAAACCTTATAATACCAGTGCTTACAAGGGTTTAATAGCGCTCAAACACCTAATGGCTCCGCTCGTGGCTCCGAAAATTTAGAAGTCCACATAACTGGTGAATTTATCTATTGTTTCCTCGGTGGCTTGTTTGGTAACATGAGCATAGGTCGATAGGATTACGCTCACATCACTATCCCCAGCTTGCTTTTGAATTTGTTTTATTGTTAGTTGATTAGATTCAATAGCAAGTGTTATCCAAGTGTGACGTAAACCGTGTGGTGTAATACGTTTCAATCTCTTTTTGTTATCATTATTGTATGAGTCAATAACTGCATCCATCCACTTGTTTGGTTTCATCATAGATAATAGTTGGTTGTGAGTATTAGGAAATATCCATTGGTTCCGTGAACCAGTATTATATCCAAGTATAAACATTTCTTTGTGCATTGTACTTATCCAATGGTTCAAAATATCCGCAGTATTTTGATCTAAGTGTAAAGTACGATAGCCATTAATAGTTTTAGGTGTACCAATAACCTGGTGGTTATCAATATCTCTTGTAACAGTTTTATTAATTAATATTGTCTTATCTTTATAGTCAAAGTCAGCAACCTGTAAAGCCAATATTTCAGCTTTCCTGGCACCCGTGAATGCAAGTAATCGAAACAATGCTACTGCTTTCTCGTTTCTACCACCATAGTATTTATTAGTTTGATTTATGAAAGCCTGTAACTCGTTCTTATCCCAAAATTTATTATCATCAGCATTTTGTATTTTAGCCTTCTTTTTTGGCATAATTACAAGATCCATAGGGTTTTCATAGATGATACTCAAACGTCTGGCTTCTTTAAAAACAAGATTGGCATAGTTCTTAATCTTTTTATAGTCTGAAAAATCATCATACCAACCGTTTACTATCTTTTGACAGGTAGTAACGGTTATTTTTTTTATCTTATATTTCCCGAAAGCTGGCAAGATATGTATTCTAAACATTCCTAAGACGTGGTTTAGCGTGCTTTCCTTGACTGTTTTCTTATAAGACTCAATGAAACTATCGTACACGTCTTTGTACGTTGCGTTAGTGTCTTCTTTAAAACCGTGATTATCTAAGTCAGCCAATTGATGAGCTACATAAATTTCACATTCTTTGCGTGTCTTAAAACCACGTTTTTGTCGTTTAGTTCTTTTACCAGTTAATGGATCAGCAGCAATGGTGTACTGGCAACGCCAAAATTTACTACCATCTTTTGTTTTGTATTGTGTAAAACTTGCCATAGTTTAGTTTCCCCATTTCTAGCTTTGCACGGCGCGTTATGGGGAGATGGTTAATTAGTTAGTATCTTTTTTATTTGTGTTTTCTAATATTGCATTTGTGAGTTCTGTAAAATGTTTACGAATTTCTTCCTTAGAATTTTTAGACTGTCCTAATTGGTACAAATTAAGAGTATTTATTAATTCGCTAAGTAATCTGATATTGAACCTATGTATATCTATATCTTTACCTTTACCGTTAATCCGTGCAAATCTAACAGAATTAGAAATTAATTCCATTGAATCAATCCCATAACCATCATTTAAAACGTCTTCTTCTAAAAATGACAAAACATTGTTTATTCCATTGTAATAAGAATTATTGATGAGTTCGTCTTTATCCTTTTGGATTCTTTTTTGAGTTTCACGATCTAATTTTTCAAAAGCATCGTCTTCATTAGAATTACCTGATATATAAGATAAGGATACATCAAAAAAATCAGCCAATTGTTGCCAAGTTCCTATATTAGGTTCAGTTTTACCATTTTCATAGTTGCTAAATGTTCCTCTTTTGATACCAGTTTGTTCTTCTACGTCGTCTAAAGTTAGTTTTGCTTTCTTTCTCAGCATTTTTAGCCGATTTTTATTATTCATATATTATTAATACACCTTTCTATATTCATGGTAAGAATATCAACTTTAAGTAAAGTGTACAGCAAGAACATTCAAAAAAATAGATTAAATCAAAAAAAATCAAAAAAATAGATAAAAGCCATTGCAAAACTATGAAACCAAGGATATACTGTTAAAGAAATCTAAATATTAGATTGTAAAAATATCAATCTAAATATTAGATATGAATTAACCATAAAGATTAGGAAGTGAATAAAATGACTGAATTACCAAGATACATGAAACTTGGTCAAGCCTTAAAGTATTTGAATATTGGAAGTTACAACACTTTATACAAATACATTGACCAGGGTCTTAAAGTTTCAATTGTTGGTGGTGTTAAAAGAATAGATCAAATAGATTGTGACAAGTTCTTAGAATCTAAAAAAATATAACAGTAGCTTTGCACGGCGCACAGTTATATATGGAGATGGTACCAATGGAACAAGAACTTATAGATGCACTCCAGGCATTAGGTGCAGACATCAGCGAAGTTACTCGTGATTACATATTGTTTGAACACGATGAGTTTTTAACTGATGGTACATCAGACCTATGCCAGGATATTTCTGACAATGCAATGAAGGCAAAAGAGATTTTTAAAATTTATGAATCAATGAAGGAGAAATAATTATGTTTGAAAGTGACGAAGAAGAAATGAATTTCCTTAAAGCACAAGATGAGGATATTCAAGAACACATTAATAATATTGAAATGAACTTAGAGGCTTTAAAAGGAAATAGCACGATCACAGTGAACGATGGTGAAAAGAAAGTAGTTGTACCAGCTATCGTATTAGCAGATGAAATTGCTCAAGATGCTAAAGCTATCAGTGATGCTATTTTATTACAGTAATGAATCAAAAAAAGGCAAGAAAAAAGGACTTGCAAATACCCACCGAGGGTTGTAAGTCCTACACATAGCAATTAATACTTGCCTTAATTATACCAAAAATTAGGGAGATTTTAAACAATGGAAAATGAATTAGAAGATATTATTTGTATGAATTTGAACAATAAACAAACGATTGATCTAGCGACAGCGTTTATAGATGCGGTTCAAACCGTGTCAACCAATGATACAGAGACGGCTAGAGAATTATTATTTTCTCGAGGATATATTTCAAGATTGTATGAAACACTTGCTACCGTGTCGGCTTCAATTGATACAGTTGATAGTCGATTAGGTGATTTAATTGAAAAACTCCCCAATGAGGATAAATAAATTTGTTTGTGTACGCAACAATAATAAGGAAGTGAGAAATTGACCACTTATGAAATAGCTTTAGAACTAGCCAAAAGAAATATATATTACTATCCTACCGCACCTGGTAGTAAGTCGGGTATGAAAGATACCCACGGTTTCAGTGATGCCGTAAATGATGATTCTATGGCGCAGGAATGGTTTCAAGAAACTAATAACAATATCGGTATTAATTTAAAGAAGTCGGGCTTAATGGTGGTAGACGTTGATATGCACGGCAATGGCAACGGCAGACATAGCCTATTGAAGGTATTTAAAACATATGGACGGTTACCAGATGATACGTTAATAGAACGAACACCCCACAATGGAATACATTTCTTTCTAAGAGTTCCGTCGGGAATCACGACTAAAAGTAAGACAGGTGCTTTCTTTGACCAGTCTGGTATTGATTTGATGTGCAATAACATTCTTATTGCTCCTAGTACCATTGATGGATCTAGTTATGCTCACGTGTCTGGTTCTTATGATGATATAAAACAAGCCCCCACCTGGTTACTAGAGTTTGTCCAGGATAAGCCAGCTAATAATATTAGTTCTGGTACGCCACGATTTAAGAAGTACACAGGAATTTTGCTGGACAAGATTGTTAAAGGAGCCACCAAGGGACAACGCAACGATTTCATTACAAGTATTGCAGGTTCAATGTTAGCAGTTGGTACCAGTGCTAGTAATGTTTATGAATTATTGTCGGTTATTAATAATAGTTTCGTGTCGCCAAGTTTACCACAAAAGGAACTTGAAACTATTTACAGATCAGTTCTTATGAGGGAAATAGCAAGATTGAAGGCGGACTGATGGAAGAAAAGCTAACAAGTTTAATG
This sequence comes from Companilactobacillus jidongensis, assembly GCF_003946575.1. Classification (GTDB taxonomy): domain Bacteria; phylum Bacillota; class Bacilli; order Lactobacillales; family Lactobacillaceae; genus Companilactobacillus; species Companilactobacillus jidongensis. The sequence goes on along the minus strand of NZ_RHOP01000010.1, from coordinate 30,102 downwards.
CAAGAAGCAGACCAATTAAATAGTACGAAAATAGTAGAAATTGAACCATGGAAGGAACAATTCCTTAAAACTGATAAAGGTACGATGCGATCTAGTTCAAGCAAAAATGTATTCTTAATACTTCAAAATGATGCCAGATTGAAAGACCTACTTCAATACGACGAGTTTTCAGAACAGCTTCAAAAATTGAAGCCTAACCACTCACTTGATACTAAACCAGGTGATTGGCTAGATAGTGATGATTCTAAACTCAAATTGTTTATTGAGGATAATTACAATTACGTTCCTACTAAAGATGCTATCAGTGATGCAATTGTAAAGTTTGCTATGGATCACTCTTTTAATCCCGTCAAGCGACGTATTGAATCGGTCACATGGGACGGTGTGAAACGAGTTGAAACTTTTTTCATAGACTACTTAGGTGCAGAAGATACCGAATATACACGTGAGATATGTAAACGTTGGTTAACAGGTGCAGTCGCTAGAGTTTATAACCCTGGTGTGAAGTTTGAAATTGTTCCTATCTTATTTGGCGGTCAAGGTATTGGTAAAAGTACCCTAGTAGGTTCTATATACCGTGATTACTTTTTAGATGAGCTAGAGTCCATGGGTAAAACTAAGGACGACTTCCAGCAACTAAAAGGTAAATGGATTGTAGAAATTGGTGAGTTATCAGCCATGCGTAGAACTGATGTGGATCACGTCAAGGCTTTTATATCATCACAGTTTGACAATTACAGACCGTCGTACGGACACTACACGACAGATCACCCACGTAAAAATGCTTTTATTGGTACTTCGAATCCACCAGAGTTCTTGAAGGATAAGACAGGAAACAGACGTTTTTTTCCTATTGAATGTAATGTTCAAGAAAATAAAAAGGACCCGTTCAATATAGATGATGCTGATATTCTGCAAGTTTTGGCAGAAGCCAAAGTTTTATATAACAATGGTGGACAAATCTTTATAACAGATTCCTTACAGAAGATTGCAGAGAAATATCAAAAAGATGCTATGATTCAAGATCCTAGCGAGGAACAAATATTATCTTATCTTGATATGCCAGTACCAACCAATTGGAATGAATATCCTACTGAAAACAAACGTTATTATTTTAACGATTATATGAACGATCGTACTTGTGTTGACATGGACAAAAAGCCAGTTAAGGAAACTACACCCATTGACCAGGTAACCACCAATGAAATTCTACAAGTTGCTTTTCATATTAATAACGATCAGCTGATTTCTGCATCACGTGGAAATGTTGGTAAACAGATTTCTGATGTTATGAATAGCTTACAAGATACCTGGCACCGTGATAATCATGTAAAAGTTAACGGTAAAAATAAACGTGGGTATAAACGTAAACAATAAGAATGGTACATGTGTACATGTTAGGTACATGACATGTACCATCGTTAAAGCCCGACATATCAGACGTTACGGAGTTAGGTACATGTGGTACATGTAAATACCAAAGTATTAAAAAAAGGATAGTAAGGACGTACAAGCGTGCGTTATTTAAAAGTTTCATACCCACATGTACCATGTACCCAGCTGGTAAATAACTTCTCTATCCTTTGTGGCTCAATGACTACATACGTGGTACATCACATGTACATGATGTACGACATGTACCAACTCACTAAGAAAGGAACACACAAATGGAACTACAAGATAATTACACCCGACTATACAGGTGGATAAAGCAACGACACCACTTGGTTAAGAATAAATTACCCCCCACTATCGGGGTATTAGATCCCGATGGTTACGATGATCCCATTAGATTTTTAGACCTGTCACCGTTGGAGCAAGTGGAGCTGGTTACGTGGGTACTCAATACATTGGCACCCAGTAAAGGAATTAATTACGCTGATGATTCTTACAGTCTTAAACACTATTTCAGTGATTCAGGTTGTGGCTTTTACATTATGAATGGAATGTTTAAAGGTGCAATGTTGGTCGCTGGTTTTAAGGTTGCGGACAAGCAGAGTAAGAACTGGTGCTTCAATATTAAAACGTCCAGTACCACCAACCTATATCGTACGAAGGCAAACATTATTGATAAGAAAATTAAATATTAAATTAATTGATTGATCTAATTTAAACAGAAGGTAAATAAAAATGATTAGAGTATTAAAGTATTTTGATGGTAAAGATATTCAAGAAATTAGATTGGTTAAAGATAAATTGAATATTGATGAACATGATGGAAGTTTAAATATTTATCACAACGATCAATTAGTTAAGACAATCTTTACAAGTAATTATTCGATTGACTTCAAAGATGAAGATGAACAACGTACTGATGAAGACATTATGAGCGATGAGCACGGGTTCTAGTTATGGCTAAACCAAAGAAGTTTTGTGCTAAAGCAGGTTGTAATGCTTTGATTGATTTCGATAAAACTTATTGCGACAAACACAAAAGTAAATATCAATGGCGAAAGTCTTATGAAGGAAAGTATTTACAGTTTTATCATTCAAAAGAATGGAAAAAACAATCAAAATTATTCTTATTACAAAATTCGCTTTGTATTGAATGCAAAAGAGAAGGAATTATAAGAAAAGCTGATTTGGTCGATCATATTATTCCACTAAAAGACGATTGGAGTAAACGCCTAGATTGGAATAATTGGCAACCCCTATGCCAGTACCACCACAACGAAAAAACCAGAGCAGAACAATATTCAAAGCCCCATCACAATTTACCCCCCACCCAAAATTTTTAACAGATGAACGCACACAACTTTTCTGTGTGTAAAAACTTAAATAAAAACGCTGTTATATGGCGATTTAAGCCGTTTTAAGGCTATTTAATAGAGAAAGGAATGATTTAATGGCATCAGGCGGAAAGCCTAAATTAACAGGCTTCACAGGCGATACAACTAAGGAAACACAAGCCGAAAAGAAGCAAGCAGAGCAACAATTATTCACATATGCCGAACTAAACAGTACGCCCCCTACCTGGTTAAAAGGAACGGCAAGAAGTGAGTGGAAACGGCTTGTACCACTACTCAAAAAAGATACTCCCATCAGTGAATTGGATCGTAATACATTGGTTAGTTACTGTAATACCAGTGCTTTGATTATTGATTGCCAAAAAGAAATCAATGCTCATGGTTCATTCACTGAAAGCGGTAAGAAAACAAGCTACCTTATCACACAACAACAAGCACAACGCGATCTTAAAGGTTTCGCAACGAGTTTAGGACTAACGTTAGAAAGTCGCGCCAAACTTGAATATGGCAAGGCAAAGAATACTACTCCAGATGATGATTTTAAGGACTTACTAGCGTGAGTTATGCCGAACAATACACCGATGCAGTCCTAAACGGTGACATCATAGCTGGTAAAAAGATTATCCAGGCTTGTGAGCGATTCAAGAACGATCTAAAACGTCAAAATACAAATGAGTTCCCTTATTATTTTGATGAAGAAATTGAAAAGAAAATAATAAAATTTGTGGAGTTGCTACCTACCACCGATGGTAAGAAGTTACACCTGGCGACGTTTCAGAAATGGATATTATCAAATATTTATTCCTGGCGTGAAGTCGACACTGGCAACAAGCGTTTTGACCGTGCATTTATCAGTATGGCACGTAAGAATAGTAAGACCTATATAGCTTCTACAATGGGTGCTATTGCCTTGCTGATGGAGAAAGAACCGCAACAAGGTAGACAGATACTATTTACCGCAAACGCCTATAAACAAGCTAGATTGGCTTATGACATGATGGCTAGTGAGTTAAGACAAGTGGTAAAAGCATCACCATATATAAGGCAACGTTTAAAAATTGGAAAGATGCAGATTACTGATAAGGATAGTAATAGTTTTGCAATGGCTTTATCAAGTGACACCACAACATTAGATGGTTATGGTGCAACTCTTGGAATTGTAGATGAGTACCACCTAGCTAAAAATAGAAAAGTTCTTGAAGCAATCAAAACTGGTATGAATAATCAAGCCAATGCGACACTGGCGGTTATTAGTACCAGTGGTGATGATACTAATTGCCCGATGTATGAAGATTATCAATTTTTGAGTAAAGTTCTTGAAGGCAAAGAACATGCAGACCGCTACTTTATAGCTATATGGGAGATTGACCAGGAAGATAAAGAAACTTTACTAGAACACCCAGAAATATGGATTAAGGCGAACCCATTGTTTGAAATTGAAAGTGTTAGAAAAACCATGACAAATACGATCCGTGATGATTTACAACTAGCCATTAAGCAAGAAAATGTTGCGGGTGTGTTGGTTAAGAATTTTAACACCTGGCAAAATGCTAAAACTAATCAATTTCTTAATATTGAAGATTGGCAAAACACACTTGTTACCGACAAGCCAGACATTAAAGGCAAACCAGTCTATATCGGTATTGATTTATCCAAGACTAACGATTTATCCGCGGTCAGTTGGTTAGTTCCTTTAAGCGGTGGCAAGTTTTATGCTGATAGTTTTAGTTTTGTTGGTAGTAAAGGTGGACTTGAGCGGAAAGAGCGACGAGACAATATTAGTTATACCAAGTTACAAGACCGTGGAGAGTGTGACATTACAACGCTTGATAGTGGCGTTATTGATTACTCTAAAATTTACGACTTTGTAAATAATTTAATTGATAACAACGACCTAGATTTACAGGCAATTTGTTACGATCCCTACAATATGAACACCCTTCTTACAGACTTTGAAAAGCAAGGCTATCCAATGATAGAAGTACGACAAGGTGCTATCACTCTATCGGTTCCTATTCGGGAGTTTAGAGAAGCTATTTATAACCGTGACATCATTCATGGTGATAACCAACTTTTGGAGTATGCCGTTAATAATTCGGTTATAAGATACGATTCGCAGAACAATGCCTTACTTGATAAGACACATTATGAAACTCGTATCGATCCAGTAGCAGCGTTATTAGATGCCTGGACAGTTGGAAAATCATATTTCAAAGATGTTGAAGGGAGTAAAGCAAACAATGACTTTTATAAATCAGATGATTTCAGTTTTTAAAAGCTATCTACCTACATGTGTATTAATTATAGGAATGATTTTATTAGTAGTAGCACTATTCTTATTGTTCGGTTTCAAGTGGGCTTTGTTATCACTGGCTTTATGTGTGATAGCAATTGCCATATTAATTAATAGAGGGGTGTAACTGTATGGAACGCCCTAGGTCTCCGACAAAATGAACTCGGCTGAAAACTCAGCTCAGTACAGCGGAAAATTCCGCTCTTGTTCAAAACGATAGCGAAAAAACCAATTAGAAAGGAGGTGAAAAATAGATGTTTTTTAAACCAGTAAAACAAGACCCTGGAGATGCTTTTCTTGATGCCGTTGTTAGTATGCAGACCGATGATTCTAACGTTTACTATGGTGCAAAAGCTATTAATAATAGTGATGTGTTTAGTGCAATTAGAATTTTAGCCAGTGACGTAGCTAGTAGTCCCATTCAATTATTGCGTGGTGAAACCCTGGCAAAACAGGATAAGTATTATAACCTACTAAACAACAAACCTAACGACTTAATGGACGGCTTCCATTTAAAGTTTGCATTGATGGCAAATCTATTACTTAATGGCAACTCATATGCAGAAATTGATGATCCAAACGATCCAAAAGAATTAAAGTTTATCAAAAATTCTAGTATGACTGTAAAGCAAGATGAGGACACAGGAACCTTAATATATGAAATTTCTGATTCAAGAAATCATACACGTCGTGTAAAGCCAGACCACATTTTACACTTCAAGTATTTTAGTCAAGATGGTGTAACTGGCGTTAGTCCTTTGATGAGCTTGAGAGATGAATTAAACATTCAAAAGTCGGGCAATAAAATGTTAGCTGGCTTCTATAAGAATGGTATTAATTCAAACGGTATTTTGAAAGTAAACAAGTCAGACCTAGATGCAGAGGCTAAAGGCAATATCAGAAGTGAGTTTGAAAAATCTAATGCTGGAGCTGGTAACAGTTCAAGAACTCTAGTAATGGATAGTTCAATGGACTATACCCCACTAGAAGTAAATACCGATATATTGAAGCTAGTTAATTCTAACGACTGGAGCAGTAAACAAATTGCGAAAGTATTCGGACTTTCAACTTATCAATTAGGTGTAGAAGAAAATCATTCCAGTGTTTCCCAAACTAATATGAACTATATCAATGGTACTTTGAGCCATTACTTCAATGTATTTACCGCCGAACTAGACTTTAAGTTTTTAAGTCATGCTGACAAGCAAAGTTTCAGATTCAATACTGATAGATTGTTTAGCGTTGATCCTGAAACGACCACAGAGAACGTGATAAAAGCAGTTCAAGGTGGTGTTTTAACCATCAATGAAGGAAGAAAGAAAATGAACCTTCCAGCCGTAGATGGTGGCGATAGTTTACTTGTAAGTTTGAATTATGTTCATCTGGATAACATGGACAATTATCAAAATAATAAAGATAACAAAGGAGAAAATTCAGTTAATGAATAACGATGAAAAAGAAAAACGCTTGAACACAGATGCTAGCTTATCCGCTCAACCTACCAAAGAAGATACGGGAAATAGCACTGATTCAAACGCCAATAAAGATGATAACACAAAGGACGACCAACAAAACGGCAAGTCTTTAAGTGGATACGCCATAACATTCGGACAACCTAGCAAGGACTTAGGTGGGTTCACAGAAGTTATTGATAAAAACGCCCTTGATGATGTGGACTTGTCAGATGTATACATGGTTTCAAACCATGATTTTAGTAAGGTATTAGCAAGTACCAAGGCTGGTACTTTAAAGCTCAATGTGGACGATAAAGGTTTACATTTTGAAGCACAACTACCAGATACAACAACCGCTAATGATACGTATGAAAATGTAAAAGATGGCAACCTATCAAGTATGAGTTTTAGTTTTGCCGTTGCAGATGATGGCGATACATTTACCAAAGATGATGATGGCAATGTAATTAGAACTATCAAGCAAGTTAAGTCATTATTTGATGTATCAGTTGTGGCAATTCCAGCGTACGATGATGCAAATGTTCAAGTAAATAAACGATCTTATGAAGAATTTATTAAAACATTCAATAAAAAGGAAGTTAAAAAAGATATGACAGAAAAAACAATTTTAGATGGTAAAAACGTGGAAACAAGAAGTTTTGAAGACTACATTCGCTCCGAAGGTGAACAACGTGACGGACTTACAACAGAGTCTGCAAAAGTTGTTGTTCCTAGTGAAGTTATCAATGATGTATTTGACTTGAAACAAAGCAAGTATAATCTGGCTCAATATGCAACTGTTAAGAACGTTGGTACTCCAGTGGGAACATACCCCGTAGCAATTTCTCAAACAGCCACACTAGCAACCAAGGAGGAACTTGCACAGATTGCAGACGTTAATGCTGAAATGTTTAAAGGTGTCGATTATAAGGTATCTACTAGAGCTGGTAAGATTTATCTATCTAATGAACTTGTGGAAGATTCAGAAGTTAATATTATTCAAGAAGTAAAAGCCCAACTTCAAAAGATGGTCGAAAATACAGATAATCAAAATATCGTTAAATTACTAACTTCATTTACTAAGGTTTCAGCAACTAATCTAGATGACTTGAAGAAAGTTTACAACGTTGACTTAGATCCAGCTCTTGATAAAAGTGTTATTACTAACCAAAGTGGTTTTAACTGGCTTGATACTTTGAAAGATACAGACGGTCGTTACATTCTACAACCAAGTATCACTGCTGTAAGTGGTAAACAATTATTCGGTGCTGATGTAATTGTAATCAGTGATAAATTGTTACCTAGTCCAAAAGCAGGCGTACTACCAATGGTTATTGGTGACATTGCTCAAGCTGTATTTGTTGCTCGTAAGAACCAAGTACAAGTTCAATGGGATCAATTCGATTCATATTCTCAAGGACTTGCTGTTATCATCAGAAATGATTATGAAAAGATTGACGAAGATTCAGCAAGATATATTGAAGTAACACCTGCAACCGCAGTAACACCTGCAACCGCTGAAAAGACAGCCTAGCCAATAAATTGGTATTGCCACTTTTGGCAATGCCTTTTTTGATAGATGAGGTCGTTTCAACCGACCACAAGAGGTCTGCACAATTTTGCGCAGTCCCCTCTTTTAAGTTGCTCAATACTTTTCCCCGAAATTGGGGTAAAGGACAAAATTGTCCTAAACGATCTGTTTTAACTAAAATACCTGGACTGTCAAAATGGAGGTTCAGCTCAAGAAAGGAATTTAATATAAATGGTTACATTACAAGATGTTAAAAATAGTTTGCGTGTGACACACGCGCTAGACGACACTCTTTTACAAAATTACATAGACACTGCACAAGATTACATTGTAAACGCCGTTAATCACAACGTATCAGTAGATGAATTTGATAAATATAAACAATTTGATTTTGCTATCAGTTTACTGGCTCAATATTGGTACAATACCAGGAACACCGACACTGATAAACAAGTACCAACAGAAGTATTAGCGATGATACAACAGTTACGGGGGCGCTTAAATGAAACAGCTGGTTAATAACCCTAGTGAACTAACAGAAGTAATAGATTTCTATGGCAAGACTTATGAACAAAATGACGATGGTGTAATGGTTCCTAGTGAAGGTAAAGTATTTACTACCTGGTGTAAAGTTCTAAGTGATTTATTCAATGACTATAAGACGGAAGCTGGCAATTTTATGAGTAGTAAAACTTCCTTTGTTATCCGACACGAACAACCAGAAGAAATTGATACATCTATGGAAGTTCATTGGAATGGTAAAAAGTATAAGATTGATAAAATATTAAAAGATAATAGCTATAAACAGTATGATACTGTGGTTTGTACGTTTGTAAAGTGATATAATATACTTATGGTAGATATAAGAAATATCTATCAAATAAAATGATTCAAGCTTTGTAGGTCTCGTTTTATCGAAGTTTTGCAATACAGTGAGTTTTTTCTTGTTGGTAAGAAATTCTTTCGTTTAGCAGTAGCACTCCTTAATGCTACACAATATTTAATTTTCTAGTCTGGTAGAGATGCCAGACTTTTTTTTATGCACAAAAAAAGAACACCGATCAAGTCGATGTTCAAGCGCCGTACAAACTTAAATGTTTTTTCGTGGCTCCGTCGTGGCTCCGCTTTATTGTAAATAAGTGATAACCAGTGAAGAACTCAATTTATAAAACGTTGATTTATCAAGGGCTTTGACGACCCATGACAATCTGTAAAACTCAATTATCACCCGTATGGGAATCGAACCCATAACTCCACCTTGAGAGGGTGGCGTCTTAAACCATTTGACCAACGGGCAATCAAACAACAAATAACATTTTACCTGTTAATATGCTGTTCTGTCAATACATTAATTACTATTAATTTCAATCCAAACTCTTATTACTAATATCTTTGACGACGACAACCGTCTTACCATCTTTATAGCCGGTAAAACTAACTTCATCCCCATTTTGAATAAACATGTTCCGAGGATAATCTGTTATCGAAGCATAGAAGACATTCGCATTATTATTCATCAAAAAAGCAACTTCATTATTATTAACTTTAACAACACGTTTAATAGTTCCATTAAACTTCTGTTTCTTACCTGAATGTGATGAACTTGCCGTACCTAGGTCAGAGTTAAACAAGTTACGATATTTTTGTAATGTCGACTTGGCATCGGTCCCAACAGCAACAGTATCTTGAGTACCATTACCATTTGCTAACAAATAAACATATGACATGAAGGCACCATTATCATCGATCATCGAAACAACCCAAGTTGGCTTACCATCAATTCGATACAGCAATGGCATATTGGCCTTCCATTGCGTTTGTTTCATTCTATTCTCAGCCAAACTATCGGCACGATTAGGTGTCATAGCATCGGCTTCTTCACGATAGTAATAAGTTTTACCAGTCTTGGCATTAACGTACATATATCCCAATACCGAAGTTTGTTTCTTATTATTACTTGTCATTGATGTAAAGTAATAAATATCATTTTTGTAGGCAATCGGAGTAAAAACATCCTCTTTACCTTCAGTACCAACGTTATCAACCGACTTCATTACTCCTAGACGCGAACCACCGAATCCATGGGCATTCCACCAACCATTACGTTCAGTAGCATAAGAATAAATTTTATCACTCGCAATATTTGGATCAAAGGTAACATCGACCCATTTTGGTTGATCTCCTTGCTTATAAATGTTTACCTTACCAGTTACTGAATCTAAAACGGCTACATAAATTTTTCGATAATTTTTACGATTCGATAACCCATATTGTTTGTACAACGTTTGCACATAATATGGATGTCCAGACTCATTGATTTCAAGTTGTGGAGCACTTCCAGAGATCACCAGACCACGGCCAACGATTGAAGCATATATTTTACGCCCAGCATCATGACCAAAGTACGCTGAAGGAGTATATCTCATACTCTTACGAATGAACTTTGGCTTAGCATTTTTGGAAGTTGCGTCAACAATAAAATAACCAGGAACCTTTTTGTAATGATTATATCTAAAGAATGAGCCATCAAAATCCAGTGGCGAAACATAAACTAACTTGTTGTGATAAAACTGAACTCTAGCATGATTCAACGAATAAACATTTGAATCCGGAACGTTCGATAATGAATTTTGCATTTGATTACGAACCGTCTTATATGAATTAACGACTGGTACTTCTTTACTTTTTGAATTAATAAGGGGCATCGGAGCATTTTTTGTCGTTGAGTTCTCAGTGACATCAGTAATTTTGGCAACTGACTTAGTCGTCGCATAACCTGCGGCAATAATAACAACTATCAAAAGTCCTAGTGCCAACATGGATCCAATAGCTGTTAACAAAAATTTGCCTTCAATTTTATGTAATTCACGCTTTGAGATTGCTAAAATGGCTCCGTGAATCGCTGAAGATATTGCTAATGTTAACAGGTTTACCTCAAGGACAACCTTCCAAGTTTGATCTGGTCCCATAAAATAAATAAAAAATAATGAAACTAAAAATAATAATATCTGTACACCCACGTGAAATTGAACTCGTAAGTTAGAACTGTGATTCTCGATCAATGCATACACAAATGGAACAAATGACAACGCTGTAAACTCAAGCGTCAATAACAAAAATAATAAAAACATACTTCATCCCCCATAATTAAAATTTATTCTACATAGCTCTTATCCAGGTAACTTGCCGTGATTTAAGTGTAACAAAAAAACTGCTTATATCTAGTACATAAGCAGTTTCAGAAACTATTATTATTTTAATTATCCAGTAACAACTTCGACAGATTCTCTCTTCTTCAATTGCATATAAACTAGATTAAATACTAATCCCATTAATGCAACAACAATTGCTACATAGAATGCTTTAGAGAAATCTCCACCGTTAGCTGCGGCCATATTAGCTGCAACCTTGGGTCCGAAGAAGGCGGCACCAGAGTATCCACAGAAGATAATGCCATAGTTAACACCTTGGTTAACTGGTCCATAATTTTCCATTACAAGTGGTGGGAAGACTCCCATTACACCACCGAAACAAAGTCCTAAAACAATGATTCCAATTGCAAATCCCGCTTGTGATGACATCGTAACTAAGACGATAAATGCTAGCACAATAACTCCAAGAATAATATTTAAAGCATTGTTACGACCGAATTTGTCAGAAACTGTTCCCCAAACAACACGTCCAGCACAATTACTTAATGAATAAAGACTTACATAGAGTGCGGCTGTGCCTGCTGAAAGTTTGAACATCTGTTGTCCAATAACAGCGGCATTAGATGCAATCATTAGTCCTGAAAAGGCACCTGTAAATAGCATTAAGAAAATCAAATAGAAATATGGTGTCTTTAACATAGCAATCCAATTCTTGTTAGGAAGACCTTTTCCATGTCTTTCTGGAGGATTCCAGCCTGCAGGTTTGAAATCAGCGGGTGCTTCTTTGATGAAGAAACTAGCAATGGCAACGATGACCATATAGGCAATTCCCAACATACGAAATGCGTACAATGCATCATGACTTTGAATGAAACTATTGGCAATAGGTGCGGCGATGATAGCAGCTCCACCCATTCCGGCAGTGATGATACCTGAAGCAAGTCCCTTTCTATCTGGGAACAATTTAATAGTATTACTTAAACAACCTGAATATGCTAATCCCTGACCAAGTCCACCGATCAAACCATATGTTAGATACAACATACTTGGACTTGTAACTAATCCAGTTAAGAAGAAACCTAATCCGAACATCAATCCACCGACAACAACGGTCCATTTTGCCAAATGCTTATCAGTCAAAAATCCACCTAAAATCATCGGAATTGGACTGATTGCAGAATTGATGGTAAAAGCTAACATAATTTCTGGCATGCTCCAGCCTTTGCTGGCACTCAATGGTCCAGCGAAAACACTAAAAGCATATACAGCTCCGGTACAAAGTAAAATTGCAGTTGATGCGACTAACACTTGCCAACGATTAATTTTTTTAGTCATTGTAGTTCACCCCTATTCAATTTTCTCCACTCTCTAAACGAGTTGCACAAAACACCTTCCTGCGCTTACTACGATTAATAATTGCACCAACTTCGTTGGCACCATCATTAATCTAGGTAATGCTCAGAAGCTAACCGTTTTGTTCCACTCTCTATTAAAACGAGTTGCGGAAAACAAATTTCTCCGCTTAGCTACGGTATGTAAAAAATGCACAAACCACATCGTTCACTTACCTATGCTATGCTCAAAGCTATGCTCAAAATTTCCCGTTTTCCTCCACTCTCTAATCTAATACTTTATCCTCAACCGAATTCTCTCCAGCAATACGACCAAACGTGAAGATATCTGCTAACGAATTACCGCCTAGACGATTACCAGCATGTAATCCTCCGGCAACTTCACCTGCGGCATATAATCCATCGATGATCTCGCCATCTTTGTTCAATACATGCGTACCTGTATCGATCTTCAAACCACCCATTGTATGATGAACAGCTGGTTTTCTTGGTGTGGCATAGAATGGTGCTTTGACAACTTTCAAATCAAATACATCTTTACCAAACTCCGGATCACTTCCAGCATCAACATATGAATTATATTTCTTGATAGTATCCACTAATACCTCTGGATCTATCTTCAATTGTTTTGCTAACCCTTCAAGTGTATCGTCACGGAACAGTGTTCCTGCTTTAACTTGAGCATCAAGTTTTTCTTGAGATGTGTTATATGCCGTCTTCTTAATTTCATCATCCGCAATTAAGTAGAACAAACTGCCATTATCAATAGCTGCTTGAGTTAATTGATCACGACTACCATATTCATTAACAAAACGTTTGCCTTGTTGATTTACCATAATAAAGTTTGCTGGTGGAACTTGTAATCCAGTGAACAGTTCACCTGTATCTGGATCAGAAACTGGCATCATTTGTGAGAAGCCCATGCCGACTAAGTCGGCTCCAGCACTCAAGCCCAATTTGATACCATCACCTGTAATAGCCGGTGAATTGGAAGTTTGAATATCATCATCAATCTCAGTCCAATAAGTGTTGTATTTCTTCAACATCTTCGTATTGGCACCATAGCCACCTGAAGCTAGAACAACTGATTCTGCATGGATAGTAATTTTCTGTCCGTTAGCTCCACGAGCAATAACACCATAGATCTTGCCATCTTCGATGATCAATTCTTTAACAGGAGTTTCAGTCATCAATTTGGCACCATTATCTTCAATATACTTTTGTAATGCTTGGATATAGGCAAATCCTTCCGGACCCATAGGTTTGTGTCCACGACGCCATAAGGCACCAACTGGCATAGTTACTTCATTCTTATCAAATGACACGCCAACTTTTTCAAGCCACTTAACTGATTCTAATGCATGATCCGTCAAAATTTTTACTAAGTCATATTGTCCATGAATTTCATTACCTTGAAGGTCGGTTCTCTTACCACCTAAGTAGGTTTGAATGCGGAATAACAACTTGGAGTCAAACAAATATTTGCCATCACTATCAAGATAATCACCGATTTGTTTTTGTAATTTTTTGAAGTCGTCACGATATTCAGGATCAATATCATCCAGCTTCATATCCTTAATTTCCTTAAGACGATGTGCTTCTCCAGGAATAGCATCAAATTTATTTTGCCATTCAGGATCAGCAGCATTCATTGGACCACCAGCACGAACTGTATTACCACCCGGTGATGGGAATTTTTCGGCAACAATAACATTCTTGCCTTCATCCAGAACCTTGGCAGCCGCTGTTAATCCAGCACCACCGGCACCGACAACAACCACATCTGTCGTATACTCTTCATCTTTTTGAACGATATTTGAAGCCTTTGGACGTTTCTTCAAAATTTCTGGATTACCGCCGGCCATTTTAACAGCTCTTGCAACCCCATCGATGACCCCATGGCTAGTGATCGAGGCTCCGGAAATAACATCAACATTTAAAGTCTGACCTTTAACAATTTCTTGCGGAATTCTGGTAAAGACAACATCGGCGATACCTTTTGTTTCAGTTGAAGTGTCAATGTCGATATCTTCAATACGGTCTTTTGATAAGGTGACGGACATTGGCAGATCACCATTGTGACCCTTCGCAGTAACTTCGAATGTACCTGGTTTGAAGTTCAAATCTTCAGGAACATTCAATAGATTGGCAATCTCTGTGAAACGCTGGAACTTAGTAAAACAGCTCTCCAAGAAATCAACTGTCCCTTCGGACTTCAAATCACCATTATCATCGAAGGCTTTTTGTGCTTGTCCTAATAGAAATTCTGAACCGGGCATGACTGTCGCATTGACACCTGGAGCATCAAGAATTTGTCTCAAATGAAGCTGAGCACGTGACGAACCTTGTGGATGTAATGAAGCTCCAACAATCATAACTGGCTTGCCATCGAACGGATGCAGGTTGAATGACATCCACTCGAGAATACTGTTCAAAGCTGATGGAACTGAATGATTATGTTCAGGCGTGGCGATGATAACCCCATCAGCATCACTGATCTTAGTGTTAAACATTTGAATAATATCACTGTCTGATTGATCGTCCGATTCGTCAAACATTGGTACATCAGTCAATTCAAGAATCTCTATCTCGGCCTTATCACTGAAATGCTTCTTCATGAATTGCAACAACATGCGATTATATGATTTTGCAGCGTTTGTTCCGACGATTCCGATAAATTTCATTAGTTGTTGCCTCCTTCACTTACTTTTTCCCAACTAAAATTCTTGTTTTTTTCTGTTTGGAAACTGTGATTCTTGATTAATTGATCGGTGATATCTACAAATAATAAGAATTGATCAAAACATTCTTCCAATTCAGTAACTTTGTCTGCATAAACTAAATCACCATTATCATCAAAAGCTTGCAGTGAATGTCCTAACAAAAATTCTTCACTTGGCATAACACGAGCTTTTAATTCTGGAGCATCAAGAATTTGTCGCAAATGTCCTTGGGCACGTGATGATCCCAAAGCTCCATATGAAGCTCCAACAATCATTACTGGCTTATCTATGAATGGGCGAGATGTGTAAGATAACCATTCCAAAACACTCTTCAATGGTGCCGGAACTGTATGATCATATTCTGGAGTGGCAATAATTACACCATCTGCGGATTCAACTTTATCTGATAATGCTTGAATTTCTTCTGGAGCAATGCGATTTTCTGGTTGATTAAAAGCTGGTAGACCTTTAATCTCACAAATCTCAATTTCTGCTTTTTTCGAGAAATGCTTTTGCATAAATTGTAGCAATTTACGGTTAGTTGACTTGGTAGCATTAGTACCAACGATGCCGATGAATTTCATATTGGTGCCCCTTTCATTATTTGTTCTTTATTTCACAAATAATTTCAAAAAAATTGGATTCCTTTTTGTACCTTTGAAGAATTCCTTAATTCAAAGTGTAGATTATAAAGTTATTCTTGTGAAATATTTATTTAATTATTAATCTATAACAAATTTGTTATAATGAAATTAACTAAGACTGGAGTGTTGATAATGCCTTTGATCGATTCACCAAATATGCTGCAATATCTGGATACTTTACTCAAATATGGGAACTATACCAAAGCCGCAAAAAGTCTGTATATTTCTCAACCTTACTTAACTCAGACAATAAAAAAAGCCGAGAAAGAACTCGACATCGAAATTATTAATCGACATGATACCCCGTTGCAACTAACTGAGGCTGGCCGAATTTATTACCAATATTTGAATTCCATGGAAGTTGAACAAGATAACTTCCGAAAACGTATTTCACAATACGCATCCACTGAACATACAATCATTCGTATTGGCGTACTTTCTAGTTTGGGAACATATTTGTTGCCATTATTTTTGCCCACATATCTTAAATCACATCCCAACGTGAAGATTGAACTACATGAAGCCATTCCTGATATCAATGAAAAGAAAACTCTTAATGGTGATCTAGATTTCTTTATTGGTCAAAATCCCGAAACTATTTCGCCTCGATTGACCGTCTATGATCAAGGTAAGCACGGTTACTATGCTATCATCCCTGAATCATCTACACTTTATCAACCTGGAGAAACGTTTTTAAAACCAGAAAGTATTTCTATCAAAGAACTACTTAAAGAGAAACTTATTCTTACCACTCATGGTTCCGCAATCAGACGTCAGGTCGACTATCTAATTCACAAATTCAAGATTCAACCTGATGTGGCTTTGGAAAGCAATAATATTTTTACTATCGTAGCTCTGGCTACCAATAATTTAGGAGTAACATTCTTGCCCGAAAGCGTCCCTATTCCTAATACCGATGCTGATATTAATATCTACAAACTGCCACTAGATTTAATTTCGTTAAATTATTTCATCGCTCATCCAGCCGACAAAACTTTAATTGCGGCCGAAACCGAATTAGTTGATTCTTTCTTACATTATTTAAAATTTGATATCGAAGTAAAAGACGCCAGTTCAATGATAAGTTGATTATCATTGAACTGGCGTTATTTTTGTCTTCAAATCATTTGAATAAGCCATTTGGCCATCGGTCGTAATTACCACTCCATCAATTCCATCAAGAGTATTGAGTATCTCAATAGCCTCTAATGCATTATTACTAAAAAGCCGTGTTGTCCAAATTTCACAATCAATCGACTTATCAGCAACTATTGTAATACTAGCCAGATCAGTCTTAATAGGATAGCCTGTCTTACTATCAAAAATATGATGATACGTGTGCCCTTTCCAGACAAACTTACGCTCATAAATACCTGATGTTACAACTGATTGATTCTTAATCTTCAACGCCGCCACAAAATTACCTCGTGGCAGAAATGGATTCTGAACTCCGATTCGCCACAAGCCATCATTGTGTTCAGGTTCATCACCAAAAGTTAAGACATTGCCACCCAAACTTATAAAAGCCGCCTTGGCACCTTGTTCATTGAAGTACTTGATGATTTTATCGGCAAAATATCCTTTGGCGATTGCACCCAGATCAATCGACATTTGTTTGTGCTTTAAGAAAACCGTTTGATTAGCTTCGTTCAAAATAATATCAGCTGGATCGATGACTTTAAGCAATTCATCGATTCGCGATTGACTAGGAAACTTAGCATCATCAAATCCGATACGCCATTCTTGAATCAATGGACCTATGGCAATATTCATAGCACTATTTCGAATTAAGCTTTGTTCTTTGCCAATGGTTACCAATTCAAACAGGTCAGCTTCAACCTTAACAGGTTCAATCCCAGCATTTTGATTGATATGCATCAAATGTGAATTATTATCATTAGCACTGAAACGTTTCTCGTAATCCACCAATTTTGTTTCAGCAACGTCCAATAAAGATCCAGGATCATCGGCTTCAACCCAAATAGGTATTATCGTTCCCATTAAGTGCAATGTACGGCTAGCTGTTCTCATTACTTGTCTCCTAATCAAATTATATAAACCAAACTATTCTAGTATTATAATGCATTTAAATAAAAAAGATGATGAACGGTGTTGCCATTCATCATCTTTTCAAAGTGCCTACGCACTTTTTTTAATTAATTTATTAACGGCCTCTTCGATCGATTTACCGCATGCAGAAATTTTTTTGTTATTTTTCTCTACGACGGTAAACAGATGTTTCTTTTTATCCATTGAAACAGTATATTTTTTCATATTGTTTACCTCCACGTTCGAATTTTTAATTTCTAACTATACTAGCTTTATCGAGAATGTCAAGTTCGCATCTTGATAACTGCAGTTTACGACCTTCCAAACCTTTTTATTAGTTATTTGCCCAAACCATACAAAAAAGCAACCTCAGTTGAGATTGCTTTCGTTAAAATACATTCAAATTATAGAAGTTTTGCTTCTTTCAACAATTCTTCAATATATGTTCCGTGAATCTTTTCTAGAACTTCTTTTTCTACCATACGCTCCTTGAATGGAAGTTTGACATCTTTCAAACCTTTTTGATCATTCAAGTAATAAACAGCTTTCATCAATACACGTGTATCAAAGGCTGAAGCAAATACTTCAGGAACTCCACGATCAACGTCTAACAATGTGTAAACAGCTTCCATAGCTGTACGTACTGAATACTCAGTTGTGAAGACTGTGTCACGTTCTGTTTCAGAGAAGTTACCAATGAATGCCAAGTTCTTTGAACCTTCTGGCACTACTAATGGACGATCTCCAACTTTTCTAGGCATGAAGTATGAAGTGATATATGGCATATGTGTTGGAATTGTGCTTGCGTGATTTTCAGCAATATCTTTAATCTTATCAGTAGGAACACCAATGTGATATAGCCACTCTTCACATAGTTCTTCACCAGAACATTCCGTAATCTTCTTATTAACGAAGTTACCAGGTTTGTCTGAGAATAATCCATAGACCCAGACTACCAATTCATTAGGTTTTTGAGCCTTAAAGTGTGGTTGACGACTAATTGAATATCCGTACAACCAATTAGAATCCTTAATACTTACGGGACCACTAGTTACGATTGAACCACTGTGTGGATCTTTCTTACTGATCTTCTCGATATAAGGAACTGCTTCATCATCTGTCAGAGTGATAGTTCCAGAAATTACCCAGTTAGCATCAGGAATATTCTTACAGAACTTGTCTGGGTGACCGAATGCAGAATCTTGTTTTGCCAAGTTCTCCCATAGTTTCCAACTATCACCCAATTCATGTTCTACTGGTGCTGGATGTGTCTGATCACCATAAGTTGTACTCTCAGTGATTGAACCATTGGTTACGAAGACCAAATCATTTTCAGTTAGATCAACTGAAGTATCTTTGCCATCAGTTGTCATATCGATCTTCTTAGCGACTTTTTCGTTATTGGAAGTATCAACTTCGATATTCTCAACATGAGTATTGTATACGAAATGAACTCCTTTGCCTTCTAGGAACTTAACGATTGGCAAAATCAATGATTCATATTGATTGTACTTTGTAAATCTCAATGATGATAGATTTGGCAATGAATCGATATGGTGAACGAATCTCATCAAATAACGTCTCATTTCCATAGCACTTGCCCATGGTTCAAAGGCAAACATCGTTGACCAATATAGCCAGAAGTTTGACTTAAAGAATTCTTCTGTGAATACTTCATCAATTCTCTTGTCATCTAGGTCTTTTTCAGGTGTTAAAACTAAATCTAATAATTCTTGAACTGCCTTAGGTGTCAAAGTCAATTTGTCAGGTGTTTCAATTGCCTTCCCTTGATCTTGGATAGCTCTACCACTTGAATAACTTGGATCTTTTTTATTCAACCAATAGAATTCATCCAAAATCGAAACACTAGGATCCTCAAGTGTTGGAATTGATCTGAACAAATCCCAAAGTGTTTCGAAGTGAGGTTCCATTTCTCTACCACCACGGATAATATAACCTTTTTGTTCATTCCAAATTCCGTCCATACTTCCACCAGGAAGTCCTAATTCTTCAAGGACATGAATCTTGTCACCCTTCATTTGACCATCACGTACAAGGAATGTTGCAGCAGCCAAACCAGCTAATCCAGAACCAACAATATATGCTGACTTATTGTCAACACCTTCTGGTTTTATTGGATGTGCAAATGCTTCATAATTACCGTTACTTCTATACATAAGAACCACCTCTTGAATTATGATTAACACGTACTGTAAGTGTTTACACCTACAATATAGTTCCAATACCTTAAAACTACAATAAAAATATATGAATATTCTGATTCTTTTTTTGAATAATTATTTATAAATTTTTGATAACAATTTTAATACACAAAAAGAGCAGAATTGAGTATTATCTCTGCTCTTAAAATAACTAATTATTAATAATAATCATTTTCTCTAATATTTAAAGACTAAAATTCTTCATATTCAGCAGGATCTTGATTTTTAACCCTTCCATCAACCTTGGTTAGACCATTGATTCTTTGCATGTCTTCATCAGAAATTTTAAAATCAAAAATATCAATATTATCAAGTTGTCTGCTTGAATGTGTAGATTTAGGAATTGGCAGCGTATCAAGTTGATGTTCCCATCTTAAGATTAATTGACCAACTGATTTGTTATATTTTTTTGCTAATTCAACCAAAGTTGGATCTTTCAAAACAGCACTGGCACGACCTAGTGGGCTCCAATCCATTGTCACAATATTGTGTTCAGAATCATACTTGCGCATATCCTTTTGATTGAAGTATGGATGTAATTCAATTTGGTTAACTACAGGAACTACGCCGGTTTCTTTTTCCAAACGATCCAAGTGTTCTGGTAAGAAATTACAGACACCAATTGATTTAACTAACCCAAACTTCTGAGCATCAATCAAAGCATTCCAGGCCTCGACATACATGTCACGTTTGGGATTAGGCCAATGCAACAAATATAAATCAAAATAATCCAAGTGTGCACGATATAGTGACTCTTGAATTCTCTCAATTGCGTCATCGTAATGATAATAACGACCAGGTAGCTTTGAAGTAACTGTCAATTCAGTCCGCGGAATGGATACATTTGCAATCGCATGACCAACAGCTCCTTCATTTTCATAATTATATGCGGTATCAAGCATCCGATAACCATTATTAACAGCTGACACGATACTCTGAGCACCCTTACTACCATTTAATTTATATGTTCCAAAACCAACTTCAGGGATAATTTGACCATCATTTAATTTATACATTGATATAACCCTCCTCATGAATAAGTTACACCAAATAAAAAAAATGCACAAAAAAAGACCTTCCATCAATCCGTGACAGAAAGTCTTGAAAGTCACCTTACAGTAAATC
The DNA here is from genome assembly GCF_003946575.1 of Companilactobacillus jidongensis. Taxonomy (GTDB): domain Bacteria; phylum Bacillota; class Bacilli; order Lactobacillales; family Lactobacillaceae; genus Companilactobacillus; species Companilactobacillus jidongensis. The sequence continues at coordinate 8,810 of NZ_RHOP01000010.1, read as the reverse complement.
TTTGGAATGTGTAAGATGACCCTTGTGCAGGTAGGCTACCTGCTCTATTAATAATACACGTTTCATAACCAAATAGCTAATTATTATTTAACATACTAAAAATTTGTGATGCAGTTGGCTTAATATCAGCGGCTAATCTTTGATAATTTTCCAATACAATTACTGAATTATTACCATCGTCGGAAATATGAGCGACTGTTTGGAAACCATAGCCCCAACCATTAGCGAACTTATTATTGTGACCATTGTAGAAACCGCCGCCGTATGAGCTACTGCTACCAGCTTTGAATAATTCATCTTTAGACTTCTTAGACAAAAGATTTCCTGCAACAATATAATGTTCAGCTTTATATAAATCTAAGGCACTCATATATACCTGGCCAGTGCCCAATTCATCATATGTGAAATAACTATTAGTCTTGAAGGCCCGATGATAGTCGGCCTTTGGTGAAAGTGGATCAACGTTACTATATCCCGCGGCCTTTTCAATTTGTGGCGACTTGTCATAAGCAAAAATAGTATGCTTCAAATCCAACTTATCAATGTAAGTCTTGGTAAACATATAACGATATGACTTGCCCGTAGTCTTCTCCAAGATTCCACTGAGTAAATTGAAATTAACCGGAGAATAATACCATCTATTATAATATAATTCTGAGAAATGTAATTTTTTAATATCATTTTTGAGAATATGATCATCGGACATGACCGCCGACGGGCCAATTTGATTAGTCATTACCAATCCTGACTTCATATCTAGCATCTGACGTATCGTTATCTTTTTACTACCCGGTATTGCTGGATAAAACTTATGTAATTTGTCATTTAAACTTAATTTCCCTTTTTCAACTTGTTTCATGATCATAGCGGCTGTCAATGATTTTTGAATTGAATCTATCTCGTAAGTGGTGTTATCAACGTTCATTCTACCTTTGCCAAAATCAGAATAACCACGACTAGTTTCATAAACAACTTTGCCGTCCTTAACCGCTAAAATAGTTCCAGAAAAATCCTTTTGTGTTAGCAGACTGTCCACTTTGCTAGCAAATTCGTCTTGATTAATATTTTCACTTGTATCAGTTGATTGATTGGCACCAGTTGTGTCATCTGCACTAATGAGTTTCAAAGGTACAGTAGGAATTAATAAAATAAAACATAACAGTGAAATCAAACCTACTTTAATTTTATTTTTCATATTTGCATCTCTCTAAGAATAATTTATAATTATATTTCTTTTATCAAACAAATTATAAATTATTTTAAATTATTCAAATAACAATATTGTCTAAATATCCAATTTGTCCATAGTCTTGAATTATAGGCTCTTATATGCAGATATGGTAGAATTAGATTTAATAAAAGCTAAAAGGAGAAATTTATGACCACAATTATTATTGTTGTTATTATCGTTTTACTAGTGATTGCATACGCAGCCATGTACAACGGCCTTGTTAAGTATCGCAACCGTGCCCGTGAATTCAGTTCACAAATAGACGTTCAACTAAAGCGTCGTACTGACTTAATTCCAAATTTGGTAGAAACTGTAAAAGGCTATGCCACTCATGAAAAGGAAACACTTTCTAAAGTAGTCGAACTTAGAAATAGTGTTGCTAATGCTGGTTCGCTACAAGAAAAAGTTGACGCCGACAATCAACTTACTGGAGTATTGAGACAAGTTTTTGCTTTAGCTGAAAATTATCCTGATTTAAAAGCTAATCAAGAATTTGGTAAGTTGATGGAAGAATTATCAAATACAGAAAACAAAGTTGCCTATGCTCGTCAAGCATATAACAGTCAAGTTCAAGCATATGACACGGCAATTCAAACCTTCCCAAGAAACATGGTTTCAAAAATTCATGGATTTAAAGAAATGGACTTCTTACAAATTCCTGAAGCAGAAAAAGAAGCCCCTAAAGTTAAATTCTAGGGAGTTAAATTATGATTTACCAGCAAATTGATAAGAATAAGCGTAAAACTTATTTCATTTTTGCATTCTTCTTCATTATCCTTGCTGGGATTGGAAGTTTTATTGGTGATTTCTTCATGAACAACATCTGGGCTGGTATCATAATTGCTCTAGTTGTTGCGCTAATTTATACACTGATAACTTACTTTCAATCTACCAGTATTGTTATGCAGATGAATGGTGCCAAAAAACTAAATTCAGCTGAGGAGGCTCCCGACCTGTGGCATATCGTTGAAGATCTGTCGATGGTGGCTGATATTCCTCTGCCTGATATTTACATCATCAATGATGACAGTCCCAATGCCTTTGCAACGGGACGTGATCCACAACATGCGGCCGTTGCCGTTACTAGTGGCCTATATAAGATGATGGATCGTGAAGAATTGGAAGGTGTTTTGGCTCATGAAATATCTCACGTCAAAAACTACGATATCCGTGTCTCGACAATTTCACTTGCCCTATCCTCAGCCATTATTTTTTTAAGTTACTTGATTGGTAATGCCTACAGATTTGTGTTGCCATTCGATAGAGATGATCGTGATTCAAACAACGGTGGCTGGTTAGCCGTCCGTGCTGTACTTTGGCTGATCGGAATCATCTTCATGATACTTGGTCCGTTCATTGCCAGTTTGGTTCAATTAGCTGTCTCTCGCAATCGTGAGTATCTGGCTGACGTTTCTGGTGCTGAACTGACTCGGAATCCACAAGGACTAATAAATGCCTTAGAGAAGCTAAAATCAAGTACACAACCAATGAAAAAAGTTGATGACGCTAGCTCCGCACTATATATTGACGATCCAAATAAAAAGAAAAAACATTTTTCAGGTCTATTCGATACTCATCCACCATTGGATGACAGAATTGCAGCACTGAAGAAGACTTTCATGTAAGATTCAATCTCTTTTGATTGAATCTTTTTTATTTGCTCATCGAATTACTAATTTAGCAGTCTTTCGATTAAGAAATGCTAGTGTTGTATGATAAAATTACAGTTGAAGATTTTATTATAAATCTTTGGGTTGAGGGGAAATTTTATGTATATGTTATTACTGATCCTATTAGGGGTCATAGTTCTATTTACCACATTTATGACAAAACCAAAGAAACGTGTCCATCATCGTCTGGTTTCATTGGGATTATTGTTGATAATCGCTGGTGGATCGGGAGTTTATGAGAGTTATCAAGGAAATACTCCAAAGGCTGGAGATAATCCAAGGCAAGAGGAAAAGACAAAAACTGATTCATCAACTGATCTGGCAAATTTAGATTATCAAAATTACCAGAATCAACAAGAAATTAATGTGAACAACAATAAGCCTACTTTTACCACTTCTGATTTAAGTATTTCTAATGGTGCTTGGCAGGACTTCGCAAACTTAGATAATCTAAATCGTGCAATTCAAGCCGATGCCTTACTAAGTAAGAGCCTAATGCCAACTGCAAAGCGTGAACCTTTGTATGTCAATCCAACTGGATGGCATAACAAAAAGCTCAAAACTGGATGGCTCTACAATCGTTCTCACTTGATCGGTTATCAATTAACTGGTCAAAATAACAATCCTAAGAATCTGATGACTGGTACGAGATCATTAAATTCTCCAGAAATGTTAAAACACGAGAACGACATTGCATATTACTTGAAGCAGAACCCTAATAATTTCATTCGATATCGCGTCAAACCGATTTATCGTGGAGATGAATTAGTTGCTCGGGGTGTTCAGATGATGGCTGAATCACTTGATAGTCAAGGAAATGCAGATGGGCAAGTTTCATTCAATGTTTATATCTTTAACATTGAAAGTGGAGTAACAATTAATTACTCCGATGGTACTAGTGTGGTCAATAACAATTAAGGAGATGCTTTGAATGCAATATAGTTCAGGTGATAAAGAAATTTTTGATTTAATTGGTAAAGAAGAAGATCGTCAAAATCGTAATATCGAATTGATTGCTTCTGAAAATATTGTTTCTGATAATGTTAGAAAGGCACAAGGTTCTGTTCTAACTAACAAGTATGCTGAAGGTTATCCTGGCAAACGTTATTATGGTGGCTGTGAATACATCGATCAAATCGAAACACTTGCCATCGAACGTGCCAAAAAATTATTCAACGCTGAATATGTTAATGTTCAACCGCATTCTGGTTCACAAGCCAATGCTGCAGCTTACCAAGCAGTTCTAAAACCTGGTGACTCAGTTCTAGGTATGGATCTTAACGCTGGTGGACATTTGACTCATGGCTCAAAAGTTAACTTCTCAGGTAAGATGTATCAATTCCACTCATATGGTGTTAACGCTGATGGATTCATCGATTATGATGATGTTCAAAAAATTGCTGAAGAAGTTCAACCTAAGTTGATTGTTGCTGGTGCTTCAGCATACAGTCGTATTATTGACTTCAAACGCTTCAAAAAAATTGCTGAATCTGTGGATGCACTATTGATGGTCGACATGGCTCATATTGCTGGTCTAGTTGCCGTTGGCTTACATCCCACTCCAATTGGCGTTGCAGATATTGTTACAACAACTACTCATAAGACACTCAGAGGTCCTCGTGGTGGTATGATCATTGCCAAAAAAGAACTTGGCAAAAAGATAAATTCCGCAATTTTCCCTGGAACACAAGGTGGACCACTAGAACACGTTATCGCTGCTAAAGCCGTCGCCTTCGGTGAAGACTTGCAACCACAATTTAAGGATTACATGGAACAAGTAGTTAAAAATGCCACTGCAATGGCAAAGGTCATTAATGATTCTGAAGACCTATCAGTTCTAACTGGTGGTACAGATAATCATTTATTGAACGTTGTTCTTACTGGTACAGATATGAACGGTATGGAAGTTCAAGACTTGCTTGATACCATTCACATCACATCTAACAAGGAAGCCATTCCTAATGATCCATTGCCACCTAAGTACACATCAGGTCTTCGTTTAGGAACACCTGCTATTACTTCACGTGGATTCAATGAAGACGATTGTATTGAAGTTGCAAAAATAATCGTTGAAGCTATCAAATATCATGATGATGCTGACAAGCTTAAGGAATTGGATGCACGTACTAAGGCACTTACTGACAAACATCCCATTAAATAAAAATCAAATTTTTCCACAAAAAAAGGACAAAACTCAAATCGAGTTTTGTCCTTAATTTTTATCCTAAATTAGCATCTGAATCACTATCTTCTGCCTGTTTAGCTTTTTCCTTACGTTCATACCTATTAAACATAAGCAACGCAATCACACCGAAGACAACTGGTCCAATGATAGTCCAGAAGGCATCCATGTATGCATGCTCAATGATTGGTTGTACCAAAGTAAAGACGACTGCTAGAGCAAGAACAACGAAGACGACGATTGAAACTGTCCACATCGCTGTCCTATTCTTGTAGAAGACATATGGTTTTTCAATTTTATCATTTATGTTGAAGAATGGATATGCTCCAACTAAGAATAAATATGGAATAGTTGTAGAAACGTTAGCCATCAACGTCAAAACATTATATAGTTCCTTAGCATTTCTACCACCGAAAGCAATTAAAACAACCATAACACCAACGACTGCGGCTTGAATCCACATTGCGTTAGCTGGCATACCATGTTTATTTAATTTAGTAACTTTTTCAGGCCAGAAGTCCTTAGGTGTACCTAAAATAAATGACTTCAATGGTGAATATGCTAGAACAAAGAATGCTCCCATATACAAGACAAACATGTCAAAACCAGTAAATCTTGCTAGCCATTGACCGGTCGTAATTGCGGCCGCATGACTCCAACCAATACTGTCGGCAAATTGATAACCTAAGTTACTCATCATAACGTAGGTAATATTACCCAAGTTAACATTAGACTTACCTAAGATTTGGCTCCAGTTAGTACTAATACCCCACATAAGAATTGTTAATGAGTATGTAATAGCAATAACAACAGCTGAAATCAAAATACCACGTGGGAAGTCACGCTTAGGGTTCTTCATACTATCAGTAACGGCACCCATTGATTCCATACCACCGTATGCGAAGATTGCATAAACGACGAATGAAACCATACCGATTGGCGAAGCGAAGGCAGGGTTAGCTGAATGAATAAATGTATTCATACCTGTAATAGGTTCAGCTGTGTGGAATCCTGTCGTGAATAATAAGATCAAACTCAAAATGAAGAAAATACCATTCAGAGCAATTGTCATAATACCACCAAAGTTAGAAACTTTGGAAATCTTATCCATTCCCATGCTTGAGAAGGCTGTGACAAAAACGATCCATAATAGTCCTAAAATACCAATAACTTGTGTTCCACTTAGTCCCAACACACCCCATGATTGAGTTGTATCATGACCTGCGAATGCAGTTGAAAGTGGGATCCACACCTTTGTTGAAGTGGAAACCAACCATACTTCCCAAGAAGCTAGCCAGATAAATGTACCAGTGAAGGCAATTTTTGGTCCCACAGCTCCTTCGATCCAAGAATAGATACCACCTTTAGCTTCGTTAAAGGCAGAACCATATTCGGCCATCATAAATCCTGCTGGCAGGAAGAAGAATACAGCCGCGAATACATACCAAATAATACTTGCTAATCCCATCTGTTCATAAGCAACAGTTGTGTTAGCGAATCCGAAAATCGCCGAGAAAATCATCATTATTAAACCAAATAACGTAATGGTTTTCTTGGTCGAATTACCATCATCCATTTTCATAATCCCCTTATTTTTATTTCAAAGTTCAAATATTTATAAATTCATATCTGTCTTAAAGTTTAGAGGCGAAAAATTAGTCGAGTCCGTAATTAACTGTGCAATTAATTCTTTATACGCATCCATTGATGTCTTTGCCATCTTGAATGATGCTTCAGTTAAAAATTCAGGTAATTCCTCAGAGTCTTTGCTCAAGGCTTTCATATCAAAGTCACGTAACATATTACGAAGAGTGATATTAATATCTTTTTGTTTTGCTTGGTAATCCTTGCCAAGCTCTTTGTAATGATCATCTAACAAGACGCCTGCCAACTTGTATGTCCAGTAAGCTGACTTGCTATCATATGGTAATTCACCGATCTTGTAGTCTTTAGGAGTATCTGTCATTCCCATATAGAATGGAACATAGATACTTTGTGAAGCTACACCCATAGCGAGCCATTGAACACAAGCAACTTCAGGATCCATGTCTGGACGAATCTGTAAGACATGTGATTCTTGCGTCTTGGCCAAACTAATTGGACGATAACGCTTGTTGTTGGCGCCATTATTCAATGGATCATACTCAGTCTTTTGGTAATGTGATGCTAGATAATCTTGAGCATCATCGACACTTAATAATCGATTTGCTTTTTTAACGAATGATAATTCTTCACTTTCAGGGCTTTCATCAGTTTTCCCTGAAAATTGTTGCTGTCCCCACCAAACACGTGGAGTACTATAGATCTCATCTGAAAGGGTGTGAGTTCCAAAAATATTTCTAAAATTAAAGCCCTTTGGATCAGGATTCAAACTATTATCGTTCACAAATTCTTGTAGATCATTTCTAAATAAGAAATTATCTGTATCGTTAAAGTCAACTTCTTGAATTGCTAATTGATTGGCAACAACCGCATAACTGTCGTCGGGAATTCGTTGTGCAACCCAATAGTGACCCGAACCACTTTCAAAATACCAGACTTCATCCTTATCGGAGAAAAGCACGCCGTTTGTCTCACATGTTCCGTGCTCTTCGATGATTTTACCAAGAAGCAAAACACCCTCCCGAGCTGTTTTCACATATGGCAAAACTACGGTGATCATTGCTTCTTCACCAATACCATTTTCGTCAAGCGGATCAACTCCTAAGACACGTTGGTTAGAATAAGCACTTTCTGTAGCACTCATTCCCACCCCATATTCGTTGAAACCATCTTCCTCAAATAATCCTTCTTTGAAAGTCCATTCAGGAGTAGCTGAATATTTAAAGCGAGTTTTGGGTAGATCCATTGAAAAATCATTAGCTTGAGAAACAAACTTTTGGTCATCGTCGAACTCTTTATGTTCATGAATCACAAAATGCTTAGGCCATGAGGCCTGTGAATCCTCATTTCTTCCGATAATAGTTGACCCATCAAGTGTGGCCTTTTTACCTATTAATATGCTTGTACAAGCTGAAAGAGAACTTTTGTTATATTCTAATGACATATAATCTCACCTTACTTAAATTTTACTGCGGTACCGTAAGCAGCAACTGTTTCCATATCGGCACTTATCGAATCAGAATCGAATCTCATCATTACTACGGCATCAGCCCCCATCTTTACAGCATTATCACGTAAACGCTCAATCGCTATATCACGAGCTTCAGAAAGTAATTCAGTGTAGGCTTTGATTTCACCACCAACGATGTTCTTCAAGCCAGCACCAATATTCTTGACTACATTCTTCGATTGAGTTGTTAATCCAAACACCTCACCGATGATCTCGTATTCTTTCCCTGGAATACGTTCAGTTGTAGTTACTAATATCTCGCTGTTATCCATATATTCACCTCACAAATATTTTTTTATCACTCCCATAATAAAGATAACACAAGAATCATTATTAAATACCATTATTAACCAAATTTTTCACATATTTTTACTTGACTTTATTGCTGTTTTTTATTAATATTTTATTGTTAATCATTAAGTGTTAATGGGCAATCGCCAAACGGTAAGGCAGCGGACTCTGAATCCGCAATTTGTAGGTTCGAACCCTACTTGCCCAATTGATACAGCAATTTAAGGGACGTTATTAGTATTTTTACGGTTCTATACTTTCTGGTATTGATGAATAATCAATACCAGTTTTTTTGTACTCTTTTAAAACAAAAAGAACATCACT
>NZ_RHOP01000001.1 GCF_003946575.1 Companilactobacillus jidongensis | reverse complement strand
TGTGCATGAAAATAGGCATCCTCAATGAGGATGCCTATGGTTAAAAGTTATTCATCAATACTATTTGACAAAGAGCCCTTTTTTCGATATTAGAGACCTTTTCCGAATCTAATTATTTTATTTTCGACAGTCATTCTGTTTCTTCCGGAGTCTTTTGATTCATACAGGTAACTGTCAACTCTACCAAAGAAATCTTTGAATGAGGTATCAGTTTCTTGTAATTCAGTAACACCAAAGGAAACACGTATATTCAATTCCTGACCGTTGTAGTCCAATGGATCATTTATCAATTCATTCCTGATTTCACGAATGATCTTCGCACTTTCATCCGCGGTTAAACCACGAAAAATAATGACGAATTCTTCACCACCATATCTGAAGAGTTGACCACGTGTAGTTTTTCGAAATAATTGATGTTCAAAGTGGGCAGCTACATGACGTAAAACTTTGTCACCTGCTAAATGACCATAAGTATCATTGAAATTTTTGAAATGGTCAATGTCAAACATAGCAATTGTTAAAGGTACGTCGGGTTCTCGACTATAAACTTTAAAAACTTCTTGTGAAACTTCATCAAAGCTGGCACGATTTCTAATGCCAGTGAGCTCGTCGTAATTAACCTTTTCAGATAGATTGTTGTAGTTATTAAATGAATCCTTGATCCATTTGGCTAAGAAACGTATTACTGACATGTAGACAACGAATCCTATCAACATATTGAATGTGTAGTACAATGTGAATTTGTGAAAGGGCCAAATAATGATCCACCAGATTCCACCGTAGATAGTCTGTAATAAAACAAAACGCCATTCAGAATTTAATATCAAATCGGTGTGTCTTGAAATATAGACAATCGTTACAGCAAGTAGAATAATTAAAAGGGTAAAGAGTAAAAGATAGTTATTGTATCCAGTTATGGCACGGTATCCAAAAATATAAATTGGCGCAATTATATTCATGATTTCAATAACGTGATTTTTCATCATATAGAGACTGTACAACAGTATTGTCAATTGAGCAGTGGCATAGAACCAACTTCGCATATCTCCAGAGTTAAGAGCCTTAAAAATATGCTGTAGCAAAAACATACTGATGGCAAGTACGGTACCTTCGATCAATTCAAGGATTATCCGATAGGCCGTGTTGTTGTTGGTCTTTAAGATGTTTTCAAATGAATACGCCATGATCGTGATGATAGTTATCAGTCCAACAGTTATTAAACCGATGATAATTGCATTTATATTGCCGTCTACACTTAAAAGTGACTGGAAACTATCAAAATTATAGCTAGTTGACATCCTTCACCTCTAAATATTAAATTATGAAACTAATTTGCTATAACATGGTAAATTCATAATCTGGTATGAATATCACAGCAACTAATATAGATATTACCATGAAGTAGAATATATTGTTAGATTATAAAATAAAAAATATTTTAGTTATATTTGCAACAAACAACAGTGAAAACGATTTATATAAAAAAATTATCACTTATTAGTTGTTTGTATCTTTAACAAATGTTTTTTGATCAAGAATCTGCTTAGTAGAGTAAATTCCTGGTCCATATTTTTTATGATAGATTTTTTGAGTCATAGCGTTGAAAGTGAAGTTTTAAGATAACAATAATTTCATACAGTTAGTTCCTTGAAAATATATTTTTTTTGAACATGATAACTAACGAAGAATAATAAGCAATCAACAACAACTTTGACATAGGTCGGATTGAATAAGGTCACTGCATGGATCATCGAGACTAGGATACTTGATGCAAATATCTGAGCAATAGCCAGAGTGGCGTATTTGACGGCGCTATAGTGCGAATTACCAGAGAAGACTGCATGCCGATTGACTAAATAATTGAAGGCCGACGACAGTACTCGTGAGAGCACTGAAGCAACTGAAATCGATAAAAAGTTATTACGTGGAAAGAATGCCAACGTTAGTGAGAAGACGCCAATATCGACTACGAATGACAATAATGACGAAATCGTGTAACGAAAAAATGATGGGATAGCATATTTAAAAAAAATTGAATAAATTGATACTGAATCGGAAACAACTCTAAAGTGAGAACCAGAGTTATTTTCCAAATAGACAGTTGTTATTGGCTGTTCAATAATGGAAACATTAGATTCTTTGGCTTCAAAAAGCATTTTCATTTCGAATTCAAATCGATCACCTGATACGTGAATCAAGCGACGCATAAATAAACGGGGAATGACTCTTAACCCCGTTTGAGTGTCAGTAATATTGATACCGGTAAAGATGCCCAGTAACTTGCTAGTTAAAATGTTTCCCAATCGACTTCGAAAAGGAATATCCTTACCGAATTGTCTAACACCCAACACTAGATCATTGGGGTGATTTTGGAAAAGTTCCATACATTTGCATACATCTTTATACAAATGTTGGCCGTCTGAGTCCATCGTGACTATTCCATCGATATTTGGCATCTTTGTTAATACATAGTCCATAGCCGTTTTTAAGGCTGCACCTTTGCCACGATTGATGTCATGAGATAGTACCAACGTATCTGAATAGTCATTTTTTACATGATCAAAGATAGAATCATACTCTTCACCGCTACCATCGTTTACGATAATAATGGGAATCTCAGGTGAAGTTTTTCGGATTTCAACTAACAATTGTAATAACCGCTGGCCCGGCTCCAATGAAGGAATTACAATTGCTAAATTGTTCATTTTCGTAACCTCTCGTATATTTACTAAATTTTCAACATTAAGTATAACTCTATTAGATTAATTTTTGCTTGGTATTAATATATTTATTTTATTTGATAAATTTATGCAAAAAATCAGTATTTTTCAATAAAAGTTTATACATATCCGTTACATATCCTGTTATCATAAATATGATATTGTTTTTCAATTGGAGAAATTTTTTGTGAAAGTTATTGTAGTAGGTTGTACACATGCTGGGACTGCGGCAGTTGATCAAATTTTACAAGATCATCCAGGTACTGAAGTTACCGTTTATGAACGTGATGATAATATTTCATTTTTATCTTGCGGGATTGCTCTGTATTTAGGACACAGGGTAAAGCGTCTAGAAGACATGTTTTATGCTGATCCTTCAGACTTGGAAAAACTTGGTGCTAAGGTAAACATGAAGCATGATGTTCTAAAAATCGATGCTAAGAATAAAAAGTTAATGGTAGAGAATATCAAAACAGGCGATGTTTTCGAAGATACATATGACAAGTTGATTATGACAACAGGTTCGTATGTTCAAGTACCACCTATTATGGGAATCGATAATTCAAAAATCTTGATGTGTAAGAGTTATGCTCAAGCTCGTGAAATTTATGAAACAGCTAAAGATCACAAACATATTGCTATCGTTGGTGGTGGATATATCGGAGTTGAGTTAGCTGAAAGTTATGCTAATACTGATCACGAAGTTACTTTGATTCAATCGAATGACCAAGTATTGAATCACTATATCGACAAGTCGATGTCGATCAACATTACTGACTTGTTGGAAGAAAACGGTGTTAATATATTTTTGAATGAACGTGTCAGTGGTTTCTCTGGTGACGATCAAGTGGTTATCGAAACAGATAAGGATGATCACAAAGCTGATCTAGTAATCGTTTGTACCGGGTTCATTGCTAATACAGAATTGTTACGTGGTCAAGTGGATATGGATCGTCGTGGTGCCCTCGTGATCAATGAATACGTTCAAACATCAGATCCTGATATTTATGCAGCAGGTGATGCATGCACTGTTAATTTTAATCCAACTGGTAAGCCAGCTTATATGCCGCTGGCAACGAATGCTATTAGACAAGGTGCCTTAGCAGGTATGAATGTCTTTGGCAATGTTCAGAAGTACATGGGAACGCAAGCTACATCAGGAATGGAATTATTTGGTTATACTTTAGCTTCAACAGGTTTGACACTGAAGAACGCATTGGAATGGGGCTTCAACGCTGAAGCTGTCGTCTATCATGACTACTATCGTCCCTCTTATATGCCAACTACTGAGATGCTAACTATTCGTTTGGTTTATGATAAAGACAATCATAAGATTCTAGGTGCGCAATTCTTCAGTAAACACGAAGTCGCTCAATCAGCTAATACTATCTCAGTAATGATTCAAAATAATAATACGATCGATGACTTGGCATTCATCGACATGTTGTTCCAACCAAATTATGACAATCCATTCAATTATTTGAATTTGGTTGGTCAAATGGCGGTTGCCAAAGAACGAGATGCAAAAAAATAAATAGGGTTGCTCTTAGATAATCAATCAGATATACTTTGGTTAAAATATAATAGTTTTTCATGAGGGAGTAACTAGCAGCGCAAGCTGTAGCAATATCACCAGCCCGAAGGGATTTTTCTGGTATTGCTGTAAATAGTGAGACTTATGTGTGTTTTTAACACGCATAGGTCTCTTTTTTGTTTTGACAGAGACCTTGCGATGAAAGGGAGGAATTACATTGTCAGAACAAAAACATCAACAACTATCAAATGCATTCTATGCTCAAAGTGAGTCAGAAGTACTGACAGAATTAGATGCAACCAGTGAAGGCCTGAATTCTGAGCAGGTCAACGAACGTGTTAATAAATATGGGCCTAACAAACTAGACGACGGCAAGAAGAAGTCTTTATTGCAGAAGTTTTTGGAACAGTTCAAAGATTTGATGATCCTAGTCTTGTTAGCTGCCGCGGTTATTTCAGCTGTCGTCTCACATGACGTTGTGGATTCAGTTATAATCCTGGCGGTCGTGATCATTAATGCCATCTTAGGTGTATTTCAGGAATCGCGTGCTGAAGCTGCAATTGAAGCTCTCAAAAAAATGTCGACACCACACGCTAATGTCTTGAGAAATGGCGATACGATCACTATTAAGAGTACCGAGTTAGTCCCTGGTGACCTTGTTTTGTTAGAAGCTGGAGATGTAGTTCCAGCCGATCTGCGACTATTGGAATCTAATTCGCTAAAGATTGAAGAGTCAGCATTGACTGGTGAATCTGTCTCGGTCGAAAAAGAAACTAAAATCATCGACGATGAACAGGCTGGTATCGGTGATCGTGTAAATATGGCGTTCTCCAATAGTAACGTTACTTACGGTCGTGGTAAGGGTGTCGTTGTTAATACGGGGATGTCGACGGAAGTGGGTAAGATTGCGGGAATGCTGGCTAAGGCTGATGAGACAACTACGCCACTGAAACAAAACTTGAATCACTTGGGCAAGTTCTTGACAATTGCTATTGTAATCATTGCTGTGGTGATGTATGTCGTGGGAACGTTCTTCAACGGTATGGACCCAATCAAAATGATGCTGACATCCATTTCATTGGCTGTTGCAGCCATTCCTGAAGGATTGCCAGCAATCGTAACGATTATTTTGGCATTAGGAACACAGGTTATGGCTAAGCGTAATGCCGTCATTCGTAAATTGCCGGCTGTAGAAACATTGGGTTCAACGGAAATTATTGCTTCAGATAAGACGGGAACATTAACATTGAATCAGATGACTGTGGAAAAAGTTTATACCTTTGATCAACAACAATCAGCTGAAGAAGAATTATCCATAGACAACATGGCATTGAAAATTATGAATTTTGCTAACGATACAAAGATTTCACATGATGGAACGATGATCGGTGATCCAACTGAGACAGCTTTGATAACTTTTGGTGAAAAACACAATTTTGATTTGGATCGTAAATTACAGCAGCAACCGCGAGTGGCGGAACTACCGTTTGATTCAGATCGTAAGTTGATGTCCACAATTCACAAAGATGGTAGTAGATTTTTGGTTGCAGTCAAAGGTGCTCCAGATATTTTGTTAGAGCGAATCACGAGAATTCAGACTCCGGATGGTATTAGAGATATTACCAATGCAGATAAAAAAATCATTCTTCAAAATAACAAAGATATGGCTAAACAGGCACTGCGAGTATTGGAAATGGCATATAAATATATTGATGAAATGCCTAATGAATTAGAATCCACTGAAATCGAGAGCAATTTGATTTTTGCCGGATTAGTCGGAATGATCGATCCTGAAAGAGCGGAAGCCGCTGATGCTGTTCGTGTTGCTAAGTCAGCAGGGGTTAGACCATTAATGATCACTGGAGATCACAGAGATACAGCCGAAGCAATTGCTGCTCGGCTTGGTATTATTGAACCTGGTGACGATAATGCTGTTTTGACAGGCGCTGAATTAGATCAGATGTCGACAGAAGAATTTGATAAGAAAGTAGAGAATTACTCAGTCTATGCTCGAGTGTCGCCTGAGCATAAAGTTAGAATCGTTAAGGCTTGGCAAAAATTGGGCAAGGTAGTTGCTATGACGGGGGATGGTGTAAACGATGCACCAGCTTTGAAACAGGCTGATATTGGGATTGGTATGGGAGTTACAGGTACGGAGGTTTCTAAAGGTGCTTCCGATATGGTCCTGGCTGATGATAATTTTGCGACGATTGTTGTGGCGGTTGAAGAGGGTCGTAAGGTCTTCTCGAATATTCAAAAAGCTATTCAGTATTTGTTAGCGGCTAACTTAGGTGAAGTATTGACGTTGTTTATTGCAACATTGCTGGCGTGGGATACGATGTTACCAATTCATTTGTTGTGGATCAACTTGGTAACTGACACGTTTCCGGCAATTGCATTGGGAATGGAACCGGCAGAGTCCAACTTGATGAATCATAAGCCGCGTGGAAGAAACTCTAACTTTTTCTCTGGCGGTGTCTTGAGTAGTGTGATCTATCAAGGGATTTTTGAAGCGGCTATGGTATTGCTGGTTTATGCAACAGCTATCATGTGGCCAGTGCATAGTGGATATAATGCAATTCATGCAGACGCTTTAACAATGTCATTCGCAACTTTGGGGTTGATTCAGTTATTCCATGCCTTCAATGTGAAGTCGGTTCATCAATCAATCTTCAAAGTTGGCTTGTTTAAGAATAAAGCCTTCAATGGAGCAATTTTATTATCACTAGTAATGATGATGGCGGTTATTATGATCCCAGGATTGAACGACGCCTTTAGAGTTTCACACTTGGATATGTATCAATGGGCAATTGTATTAGGTTCTTCATTTGCAGTAATCCCGTTTGTGGAATTAGTTAAATTCGTTCAGCGTAAAATAAAAAAAGATTAAAAATAACCATTTTGGAATTTTCCAAAATGGTTATTTTTGATTGAAAACGTCATCGTCTTCTTTTATTTTGAGCAGGTGAGGTTTGCCATAGAAGTATCCTTGGCGTAAGTCTATCTGCAATGTATCAGCCAGTTGATCATCTTCGGAGTTTTCGATACCTTCAAGTATCAGTCGTAGGTTATTCTTGTTGGTATAGTCACGCCAAAAGATAACTTTATCTTCGATATTGGGATCACGAAACTTCTCTTTAAAGTTTTGTAGTGCAAACTTAACTTCAGAAGCCATTGGTATCAATGGCTTAATATGTTCCAACTTGTTTTCTCCAGTACCAACATCGTCGAGGCTGAAGTCCATACCGTAGTCGATGAATTGTTTTATTAATGGAATCATTTCTTTATTAGTCCATTTTTCATCGCCAGGTTCTTCAGTTAGTTCGACGACTAGTTTTAATGGACGCAACTGAAGCTGAGACTTAATGATGGCCTTTCTAACTTCTGGATCCATCAATTGTGTTCGGTTGATATTAACAGATACCGAGCCGATTTTTAGTGACAGGCGCTTAGTTGTAGCGATTAAGACCTCCGCCATAATGTGTGATGGAATATCAGAAAAATGTAAAGGTGGACGCCATCCTTCTGCGGTCTTTTTTTTCATTAACAATTCATAACCAATCAATGTATTGGTGTACTTGTTCAATTGCGGTTGAATGAAATATCTGTACATAGGTTTCCCCCTAAAACTAATTTCTTATCGTTCTATTATACAATAAGACAAACTTTTATTCTCACAATGTGAGTTCCATATCATGATGGAGTATTCCCGCCTCACGGTATTGCTCACCGACAACCTTAAATCCAAGTTGTACATAGAAGTCTTGAGCATGATCTTGTGCTCCTAGGATGACATAGTGGTAACCTTCGTTTGTGGCCTTAGTAATAATGTCTTTAATCAGAGCTGATGCAATTCCTTGGTGACGGAATTCTTGAGGCACGGCAACACGTTGAATATGAATACCATTGTTATCAGTTGGATAATAGCGAGCAGTTCCTGCGGGAGTTCCATCGATGTATATTGTTACGTGAGTACATGAATCTTCACCATCAATTTCGAGTTCAGGATCCACATTTTGTTCTCTAATAAAAACTTCTTTACGAATATTTAATGCATCTTGATAAGTTTTTGAAGATAAATCGCTGGAGTAGTTAATTTCTTGCATGATATTCCCACTTTCAATTATTGAATTTAAATTATTTTACTCTAATAATTGGAACGTTTGTAGTGTAATATGATATTTGACAACATAATATTAGAATATTTGAAATATTCCATTTGAGTATTCATTTTTTGATAAATGAATTTATAAAAATTGGAACTTGCTTGGTGTAGAATTAAACTATAATTCTTTGGAGAAAAGATTCACATAAATTAGGACACTTTAGTAAAATAGAAGTCGTAAGTATGTTATTTTTAATAGCAAAGGCTTTTAGGTAATTAAATTAAGATAATCTATTAAAAAGTCCTATGGGGAGGCACATATTGAAGGTTATTATTGTTGGTTGTACACACGCTGGTACAGCTGCAGTTGAACAGATTTTGAAGGATCATCCCGATACAGATGTTACCGTATATGAGCGTGAAGATAACATCTCATTTCTGTCATGTGGAATTGCTTTGTACTTAGGTCGTATTGTGGACAGACTTGAGGATATGTTTTATGCAGATCCAAGTACACTTGAGGATCTTGGCGCAAAAGTTGAAATGAAACATAGTGTTGAAAAAATCGATGCTAAGTCTAAGACTATGATTGTCAAAGATCTTAATACGGGCAAAGAATTCGAAGATAGCTATGACAAATTAATTATGACGACTGGTTCAGTTGTAAGTACGCCGAATATTGACGGTATCGACAGTCCTCGTATTTTGTACTGTAAAAATTATGAACAAGCTAAGGGCATTTATGAATCAGCTAAGAATTATCAAAGTATCGCTATCGTTGGTGGTGGATACGTTGGGGTTGAGTTGGCTGAAAGTTATGCTAACACAGTTCACGAAGTTACTCTGATTCAATCTGGTAGTCAAATTCTTAAGAATTATATTGATAAGCCACTATCTGACAAGATCATCGGTTTGTTGAAGGATCACTATGTCCATGTTTACTTGAATGAACGTGTACAAGGATTTGAAGACGGTAAAGAAATCACTATCAAGACTGACAAAGATACACATAAAGCTGATTTGGTTATTATGTGTACTGGATTTGATGCCAATACTGGATTATTGAAGGGACAAGTGGATATGGATGGTCGTAATGCTTTGATCATCAATGAATATGTTCAAACTTCAGATCCTGATATTTATTCAGCTGGTGATGCTTGTGCTGTTAATTTCAATCCAACTAAGAAGCCACTATACATTCCACTAGCTTCCAATGCTGTTCGTCAAGGAACACTGGCTGGTAAAAATGTTTTTGGCAATATTCAAAAATATATGGGTACTCAAGGTTCAACAGCCATGCAATTGTTTGGATATACACTTGCTTCAACTGGAATTACTTTGCACAATGCACTTGCTGCCGGAATCAATGCTGACAGAGTAGAGTATTATGCTAATTATCGTCCGGACTTTATGCCAACGAATGAAAAGCTAAGTATCTTCCTAGTTTATGACAAAGATACTAGGATGATTTTGGGAGCTCAATTCTTTAGTAAGCATGAAGTTACACAGTCAGCTAATGCTGTTTCAATTGCTATCCAAAATAAAAATACAATTGATGATTTAGCATTTGTAGATATGATGTTCCAACCATATTATGATAATCCATGGAATTATCTTAACTTGGTTGCTCAATTGGCAATCAACAAATTGGATTATGGCATTGTTAACCAATAAAACTTGATATAAATCATTTTAGGACAATTTTTGTTAAAAAAATTGTCCTTTTTTGCATTTAACTATACAAAATTATAAAAAAGATGATATATTAAAATTGTGAAAGTGATAGCAAATGCGATTCATATTCCGAAGGGAGTCGTAAGTATGAATAAACAAGCAAATGCAGTTGATCAACGGGCAGGGGATGTAATGTGCGCTCTGGAAAATGTAATTGATCCAGAGCTTGGAGTCGATGTCGTTAATTTAGGTATAATTTACAATGTCGAAATAGTAAATAACACATGTGAAATTACGATGACACTTACACATGTGTGGTGTCCGGCTAGCGATTATTTGAAAGTCTTGATCCATCGAGCAGCAATGTCAGTCGATGGTATTGACAATTGTACTGTGAAATTAGTTCTGGAGCCCAAGTGGACGGTTGATAGGATGAGCCGTATGGCAAGAATTGCAATGAATTTGGAATGAAAAAAGAGTCCTAAGATGGCAAATATCTTAGGACTCTTTTTTGTTAGGGGTTTGTTTCTTTTAAAACTGTGGGGGATATTTCTATTACGAATCTTTATCCACGCTTCGTTTTTCCAGGGAGGCTTGATTAGGAAGCGGAGTGGGCGTAGATAAAATTGTTGAGTATACCAATATTATCGCAGGACCTCCTTACTTCGGAGATTGCTCTCCTTTTATGGGTATAGTATAACAGGATTAAACATAATTCACAATATAAAATTATATTTACAATTATTTTTCACAACATTATAGGCTGATATTGCTGATGTGCCGGTTAGATTGTGATAAAAAATCTACGAAAATATTTTCACAAAACATTTTTTCTGTAAGTGATGGCAAAAAAACTATACCAATTTTTGGAATAAAACAAAAAAAGAGAGATGATAAACATCTCTCTTAAAGTAATTATTATAGTGAAGGTGTACCGAACCATTCGATACGTTCTCTAGTTGTGTCAGTAATAGCCTTTGTACCAGGTGCAAGTAACTTACGTGGGTCATAACCCTTAGCATCGATATCTTGGTCGTGACCAGCTTCGATGTATTCGCGTGTTGCTTTAGCAAATGATAGTTGTAATTCAGTATTAACGTTAACCTTTGAGATACCCATTGAGATAGCCTTAACGATTTGTTCCTTAGGGATACCTGAACCACCATGAAGAACAAGTGGTGTTGAGATTTCAGCAGCCAATTCTTCTAGACGGTCAAAGCTTAAGCCTTTCCAGTTGTCAGGGTAAACACCGTGAATGTTACCAATACCAACAGCAAGGTAGTCAACACCAGTAGCGTTAAGTGTCTTAGCTTCTTCAACATCAGCTAATTCACCAAGACCAGTAATACCATCTTCTGTACCACCGATTGAACCAACTTCTGCTTCAACAGAAATACCTTTAGCGTGAGCTAATTTAACGATTTCCTTTGTCTTTTCAAGGTTTTCGTCGAAAGGCAAGTCATGACCATCGAACATAACTGAGTTGTAACCAACTTCGATACATTCTTTAGCAGCTTCATAGTTACCATGATCCAAGTGCATAACAACTGGAACTGTGATACCCATTGACTTGATTGTGTCTTGTACTAGGTGTAGGCAAAGTTCATAACCACCCATGTACTTAGCAGCACCCATTGATGTTTGAACCAAGACAGGTGTGTTTGTTTCTTGGGCTGCAGCTAAAATAGCGCGAGTCCATTCCAAGTCGTTGATGTTAAAAGCACCAACAGCATATTTGCCTTTACGGGCGTTGTTGAAAATTTCGTTACCGTTTGTTAAAACCATCGATAATCCTCCAATAAATTCATCTTTGAATACAATAGATATTTTAACTCAAATCTTAACGAATTCATATGTTTTTTGTAAAAGTATTTACAGCAAAGGTGTACCTTTGATATGAAAATAGACTATGAATGCTATTATATAAAGGATTACAAGTCCTAATAAAATAAACCACCAGTATTTCTTGCCGTCGGATTTCATAAATGTATTGTAAATTGCCATAACAAGGAAAAAGGCAAGTAACGTTGTGAGAATACTGAGTATTATAAGCATCGGAATATTTATCATCATGAATTTTATTATAGCAAGTTTTTTCAGAAAATATCCATATAATATCGTATTGTGTTGACGACTATATAAAGTATATTTATTCTGATATACTTTGAAGAGGTTATTGAGGTGATTAATGTGAAAAAAATCAAAGTTATGACAGTCTTTGGAACACGACCAGAGGCAATTAAAATGGCTCCATTAGTTTTGAAATTAAAACAAAATAGTGATCGATTTGAAACCGTGACAGTTGTGACGGCTCAACATCGTGAAATGTTAGATTCTGTTCTTGAGATATTTAAGATCAAACCGGATTATGATTTGAATATCATGAAGGAACGTCAAACTCTCAGTGGTATTACTGGATTGGTATTAAAGGAGTTAGATAGTATTATCGAGAAGGAAGAACCAGACATCGTTCTAGTTCATGGCGATACAACAACGACTTTCAGTGCTGCTTTGTCAGCCTTCTACCATCAAACAAGCATCGGACATGTTGAAGCTGGTCTTAGAACTTGGAATAAGTATTCTCCATGGCCAGAAGAAATGAATCGTCAAATGACTGACGATTTGTCGGATTTGTATTTCGCTCCAACCAGTGAAAGTAAGGCTAACTTGCTCAAAGAAAATCATAATGGAGATAATGTCTTCATTACTGGTAATACTGCTATTGATGCCTTACGCAGTACTGTACACAAGGATTATCACCATGATATCTTGGATATTATTGATTCAGATAAGAAAATGATCCTTATCACGATGCATCGTCGTGAAAATCAAGGTGAACCAATGAAGCAGGTTTTCAATGCAATGAAACGTGTAGTTGAAAAGCACGACGACATTGAATTGATTTATCCGGTCCACTTGAATCCAGTGGTACAAAAGACAGCTAAGGATATTTTAGGTGATGTTGATCGAGTTCACTTGATTGATCCATTGGACGTTGTGGACTTCCATAACTTGGCATCGAAGAGTTATTTCATTATGACTGATTCCGGTGGTGTTCAGGAAGAGGCACCTTCATTGGGTAAGCCAGTACTAGTTCTTCGTGACACAACGGAACGTCCAGAAGGCGTTACTGCTGGGACTTTGAAGTTAGTTGGAACCGACTCAGAAGTTGTTGAACGTGAAATGAATCGTCTAATTGAAGACAAAGCTGAGTATGATCGTATGGCTAATGCCAAAAATCCTTATGGTGACGGTAATGCATCTGATAGAATTATGGATGCGATCAGTTTCCACTTTGGACAAACAGACGTTAAACCAGATGAATTTGAATAAACAAATTAAAAGAGTGAAGCTAAGGTTAAATTTCCTTAGCTTCACTCTCTTTTTTTTCGGTATTTTTCTGAGAGATTCTGAATTGCTTGATCTTCTCGATAATATTTCGATTATTATAATTAAAGATCCATTTGGATGAATAGTAATTGAATAACCCAACAACTAGTTGGTCGATTGCTTTGATGAGAATATTATTCAATGGGAATATTAAGACTGCTACGATCATGAATACATCGTCAAACAGTAACGAGAACAATCTCGAAACAATGAAATATATCCCTTCATTGAACATCTTTTTATAGCTACCCATTTCGGTTTTGAAAACAAATAGTTTCGTTACAAAGAACGAAAAAACATTTGAGATAAACCAGGCAATCGTATTGGCGATCCATAAGGGAACACCGAAGTTATTATGTGATACATCAAAAACGATGATATTGATAATAGATGCAAGAAATCCAAATAGACAGTACACCGCGAAGTCACGATGTTTTCTAATGAAATTCATTTTTAGTCATCCATTTCTTTAGCTTTTGCCACAATTGTTTCCGCAAATTTGTCTAGATCGTCGATATCAGCTTGCTCAGGTGCTAACTCAACATAGACCGGATCGGCACCCTTGGTAGCACCAGCTTCTTCAAAAGCATCTGAAAATTCATCGACGGCACGACAAAAATCCTCATAGAAGTGATCTCCAGAACCACAAGAACCATAAATTTTACCAGTTAGGTCAAGGTCCTTCATGTCATCATAAAAGTCCAATGCTTCTTCAGGAACGACACCATCGTCGTAGGTATAACTTACCATTACACAGACATCGGCTTCTTCGTAATCTGAAGCATCAGTCTGTGAGACTTCACTCATATCAACGTCCATACCCAAGTCTTCAAATTTTTCTGTTAGGACGTATGCCATATCTTCATCATTACCGGTGATACTAGCATAAACGATTTTTACTTTTGTCATATCAATGCCTCTCAATTTACATTCTTGGGATATTATAGCAAAAATAAACAACTATCTAAATGAAAATACCGGACAATGTTATAATATAAGCGACTTTATTTTTTTTTGAAGGGAAATGCAAAAGTTGATTACATTAAAATCTGCACGTGAAATAGAAGGTATGAGAAAGTCTGGCGAACTACTCGCCAACGTTCATATAGGATTAAGAGATATCATCAAACCAGGAATTTCTTCAATGGAAATCGAAGAGTTCGCTGATAAATATATAACTGAACATGGTGGGAGACCATCTGAAAAGGGTTTTGAAGGTTACAAATATGCAACTTGTGTCTGTGTTAATGATGAAGTTGCTCATGGTATTCCCCGGAAGAGTTTGATTCTAAAGGACGGAGATGTCCTAAAGGTTGATATGACTGTTAATTTGAATGGTTATGAAAGTGATTCTTGCTGGACATATGCTGTTGGAACTCTTTCAGCAGAAGATCAACACTTAATGGATGTTACTCACAAGGCTCTATACTTAGGTATCGATCAAGCTGTCGTTGGCAACCGCTTGGGTGATATTGGTTATGCCATTCAACATTATGTTGAAGATGAACAAGGTATGGGTGATGTTCGTGATCTTATTGGACATGGTATCCAGCCCACAATGCATGAAGCTCCAAACGTTCCTCACTATGGTGAACCGGGACAAGGACTTCGTTTGCGTGAAGGAATGACTATTACTATCGAACCAATGGTCAACTTAGGTACTTGGGAGATCAAGGATAAGTTTGTCAAAGCTGACGGATGGGAATACTTTGTTTCTGCTGACGGTTCAGATTCAGCACAATATGAGCACACAATTGCTATTACAAAGGATGGCCCTAAGATTCTTACATCTCAAGACCCTGAATTTGACGCTAAATATCGATTGAAATAACGGTGGATTAAATGGACGAAAATAAAAATGAAACGGTACCCGTGTTTGCGCAGGATATTCCACGTTATAAAAAGTTCGTTGAACTAGTGAAATTTATTACGCAGGCTGTGGGGGATGCTAATATACCTATGGCCTCCAAGGCCATTACGTATTATTTACTATTGTCTTTATTTCCGGCCTTTATTATTTTAGGAAATTTAATTCCATTGTTGCATTTAGATAGGCCAACCGTTGTTTCTTATGTTGAATTCATTTTACCTGAGAATTTGCATGATACATTTATACCGGTGATTGAAAAAGTTATTACTAGTTCAAACACCGGTATCTTGTCAGTCGGTATTATTGTGGCCCTATGGGCGATGTCACGAGGTTTAAATACAGCGCAGCTTTCAATGAATCAAGCATACGGATTGGATATCAATAGTTTATTCGTAAATCAAACGTTTTTGAACTATATTATCAGACGTGGCTTGGCATTTATCATGACTTTTTTCTTGATTGTTATTGCTGTGGCAGTAATTATCGTCTTTACCTTTGGTCAGACAGTGCTTAACTGGTTGATAAGCCTAATCGAGGTCAAAGGGCTACAAACCGCCCTAGATGAATTTATGAGATGGAAATGGCCCTTAGCTATTGTTATAATGTTCTTGATCGTTTTTGCTTTATTTTATTTTTTACCTAATGTTCAATTAAAACTTCACTATGTATTATTAGGCACGATTATAACTACCGCAGGAATATTGATCTTATCGCAATTGTTTTCTTACTATCTGAAGTATTTTGGATCAGCATGGGATAATTACGGTACGATTGGAGCCATTATTATCTTCCTATTGTGGATTAACATGTCCGTGACGATATTTCTATTTGGAAATGCCGTTAATGTTGGTTTTGCGGAAGCAAGTAAAGGCCCATATCTGCGGAAGAATACCGGCCGCTTGAGTACATATCTGAGGATGTATGAGAATAACAGACAAGGAGATAAGTAATGAAAGTAAGAAAAGCCATCATTCCAGCAGCAGGATTAGGAACTAGATTTTTACCAGCCACTAAGGCATTGGCAAAGGAAATGTTGCCAATCGTCGATAAGCCAACAATTCAATTTATCGTTGAGGAAGCTAAGGCTTCAGGTATCGAAGATATTTTGATTATCACTGGTAAAAATAAGCGTTCGATCGAAGATCA
This sequence comes from Companilactobacillus jidongensis, assembly GCF_003946575.1. Lineage (GTDB taxonomy): Bacteria > Bacillota > Bacilli > Lactobacillales > Lactobacillaceae > Companilactobacillus > Companilactobacillus jidongensis. The sequence goes on along the minus strand of NZ_RHOP01000001.1, from coordinate 259,410 downwards.
CTTCGATGCTGCTCCAGAATTGGAACAAAATCTTGAATCAAAAAATAAAACTGATCTATTAAAAGTTGTCCAAGCTACTACTGATCTTGGAGTCAATTTGTACTACAGCCGTCAGGCTCATCCAAATGGTTTGGGTGATGCTGTTGCCCAAGCACAATCATTTATTTCAGGCGAACCATTCGTAGTTATGCTTGGTGATGATTTGATGACTGACAAGGTTCCATTGACAAAGCAACTTATTGACGACTACGAGAAGACACATGCTTCAACAATTGCCGTTATGAAAGTTCCCGATAAGGATGTTTCTAAGTACGGCATTATTGATCCAGAAGGTCAACATGCTCCTGGTTTATATAATGTTAAGAACTTTGTTGAGAAGCCAAAGGTTGAAGATGCACCTAGCAATCTGGCAATCATTGGACGTTACTTGTTGACACCTGAAATCTTTGATCTGTTGAAGACTCAAAAACCAGGTGCTGGTAATGAAATTCAATTGACAGATGCTATTGACCGTATGAACAAGGTTCAAAGGGTATTTGCACACGAGTTTAAAGGTGAAAGATTCGATGTTGGTAATAAATTCGGATATGTTAAGACAAATATCGAATATGGATTGACTCACCCAGAAGTTAAGGATGAGTTGAGAAAGTATATTTTGGACTTAAGCAAGAAACTTGAAGCTGAAGATAATAAGGATAAGAAGTCTACTAAATAATTAACCTAATAAAATACAATCATCAGCGACTCTGAATCCAAAGAGTTGGTGGTGATTTTTTTTGTCATCATAGTATAAGGGCAATTCGTAATAATCCTTTTTGTTGAGAAGCAGAAGAAATTCCCAATTCTTGATACCTTTTAATTTGCTGGAAGCCTTGAGATAGATACCGCCAGCAGTCACTTCTAAATCAACAACTGCTAGTTTTTGCTTGTCTATTTCGACAAAGACACGATTATTTCGATTGAAATCATTTAGCAATAAGATTAAATCAATGATTCTCATAAGATAAACACCATCGTTTTCATTGTTTTATTTCATCAGATAAATTATTATTAAGGCTTAGAGTAATTCTACCAAATGAGAGGATACAAATTTATGGATTCAGTTGTAATTATAGATGCTAAGCGAACCGCTATTGGTAAGTTTCGTGGAGAATTTACTGATGTATCAGCTGTTGAGCTCGGTACACAGTTAGTTAAAAAACTTCTTAAAGCGAATAAAATCGACCCTCAATCGGTCGATCAATTCATTTTTGGAAATGTTTATCAAGCTGGTGCAGGTCAGAATCCTGCTAGACAGATTGCTATTAATTCTGGAGCTGCAGTGGAATCAACAGCTATGACTTTGAATCAAGTTTGTGGTTCAGGGATGAAGGCAGTTCACGAAGCAACAAACGCTTTGCTATTAGGTGATGCTGATATTATCGTTGCTGGTGGAATGGAGAGCATGTCTAACGCTGCCTTTTACGCCAAACGAGTTGGTAAATTGGAAGCAAGTGATGACCAAGGTGATACTTTATTTCGTGATGGCTTGTGGGATGCTTTCAACGACAAACACATGGGTATCACCGCTGAAAACGTTGCTCAAAAATATGCTGTAACTAGGCAACAACAAGATCAGTTTGCCTTTGCTTCACAGCAAAAAGCTGCTGCCTCAATTGATAAGTTGGAGAACGAAATTATACCAATTGAAGTTAATGGTGAACAGATCACCAAAGATGAGTCCATTCGTGCTAATGCTACATTAGAAAAGATGGCAACCTTAAATCCTGCCTTTGAGGAAGGTGGAACGGTAACTGCCGGTAATTCGTCACCATTAAATGATGGTGCAGCTGCCCTGATTATGATGACTAAGACTAAGGCTGAAGAACTTGGTCTCAAGTATGTCGCAGAGATCGTTGGTTATACGGAAGTCGGGGTTAATCCGAATTTCATGGGTTATGCGCCTTACTATGCTATTAATAAGTATGCTGATAAGTATAATACTGATTTGGATAAAATTGATTTGTTCGAAATCAACGAAGCCTTCGCTTCACAAGCAGTTGCTGTAACCCGTGACCTTAATTTACCAGCTGACAAAGTCAATATTCACGGTGGAGCAATTGCAATTGGACATCCATTAGGAGCTACTGGTGCTAAGCTGATTGTTTCACTGATCAATGCTTTGCAAAGTACTGATAAAAAAACTGGGATTGCTTCAATCTGTATCGGTGGTGGTATGGGTATGGCACTGGGAATTAAATTATCATGAAATTATATGAATTAACCGATGAAGAACGTATTAATTATTTATTGGAAGCTAATTATATTACTACTGAACAAGCTGATTTTTTGAAGTCACGTAAGTCTTTGCCAGAAGATCTGGCAGATAGTTTGAGTGAAAATCAAATTGGGATTTTTGGTCTGCCATATGGATTTGCAACAGATTTCACGGTTAATGGTAAAGATTATATTATCCCAATGTCGATTGAGGAACCATCAGTAATTGCTGCGGCATCGAATGGTGCCAAACGTATTCGTAATAGTGGTGGTTTTAAAGCTTCAGTTGGTAAACACATTGTTTATGGTCAGATTGTTTTGGAGTCAGTTAAGGTTGATACTTTTGATCTATTAAACCAAAATCACAACGATATCATTCAATTTGCCAATGATGCACATCCGAGTTTGATCAAACGTGGTGGTGGCATTAGTTCATTGGAGTTACACAAATATGACGATATGATCGAACTAGAAATCGGTGTTGATACGGTCGACGCTATGGGAGCCAATATTGTTAATACAATTTTGGAAAAAACTGCAAAAAAAGTTGCTTTCATAACTGACTGTGATGTTTTGTGCAGTATTTTGTCAAACAGTGGAGTGGGTCAGGTAGTTACTGTTCAAGCGGATGTTGATTTTGATAAGTTGAGCACGAGTACAATGTCTGGGCAAGAAGTTGCCCAAAGAATTGTTATGCTGACTAAGTTTGCACGACAATCGGTTAAAAGAGCTATCACACATAACAAAGGTATCATGAATGGTGTTGATGCCGTGGTTATGGCAACAGGAAATGATTATCGAGCTCAGGAAGCTGCGGCTCAGGAATTTGCTAGTCAAACAGGAAGGTATAGTCCCTTGAGTAATTGGACGATTATTAATGGACGATTACACGGAGAACTTACTATGCCAGTCGAGATTGGTAGCGTTGGTGGAGCCATTAGTTCCATGCCCATGGCACAATTGAGTTTATCGATGATGAAGGTATATGGTAGCAAAGAACTGCGTGCAGTGATCGGTGCAGTTGGTTTAGCTAATAATTTGTCGGCCTTACGTGCATTAGTGACAACTGGTATTCAAGCTGGACATATGAGTTTACAAAGCAAATCTTTAGCTGTCACGGCTGGAGCAGTTGGCAATGAAATTAAATTAGTAGCGGCTGAATTAAATAATCAAAAGAATTATTCGTTAGATAATGCAAAAAAAGTTCTGAAAGAATTGAGGAATAAATAATGAATGTTGGTATTGATAGACTGGGATTTTATACACCGAAGAAATATATCGATATTGTTGAATTGGCTGAAGCACGTGATGTTGATCCTGATAAATTCACAATTGGTATTGGTCAATCTAAACAAGCTGTTCCTGATGTATATCAAGATGCTGTAACCATGGCCGCTGAAGCAGCTGATAGGGTTTTGGATGATGATAATCGTGATGATATTGGTCTAGTTATTGTAGGCACTGAAAGTAGTGTTGATGAATCAAAGGCCACTTCAGCATTCTTGATGGACCTATTAGATTTACCAGAAGATGTGCGTGCCTTTGAAATTAAAGAGGCTTGCTATGGAGCAACTGCTGGATTACAGATGGCGTCCAACTTTGTGGCGCTGAATCCTGATAAGAAGGCATTAGTTATTGCCAGCGATATTGCTCGATACGGTATTAAGACACCCGGCGAAGTTACTCAAGGTGCTGGGGCAGTTGCAATGGTCATTAGTCAAAACCCGCATATTTTGAAACTTGATAATAAATCCGTTTATATGTCACGTAACGTCGGTGATTTCTGGCGTCCAACTTTTTCAAAAACAGCTTTTGCTCGTGGAAAGTTTTCAAATGAAATTTACGTAGAATTTTTTACAACACTTTGGAATAAGTTCCAAGAGAAATATGATGTGACAGCAGAGGATTTTGATACAATGTTATTCCATATTCCTTATACCAAAATGGGAATGAAGGCATTACGTACGTTGGATGGTCAAATGTCTGATGCGCAATATGAAAAGTTGGTAGAACACTATCAGAAGAGTATCGAATTTGGTCGTAACGTTGGTAATCTGTATACAGGTTCATTGTATCTGGGGTTATTATCATATCTGGTTAATGGTGATGCGCAAGCTGACGAGAAGTTGATGCTGTTTAGTTATGGATCAGGTGCTGTTGGTGAGATCTATAGTGCAAAAGTTGTTTCTGGATTTGATAAATATTTAGATACTGAATTTATTAAAGAAGAATTAAATAATCGCCAAAAAATTAGTGTTTCCGATTACGAAAATATCTTTTCTAAAGAGCTTGGAAACGGTGATATAACAAGGCTTGAAGATGTTCATGATAAGTTCTATCTAAGCGAGATAAAAGAAAGTGAAAGATTATATAAAAAGGTTAATTAAATTTGTTGCAAACGCTTTCGGGTAATGCTATATTATAGACGTGGTAAAGATGAAATGCCTGGAACTGTAGCCCTAAAAAATTTGATGCTAATTAAAAAGTTTTAACTGTTTCCGTTAGGAGCTGGTAGGATTAATAAAGAGCAACGAAGAATTAGAGTAGTACGGTTCAACGGCATTTTGGGACTAGCAACAAAAGTTAACATAAAATCGACTTAAATATAGTAGTCGCGCAAGCTCAATACATGTTTTGCTAGGATCCTTAGTTGAACGAACAAGTGTTAGTAGTAAGATTTGTTTTTACAGTAGCAAGATTCAGATTCAGATTTACAGTAAAATGTTAAATAAGAAGTTGATGAAAACTACAGTGGATTTCATCTTACCACTTCAAAATGAATTGACCTCGTCAGTTGGACGGGGTCTTTTTGTATTTGTTATGTCAAAAAACAAGCGCTGGGAAAGATCCCAACGCTTGTTTTTATTTCTCAATTTTAATTTCAGGCTTATCCTTATTCAAAACAACTTCAGTACCGCACAATTCAACTTGTGCCGGAATCTCATTCATTAATTTGATCTTAGAAAAATCATGATTCAAGGTAATTTTCAATAAACTGTTCTTATACATAATATGATAAGTAAATCCTTGAATCTGTTCAGGAACGTGATTTTCAATGGATATTTTATCATCATACAACTTCAGACCAGAGAAGCCTGACAAAATCGACAACCAACTACCACCAAGATTGGCAATGTGTAAGCCATCTTCAGTGTTACCGTGCTTGTTTAACAAGTCAGTAAAGGCTGATTCTTGGAACGCTTCGAAGGCTACACTTGGTTTGCCCAAACGTGAAGCTATGATCCCAAAAATCGACTTTGACAATGAAGAATCGTGGGTTGTGACGGCATTGTAATAATCATATTCACGATTAAGTTGTTCGTTAGAAATTTCATCTGGAAATAGATATTCTGCCAGTATCGTATCAGCTTGTTTGGCAACTTGATAACGATAGATTGTCAATGGATGATAGTGCAAAAGCAGTGGATAATTATCTTTTGGTACCTCGTCAAACGGCCAGAGTGGTTTACTTAAGAAACTATCATCTTGAGCATTGATTTCCTTATCTTTGTTAAATGGAAGATAAACGGCCTTCGAAATTTTATTAAGATTAAGTATTTCATCAATATTGGTTCCGTAATCAGCCAGATCGACATTATGAACTTTGACCAGCATCTCGGCATATTTCTTTGCCAATGCCAAATTATGTTTGGCCATACGATTAGTGTAGTAATTATTATTTACTAGTGCAGTATATTCATCTGGACCAGTAACGGACCAGAACTCGAATTTATCACCATTCCAGTTACCGAATGAAGCCCAGAATCTAGCAGTTTCGAGAATGATTTGGAAGCCGTATTTTTCAATGAAATCAAAATCACCACTGGATTTCCAATACAAATCTACGGCATAGGCAATATCGGCATCAATATGATATTGAGCCGTTCCAGCAGGGAAGAATGCGGAGGCTTCTTCACCATTGATAGTTCTCCAAGCAAATAAGGCGCCGTTCTTTACTCCAAGTTCAGCAGCACGTTTCTTTGCTTGTGGAAGCGTACTATAGCGATATTTGAGCATACGTCTAGCAGTCTTAGGTGATGTGTATGAAAAGTAAGGCAGAGCGTAGGTTTCAGTGTCCCAGAAGTAATGACCTTCATAGCCAGTGCCACTTAATCCTTTGGCAGCCAGACTAGTTTTTCCATCCTTACCGGCTGACTGGTTAAGTTGAAAAATATTGTAGAGTAAGGCAGTGTTCAGTTGTGGCGAACCATCGATTGTTACTTCAGAATTCTGCCAAACAGTAGCCCAGAATTCTTGAGCGTCGATATTGATATCTTCAATTGAGTGCTTCGGTAATGATTCGACATCACCAGTTTTAGAAATATCACCTATACCAATAATATAGGGTATGGTTGGTGAGTCATTAATATCAACAATCATATTGATCAGTTGGTCTTGCTTATTTGCAGTCCGCAGTGCGAAGGGAACGGTCAAAGTAGATTGTTTTGTAGCAAGAATACAACTGTAGAAATTGTATTTTTGTCTTTCACCGTAGACTGATAATGGATAAGAAACATTTGATTTACGTGGATCGTTAGAATTGAGGACCTTAGCTGTGGTGTCGAAGAGCACGGTTTTACTGATGGTAAGTTTTCCATGATATGTGATAGGTGTGAACTTGTATGAAATACTGTACCAATTACGATCGTGTTGACTGATACAGGAAGTGATTTCCATTCTTATTTCATCATTGATCGTGTTGAATAAGTGATAGTCCTCAGTTAAGGTTCCTGTTTTCATATTCAATTCCATGTCGACCAATTCTGATCGATTGAAGTCTATTCCGTCATTATTAGTTACTTTGATATGACGGAGATTAGTTACGTTGACGATGGTTTGATTGAATTGAGCGTATCCGTAAGCTGATTCACCGTAATGAATCGGTGACTTTTCGTAAAATCCATTGACCAATGTATCGAAGTTTTCAGCATCAGTAATAGGATTACTAGCGCGAACACCGAAGTGGCCATTGGCAATCGAAAAGATAGTTTCTAGAAAGGGTGCGTTTTTTTCTTGCAAGTTTTTTAGATTTAAGATGAATTTGTTTGAATCCATAATGTTCTCCTTCCAAATACAGAGATGTCTTCAAACATAATTATAAAGAGATTTATATTAAATACAATAGATTTGTTTAAACATATATTGATTATTTATCGAAATCTTTCCTTAAAATTGGAATGTGGGTAATGAGTTCTGCTGTTCGTTCATAAAATTTCAAATATAGTAATTGAGCTACTTCCCACCAGGCACCAGCTAAGATAACACTGCCGACAGTATCAGAAGCAAAATGACCACGAAGATATAATCTTGCAAAAATCATAATTATAAGCCAACTGATAGCAACTGTTCCAAGGAAAAACTGTGTTTCTTGATTCTTGAAATATGGTAATACCATATAAATAACAAAGAGAACAAGCAGGGTGGTTCCAAAGACATGTCCACTTGGAAAACTATATCCAGAATCAGGAATTACTTTGTTGACGGGACGTGGACGTTTAACGGATATTTTTACTAAAAAGGCTATGACATTTCCACCCATGAGTGTACAAGCGGTCCAAATACTTTCGACTTTTTTATTTTTGGAAAATAACCAAAATGCTAATATCAAAGTGATAATGATTGTCACTGGCGGACTTCCAATAAATGAAATGACCGTAAAGATTGCGGTGTAAGTGCTGTTTACCATAGGTTCGATAGTACTTTGAATACCAAAGTCTGAATTCAGTAACCAAGAGTTACTAGTGACGACCAAGAATTCTAGGCCTAAAAATATTGCCATATAGGCAATGGCTAGCCAATGCCTATAACTATTTTTTGAGAATATCATTTTTGGTTCCTTCTTTCAGTGAAACGATTAATGAAAAATAACATTGCATAAACTACAAAGCTCAAAAGACTCAATTGCAATCCTTTGGCTAATCCGGGTACATGATAGGTCATGTTTATCTTGTTGGTACCTTTGGTTACCGGAAGACTGATCATATTGCCTGCGACTTTGTTGACATGAACTTGTTTACCATTCACAGTTGCCTGCCAACCACCATCGTAAGGGATGCTAATATATGCAACCGAGCTATTATTCTTGATATCGATGATGCCAGATATGTGGTACGAATTCCAATTCTTGTTTAATTTAAATTCTGTCAAACCATTCATAGATTGGCTAACCTTGTCAGTATTCAAGAATTTGAATTGACCTTCCAGTGTTTTTAAGCTGGAAGATTTTTTTAGATCAATCTCAAAATCTTTATTTTTCCCAAGATTGACAATCGTGTGTGGATGAACAGTGACTATATTGTCATTGACAGATAAAGTTTCTTTTTTTGTCGGAACAATATAGAGCGGATAACGACTTTTATTGATCTTTAGTGAGTAATGCGTTGAATCAATTGAACTTGATTTCATAGAAACATCTCCGAAGTATTTTGCTTTTTGATCAGTTATTGCATTCCAAATCTTAGTTTGATTTACGATGGGATGATTGTTCTGAAGTTTAACATTGTTAATGGCTTTATTAGCTGAGAATCCGATTCCCATTGTCTTGAGTTTGGTCAAGTCGTAATCATGTGTGGTCATGGATAACTTGTATTTCATATTGAATAGCACATCAGTTATTTCAGTGTTACCAACGGCGCCAATACGGCGAACATTCTTACTGTAATAACCAAGATTTTTCAACATTAATCTAGTGTTATTATTCAAAGTTGAACTGTATAAATCCGTTGAATGAACATTGAACAATAGTGAATCATTGTAATTATTATATGGAAGATCATAGGCTTTGTTTATTAATGACTGACTGTTATCTACTCGATAAAAATCATTCGATGATGCATTGGTCTTTTTAAACCATTTATTTTCGATATTATAATTTTTGGCATATGAATTTTGATCTCCTAAAGGAGCTCCGGAAAGACTACCGATGAAGTTGAATCCTAATTCCATTGAGACAATTGCCAAAATTAAAATTTTTCCGTTAGGAATTACTTCTGTTAAGAGCAATCCACAGATACTTAGAATTAAAAATAATAGATCATAAAGGTAGTATTTGGAACTAACAAAATCGCCGTTTCTAGCGGCAAAAATATACCCAATAGTGATTAAAATTGCAGCAATTAGACTAGAGATAATTAAGTTAGATTTACTCGGTTTATTACTCCAAGATTCGTATGCTAAGTTGATGGCAATGAATGTAAAGAAGAAAACATTCCTAAATGGGAAGCCAGCGGGATGTTGGAACATATGCCAGATAGTATTGAAGGTCGTCACATACATACCAAGAATTAAAGAAACAACTAAGAATGACGATGCAATTTTTTTCTGTTTAGATATTTTTGAATTAAGAAAGAAACTAATGAAAAGTATTAATAAAATCGAACTCATAAAGATACTAGGATCATGTGAGATTCGTTGAGTGAAGTTACTTCCAATAACACCAAACTGAGCAAAGACTGATGCTCCAAAACTAGGTAGTGGAAGAAAATTTTTAACTCTCAGAGTTTGTTTAGCAGTTTGCATCATTCCCAAAGCTGTGGGTAATAGAATGACGGAACTCATCGCACCACTGAGAATAGAAGAAACTGCGAATTGAATAATTGAATGTTTCTTAGATTTGAATTGTTTATTCAGAATTAATAGGTAGATAAAATAAAAAACTGAATACAGGCAAGTCATATATCCTAAGTAGTAATTTGTGATAATAGCAGCCAATAAACTGAAAGTGTACAACAATGTTTTTTGTTCGTAGAACAATCTACGAATGCCGATAGTAACAAGTGGTAATAATATTAATGCATCGAGCCACATGAGATCGTAAAAATACATTGCGACGAATCCACATAATGCAAACGAGGTAGAAAAAACTAGGTTGATCAAATCATTGTTTTTGTAAGTCTGTTTGAAGAACCAAGCGGTTGTGAGTCCAATCGTTGCTATTTTTAGAATGATAATCCAGGTTAAGGCCGTTGGAACACTATTTGCGGGAAATAATAACAATATTAGATTGAATGGACTGAGCAGATAATATGCCATCAGTGGAAAAATATTATCACCGAGTGAGAGGTTGAACGAATAGAAAGAAAAGTTTCCAGTCAATAAATCGTGTCTGAAGTTCGTTAGAAAAGGAATGTATTGTGCACCAATATCACTCAATAAAAAATTTTGATTTCCGAACGGAGTGATTTTTAGGAAGGCGAATACAGAAATAACGATTATAAATGGCAATAAGAATGAGGATAAATAATAACTAATATTTTTTGTTCTCGATGCCATTATTTTTCCTCTTTTTCGATATAAATGGGACGGTGCTTAGATTCTAGATAGATTTTTCCAATGTATTTACCTACGATTCCGATACAGAATAATTGCAAACCACCTAAGAATAGAATGATGGAAACAAGTGAAGGCCATCCAGTCGTTGGATCTCCGAAGATAGCGGCTCTAATGACTATGAAAATCATAGCAATTATTGCTGTTATACATGAGATAATGCCAGTGAATGAAGCGAAGGAAAGCGGGGCATCAGAGAAGTCTATGATACCTTCCAAGGAATAGTTGAATAATTGCCAGAATGACCAATGTGTTGAGCCAGCAACCCTATCTTTGTTTTCGAAGGGGATATATTTGGTATTGAATCCGATCCAACTAAATATCCCTTTAGAAAAACGATTATATTCCGTCATCGATAAAATACTATTTACGACTTGTCTAGTCATTAGACGGTAATCACGGGCACCATTTACGATTTGAGTTTGAGAAATCTTGTTGATAAAACGGTAAAACATATTAGAAAAAAACGAACGAATTGGCGGTTCGCCTTTTCTATCAGATCTCCTGGTTCCAACAATGTCGTATCCTTCATCAATAATTCCTGATAGCATTTCAGGTAATAATTCTGGTGGATCTTGGAGATCTACATCCATTACTGCTACGTAATCACCAGTAGCATGAGTCAAACCAGCATATAGTGCGGATTCTTTGCCAAAATTTCTAGAAAAAGAAACGTAATGAACTTTGTTTGAATCGGCAGCCTGTAATATTTTTAATTGTTCCAATGTTCCATCACTCGAGCCATCGTTGATGAACCAATATTCATGATTGATTTGTTCTATTCCCAACCATTTCTCTTCTAAATCTTTAAGTACGTTCTCAACTACGGGGTAGAATAGTGGGATTGATTCCTGTTCGTTGTAGCAGGGAACGATTATCGAAATTTTTTTCATTTTATAATGCCTTCTTTTGAATTACATAGTTGCGTAAAGTTATAATTCCAATTGGAATTAATGAAATCAGAACAATTGCTAACATGATCAGAGTGAAATGAGCTTTGACAATGGGAACATTACCGAAGAAATAACCAGAGCCAATGCACAGAATAACCCATGAGAAGCCACCCAGAATGTTATAGATCATGAAGTTACGATATGGCATCCGACTTCCGCCAGCTGTGAATGGTACTAAAGTTCTAATGATAGGCATGAATCTACCTAGAAAAATGGCGAAATTTCCTTTTTCTTTAAAAAATACTTCTGCTTGTTTTAAATGTTTTGGCTTAATGATTTTTTGCCAGCGAGGACTTGTACTTAAGTGTTTGCCGAATCTTTTGCCGATTTCAAAGTTTAATCCATCGCCTAAAGTGGCGGCAATTCCCAAAGTGGCAACTAACAATATTGGATTCAAAGTTTTTTGTGAGAGTGCAGCTAATGATCCGACTAGGAATAGAAGTGAGTCCCCAGGTAGAAATGGCAGAATTACTACACCGGTTTCGATGAAGATAATTAGAAAGATAAAGATGTAAACTAGTAATCCAGATTGTGCCATTATTTGTGGTATGAGTGTATCCATATGAAGGATTGATGCAATAATTGTTGTTATCATAATAAAAAGAGCCTCCTTGATTTCTGACCCTAGTTTAGTCAGAAATGAAAGGAGGTTCTATCTATGAAAAATAAATTAATTCTGAAAAATTCTCAGAATTATATTTTTTTAGTTGGTAATTCAATAACGAAGATACTGCCAATGGGATGATTATTTTTTATAAAAACTTTTCCATCGTTTAATTCAACGATTTTTTTGACGATTGATAAGCCTAATCCTGTTCCGGGAATGTCTTGCGAACGAGCTTTGTCCACGCGGTAGAATCGTTCAAATACTTCGGATTTTTCATTGTCAGGGATTCCCATTCCATTATCTGCAATCTTTATTTCAGCTTTATTATTATCGGAAGTTAATTCGACAGATATTGTACTGCTACTGTCTGAATATTTACTAGCATTATTTAGCAGGGCAATAATAACTTGCTTAATATTCTCATTATTAACAAATGCCACTACTTTATTACTAGTTTCTCGATGGATTTTTTGAGGGATCTCACTTTCATAATTATCAAGTGTATCGTTGATAAGTTCTGATAGTTCCACATAGTCCCTTTGGACTTTTGCGTGATCCATTCGTGATAGTTGCAGCAGACTCTCAATCATATCCTGCATTCTCAGAGATTCGCTATCGATAAATTTGAGTGATTTAGGAATTATCTCAGGATGGTCCGTTCCATGCCGTTCGATGAATTGGACATGCCCTCTGACAGCTGTTAGAGGGGTTCGTAATTCATGGGAGGCGTCTGATACGAATTGATGATCACGGATAGCTTGGGTATTTAATTGTGTCAATAATTGATTGAATTCTTTGCTTAAGTCGTGAACTTCCTGAGGACTTCTGGGAATAGGCAGTTGTGTGTTGTATGACAATTTATTGGCTTGATTAACTTCATGAGTTGCAGCGGTTAAATCTTCAAGTGGCTTGTTAAGCTTTTTGGCTAAAATAGAAATTAACCAGATACCGATTATCAAGCCGAAAATCATCACAAATAATAAAATATCAAATATCAAATGAAAAATATGTAATACATTATGGAAACTAGTCCAGATCTCATAATGTATTCCACGATTGTAACTAGTCTCGTGATAGAAAAATTTTTGACCGTCTTTGTATTGGAATGATTTATAAAGTGTTTTGGGTTTTGGTGATTCATTTTCAAATTTACCAGCACCCTCAGAATAGAAGACGTGTTTTTTACCATTTCGATAAAAATACACTTTGACGTAAGTATTAGTTTCATCCACATCACTAATTTTTCGCCAACGATTCCAATCAGGCTTATCATCAATAAATGATTTTTGCAGATTATCCATCAAAGTATGGGAATCCTCAATCCGTGATCGCACAAGCTGATATCCAACAGTTACCGTCAACGACAATCCAATTAGAATGATTATCAATGACAGTATCAGAGTATATGCCTTGGTTATTTGACCAGCGCTCGAGTTACTTCTATTCATGAATTTTTTAATCATGATTTTCATACCTCAGTACATATCCGACTCCACGGACTGTTTGAATCAATGATTCATGATGAGGAGAGTCGATTTTATTTCTTAGATATCTAATGTAAACATCGACTATGTTTGGTTGACCGTCAAAATTGATACCCCAGACTTTATCTAATAGTTCTTCACGCGTCAGGGTATCATTAATATTCTGCAGGAGAATTAGAAGTAAATCATACTCGCGTTGAGTGAGTTGGATGATTTCATCATTTTTGATTACTTGTCGTGATTTAGTATCAAGTGATAGATCACCAATTTGATAGACAGCAGAGGTGTCTTTTTGATCATCTTGATGTCTTATGATGACTCGAATTCTTGCAAGTAATTCTTCGATATCAAATGGTTTAGTGATGTAGTCATCGGCACCACTGTCTAATCCGGCTACTTTGTCACCAATGTAATCTCTCGCAGTCATCATGATGACCGGAACCTTGGAATGTCTACGAATACGGCGGAGAACTTCAAGACCGTCTAACTTAGGTAACATCCAGTCTAAGATGATTAAATTGATGATGCTTTTATTTTCTTTATATAAGTTCCAAGCTTGTTCACCGTCACGAGCCGTGATGACATTATAGTTTTCAAATTGTAGTTCAGGTTCTAGGTATGAAACTAAGCTTTCTTCATCTTCAACGAACAGTATGGTTTTTTTCAAAATGTTTCCTCCAAGATTAGGGTACAACAAAAAGGCATTTCTACAACATAATACTGTAGAAATGCCTTTTTGTGTAATTTGTTTTTTTAGTTAATGCTCTAATTAACCTAAAACTTCAACTGTAACGTTTTGACGACCAAATGATAATGCTTGTGAATTAGGCATAGCAATATCTAATTGATTAGGATTGCTGTATGCGAATAGGCCTGTATCATTAACGACACGATCGTAAACTGTACCGTTACCGTCTGTAATTCTTAAGTGAGTGCCCTTAGGGAATTTTGATAAGTTAGCAGCGACACCACTATAACCCATATTTGAACCAAGAACAGCTGGATCATAAGCAGTAGCGTTCATTGTAAGTGTTTGTGTAACGTTGTCATCTGACATGTATTGACCGTTCACCCATTGGTTTTGACCAACATTGTACCAGATTTGACCATTGTCATCAGTTGTTGATTCATAAACTGTATAACCGTAACCACCAATAACTGTGTTACCTGTGAAGTAACCACCATTAGCTGCACTGTAAAGATTTACGTTACCGTTAGCTTTAACATACATGATCTTGTTCATTTGTGTTGAAGCCTGTGTAGCAGGCTTTGAGCTTGTATCTGAAGCCTTGATCCATTGATTTTTACCAACAGCATAGAACAATTCACCGTTAACGCTAGCGGCCTTAGTGTATTGCCATGCAGAATCGTTAACGAGGCTGGCACCAGTAGTAGCGATTCCACTTTCTGTAGTAGGTGTTCCGTAGATTTGTGCACCAGATGCATTATTGATATAAAGAACACCTGATGTAGCTTGTGTAGCAACCGTAGCAGCTTGGACATTTGATGTTGAGCCTAATGTTACAAGTGCAAGTGAAGCAACAGTTAATAGTGAAGCAGCGAAACTTTTGATTTTCATAAAAGATATATCCCCTTAGATAAGTAAAAACATATTTGTTTAATTGAATTTTTCTAACCGAGAAATATCATATAACGTATAGAACTAAAAAAGTTGGATATAACCTAAACGTAAATTAGGTATAATCCAACTGTAAAGTGTGTGTAACATAACTGAAACATTAGAGGTATTTTTTAACTTCAACTAGTAGTTGGTCAACGGTACTGATAACAACACCATTCATCTTAATCAAGCCGATAGTGTAGTTATTGATGTAGCCAAATGGATTTTCACCGATAGTTTTAACGGCCTCAAGTTTGGCAGGATTGTTGAAACCATGTTGACGTAGGTCAGTCCAAAGACCAACGATTGGAATTTCTTTACCAAATGCTAGACCGATCTCAGTAGCCACACCGTCGTCCATAGTATCGCCGTCCAGAACAGCTACAACTAGGTCAGATGAAAGAAGTTCTTTATTATCCTCTTGTGCAATCTTAATTGAGTCGGCGTAATTCATCTTGTCATTGATGTCACCATTTTCTTGAGGTAAGTAGATCTCAATGTCACTGGACATTGCACGAATTTTTTTAACCACCATGTCATTGTATAGACGATCAGCTTCAGAGAATAAACCATTAGCAAAATAAATCTTCATTAAAAAATCCTTCTTTCATTATATTGGTAATTTAATATTAGCATTATTTAACTTGTGATAGGTGACTAATTGTAACAAGAAAAACTTCTGATGACACTTTTTTGGAATAGTTCCATTTCCCGAGTAAATTCTCTATCTTTGAGAGATGCTAGGACTACGTTCATTTTTAAAACATTAGGACTTACTTTGTAGATGTTACATAACGAGGAGTTAAATTGCTTGTCCAAAAAAGATTCTGGCACAAAAGTTGAAGCCAGTCCTTTGTAAGCTAGAGAAGCTGAGGTTTGAATAGATTTAACTTTTAGCACAGTATTCAAGTTTATTTCTTGTCGATTCAAGAAGGTCTCCAATAGGCGAGAGAAACCGGAACCTGAGTATAAGCTGATGAAATCTTGTTGTTTCAGACATTCAAATTTATCTTCTAGGATATCGATTTTGGATTTTTCAGGAGTGAAGTAGGGCGAATTCTTAGCTAGGATCAAGTAAATCGGTTCGTATTTTAAATGAGTGAATTGAATCGTATTGGTATATATAGGTAACATGCGAATCTGAAAATCTAAATCTTGATGGAGTAGTTGTGATTCTAATTCAGCCGAAGGATTTTCGGACAAGGTTATATGGATGTTGGGATATTTATCGTGGAATACTGGTAAAACATTTGGTAAGAAGGTCGAAGCAATTGACTGATTTATTCCTAAACTAATATGACCGTTTTTATTATTTGCAATATCGTGTACTTCTTGATAAAGGTTTCGTTTCTCAAAAGCAATTGTTTCTAATCCCGACATAAATTTTTCACCAGCATATGTCAAGGTTATCGGATGATGTGAACGATTCAAAAGAGTTGCACCTAATTCTTTTTCGGCTTTTAGTACAACTTTGCTTAAATATGATTGTGAAATAAATAACTGATCTGAAGCTGCAGAAAAACTTCCAAAGTTTAAAATGGCGTTGAAATAATTCAGTAATTCATCGTAATTATTCATGTAGACACTCCTATTCCAATATGGTTATAGCTTATCACAATAAATGGAATTTCATTAGGTATATCAAGGGCTGTATACTATAAATGTAATTGTTAATAACATCACATAGAAATATCTGGGGAGTGTTTATATGAAAAACTGGGATAAAATATTCGGCTTCATATTGTTAGCGGTGCTTATTTTTGGAGCACCATTTATCTTGCCGACCAATATGCATTACATTAGATTACTTATTGGTTTGGCAATGGGTTATATATTATCTAGATCTTATACGGGGTTTGCAGGGAGTGTTAATAGAGCCTATAACACGGGCTCAACAAAGTTAATGCGTACATTGATGTTTATGTTTCTTATAACAGCAATTGCGAATGTGTCATTCTTATTCTCTGCCAAGGATATTACAGATTACGACTTGTGGATTAATCCAATCAATCTAGGCTTATTGCTAGGTGGATTACTTTTTGGATTTGGTATGTCATTTTCATCATGCTGTGCCACGGGTACATTGACCGACTTGGTAACTGATTTGCCAAGAGCTGGAATTACGTTGATTTTTTTCTGTGTTGGAGTATTTATGGGATTTCCAGTACAAACAACTCAATCATGGGTTCAAAAATCATGGTTTACTTCAGAAACAGGATCTAAATTTTCAAACGGTGTCTACATGCCAGATTGGTTCAAATGGGATGGCTTAAATGGCTATTTAGGTGCCATTGTTTTAACAGCCGTTTTCGCCGGAATTGGTGTCTATCTATCATATCTATATGAAAAGAAACGTCGTAATGAATCAACATATTCGGGTGTATTATCAGAAAGAATGCAGGATAAACCTTTATCTGACGAAGGTATCGCTGACTATTCATTAACAAGTCAAACCAATTACGATGTTATGTTTAAGCGTCCCTTGACTTTGAAACAAGGAGCTATCGGATTAGCATTTTTATTTGTATTATTAATGGGCCTAACAAAATCAGGTTGGGGAGCTTCAACTCCTTATGGATTCTGGTTTGGTAAAGTTCTAACTTCATTTGGTGTTTCTGCTGGGTCACTTTCAAGTTTTACCAATCAACCAGCAGCAGTATTTGCAGGACCTTGGCTAGCTAATGGCGTTACTGTACAAAACTTTGGTATCTTACTTGGAACTTTTGTTTACTTCTCAACTGCAGGGTTAATGAGTGAAACGATTCATTCTGTTCCATCACTGACTGTTAAAAGTAGCACGTTGTATGCAATTGGTGGTTTTTCAATGGGATTTGGTACACGCCTTTCAAATGGTTGTAACGTTGGTGCTTTGTACAGTCCAATCGCAACCTTCTCATTGTCAGGATGGATATTCTTAGTTGTCTTAGTTGCAGGTGGAATTCTTGGAAATATGGTTGCTAAGAGAGTTTACGCGTAATTATAAATATTGAATATCACCCCCTATTCCTATTTAGTCATAAGTAATCACAATAAATGGAATTTCATTAGGTATATCAATGGATGTATACTTCAAATATAGATTGTTAATAAAATCACATTGAACTTAGGGGGAGATATAATGATTTCACAGAAAATGAAAAGTTATGGATTGAATCCGAAACAACCCGTTATTGGGTTGGGATTGTTCATACTTACAGTTATTTGGGCATTTTATTTATATAGTCAAGTTAATAAATTACCAATGTTTTTATTTGCAGGATTAATGATTGGGTATGTTTTAACAAGGTCCAGGTTTGGTTTTGCTGGCGGGATCAAACGAGTATTTTATCGTGGAGAATCTAGTTTGACCGTTGCATTGCTTGTTATGTTTTCACTTACTGCAATTGTTAATATCGGTATTCAATGGGCTGCTGCAAGTGGTGGAGCAATTCCAGCTTGGCTGGCGACAAGTGATAGCCAGGCAATTATTCCTGGAACACAAAATGTCAGAATGGGAAATATTTCTACTGCACTTGGTGGATTTCTGTTCGGTATGGGAATGTTGATGGCTGGTGGTTGTGCCAGTGGTACACTATCAGATTTTGGCGAAGGAGAAGGACACTCATGGGTAGCATTACCATTCTTTGTTCTTGCTGCAGCACCTGGCCAATGGGTTGGTTATCAACTTGATCAATCAGCAATCGGAAAAATTGGTATTCAAGGTTGGATGCCACAATATATTGGGTACGGTGGAGCAATCTTTGTTACCTTGCTGATTTTCTTTGGATTGTATGTAGTTGCTAAGATGTATGAGAATCATAAAAAGCAAATGGGCATGTATTCTGATCCAAAATCAGATTATTTAGAATATGAAAAGCCCATCAATACAAATGAAAAAGAATTTAGTTTAACATCATGGGAAACGTATCATAAGTTCTTTGTTGAAAGATGGAGCTTTTTAATTGGAGCAATTGGAATTTCTATTGGTGCAATTTTTGTATTAGTTACAACTGGCAAAGCATGGGGCGTTACAACACCATTTGTTTCATTAGATCAGAAGTTCTTAGGATTGTTTGGAATGAAATTTACTTCTCCAGCTTTTGATGAAACTGCCAAGGCTATGCAAGGCAGCTTGTTAGTCGACGGAGGAACTATTAGAAATATTGGTTTGGTATTAGGTGCTTTTATTGCATTTTTAATGGCCGGTAGATTTTCATTTAAGTTTAAATTTAATGCTAGATCATTCATGGTTTATGCCACTGGTGGATTATTGATGGGATTCGGAAGTAGATGTGCACGTGGATGTAACATTGGTGCCTTGTATTCTTCAATCTGCAACTTTTCAATCCACGGATACGTATTTATGGCTTTCTTAGTATTAGGTGGCATGGTTGGAATTAAGATGTTCGAAGGCAAAGTTGATATCTTACCAAAATATGAATTACCAAATATGAATGTTGCAACTATTTAAGGAGGAATTGTAATGAGTAAAAAAGTATTAGTAGTAGGTGGGGTTGCTGGTGGTGCATCAGTTGCCGCTAGAGTTAGACGTTTGGATGAAAATACTGAGATCACAATGTTTGAAAAGGGACCAAATGTTTCGTTTTCAAATTGTGCTTTGCCATATCACTTGAGCGGAACAATTGAGGATGCTGATGACATTGTCTTGATGACTCCGCAACAATTCAAGATGCAATATAATATTGATGCTGAAGTTAATACTGAAGTTATTGATGCGGATTACAAGGACATGACAGTTACTATTAAGAATACGATTACTGGCGAAACAAGTACCAGAGACTATGATGAACTATTTCTTTCACCGGGTGCCGTTCCAATTTTGCTAGAATCGATCAAAGGTGTTCACAACGAGAACGTCTTCACGGTTCGTAATGTTGAAGACATCAAGGCTCTGGCTGGATACATCGAAAGCAATAACGCTGAGAATATTACAGTTGTTGGTGGAGGTTTCATCGGACTTGAAGTTATGGAGAACTTGGTCGAAGGTGGAAAGAATGTTGCGTTAGTTGAGGCAGCACATCATGTTATGGCACCGATTGATGACGATATGGCACAAATCCTTCATAAAGAAATTCTCGACAATGATGTTAACTTGATTGTCGACGATGGAGTATCTGAAATTTCAGATACAAAAGTTACATTAGCTTCTGGTAAAACAATTTCTACTGACGTTGTTGTGATGGCAATTGGTGTTAAACCAGATGTAACTTTAGCGGAAAAAATTGGTGTTAAACTAGGAGATACAGGTGCGATTGCTGTCAACCAAAGCTATCAAACTAATCTTCCTCACATCTATGCGGTTGGGGATGCCATCGAAGTTACCAACATGATCACTAGAAAGAAACAACGTCTTGATCTAGCTTTCCCAGCTCAAATGGAGGCCCGTGCTGCTGCTGACCATATGTATGGCAGAAATGTTACACAACGTGGCGTCATCGGTTCTCAAGTAATCAAATTATTCAAGATGAACGCAGCTTCAACTGGATTAACAGAGAAACAGTGTCTAGAGAATGGTATTGACTATAATGTTGCGATGATTATTCCTAAGGATAAAGTAGCTTTGATGCCAAATGCCAAACCACTATACTTTAAGCTGATCTTCGGCGTACCGTCAGGTGAAATCCTTGGTGCCCAAGCTGTTGGTGAAAGTGGTGTCGATAAACAAGTCGATGTGATCGCAACAATGATCTCGATGTATGGACACGTTGAAGATTTACAAAATCTCGAATTGTGCTACCAACCAATGTTTAGTACCGCTAAGAATGCTGTTAATATGGCTGGCTTAGTTGCGACAAATCTTCTTAATGGCGAGTTCAAACAGGTTAGAATGTCAGAGGTTAGAGGATTGGTCGAAAGTGGAGCAATGATTGTTGACGCACGTGAGCCTAAAGAATATAAAGACGGTCATATCAAGGGCGCAATCAATATTCCATTGAGTGAATTCAGAGATAGATTGGATGAAATTCCTCACAATGTGCCAGTTTATGTTCACTGTCTATCAAGTCAACGTAGTTATAACATGGTACGTGCTTTAGGTAACTTAGGGTATACAAATATTTATAATATTGTAGGATCATTCTTAGGATTATCAGAATATGAATATTATCACGACACAGTTGATGATAGAGAACCTATTATTGATGGATATCGCTTTGATCTAATGTAGAAAACGTATAAGAATGAAACACAACTAGACGTGGTATTCGTATCACGTCTAGTTTTTTTCGGAGGGAAATATGAAGACAAGAAAGAAGCACTATTGGGGTATAACAGTCGCTACATGGTTAGTTTTGCTAGTTATTTGGCAACTTGTGACATCGTTAAAAATCACACCAGAAATACTTTTGCCAAGTCCAGAGAAGGTTATTTCAACATTCGTCAACTTGAGTAAATACGGTTATAACGGCATTCCGCTATGGTATCACTTTATGATCACTATGATCAGATTATTAAGTGCAGTTTTGTTGGCTATCATTACAGCTGTACCTTTGGGATTGATAAGTGGCAGAATTAAAATTATTTATTCAATGTTTGATTCTATAATTCAATTTATTAGACCGATTCCACCACTGGCATATTACACTTTGCTGATTTTGTGGGTCGGTATTGGTGAAACATCAAAAGTTGTTCTTTTATATTTGGCAGCTTTTGCACCAATTTACTTAGCCTGTATTTCCGGTGTGCAAAAGGTTAATGATGACTATATCAAAAGTGCTGAATCTCTAGGTGCTACCCCCAGACAAGTGTTCTTCCATGTTATTTTTCCCTCCGCGTTACCAGATATTTTTACTGGAATAAGAACGGCTGTCGGTATGGCTTATACAACGGTTGTCGCGGCTGAAATGGTTGCAGCGACGTACGGAATTGGTTGGATGATCATCAATGCTTCGAAATATTTGAAGAGTGACGTTATGTTCGTTGGCATTATTATTCTCGGAATTACCGGCGTGGCTTTAGATCAATTATTAAAAGTTATCGAAAAAAAGATTGTCTTTTGGAGTGGTAAATCATGAGAAAAACAATCGGAGTTTTGACAGTTGTATTTAGTCTTTTACTGATAATGACAGGATGTGCTCAACACAAAAACGAACCCCAAAAAGTTAGTGAAGTTAGAATTGGCATATTGCAGGTTCCTAATGACGTTGCTGCCGCTCGACAGTTGAACTATTTAAGTGATTATTTCGATAAAAAAAATATTAAAACAAAATATATTATTTTTGATTCAGGAGTCGACGCTAACAAAGCCTTGATTTCAGGTGATATTGATTTTGCGACAATGGGTGACACTAATGGAGTTGTAGCAATGTCTTCAAAAATCGACGCTAAGTTGATTTGGGTTAATGATGTTCTAGGTAATAATGAGGGTTTGGTAGTTCGCAATGGCAGTGGTATCAAGAGCTTTCAAGATTTGTCTGGTCAAAAGATTGCGACACCATTTGTTTCAACTTCACACTATAGTTTGATGATGGTACTCAAAAAGTATAATTTGTTGGACAAAGTTTCCTTATTAGATATGGATACACAGGATATTGTTGCCGCATGGAATCGTGGCGATATTTCTGCTGCATACACGTGGCAACCAACTTTGACACCAATGTTGAAGAATGGACATTTCTTGATCACTAGTGAAAATCTACGTAATCAGAATCGAGTTACAGCCAATATAACATTGGTGCGTGGCGGATTTGAACGCAGTCATCCGGAATTAGTCAAGGGGTTATTACGACAGTTGAATCGTACTCATCAGGAGATTCAGACTGATTCTAAAAAAGTTATTACCGCTGCTTCAAAGCAAAATGACTTAGGATACAGTGAAGCAAAATCACAAATTGGAACGTCAGAGTGGTTAACTGCTAAACAAATGGTTGATCAGAACTTTTTAACTGAAACTTTTCAGACACAGCTATATATCACAGGTAAGTTCATGGCGGATCAGCAGACAATCGATCATTTACCAACTAAAAAAGAAATCAGTGATTTTGTCGCTACGAATTATGTAAATGAATTGGGGGATAAATAAGTGGAAAAAATAATCGAAGTAAAAAATCTGACACTCACTTATCCGGGGGCTGATGAATCGACTTTGGATGCCCTCAATCTGGACATCAATCGTGGGGAAATCATGACCGTCATTGGTAAATCTGGATGCGGTAAAAGCACATTGCTCAATACAATTGCTGGGTATCTCCAGCCGACTTCTGGTGAAGTGCTATTAAATGACGAACCAGTCACTGGTCCTAATTGGAAACTTGGAGTTGTGTTTCAAAATAACGCACTTTATCCGTGGTTAAACGTAGCGGATAATATTGGCTTTGGTTTAAAGATGCGACATTTCGATAAATTGAAGATCGAATCTCGGGTAAGTACTTTACTGGATCAGGTGCAATTAGCTGACAAGAAGAATGAGTATGTCTTTTCTTTATCTGGAGGGATGCGCCAACGTGTGGCAATCGCTCGTGCCTTGGCAAATCAACCACAAGTGGTTATGTTCGATGAATCGTTTGGTGCTTTGGATGAGTTTACTCGCAATGATATTCATAATGTTGTGTTGGATTTGTGGAAATCATTGCATTTGACGTTCTTTATCATCACTCATGATATCGACGAGGCAATTAAATTGGGTAATCGTATCGCTATCATGACTCCAGACAAAGGTATACCGATCAAAGTAATTGATAATCCATATTTCAATATTGATTCAGCTGAGATCGATGCTGAATATATGAAATACAAGAACGATATTTTGAAACAAATAATTTAGAAAAACTTAGTCATATCCCTAATAGGATGTGGCTATTTTATTTTGTAGAATATTCTTGTTGACAAATGTAGACACCAAGAATAAAATGTAACTAATGATTACAATTGTAAACAAGAAAGACGAGGGGATTATTTTGACAAAGATCATAGTTCTAATAGGCGGTTTAGCGATTATAGGATTTATTGTTTGGTGGTTCTTCGGCAAGCATGAAGTAGCTGAAGTATCAGCCGATGTAGCGAATGATTCACAAAGTATTAATGTAGAGGTCAATGGTGGTTATTCACCTGAAACGGTTGTCTTGAAGCAAGGTGTTCCAGCAATTCTCAACTTTACTAGAAAAGATAAATCAAGTTGTTTGGACCGAGTAGTCTTCTCAGATTTCGGTATCAATCAAGCATTGCCAATTAATGAAGAGCAACAAATTAAAATAGATACCACCAATCCCGGTGAATATCAGTGGGCTTGTGGTATGGACATGTTTCATGGAAAAGTTATTGTTAAATAAAAAAAGAGAGAGTGAAAAAAGTTGGGAGAGCATCGGCTAGATTAGAGAGAGTGCCACGTAGTACTATTATCACTAATCTTAGCAAGCACAGAAATCTGACTTTTTAACTCGTTTATGAAGGATGAGGATGAATATTATGAATGAAAATACACAAGAAGTTAAAGTAGAAGTTGCTGGAGGATACAAGCCAAATGTTGTTAATTTGAAACAAGGCGTTCCAGCTAAAATCTCATTTACTAGAACTAATGAACAAGGTTGTTTGGACGTTGTTCATTCAAAAGAATTAGGTTTTGAGGAAGATCTTCCTATTAATGTGACTAAGACAGTTGAGGTATCAACTGACAAAGCTGGTGAATATGACTTCAGCTGCGGTATGGACATGATGTTTGGGAAGGTGGTTGTTTCCTAATGACTATCACAAAACGTTTTTGGATCTCATTAATTTTTTCACTTCCAATGTTAGCCAATATGATTTTGATGCCATTTGGTTGGATGCTTCCAGGTGGTAATTGGACCCAATTGATTTTAACAACCGTTGTAATGCTAGTTTCAGCACGTCCATTCTGGCAGAGTGCTTGGGCATCTTTTACTAAGCATCATTCCAATATGGATACTCTAGTCGCTATTGGAACGGTAACAGCATATGTTTACAGTATCTACGCCATGATGACTGGACAAGCGGTATTCTTCGAGAGTGCTGCTTTTGTTACAACATTTGTTCTATTAGGACAAGTATTTGAAGAGCGAATGAGAAATAATGCTTCAAATGCTGTTGAGAAGTTAGTTGATTTACAAGCTAAAGACGCTGAAGTTATGCGTGACGGTCAACTTGTCAAAATTCCATTATCTGAAGTTGTTGTCGGAGATATCGTTCGTGTAAAACCTGGACAAAAAGTGGCAGTCGATGGAACTATTACAGAAGGAACATCAACTATCGATGAATCCATGGTTACCGGTGAAAGCATGCCAGTTGATAAGAAAACTGGTGACAAAGTTATTGGTTCGACAATCAATAGTAATGGTACTTTTATGTTTAGAGCTGAAAAAGTCGGTGATGATACGATGTTGTCACAAATTGTTGAATTAGTTAAAAAAGCTCAAAAC
This sequence comes from Companilactobacillus jidongensis, assembly GCF_003946575.1. Taxonomy (GTDB): domain Bacteria; phylum Bacillota; class Bacilli; order Lactobacillales; family Lactobacillaceae; genus Companilactobacillus; species Companilactobacillus jidongensis. Next base: position 233,791 of record NZ_RHOP01000001.1, on the reverse strand, counting down.
AGTCATGCTCCAATTCAAAATTTAACTGATAAAGTCTCGGACATTTTTGTTCCTGCAGTTATGATTATTTCTATCTTAACGTTTATAGTTTGGTACGTATTCCTTGGTGCTTCAATAGCTAGTTCCTTGATTTTCGCAGTGTCGGTGATGGTTATTGCTTGTCCTTGTGCCTTAGGATTAGCAACACCGACTGCTTTAATGGTTGGTACTGGTCGTTCCGCAAGAATGGGTATTTTGATTAAGAATGGTGAAGTTTTGGAAGCAGTTAATGACGTTAAGACAGTTGTCTTCGATAAGACTGGTACGATTACAGTTGGTAAACCTGAAGTTACTGATATTGTTGGTGATGAAAAAACTGTATTGTCATTTGCAACAGGGTTGGAACAATCTTCTGAACATCCTCTGGCTTCAGCTATTGTTAAGAAGGCTGACAAGGAAAATATTACTGTACCAAAAGTTAGTGAATTCAAAGCTATCGAAGGTAAGGGTGTAGAAGCCTTGATTGACGGTCAACGCGCCTTTGTTGGTAATGACAAATTATTAGCAGACGTTAAGATTGACGATTCATTACAGCGACAAGTTGTTAAACTTCAACAAGAAACTAAGACAGTAGTTTTTGTTGGAGTTGAAAACAAAGTTATCGGATTAATTGCTATCCAAGACGCTCCTAAGGAAACCTCTAAAGAAGCTATTGCAGATCTCAAGGCTCGTGGGTTAAAGACTGTGATGTTGACTGGTGATAATCAGCTTGTTGCTGAAGCGATTGCTTCACAAGTTGGGATTGATTCAGTTATTGCAGATGTTTTGCCTAGTGACAAAGCTGATCACGTCAAGGCATTGCAACAAGATGGTAAGGTTGCTTTTGTTGGAGATGGAATCAATGATGCTCCAGCTTTGACGGTTGCTGATGTCGGAATTGCTATGGGTTCAGGTACAGACATTGCTATTGAATCTGGTGGTATTGTCTTGGTTAAGAATGACCTGAGGGATGTTGATCGTGCACTTGCCTTGAGCAAGAAGACATTCAATCGAATTAAGCTGAACTTATTCTGGGCCTTCGTCTACAATGTTCTAGGAATTCCAGTCGCTGCCGGAATATTCTACGGTATCGGCTTGAGTCTAAGCCCTGAATTAGCTGGCTTGGCAATGGCATTCAGTTCATTGTCGGTTGTAACTAGTTCGATGCTGTTGAATAAAGCTAAGATTACAAGCAAAGTAAAAATTGCATAGTAAAAAGCGTTGATGAATTTTTTTCATCAACGCTTTTTTTGGCTCATTAATTATCTAATATTACATTGTTGCAAATTTTTCTTTAATGGTTTCAGCTGAATTCTTGAATTTAGTTTTTTCTTCATCAGTTAATTTGATTTCGTTAACAAATTCTACACCATGCTTACCAATGACGGCAGGTTGACCGATGTATGTATCGAATTCTTCGTTGTAACAGGATACGGGACATTCAAATTGAGCATCGGATAGAACAGCTTGAGCTAATTTAACAGCACAAGTTGCGATACCAAAACTTGTATAACCTTTACCTTGATAAACGGCCCAGCCACCTTTTCTGATTTCTTCTTCAAGATCATCATAGTTGAGATCTTTGCCTTGTTGCTTAGCAAATTCAACTAGGGAATGGTTGTTGACGCGAACACCTGACCAAGCTACGAATTGAGAATCACCATGTTCACCAAGAGTATAACCAGTAACATTCTTAGAATTGGCACCAAATTGTTCAGCGACAACACGTTGCATTCTAGCTGTATCAAGAAATGTACCTGTACCCATAACTTGAGTAGTTGTTAGACCAGCTGACTTCTGGAGATATTGCGTGATGGCATCACAAGGGTTAGTTGTGTCGATCACGATACCATTGAAACCAGAAGCTTTGATCTTAGGAGCAACCTCTTTGACGATAGCGTTGGTATATTCAAATTCTGCCCAACGATTGCCGGTTTCTTTGGCAGCATCAACTTTCCCAGCAGTTAAGAATAGAATGTCGGCGTCCTTTAGTTCGGAGTAATCCTGAATCTTGATGACTGTGCTGGTATCCAACCGGGCTTGAGCATCTTGTAAGTCGAGTTGCTCAGAGATGGCCTTGTCTTCTTTTTTGTCGATCAAAACTAGTTCGTCTGCAATTCCTTTGGTTACTAGGGTGTAGGCGACGGTAACACCAACGTGTCCGACACCGATGATTCCAAATTTTCTCATTTTATTGATTCCTTTTTATTTAATTTTATGTGTTTGTGGAAGTTAAAGATATTATCTTAAACTAGTTATCATGCTCTATTCTACGACTTGAATCCAACCTTCAGGCGCCTCAACAGTACCAAATTGAATGCCTGTTAGTTCATCGTAAAGTTTCTTAGTAACGGGTCCGACTTCTGTTTCACTATAGAAGACGTGGAGGTCGCCATTGTGTTCCAGACCACCTATGGGAGAGATAACGGCAGCTGTACCACAAGCTCCAGCTTCTTTGAAGCGGTCAAGTTGATCGATATAAACGTCGCCTTCTTCTGTTCCTAATCCAAGACGATGTTCAGCGAGCCATAGTAATGAATACTTAGTGATTGATGGGAGGATCGATGGTGACTTAGGTGTTACGAAGACGTTGTCCTTAGTAATACCAAAGAAGTTAGCAGATCCAACTTCTTCAATTTTCTTATGGTTGACTGGGTCAAGATAGACACAGTCGGCGAATCCATCTTTATGAGCTTTTTCACCTGGCAATAGAGATGCAGCGTAGTTACCACCAACTTTGGATTGGCCAGTACCCTTGTGAGCAGCACGATCGTATTGTGATGTAGTGAAGTTGACTGGTGTCATGCCACCTTTGAAGTAACTACCAACTGGCATTGCAAAGATTGTAAAGGTGTATTCTGGTGCTGCATGAACGCCGATTGTAGAACCTGATCCAATAAGAAGTGGACGGATATACAGTGTTCCACCTGTACCATATGGTGGAACGAAGTCAGCATTAGCTTTAACAACTTCTTTGACAGCATCGACAAACTTATCTTCGGGGAATACTGGCATAAGTAGTCTTTCAGCTGAATTCTTTAAACGTGATGCGTTACGGTCGGGTCTAAACAATTGAATTTTGTTGTCGGGAGTACGATAAGCTTTCATACCTTCAAAGGCGCCTTGGCCGTAATGAAGTACAACGGCTGCTTCGTTTAATGGGAGAGTACTGTTTTCGGTAAGACCGCCGTCCTGCCAAGCACCGTCTTTCCAATGGGCTGTATATCGATATGGTAAGTCCATATATTCGAATCCTAAGTTATTCCAATCTAGTTTTGATGCATCTGCTTTTGCCATAAAAAATCTCTCCTTTATTAAAAAAATAAATTTTAAGTTAATTTGTATGATAGTGCTTGTACTAATGGCAAGTCAACCATATCTAAGAAAAAGATTAAAAATACGTTGACAATTATTATAATTTGTCTAATAATTGCCAGTAATCAATAAATGGAGGCGCACACTATGAAATACGCAGTTTTAGGAGCAGGAGCAATGGGCCTGCGATATGGAATTTTACTACAGCAGGCTGGTTTCCCAGTAGATTTCGTTGAAATCTGGGATGATCAGATCAATAAAATTAAAGAACAGAACGGAGTTTATGTATCCAGAGATGGTAAAGATAAACACTTAGTGCCCGTCAACATTTATTCTCCAGAAGATTACGAAGGCAATCCCGATGTCTGGATTGTCTTCACCAAACAAATGCAATTAGAAGATGCCCTGAAACGTACAGCAGGTAGTTTCAAGGATCATCAATATGTCGTTTCACCTATGAATGGGATGGGTCATATTGAAAAAATAAATAAATATTTTAAACCCGAAAAAGTAATTGGTGGAACGGCTTTGATCGGGACTGTTTTGAATGCCGCCGGTGATGTTGACTTCATTGGTGCGTCCGGGGCCGGCAGCATGCATATGGCTAATCAGACTGAAAAACCTGACGATACAACGAATCAAATTGTTGATGAATTTACTAAAGCTAACTTGAATCCAACATTGACCACTAATTTCTTAGGAACATTGATGGCAAAGGTTATTTTTAATTCTGTTATCAATACATTATGTACAATGTTTGAAATCCAAATGGGCGAGTATATTCAGGGACCAACTGCTGAAAAATTAGGACGACAACTTATCAATGAAGCATTTGATGTATGTGAACGTGCTGGAATTAAACTGTTAAATACACGTGAGGAAGAATGGCAGACTATTAAATACGTAAGTACTGATACCAATCCATTACACTTCCCATCAATGTATCAAGATATGTCAAAAGGTCGTCCGACTGAAGTTGACTATATCAACGGTTATATTTATGAATTAGGACTTAAATATCATTACGAAGCAACAACACATGAATTCTTGAGGAATCTGGTTCATCTGTCAGAATTTGCCCGTGATTTTGATCCTAAGTCATTGGAAGCATAAATAAAAAACACAAAAAAAGTCGAGAAAATTATTTTTTCTCGACCTTTTTTGTACTATCTCTGAATACTAATTTAGTAGCTAGTTCTAACTTATACGGTACATGATTTTTATTTGTCAATAAATCGTAGAGTAATTGTACTGCAGATGCTCCCATCTGAATCGTCGAAACGGAAACAGAACTTAATTCTGGATTAACAAAACTGGCGACTGAGGTATTGTTGAAGCTAAAAATTTGAATATCATCAGGAACTGAAATATGAGCTTCTTGTAATGCTTGCAACGCACCAGATGACATCGGGTCATTGCTGATGAAAAATGCCTGTGGAAGAGTATCTAACTTCTTGATAGCAAGTTTCATCTGCTCATAACCGGACTTCTTTGTGAAGTCGCCCTTAAAGCAATATTTTTCTTGAAATAGTTCTTCTTGAGCTAAGTAATCTCTATAACAATCGAAACGTTTATCGACGATTGTCTTAAGTCCATCGGTTGACTTCTCTTCACCATATATAATACCTATATCTCTGATCTCTTGATCTAAGAAGAAGTCCAGTGCGTGTTGAACGCCGTATTTGAAATCAGTCAGAACGGTATCGAAGTCATTTGCAAATTGGTCGTCATCAATGAAAACGATATTCCTAGAATATTTTTGCATATGGTCAACTTGTTGAAAACTATATTTTCCAACTGCAATTATTCCATCGATATCACCGTCAATTGTGGAAAAATCATTGTTAAAGATACGTATGATCTCAAAGTTGAATTTCTGAATTTGTTTTTCGATACCTTCACGAATCATCATATAGTAGATATCATCTTGTTCTTGGGACTCTGAATACCATTGAACTAGAGCAATTCTAGTTTGATTTTTTTTACTTGTTTTGGAATAATTCATTTCTTCCGCAATTTTAATGATTCTTTCACGAGTATCATCAGTCACAGATAGTGTCAGATCGTTGTTGAGAACTCTGGAAACAGTAGCTGGTGAAACAGAAGCTCGTTTAGCAATATCACGAATTGTAGCCATTTATTTCACCTCATTTAGACTATTAATAAATTTATCAAAGGCTTTTCTTCCTTGATCATCCCATTTGTATACACCGGCATTTTCTAATACGTGAGAAAATACTAATCCAGTTTCTGTATTAACAACATCTTCGACATTTTCAGAAGTTAATTCATATTTTTGCTTGAGTTGATCGGCCCATTGATGATGGTATTCAGCCATTTTGTTAGGTTGATCTAATAAGTATTTTTCAACTTCAATTAATTCAGCTTTTAATCTAGCAGGGAGGATTGCACGTCCCATGACTTCGATCAAACCAATATTTTCTTTCTTTATGTGTTGATATTGCTTGTGAGGATGGAAGATTCCGTCTGGGTATTTTGCTGAGGTTTGGTTGTCACGTAGGACGATATCGAGTACGTATTGATCATCTTTTCGGTAAGCAATCGGTGTAACCGTGTGATGACTAATATCATCTGTATATGCACGAACATCAACTGATGCGTCAGAATATGATTTCCAATGTTTATGAATTAGCGTAGCAGCCTTGATCAATTGTTCAGGGGTATCACTGATCAGTCTAATATCCGACAATGGCCATTTGACGATACCAGCCTCAACATTGTTGATTGGCAAATTGATTTTTTTAACGATAGGAGCCTTCATCATTGGGAATTCATGACGTCCACCTTGATAGTGGTCATGTGAAAGCATTGAGCCGCCGACAATCGGTAGATCAGCATTACTACCAACGAAATATTGTGGAAATTGTTTAGTGATTTCTAGTAGGTTGTTGAAAGTATGCTGATTGATAATCATAGGACGATGAATGTGTGACAGGAAGATTGCATGCTCAGTAAAGTAGGCATAAGGGGAGTACTGGAATCCCCAAGTTTCGCCTCCGAGCATGAAGCGGATAATGCGGTGATTACTTCGAGCTGGGTAACCAAGCCTTCCCAGGTAACCTTCGTTTTCCATACATAATTGGCATTTTGGATAGCCATTTTGGGTTTGAACGCTAGCTTCGGCAATTGCCTTAGGATCCTTCTCAGGTTTGGAGAGATTGATGGTTATTTCTAAGTCACCATAATCAGTTGCGGTTGTATAAGAAATGTTTTTGGCGATTGCCTTTGTTTTGATGTAATCATTTTTACGACTTAGTTCATAGAAGTAGTTAGTGGCAGACTCTGGATTTTTTTGATATAAATTCCAAAATTTTTGGTTCACCTCTGATGGAGTTGGTGTGTACAAATCCATCAGTTGGTCACTCAATATTTCTTTTTCGGTAGGTGTATTCGTGATTTTTTGATTCTGGATAGCGGTTTGAATCAAAGCATCACGAACTACTAGTAAGTTTTTGCCATTGAGAGTACATTCATCACCAACCAATGCTCTGACACGATTGATTAAGTAGATACGATCCAATTCTTGATAATTATTGTCTGAACTAATAATTACATCGACAAATTTATCGATTGCATTCATATTATTTTTCCACCTTTAATTCTATTGGTCCATCGGATATTTCCGCAATGTAGAAGTCAGCGTTATAACCGATGATTTGTTTATAAGTTTCACCGACATTTTCTTTGAAGTTTTCCACCTGGTCTTTTTCAACGATAGCAATTGCACAGCCACCGAATCCAGCACCAGTCATACGAGCACCCAAGACTCCAGGTTGCTGCCAAGCTGTTTCAACGAGCGTATCGAGTTCTTGACCAGTAACTTCATAGTCATAGTGAAGTGAAACGTGTGATGCGTTAACTAGTTTTCCAAAACTAACTAGGTCATTTTGCTGTAATTTATCGATTGCACGAAGGGTGCGTTGGTTTTCGAAAACAGCATGACGAGCACGACGAATCAAGGTATTGTCATTTATCAAATATGAATTCTGATCAAATTCATCAATTGTCAAATCACCCAGTGACTTAATAGGTAAAGCTGATTGTAGTCTTTCAAGCGCTTGTTCACACTCACTACGATGTTCGTTGTATTTAGAATCAGCTAATTCACGCCGCTTGTTAGTATTCATGATCACAATAACGTGGCTTCCTAATTCAACGGGTGCATATTGATAGTTCATCGTGTTAGTGTCGAGTAAAATTGCTTGATCTTTTTTACCCATACCAACTGCGAATTGATCCATGATTCCTGAATTGACACCGATGTATTTGTTTTCGTCTTCTTGCCCAATCTTGACTAAGTCTAATTGATCAACTTCAAGGTCGAAGACTGTGTTTAAAATTGTTCCCATTAATAATTCAATTGATGCTGAAGAAGAGAGTCCAGCTCCATCAGGTAAGTTTCCATGGATGAAGAGATTGAATCCATGGTCGAAACTATAGCCGTGTTCTACAAGGTAATACATAATTCCACGTGGATAATTGGCCCAATCATCAGCTTTGTTATAATCCAAATCAGTAGTTGTAAAACTAATAATTCCATTTTCTGGAAAGTTAGCTGAATATAATTGAACCACGTCGTCATCACGTGATCCATAAGCAGCGTATGTTCCCAAGCTGATGGCACATGGGAAAACATTGCCACCATTGTAATCGGTGTGCTCACCAATCAAGTTGATTCGTCCTGGTGAGAAGAATAATCGCTCAGCCTTGCTATTAAATATGCTCTTAAAATCTGACAAAAGGTTATCTGTTTTCATAATTTTCTCCATATTTAGTAAATGTTTACTAACTAATAATAACTCCTTTCGGTAGTATGAGCAAGGTACATCGAGTAAACAACTAGTAAACAAAATATGTTAGTGATAGAACAAGCCATTTCATAATAGAAATATATGACAGTTATGTTATGCTTTAAGCAATACTTTTATATATTTAGAAGGAAAAAAGAGGACGAGTTATGCCAACGGCAATTGTGACGGATACGGCTTCATATTTAACACCCGAACAGATTGAAGAATTCAATATTAGAGTGTTACCAATTACAGTTATTTTGGGAAATAAACAATACAAAGAAACAGAAGAATTAGGACTAGATAAGTTTTATGATTATCTAAATACTGAAGAAGAATTACCAACTACGTCTCAAGTTTCAATGGGCCAAATTGAGGAAGCCTATGATGACTTGGTTTCAAAAGGTTACGATAAAATTATTTCAATTCATTTATCTAGTGGGATAACTTCATTCATGGATAATTTACGAATGTTTTGTAAGGATTATGACAAAGCAGAAACCTTTCCGTTTGATTCATTAGTGGCGAGCGCTGGTGAAGCTAATTTGGTTTTATTAGCCGGTAAGTTAGTTAAAGAAGGTCAAGAGCCAGAAGAGATCATGCCGAAGTTATTGAATTTACGTGAGACGATGGAAGTACGTTTTGCGGTTGATAATTTGAAGCACTTGATGCGTACTGGTCGGTTGAGTAACAGGTCAGCGGTTATTGGTAATCTTTTGAATATTAAACCAATGCTTACTTTTGATGAAGAAGGTAAGATAATTGCTATTGGTAAAGAACGTACCATGAAGCGAGTATTCAAGTTGATGTGTGAGAAGATTCAAGAGACGCTTGACACTGTAGATTATAAGGTTCATGCAACAATTATCGATGCGAATAATCAAGAGTTGTCAGATGCTTGGACTAAAGAATTAGAAGAGAAATTTCCTCAGATTCGAGTTACTCAAAGTTCACTTGGTCCCGCTATCAGTGTTCATACTGGTGAGAAGACGATGGGAATCATTTGGCAAGAGGATTGGCAGACAATTAAATAGTGTATTGAAAAGGAGCATCCATTTTTGTGGATGCTCCTATTTTTTCCTACTGTTGAAAATAACTTCACCTGCTGTGCAAATGAAGAATTCGATGTTCCAACAACAAAGTACTAAACCTCGGAAGTTCGAGAAACCAACCAACGTGTCATTACCAAGCAAACAATTATCATACTAAGTGAAACTACGAAACCAATCTTAATACCGATCAACTCACTAGCTAAATAATTACCCGGATTAGCACGAGTTGACATACTGATGACACCGACTAACAATGCTGTACCAAATGATGCCGCCACTTGTCTTAAAGTATTATAAGTTGCAACACCGTCAGGCAATATTTCGTGTGGAATAGAGGCTAAAGCTTGGGTCTGAATGGGGATCAAAACTTGGCATAAACCCATCTGTCTGATGGTTTGCCCCAAGGTTACAACCAGAATCGATGTGGATAATGTTGTGAATGATTGTAGCCCAGTACCGATACAATCAACTATTAAACCTGAAATAACCAGTCGTTTAACTCCAAACCTATCATATAAGCGACCGCTGATTGGCGACATTATGGCGGTAAAAGTTGCACCAGGTAGAACGACTAATCCCGATTGTAATGCACTGTAATGCATAACATTCTGAACTAGGATCGGAATGATAATAGAATTACTGTACATTGTTACCATTAAAATCATATTTATGACAACGGCGACATTGTATTGTTTGTAATTAAATATGTTCAGGTTAATGAATGGGGATTCATTTCGTCGCTGAGTTAGTACAAATAATATCAGAATAATAAGACCAATTAGTGCAGATCCGCCAATATTGAGGCTTAAAAAATTAGCCGTTCCTATATTTGACAGTCCATATAGTAGGAACAACAATCCTAAACTAGACAAGAGTAGTCCTGTTGTATTGAATTTAAGTTTTGTTTCTTGATGATTTCCCTTTAAAAAGATGATTGATAGAATGATGTTTATTGCTGTGAATGGAATAACCAAAATAAATAAATAACGCCAGGATAAGACTGACAACACGAATCCTGATAAAGTTGGACCAACAACTGGTGCGAAGTTGAATGCGAGCCCAATTATGCCCATGACTTTACCTTGATCTTGTCTTTCGGCGGAGTTCATTGCCATCACGTTAACTAGTGGCATCATGACACCGGCACCGATGGCTTGGATCATTCGTCCAGTTATCAAAAAGACGTATTGTTGCGAGAGGGCACCGAAGATGGTCCCTAATAAAAAAATAGTCGAGAAGAATAAATAGAGATCTTTAAATGAAAATTTTTTGAGTAAGAAAGCACTGGTGGGAATCATAATGGCATTAACTAGAATATAGCCATTTGTTAACCATTGTCCCATTGATGTGGTAATAGAAAAAGTTTTCATGATTGATGGTAAGGCAGTACTCATCAAGGTGGAACTTAACACTCCGAAGAAACTTCCAATGGTAACAATTGCCAACGATAATTTGGCTTTTTGATTCATTAACGATGCACTTCCTTATATATGTAAAAAATACGACTTTTACAATCATCTGATTAATAGATGGTTTTGTCAAATTAATCTAGAATTGACATTATTCCAAGTTAGATTATTATTAGAAACATCGAGTTTTATGTTTAGGGAGTGAATTGAATGTTTAATGTATTTGTAAGAAAAGCTCAAGATGAAGATTTAGAACAAATTATCAAAGTTATCAACGATGCTAAGAATTTGATCAAAGGTAGTGGTAGTCCGCAATGGCAAGATGGTGAACCTAGTCGTACCGTTCTTGAAGAGGATTTACAAGTAGGGCGTGGCTATGTCTTGATAGTTAACGGTGAGCTAGTCGGTTATACTTGTTTGATGCAATCAGATGATCCTCATTATGAAGTTATTCAAGATGGTAGTTGGAATAATACAACTGATAAGTATGCAACGTTGCATCGTGTTGCTATTGGTGACGGCTATCGCGGCAAGCATTTGAGCGACTTCTTGATGTCAAATATGTTTACGATCGGTTATGGTTTAGGATTTAGAAATTTCCGTATCGATACACATGAAATGAACAAAGGAATGCAACATGTTTCTGAAAAATTTGGTTTCAAGTATCGTGGCATTATATACGTAGGTCCTAAGGAAGACGACCGTCGTGTGGCTTATGAATTGAATATGTAGACAAAAAATACCTCTCGAAAATATTTCGGGAGGTATTTTTTTATCTATTGTAATCATCAGCATCAGCTTTGGTAAATGCTCCGACTAATTTGTGTGGTAAATATGGTTCTTCTAAGAAGTCAACATCTTCCTTACTCAAGGTAATGTCTAAGGCGTCAACTGCATCAACTAGGTGATTCTTTTTAGTAGCACCGACGATTGGCGCCACAACTTGTGGTTTTTGTAGTAACCAAGCAAGTGCGATTTGAGCACGTTTTACTCCATATTTTTCAGCAATTTTACCAACTCGTTGAACAATTGGTTCGTCTTGATCTTCGGTTGAATCATATTTGGAACGAGCAACCTTATCAGTTTCAAAACGTTTGGTTGTGGCAGTCCAGTCTCTTGCCAAACGTCCAGAAGCTAGAGGACTATATGGTGTCACAGCAATATTCTTTTCTTCGCAAAGTGGCATCATTTCCCGTTCTTCTTCGCGGTACAACAAGTTCATGTGATTTTGCATAGAGACAAATTCTGTCCAACCGTGTTCTTTTGCGACAGCCTGAGCTTCTTCGAATTGCCAAGCAAACATTGCAGAAGCACCGATGTATCTTGCTTTTCCAGATTTTACGACATCGTGTAGAGCTTCCATCGTTTCTTCAATAGGTGTGTTGTAATCCCAACGGTGAATTATGTATAAGTCAACATAATCAGTTTGAAGACGTTTTAAACTTTGGTCGATTTGAGACATGATGGCTTTACGTGATAGGCCAGCGTAATTGGGCTTTTGTTCAGGTGTGAAAAATACTTTCGTGGCTAGGACTATTTCGTCTCGGTCAGCGTATTTCTTCAAGGCATCTCCGATAAATTTTTCACTATCTCCATGGGAATAAATATTAGCAGTGTCAAAGAAATTAATACCTAAGTCTAGTGCTGTCTTGATGACATCTTGACTCTTCTCTTCATCAATGGCCCAAGGAAACATGCCAGTTGAAGCATTACCGAATCCCATAGTGCCCAAGGCGATTCTTGAAACATCTAAGCCAGTGTTACCAAATTTTGTATATTTCATTATTGATCTTCTTTTATTTAAGTATATTTTTTAAGTTATTTGTATAAATCATATTTTTTTGATCTGCGGAAATGTTCATCTTATCGATGGCAGATACGATTTCATCGGTTGCACCATAAGGCGGAATGCCAAACGGAGCATCTGTTCCAAACAATACGTGACTGGCTCCAAAGAAGTCGACGGTTAATTCTAGTGCCTTAGAATTTCCGAGTAGGGCAGTATCAACATAGAACTTTTTGAAGTCTTTGTATTCAGTTTCAGACATCGTATATTTGATACGTTGTGAGAAGAAAGGAATCATGGCACCAGCATGATGGACGATAACTTTTAAGTCAGGGTATTTTTGGAAATAGCCTTTTTTGACGATATTGTACATTGCCTGTGTTAATTCATATTCCCAACTGAAAGTAATATTGTTGTCGTTGCGAGATTCATCAAAGACTGGATGCAACCAGATCGGAATGTTCAATTCATTTAATTTAGCAAAAATTGGTTCGTATTCATCGGAAGTGATTGGTTTGTTTAGAGCTCTAGTAAAGAGTTGAACGCCAATTAGTTCGTCATTTCTAACTACTTGTTCGTTAATAATTTTTATAGCTTCAGAGACTGAGTTCATGGGCAACATCGCTACCGCAGATACGAAAATATCATTATCTTTTACCATGGAAATCAGTTCCTCATTAGCATGACGACACAACTCAACTGACGTTTTGTCATCAACGTAGTCTTCAGGGTTTAGATTCACATTGGAAATAACTTGTTTAACATCAGAGGCTAAGCCAGCCTTTATTTTCTCAATATTAGTTAGTACATCATTGTGTAAATAAGGATTCTTAGCTAATAAATTATTATCAAATTTTTGCATACGATTGTAAAAATTTACAGGTAGTACATGTGCGAATACGTCAATTTTAGTCATATGATTAGTTACTCCCTTCAATACTTAACATGATATACCTTGAAGTTAACTTCAAGCCAATAGAAAAAAGCAATTATTCCATATGACTTTCCCATGAACCTTTTGTTTCAACGGTAGTTGCATCGGCTAATGATTCAAGTTGTGTGATCTCATCATTAGTCAATTGAATATTAGTAGCTTGCTTTGTTTCAGCAATGTATTTTTCTTTAGTTACACCGATAATTGGTAGGGTGTTTTTGTTGATAGCCCAGGCCTCAGCAATCTGTGCAGCAGAGGCATTGTACTTTTTACCAATTCCAGTTAGCCCGTTTGTAAGAGCTTCTAGTTCTGGCAACATCTTGTTATATTTGTCAGCTCTAGCACTACCAGCGGGTAGTGGGTTCTTAGTGTTATATCTGCCACTGAGTGCACCTTGTTCCAAAACCATGTATGAGAAGAAGTCAATGTTGTTTTCGTTACAATAATCGATAATACCAGCTTCTTCAGATGAACGATATAACAGGCTGTAGTGATTTTGAATAGCTGAAATACTGATACCTTCTGGTTGTAGGATACTATTTGCTAATTTGATTTCATCAAGGTTGTGATTTGAAACGCCGACACGTTTGATCTTGCCGCTCTTAACTAAGGGAATCAATTGTGGTGTCCATTTTTTAACGTCAGCTGGATTATGGATCCAGTAAATATCAATGTAGTCAGTGTTCAATCGTTTCAAACTTGCTTCTAACATATTGGCGACGGGTGTGTCACTGTTGTCGGCCATTTGTGGTGTGAACTTGGTTGAAAGGATATAGTCTTCACGCTTGTAATCCTTCAGTAATTCACCAACAAAGTTTTCTGAAATGCCCATTCCGTAGGCAGTTGCTGTATCCCAGAGGTTTAAACCAGAATTCATTGCAGCATCGACGACTGGCTTTAAGTCAGATGTTGTTAAGGCGTCACCGAAGACATCTTGTGATCCCCAGGCCCATGTTCCTAGTGCTACTTTTGGTAAGTTTGTATTAGTCATTTAATATTCTCCCTGAACTGTTTTTGATAGGTTCATAGTAATTTATATTCTAAAGGTTGTACAATACTTATAATAAATTGTTAAAAATGCTTTGAAGGCATTAATTATAAAAAATCATTTATCCATCTATAGGAGAGTAATTATGGAAATTAGGGTTTTAAAATATTTTCTAGCTGTGGCTCGTGAAGAGAATATTACACGTGCTGCTGATAGATTGAATATTACCCAGCCAACACTTTCGCGGCAGCTCAAGCAATTGGAAGACGAATTGGGAGTTAAGTTGTTTGAACGAAATAAACATCGAATCTCTCTGACTAACGATGGGTTATTGCTACGAAGACGAGCTCAAGAAATCGTAAATCTCTCTGAAAAAACTAAGAATGAAGTTTCTCATAGTAATGAAGAATTATCGGGTGATATCGCAATTGGTTGTGGCGAACTGCGAAGCTTTGATGACCTAGCCAAAACTATAAAACTGTTTCAAGAATTACATCCCAATGTTTCCTTTAATATTTATAGTGGTAATTCTGAAAATATCAAGGAATTAATGAGTCAAGGATTATTAGAATTAGGTCTCCTCATGGAGCCTGTGCAAATTGGGAAATATGACTTTGTCCGAATGAGTACTGATGAAGAGTGGGGAGTATTAGTAAAGAAGTCTTCGGAATTAGCGCAGATGGAATCTGTAACAGCGGATGATGTCAAAAGTTATCCGTTGATTTTGCCAGCTAGAGTTGAGGTAAATCATGAAATACTAAATTGGTTGAATGCTGATATGGACGATATTAATGTGGTATCTAGATACAATCTTATCTATAACAGTACAAGGTTGGTGCTGAGTGGGGTTGGAGTAGCACTCTGTTTGAAACTAGATAATGGCTATGATGATCTCCAGTTTGTTCCATTACATGATTCACCAATTTTGAGTAGTGTATTAGCCTGGCAATCCGGCCAAATCTTTTCTAAAACGACGACAGCGTTTATTGAATTTGCCAAGAAATACCTAAAAGGCATTTAGTTATGTTTCAAATAGGTATTAGACATGCTCAAACTTGACACCCATAATCTAATCATGGCATTAGATATTTTGGAGGATAGTTTGATGAATAAACAAGAAGTAAGTCAAAAATATAATATTCCAGTGGATCTGTTGCTTGAATACGAGAAATGGCAATTATGTGATTCGGTAAAATTAGTTATCGGTGAATGGCAATATGGTGATGAAGATATTGACCGATTGAGCATGATCATGACTCTTCACGATATCGGGTTCGATAATCGGACAATCAAGAAGTATATGATAGCTTTACTAAAAGAAGACAAGTCCGCTAAGACAATGTTGTTAGCAATTATCCAAAAACAGCGAAACGACAAACTAAAGAGTATTCATGTATTGGAAGAACAATTAGAAAAATTAGATAATTTGAGAAGCAAAGTTCAAATATAAATTCTGGAGCGTATTAAATGACGCTCCTTTTTTGTATAATAAATAAGTCAAAAATCAAATATATCAGGGAGTTGATTTTATTGGACAATCAAGAGAGAAAATCTTGGTGGGGTGCACCAAGAAAGATTACTGATTCGATTCAAGATCGGAAAATATCTTGGCTTGAATTATTCTCAGATTTAATTTACGTCGTTATTATTCATAGTTTCGTGGAAAATTTAACAGAGCATTTTAGTTTGACAGGTTTTGTAACTTTTTGGGTATTATTCCTATTCTTTTTTAATACCTGGACGAACATGGTACTTTATTTTGACCTTCATGGTGAGAATAATTTGCGGAATGTTTTCTTCGCATTACTGCAGATTGTAGCAATTGCCATTACAGCCACATTTACTGGAGACTTCTTCAAAGGCAATTACACAGGTTTTATTTTGTCATATTCGTTTAACCAGTTGATCTATATGTATTTATATTTGAAGACGATGATTAGTGATCCATTACATGCAACAACTACGCGACCATTTTTGATCAGTTATGTTGTTGGTGAAATCATCTTTATCGGTAGTATTTTTGTACCGAGTTTAGCTTTACAACAAGGGATGATTATTTTTAGTTTGTTGATATTTATCAGCACAGTTATGTTGGAGAGCAGTAATTTTGATAAAGAATTCAACCTGCGTAAGATTCCATTTGAACTCAATTCGGCGGTCCTTGAACGTTATGGATTATTCACGATGATCGTTTTGGGTGAATCACTTGCCGGAATAATTGAACATATGACTGAGGAGCATGCACATTTTGTTGATTATAGTCATTTTGTTCTTGCCATGCTTTGTATCATCGGTACATGGATGATTTATTACACAATGATGGATGAACGTAAGATTATCGCCAATCATTATTGGCCTATTTCGTTATTTAGAGGGATCCACAGATTTATGATTGCCTGTTTAATACTACAGTCATTTTTTATTGCTAGAACGATTGAAGAATATTCAGCAATATATTTTCAAGGCTTGGTGTTAGTTACGGGGTTAGTTTTAATTTCACTTTTAGTTTTGTCCAGGTGGAGTTTGTTTAATCCAGAACCATTGTCGAATATAGAAACTCGAGTTATTGGCTTGGCCGCTGTGGTTATTCTCTTGATGAGTCTTGTTCAAATATCAATTGGGCTAGTTGTGATCGATGTTGTTCTATTAGGAATTGGAGTTTGGGATTGGGCACAAAAATAGCCCGTATTTACTATGTAAATACAGGCTTTTTTGCGCGCTTAAACTGCAAATTTGAGTAATTTTATAGTTATGTCACAGTCGATATTATCTGCGACTTAATTTGACGACTGTTTCAACGTGAGGAGTCTGTGGGAACATATCAACTGGTTGTAAGTAATCAACACGATATTTATTAGTTAAACGTGTTAGATCTTTGGCCAAAGTTGATGGGTTACAGGAGACGTAAACTAACTTCTCAGGACGATGACGCAATAAAGTGTCAATTAGTTTACTATCCAAGCCGGTACGTGGAGGATCGACGATAACGGCATTTGGCTTAATGTTATCAGTTAATAGTTCTGGGTAAACTTGATCCACGGAACCAACGTAATAATCAGCATTGTCAATATCGTTCAGTTCAGCGTTTTTCTTAGCGTCAGCGATAGCTTCGGGAATAATTTCAATTCCGTAGACATGACTAACTTTTTTGGCAATAGTGATACCGATCGTACCAACACCACAGTAAGCATCGAGAAGAATATCACGTTCTTCAGGATTCAAGGCTTTTGTCGCAATGTCATACAACTTATCAGTTTGAAGTGAATTCAATTGTAAGAAGGCACGTGGTGACAGGTTGAAGACATAACCATTGATGTCTTCCTGAAGATATTCGTCACCCCAGACCAGACGTGTTTCGTCGCCCCAGACACTACCTTTATCATCAGTGTTGATATTTTGAGAAATGGAACTGACTTCAGGAATTTGTTCTTTGATTTTTTCAGTTAGTTGATGTTCTTTTAAGAACTTCTTGGTACGAGTGATGAAGGTAACTTGCAATTTGTTGAATTCAACTGATTGGCGAATTACTATCATACGCAAGATACCAGATTTACCTTCGGGATTGTAAACAGGAATTCCTAGTTCCTTGATGATACCAACTATTTTACGCATTGTTTCCATAGTTAGATCCATCTGCGTGGGCATTTCTTCAAGATCAACTAATTTTTGTGTTCCATCTTTATAAAGACCACAAAGAATTTTTCCATCTATTTCTTGAATTGGAAACTGAGCCTTGTTACGGTACTTTTCTTGTTGAGGTGATGCGATAGTTGGTCTGATATTGTAGTGTTCGTAAGCGTAAGGTCGGTATTTTTCGATTGATTCACGAAGAATATCAGCCTTGAATTTCAATTGATCCTCATACTTGATATGTGCGAATTCCAATCCACCGACTTCACTGGCAAGTTCGGGTGTTTCAGGATTACGAAAAGGACTTTCAGTTCTGATTTTGTGGATTTTACCATTCAAAAATTTTGGATGAACATCAGTGATTTCACAGACGATAACATCTTCAGGTACGGCCTTAGGTACGAAGACGATGACATGCTTGAAGAAACCAATTCCTTCACCATTGATTCCGATTCGTTTGATTGTAAGTGGGAAACGGTCGCCCACTGCTAGTTCTTCAGTTATATTGTTATCCATTAGATTTTTCCTTTTTTAAAATATGCGATAAACTCTATACTAGAGTATAACATGTGAGGTAATTATATATTGGCAAAGGTAACTAAAATACAAGCTCAAAAAAGAAAAGGGCGCTACAATGTTTATCTTGATGGAGAATATGCTTTCCCAGTCGGAGAAACAACACTAGTAGATTTTCGATTGATGAATGGTGTTGAACTTGATGATAAGCAGATTAAAGAAATCGAATCGCGAGAGAACACTAATAAGGCATACGGTGATGCCGTAAATTATTTGAGCTACCAATTAAGAACTGAAAAAGAAATGCGGGATTATTTGTATAAGAAAGAATATGGTTCACCAGTTATCTATTCAGTTATGGAACGATTAGCAAAGCTTAATTATCTAGATGATGAAGCCTATGCGACAAGTTTTATTAATACACAATTGAATACGACTGCTAATGGTCCCAAAATTATTCAGCAAAAAATGGTTCAAAAAGGTGTTCCAGCAAACATCATTGAAGATAAGTTGGCTGAAGTTGATGAGGACCGATTGTTAGAGAATGCGACAGAGTTTGCTAGTAAGCAGATTAGAAAACAACGTCACAAATCTTTTCAACAGATGATGACTAAGCTCAAGCAAAGTTTGTATCAAAAAGGATACAGCGGTGATATAGTGAGTCAGGCAATTGATGATTTGGACTTGGAACGTGACGATGACACTGAAGAAGAAAATCTAGTTGCGATGATCAATAAGGTTCAACATCGCTATGACAATCCGTCCAAGTTGATTCATTATTTGATGAGCAAAGGATATCGATATGATGCCATCAAAAAGGCTTTGAGTAATGAGAATTAAAGACTTAGTTTTTGTCTGGTTTCTAAATATATTATCGAGTTAATAATTAGTTAAAATGGGAGAATCCATGAAGAAGAAAACGGGTGAGTTTGAGATTATGGAATTTCAAGGGAAAAAATTTTCGGGATTGGCTTTGAATTCTTATGAAGGTGAGGAGCAACTGGAAGAGTTTCTAATGATATTTAGAAAGACCTATGTTCAAGAATTTGACAAAAATATTGACGAAATCAGATTTATTAATAACTTAAATAAAGTTTCAAATAAATCGATATATACGATGCAAGTTCATAATTCTGATAAAACTATTAATAACTTTTTATATGAACAAGACACCTTAATTACTCCGACGGTTGAGAATGTGATATCATATAATACCAATGCACAAGCGATATACCAAGAAGAAGGAACATATGGTATTGAAGGTGTTTCAGACTTAAACCATATTGCTTATACTGTTGACATGGTCAGAGATTCTGTACGATTTGGTGAAGATCAATTACCAACTATTGCATATAAGGCAGCGTATATTTGGTTTAAGATTGCCAAATTTCAAGCATTCAAAAATGGTAATAAACGAACAGCTATGGTATCTGCTTTAGTATTCCTACATTCCAATAGTTATAATTTTCAATTTAAGAATGGAATCAAGGATGAACTAATTAATATGTCTCAGAGAATTGCCCAATTTAAAGAGACTGATAAAGAAGCCTTAGATCTTATACATGAATATTTATTGGATAATGTTGTTTTGAATTTGAATAATCGAGAATGGAAATTTTTAGAAAAATTGAGTGATTAGAAACTAATTGAATGGAGATGTTAGAAATGTTACAAAAAAGGGATTTCAATGTGGTATTTGAAGCAGACATAAAAGAGAATAAAAGATCCAAAGCCGAAGAAGAGGCAATTCTTAAAGATAGCAAAGATAAAGTATTCTCAAACCCAGAAGTACTTGCGGCACTCAAAGAACTATCAAAAATGTAATAACTTAAGCACCTACCATTAACTTGGCAGGTGCTTTTTAGTACGTAATATCTTTTAATTGTTTCACAGCTCTGTTATAATTTTTCGTGAACAAGAAGTGGAAAGCCGGGTAATTTATGCAGATACCTAAAGAAGGAGATTACGTGGCAATCCAGAGTTATAAGCATGATGGTCATTTACATCGTACTTGGCGTGAAACAATGGTGTTAAAGACAAGTGAGAACGAGATAATCGGCTGTAATGAGAATACTCTTGTTACTGAATCTGATGGTCGTCGTTGGGTAACTAGAGAACCGGCACTGGTTTATTTTCATAAGCATTACTGGTTCAACATTATTACCATGATACGAGAGAGCGGAGTTTCATATTACTGCAATCTAGCGACACCGTTTGCTTTAGACAAAGAGGCCATTAAATATATTGATTATGATTTGGATGTAAAGGTCTTTCCTGATGGAGAGAAGCGCTTATTGGATGTGGACGAATATGCTGCACATAGTAAGTACTGGAATTATCCACCAGAAATAGATACGATTTTACATCGCAATGTCGACGTTCTAATTGATTGGATCGATAAAGGTAAGGGACCATTTTCTCAGGCCTATGTTGATCTTTGGATGCAGAGATATAAAGAACTGTCACACCATTAATTATTGGATTGTCCGATAAATAAAAAGAAGCTAAGACTATTTAAAGTCTTAGCTTCTTTTTTGAGTTTTTCGTATGTGGTGGTTATTTATTTTATACTGTCTTTTTCGTCATTAAGTGAAATACCAGATAAGAAATCTTTAATACGTTGTGTTGGGTGGTTGAAGAATTCCTTCGTATCACCATCATATAGTTTCTTACCGTCTTCAATGAAGACGATCTTGTCAGAAACAAGTCGGGCAAATTCCATATTATGTGTAACGATGATCATTGATTGACCTTGTTCACATAATTTTTCAAGAATACGCAGTACCTGTGTTTCAAGCTCTGGATCAAGCGCACTAGTGGGTTCATCTAACAAAATATATTCAGGATGCATTGCTAAAGCTCTGCAAATTGAAATACGTTGTTGTTGTCCACCAGATAATTGACTAGGATAACGATCTTCGAGTCCTTCGAGCCCAACTTCTTTTAATAATTGCTTGGCTAGTAATTCAGTGTCTGATTTTGAACGTTTCAATACAGTTATTGGTGCAGTCGTGATATTGTTCAAAACTGTTAAATTAGGGAACAAGTTCCAATTTTGAAAAACCATACTGGTCTTACGTCTTAGATTAAAACTATCTTTTTTGGAAATAGGCTTGCTGTAGTCAATTTCGAGATCAGGAAAATCAACAGTTCCGCTTTCGGGACGAACTAACATGTCTAGTGAACGTAATAGTGTTGATTTACCAGAACCAGAAGGTCCTAAGATAACAGTTGTTTTGCCATCAGGGAAGTCAACTGAGATGTCATTCAAAACGGTTTTTCCTTCGTATTGCTTATTGATATGTTTTACCGAAATCATTAGTTTTGACCTCCCTTAACGTATTTAGATGTACGGCGTTCTAAGTAGTGTTGTAGCCAGCTTAGAAGTGAGCAGACAATTGCATATAGTGCGGCTGCCAATGTGTACATTAATAGTGGTTGATAATTCTTGGCTGTGATCTGTTGACTGACCTGAAACATTTCCAAGATAGTGATCGAACTGGCCAATGAAGTATCTTTAACTAAACCAATAAATGAATTAGATAGTGGAGGCAACGCAATTCTGACAGCTTGTGGAAGAACAATCTTCATCAGTGTTTGACGAGTAGTGAAGTTCAAAGTATAGGCTGCATCCCATTGGTCTTGAGGCACAGATAAGAGCGCTGAACGAATGGTTTCAGATGCGTATGCACCAGTGTTAAGTGAGAATCCAATGACGGCGGCTAAGAAAGCTGGCAGTTGAATTCCGACGCTAGGTAATCCAAAGAAGATAATGAATAATTGAACTAGCAATGGAGTAGAACGGAATAGCCAAACGTAGAAATTGGCAATAGCTCGTAATACCAACCAAGGATAGCGTAATGCTTTGTTTTCACTAGGTTCAATGAACTTGATCAGTGCTGTTAGAACAGCCAAGATAAGTCCGAAGATGAACGAAATAATGGCTAATGGAATAGTGAATTGAAGCATAGCCCCAACCATTTCCGGCAGTGATGAAACAATTATGTGCCACATGAAACGAAAACCCCTCTCAAAA
Source organism: Companilactobacillus jidongensis (assembly GCF_003946575.1). GTDB lineage: Bacteria > Bacillota > Bacilli > Lactobacillales > Lactobacillaceae > Companilactobacillus > Companilactobacillus jidongensis. Next base: position 211,296 of record NZ_RHOP01000001.1, on the reverse strand, counting down.
ATCTATTAATTATAAATATTTATTTTTTTGTAATATCCTCACCGAAGTATTTGATCGATAACTTCTTCATAGTTCCGTCTTTGTAAAGTTTCTTCATAGCCTTATTAACGTCACCACGAAGCTTGGTTGATTTCTTATTGTAGATTGGAGCAATTTTTGATGCGGCAATGTACTTAGATGAAATAACTTGGTACTTAAGGTCGGTGTTTTTGTGATCTTTCTCCCATGTTAAGAAAGCTTCTTTTGAATTAACAGCAGCTTCAACACGTCCTTGATCAATCATTGACATTGATGTTTGAAAATCAGCTGATGGAACGATGTCAGCACCGTATTTCTCTGCCTTGTTGTAATTATCAGTACCAGTACCTGCAGCAACTTTCTTGCCCTTAATGTCAGTAATATTCTTGATATCAGTGTTATCCTTTTTCATGATCAAAGCTGATCTTGAATAAATATAAGGTGTTGAGAATATATATTGTTTCTCACGTGACTTATTCATCGCAACGTTATTGATAACAACGTCGAATGTATTTGAGTTCAAACCAGCGATAAGTGAATCCCATTTAGTAGGAACGAACTTAGCCTTCATACCCATTTCTTTAGCGATGTCTTTACCAAGGTCAACCTCAAATCCCTTTAGTTTGCCATCTTCACGGTATGAATAAGGTGCATATGTACCCTCAAGCCCGATTGTTAATGTTCCTTTTGTCTTAGTAGTTGCTTGGCTACTGTTACTTGAGCATCCTGTAAGGATAAGTACCAATGCAGCAATTGTAGATAAAAGTAAAATAATTCTTTTCTTCATATTAAAAACTCTCCCCATATAAAATTATCATTTTCTATTCTCTCATAACTTTGTGCTTGTTTGAAAAGATTTGACTTTTAAAAATTAAATAAATCAGTTGATAGATATCGTTCTCCGTTATCTGGAGCAACTGTAACCACTTTCTTGCCTTTGCCAAGCTTTTTGGCGATTTGAATGGCACCGTAAATGTTTGCACCAGATGAAATACCTGGTAGGAAGCCTTCTTGGTGACTCACTTCTTGAGCTGTCTTGATAGCATTGTCACTACTTACTTCAATAATATCTGAATAAGAATCTTGATCCAATGTGTCGGGAATCATACCAGCACTGATACCCTGAATTTTATGTGGACCAGTTTTTCCTTCCTTTAGTAGTGGGGACTCAGCAGCTTCAAGTGCGAAAATTTTAACGTCAGGATATGCTTTGGTCAATGCGTGACTAACACCTGAAAGAGTACCACCAGTACCAACGCCGGCAACAAAGGCATCTACTTTGTCGTCACCGAAAGCATCAACAATTTCTTTTCCGGTTGTTTTCTCATGAATAGCAGGATTAGCGGGATTCTTAAATTGCATAGGTAGGAAGTAGCCTTTTTCGTCAGCCAAGTTTTGTGCTCGTTTGATGGCACCTCCCATGCCTTCGCTACCAGGTGTAAGAACTAATTCTGTACCGTAACCCTGCATCAGCTTGCGACGTTCAATACTCATTGTGTCAGGCATCATGATGATTAGGTGGTACCCTTTAGCAGCTGCGACTAACGAAAGCCCAATGCCAGTATTGCCAGAAGTAGGTTCCACGATTGTATCGCCAGGTTTGATTTTGCCAGCACTTTCGGCATCCTCGATCATAGCCAAGGCAATTCTATCTTTGATAGAACTACCAGGATTGAAGAACTCAAGCTTGACATACACGTCAGCGGCATCTTCAGGTACAACATTGTTTAACTTAACGATAGGTGTGTTTCCGATTAATTCTGTTATATTTTCAGCAATTTTTGTCATGATTTTTTTCTCCTAAGATTTAATTAATTTGGTTTCCGTAACGCAATTCAACCAGTTACTGAAGAATTGTTTTTGTGTTTCCTTCCAAGTAAACATTGGATGATGGTCGATCGGTGAGTAGTAATTGTTAGCAGGGAAGGCCTCAGGGACTTTGCCACTATTCATTTCGCGATGATATTCATCATCTAGACCACTCTGTGGATATTCAAGATGTGAGAAAACAAATGTTTGTGGTCTAGTAGTCGATTCTACCAATGTAAGCAAGCCGTTCTCACTAATAGCTTTGGTTTCCAATTCACTATTAAAGTCGAGATCTTGGTGATTCATTTCGGCATAACGTGCATGTGGAGCAGGAAATTCATTTTTAATATCTTTGAGGAAGCAGGAGTCGTTGATAATATTATTTTGATAAACTCCAAAGGTTTTGTGTGGTAAAATATTTTTTCTAATTTGGTAGAAGTGATTAAGGGCAGCCATGGCGCCCCAACAGACGTAGAGCTGCGGGATATTCAGTTCATCGAGTTGGTCTAACAAGTTATTAATTTCTTGATTGTAAGTAACTTGAGCAAAATCAAGTTGTTCAACTGGACTTCCAGTTATGATAAAACCATCAAGCTGTTTGACCTCGATCAAGTTGAGAGGCTTCATAGTTGAAGTTATTTCTGGAGCAAGAACTCTATCGTTATATCGAGTAGCTGAATAATAAAAAATTAATTCTACGTCCTTATTTTTTAAGACATGTTCAAAATTATGATTAGTTTCAATTTTGTCTTTCATTAAATTTAAAATTCCAATTCTAGTATGTTCCACGACTGGCTCCTTTCTGGTAGTGGGCATAAAAAAAGGAGAGCCGACTAATGTCGACTCTCCTTGAATTTATAGTTTTCACTACGTGATTATCAATTGAGTGGTATTAGACATGTCGAAAAAGTATAGTAATTTTTAATTACTACACAACAACATGCTTGCATTTGTTTTTCATTGTTAAATTTCATCATGTCAAATACCTCCTTCAATTAAGTTGTCTCAAGATTATTATTAATTTATAGATAAGTCAAGAACTATTTCTTCTTTTTCTCAGTGTAGATTGAAAGTGTTTCGAATTCTAAGTATGATGCAAGGGTCAAGGAAATCATAAGTATCAAGACAAGCCAGCCCAAAGTTTTACCGATTATTTGTGAAAGAGTAAGTACGTGTGCGACTAAATAAATACTTCCGATGGACAAGAAAAAGTCAATGATCAAGTTAAAGCCAATGACCCACTTGCTACGTTCTAGAATGAAAAAATTGATCAATCCCTTAAGAAATTTTTGAGTGGTACTTCGATACATTATTAGAACTGGACGTTGTGCAATGACTTTGACAGCGAACATTCCGAAAGCGCCTATCAAACCTCCAGCGAGAATACGCCAGGTTAAGGCATGCAGAACTAAAGCGTTATAAGATATTCCTACGACTAGTAAGCAAACTATGTAGGGGATGATAAAAAATAGTAAATAAATAATAGAAATCTTTTTATTAGACATTACGAAAACTCCCTATGTGCAATTAACTTATATTCTATCATGAAAAACCTTTATTGTTGAAACCAATAACACCTGCTATAATGTTTTTGTCTATTTAATTTTAAATATGAAAGAGAGTGAAAGATTCAATGAGTGATGACCCGACCGGAGCGACGCTGACTGGACAGTTGATTTTTATAGTCGTGCTTACGTTCCTTAATGCTTTTTTTGCCGCTGGTGAAATGGCAATTGTTTCTGTGAATAAAACTTCCGTTGAGGAAAAAGCGAAGAATGGTAATCGTCGAGCAATTAAAATATTGCAGGCAATTAATCATCCCAATAACTTCTTATCAACTATTCAGGTTGCAATAACTTTAGCTGGTTTCCTTTCATCAGCTAGTGCAGCGACAAGTTTGACTTCTGTAATGGAAGGAGTTATTGGTAAGTTCCCTGGAAGCCGTGAACTATCTATCGTTATAATAACGGTTATCTTATCATACTTCACATTGGTGTTAGGAGAGCTTTATCCTAAGCGCATAGCGTTACATAGTCCCTACAGAGTGGCTAGTGCGACTGAACCGGTAGTTTCTATTTTTGGTAAGATCCTCAAACCATTTGTTTGGTTATTGACCGTTTCGATTGACTTATTGATGAAGATAACACCAATTGATTTTAGTCAAAAAGACGATAAAGTTACTCGTAATGAAATGATGGCTACGATTCAAAAATCACGTCAAAGTGGAACGATAAATTCTGAGGAGTATCAGATGTTACAAGGAATTGTTCGCTTTGGCGATACAACTATTCGTGAGATCATGGTGCCAAGGATTGATACTTTCATGGTCGATATCAATGATCCCATCGATGAAACAATCGATGCGATTTTGAATCAGCCATATTCAAGAGTTCCTGTTTATGGTGGGGATAAAGATACGATCATCGGGATTGTTCATATTAAGAATTTGCTCAAAAAAGCTCGTGAATCTGGATTCGATAATATTACTTTAAAAGATATTATGACCGATCCACTCTTTGTTCAAGAATCTACTAATATCGATGCTGTCTTAGTTAAGATGCGTAGTACACAAACGCAGATTGCAATGGTAGTTGATGAATATGGTGGAATCGTTGGTTTGGCTACGATTGAAGATATTATTGAAGAGATCGTAGGTGAGATCGATGATGAATATGATGAAGTTACTACTAATTATCAACGTATCAGTTCTCACAAGTATTCTGTCATTGGCCGTTTATCTTTGGAAGACTTCAATGATTTGTTTATGGAAGAATTAGATGCTGAAGATGTTGATACGATTGCTGGATATTTGATTGCCAATATTGGTGAAATTCCGGATGAAAATCATCCTAAGTCATTTACGCTCAAAGACGGAGTTGTCCTTACTTCTGGTGAAATGAATGGTTCAAGAATTGAAAAAGTTCTTGTAACTCTTCCGGATAATAAAACCAAAAGTGTTATGGCAAATACGTTAAAAAAAGTTAATTAATCTGAAGGCGATATTTAGTCTCGCCTTCTTTTATTGCAATTTATACTAGGAGATATTATGGATCAAAAAAAATTAGAAAATGAAGTAAGCAAACGTCGTACTTTCGCTATCATTTCTCACCCGGATGCTGGTAAAACTACGATCACTGAACAAATGCTCTACTTTGGTGGAGTTATTCGTTCTGCAGGTACTGTTAAAGCTAAAAAATCTGGTCAATTCGCAACTAGTGACTGGATGGAGATCGAAAAGAAACGTGGAATCTCTGTAACAAGTTCTGTTATGCAATTCCATTATCATGATAAAGATGTTAATATCCTGGATACACCAGGACATGAGGATTTCTCTGAAGATACTTATCGTACTTTGATGGCTGTTGATGCAGCTGTCATGGTAATTGATTCAGCTAAAGGTATTGAACCTCAAACAAAAAAGCTATTTAAAGTTGTTAAAAAACGTGGTATTCCTATTTTTACATTCATGAATAAGTTAGATCGTGATGGTCGTGATCCACTTGATCTCATTGCTGAATTGGAAGACTTACTTAATATTGAAGGCTGTGCAATGAACTGGCCTATTGGTATGGGTAAGGAATTGAAGGGCCTGTATGATATTTCTAATGATCGCGTTGAGTTATATCGTAAGGATGGCGATGATAAGTATTTGCCGTTAGATGCAAATGGCAAGTTGCCTGCTGGCAATGACCTTGAAGGTGAAGGGGTGTACGATCAAGCTGTTGGTGAAGTGGACTTGATCAAGGAAGCTGGTAATACTTTTGATATTGAAAAAGTTCAAGCCGGTGACCAAACACCAGTCTTCTTCGGTTCAGCCTTGACGAACTTCGGCGTACAAACATTCTTGGATGCTTTCCTTGATATGGCACCAGCTCCTGCTGAACATAAGATTCAAAATAGTGATGAGATCGTTAAACCAGATGATCCTGAGTTCTCAGCCTTTGTTTTCAAGATCCAAGCAAATATGAATCCTAATCATCGTGATAGAATCGCCTTTGTTAGAATTTGCTCAGGCGAATTCGAAAAGGGAATGGACGTTACGTTGCAGAGGACAGGCAAAGTTATGCGTTTGAACAATGCGACTGAATTTATGTCTGACCAAAGAGAACAAGTAAAAACTGCCGTTGCTGGTGATATTGTTGGTTTGTACGATACAGGTAATTTCCAAATAGGTGATACGATTTATTCAGGTAAAAAAGCTGTTCAATTCGAAGATTTGCCACAATTTACACCAGAAATGTTTATGCAAGTTCAAGCTAAAAATGTTATGAAGCAAAAATCTTTCCACAAGGGTATGCAACAACTTGTGCAAGAAGGAGCTGTTCAGTTGTATAGAACTTATACAACTAATGACTACATTCTTGGTGCTGTTGGTCAATTGCAGTTTGAAGTTTTCCAATTCCGGATGAAAAATGAATACAACTGTGACGTTGAGATGAATCCAATTGGTTCGAGAACCGCACGTTGGATCGATCCAGAACAACTAGACGCATCGATGTCATCAACTAGAAACATGTTGGTTAAGGATATGGATGATCAACCATTGTTCTTGTTCGAAAATAGATTTGCTGAAAACTGGTTTACAAATAAGTACCCAGATGTTAAATTAACTTCAAAATTATAGAATGTATTTAAAAAAGTTTCCTCAAAAGAGGAAACTTTTTTTATTCGTATTCAGTTCTTAGGATAGAGTAAACCGCCTCATCACATATTCCGTTGTTGTTGTACCCACGACTACGTAGGATACCTTCGAAACTCATGCCACTTTTGTGCATAACTCTGCCAGAATTGGGATTGTCACAATCATGACAGGCGTCAATTCGATTTACGTCGGTATTATCGAAGAAAAATTTAATTATATTTTTTAGTGCTTCAGTTGTGTATCTGTTGTGCCACCATTTTTTGCCGATTACATAACCAATTTCAACTGAATTTACTTTATCTGAAAAATCAACAGCAGAGATAGTACCAATCAATTCATTCGTTTCTTTAATGACTATTCCCCAATCGTATGTACAAAGGTCGCTATATGATTTTGTACGATAGTCCAAAAAAGCATACGATTGGTCGATAGAATCGTATGCTGGCCATGATAAGAATTTGGTAACATCCGGATCACTAGCCCAATTATCGTACATTTGTTGTGCATCATTGAGATTTAATTTTCGCAGTAAAAGACGTTTCGTCTCAAGTGGAATTGTACCAACGTTATTCATGGTCAAGCACCAACTCTCATAATAAATTATCTAAATCTTACAACTTCTGTGAATAATTGTGTGGAAATTTTGTTATTATATTTAGGTTGAGTTTTTAAACTCATTATGAGGTGAGAGTTTTATGGATAAGAAGTTATCATGGCGAGATTCGCTATTTATTGGGTCTATGCTGTTTGGGCTGTTCTTTGGCGCTGGAAACTTGATTTTTCCAGTTTTTATGGGACAACAAGCGGGAAAAAATATCTTTCCAGCAATTATTGGATTCTTAATAACAGGGATCGGATTACCGTTATTGGGTGTTGCCGGAATGGGTTTGACTCGTTCTAACAGTGTGTTTGAATTATCAGAAAAAGTGAATCGTCCGTTTGCTTATATTTTTACAATGTTATTGTATTTGACGATTGGACCATTCTTCGCTACACCCAGATTGGCAACATCGTCCTTCCAAATGGGACTAGCTCCATTTACACCAGTTGATAATCAAAAAATTGTTTTAGCAATTTTCTCAGTTGTGTTCTTTGCGGTATCTTGGTGGTTTGCTAGAAAGCCTAGCAAATTGATGACTTATGTCGGCAAGTGGTTGACACCGATATTCTTAATTCTATTAGGAATATTGATCGTGACGGCATTTGTTAAACCGATGGGAGGTATTTCATCAGTTCCACAAGGTGCGTATAAGCATAGTCCAGTGATGTCTGGTTTTACTGAAGGGTACAATACGATGGACGCCTTGGCATCGCTGGCCTTTGGGGTCGTTGTTATCGACTCTATCAAAGATTTAGGAATAAAGCAGCCGGCACAAATTGCCAAAGAAACAATTAAGTCAGGTACGATCAGTATTATTTTGATGGGTATTTTGTATGCTTTACTAGCCCTGATCGGTGCAATGAGTCTTGGAAAACTGGACTTGGCCGACAATGGTGGCGTTACGTTGGCCCAAGTATTCAGTTATTACTTTGGTTCAATTGGTAGTTTACTGTTAGCGGTGATCGTTATTATTGCTTGCTTGAAGACCGCCATCGGTGCTATTTCAGCCTTTGGTGATTCGATGGTTGAGATGTTCCCACGTGCTAATTATCAAGTTATGATCGTCATTGCGACTGTTCTGTCATGTGTTATGTCAAACGTTGGTTTAACTAATATCATCAAGTATTCAACACCGGTATTGATGTTTATTTATCCGATCGCAATTGTATTGATTTTATTATCAGTTTTTTCACCAATATTGGGTCATTCCAAAGTCCTATATGGTGTAACACTTTTGTTTACACTATTCCCAGCTATTTTTGCGGGAATCGAGAACATGCCTAAGAATCTCCAGATTGCATCAGTGCTCAAAATAAATAGCCTCTTACCATTTTCAAATCTTGGTTTGGGATGGATTGTCCCAGCCTTGATTGGAGCGGTAATCGGCTATGTTGTTAGTAAAAATGTTAAGAATTAAATTGTATCAAGCGGTACAGAGTGCGTAGGTGCTGGATAATATTGGTCGAGCAAATTGAGTTCATCACTGGTGAATTCAACATCGACGGCCTGTAAATTACTCTTTAGGTGTTCAACTGAGCTGGTCTTAGGAATACTCAAGAGATTGTTGTTTCTAATGGCCCATGCCAATAGTAATTGGAAGACAGTAATTTGTTTTTGCTCAGCCAGTTCGTCAATAATTTGTTTGGGATGTAGGTAAGCATTCTTATCCGAACCGAAGGGCGAGTATCCCATGAATGAAACACTATGTTCTTTTTGCCAAGGTAGAACATTGTATTCGACGCCGCGACTCTCTATATTGTAGAGGTTCTGATTGACCTTACAATTCTCACCATTTGGTAATGAAGAAAGTTCTTTTAAGTCGTCGATATCAAAGTTTGAGACACCCCAATCTTTGATGTAGCCGGCTTTTTTTACTGCTTCTAAACCAGCAATAGTTTCAGCGAGCGGTGTATCACCACGCCAATGCAATAAGTATATATCTAAATAGTCTGTTTGAAGTCTGCTAAGACTATCTTGCAGGCTTTTTTTGATCAACTCAGGTGTTGCATGATAGGGATAGAACTTTGAAACCAATTGGAACTTACTGCGATCGTAACATTTGATTGCTTTACCGATCAGTAATTCAGAAGCACCGTCACCATACATTTCGGCGGTATCAATAAGATCAATACCATGATCGAGTCCATAACGAATTGTTTCAATCTCGGAGTCAGCCTTCTCAGCATCCTCTCCAATCCGCCAAGTACCCATTCCGATGATGGAAGTTGGTCGTCCATTAAACTGTATTTGTCTCATAATTGTCTCCTATTCAGATTAATTATTTATCTTATAGATCAATTCTTTGAAGAACAGGTAATTCACATATAGTTTAATAGTTTTGACTATGTTGTGTAAATCTAAATCAACTGATTTAGCAATTTTATTTTGAGTTATCATATAATTGTATGTTTCAAAAGTTATAAAGGGGAGTTACTAAAATGAAATTTGTATTAGCTCCAGATTCATTTAAAAATTCATTAACTGCAAAGCAGGTAGCACAAGCAATGCAAAATGGTTTAGAAAAAGTTTATCCAGATTCTGAATATGTCAAGGTTCCGATGGCAGACGGTGGTGAGGGAACGGTTCAATCATTAGTGGATGCTAAGAATGGTGAAATTCTGACCGAGACGGTCATTAATCCGTTGGGTTCCGAAACAGAAGCTCACTATGGATTGATTGATGATGGCACAGTTGCAGTTATTGAGATGGCTGAAGCATCAGGAATTCAATTCATCAATGACTTCACTAAGAACCCATATATTACAACAACTTATGGAACTGGACAATTGATCAAAGCTGCGATTAAACATGGTGCAAAGACAATTATCATCGGGATTGGTGGTTCGGCGACAAATGATGGTGGAGCCGGTATGGCTCAAGCTTTAGGTGCTCATTTACTTGATTCACAAGGCGAAGAGTTGAAATATGGCGGGGCAATGTTAGAGGAGCTAGACAGAATTGATATTAGTGAAATGATGCCAAAGTTAGGCGAGGTAAAAATCATTGTGGCATCAGATGTTACTAATCCTCTGACTGGCAAAAATGGTGCTTCACGTGTCTTTGGTCCTCAAAAAGGTGCTAATGAAGAGATGGTTGCATTCTTGGATAAAGCATTGTCGCATTATGCCGATGTCATCAAATGTGACTTGAATAGAGACTTGGAACAAACACCCGGAGCCGGCGCTGCCGGTGGATTAGGTGCAGGGTTACTCGCCTTTACTAATGCCAAACTTCAATCAGGAGTTGACATAGTGGTTGATTATACTGGATTGAAGGAACAGGTTAAGGATGCTGACGTGGTTTTGACTGGTGAAGGTCAGATCGACTTCCAAACTAAATTTGGTAAAACACCGATCGGTGTCAGCCAAGCAACGAAGTCGGTTAATCCCAATGCAACTGTGATTGGAATTGCTGGAAGTGTCGGCGATAGGATCTCTGAATTGTACCCACTAGGGATCGATGCGATTTTTACATGTGTTCCTGGCGTTGAGAATTTGGACAAAGCTATTACTGATTCACAAAAGAATATTGAGCAAGTGTCTGAGAATATTGGTCGTTTGATTGCCGCCAATCATAAATGCTGATTAATTAAGTGAATTTTCAGCAGCTTCTTTAGTGAAGTCGATCTTGTTGACATGAGATCTTCGACGCAAGAAGAAGAGAATGCTCATACCTGAGAAGATCGCGGTGATGATTAACAAGACCATCATTTGTGGAACCGCTGAGTTACCGATCATCAAGGTTTCTCGTAGTCCTGAAACACTGTAGGACATTGGTAACCAGGGATGAATTGCATTGAAGAATCCATTAGATAGTTGGATCGGATAAGTTCCAGCTGATCCACCAAGTTGAAGCACTAGTAGGATCATACTGAAGAAAGCACCGACTTTGCCAAGGACAAGATTTAACCAACCCACTATTGCCATGAACACTAGCGCAGTGCATAAAATCATACCAAAGGTTGCAATGGGATGAATAGGTGCTAATCCATCGATAGCACATAACAGGCCGAAGACAATAATAGCTTCACACGTTGCAAAAACTAATTGAACAGAAGCCTTACTGAACCACCAGTTGAAGCCATTGCGAGGATATTTTCTTGGTGAGTAAGTATCGAACATCATGTTGAAGGCCAGTGCTCCGACGAATAATGAAACTGACAACATATAAGGTGCCATACCAGTTCCGTTGTTTGGTGCATCATCACGTTCAGTATGCTGAGTTGTAGCTGGTCTAGCAATTTGATTATAAGTTAGTTTGCTTGGATTTACTTTGGCTTTTTTGGCACCGTTAGCTAGCTGTGTAGTCAACGTATTATCACCAGATGTTACTTGATCAATGCCAGTTCCCAGTTGTGATGAACCGGATGCCAAAGTATTTGCTCCGGATGATATTTGTGTTGCCCCACTTGATAATTGATTTGCTCCCGATGTCAGAGTTTGATTATTGGTCGTTAGTTCATTGAAGCCAGAGCTTAACTGATTAGCACCAGTATCTAGTTGTGAGATGCCGCTTGTCAGAGTTGGCATTTGACTGTTCATCGAACTAATACCATTAGTTAAGGTATTAGCTCCAGAAACAAGATTATTTGAGTTACCCGTTAGTTGTGCGGTGCCAGTTGAAATTTTGTTTGCACCAGTGGCTAAGGTTGTGGAACTGTTGGATAGTTGTGAAATGCCACTGTTCAGTTGATTCATTCCCGTGGTGGCCGTTCCAATATTGGTCGTTAAATCCGTGGCGCCAGAGCTTAATTGCCCGATAACGGTTGTTAGATCTGAGTTTGTGGATAACTGTGATTGAATGGTATTTAAGTTGTCGACGGCAGTACTTTGTGAGTCGAGGAGATTACTTAAATCGTTATTTAGTGTAGAAGCGGCTTGCGTGATATTAGTTGGATTGTTGTCGTTAACGGCAGCTAAGATTGCAGATTTTTGTCCAGAAGTTAATCCTTGCTGATCAGCCACATTGGAGACCTTGGATGCGAGACTATTGTTATTGTCGTCGATACTTTTTTGCAATGAAGTTAAGTCGTTTTTTAAAGTTGTTGACTGATCATCGTTGCTTAAGGTATTTTTTAAATTAGAAATTGAGGAACTAAGTTTGGTCATATCTGATGAGTTATTGACGAGCCCATCACTGACTTTTTGCAATTGAGTTGATAATTGTGAACTAGCCGAATATATTTGATTCATACCAGAATTGAGACTGGCAGAATCTTTGTTCAGAGTAGAACTGCCATTAGCTAAGGAATTAGAACCAGAACTCAATGATTTTGTAGATGCGTTCAAAGCAGCGACACCATTAGTGTAGGATTGGATACCAGTATTTAAGCTAGAGGAACCACTAGTTAGTTGTCCAATACCACTGACAAGGTTAGTCGACTTGTTTGATAGTTGTTCGATCCCACTAGTCAAACTCTTGCTGCCACTAGCTAGTTGGTCAACGCCTTCAATATAGGTATTCAATCCTTGGTTCAAACTATTAGTCCCGTTAGAAAAAGTTAATGAACTGGCGGCTAATTGATTCAGTCCAGTAGTAATTGTTTTGTTAGCTGTGGAAAGTTTTTGATCACCTGATACGACTTTGGCACTGCCATTAGCAGCTGTTTGCATTCCGCTACTAATTTTTTTGATATCTGCAAACATCGTTTGAGAATAGCTCTTGGTGATCTGTTGAGATACTTCTTGGGCAACTTGTTTGGCCGCCGTGGCAGTCATCTTTGAAGCGGTGTAATTATGACCAGCACTGGTTTCGTATTTTAAGATCATTTTTTTAGGTTTCTTATTCAGCAAGGTTGTAGCGTTCTTGGAGAAGTTTTTGGGGATAGTAATTATCATGTAGTACTTGCCGTTCTTTAAACCTTGAGTTGCAATTTTTTTGTTCTTAAGGATTTTGAAGTCCATGGCAGAAGATTTTTTGAGGTTGTTAGTTAAGTTGTCTCCAACCTCTAATTTGGATCCTTGATATTTAACTGACTCGTCTTTGTTGATTACTGCAACGGGAATCTTATATAATTCTTGATAAGGATTCCACATCGATTTTAGGAAGGTGACCGAGTATATCGATGGTATAAACATGATGACGATTAAAACTATTAACAAGAATCTATGCTTGAGAATGTATTTCCATTCAGCTTTTAACATTACTTCACCCGCATCTCATAAAAAGTATTATACTGTGAGTAAAAATAATACTCACTTGTGTAGAAAGAATAACTTCTATGAAAGCTGATTACTACACCAAATCATCCACATCTGAGTACTAATACACAGACATAACAAAAGTGGGGCATAACACTAATGAGTACAGATCGTAGAGTTAGAAAAACAACGACAGCTCTGAAGGATGCATTTCGTGAGATGGCACGAGATACAAGCTATCACGATATTACAATTCAAGCACTGACTGAAAAAGCAAATGTGAATCGTAAGACATTTTATCTACACTATGATTCGATTGAAGATTTTGCGAATACTTTTGTAGACGAACTAGCTGATCAATTGATTAAGATAATTGTTATTAAACCAATGAACAAGACTTTGTCACAGCCGGGAATAATTTTTGATAAAGTGTTTGACTTTTTTGAGCAATCTCGGGAGTTTTATACTTTTATGATCACTTCGGATGAATATAGTTTTTTGTCGCGAAAAGTCGAAGCTAAAGTGTCAAAAAGTCTTGCTCAAGCAATCAGTGAATCATACCGAGTCAGTAAGGCTGATGCCTATATTAGTTCTAGTTTTATGATTCGTAATACGATGATGTTATTCAGATTACGGATCAATAGTGAGGTCGAAATGACGCGTGATGAATTCAAGGATCGGATCATTCGACTCGATAAATATGGGTTGAAGACTTTTTTAAGTAAAAATAATAGTTTGTGAAATATTTAAATAATCAATTACAAAGTAACTGAAAAGCGCTATCATTAATTTTGAAGAATAAATCGTAACAAGATATTTTTAACCCGAAAGGAGGGCAATTTATTATGCAACTCGCACAAGGACAACAATTAAGTCAGAGACAATCTCAAAAATTATCATTAACTCAAGGGATGCGTCAGTCAATTCTGATGTTACAATCGGATGCAATTGACCTAAGTGAATATTTAAAAGACATTAGTTTGGAGAATCCACTATTTGATGTACATACAAGTTTAGATGTTCCGTTCATGCAGGGTACGAGAGATAATCAATCGTATCAATTGAGGGACAATAATCAGTCTTTATTTGAATATTTGTTGGATCAGGTTCAACTAACTATGAGGAAGACTCCACTACGTGATTTGGTAATCTACTTGGTTGAGCAACTTGATCCAAATGGATATTTGCCATTGACTGACAAAGAAATTTTGAAAGAGTTAGATGTTGATAAGATAATGTTGCTCGATGCCAAGACGCTGCTACAACAACTGGATCCACCCGGGGTCGGAGCACATGACTTACGTGAATGTCTATTCTTACAGGCACAAGCAGATCCAGAGGCACCAGAATATGCTGAAGAAATATTGGATAAATACTTTGACTTAGTAGCTGCTCATGATTGGAAGAAAATCATGAAAAAGATGGATATCGATCAAGTAACGTTGGATAATAGTATCGATTACATCAAGTCCTTGTCGGGTGCACCTGGTGAACGCTATAACGGAAGTGATTTGCAATACGTTGTTCCTGAATTGCAGGTTAAAAATAACGGTGGTAAATTAAGCTTAGCGGTTACTAGATATGGTCAACCACAATTGATCTTTGCGGAAGAGACCTATGGATTGCTATCGAAGACGGTTGATGAAGATGTTGAGAAATATATTAAGCAAAAATATGATCAGTATCAGACGCTAGAATATAATTTGGAGCGTCGTATTAAGACTATTTCGATGATTGGTAAAGTGGTTGTTAATAAGCAATACAAGTTCTTTACACAAGAGTCAGATAGTTTGGAACCATTGTTGTTACGTGATGTTGCTCAAAAGTTACAATTGAGTGAATCAACGGTTAGTCGTGCTATCAACGGTAAATACATTCAAACTGACTTTGGATTATTTGCCTTGAAGCGATTCTTCTCCAGACGTAGTAAAGTTGCGGATGGGATTGAAAGCCGTTCGGTCGATCAAGTTAAACAACAAATTAAGTCATTGATCGATAACGAAGATAAACCATTGAGTGATCAAAAAATTTCTGATTTGTTAAAAGAACAAGGTTCAGAAGTTGCTAGAAGAACAGTTGCTAAATATCGTGAGCAGCTAGAAATTCCAACAGCAAGCAAACGAAAGAATGATCAAATAGTTTGATAAATAAAAGAACATCGAAAATTAATTTTCGATGTTCTTTTGATTTCTAAAGATAAAATCTGATTCAACTGATAATTGTTTGATTTCATTATTAATTGCTAACCCACAAGCAAGTTTTCCAACCTCATGGAAATGATGATTGATCGTGGGGATATTTAGTATTTTTCCTGAAAGTTGATCCTCTTGTCCAATCAATCTGGGCACAGGTAAATTGTTATCAAGATAGAATTGTCTGACTCCAGCCGCAATATCATCACCATTGGTGAAATAAATATCTGGTTGGTTATTATGGCAAAGTTTCATTGCAGCGTTGTATCCGTCCTTGAATGTTGTTACATCTGTATTTAATAAGTTCTTATCTGGTTCGGATCCAAAAGTATTGCGATATGCTTGAAATGTTTTCTGAGCAGTAGCACTTATTTTGTAGGCACGACTCAATAGAATAGAAATATGTTGATAGTTTTGACTTTTGATCCATTTGAATGCTTCCGTATATGATTCTTCCCGATGTGTATAAGCAGCCGCAATATTGAGTTCTCCAGGATTATGGCAGATCACAATTGATCCATATTGTTGATACTCTAGTAATTCATTTAATGAAATGCCATGTGATGTAAAAATGATGGCATCATAGGCTTTTCGTCGCAATCGGTTTAAATAATCCATCTCAATTTCAGCATTAAACTTTGAAGGTAGCATGACGATTCGGTAACCAGCAGGAAATGCTGCGCTCATAATTCCCTCGACCAATTGCGTGTAATATGGGTGGTCAGTGTGTGGTAAGACAACACCAATATTATGAGTTTTGCCTTTGCTGAGATCACGAGCGACATCATTAGGTACATAATCGAAATCATGAATGACTTTTTGAATATCCTGGCGAGCCTTTTTGGATACATAATTACGATTATTAATGACTCGAGAAACCGTCGATGAAGAATAACCACTTATTTTAGCAATATCATGAATGTTCATATATTACACCTCGAGAAAATTTTTGATACCATATGCGACGCCGTCTTCAACGTTACTTTTTGTCATATGTGTCGCGAACTTTTTTACCTCACTCATGGCATTATCCATTATGATTGCGGTATCTACCATTTTTAACATTGGAATGTCATTATGTCCGTCACCAAAGGCTGCCATTTCAGATTTATTTAGTGAATTAAGCTTTTGAATATAACTAATTCCATGTGACTTTTTGGCTTGGTCACTAGTTATTTCCAAATAATTATTACCAGAACGTTGAATGCTAATGCCAGATAATTGCAGCTTAGCTAAGTCGTTGGTCAATTGGTTCATCTGTGATTCATCAGTAGCAATGAACATTATTTTGAAGATTTCATCAGAAGTTGCATGCAATAACTGCTGGTAGTTGATGACTTTTGCTTCAAGCTGGGTCAGACTAGTTTCTAATTTGATGCCATCGTCTATTTTGTCAGTATACCAATTGTTTGCAGTATAGATACTCATACTGACCGTCGGTAATTGCTGGCGAATATTTGAAGTTATTAGTTGAACATTATTTGTATCTAGGAAGTGTTCAGATATTTTGTCGATGGATCCATTCTTACGTTTGTAAATTAGTCCACCATTGAAGGCAATTTGAGCACTGGTAAGATTTAATTTATCGATCGTATCAAACATTTCCATTGGTGCCCGAGCTGAAACTAAGGTAAAAGGTATACCACAGTTTCTGATAGTTTCAATGTTGCCTTCACTAACAACACCTTTATCGTTTAATAATGTTCCATCCATGTCTGAAAAAATATGCTTGATCATGTTAACTCCTATAAAAAAACTTTTTTTGTATAATTGGCTTACGAAATAATTCTACCAAAGTATCTTAAAGTGTGGAACGCGTTCCACGTCAAGAAGAAAAGTTTCTTTTGTTTAATTTTTTGTTTTGTGCTAAGTTTTAAACAAAAAATAGGGGTGATTGAATGCTTTTGGACGGACATACACATACTGAATTTTGTCAGCATGGGAGTGGGGAACCTGCAGAAAAAATGATTTTGCGAGCAATACAATTAGGTATGAAAAAATATTGCATCACTGAACACGCACCTTTACCAGCAGATTTTAAGACTGTTTATGATGGCAATCAAGAAGGCTTCGATACTGGATCGATGGACCTAACTGACCTGCCCGATTATATGAAACAAATGCAACGTCTGCAAAAAAAATATCAATCTGAGTTAGAAATTTCGATTGGCTTTGAAGTTGATTATCTGGAAGGTTTTGAAGATTGGACCAAGGATTTCTTAGATGAGTATGGTCCACAGACACAAGAAAGCATCTTATCAGTTCATTTTATGCAAGGTAAAGGTCAAAAGCAGTGGTGTATCGACTTTGATACTGACACTTATCAGGAAGGATTCGCACAATTTTTGGATGACCCACAACATGTCTTCAAACAGTATTATGAGACGGTTAAGAAATCCGTCGAAGCTGATTTAGGCCAGTATCGTCCACAGAGAATCGGCCATATGAGTTTGGTTAGAAAGTTTCAAGATTACTTTGGTTTGACTGAAGATTACGATGCCCAGAATATGCAACTGATTACTGAAATATTGCAAAATGTGAAGCAACAAAGAAGGGAATTGGATCTTAATGTATCTGGACTATACAAACCACTTTGTAATGATTTTTATCCGGGCAAACAGATTGTTGAGCTTGCTAGAAAATTAGAAATACCAATGATTTATGGATCTGATGCACATGATATCAGGTCGGTTGGACACGGTCAGCACTTGGTTGAATCCATGGATTTAGCTTGACACAGTAGCCGCCAACTCTTATTATTAATTTTAGATTAAATTATTATTAAAAAAACTAATTTTATTTTAATTTAGTTTACTAAAATAATTTCCCCTTAACAGTTTTGTTAAGAGGATTTTTTCAAGATAATGAGGGAGTGGTGGAAGTATGATTTTTCCAGCAATCGATATACATAACGGACAAAGTGTGCGGTTATTCAAAGGTGATTATCAACGAGTTACTCTAATCAATAAGGATCCACTAGAACAGACCAAACAGATTTCTGCTGCAGATGTAAATCAAATACACATTGTCGATCTCGACGGTGCTAAAAGTGGAAAGCCACAAAATTATAATGTCATTTCTAGTATCCGCAATAGTTTCTCTGGATTTTTGGAAATGGGTGGAGGGATCCGCAATTATGAAACTGCTAGGAATTATCTTGAATTAGGGATTGACCGAATCATTATTGGATCTGCCGCAATTGAAGAACCGTTTTTTGTTAAGCAATTATTGCAAGAATATGGTAGTGAAAGAATCGTCATTAGCGTTGATGGTGAGGATGGCAAAGTGGCTGTTAACGGCTGGTTGGATCAATCCAATGTACTGATGGAAGATTTGATCAGAATTATGGTCGATAGTGGTGCCAAGCATTTTATTGTGACAGATGTTTCACGAGATGGAACTATGACTGGACCTAATTTAGATTTATTATTCAAATTAAAACAAGATATGCCTGAAATTAATTTTATTGCGAACGGTGGAATTCGTGATTTGAGAGACCTACATCGCCTCAAAGCATTCGGACTGACTGATGTTATTATTGGTAAAGCATTATATGAAGGTACGATCACGCTCAAACAAATATCCAATGTTAGTAAAAATATCAGACAAGATTTTTGATTTAAATAAAAACAATCAATGAAGAATTACGTAATTTAATATATAGTTATAAATAAGGGTGAGATTTGTCACTCTTTTTTTATTAGGGGGAACTATATATGAATTTAGGACAAATAACTAATCAAATTGTTTTGATGTTTTGTTTGATGCTAGTGGGTGTGATTATTAACAAATTTAAATTTATGCATGCTCAGACTTCGAATGATTTAACGAATATTTTACTTTATGTGGTCTCACCTTGTTTAATTATCAATGCTTTTGAACAAGATTATTCAAGTAGCCGCATTAAACAGTTTGTGGTTGTTTCCATCGGGATAGTTATTTTTTATATTATTGCAATTATTATTTCCAAGCTGATTTTTGGACGGATAAAGAATGAGAATATTCGACGGATAACTCAATATGGCAGTGTTTATTCTAATGCTGGTTTCATGGGAATACCGTTGATCAGCGTCTTGTTCGGTTCGACCGGAGTTTTTTATGCCGTCGTATCATTGGCAGGGTTCAATATTTTTAGTTGGACTCATGGAGTTTCATTATTCAGAAGTGATGATGAACACATTGATTACAAACAAGTTTTATTAAACCCCAATTTAATCGCTATTGTTATTGGATTGTTGATGTTCTTACTATCGTTACGGTTGCCAAGCACTCTCAATCAAGTAGTTAAGTACGTTGGTTCGATCAATACACCTTTATCGATGATTGTTATTGGTAATAGCTTGGCCAATATCAAATTTAGCAAAGACATGTTAGATAAGAATATTGGTTTAACATTGATACTGCGCAATTTGATTTTACCAATTATGATGGTTGTGATACTCAAACTATTAGGTGTGACAGGTATTGCATATTACACCACAATAATTATGGCAGCATGCCCAGTCGCTGGAATTGTAGTATTGTTTACATTGCAAGCACACGGAGATGCAGGCCCAGCGATTTCTCTGATGAGTATTTCAACGATACTCAGTCTAATTACAATTCCATTAATATTTGCTATTGGTGGATTTATATTATAGAAGAAAAAACTCGTTACCGATTAATTTCGATAACGAGTTTTTAAATTATTATAAGTTTAGATATTTACTTTCAATGTAATAACCGTCTTTTAATTCTGCCCAAACACTATAATTATCAAGTTTAATTAAACGCGTGACAAACACCGTTTGACCACCGAAGTATAGTTTATTGTTGATTGTTCCATATGGAGTTTCCCAAGCAGTTACATTTTGATCTTCATAATAGAGAATTTTGACCGAACGATTGATGTTCATGCTATCAATAATTTGGTAGATATAACTGATATTATTTGCAGTGGCATTCAATGGATTGTTTAGCTGACGCTGCTTCTCAATTTGTTGAGTAGTGTATTCCTTCAGTACAACTGGGGTAATGTTTTCAGAACTAGGAATCCAAGTGCTACCACCTAGGTTGTACCAGATAATATTGCTGTATGTTTCCTTCAAGGCTTTGAATACTCGCCAAGTAGAATCGTGAGGAATTGGCAATTGTAGTGGAACTTTACTAGCAGGTTCCCCGAAGACATTAACATTATCATTAGTTTTGATAAATAGGTCTTTGTCGACTTTATAGCTAACTAACGGAATGGTATTGTAGACAAATTCGTATTCCTGAACTCTACTAGAAAACTGACCCTTTGATTTCTTTGGATAATTAACCAAGAAGCGTTCGGCTTCAGCTAGTGGTTTTGCTTGATAATCTTTATTTAATTCACCATAGATGAATTGTGGGTCAGATATCAATTCACCATTAGTATTACGGTGATAGACAACGACAGGTGCAGCTATTTGTTTGAAGTAAATCAGATAGATTCCGTCAGAATTAGGAATGAACGTTTGTTGAAAATTTTGGACAGATGACAGGACATATCCAGGAATGGTTTTCCAAGGCATGTCAAGCATCCCCATGTAGTGGCCGCTAAGTGTAACGGGCTCAGCAATCGGATCGCCAATTGAGTCAACATAGTTGATAGTAATTTCGATATCATTGCGAGTTATTTTTTTTACTTTGGAAGTAACTAAATTGTTATTCATATGCGTGTCCCCATGGTTAGGGGAACTATTTCTATTTTGTGTTTTCCCCATAGTTAGACCCCTTTAATATACTTTTTAATTATTGTAATTCTAACATAGTAAAGTAGTATAAAAGTTGCTCTCAAGCCGTTATAGGGATAATTTAAATTAAATATAAGGAAGACTAAAGGAAATTTTAATATTCAAAGAGAGTTGCAAATCAATGTAATGATACTATTCTATATAACCAGAAAAATCCTAAACAAAAAGGAATCGAGATAATCTCGGTTCCTTTTTCATATAGTTATTAAACTACTTATCTTCAGTTGACGAATTGTCAGCGGGCACATCACTAGGGGCATTGTACTTACCAATAGTAATCTTCCCATCAACAATTTTAGCTTCTAGTTCTTTTTCACGAGCATTGTCCAAGAAGTAATCAGCAACCTTATCTTCAATTTGTTCTTCGATAACTCTTCTCAATGGACGAGCACCCATCTTAGGATTGAATCCAAGGTCAACAAGTTTTTCCTTGGCATCCCTTGTAACGTGAATACTCAAACCTTGATCAGCAATCATTGAGTTGGTATCAGTCAACATTAAGTCGACAATCTTCATCAAGTTAGCCTTAGTTAATGAATTGAATTCAACGATACCGTCGAATCTGTTCAAGAACTCTGGTTTGAAGAATTCTGATAGACGACTGATGATTGAATGAGTATTACCAGTTGCTTCGGCACCGAAACCAACATTTGCTTCCTGCAAACCTTGTCCAGCGTTAGAAGTCATGATAATAATCGTATCTTTGAAGCTGACCGTACGTCCTTGAGAATCTGTCAAACGACCATCATCAAGAATTTGCAAGAACATGTGCATTACGTCAGGGTGAGCCTTTTCGATTTCATCTAATAGGATCAAACTGTATGGATTACGACGAACTTGTTCAGTTAATTGACCAGCTTCTTCGTAACCAACATACCCTGGAGGTGAACCGATCAACTTAGACACACTGTGTTTTTCCATGTATTCAGACATGTCAAAACGAATCATTGAGTCTTCTGTACCAAATAGTTCACGCGCTAGTTGCTTAGCAAGTTCAGTCTTACCAACACCTGTAGGTCCTACAAATAGAAAACTACCGATTGGACGACCAGATTTATTGAAACCAACTCTGTTACGACGAATGGCCTTGGCAACTTGGCCAACAGCTTCATCTTGTCCAATAACGTGACTTCTTAAGTCAGGACCTAAGTTCTTCAATTGTGTTTGTTCGTTGGATTGAAGTTCACCAACAGGGATGTTGGTCTTTTCTTCAACGATTTGTTGGATATTCTTTTCACTGACAACACTCTCGTCAGTCGGTTTACCCTTTTCGTTGTCCTTCATATCTTGGAACTTAGTTACTTGGTCACGATAGTAGGCAGCTTTTTCATAATCTTCATTACGTAGAGCAGCTTGCTTTTGAACTTCTGCATCAGAAATCTTATTATCTAGGTCAGCCATATCAACGTGATTGATTTGCAAGTTCTTCTTAGAACCAGCCTCATCGATCAAGTCGATAGCCTTGTCGGGCAAGAATCTATCTTGGATATAACGAGCAGATAATTCTGCCGCAGCCTTGATAGCTTCATTAGAATACTTAACATGGTGATAGTCTTCATACTTAGGTTGGAGGCCCTTTAGAATTTGAACAGTTTCCTCTACTGAAGGTTCATCAACTTGAACAGGTTGTAAACGACGTTCAAGTGCCGAGTCTTTTTCAATAGTTCTGTATTCATTCAAAGTTGTAGCACCAACTAATTGAAGATCGCCACGGGCTAGGGCAGGTTTCAAGACGTTACCAGCGTCCATTCCACCTTCAGCGTTACCAGCGCCAACAATTTCATGAATTTCATCTATAAATAGGATGATTTCTTTATTCTTTTGTAATTCTTGAATCAATTGTTGCATACGTTGCTCGAATTGACCACGGACACCAGTTCCCTGAACTAGTGAGACGACGTCTAGACGAACGACACGTTTATTTTGTAATTTTTCAGGGACATCTCCGTCAACAATCTTTTGTGCAAGACCTTCGACAACAGCTGTTTTACCAACACCAGCTTCACCGATTAAGACGGGATTGTTCTTTGTTCTTCTATTTAAAATTTCGATTACACGGTTTATTTCTTTATCACGACCGATAACAGGATCAATTTGGCCTTTTTTAGCCAATTCTGTTAAATCAACACCGTATTGATCTAACACACCATTACCACGACCGCGACCACGGTTGTTTCCACCGTTGCCGCCAGTTTGTGTTTGTGGACCTTGTTGTTGATCAATGCCATTTGCAGCTTGTGCGCTACCATTGTTCAAGGCATTGAACAAGTCTTCAAAACTTGAAAAACCGTATGGATTTTCTGCCATATTATTCATACCTTCATTAGCTTGATTTCGTAGTTGTTGATAGCAATTCTGACAGAGGTTTATTTCTGTACGTTGACCATTAACACTTGTATATAAATGAATTGTTGCTTCATTTTTGTGACAATTTTGACAAAGCACTGACACCCCACCTTTCTGTCTCATATACAGGATACAACGGTAGTATATAACTTAGCACTCGAGTAATGCAAGTGCTAAGTCTTATAATTTAATATCAATTTTTAAATAAAATTGGCACATTAATTTTAACGCTTACAAAAAGCTTGCATGAAAGCGTTACATGGCTTATCATAACTAGGGTTCATAAGAGATATTTCGACAAATCACTTGTGAATAAATCTATATAATGGTAAATTATTTAGTGTATATTTGTAGAGATACTACAGAATTAATTAAAAAATATGGTGAGGTATTTATATTATGGAAAAGAAAGAATTTCACATTATTGCAGAAACAGGTATCCACGCACGTCCAGCTACTATGTTAGTACAAGCTGCTAGCAAGTTTGCTTCAGATATCAATATTGAATTCAACGGCAAATCAGTTAACCTTAAATCAATCATGGGTGTTATGTCACTTGGTGTTGGCCAAGGTGCTGACGTTACAATTACTGCTGACGGCGACGATGCTGCTGACGCAATTACTGCTATTTCAGATACAATGACAAAGGAAGGACTTGCTGAATAATGGTGAAAACTATCAAAGGGATTGCAGCTAGTGATGGTATTGCTACTGCTGAAGCATACCTTTTAGTTCAACCAGATTTGTCTTTCGATAAAAAGAGCATTTCTGACGCTGACGCCGAAGTTAGTCGTTTAAAGGATGCAATCGCAACATCAGATGCTGAACTAACAAAAATTAGAGACGTAGCTAAGGTTTCACTTGGTGAGGACGAAGCTCAAGTTTTTGATGCACATAAAATGATTTTGGCTGACCCAGAATTTACTGGTGCAGTAGAACAAGAAATTAAAGACCAATCAGTTAATGCTGAACAAGCACTTGACGATGTGTCAAAGAACTTTATCGCTATTTTTGAAGGAATGACAGACAATCCTTACATGCAAGAACGTGCTGCCGACGTACGCGATGTTACAAAACGTGTTATGGCACATCTTCTTGGTGTAGAGTTACCTAATCCTTCATTGATCGATCACGAAGTAATTATCATTGCTCATGATTTGACACCTAGTGATACTGCTCAATTAAATAAAAAGTATGTTAAAGGTTTCGTTACTGATATCGGTGGACGTACTGCTCACTCAGCTATCATGGCTCGTTCTTTGGAACTACCAGCTGTTGTTGGTACAAACACGATCACTGGAGACGTTAAAGATGGCCAAACCGTAATCCTTGATGGACTTAACGGTGCTGCTATTATTGATCCTTCAGATGAAGATATCAAGAAATACGATAAGATGGCAAAAGACTTTTCTGCTCAAAAGGCTGAATGGGAAAAATTAAAGAATGAAGCCACAGTTACTGCTGATGGTAAACACTTTGATATTGCTGCTAATATCGGTACACCTGATGACCTCGAAGGCGTTATTGCCAACGGTGCCGAAGGTGTTGGACTTTACCGTACAGAATTCTTGTACATGCAATCTGAGGAACTTCCTACAGAGGATGACCAATTTGAAGCATACAAGACAGTTCTTGAAGGTATGAAAGGTAAGCCAGTTGTTGTTCGTACAATGGACATTGGTGGTGACAAACACTTGTCATACTTACCACTTCCAGAAGAAATGAACCCATTCTTGGGTTACCGTGCTATCCGTATCAGTTTGGATAGACAAGAAATCTTCAGAACACAACTTAGAGCCTTGTTACGTGCCTCTGCATTCGGTCAATTACGTATCATGTTCCCTATGATTGGTACATTAGCTGAATTCAGATCTGCTAAGAAGATTTTTGAAGAAGAAAAAGCTAAGTTAGTTGAAAAGGGTGTAGAAGTTTCAGATCATATCCAATTAGGTATGATGATGGAAGTTCCTGCTGCTGCTATTCTAGCAGACCAATTTGCTAAAGAAGTTGACTTCTTCAGTATCGGTACGAATGACTTGATCCAATACACAATGGCTGCTGATCGTGGTAACGAACACGTTTCATACTTATATCAACCATACAACCCTTCAATCTTGAGACTAGTTAAGCACGTTATTGACTCAGCTCATGCGGAAGGCAAGTGGGCTGGTATGTGTGGTGAAGCTGCTGGTGATAACATCATGGTTCCATTGCTACTTGGCATGGGTCTAGATGAATACTCAATGAGTGCTACATCTGTCCTTCGTGTAAGAAGTTTGATGAAGAAGTTGAGCACAGCTGATCTTAAAGAATTAGCTGAACGCGCAGTCAATGAATCAATCACTAACGAAGATAACAAGAAGCTTGTTGAATCATATATCAACAAATAATAATTTAGACGTAAATCCCTTTAATTAGAGATTTACGTTTTTTTTGCGTTATGTAATAATTTTGTAATCAAATCTTTATCTTGTGTAATATTTAACGCGGTATAGTTAATGTTGGATGAACTAGGGGGAATAATGCATGAGTAAAAAAATAAATAGGGGTGCAGTTTGGATATGGAGTCTAGTTGCCGTCTTCTTCGGTATACTACTTGTTTCAAGTAATACCACTGATGTTAAAGCACAGACTGTCAATGACTACATTACCCAAAACAGAATTGAACCGGTTGCTATTCAGTACCGTGAGGGTACGTTTAGCCACTGGATACCATATGAAAATGGTGTTGGTAAGCCTGAAGGAGTGGTTGTTCATGAAACTGCTGATTACAACGCCACTGCTGAGAATGAAGTTACATACTTCAATCGCGAGTGGCCTAACATGCAGTCGTATGTGCACGCCTTTGTTGATAATAACGAAATTATCAATATTCATAGTGCTGACTATGGTGTTTGGGGTGCTGGACCAACAGCTAATGCCAAGTACATTCAGGTAGAGGTATGTGAGGAACATACACAAGATGCCTTTGCCAGAGCAATTACTAATGATGCTTACTACGTTGCTGCTAAGTTGATTCAATATGGTTTGCCAGATATTCCTGGTCAAACAGTTGTATCACATGCACAAGTAAGCAAGATGTATGGTGAAACTACTCATACAGATCCAGATGGCTACTTTGCTTCAATGGGTTACAACATGGACCAATTCAATGATTTGGTCGGTACATTCTATAATAACTTGAAGAACTACGGCAGTGTTTATAACAATGGTGGAAGTAGCACTAACGCTGGTTCTAATAACAACACATCATCAGCTAACGTTATAAATGTAAATAACGCTAATGGTGATTATGTTCCGATTATGGCACTTAAGAGTGATGGAACATTTGCTAGAGTGACTAACCGTGCTTTGAAGAATAATACTCCATGGCAAACTGATAAGACTCAAGAATCAGATGGTGTTACATATCGTCGTGTTGCTACAAACGAATGGGTGGCATCAACATATGTCATTTAGTTGTATTAGTCTTTAAGATAAAATAAAAAACGTCAATAATTAGAATCGAATCTAATTATTGGCGTTTATTTTATTCTCTAAGCTTTTTGAGACTTTACTTTTGCTGTGAATATTACTAATTGAAAGAATAGTCTTGTATATACCTAATCCAGCCATGATAGAAATTATTGGTAAGAATTCAATTCGGTAACGTCCTTGAACTTCTATGATCAAGTTGGCGACAGCAAATGCCATTAGTGGTAATAGTAACAAGTAGAATTTATCATCAAACTTGGTTTTGAACATTGTTAGTGAGCCGATCCAAGAAAATACTATTAAAACAATTGAACCCATGTAGGCTAGATAATTAACTATTTCAACGGTATGTGGTGAATGGGTCGTTGAATAATTCGTAAAATCAGTTGCTAGAGTTCTGCTCGACCAAAGAGTTTGAGTCTTATTGATGAATAGTTTCAACCAAGCATTATTATCGTTGAGATATTTTATTTGTTTGTTTAGTTGAACTTTTTCAACTTTGCTCATTTGTGCACGGGATTTATTTGGATCGATGAATTTGTTCAGGTCATTTGAATAAGTTCCACCAGATTGATAATTCAAACCGGTCAGGAATTTCCATTCGGGATCGTGATTGGATAATCCATACGAGTTGATCCCGGATGCCTTGATCCCAACTCCAGCCAGACTGAATAGAACAAAGTAAGTTGCCAGAGTAAGTAAAAACTTCAAACTAGTTTTATAATCACGATGCTTCATTAGTACATAGATTAATGCAAACACAATAATACCAGCAATCATAACTGGTCCAATAGGACGAATCAAACATCCAGCAGCTAGAGTCACACCTGCGAGAATGTAACTCCAGAGTTTATCTTGGAATAATATATAGAAGGTAACTAGATATAGCAGTGAACCAAGATACTGATTATCAGCTTGACTATTCAAGGCAAACCAATCAAGATCGACCATTAGCAGTAGAACTGACAGGCGTGCAATTTTTATGTTGTTAAAAATCTTATTGGCCAGTAAATAAGTAACTAATAACGTTAAAACTTGATAGATAACGTTGAAGAACTGAACGGCAAAAATGTTGAAACCAAATATTTTAACAATTGCCAGAATGTAAGCCATGAAACCTGATTGATAGGCATACTTTGAAAAGTAGTCATTGTCAGTGTTATAAAGTTTATCACCATTAAAGAATCCCGGTGCACGACTCCAGAAATTACCGAAGTCACTCAATTGTTGATTTGGCACATTCAATACCCACATCAGAGCCACAATACCAAAAGCTAATAACATTGTAGTTAATATGATGGCATTAGTTTTCTTATTATCTGTTTTGATCTTTATAAGCAAATATCCTACAAACAGAATAATTACGAAGAATACGATCATTAATGCGACATTTCTCATCGCATTTTGAACTAAAAAATTGTGATAATAAAATGTCAACATTAATAAGAAGACAATACTAGTAAATATAGCGACACAGGCCAAAATAATCTTGTTTAAAATACTTTGAATTTTAGTAATGATTTTCCCCTTTAAACTAATCAGACTAGTCTTTGAATGCTAGTCTGGTTTCCCTAATTCTTTATAAATATCTCTTAGTAAATTACTATTACAATACTAGCATAATGTACTTAATAATTAATAATTATTTCATAACTGTTAAGTAATCTGGTATTTACACCTTGTACTTTACGTCTATTTAATCGGTACTCATTTATTTGTATCCCAACTTTTATGGTGCTATCTTAGCGTCGAATCAAATAACAAGCTCGAGGTACAATAACATGAAAAAAAATCTTTTTAGAAATTTAACAATAGGATTAATGGCAGTTTCACCAGCATTATTGATGGGAGTTAGTTCGCTTGGTACGATCACGGCAAATGCCGCTGCTTGGGAAAGTTCTAATCCTGAAGCAAGCGTCAAATGTATGACGATATATGGTTCTAAAGAACCTATTTATACTGCGCAAGGTGTATTCACTGGAAAGTATTTGCCAGTTGGTACCTCATGGCGTCTAGGTAAGAGTATCGCAATCAGTGGTAAGTATTACTTTGAAGTAGCAACTAACGAGTATATAACCGGTCAAACAGCTGATTATCCATATACACCATATGATGGAACAGTACGTGTTATCAGTTCTACAACACCGGCACCTATTTATACTAGAGATGGAGCCAAGATCACTGGACGTGCTTTGGCACCTGGATCATATTGGCACACCGATAGAGAAGTCAATCTTGCTGGAATTAGTTACTTTAGAGTGGCAACCGATGAATATGTTTGTGTAAGTGATGCCGCACCAGTTTAAAAAAGGATTGACAAGTCATAAAGATTAGAATATTCTAATGATATTAAAATAATGAATTTAACAGCAAGTAAGTGGAGAAGTAATTGAGTCTGACAAAGCACAGGAAGCTATGTTAATTGAGAAATAGTATTTGTCATTCAATGAAAGTAGCCACGGAGCTGGCAATGCGAACGAGAGTGAGTGTTGCATGGGTGCACCCATTATTGTGCTAGCGTATTATTTGTACGTGAGAAGGTATTGTTTGTGAGAACAATATGAAGCAAGGGTGGTACCGCGCAGAAGCGTCCTTTGAAAATCTTAATTGATTTTCAGAGGGCGCTTTTTTTTATTCATTAAAAATGGAGGCGGTCAACGATGAATAGTTGTACTAATAGCAATGGCGGACTCATTCGAGTGAATGTATGTGGCAGGTTATATAATTATACATTCAATTGAAAGAGGAAATTATTTATGGAAAATATTAATAAAAAATTATCGTTCAAACATTATTTGATCATTGGTTCTATGCTTTTCGGAATGTTCTTTGGAGCAGGAAACTTAATCTTTCCGATTCATTTAGGACAATTGGCTGGAGGACACTGGTTTAGTGCTGGAATAGGATTCTTATTAACTGGAACACTCTTACCCTTGTTAGGAATTATTGCAATCAGCATTACCCGATCCAGTGGTATTTATGATTTGGCTAAGCCGATTGGACATCGATATGCCACTTTCTTCATGATTCTCACATGTGCGACCTTAGGACCATTGTTTGCCACTCCAAGAACGGCTACGACACCTTTTCAAATCGGTGTTGCAACACATGTAACTGCTAGCCAAGAACCGTGGTACTTGCTAGGATATTCATTGATTTTCTTTTTGATTGCTGGGTGGGCATCACGTAAGCCAACTGGAATTATCGACATGATCGGAAAACTTTTAAATCCAGCATTTTTAATTTTGTTAGCAATTATTTTTGCAATTGCTTTTACGAATCCGATGGGAAATGCTTCTACAGCAAAAATTACTAGTAATTATCAGAATGGAGCTTTTCTGAACGGATTTTTGCAAGGCTATAATACTATGGATGCCTTAGCTGCCTTGTTATTTGGAATAGTTGTTGTTACTTCGATCAAGAGCTTGGGACAACATGATCCCAGTGCCATTGCCAAAACGGCTGCCAAATCAAGTTTGTTGAGTATTTCATTAGAGGCATTTATTTATCTAGGTTTAATTTGGATCGGTGCCACTTCACTGTCATATTTTAATATTTCTGCAGATGGAGGTATTGGATTTTCACAAATTGCCAATCATTTCATGGGAGTACCTGGAGAAATAATACTTGCTATTATGGCAACTCTGACATGCTTAACGACGGCAGTTGGTTTGATTTCGTCATTTGCAGAGGCACTTCACGATAAGTTCCCTAAGATATCTTATCGAACATGGAACTTATTATCTTGTGGAACATCATTTTTAATTGCAAATATGGGATTGGAACAAATCATTTCTTGGTCTACTCCGATGCTGATGTTCTTGTATCCATTGGCAATCACTCTGATTATCTTATCCATTGCATCGCCGTTATTCGGTAGTGATCCAATTGTCTATCGCACGACAACGGTATTTACAATTATTCCAGCTTTGATTGATGCCTTAAATTCAGCTCCAGCAGTTATTTCTGAACAATCATTATCACAAACAATCTTGAGATTAGATCAATTGTATTTGCGTTCGGGATGGACTGGTTGCTACCAGCCTTGATTGGATTGTTATTAGGATTGATGATTCATTATGGACAGCTTATTTCAAAACGCTCTAAGCTAAAAATTGAAGATTAATTATAAAAAGGTTTTTATGATTTTGATAATAAAATTGAGTTAGCAATAACAAATGAATGAAGATGAAGTCAATAGGATTTCATCTTTTTTTGTTGACAAAATTTTGTGTCAAGTACTTGAATTTTACTGAAATATGCTAATTAAATTTATCATTGCTTATCATGCGATAAGCATATTAGAATGGAAGTTGCGGATTTCAAAATGACAATTGAATTAAGTTGAATCAAAATTTAATTCCTAAAAAAGTTTTTACGTAAAAATCTAACTTATGGATGCCGAGAATGACGGCAATTATGACGGTGAAAAATAGGTTCATCAATTTGATTAACAAACACTACATCTTGTTATATAATTGCCGGTGAGATACCATATATAGTGTTGTAACAAATTAATTGGAGTGATACATAATGATGAACTTATTAAGAAAAATCAAATTAGACGATGAATTTATTGATGAAGTTAAGGCGACAGTTAAACCTCACTGGGGGGAACTGGGCTGGGTTACATACAAACGTACTTATGCACGTTGGATTCCGGAATTAGGACGTACTGAGAACTGGTCAGAAACCGTTAAACGTGTAATTGAAGGTAACATTAATCTTGATCCTCGTTTGAAAGAGGAATCATTAACTGAAGAACAATATCAGGGTTTGGTCAGCGAAGCCAAAGAGCTGTACAAACTGGTTTATGGATTAGCAGCAACGCCATCGGGTAGAAACCTTTGGATCTCTGGTACTGAATATCAAAAGCGCAATGGGGATGCTCTGAACAATTGCTGGTTCATTGCTATCAGACCACAAAAATACGGTGATAGTCACATTCTTCCTAGTTACTTAAATGCAGACCAAGTTGCTGTATCTATGCCGTTTTCATTCATGTTTGACCAATTGATGAAGGGCGGCGGCGTTGGCTTTTCTGTTGTTCCTGATAATATGAAAAAAATGCCAGCGGTTGATAAGAAGATTAACTTATCGATCCTTATCAGTAAATCTAGCGATTCTTACAAGGATTCAATCGAAGCAGGTGCAATTGACCGTGAGGATTACTTAAAGGACCACGATGTGGCTGACGTTCGTTTTTACAAGCTTCCAGATACTCGTGAAGGCTGGGTAATCGCCAATGCTAATATGATCGATGCTCATTTTGCTTCAACTAATGTTGAAGATGTTAATGATGTTGTTTTGGATATTACTGATATTCGTCCCAAAGGCGCTAAGATCAAGGGCTTCGGTGGTACTGCATCAGGCCCTGTTCCATTGATTGAAATGTTCTCTGATATCAATGAAGTTTTGAATGATGCTATTGGCAAGCAATTGACTTCAGTTGATTGCACGGACATGGGTAACTTGATTGGTAAGACAGTTGTTGCGGGGAATGTTCGTCGTTCTGCGGAATTGGCACTAGGTGGTGCTACTGATGATGACTTCATTACCATGAAACAAGACCAAAAGAAGTTATACCATCACCGTTGGGCATCAAATAACAGTGTTTCAGTTGATTCTAAGTTTAATAAGTACCAACCCATCGCTAACTCGATCGTTCATAATGGTGAACCTGGGATCGTTAATCTTGAACTGTCACGTAATTACGGCCGAATCGCCGATGGTTACCAACCAGGAATTGATGATGCTGTTGAAGGAACTAATCCCTGTGGTGAAATTTCATTGAGTAATGGTGAACCTTGTAACTTATTCGAGGTTTTCCCGGTTATTGCTGAAAAACAAGGCTGGAAACTGGAAGAAGCTTTTGATTTAGCTGCTCGATACACAAAACGTGTCACATTCAGTAGTTATGATTGGGAAGTTTCACGTAAGGCAATCCAAAAAAATCGTCGTATTGGTGTTTCAATGTCAGGTATCCAAGACTGGATTTTGAATACTTTTGGTAACCGTGTTGTTACTGGATTTGAAGATACTAAAGATCAAGACGGTGTTGCTATTAAGAAACCTATTTATGATAAAAGAATCGTTAAGAGATTTGATGACTTGTATCACTCAGTCGTTAAGGCTGATGAGGATTATTCACATGAATTGAAGTGTAATACTTCAATCAAGCACACAACTGTTAAGCCATCAGGTACAGTTGCTAAACTTGCAGGTGTATCAGAAGGAATGCATTTTCACTATGCCGGCTATTTAATTCAAAGAATTAGATTCCAGGACAGTGATCCATTGCTTCCAGCATTGAAGGCATGTGGTTACAAGATCGAACCTGATGTTTATACGAAGCACACGATGTGTGTCGAATTCCCAGTTAAGGCTGTTAATGCTGACAATCCTAACTTTGCATCAGCTGGTAATGTTTCCATTGCTGAACAATTTGCGACACAGGCATTCCTTCAAACATACTGGTCAGATAATGCAGTAAGTTGTACTGTAACGTTTCAACCAGAGGAAGCTGATGAAATTGCACCATTGATGTATCAATATAGACACATTACTAAGTCAACTTCGTTGTTACCATACAGTGGTGGTGAACTCAAACAAGCTCCCAAGGAACCGATTGATAAAAAAGTTTACAAAGAACGTGAGTCTCTGATTAGCGGAAATGTTGCTAAGAAATTTGCTGAAATGAATGATAATCACGATAAGAAAGATATTGAACTCGTTGATCAATCAGATTGTGAAAGTGGAGCATGTCCTATTAAATAGGGTGTTAAGTCTCGTTAAACTATGAAAATAAAAGGCATCAATTAATGAAAATATTCATTGATTGATGCCTTTTTTGTCGATATTTATTTATTAAAATCAATTTTATTATAAATAATTTCTGAAAATTTACACAAATTTTACAATAAATAAGAAAGAAATATACATCCTTACTACATACTAAATGTATCGAAACTTATATGGGGTGAATAAGATGTCTACAATTTTGAATCAAGTATCAAAGAACTACGGCGCTAATAACGTTATTTTAAATAGCGTATCTGCCGAAATCGAAACAGGAGAATTCTTCGTTATCGTTGGGCCTTCTGGATGTGGTAAGAGCACGTTATTGCGCATGATTGCGGGATTAACAGAAATCTCTGATGGTGAGATCAGTATTGACGGTCAAGTTGTTAATGATCTACAACCAAAGGATCGTAAGTTAACGATGGTTTTCCAAAGTTACGCACTATTTCCTTTCTTGAATGTTTGGGACAATGTGGCTTTTGGTCTGAAAGCTAGAAAGCTTGATCAAGCTGAAGTGCATCAACGTGTTAATGATGCTTTGGATATGGTTAGTTTAAGTGAACTTAAAGATCGCAAGCCACGTGAATTATCTGGTGGAC
Organism: Companilactobacillus jidongensis; assembly: GCF_003946575.1. Lineage (GTDB taxonomy): Bacteria > Bacillota > Bacilli > Lactobacillales > Lactobacillaceae > Companilactobacillus > Companilactobacillus jidongensis. The sequence continues at coordinate 176,918 of NZ_RHOP01000001.1, read as the reverse complement.
AAAGACAACGTGTGGCACTTGCTCGTGCAGTTGCCAGTGACGCTAAGATTTGCTTGATGGATGAACCTCTATCAAACTTGGATGCACAATTACGTGTTAAGATGCGCCAAGAAATTTATCAACTACAAAGAAAACTGGGTATTACTTTGATTTATGTTACTCATGATCAAGTAGAAGCAATGACAATGGCTGATCATATTATGGTTTTAAACGATCACGAAGTTCAACAAATTGGTACACCAACAGAAATTTATCAACAACCAGCTAATGCGTTTGTAGCTAATTTCTTCGGTACACCACTTATCAATGTTATGCCTGCACAAAAGATCGATGAGTATACATTGAATGTTGATGGTGATTTTGAAATCCACATGGAACAAAAGATTACTGACAAAGCTACTAAAATTGGTATTCGTCCTGGTGAATTATCAATCGAACATGCCGATGAATTGTCCGCAAATGCAACAGTTAAGAGTACAGAATTTTTGGGGGATGAAACAATCGTTTACGCAACAACAAACAGTGGTCATGATATCAGAATCCTCTTACCAGGTAAGGCGTTATATACAGCTTTTGAGAAGATCAAAATCAGTTCAAGCAATAAAATTTTCTTGTTCGATTCATTGAATCAACGTATTCCAATGGAAACGGGGGACTTGGTCAATGCTTAAATCAACAACTCCTACGGTGGTTGGATCTGAGACAAAAGCAAAGACTAAACATCGTACTTTTTCATTAAACGCAAAAGATAAATATTACGCAGTATTATTTTTAGGCCCATCACTTTTGATTCTGAGTGTCTTTGTATTTTATCCAATGCTCAGAACGCTTTATATCAGTATGTTTTTAACAAATACCTTAGGTAAAACAACTGTTTTTAACGGACTAGGTAACTATACGGATTTGTTAGGTTCACCGGAATATATCGCTAGTTTAGGTTCGACTTTGGTTTATGTATTTGCAGTTACAGTTTTAACCGTAGGAATCGGATTGTTATTAGCTAACCTAGCAAGTAAACGACTACCTGGTATTGGAATTTTTAGAACCCTTTACTCAGTAACCATGGGTGTTTCAGTTTCAGTTGCCGCAATTTTCTGGCTATTCATTTTTAATCCATCAACTGGATTCTTCGCATTACTAAGTAACATGCTTGGATTGCCAGTTCTTAATTGGTTAACAGATCCAACGATGGCAATGTGGGCCGTTATCATTACGACAGTTTGGATGAACTTAGGATTTACATTCCTTATTTTATTAGGTGCTATTTCAGCAGTACCAACTACCTTATATGAGGCGGCAAGTATTGAAGGTGCATCAGAACGTCGTCAATTCTTCAAAATAACTGTGCCAATGATCTCACCAACACTTTTCTTTGTTTCAACAATTACTTTGATTGAAGGGTTTAAGAGTTTTGGTTTGATTGATTTGATCACTAAGGGTGGTCCCACGAACTCAACCAACATGTTAGTTTATAGAATTTACAAGGATGCTTTTTACAGTGGTAATTATGCGCAAGCCAGTTCAGAAGCAATTATCTTAACTGTTATAATTGCTTTCTTCACATTCTTACAATTCAAATTCTTAGAAAAACGGGTGAACTATTAATGATTAGCACAAACAAACCAAGCCGTTTGAATAAGATTGTTAGCTATACATTACTTTTGCTACTAGCATTTGTAATCTTGGCTCCATTCTTTATTGGTATTTGGACAAGTTTTCTACCAACCATGGAAATTGCTAAAGGTAATTTCATGAGTACTGACTTATCTCTCAATAACTATGTATCAGCTTTTACTAAGACACCAATTTTACGATATTTAGGAAACAGTTTAGTAGTTTCTGTTCTAACAATGGCAGCACAATTAGTATTTTGTTCAATGAGTGCATATGCTTTTGTATTCCTAAAGTTCAAGTATCGCAATGCCATCTTCGTTCTATTCTTGATCACAATGATGCTTCCATTTGAAGCAGAGATTATTCCTAACTTCACGACAGTGAAGAATTTAGGAATGTTAGATCACTATTCAGTTCTATTGATTCCATTTTTAACTTCTGCTTTTGGTACATTCATGTTGCGTCAAGCATTCATGCAGACACCAAGTGAGCTTAAAGAAGCAGCTGATATTGAAGGATTGAATCATTTCCAATTTTATTGGAATATTGTCTTGCCATATAACAAGGTAAGTTTGATCACTTTGGGAGCATATAGTTTTCTAGGTGCTTGGAATCAATATCTATGGCCAATGCTTACTACATTCAGTAATAACTCACGATTGATTCAAAATGGTTTGCGTCAATTGCAATCTGAAGAAACATTCAATGACTGGGGTATGATTCAAGCTAGTGCAGCAATTATTGTTATTCCAACAATTCTTGTACTGTTCATTGGTCAACATTACTTCAAATCTGGTATGAATGAAGGAGCCGTTAAATAAAATGAATAAACGACTAAAGAATTCACTGATTTCATTAGCCTTAATTATTGCAGCAGTGCTTGTTGGTATTTTTACAACTAACAAACCTGTTAAATCATCTAGTTCATCAGATAGAACACAAATTGTTTTTTGGCATGAATTGGGTGGGGCATCTGAAGATGCTCTGGAAGAAGTTGTTAATGGCTTCAATAAATCACAATCAAAATACGAAGTTGTACCGAAGTATCAAGGCTCATATGATGAAGCAATTCAAAAAATCCTTCAAACACATGGTACAAGTACATCACCAGCTGTTTTCCAGGCCTTCGATATTGCAACGGCTCAAATGATCCACAGTAAGTACACAACACCAGTTCAAAACTTTATTGACAAAGATCCGAGTTTTGATATTGAAAAAATTGCTCCAGCAGCCAGATCATTTTACTCAAATGGTGGTAAGCAACAAGCAATGCCATTCAATACGTCACAACCAGTTCTTTACTATAATGCCTCATTATTAAAGAAGTACAAGATTACACCACCACCGGTTTCGCCAACATATTCTGATATTACTCGTGTGGCTCAACAATTATATGAACGTTCAGGCCACAAGACTAAGGGTATGACGGTTCAAATTTACGGTTGGTTGTTGGAACAAGCTACAACTAATGCTGGTACAGCTTTGGCCAACAATAACAATGGTCATACTGGTATTCCAACTGCAATTGATATGGATAATCCTTCAACAGTTAAGTTCCTTGAATGGATCCACGAAAACATTAAGTCAGGCGACTTTATCAATTACGGTTCTGGTGCCAGTGCTGGTGCTAACCAAACTGCCGGATTCTTAGCTGAAAAAGTTGGTATCTTTATCCAATCCTCAGCAAGTATCGGTGAACTAACTGCTAACAACAAAGATAAACTTGGAATTACATACTTCCCACATCCAGATGGTCAAAAAGCTAACGGTGTATCAATTGGTGGGGCAGCATTGTGGATTTCAAATGACAAACCAAAAGCAGTTCAACAAGGTGCTTATGAATTTGCTAAATACGCATTGAGTCCAGCAGTTCAAGCTCAATGGCAAAAATCGACTGGTTATCTAGCACTTAACAAAGATTCACAAAAAGAAAAGATCCTAAAAGATCTTTATGCTAAGAACCCAGAGGCTAAGGTTCCGGGCCAACAATTAGCAGATGCAAAACCTAACTATGTGAACTCAGGTATTCTTCTTGAGGGGATGCAAGTTACTCGTCAATTAGAAGAAGTTGCGATGGAAGAATCATATAATGGTGGAGATATTCATAAGGCTCTGAAAAAAGCCACAAAGAATGTTAATCAAAATATCACTATATCAAACCGCGCAAACGGCTATAAATAAGTATTTATACGAGCACACTCAAAAAAAGTGAATTTGAGTGTGCTTTTTTCTTTACAGTTTGTGATTACAGTTGTAAACTATGTTTTGTAATAAAGATTACAAATGTAAACGAGAAGGTAATAATTATTATGGAAGAAATAGAGAATATGTCAAAAGCCGAGTGGCAAGTGATGAGAATCATTTGGACACTTGGAGAAGCAACTAGTAAACAAGTTATTGAAGTTCTTGAACGTAAAACTGAGTGGAAGCAAGCTACCATAAAAACATTGATTGTCCGCCTTCAGAAGAAGAATTTCTTAAAGGCTGATGAATCAAAAAGACCATATGTCTACCATCCTCGAGTCACAGAAAGTGACGCGATTCATCAAAGTGTTAATAATATATTTAATAGCCTTTGCTGTATGAAAAAGGGAGAGGCTATTGAAGACGTAGTTCAAAATTCTGATATATCAAAGGACGATATCCAAGGTTTGATTGTTCTATTGCAAAAGAAAGAAAAAACAGCACCTGAAAACATTAAGTGTGATTGTTTGGAGGCAACGGCATGATGAAAAATGCGAAGAGTGAAAAAATGAGTATGCGTGACATGAATAACATGGAGCACGGTGGAGCAGATGATATGGGCATGAGCAGTGGTCATATGATGATGAACCACGGTGGCGTGATGATGGATATGGGAGATCTTCGTCAGAAGTTCTGGGTTTCATTAATTCTTTCTATTCCAGTTTTTATTTTATCGCCATTTATGGGATCAATTGTACCAGTTCTAGTTTCATTTCCAGGTTCAAGTTGGATCATAATGATTCTCAGTTCAATCTTGTACTTCTACGGTGGTAAGCCATTCTTAACTGGTGCCCGAGGTGAACTGAAAGCAAAGAAACCAGCTATGATGACATTGATCACAATGGGTATCAGTGTTGCATATTTCTACAGCATGTACTCATTCGTAATGGTCAACATTGTACATTCCACTACTAATACTATGAATTTCTTCTGGGAACTAGCATCATTGATCGACATTATGTTGTTGGGTCACTGGATCGAAATGAAATCAACTATGAGTGCAGGTAGTGCGCTTCAAAAGATTGCTTCTCTCGTACCTAACCAAGTTCACATGGTTCACGGTGAAGAAATAATGGATCACGATATCTCAATGGTAAAAACCGGTGATGTAGTTGAAGTTCGTGCAGGTGAATCTATTCCACTTGATGCCGCAATTATCAGTGGAGAAAGTTATATCAACGAATCATTAATTACTGGTGAATCAAAAGCTGTTAAGAAATCCATCGGTGACAAGGTCGTCGGTGGTTCTATCAACGGTGAAGGTACTATCAGAATTCAAGTTACCAAGACTTCAAGTGAAGGTTACCTATCACAAATTAGTAAGTTAGTTTCAGATGCACAGACTAACAAATCAAAGACACAAATGTTAGCTGATAAGGTTTCAGGTTGGTTGTTCTACGCAGCTGTTACCGTTGGTTTGATGGCATTCGTATATTGGTTGATCTTTGGTAATATAAATCTTGCTTTGATACGCTTGGTTACAGTTCTAGTTATTGCATGTCCTCACGCTTTAGGTTTAGCAATTCCACTAGTTATGGCACGTAGTACATCAATTGCTGCAACAAATGGTCTAATCATTCGTGACAACCAAGCTATTGAAAATAGTCGTAAGATCGACTATGTTGCAATGGACAAAACTGGTACTTTAACAGAGGGTAAGTTCACTGTTAATGGTTTGAAGTCATCTAGTGATATGGACGACAATCAAGTTCTATCATTAATTGCTGGTATTGAAAGTGGCTCAAGTCATCCAATTGCCAATAGTGTTGTGGAATATGCTAAAGAACAAAAAGTTCAAGCTGCTCAACTCGACAATATCCAAGCTATTAAGGGATATGGTATGAGTGCAACTAAAGATTCACACAAATATTTATTAATCAATATGAAATATTTACAAGCTCACAAAATGACCTTTGATAAGGCAGCAGCTCAACAATATTTGGATAAAGGCAATACAATCAGTTACTTGATGGTAGATGACAAAGTTGTTGGATTCGTAGCCTTAGGTGATAAAGTCAAAGTTAACTCTGTTCAATTTATCAAAGATCTAAAAGCTAAGCACATTACACCTATCATGTTGACAGGTGATAACAAAGAAGCTGCTGCTTCATTCGCAAAGCAATTAGGAATTGACGAATTCAAAGCCGAATTGCTTCCTGAAGATAAGCACAAGGTTATCAAGAGTCTTGAATTAGAAGGACACCACGTCATGATGGTCGGCGATGGTATCAACGATGCTCCAAGTTTGGCAAGTGCAACAATTGGTGTTGCCATTGGTGCTGGTACTGATGTCGCTATTGATTCTGCCGATGTTGTTCTATACAACTCAGACCCAAGCGATATTACTAAGTTCTTGAATCTATCCGCTAAGACATATCGTAAGACAGTTGAAAACCTATGGTGGGGAGCTGGATACAATATTCTAGCAATTCCTCTAGCTGCCGGAGTTTTAGCCGGAATAGGATTCGTATTGAGCCCAGCCGTTGGTGCTGTGATCATGTCATTATCTACTGTGATCGTTGCACTTAATGCTATGACTCTAAAGTAAAAGTTGTTTTCCGAAACCTGCTTTAAAAAACAAAAAAGAAGTATGATAATCAACAACTAAGTTGATCGTCATGCTTCTTTTTATTGCTGATAATAAGGCAGATCCAAAAAGGTAATAATAATCTCAGTACCAACGCCAACTTCAGACTTAACCTCAATCCGATGTCCAAGCTTATCAACCATTTTTTTAACTAGATACAATCCAATTCCGGTCGACTTACTGCCAGACTTGCGACCATTGCCGCCGGTAAATCCTTTGTTGAAGATACGGCTAATATCCTTATCTTCAATTCCAATACCATTGTCTTTAATGTGCAACTCAACGTTATTATGATTGTTAGTCGTGAAGATTTCGATTTTGCCACCTTGATCGGTGTACTTCAAGCTATTAGTAATAATTTGATTAAGAATAAAGTTCAGCCACTTCTCATCGGTCAGAACTTTGTCATCAGTCACGTCCAAGCTGATTCCGATACGCTTGGAAATAAACATGCGCTTATTAGATCTGATCGATGACTTAACGATATTGTTCAAGTCTTGTTCTTGGATCAAGTAATCATTAGAAAAGTTATTTAGTCTGGCAAAGTACAATGCTTGGTCAACTAAATAATCTATTTGGTCGATTTCCTCATCAATCAATTCTTTATCCAATTCACTTTCCTGTGACAATTTCAATGCTGCCAAGGGTACTTTGATGTCATGGACCCAAGACTCGGTATATTCTTTTTGGTCGTTTTGGTTTTGATATAATTCGGTTAATTCATTGCGGTATTCCAGCGCGATATTATTGATCTTATCTTGAATGAATCGTTGTTCATTATTAGAAGCACCGTGTAATTCCTTGGATAGGTCCTCTTGATAATCGTTTAATGTTTCATACCAACTTTTTTTGCGAATAAAGGCAAATATCAAGCCTAAGCAGGCGAACAAAACGGCAATTATCCATGAATAAATCAACGTACCGGTCTGAAATTTCACGTGCGGATCTAAGAACAGTATTGCTTCGATAAAAGTCACACTTAATAAAATTGATAGTAGTGACAAAAAATGATCACGCAAATATTTAAAAAAAGTCATATTAGCCTCGCTTAAGGGACGATGTATCCTTGTCCCACCTTAGTTACGATATAATTCTTCAAGCCGAATTTTTCGATCTTACCACGCAGACGATTAATATTAACGGTCAGCGTATTGTCATCAACGAAGCGCTCGTCATCCCACATGAAGTTCAATAATTGTTCACGGGTAACAATCTTACCTTGATCACGAAGTAGTCTCTGTAATAATTTGTATTCATTCTTCGACAGGTCGATCTTGTCAGAACCGATTTCAACTGTTCCGCTCGATAGGTTCAGTTTCAAACCATTGTGTTCGATGATATCGCTCGTATTCTTGGTGAAGTCATAAGTCCGGCGCAATAGAGCATTGATTTTGGCAACCAAGATATCGACAGAGAAAGGTTTCTCCACGAAGTCATCAGCTCCCATGTTCATTGCCATGATTTGGTCCATATTTGAATTTCTGGATGAAATGATTATTATCGGTGTTTTGGAAATCTTACGAATCTCTTGATTCCAATAGTAGCCGTCGTATACTGGCAAATTAATGTCGAGCAATACTAAGTCCGGCTTGTAGTCATTGAATTCTTCCATTACGTTATTGAAGTCTTCAATAACGTGTGTGTCGATCTGCCACTTCTCAAGATTCTCACTGATCAGCTTAGCAATCGATTGATCGTCTTCAACAATCATAATTTTGGCCATTGTGAAACCCCCTCGTGCTAAAATGAAGACACTATCTACTATAATAACAATATTATCTTAATTATTGGAGAAATTAACGTGCAAATTATCGTAAAAAACATTGCCAAGGATTATGGCAAACGTCTGAATGCTGTCCATGCCATTAAGGACATTAGCCTTGAAGTCAACAAAGGTGAATTCCTCGGCATCATGGGACCTAGTGGAGCGGGGAAGTCGACCTTGCTCAATATGATCTCGACTAATGAGCGCCCAGACCACGGTCAAATCATCATTGACAACATCGACATGACACAATTACATGATCGTGAACTTGCCAAGTATCGTCGCAATAAGATGGGCTTCATCTATCAGAGCTTTGAACTGCTCGATTCATTGAACGTCAAAGAAAACATTATTTTACCACTCGCACTCAATCATGCGAATAAAAAATTCATTGAGGCACGAGTTAAGCATCTTAATTACTTATTGAATATCGAAGAACTTAGCAATCGTAACGTCGAGGATTTGTCTCTAGGACAACGCCAGCTTGTGTCAGCCGCCAGAGCCTTGATCAATAATCCTGAAATTCTCTTCGCTGACGAGCCGACCGGTAGTTTGGATTCTAAGTCAGCCACAGTCTTGCTTAATTACATGCAGGTCATCAACCGACGTGAGAATGCCACGATCCTGATGGCGACACACGATGCCTTCACGGCAAGTTATTGTAGTCGGGTAATCTTCATCAAGGACGGCACGATCTTCTCAGAGATAGTCAATTCTGGTAAACGTGAGGACTTCTTCGAACAGATCATCAACATGCAACGGACGATTGGGGGCGGAAACTATTTCAATGTATCTCAAGATAATTAAAAAAAGCCTCACAAATATGCGAGACAGTTACTTGATTTATATTTTGTCATGCAGTTTCGCCATCGGTCTGTTCAGCATCTTGCTCTCACTGATCAATAACAAGATCATGAAGCATGACGTCAGTATGTGGCGAACTTCACTGATGCCGATAGTCTTCTCACTCAGTGTGGTCTTCGCCGTCTCAACCTTCGTCTATATGGCTTATGTGGGTGGATTCTTCATCAAGCAACAGGAACATGAATTCTTAACTTTTCAAAAACTCGGGATGTCTAAATTCACGATTATCGTGCTCGGTTTCTTTCAGACGTTGATTATTCAGGTCATCGCCTGGGTCGTAGGAATAATCGAGGCGCTGATATTTCAGAAGTTCTTTGGAATGTTACTGTTGTACCTGATGCATATTCGATCCAATTTCACGGCATATCTCAGACCGACTAGTTTAACGACGTTGTTGCAGATTGCCGGCTACGCCATCTTAGTTTTTAGTATCATGAATGCCTTTAGAACGTATCGTATTGTTAGAACCAAAAAGGTAAAAGCTCGTAAGATTAACTTCTGGATGCGAATACCTGCCGGTACGTTAGGAATCGTACTTTTTGTCAGCGCACTAGCCGTAGTTATCAGTATGTTTGCGAGCTTTGAGAATCTTGGTTACGACGGTTATGGTGACAAAATCGTTTTACAGGTGATTTATATTTTCTTTGCCTTTTTCTTTGGAACTTATCTAATTTACTTTGGCTTCCTACCAGTTCTATTAACTATTTTACAAAAAACCAAACGGATATCGTATTCAGGTTTGAATATGTTTAGTTTCAAATATCTGAAGAACCGGATGAAACGCAATACGTCCGTGCTCTGGTTCGTGACGGAACTATCAACTTTGGCCTTGATGCTTTTGACAGTTTGTTACTTCGGATATCAATTGATGTATGATAATTATCACGCTGAATATCCATTTGCTCTGACCGCCAACAGTGATACTGCTAATGATGTGAGAGATATTATCAATGACAGTAAAACACAGGTCAAGAAAGAGTATCATTCGAACATCAAGATCACACTGGTTTCCACTCTCGATACATCAGGGCATATCCTAGTTCAACGACCAGCATCATTCATGTCGTATTCGGAATATATGAGACTACCCGGCAAGATTCGACAGAATAATCCGGAGATCAATCCTAAGCAATTCATGCGGATCGGTTTTGGCAATGACGAAACGTTTGGATTCTCTGATCGAAAGGTCGAATGGAACGTTAAAAATGCCAAGAAGATCACAACTAGAAAGAATGGCTCGTCCTTTCCATATGGTGGAGGGATGTATGCTGGCTCATTGATGATCGTGCCGGATAAGTATTATCATAAGCTGCCCACCAAAACGACTGACACGTTCTATGGCTGGTATTTCAAGCATGGTGATCGATTATCCAAAAAGCAGGTAAAAGATCTTGATAGGCTACGACATGCGTATATGATCAGTGTTAATGCCAAGTCTAGTCTGAATGAGTCAAACTTCACCATTAAGAAGTATAGTTCGATGAACCGATCCCAAAATGATTATATTCAATCAGGCTTCGTCAGACAGGAGAGCGCCAAACAGCACTTGAATCAAATCGTTGGGTTCTTCATCTTCATGATTGCAATTTTCAGCATAGCGCTCTTAATTGCGCTTGGTAGTGTCTTGACGCTACGGATATTATTGCGAGATGATCATGAGTGGCGGCAATTGAAGACACTCAAAAAGATCGGTGTCAGCAATCACGAAATCCGCGGTATTGTGCGCAGTGAGAATGCCTTGACCTTCATAATCCCGCTAGTCTTTGCACTTATGCAATCGTACGCTCTGATCATACTAGCCGATAATGGGTGGAACTCACTGAGATATGAATTCATGTGGATCTTTGCCAGCTATGTGGTTCTGTATGGAATTATTGGCATTATCACATATTTGATCTCTTGGCGTAGCGTTAAGCGTAGAATTAACCAATGACCTGGTATTCTTTGGTGAAGAAACCGAAGGGTACCTTTGAGTCAGAACGAATACCATCATCAATCTTATCTTGGATATAATTACGACCATCTTCCATGTGAGTTTGATTGTCAAAAGTACTGATTATTAGATATTCTTGCAAATTATCGCGTAGTTGGTAAATTGCTGAATTGAAGCTGATTTGGTCGGAATCGATGAATTTACTTTGAAATAATGCCGATTGGTCTACATTAAATTTGAGATATGTCAACAAATACACCTCGTCATTAGAATCGATGAATCCCGTCAGCTTGCGGTATTGCCCATTTCTGGTTAATTCTTTTATTAAAAGATGGTCTGTTTTATCATCGAATAAGGGTTTTAATAAAGTATCAGCAGAATTCTGCTGACTCTTTAAAAAAGAATATGTGCCTAACTTTAATGTTATGTTCATGATTTGAAATCCTTTCAATTAAAAAAATTTTTGGAGGCTTTCTATGTTACTTACAGTATTAGGTTATTATGGAGGATATCCTTATAAGGGTATCGGTACCTCGGGTTACTTGTTGCGCGACGATGACTTCAATCTCTTGATCGATTGCGGTAGTGGAGTTCTTAATGAATTATCGAACTTCATCTTCCCAACAGATCTGAACGCTGTTGTCCTATCGCACTATCACCACGATCATACCGCTGATGTTGGAGTTTTGCAGTATAATTGGCTCGCAGCGAAGAAACCTGAACCACTTCCAATTTACGGTCATACTCAAGATTTTGTCAACTTTGCTCAATTAACGAGTGAGGGTGCAAGTCAAGGTATCGCATATAGCGATTATGAGCCATCCGAGATTGGACCGTTCAAATTCGAGTTCATGCGCACGATCCATCCAGTTCCAGCTTACGCAATGAGGATCACCAAGGGCGACAAGACAATTGTTTATACCGCCGATACAACTTACTTCGACGGTTTGGTAGACTTTGCTAGGGGCGCTGATCTATTGATCACAGATACTAATTTCCCAGAAGATGTCACAGGCAGAAAGTGGCACATGAATACCAAGGAATCAGGTACCCTAGCTAAGGACGCTGGCGTTAAGAGATTGATGATCAGCCATTTGCCACAAACAGTTGATTCACAGGTTATGTTAGAACAATCACAAAAATATGCTGGAGATATTCCGGTGATGAGTGCGTTCGCTGAACTCGAAATCAATGTTTAGTAAAAATGTTGATGTTATAAGTTTTTGATATATATCCATAAAATATAACTAATGCTATAAATAATTTTATAGTTATATAAATTGTGAACCCGCTACACAAATAGTGATATTAAAGGTGCTATATTTCACAATATACGATTTGTAGAACAGATATTCGTAGTTTTTATACGAAAAAGTATAGATTTTATTTTCGTATTAAGGTAAAATATTTATGTGTTCAAATAGTATTGAATAATACACAAGAAAAGGAGAGATTATAATGGTAACTATTTATACATCTCCAAGTTGCACTTCATGCCGTAAAGCAAAGGCTTGGCTCGAAGAACATGACATTCCTTACAAAGAAAGAAATATTTATTCAGAACCTTTAAACAAACAAGAAATTCAACAAGTATTACAAATGACTGAAAACGGAACTGAAGAAATTATTTCTACTCGTTCCAAAGCATTCCAAAACCTTGATGTTGATCTTGACGATTTAACAATTGACCAATTGTTGACACTAGTTCAAGAGAACCCTGGTTTGCTAAAACGTCCTATTATCATGGATGACAAACGTCTCCAAGTAGGTTTCAATGAGGACGAGATCAGAAGATTCTTGCCAAGAAGTGTTAGAACTATGGAGTTACAAAAAGCTCAACTTATGGCTGGTCTATAAGATCAGCTTGATAGTTGATTTGTATCCACTATACATCGTGTATGGTGGATATTTTTTTTGCACCATTTTCTTAAGTAAAAATGACATTAAAATGACAGATAATACACAAAATTGGCTTATTTGCGTATTATCTCAATTGTATATTTACTATGTGTCGATAATTGTAAACGTTTCTTATAAAAAATGACCAAAAACGTCATGATAATATTGATATAATTTCATATGTTAGAAACATAACAAGGTATACAAGGCGGATATAATTATGATTGGATCAAAAATAAAGTTATCTGAGCGAAATAAGCAATATGTTCTGGGGCTCATCATTGCACTCAGTGGCGTATTGCTGATACTGGGTGGACCACAGATAGTTAAGGCAGACAGTACCGGGGTAGAGACCTCTGATCTGCAAGGGATGTTGAATGAAAATAATGCTGTCATTCAGAATGCACCAAGCACTCAAAGTGCAGCAGTAAATACAATTGCTCCACTAGCAGCCACTACAACTGCGAGTGGTACTTTTGGTACCTGTGATTGGGATATTGATGATACTGGCTTGCTTACTATTCATGCTGGGGTTTTGGGAGCGGGGAATACTGCCAATAGTAACAATAATTATCCAAAGGCAGATTGGTTGCCATATGCATCTAAAATAACTGCAGTTTATGCAGACCCTGGAGTTGTAGCTAACTCAATTTCTAATGCACTTTTTGCTATGTTACCTAATGTGACCAGTATAGATGTTAGTAATATTGACATGAGCAATGTTACTTCTGCGATGTACATGTTCTATTACGATGAGAAATTAACAACCATTACTGGAACTGATAAGTGGGATGTTAGCAAGGTTACCTCTATGCAAGACATGTTTGCTGTGGCAAGACTAATTTCAAATATAGATGTATCAACTTGGGATGTTTCGAATGTGACTGATATGTCAGAAATGTTTTATGTTACAAATACTTCAAATCTGGTTGGATTACAAAATTGGGATACTTCAAAGGTCACTAATATGTATAGAATGTTTTTGGGCAGTGCTAAATCTGATATGAGTGATGTCTCAAATTGGAATGTCTCTAATGTTACTAATATGTCATATATGTTTGCACAAATGTATAAATTAAAGACAATCGATATTTCGAATTGGGATAGGTCAAAAGTCACTGATATATCGGGGATGTTTTATTTAGATTCAAGTCTAGTAGAAATAAATGGTCTGGGAAACTGGGATACGACTAACGTGACAAATATGAGTCAGACATTTGGAGGAACCCGTTTTACAAGTATGCCTGAGGTTGAAAAATGGAATACCGAGAATGTTACAAATTTAAATGGAACGTTTTCGTCGTGTACAAAGTTACAGCATCTTGATTTGTCTGGTTGGAATACAGGTAAAGTAACAACGATGGCCAGTCTATTAAATAGTGACTCTCTTTTAAATGAAGATACTTTTAAAGGTTTAGATACTATGGATACGAGTAATGTAACTGATATGAGTTCAATGTTTTCAGGTACTGGTTTTAAAATATTGAATCTGAGTAATTTTAAGACTAGTAAAGTTAGGTCGTTAACAAGTACGTTTGCTAATACAAACAACTTAGAAGAAGTTATAGATCGTAATTTCGATACATCTTCATTAACGTTAATGAATGCAATATTTAATAATTCTAATATAACTGACTTTACCGGTTTGAATATAGCGGACTGGGATACTAGGAAGGTTACATCCTTTGCACAAGCTTTTAAAAATAATAAAGCTGTCAATCTGAATTTTGTAGAAAATTGGAATGTTAGTTCAGGTACTGATTTTAGTGAAATGTTTTCAAGTTGTACAAATTTAATTACCGTGCCTACATCCAGTTGGAATATGCCTCAGGCATCTAATCTTAATAGTATGTTCAATTTTGATTCAAAGTTAAAAAATTTGAACACCTCTAATTGGGCACCACAGAAACTAACAAACCTACAAAATACTTTTCAAGGGACTGCGTTACTGAAGTATATTGATGTCTCCAATTGGAATACTTCTGCTGTAACAACAATGGATAGCACATTTTATAATTGTTCTTCATTAGAAAACTTAGATGTATCGAATTGGAATACAGATAAAGTAACTGATATGGAATCTCTATTTGCTAATGATTATTTACTGTCTAATCTGAACCTCTCCAATTGGAATACAACCAAGGCCGATACAACCAAAATGTTTAATGGTATGTCTAACCTATGGGCGATAACTCTAGGTGAAAATTCAGTAATTACTGAGGGATCGGGGCTTCCAACACATAACCCAGGTAATTCTATCTATGATTCTTCAATTCCAACACAATACAAATCAATAAGTGACCGCTGGCAGGAGGTGGCACCAGAAAAGGGTGGAACACCACATGAACCTGCTGGTGAACTTTATACTCAAGAGGATCTCTTGAACTTGTATGGAACTACAGGCAGTGCGGCACAAACTTACGTCTGGCAACAACAACCATATATGGATGTTTCAATGGATGTACCAGATTTGTCATATGGGACAGCATCTCCTAATCAGGGAATTACACCACGTGAACAATCTAACTGGGCTATTACTTTGAACAACAATGTTTATCCTGTAACTACACTCAACACAACTATTTCAGTTAATATGGAAACCCCACTGGTTAATAATGCTGGTGATACGTTAGACGATTCGTTTATTTTCCGTGATGGTTCAGGTAAAGATTCGGTTATCGATACTGCGCCAACAACTATCTATGATGGCAAGCTAGCCAATGGAACGAAGAGTCTAACCTGGGATAGTAAGCATGGTTTTTTGATGGACCTACATAGTTTCCAAACGCCAATGGGTAAGTACAGCACAACACTTGATTGGACGATGGTTAATAGCGTATAATTTTGTCTAAACATACAGAGGTTTCTTTACTTTACAAAGTTTATGAGACTGTTAAAATGTAGATACAGAATTGAGGTGACTATGATGGAAATGGATCGACTTAATGAGAACACAATCAGAGTCATTCTTAGTACGCAGGATTTGCAAGATCGTGGAGTAACAGTTCTTGATCTCTTGGGAAACAAGAAACAGATCGAATCATTTTTCTACAGTATTTTGGATGAAGTTGACAAGGACCACGTTTTCTCTAACAATGAACCGGTAACTTTTCAGATTATGCCAAACAAACAGGGTTTGGAGTTACTTATTAGCAAGAGTGACGATGTTGATGGCGCTGGTTCATTGCCATTAAATACGTTACAAGTTTCAAATGATGAAGATACTGATAATAATCAATTTGAATATGATAATGCTAAGTTGGGTAATGCCGAGTACGATGAGGATACTGCACCATACTTGAATGATCCCGATACACCTACGAAGGCAATTATTGTTGAATTTAAAGATTTTGAAGATTACGTTCAACTCGCTGATCTATTGCACTTGGAGAGTGGAGTTTCTAATTTATGGGAATACCAAGGTAAGTATTACTTGCAATTAGTCCTGTTTACTGAAGAAATGCACGATATGACTTACAATGACGTTATGGCAATGTTGAGTGAGTATAGTTTCAAGACTAAGGTGACAGCTGCTGTATTGTCAGAGTACGGCAAAGAAGTTATGAGCAACACAGCTTTGGAAATAACGAGACATTATTTTACTAACTAGAAGTCGCCTTTGGCGGCTTTTTTTTATTTATCTCGTTTTCGAGGAAGATAACCAAAGAAAAACCAGTTAATAATTGTATCAATTATTATCAAAAAAATAGCATACAAAATTCCTTCTAAAGAAAACTTTTGACCGGTTTTTAATTGAACTTGTTGATTAGCTAAAAGAAAAAACATCACATATGAAATAATTAAATAAATAGAATATTTTTTGAAGAATTTTAGCATTTTAGAATTCCTCCTAATATTGATATTTGTACGTTTAACCGTTTGATCACTGTAAGTATATCATGATTAATTTAAATATTTATTTGACAATATAATTTTAAAAGTGTAGATTAATCACCAATCAAATAATTAAAGATTATTTAATCTTATTAGACGTTGAAGAGAGGAGTAAGTCAGCTAGTAGTTTGAATAGTGACCGTCGGATAGTGAAAACACGGAACGAAAGTCGTACTGAAGATGAGCTTGGAGTCTTACCTAGGTGGAAGCCGAAGGTACGCAAGGATGCGATATCATCCCGGACATGTTTGTGTCGTTGAGGTATTTTGGGTAACTGGAATACGAATTAGGGTGGTACCACGGTAATCGTCCCTACATTGCAGAATCAGTCTGTGTATGTAGGGACGATTTTTTTGTTGTATAGGATTTTGAGGAGGCGGATATATGAGAGTTGTAATTTATAAACCACCCATGTGGTACTCAAACTAATGTGTGTTTAATTTGAGGGGGAAATGAAAGTGAAGATGAAGTGGCGTAAAATTTTTGGAGCGGTTCTACTAGGTTTATCAGTTTTTTTGTTGGCGGGGTGTGGTAACAATGCTTCCGCATCTGAAAGCAAGACGATCACAGTTGGTTCGCAGGGTTCAGATCTTGAAATTTGGCAGCATATTGCGAAGAGTTCACAAGCCAAGGCAGCCGGATTAGATATCAAGGTCAAAGAAATAACCGATGGGACACAGCTCAACCAAGCAACGACAGAAGGACAAGTTGATGTGAATGCCTTTCAATCATGGTCATATTACTTGGCCTACAATAAGCAAAATCCCAACGGCAAGTTAGCTGCTTTAGGAACAACGTATCTTGAACCATTAGGAATTTATTCTAATAAGTACAAGAAAATCAGCGACATTCCTGATGGCACAACGATTGCCATTGCCAATAATCCAGCTAACACATCCAGGGATTTGCTGCTACTACAAAAAGCAGGTCTGATCACGCTTGATAAAGGATTCGACGCCTTGAGCAATACCAAAGATATTAAGAGTAATCCCAAGAACTTGAAGTTCAAGGAGATCGATGATACGACAGGTCCTCGTGTTCTAAATGACGTTGACGTTGTATTGATTTCCAATACAGTTGCCCTAGATGGTGGTCTGCATGTTTTGACCGATTCTATCTACCACGAAAATGTTGATCAAAGCACTAAAGACAACGTTAATATTTTGGCAACCGCCGCAAAGAACAAGAATAACAAGCAATACAAAAAACTTGTTAAGTTGTATCACAATAAGACGATTCAAAAATATATCAATAAAAAATATTACGGAACTAAGATCGAAGTTAACAGACCATTGAGTTATTTAAAATAAAAAATGAATTTTAAGGAGAAATTATATTATGGCAAAAGTTGAAAGTTTTACATTGGACCACACAAAGGTTAAAGCACCATACGTTAGATTGATCACTGAGGAGCATGGAGCAAAGGGCGACGCTATTTCGAATTATGATTTGCGTCTAGTTCAACCAAATGAGAATGCCATTCCGACCGCTGGATTGCATACTATTGAACATCTACTAGCTGGTTTATTGCGTGACCGTCTTGATGGCGTCATCGACTGTTCACCATTCGGTTGCCGAACAGGATTTCACTTGATCACATGGGGTGAACATTCAACGACAGAAGTTGCGGAAGCCTTGAAGGGTGCACTTGATGACATTGCCAACAAGGTCGAATGGAAAGATGTCCAAGGCACTGACAAGTATAGTTGTGGTAATTACCGAGATCACTCATTGTTCTCAGCTAAGGAATGGTCGAAGAAGATTCTTGATGAAGGGATCAGTAATGATCCATACGAAAGACATGTAATTTAGTTATTTAAAATAGAGCGAAACGTGACGAGTAATTCATGTGTAGCTCGACTAAGGAGTCGTGTTCATGAGTTTATTTGAAGAATTAACGGACAAAGTGGTATTGGTCACGGGAGGACATCAGGGAATCGGGGAAGCAGTTGCGAAGACCTTTTTAAATGAAAATTCAGTCGTCGTTTGTGCTGATTTGGCTTTTGATAACAACGATATCGCCAAGAAATCGGAACGATTGTATAAGATTCATCTTGATGTCAGTGATGAAGATAGTGTTAAAAATATTACAGCTCAACTTATCGCCAATAATTTGATACCGAATGTGCTGGTCAATGTGGCTGGGATTTCGACTATGAATTATTTGATTGAGAGTAAGACGAGTGACTTCGATAAGACGATTGCCGTGAATACACGAGGAACATATTTGATCACCAAGTATATCGTCAGTGAAATGGTCAAGGCTAAGCGACCGGGAAAGGTTGTCTTGATAGCATCGCAAGCTGGTAAAAATGGTTATCGAGCAATGTCTGCCTATGTTGCATCCAAGCACGCTGTGTTGGGATTAACGAAGACCTTGGCAATCGAAGTGGCTCATAACCAAATCAACGTCAATGCGGTTTGTCCCGGAATCGTTGAAACTTCAATGAAGCACCGTGAACGAAAAGACGGTGCTGAGATTCGTGGATTAACACCAGATGCAATTGAAAAAGAAGATAACAGCCAAGTTCCCTTAGGAAGAACAGGACAGCCACAAGACGTTGCCAATGTTGTCTTGTTCCTGTCGAGTCATTTGTCAGATTATATGACTGGGCAGGGGATTAATGTTACTGGTGGGATGACTATGAATTAGAGAGTGAAGAAAGCCGTTTTAGAACCGGATAAAAATAAAACATATAATAGAAGAAACATGAAAAGGAAGTTACCAAATGGTAGCTTCCCTTTTTGCATATTAATAGGTGAAATCATTTTTTAGTGTTACCATGTGATTACAAAGAAATAAGGTGAAAATATGAAAACTAGAAAGCAGGGAAATGCAGTGATTTTAAGTATTCCAGCACAATTCAATATTCCTGAAGGTGTTGAATATATGGCTATGAAAGAATCAGATGGCAGTCTAATTTTTACACCTAAGGGCGATAATATATTTAAAAGTAATGATAAAAAATACGATGATCTTCGACAAGATAAGAACTATGTTGAAGGTAAAAGCGTTGGACGAGAGGAAATCTAACATTGCCCTATAAATTTAATGATTACATTCCAGAACAAGGTGATTTGATTTATATTAATTTTGATCCTTCAGTAGGTCGTGAAATACATAAAAGAAGACCTGCTATAGTTATAAGTTCAACAACATTTAATTATAAAACGGGATACGTAGCAGTATGTCCCATTACAAGTACTATTAGAAATAATCCGATATATGTGAATCTTCATTCTCATAAACTCAAAGGACAAATAATATCAGTACAATTTAAAACTTTGGATTTTACTTCTAATGAACGAAATATTCAATTTGTTGAAAAATGTAATCCATTAGATTTTATGAAAACAGCAAAAATTGTAAATGATGGACTCGGGTTTGACAGAATTATAAATAATTTATAGGCAAAGGACTTCAAAATTTATATTTTTGAAGTCCTTTATTTATGTATATAATTTAAGAATATTTATTATTCCCAAATATAGACGTTATGTATTGACGTAATGAAAACGCTGTTATACTCTTAAATTACATTTATCGATATTAGAAATTCGATAAACTTCAATTTGATAGGGGAGATTAAATTATGAAGTATAAGGGAATAACACTATTTAGTGCGGCGTTGATTCTGATGGGGAGTGTTGGTACTGCTACAGGTTATATTGCTGACCGTCCTACTGAGGTTAGTGCTGCTAGTACTGATACATTGATTAGCAAACTTTTGGGTGATAGTAAAACTACGTTGAGTAAATTATTATCGGTTAATACTAAATCTGCTACTAAAGTGGACGAACAAAGTACAACTGCAAAAATTAAAATGTATAAAGCAACTACTGATTCAACCGGTAAATCAGTTCCGACATCAGAACTATCTGCTGCAAATAAGTATTTTTCCGTTGATCCTACAGTTGATAATGCAGATGAACATTCTACTATTACACAAAATTCAGATGGAACATACAATGTTGCATTAAAGATTACAATTCCATCTGGATTAAATAAGGATGCAGTTACCATCAATTCCATAAATGGAAAAACCATTTCTGCAAATGATGTCACAGAGAGTGGTAATGATACCGATGGATATACAATGGATTTTAGTTTTAATGTCAGTAGTTTAAATGAACTGAAGAATCCTATACCTATTAATATGTCTATGAAGATTATTTTATTTCCTGGAATGGATCCGATTAAGGTAACAGCAGATGCTTTCATGGAAACCGATACAGCTGATATAACAAAAGCCGAGGAACTATTCAAAAAGGCAGATCCAACACCAACTCCAGACTCAACTGTAACCGATAAAATAACTGCTGCAGACGCCGATTTAACAGACTTATCCACAGCCAAAGATACTTTAGATACAGCAAGTACAGCCTTAGATACACAGCTTACCGCATTAAAAGCTAAATTGGCTGAATTAAAAAATGCCGCTGGTACGTCTGATGCTACTAAAACGATAATTGATAATGTAACTTCAAAAATCTCATCACTACAAGCTACTAAAGCACAGATTGATAAATTAATTTCACAACTTAAGACTAAAATAGCTGCAATTAAGAGTGATCTAAGTGACTTGAAGGCTGCTAAAGATGCCGCTACTGAAGCCGAAATTAACAAGATTCAATCAGCAATTGATACTGCCAAAACTGCCAAAGATACTATTGACAGTAAAATAACGACTTTGAAATCTGGAATTTCAGCAATGAGTACAACTATTCAACAAGCTATTGCTGATGCAAATGCCAAGACGCCAGTTACGGTAGCTGATAATACTGGAACGACTACAGATGATACAATTGCGGACGAATATAAAGTACCATATGTTGTCAACAAGACAGGTACAAGTACAGCCTCAGCTTCATCACAGTATTTCACTAAGACAGCTTTTGTAACACCAAATGACGATGGTACGTTCAATGTGGAAGTTCAAATGGAATACCCACTTTCATATGGTGCAGATGCTGTAAAAATCGATGCTGTGAATGGCACAGATGTTGATCAAAATACAGTTACAACTACGTCAGATGACAGCACTTATTTAACGAGTTTCAAGTTCAATGTTGACAGTTTATCTGATTTGAACAGTGTTATTCCTGTAAAAATGACTATGAATATTGCTGGAGGATTATTCAGTGGAACTGAATCAGCTGACCTAGTATTTGATACAACTAATTTGCCGATCACTAATCCGTCCAACAATACTAATACACAAGTAGCAGGCACACCAACAAGTACTGCTGCTACAAGTGGAACAACGCTGGGTACATCATCAAGCACACTACCACAAACGGACGCCAAAAGTTTACCAGTATATATCATGTATGCAGGGTTCATTCTTCTGGCTGTCACATTGGCTGGTGCTGGCAAAGCTAGATTTACAGGTAAAAAATAATGAAGAAGATAGGGTATTTAATTTTTGCCAGTCTAATGTTCTCGATTGTGGCACTGTTTAATAGCCTTCAACTGACGGCTGATGCCGCAACTATCAACTTCAGTGCCTTAAAATCTGGAACGAGTGATACTAGTTATGCTGATGCCTACATGGTCAAACCTGCCCAACTCGATATCGTCAATAACAAGTACCAAGTTACCTATACGATCAAAACTCAGAAGGCGTTGGGTAAGTATCCAGTTCAAGTTAAGTCGATGAACGTTAATACCACCGGAATCAAGAATTATGAGGATGCCGGAAATTATTATTCAGCTATTACATTTGAATCTGATCAATTATCGAATATTACTGGTACGATGACGATCAATGTTGATTCGTACAATATTCATGCAACACATACTTTTACTTTGAAGTTTCTTGATACTCCTAGCTTGAGCAGTGGTAACTCTGCATCAACAGCTGCTTCTAGCGATAATAGTGGACAGAATGTGCAAGCAGCTGATTCTGGAAAAACTGATAACAATGCCAACGATGGTAACTCTGCCGAAAATTCGACTGATAATAGTTCAGCTGATAATGGTGAACGTGCTGTTACTATCGGTAAACCTCAGAAAATCAGTAATGGTAGTAAGAAAAAAGCTCCAGTTAAGAAGTCAGATAGTAAGACCAAAGCTATCGAGAAAAAAGACAAAAAAAATAAAGTTAACAATATCAATATTCCAAAAATTACAGCAGTCACGACCGTAGTGGCATTGGTAGCAGGCGGAGGATATTTTGCAACGAAGAAATTCTTCTAAAAAAATAATCTTCGTCTTTTTTCTTTGGTTGATCAGTTTGGTAGCAATATTTTTATTGCATACTTTGTCAGTCAATCAGGCTAAGCAGAGCGGTTCGGTTGTGATGACGACCGATGCATTGACTTGGATGGCGGATGAATTGCACATGGAATTGAAGGGGATGCCGAGTTCTGAGTACCCTCTACCTAAGGACTACAAGCATGTTGAACGAGTGGGAACACCGAATGCTCCTAATATGGAAAAAATCAAAAAACTGAATGCTGATTCGGTTTATTCGGTGACGACTCTGAAGGATATGCAAGGTGACAGTTATAAATCTAATGATATCAACGTTAAGTATGTTAATTTGCAGACAGTCGCTGACTTGAAGAAGTCTATGAATATGCTGGCAAAGAAATACCATAAGGAAACTTATGCACAGGCATTCGTTGATAAGTTGGATAAGCGGCAAAGTGCTATTGAGCAAGAGAATAAGAATCGTCCTCGTCAACGTGTCTTAGTATTATTCGGAATGCCTGGCGGCAGTTACTTACAAGCCACTAGTAATTCTTACATTGGTTCATTGGTTGAAATCACTAATAATAAGGTGATCGAACCGAAGAATTCACATGGTGAATATATTTCAGTCAATATGGAAGAGATTCAGAAATCCAAACCGGAGATTGTTATTTGCTTAGCACATGCGATGCCGGCGACGGTGGAAAAGTCATTTAAGCAAGAATTCTCTAATAAGATGTGGCAGTCATTACCAGCTTTTCAGAATAAGAAGGTTTATTACCTGAGAGAACCTACTTATTCATCCACTGCCAATATGAACGTTATTAAAGCGATGAATGGGATTGATAAAATTGTCAATAAGTAAGCAGAGTAAGTTTAATAAGTTTTTGTTCTTCAATATTATTGTCTTATTAATATTTGTCTTCTTGAATATTTTCTCAGGTGACAATAGTATGGTGAATCTGTTTGATATTCAAACAAGTGATTATCCAATTTTACAACTACGGATCAGTCGAACGATGGTGGCACTATTTACTGGTGGTTTGATCAGTATTGCTGGCTTGTTTTTGCAATTGATTTTTAGAAATAACTTAGTTGATCCGGGATTAGTTGGGCTGACTTCTAGTACAAGTTTCTTCAAGAATCTATTAGCAATATTTTTACCGGCATTCTTAGGTTCAAATATTATATACGGAGCTGTGGGTTCGTTTATCTTGGTCGCAATTTTGATTTGGTTGAAGTCTAAGGACATCGGGCCGACTCGTTTTGTTTTATTTGGTGTCTGTTTAACGGTGTTCTTCATAAGTTTGAATCAGGTGATGAGCTACATTACGCACACTGATAATTCGCTTTTTTCAGGCTTCAATCTGGTCAGTCCTAATGTGACTTATTTAATGGTGATACTTGGTGGCATCTTGTTGTCAGTACTAGTCTTGTTCGACAAGTACATCCCCTATTATTCATTCAATGACAACAAGATTACTGAATTAGGAATTGATATTAAAAAAATAAATATTTATATTCTCGTTATCATAAGTATTATTATTGCGACAGTTGTTGGTATTGTGGGGGAATTTCTCTTCATCGGAATTGTTATTCCTAATATTGTTAAGTCAATCAATGGTACGAAGACGAATAACTATTTCTTTGATACTGTCTTGTTGGGAGCTAATTTGATGTTGATCTCCGATTTCATTGGCCGTAATTTGTTCTTCCCAGTTGAAGTTCCCGCAGGATTGATCAGTAGTTTGATCTGTTCACCGATCTTATTTTATTTTGTATTGAGAGGCAGCCATGGAAGCAAAGAATATTAGTTATTCATATGATGATAAGTTAATAATAAATAATTTGTCAGTGACATTACCAGAGCAGGGTGTGACGTCGCTGATTGGACCCAACGGTAGTGGTAAGAGTACCTTATTGAAGATCATGACGGGGCAGATTCAAGATTATCAAGGGCAAGTTCTCTATCAAAATACCAATTTCTTAAACATGCCGATCAAACAGCGTTCACAACTTGTTTCGTATTTTAATCAGCGTGAGCGTGTCTACGGTTTGATCAGTGTTAGATCGATTCTTGATATGAGTAATCAACAGAATATTAACTATATGGAATTCGTTGATTACTTCGGGTTGTCAGATAAACTGGATGAGTCTTTTAACAATCTATCTGGCGGGCAACAACAGGTGTTATTGGTCTTATCGGTCTTGATTGAGAACACTAACTATGTTTTTTTAGATGAGCCATTTAACAATCTTGATCCGCTATATAAGGCTAAGTTGGTCAATCTAATTCGCTTTCGGAAGCAATATCAATCCTTCTTCATTGTTGACCACGATATTGATACCTTAGCAATGTTGTCAGACTGGGTTTTACTGTATAAGGATGGCATGATCGTTAATGGTGGCAATACGTCGATTCTTGACAACCAAAATCTGGAATATGTGTTCAATACTAATTTTCAGACTTACTTCGACGGAACTGGAAATAAGCGATTGGTTCAGTATTTCTAAGGGTTCTAACGTGTCTATTTGGCACGTTTTTTTTATTTTTCACGTAATTTAGTTTAAGAGGTGAAAAATATGTATGCGGCACTTAACCAGGATAAGCAACTGACTAATGCAGTCGAGAGTAATTTCGAAGATAAATATTTTTGTGTAAAATGCGAGCGACCAGTGATTTTGGTCAAGAATGACAACAATGCTTTTTTTAAGCATGAGACTGCCAATCACAATGATGAGAATGAACGTGATATTCATAAGAAGGGCAAAAAATTAATCATCGATGCTCTGAAGATTCTTGGTTATCAAGATATTGAGTCGGAGTATTATTTGAAGACAATCAAACAGCGACCGGATATTTTTATCAACCGCAAGACGATCATTGAGTATCAGTGTGCAAAAATTAATGCAGATAAGTTGTCTAATCGAGTGGAAAGTTACCATGCGTTGAAAATCCCAAATATTTGGATATTAGGCGGAGAATACTTGTCTAATAAAATTGACCGGGCACACTTGAAGTTCATCTCATATCGCAAATCGTGGGGGTTCTACTTGATTATGTTGGATTCAGAGCATGAACAAATAAATTTATTTTACGGTATTAAATTATTTGGACCATTTAATAAAATTAGATATAAACAAAAGGCTTTTTTAATTGAGGATATTCAGCAGTTATTAGAATTCAAAGCTGACTTGACTGAGAACTTGCTGTTAGAAATAGATCCATATCAATTGGAGAAGATTCGCAAACTCAAAGGTAAAAAATCCGATGCGCTGAAACTAAAATTTTATCAATCCAATAAACAGACAGTGGAGGATTTTTTGAAGCAAAAAAAATTCGGCTCACTCAAGCCGATTTATCAGAATCATCAATGGAAGTTAGTTTGTGGAGAGAAGCCAGAGTACTTGCGACAACCGTTTTTGTGTACAAAAAAAGAAGATAACTGATGTTATCTTCTGAATTGGTCAATACTTACAACAGTACTGTTATTAATATAAGCTGGTTTAACTTGAGGCATCGTAGATTCTAGCATCATTGTTAAGTTATGATTGATGACCTCTTCAGATATTTTGCTACCAAAGTCGTTGATCATCAGACCTGGTTTGTCAGGGTGCTCATTATCGAAGATGACGATTGTTGGAGCTTTTTCGATATGCATTTCTTTAGACAATTGTTTGTCTCGTTTAATTCCGAGTTCAACGCATTCACTATTTTTTTCAGCCATTATGGATTTGTAGTCCAAACCACTGTTGACGATAGCAGTTTTGATAGTTTCATCATTAAAAGGATTATCCTCAATGCTGATCTGTTCTTGTAGGTTCATTAAAAAGTTACGAGCTTTTTTATTTCCTTGACATGATGCGGCTTTGTACAAGCGAGCAGCTTCTTCTACTTCTTGAGTAGCGCGGGCGCGTTGTTTTAAGTCGCATAACTTATAACCTTGTAATTGAATGTAATCATTAATTGTTTCCATGTTAAAATTTGTAACAAAATGATATTGTGTTTCAATTTCATGTTTTCTTGTGAAGTCAATAATTGATTGTTCGACCTTTAGGCAATACGAACATACGGGATTTATATAAATAAATACTTCCCACATTTTGATTCCCTCCATCTCTTTAGCATAGTCATTCTAACAGCAATATTATAAAAGGTAAAACTTTTAACTCACGAGTCTAATTTTTTCGTAATTTTCTCATTATAGTGCAACTCACTCGGAATTACGATATATTAAATAAGGAAGTAAGTGGGGTTATCATGACAGAAATCAAATGGAATGAGTTTTTGATACCATATTCACAGGCAGTAGATGAATTAAAAATCAAGTTTAGAGATCTTCGTAAGGAATTTCTAGAAAAAAACGAACACTCACCAATTGAATTCGTGACTGGTCGTGTTAAGACAATTGAGAGCATCAAAGAAAAGATGCGTCGTCGTTATATTTCTGAAGATCTGCTGGAACAAGATATGCAAGACATCGCTGGGATTAGAATTCAATGTCAATTTGTTGAAGATATTTATGACGTTGCTAGACTATTACATATCAGGGAAGATATGCGTGTGATCGAGGAACGTGATTATATTGCCAACAGTAAGTCAAGTGGCTATCGTTCATACCATGTAGTTATAGAGTATCCTATTCAGACTGCGAATGGCCAGAAAAACATCTTGGCAGAAGTTCAGATCCGAACTTTGGCGATGAATTTTTGGTCGACGATCGAACATTCACTTAACTACAAGTACCAAGGTGATTTTCCAGACGAGATCAACGAACGGTTGAAACGTGCGGCTGAAGCCTCATTTATGCTGGATGAAGAAATGTCGAAGATTCGTGAAGAAATTCAAGATGCACAACAGTATTTCACTGATCGTAAGCGAGATGTAAATAATACAACGGAGCATAAGGATAAATAATAATGAAATTTTGGGTAAACAATAATAACAAGGAGCAGTCGATAGCTGCTGCTAATAAGATCAGACAAGCTTTGGTTGATAATGGGATGGAATTAGATCGACGTGATCCGTTGCTAGTCATCAGTGTAGGTGGTGATGGAACTCTTTTAAGTACCTTCCATGCTTATGCGGGACACTTGGATACTGTGAAATTCTTGGCGTTACATACGGGACACTTAGGGTTCTATTCTGACTGGACTGATAAGGAAATCGACGAATTAGTTGACTGCATTATCAAGTGTAACGAGAAGATTCCGTCAACTAGTTATCCACTGTTGGATGTCAGAGTTGAACGCGTTGAGGGTGAATCATTCCACGAGACAGCCATTAATGAGACAGTTATTCGTCGTTTGTCAGCTCTGACTATGAAGACTAAGGTCAATCTTGATGGAGAATTCTTTGAGAATTTCCGTGGAGATGGACTCTGTTTTTCGACCCCAACTGGTTCGACTGCCTATTCCAAAGCCATTGGTGGCGCCTTGATCCATCCAAAAATCAGTGTTTATCAGATGGTTGAAATGGCCTCAATCAACAACCGTGTTTATAGAACAATTTCATCACCAATTATTATTCCCCACAATCAACAGGTAGATCTTTATCCACATAAGGCTGATGATTATGTTATCACTTGTGACGGAATCTCAACTAAGTTGAAAAACGTCAGAAAAATCTCCGTTAAATTAAATTATCAACGTGCCCAATTTGCTCAATATCGTCACCGCCATTTCTGGACTAGAGTAGAGACTGCCTTCTTAGGTCAGGATGAGCAACAATAATCGTTATTTAAAATTCACGATCAAAGATACGGATAAGAAGATACTACGCAAGTTTTTAGAGCATCAGCACTTTTCTTCGAGTCAATTGCATAATTTGAAAAATAAAGGCGGTCAAATTTTCGTTAATCATAAACAACGCCATTTTGATTTTAAGATGAAAACAGATGATTCACTGTTAGTAGTTCTGAATGATGAACAACCATCAACCCTGATTGAACCAATGGCAGGTGAGGTCGACGTTATTTATGAAGACGAGTATTTATTAGTTGTGAATAAGCCACCTGGAATTGCTAGTTTACCCGCTAAGGCAAGGACTAGTAAGACGATGGCTAATGTTGTTAAATATTATTTAGAAGCAAAACATGAGAATAGCTCGATTCATTTGGTGACAAGATTGGATCGTGATACTTCAGGACTAATGGTATTTGCCAAAAATTCATATACCCATTCTTTATTAGACCAAATTTTGCATACAGATGGTTTCAAAAAGTATTATCTGGCGCTGATAGATGGACAAATGGAGCCTGCTTCAGGATTGATTGATCTACCGATCGGTATTGATCCGAAGGCATATTATTTGCGAGTAATTGACTGGCAAAAAGGCAAAGATTCGCAGACGATGTATAAAACGGTGGAACGTTTTAAAACAGCTAGCCTATTGAGGTTGAAGCTGCTGACGGGACGGACGCATCAAATTCGAGTTCACCTAAGTGCAACAGGACATCCGATTATTGGAGACGAAATGTATAGTCACCGAAAAGACAATCGGATAGATCGTCAAGCACTGCATTGTTATGAATTAGATATCATTCATCCTATAACGAAATGTTTACTAAAATTAAAAGCGCCAATTCCCCAAGATATGGTATTGTTAAGGGGTATGTTAAAGGGGTGAGAGTGATGGATGAAAATGAAAAGCGACTGCAAGAAAAGTTTGCACAACTGAAAAATTATCTGGACAAAGGTGATAAGAAACGATTTCGAAAAACCTATCTAGATATGCATTTTTATGACCAGAGTACTTTCTACCTTACCTTAGATAAGCCAGAACGTTTAAGCTTGTATTCACTTTTAGAACCAGATGAAATGGGTGACATGTTCGATACTATTGAAGATGACTTACCAGAAATTCCCGAATTTTTAAAAGAAATGGATCTGGATTTTGCAGCAGAAATGCTGAATGATATGTACGATGATAATGCCGCTGATGTTTTGGAGCATTTGGATAAGGCTGATGTTGATCGATTCTTAGGCCAGATGCCAAGAGCAGATGCCAATAATCTTCGTGGATTACTACATTACGACACGGAGACTGCCGGTGGTATTATGACGACGGACTACGTTCGTTTTCATGAAGAAGAAACTGCAGGTAATGCAATCAATGATTTGCGTAAGTTCGCTGAAACTGCCGAGACGATTTATTATTTGTACGTTTTAGATAATCATGATGACTTGGTCGGTGTTATGTCCTTACGTGATCTCATTATGTTGAAGCCTGAAGATACCTTAGGTGAACAAATGAATAGCGACGTTATAACGGTGAACGTTGATGCTGATCAAGAAGAAGTTGCTAAGGTCTTCAGAGACTATGAGTTCCTTGCTGTTCCCGTTGTTGACCATGCTAACCAGATGGTCGGTATCGTTACGGTTGATGATGTTATTGAAGTTATTGATGACGAATCCTTACAAGACTATTCAGGACTTGCCGGTGTTAGTGTTGATGAGACAGATCAGGATAATCCTCTCAAAGCAGCCTCCAAGCGTTTGCCTTGGCTGATTACTTTGTTATTACTGAGTATGATTACAGCTACTTTGATCAATCATTATGAAAGTTTGTTAGCGGAAGCAAGTATTTTAGCAGTATTTATCTCGACCATTACCGGTACCGCTGGTAATGCAGGTACACAGAGTTTGGCTGTTGCAGTGAGGCGATTAGCTGTTGAGGAAATCGATCGTCATGAATTCTTTAAGTTAATTGTTAAGGAACTTTTGACTGGATTTATTACTGGTGTTGTAACAGGAATCTCAGTCACACTATTGGTCGGATTGTGGAAACACAATTTTATTCTAGGAATGGTTATTGGCCTAGCAATGTGTGCTGCGATCACAGTTGCCAACTTGGCAGGTAGTTTGATTCCAATGCTGATGTCTAGTTTTGGATTCGATCCGGCAGTTGCCAGTGGTCCATTTATTTCAACACTTAGTGATCTGACTAGTGTATTGATCTATTTCAGTATTGCTGGATTATTTATGCAATCATTTGTACGAATGTGAATAAGAGTGGTTCTGATGGTAAATCAGGGCCACTTTTTAATTTAATTAAAAAATTTATTTGTTTCAATAAACGCCTATTTAACAATGATGACTGTAACTAATGGCGAGAAATTAAGACTTAAATATTGAAAACGGACTTGCACAATAAAAATAATAATGCTAAGTTATGTGCATGTTAAAAGTAACTGAGAAACATTAAAAAATAACTAATAAAGGCAGGAAACAAAAATGAGACAGTTTACAAACAATTTGAGAAATTATTATTGGTTTTATATCTAGCTGGTCGTCACGTGAGTGTGTCGATCAGGCACACTCGATATAAAACAATTTTGTTGTTTGTTTAATCGAGTGAAGGTAACAATTTCATCACTTGGTTAAGTAAACTTCAATAGTAATTTATTCTTGTTCATTTTTGTTTTAGGATAATAGATTATTTTGATAGCGATAAACCAAGTTGATTGGTTTATCGCTATTTTTTTATTACAAATTTTGGGGGAATTCAAAATGAGATACACAACAGCCGGAGAGAGTCATGGACCTGAGGAATTAGCAATTATTGAGGGAATTCCTTCAGGATTAAAGATCACTAATGCAGATATCAATCAAGAACTCAGCCGCAGGCAGCACGGATACGGTCGTGGTAATCGTCAAAAAATCGAAAGTGATACTGTATCTATTCTGTCAGGAGTTAGACATCAGATGACACTTGGATCACCGATCACCTTGAATGTTCACAATGATGATCATGAACATTGGACCAGCGTAATGTCGCCAGATGATGAACCAACTAAAGAAAATTCAGTTAGAAAAGTTGTTCGACCGCGACCAGGACATGCTGATCTAGTTGGTGGGATGAAGTATCGCCATAAGGATCTACGAAATGTTTTGGAGCGTTCGTCAGCTAGAGAAACAGTTATGAGAGTGGCAGTTGGTGCCGTAGCTAAAAAATTGCTTAAGGGATTAAATATTGATATTCATGGATTCGTCGCCAACATTGGGCCAGTTCAAACAGATATGGATCTACTAACTAATTTTGAGAGTTTGGAAGACTTGAGAAAAGTCAGTGAGAGTTTCCCCACAAGAACTTTAGATTCAACGACAGATCTTAAGATGCAAGCAGTCATTGATCAAGCTAAGCAGGAAGGAAACACAGTTGGTGGAACAGTTGAAGTGATTGTTACAGGCGTTCCAGCTGGATTAGGTTCTTATGTTTCAGCCGATACCAAGCTAGACGCCAAGATTGCTGCCAGTATTGTTGGAATCAATGCTTTCAAGGGAGTTGATTTCGGAGATAGCTTTGACAATGCACAGAAGTTTGGCAGTGAAGTTATGGATGAAATATTTTGGTCTAAGGATTCTGGATTCTATCGTGGATCTGACAATCTTGGTGGATTTGAGGGCGGTATGACAACTGGCGAAATGATCAAGGTACGTGGAGTCGTCAAACCCATTCCTACCTTGTATCGACCGATGATGTCGGTCGATGTTGATACACACACTCAACACAAGGCGAGTATCGAGAGATCAGATATTACCGCTGTTACAGCAGCTGCAGTAATTGCAGAACATATGGTAGCAATTGAAATTGCGAAGGCTATATTAGATAAATTTGATACAGATAATTTGGGACGTTTAAAAGAACAATTAAAAAATTACCGTGAAGAAATTAAACAATTTTAAATAGAGAAGGCAAATATTATGAAACAAGATAGAGAAAATATAAACACCATGAAAATGTTAGCAGTTCAATCCATTACTAGAGCCGGTTCTGGTCATCCAGGAATTGCCATAGATTTGGCACCGACTCTATACACACTGGCAACACGGCATTTGGTAATCGATCCAACTTCTCCAAAGTGGATCAATCGTGATCGTTTAGTTCTATCAGCTGGACACGGATCAGCATTGCTATACAGCTTCTTACACTTAGCCGGATTTGATCTATCAATTGATGATTTGAAATCATTTAGAAAGCTGGGTTCCAAAACTCCCGGACATCCAGAATTCGGCGTTGTACCTGGTGTAGATGCAACAACTGGTCCACTTGGACAAGGATTGGGCATGGGTGTTGGTATGGCAATGACTCAGAAGCGCTTGGAAGCACAATTTGGCAAGTTGATGTCACATGATACTTTCGTAATTGTTGGTGATGGTGACTTAATGGAGGGTGTATCTCATGAAGCTTCGGAGTTCGCTGGTAATAATAATCTCAATCGTCTAATTGTTTTGTACGATTCAAATGATGTTTCACTTGATGGACCAACTGATCGTTCATTTAAGACCAATGTCAGACAACGTTTTGCATCATACGGATTCGATACTTTCTTAGTAGAAGATGGTGAAAACGTTGCTGAAATAGATACGGCAATCGCAGCCGCTAAAAAATCGAATCGACCAAGCTTTGTTGAGATTCGTACGGTAATTGGTCGTGGAACACCGAATCAAGGGACTAACAAGGTTCACGGCGCACCACTTAGCTTAGAAGAAATTGCGGTATTGAAAGATAATCTCAATTGGCATCATGATGACTTTGAAGTTACTGATGCGGTTAGAGAATCATTTAGAGAACAAGTTTTAGAACGTGGTCATCACGCTAGATTAACTTGGGAAGATGAATTACACAATTCTAATCAACGTTCTGAGTTGTTGAGATCATTTGCACCAGTCAAGTTAGCTGACAATCAATTACCACATTTTGACATCGGTGCTAAGAAGAATGGACGTGTCTTTGGTAAGGAAGTCTTGAATTCACTGGCTGACCAAATTCCCAATTTGGTTGGTGGATCAGCGGACTTGGTTTCATCGACTAAGACTAATATTGATGACGGAGGGATGTTTGATGCTGATCATCCACTGGGAAGAAATATTCCCTTCGGAGTTCATGAATTCGGAATGGCAACGATTTTGAACGGTATGGCATTACATGGTGGGGTCAAAGTATTCGGATCAACCTTCACAGTCTTTTCTGATTACATGAAAGGTGCTATTCGCTTGAGTGCACTTCAAAAGTTGCCGGTCACTTTTGTATTAACACATGATTCAATTGCGGTAGGATCTGATGGACCAACTCATCAACCAGTTGAACAGATGGCTGGATTGCAGAGCATACCTAATTTGAACGTAATTAGACCAGGAAGTCCCAATGAAATTACAGCGGCATGGAGAACAGCCATAGAGTCAACTAATAAACCGACAGTAATTATTCTCAGTCGTCAAGATATTGAAGAATTGCAAAATGATAATTCAGCCACACTTCTTCAATCGAGAGGTGGTTATGTTTCATCATTTGAACACGGTCAACTTTCAGCGATCCTAATGGCAAATGGTACTGAGTTACCACTTGCACGTGAAGCCCAGAACCAGTTGGCAATGAATGGTGTACATGTAAGAGTCGTTTCGATGCCAAATCAAGATGTGTTTATGAGACAAGCCTCATCATTTCGTGAGAGTGTTCTACCAGATAATCAACGTTGCCGGATTGCAATTGGAATGGGCAGTTCACTTGGTTGGGCCAACTTAGTTGGTTTAGATGGTGAGATCATTGGGATGGATAGTTTTGGCAGATCAGGTGATGAAGCGGATGTTGAAGATATGTTCAACTTCACTGTTGAAGATGTAGTTGATAAAGTTCAGAAATTAGTCAGAAGTAATCGTGAACGCTTGGCGTCTTAATTAAAGGAGTGGAGATTATGGAACAACAGCTGTATGGATTAATTGGATTTCCAGCGATGCATTCTAAATCACCACGAATGCATAACGCCGCTATGAAAAAATTGAATATTAATGCCAAGTATCAAGCTTTTGAATTCTCACCAAATCAATTGAGCGTTGAAGTAGAACGTTTAAGGCATCTTAATATTCAAGGATTCAATGTCACGATGCCATTCAAGAACAAAATAATCGATTATCTAGATGGAATTGACGATTTAGCAAATCAGCTTCAGTCAGTTAATACTGTTCAAAATGTCAATGGTAAATGGATCGGACATTCGACTGATGGTAATGGTTTCTGGCAGACAATCAATTCTCATCCCAAAACGGTGGTATTGATTGGATCGGGTGGTGCAGCAAGATCTATCTTGGCTTCCAAGCCTAATGATGTCACAATACATGTTTTCAATCATCACAGTGTTCGGTTCAAACAACATGCAAAAGAAATTAAAAAATTGAAGAATATTGAATTAGAAGATTTAGCCAATATTAGAGCTACTCTTCCTGAGACGAATCTAGTTATCAATGCCACTAATGTTGGTATGAGAGATGATGCCAGTATCTTGTCGAAAGCAGATTTTGAATTAATGAATGGTGGATCAGCGGTCGATATTATTTATCGAGATCAACCAACTAAGTTTCTTGAATATGCTAATTCGGCAGGGTTGAAAACTAAAAATGGCTTGGATATGTTGGTCTCACAAGGAGCATTGAGCTTTGAAATTTGGTTCAGGCAAAAAGCACCAATTGAATTAATGAATGAAGTAGTAAATAAATAATAATAATGAAAAATGAGGGAATTAATATGATTATCGTAGCTAACAATACAGAGAGTGCTAATAAAATTATGGAACAAGCTGAAAAAGTTGGATTAAAAGATGTCTTTCAACATAACAATCGTGTCGGTTTTGCCCATGCTAAAAGTCTAGAAGATGTACCTTTTGAAATCGAAGCTGAAGAAGTTATCACCGATAATCCTGCTGCATTGCAAGCGTCAAGATTATTCCATCCTGAGAATACTATTATTCGTACAAAACACAGTGTCGTAGGAGATGGTTCATTTACTAAAATTGCAGGCCCCGATTCAATCGAATCTCCTGAGCATGTTTTGAAGATGGGGAAAGCGGTTAAAGACGCTGGTGGAACGATGTTACGTGGTGGTTCATTCAAGCCCAGAACTAATCCATACACATTCCAAGGTAACGGGGAAATCGGTTTAAAAGCCCACCGTGCTGCTGCCGATAAATTAGGAATGGATATGGTAACTGAGATTATGGATACCAGAGATATTGCATTGGTCGACAAGTACACGGATATTTTCCAAGTCGGAACTCGTAATATGCAAAACTTTTCTCTTTTGAAAGCTTTAGGCAAATTACGCAAACCAATTATTCTTAAGCGTGGTATGTCTGCAACAATTGATGATTTATTGAACGCATCCGAATACATTGCCGCTGGCGGTAATACACAGATCATGTTGATGGAACGTGGAATTAGAACCTTCGACAATAAGTACACGCGTAATACCATGGATGTTTCTGCTATTCCTGTTCTAAAACAATTAACACATTACCCAATTCTTGCCGACTCGTCACATGCTGCCGGTGTATCTGACTTAGTTACACCAATTGGCATTTCTGCTGTTGCCGCCGGAGCAGATGGTTTAATGACTGAGATTCACGATCATCCTGAAAAAGCCTTTGTTGATGGTAAACAAGCTTTAACACCAGAACAATTCAAGCATCTTGCAAGTTTATCTGATCAAATTCATGAATTAGTGAAAGAAGCGTAAAAAATGATAACTGTAACTTTACCAACCAAAACTTACAATATTGAAATAAAGTCTGGATTGCATCAAGAAATTGGTAACCTAGTTAAATCAATTTGGAAAGCAAAAAAAATCGTTCTAATTACTGATAAGCAGGTCGCAAAATATTATTTAGACAAGACTGTATCACAATTAGAAACTGCTGGCTTTGAAATTTTAACTGAAGTCGTGCCAGCTGGTGAACAATCCAAGAGCTTAGTCACCGTCAGCAAAATCATTTCTGAGATGGCAACAGAAGGATTTACAAGAAAAGATGGTGTTGTAGCGCTTGGTGGTGGAGTTGTCGGTGATTTATCAGGATTAGTTTCGAGTTTGTATATGCGTGGTATCCCATTCGTTCAGATTGCTACCTCATTGACAGCTATGGTCGATTCAAGTGTTGGTGGCAAAACAGCCGTTAATTTGGGTGAAGTCAAAAATATTATTGGTACATTTCATCAACCAGACTTGGTTATTATTGATCCTGAGTTTCTAAAAACTCTATCTCAACGAAATTTGGTTGAAGGATATGGTGAAGTCGTCAAGTGTAGTGCACTGAAAGGTGGAGAATTTTTTGAACTAACTGGAAAAATCAGGGATCCAGTTGGAATATTGGATAATGCTACTGAATTGATAAAGCGCTCGATCAATTTAAAGGCTAACATTGTCATGAAGGATGAGAAGGAACAAAACTTACGTCGAGTTTTAAATTTTGGTCATACATTTGGCCATGCAATTGAGTTATTAGCACATGGAGAACTTAAGCACGGCGAAGCAGTAGCAATCGGAATGGTCAGAATCAGTCAGTGTTTTGAAAACATTGGGTTAACTAAAAAGGGTGTAACTAGAGAAATAACTGACAGACTATTAGCTGTTGGATTACCCATTGATTCAGATTTGATTGGTACAAATGAATTTTTTGAGCATTTGAAAAATGACAAAAAGAACGATGGTAAACAACTAAATTTGGTAGCTTTGTCTGAAATTGGTCTACCTATAATTGTGCCAAAGTCTTTAGAATCAATACCAGAATTTTTGAATAATTAATCAGGTGAATGAGTTATGAAGCAAATTACTTTAAATGATGATCGTCCTAATTTGATTGTTCCCATCGTTGAACGAAATTTAAATGACACTTTAGCCGTTATAACGGATATTAATCAATCTCCTGCAGATATGATAGAGCTTCGAATAGATTATTGGAATAACTTGAGTACGTTGACATTTTCCACCTTTCAAGTGATAAATGAATCGACGAGATTGCCAATAATTGTCACCTGGAGAACTAAAGCCGAAGGTGGAGAGGTTGACTTCAATAAAGCACAATATGAGCGAATCTATGCTAGTGCTATCTCAGCAGGTATCTCAGTAATTGACATTGAATACAGATTGTTTTCAGAAGTAAAAGATTTACTTGAATTGGCACATGATCATGAGACAAAGATAATTGGTTCATATCACAATTTTCAAAGTACGCCCGATAACTTATTAGACATTATGGTGGAGATTGATCATAGTACAGCTGATATTGTAAAAGCAGCCGTTACACCCACATCCAAACAAGATGTGAACTTTGTTCTGAATGTGACGAATAACATTGTTAAACCAACAATTGCAATCAGTATGGGTGAACAGGGAATGAGTAGCCGTTACGAAGGTATCAAATATGGATCACAATTTACTTTTGGTACCTTGGGTAAATCATCTGCTCCCGGACAACCAACGATTGAGGAATTGAATAGATATTTCATGGAGGAGAAGAATGAAAAAATTAAATAAAGCAACATCTCTGAAGGGAATAATTTCAGTTCCTGGGGACAAGAGTATTTCTCACCGAGCTTTGATGCTTGGCGCAATAGCTGATGGAACGACTAGGATTACTAATTTACTGAATTCAGCAGATGTTAATACAACTAAGCAGATTTTGATGGACTTAGGTGTCAAAATAACTGAACAAGCTAATATAACTGAGGTAGAAGGGCATGGAGT
Organism: Companilactobacillus jidongensis; assembly: GCF_003946575.1. GTDB lineage: Bacteria > Bacillota > Bacilli > Lactobacillales > Lactobacillaceae > Companilactobacillus > Companilactobacillus jidongensis. The sequence goes on along the minus strand of NZ_RHOP01000001.1, from coordinate 138,408 downwards.
GTCCGGTTTGCATGATCCTGATGAAGTTCTTGATATGGGCAATTCAGGTACATCAACTAGATTATTAACGGGATTAATCGTCGGGGCAGGCTTAAACGCTAGGATTATAGGTGATGATAGTTTGTCCAAGCGGCCAATGGATCGAGTTATCAATCCCTTAAGTAATGTCGGTGCCAACATTAGTAGTAACAATGGCAAATTGCCTACGACTATTCATCAAAGCCATTTGAAAAGTAAAATCGACTTCGAATTACCAATTGGCTCAGCGCAAGTTAAGAGCGCAGTATTATTAGCTGGGGTCACTAGTGGTGCGGAAACAACTGTTGTCGATGAATTCAAGACTCGTAATCATACTGAAGTAATGCTGCAACAATTTGGTGCTGAAGTTAAGATCGACGGGGCAAAAATTTCAATTCCATCTGATCAACACTTATCCGCTGCTAATGTTGTAGTCCCTGGGGATATTTCTTCAGCAGCATTCTGGATAGTTGCTGGTTTGTTAGTCAAAGACAGTGATTTGATGATTAAGAATGTTGGAATCAATTCAACCAGATCCGGTGTCATTGAGATTTTGAATCAAATGAATGCTATGGTCGATATTCAAGCAAGCAATTCTGATGGTGAGCCCATTGCCGACATAACGCCACACTTTAGCAAGTTAAAAGCAATTAATATTAGCGGTAAAGTAATACCAGCATGTATCGATGAGATTCCTATAATTGTGCTGGCAGCCACGCGGGCAACTGGTCGTACGATTATTAAAGATGCCGCTGAACTTAAGTTAAAAGAAAGTGATCGAATTATAACCGTTACAACTGAATTGAAAAAATTAGGTGCCAAAATTCAAGCAACAGACGACGGATTCATTATTGATGGCCCTGTACAATTAAAGGCCGACAAGACACATGTTTCAGGACATAAAGATCATCGGATTGCTATGATGCTGACAATTGCATCATTGATAACTGATGGTGAAGTCATTCTAGATGATGATGATTCAGTGGATATTTCATATCCAACCTTTTTTCACGAATTAGGGAAGCTGGTGGTTTGATGAGAACGATAATCGTTGTTGGATTGGGAGCTATGGGAGCATCAATCGCTGAAGAATTGCGTACTTCAAATTCGAAGGTCCTAGGAATCGATAGTAACAGACAAACTTGTAAGATAGCACTTGAGGAACGAGTAGTGGATGAAATGATCTCCTGGGATTCACCAGTTGTTAAAGATTCTGATTTGATAATTTTAGCTGGTCCCATTAAAATGATCAAAAAATATCTGCAATTGCTGCAGTATATGAATCTATCAAACAAAACTATAGTCACAGATATCGGTTCAACCAAATATGAAATCATGGAGTTAGCTAAAGGATTACCAAATTTTGTTGGCGGGCATCCAATGATAGGGACCGATAAAAGAGGAATTCGTAATCGAAACAAAGATATGTTTGTTGATAAGCCATTTTTCTTGGTTGGTGAGATCCAGAAAATAAAATTATTAAGTAATTTATTAGAACCATTACATTCCAAGATTCAAGCTATTTCAGCTATAGAACATGACAAGCTAGTAACGAGTATCAGTGATTTGCCTCATGTGGCAGCATTTGCATTAGTTAATTCAATTGATAATGGATTACCAAACAATCAATTGAATTGGCAAGAAAATGTAGCTGGTGGATTCATTGACACGACCAGAATTGCTCAATCTAATCCAGAAATGTGGTCACAAATATTATTAAGTAACCGTGATTCAGTTGTGGATGGTATTGATCAACTAATTATTACATTACAAAGCTACAAGCAGAATTTAATCGAAAGTAATATTACGAAATTAACTGGGGAAATTACAGTAGCACAGCGAATACGTCAAGAGGTAGGTGAATTACATGAGTAGAACAATAATTCTGATCGGCTTTATGGGAGCTGGAAAAACGACTGTAGGGACAGTTCTAGCCAATATTACTAATCGACCATTACTTGATCTAGATGACGAATTCACCCGTGAAAGGAAGTTATCTCCTAAAAAATTTATGGAACAATTTGGTGAAGAGAAATTTCGAAAAGCGGAAACAAAAATTCTGGAGAGTCAACTTAGCTTTGATGGCATTATTAGTACTGGTGGCGGAGTAGTTGAGTCAAGAATCAATCGTCAACTTATCCAAGAATCAACTGCACAAGTGATTTACTTGAAGACTAACTTATCTAATGTTCTGGAACGTTTGTCACATGATAATGTTCGCCCCATGCTACGTAGAATGTCAGTCATCGACTTACAGAATTGTTGGAATCGTCGAGGTACTTTTTATCAATTGCTATCTGATGTAACGATTGAAACGACTAATAAGAAACCAATTAAGATCGCTCGTGAAATTATTGAATCCCAACAGCAAAATGATTTGTTACCATTACGAAGTAAGATCGACAGTCTTGACCGTCAAATATTTGAGTTAATATCACAACGGTTTGATGTAGTAAAAGAAGTCGCTACTGTTAAGGAGCAAGCACATACTTCCGTTGTCAAAACAGGACGAATGAAAGAAATGCGTGCTGAGTTAAAAAATGATTTTAAAGATAATAAAAATATTTCAGAACAATTGATTGAGGATATGATGAGTATCTTATTCAGTAATTCAATTAAGTATGAAAATGAACAAATAAAAAAAGTCGACTAATTTCAGTCGGCTTTTATAATTTATTAAACTAGATCAATTAAACGTGTTCCATGTAATTCTTTAACATTTAAGCTGGAAGCAATTTCATCGCAGTTTTCGTACGTAATCCCGCCGCCTGGTAAAATAGTAATTCTATCAGCAGCATAATTCATGGCTTTCTTAATATTATCCATGGTCTCATTGATACTGATGTTAAGTGGGCCACCGTGTGTCAAGATGCGATCGACATCGTGTTCGACTAACCAATCGATGGCATCGTGTTGTTTATTTTCAGGAATATCATCAAAAGCCATGTGGAAAACCACTTGCATGCCTGAACTTGAGGCTATTAGTTGTTCCATAGCTTCTTCGTCCAGTTCACCTGTTGCAGTCAATGCTCCGAAGGCAACAGCATCAACACCAAGTTTTTGAGCTTGGAACAGATCTGCTTCCATCATTTTTAACTCGAGGTCATTGTATACGAAGTTTCCACCACGGGGACGGATCATTTCAACTAGTGGGATAGATTTTTCTTGCAAGTATTTTGTAGTTTCTTGTAAAACGCCAGTGCTAGGAGTTGTACCACCGACGGCTAAGTTGTCATTTAATTCGATTCTATTAGCTCCAGCTAAGACAGCTTGAGGGATAGTCGTAAAGTTTTCTACTGCGATTTCTTTATAAATAAGAATCACTTCTTTCGATTTTTTTAGGCCAATATAATTGTACACAAAAAAAGAACGTCTTGCGACGTTCTGGTATTAATTTTAAGCAATCATACCTTTTATGAAACCAAAGTATAGAATTACAAGAATAGCTAAGATAATTCTGTACCAACCAAAGGCCTTGAAATCATTGCTTCTAATATAGTTCAATAAGAATTTGATTGAAGCATATGCAACGATGAATGATACAAAAGTACCAATTAACAAAATAGTCAATTCACTAGCACTAAATGTATTTCCACCAGCAAAGTATTTCACAATTTTCAGTAAACTGGCACCAAACATAGTTGGGATAGCCAAGAAGAATGAAAATTCGGTTGCGACGAATCTTGATGTACCAATTGAGATACCACCAAGGATAGTAGCACCTGAACGTGAAGTACCAGGAACTAGAGAGAGAACCTGGAAAAGTCCAATTTTAAAGGCCGTTCCATATGATAAGTTATCAAGATCAGTGACTTGTGGACGTTTACCCTTGAAGTAATTTTCAACGACAATGAATAAAATACCGTAAATCAATAATGTGGCGGAGATAACTTGCCAGCTAGTTAAGTTCTTATCCATCCAATCATTCAATGGCAATCCAACTACAACTGAAGGAATGATAGCTACAAGAACTTTAAACCAAATATCCCATGTTTGGCGTTTTTCATGATGATTCTTCTTTGGTGAAAAGGGGTTTAACTTGTGAAAGTAAATAAGGATAACTGCTAGAATTGCGCCAAATTGAATAACAACCATAAACATGCGAATGAAAGCAGTTGTTTCATTCAGTTTAACGAATTCATCAGCTAAGTATAAATGTCCGGTTGAACTAATAGGTAGAAACTCAGTAAAACCTTCGATAATACCTAGTATGATGGTCTTTATAATCTCAATGAACATAATTATTTTCTCCTATAATTTTGAAACTAAATAAAGTGTACACATACACACTCAGGAATGGAAATATTTTCTTCAAGAATATTCAATCTTCCCTTTTTTGAACTACGTGTGAAGATGGTCAAATTGTCTGAATCTTGATTTGCGACTAGCAAATATTTTTCTGAGGGGTCAAGTTCAAAGTCTCGGGGTCCGTTTCCCTTAGTCTTTACAGTATCGACTTTTTTGAGACGATCTCCGTTGGGGTCGATTTCAAACGTAGCGATGGTGTCAGCTCCACGCGTTGATACATAAAGATATTTACCATCTTTACTGATACGGATCGCAGCGGTAGTGTTTTTTTGTTCGTCCTTAGCAGCATCCATTTCGTCTACCAATGTTAGTCGTGAGTCCTCTTCGCTATACTCCATAACAAGAACTTTTGAAGACAATTCACAAGCAACATAGACATATGGCTTAGTAGGATGGAATACTAAATGTCTAGGAGCGTAGCCTGATGGGGCAATATAGTTGTTTAATAATTCGGGATTCTTTGGATCGTCAATATTATAAATATAAATACGATCAGCACCATAATCGCAGATGATAAGTTTTCCATCTGGTGTTAGTGCTGCGTAATGAGGCTTGGATTGATCCTGTTCAGGGCGAGGTCCTGAACCTTTGAAGTTGGTTTCGGAGTAACGCTCAATCTTACCTTCACTAGTCAAATGATCAATTGTAACTTTACTCAAATGAAAATAAGCACTGAAAATTAAACTACGACTTGCGTCAAATTTTACATATGATGGAGAACCTTCTTCGGAGAAGTCCTCATCTAGTAATTCAGCTTTTCCACTGCTGATATCGTAAGTTACAATACCACCTTTATCGCCGTTTTTAGCCAATGCGATAAGTTTTAAATCGTTGGTCACGTCAATATAAGTTGGACTATCTAGTTCAACTAGTACTTCTGGTGTAGACAATTTACCAGTGTCTGAGTCTAATTCAGCTTGATAGACGCCCTTGCCAGCCTTTTTGGTGTAGCCACTAAAGAGAACTTTTTCTTTCATTACAAATTCCTCCAAACAATGTATAGTATACAGTATAATCTTACTATGATATTTTTTGTACACGTAAGGAGCGAGTATGAAACAAAATCCAAAAAAAGAAGAAACTTGGTTTTACAAATGGTTTTTGAATAACCAAGTTACAGTTGTTTTATTGAATATTTTCGTTATTTTTCTAGTTATTTTCTTATTTTCACAAATAAACTTTGTCTTTGACCCAATCAATCAGATTTTGGGAATTACGATGCCACCGGTTATCCTGGCGTTAGTTCTCTATTATTTGATCAATCCATTGATTGATGTGCTTGAAAACAAATTTCATATCAGTCGAGTAATCTCAATAATCTTTGTCTTTATTATTATTGCAGCTTTGCTGATCTGGGGTGTTATGTCATTGATTCCGTTTGTTCAAAGTCAAATTGATTCATTGGTTGAAAATTGGCCACACTACTGGGATGCATTGAATACTAGTTTGCAAAATATGTTTAAAGATCCTAAATTACATATTTTCCGTGAAAACTTGGTAAATTCAAATGCTAAGATAGCTAAGAATTTTGAACAAGCTATCAACAAGATTTTGCCACAGACTTTTAGTGGAATCAGTTCAGCCGTCAGCACGGTAACCAATATTATTATTATTGTGTTAACGGCTCCGTTCATCTTATTCTTCATGTTAAAAGATAAGAATAAATTTAAGGAGTCAGTTGTTTCGTTGATGCCAACCAGATTGAAGAAGTCAACAGGTGAGATGCTAACAGAAATGAGCCAATCACTTAGTTCTTATATTACTGGTCAATTAACAGTTGCTTTCTGGGTAGCAGTGATGTTCTTCGTTGGTTATCTGATCATCGGTCAACGATATGCTTTGATTCTTGGTATCAGTGCCGGAATTTTGAATTTAATTCCATACGTTGGTTCAACTTTGGCTTTAATACCTTCATTGATCATTGGAGCATTCATTGCACCAGCGATGGTTATCAAAATTTTGATAGTTTTCGCCGTTGAACAAACGATTGAAACTCGTGTCATCTCTCCAATAATTGTTGGTAATAAGATGTCGATGCATCCTGTTACAACTATTCTGGTCTTGTTAGTTTCTGCTGGATTGTTTGGACTGATCGGAATGATTGCCGGAATTCCGATTTTTGCTATTCTAAAGATTATCTGTACCAGAGTATTTAGATGGATCAAGCGGAACTCCCATTGGTATGATGATCATGAAGCTGAAGATGAAATAGTTGATGAAGCTATTGAGGACACAGACGCTTCAGAAAAAGTTCACAAATAATTCAAATTTATATTGTAGTTGAATTATTTTTTATGTATAATGTTTATAAACTTTGCGGTTACTTGTTTTTCTCAGAAATTTTTTTGACAAAAGCAAGTAAAGGTAAAAGCTTAACTAACGCATGTCCTTGCTGTGGCGATCACCGAGGGCATGCGTTTTTTTAATTTAATTGTAGGTAGAGGAGAAGTTTAAATGACTAACCATATAGCTTTGTACGAACCACTTATGCCAGCCAATACAGGAAATATTGCCCGTACTTGTGCTGGAACAAATACAAAATTACATTTAATTAGACCACTGGGTTTCAGTACTGATGATGCACACATGAAGCGCGCTGGATTAGATTATTGGAACAAAGTGGATATTACATATCATGATAATTTAGATGCGTTTTTAGAATCAGTTCCTGATGATCAGTATTTATATTTGATCACTAAGTTTTCAGACAAAGTGTATAGTGATCAAGATTATTCTGATACTTCAAAAGATCATTATTTCTTATTCGGCAAAGAGACAACTGGGCTTCCCGAAGATTTTATGCGTGATAACCCTGATAAGTGTCTAAGAATTCCCATGAGTGATAATATTCGAGCATTGAACCTTTCCAATAGTTGTGCTTTAGTAATTTATGAGGCAGTTAGACAACAAAATTTTGCCGGACTTGAACTATCTCATCACTATGAACATGATAAACTAGACTAGTAGGGATAGTAGAAGCAGTGCGGCAGACTACTGCAACTCGTTTAAGATTATAAAAGGGGATATGTATTATGAAAACACATAAGGGAGCCGTTACGGTTCAATCTTTTCATTATGATGTAGAATCACCAGCAGCTGACGTTAAGTCAGATTTACAAATTCAAATTGAACATCCTGATTTTAAAGATGAAAAAGGAAATAATTTGGATGAGTCTGAAGGTAAGATTTTCCAAATAATCATTCCATTTGAAATTCATCCCGAAAATGCTCCGTTCAAAGTTTCAGGTTTGATCGGTCAAGTTGTTCAATTAGTTGGATTCGAAGGTGAACAAGAAGATCTTGAACCTAAGCAAGTAGAACAAATTTCACGTCCAGTTGTTGAATATATTGAAACCTTGACATATCAAGTAACAGCTGTGGCTCTTAATCGTGGTATTTCGTTGAATTTCACCGCTAATAGTAAGGCGAACCTAACGAAGCAATGAAAGAAGCACAGGAAAAAAAGAATAAAAAATAATCGCAGCCGAAAGGCTGTTTTTATTTTGGCAAAAGTTTTACTAGAAGTTTGTACTACCTAACTTCTAAATGTATAATTTTCTATGATTAACAAGAATTGTGTGAGGTTTATATGGCAAAGACAAGGGCAAAATCAACGCCTACAAAAAGAACTAGAAAAAGTACGACTAAAAGTACTAGGAAAACTACTAAAAAGAAAACTAACGATAGTAGATTAATTAGATCCGTTTTGGGCTTATTGCTGATCGTACTGTCAGTCTTAGGTCTATTTAAGTTTGGAATCATTGGTAACTTTTTTGATAATATTTATCGAATCTTTGTCGGGGACAGTTATCCAGTTATGTTGATCATCAGTATATTTGCCGGAGCCTTTCTGATTGCAACTGGCAGATTACCCGTTATGACGCCCAAACGTAACTTTGGATTCTTATTTACTTATTTAGGAACACTAGTAATACTACATATAATAATGTTTTCAAAAATTGAGTTATATCACAATTACAACATGATAACTTGGAATACTTTGTCAGCTGATATGGCGAACTTTACCGTTGATAAGTCAGTCGGTGGAGGGATGATCGGATCTTATTTGTATAGTATATTTATGCCATTATTCTCAACTTGGGGGACTTATTTTATTACTGCGGTCATTATCATTATTGGGATAATGATGTTATTTGGAGTAACGATGAAGCAAGTTGCTGTAGCAACAACTAATATTCTCGTGCACGTCAAACATGGATTTGTTTCTGTTAAAGAGGCCTTGTCAGGTCGATATAGTAATTATGTTGACGAACGTAAAGACAAGAAGGCAGCCCAAGATATAGCTCAGCCAACAGCATCTGCATCTAAAAAATCACAACGTGATGATGATCGATTTAGAGATGTTAATAGTTTCGCCAAAAATAATGATGAACAACAAAAGGACGAAGCAGATTTTCAAATCGATATGCCAACGCCTGCACCACCGGTGGAACCGTCGCATGTTGAACCAGAGAAAAATGGATCTGCACAGATTATGTCAAAACCTTATGGCATCGATAATACCGATAAAAAAGACCTTCCAACGCCGGTTAGTTCGAGAAATGTTGATGATGACGATTATAAATTGCCACCGTCAGACTTGTTGAAGCAAGTACCACAAGTTGATCAAAGCGGTGAAGTTAAACTTATTGATGAAAATAAAGATAAACTAAAACAAACTTTTAAGAGTTTTGGTGTCAATGTTGAGGTCAAGAAGGCCAGCCTTGGACCTACGATTACTAAGTACGAAGTTCAACCGGCCGTGGGAGTCAAGGTAAGTAAGATCGTTAATTTAGCCGATGATCTGGCGCTGGCTTTGGCCGCCAAAGATATTCGTATTGAAGCGCCGATACCTGGTAAATCATTTGTTGGTATTGAAGTTCCGAACAAGGCGATTTCAACGGTCTCGTTCAGAGATATTACTGAGAACCAACAAGATAAGACGCATCCGTTAATTGTGCCATTGGGTAAGGATGTTTCTGGTAATATTATTGAGATCAACATAACTAAGATGCCCCATTTGCTTATTGCTGGTTCAACTGGTAGTGGTAAGTCAGTTGCTATTAATACTATTATTACTGGTATCTTGATGAAGGCCAAGCCGAGTGAAGTTAAGTTGATCCTGATCGATCCTAAGATGGTTGAACTGAATGTCTATAACGGTATCCCACATTTGCTTATTCCGGTTGTAACTGACGCTAGACGTGCAGCTGGAGCCTTACAAAAAGCCGTAACTGAAATGGAACGTCGTTACAAGTTGTTTGCTTCAACAAATCATCGTAATATTGGTGAATATAACGCTGATGTTGATGAATTCAATAAGACTGCTAAAGCTGATGAAAAAATGGAACGATTACCGTTTATTGTTGTTATCGTTGATGAGTTGTCAGATTTGATGATGGTAGCTGGCCATGAAGTTGAAGCCGCAATTGTTCGATTAGCTCAGATGGCGCGTGCTGCTGGACTACATATCATCATTGCCACTCAGCGTCCGTCAGTTGATGTCATTACTGGCTTGATCAAAGCCAACATCCCATCAAGAATGGCATTCGCTGTTTCCAGTGGTGTTGATTCAAGAACTATCCTAGATTCAGTTGGGGCTGAAAAATTGCTTGGACGAGGAGATATGTTATTTCAACCAATTGGAAAGAGTAAGCCAGTTCGTTTACAAGGAGCGTTTATTTCAGAGAATGAAGTTGAGAACGTCGTTAAGTTCGTCAGTGAGCAACAACAAGCCGAATACGATGAAGATATGATTCCCACTGATATTGAAGAAAAGAACTCTAAGGATGATAAACCAAATGATGAATATTGGGATGATGCTGTCAGCATGATTGTGCAACAACAGTCAGCCAGCGTATCGATGTTGCAACGTCGTTTCCAAATCGGTTACAATCGAGCCGCACGTATGGTCGATGAAATGGAAGAAAAAGGCATCGTAGGACCATCTGAAGGCAGCAAGCCTCGTAAAGTTTTATTAACTCAAGAACAATTAGATGCAATTAAAGAAAAACAGGTGAAAAATTGAGAAAGTCAATCGCAAACAATGTTGTACTAAATGTTAATCCTATTAAGAAGTTCCGTACTATTAAGATTCAAATCGATTTTCTAAGGCCTTTGTCTAAGGATGAAACGACCAAACGCCGCTTGTTGGCAAATGTGTTGTCCAATTCAACTAAACATTATCCAACGTTCAAGGCTTTGAACGATCGTGAAATGGAATTGTACGGTTCAGAGATCAACGTTTATACACGTAATCTATTGAACTTCAATGACTTAGCATTCAGTGTTGAATTCGCTGATCCTAAGTTTTTGCTACATGATATCAACCAATTAGAAGAGAACTTGAAGTTACTAGGTGAAATAGTATTTCAACCTAATTTACAGAGCCAAGGCGAGTTTGATAATACGGCATTTGATACTGAAAAACGTAATTTAATGTCTAACTTGGCATCGGTTGGTGATAATCAGGACTTAGTAAGTATTTTAGGTCTGACAAGTTTGTTGTATCAGAATAATCCAGATCGTCAGATTCCTATTTTTGGAAACATTGATCAACTGGATAAGCTGACGAACAAAGAATTATATAAGCATTACATTGACGTTATCAAAAATGACGCCATCATTGTTAATGTCGTTGGAGATGTGGATGAAGGCGAATTTGAAAAAATATTTATGAATAGTATGTTTGCTGATAATATTGACGGCAGTAGACATGATCTAAAAATTCATTTTGACAAATTTGATGAATTAGTTGAATCTCCGGCCAAAAAGGAAGAACATAAGCATTTGAACCAGAGTCGTTTGGCATTAGCTTATTTGACTAAAAAAATTGATCAAGATGTCAGTCGTTTAGCACCACAAGCAATGAATTTGATTCTTGGCGGGGATGATCAATCACAATTATTCCTACAAGTTCGTGAGAAAAACAGTCTTGCTTATTCTGTTTCTAGCTCTTATCAACCGATAAATCATCTAGTTACGATTCAAGCTGGACTTGACGCTAAGACGATTGAACAGGCAATTGATTTAATCAATAAGCAAATCGACTTTGTGAAGAATGACAAATTCAGTGATGATCAAATCGAACATGCCAAAAAAGTTCTCGACACTCGTCGTGAAATATCGTCTGATTCGATCCAACACTATATTATGCGAAGTATCTGGGAAACTGTTTATTCTAAGTCATTATTAAATGATGAACAGTTCAAAGGTGAATTAAATAAAATGGATCGGAAACACATTGTTACAGTTGCACAAGATATGAGTGCGATTGCACAGTATCGACTTATTGGAGATTAGGAGAGTAGAATGGCCGACAAATTACAAAAATATTCTAAAAAATTACCGAATGGTTATGAGATCGAAGTTGTTCCATTGCCGGGCTATAATCAAGTTTATGGGTTAGCGATGACCGATTTTGGATCAGTTAATACTCGCAATGGCGAATTGCCAGCCGGTATCGCTCATTTCATCGAGCACAAATTATTCGCTAAACCAGGCTATGATGTATCTGAAAAATTTGCTGAGTATGGTGCTAATTCCAATGCTTATACTAGTTATACTAAGACAGCATATTTGTTTCAGACTCTAGATAAGCCATACGAAAATTTAAAAGTTTTATTGGATCTAGTTCAGAATCCACATTTCACTGAAGAAAACGTTGCTTCTGAACGTGGTATTATCGATCAAGAAATTCAAATGTATTTGGATATGCCAGAATGGGTCTTGGAACAACGTATACTAGGTCAGCTTTATCCTAATGATCCCATTTCTCAAGACATCGCCGGTACGAGCGAATCACTTCAACACATCAATAAAGACAATCTGCTAGATACTTATCGACAAAATTATCGTCCGGATAATATGGATTTAGTCATTGTTGGTGATGTTGACTTCAAAAAAATTGAAAATATTGTTGGAAATTCTAATTTCCATGAGGTTCCTGAACTCAAACCAATTCCTAAACAAGTGTTTGAGCCAATCGGTACTGGTGGTCATGAATCAATGGAGATCACTCAAGGACGTTCAGCTTATGGAATTAGAATAAATGCGGATGTATCTTTGCCAGAATTGGTTAAATTACAATTTGAATTGAATATGATTATGGAAACGTTGATTGGCGAAGCTTCAGACAATTATGAAAAAATGAGTAATTTAAACATAATTGATGATAGTTTTTCTTATAATGTTGTTGCAGAAAACAACTATTGCTTTATCATTGTAAGTGGGTCAACAAATTATCCTGAGAAATTCCAAGAATATTTGAAAAAACACTTGTCATTCAATGAACTAAAAGATGTCTTAGACGAAAAGAGATTTGAACGTATCAAACGTGATGCTATTGGCTCATACTTGTTCGCTCAGAATTCTCCAGATGCGATTGCTAATCAAATGGCAGAATTGTACTTCTATAATGTTGATTATTTGCGATTGGTTTCATTGATCGATTCAATTAGTTACGATGATGTTTTACGAGTGGCTGAACAATTTGTCACAGATGATAATTGTACCTACTACAATATTTTGCCAAAATAGGAAGTATTTTATGTATGCATTAGTTATGGGAAGTTCCGGTGACATCGGTGCGAGTACGGCTCGAGCACTGGCTGAAAAGGGCTGGTCACTGTATCTTCATTACAACAAGAATCGTGAACGAATTGCTGATCTGCAATCAGAGTTAGCTGAGAAGTATCTGCATCAAGATTTCATTCCTGTTCAATTCGATATGGAAACGGACAAGGTAGAGACTTTGACTGAACAGATTTTTGGCTTAGATGCCATTGTATTTGCTCAAGGCAATACCTTCTACAAGTTATTAGTAGATATTGAGGAAGCAGAGATCGATGCGTTGTGGAAGATCCATATCAAGCTGCCAATTTTGATACTCAAGGCGTTACAAGATAAGTTAGCTCTGACACATCATGGCCGAGTGGTCTTTATCGGTTCTATCTATGGTAAGATCGGTTCAGCAATGGAAGTTGTTTATAGTACTGTCAAGGGCGCTATGACATCGTTCGCAGATGCGTATGCTAAGGAAGTGGCGTCGCTAGGTATCTCAGTTAATGTGGTTGCTCCTGGTGCTGTAAACACCAAAATGAATGCTGAATTTTCATCAGAAGATTTGGAAAGTATCAAAGAAGAAATTCCTGCAGATAGATTGGCAAATCCTGATGAGATAGCTGACTTGGTCAGTTATTTAGTCAATATTAAGTCCAATTACTTGACGGGACAAACGATTTATTTTGCTGGTGGATGGTTGTTATAACGTCGCTAGTAGTTCAGTAATAATATATGTTATACTTAGAAAAATTAGTTAATCGGTGGTAAATAATGGACGAAATTGGCCAAAAATTAAGAAATGCACGTATAAAAAAAGGATATACAATTGATGACTTACAACAAGTCACTAAGATTCAAAAGAGATATTTGATTGCGATAGAAGAAGGACAATTTGATCATTTACCAGGTGACTTTTATGTTCGAGCATTTATCAAACAATACTCAGATGCTGTAGGTATTTCCAGTGACGATCTTTTGGAAGAATACAAGTCAGAGATTCCTGACTCTCAACCAAAAGAACCAGTCCAAAGTGAAGAAAACAATACTAGATCTATCAAGGAAGAATCAAGTTCATTCTTCTCTAACTTAGGTAACTATATTCCACAAATCATCGTGGGAATTATTGTAATCGTAATTATTGCTGTTATTGCATTTGGTATGGTTCACAAGAATCAAAGTGCGTCATCAGTAACTATTCCTAAGGATAATACTGAACAAACTGCTAAGAAGAGTTCAGATACTAAGAAGTCAACTTCAACTAAGAAATCAACAACTAAGTCAACTGCTAAGAAGAGTTCAACAACATTATCTGTTAAAGAATCAAGTACATCAGGCACTTATACAGTTAAGAACTTACCTTCAAGTGGTACTAACGTGGTTGTTACAGCTAAGAATGGACAAGCTTGGATTCAGTTCCAGGAAGGTTCAAATACAACTTGGCAGCAAGCTTTGAGTTCTGGTGATAAGAAGACAACTAAGATCACAAGCAGCACTTCAACCTTCTCAATTCAAACAGGTAACATCAACAATACTGAGGTATCGATTGGTGGGAAGTCAGTTGATTTGAGCAGTGTTAGTGATGGCAGTTCAATTGTTCAAACATTGACATTTAATGTTGAGTAATTATTTAAGAAAAAATAAAGAGGCTTAAACTATTTGTCCCAGCCTGTTAAAATAATGAGGTTGTGACTTTGTGTCCAGCCTCATTTTATTTTGTAAAAAATCGGAGGAAATCTAAAAATGGAATGGAATTTACCAAATAAACTTACTATGTTCCGTATTATCTTGATCCCTATCTTTATTATCTTATTGGCATTTAACTGGACGGGAATGGGTGACTTGTACGTTGCCAATGACTTGATTCCTGTTAGTCATGTTTGGGCAACGGTCGTATTCATCGTGGCATCATTAACTGATTTGGCAGATGGTAAAATTGCTCGTGCCAATCACCTTGTTTCCAATTTCGGTAAGTTCGCTGATCCATTAGCCGACAAAATGTTAGTTATGACAGCTTTTGTCTTTTTAGTAGAATTAAAAATGGCTCCAGCTTGGGTAGTTGCCATTATCGTTTGTCGTGAGTTAGCTGTTACAGGTTTAAGAATGTTAGTTCTAGAGCAAGGTGGTACTGTTATGGCTGCCCAAATGCCTGGTAAGATCAAAACAACAACGCAGATGTTTGCAATTATCTTCTTACTACTACACAATATTTTCTTCTCAGCTATCAATATTCCAATTGGTGAAATCTTCTTATACATCTGCTTATTCTTTACTTTGTACTCTGGTGCAGATTATTTCATCCAATCTAAAGACCTTTTCAAAAAATAAAACGTAATTTAGAAGTGAGGACAATGGAAAACGTAAAAACTTTTGCTCAATTTCGTGAAATGATCGAAGCTGCTGACTTTGAATCAGGTATTTCGGATTATTATAAGCAGATTCCTGAAGATACGGTTAAGAAGCTTCAGGAACTTAATTTAAGTATCTCAGCTGCCGAGAGTTTGACTGCAGGGATGTTTCAATCAGCTATTGCTGATGTCCCTGGAGCTTCAAAGATATTTGAAGGTGGTTTTGTGACCTATTCTGATGAAGTTAAGTCACAATTGCTGCATATTGATGCTGATATTATTGAGAAGTATACGGTCGTCAGTTCCACTGTTGCGCAGGCAATGGCTGAGAATACTTCTAAGATAATTGGCTCCGACATTGGCGTGGGTTTGACCGGTGTGGCTGGACCTGATCCACTTGAAGGTAGTCCGGTTGGAACCGTCTTTATTGGTGTTTACGATAAGACGGAAGATTCTGGTGTAGCGAGAGAATTTCATTTTGAAGGATCAAGACGGGCAGTACGATTAAAATCCGTTATTACAGCATTCGTCCTCGTACAAAGACTCATTCATCAATAATTATTTTTTATTACAAACATTTGTTCGCTTTTTTCTTGCTTTTTTGAATAATTACTAATAAGATACTAATGATGAATGCATTAGGAGGAAAACAATTTGGCTAAAGATGAACGACAAAAAGCATTAGATGTTGCCTTAAAGAAAATCGAGAAGGATTTTGGTAAAGGTGCCATTATGCGTATGGGTGATGATTTGAATACCCAAATTTCGACTGTATCAACTGGTTCTTTAGCATTAGATAATGCTTTAGGTGTAGGTGGATTTCCACGTGGTAGAATCGTTGAAATCTATGGACCTGAAAGTTCTGGTAAGACTACAGTAGCGCTTCACGCCGTTGCTCAAGTACAAAAAGAAGGCGGAACTGCCGCCTACATCGATGCTGAAAATGCGATGGATCCTGCATACGCCACAGCATTAGGTGTTAATATTGACGACCTGTTATTATCTCAACCAGATACTGGTGAACAAGGATTAGAGATTGCTGATGCCTTGGTATCCAGTGGTGCGGTTGATATCGTTGTTGTCGATTCAGTTGCTGCCTTGGTACCACGTGCCGAAATCGAAGGTGACATGGGTGATGCCCACGTTGGTTTGCAAGCTCGATTAATGTCACAAGCCTTGCGTAAACTATCTGGTTCAATCAATAAAACTAAGACCATTGCTTTATTTATTAATCAGATTCGTGAAAAAGTCGGTATTATGTTTGGTAACCCAGAAACAACTCCTGGTGGTCGTGCTTTGAAGTTTTATTCAACTATTAGACTTGAGGTTCGTCGTGCTGAACAGATCAAAGATGGATCTGATGTTATTGGTAATAGAACTAAGATCAAAGTTGTTAAGAATAAGGTTGCTCCACCATTCAAGGTTGCTTTAGTTGATATCATGTATGGTAAGGGTATCTCACAAACTGGTGAATTAGTTGATATGGCCGTTGAGAAGGACATTATCAACAAAGCTGGTTCATGGTATTCATATAACGATGAACGTATTGGACAGGGTCGTGAGAATGCTAAGACATTCTTGGCAGAAAACCCTGAAAAGATGGCCGAGATTCGTCAGCTAGTTCGTGATGCTTACAATATGGATGGTAAAGCTGAAGAAGAAAAGAAAGAACTTGAGGGAAAAGATTCAAAAGAAAAAGATTCTGATGACAAAAACTCAAAAACTGACAAAAAAGATGAGTCCAAAAACGCTAGTACAGAACTAGATTTGGGTACTTCAGAAGAAAAAGAGACCAAATAGGTCTCTTTTTTGCTTTTTATTTGGTTGACAGGGGATATTTATTCTATAATATAAACGTTGTATGTAAAAATTCTGTAATAATTGCTTTTACAAACAAATAAATAATTACCGATTTGGAGGTGATGGCATGTATCATGCTATCGTAACCTTCTCTTTCGCGTTAATAACATTAATTGTGGGTATCTTCTTCGGATATGCATTCTGTAAAGATGCCTATGAAAAAAAACTTTCGCAAGCTAAACAAACAGCTGATGATATCGTTGATAATGCTAACAAAGCAGCTAAATCTTTGAAAAAAGAAACGCTACTTGAAGCAAAAGATGAAATTCATAAGTATCGTGAAGAGCAAGAGAATGATTTGAAGGAACGTCGTAAAGATGTTCAGAAACAAGAGAATCGTGCCCTTGAACGTCAAGATATTTTGGATCGAAAAGACCAATCGCTTGAAAAACGTGAGGAAAATATCGAAAAGAACGAGAACCATATTGCTGCTAGTCAACATAAGCTTGACGAAAAAGACAAACAATTGACTGCAACTCTTGAAGAACAAAAGGCGGAATTAACTAGAGTAAGTAATTTGACTCGTGATCAAGCGAGAAAGATTATTCTAGGAGATTTGAATAAAGAGTTAACACATGAACGTGCTACGATGATTAATGACAGTAATGAACAAGCAAAACAATATGCTGGTAAAGAAGCAAAAGAATTGATTGTTGCTGCTATTCAAAGAAGTGCTGCCGATACCGTATCTGAATCAACCGTTACAACCGTTTCATTACCAAACGAAGACATGAAGGGTAGAATTATTGGTCGAGAAGGTAGAAATATCCGTACGATCGAGGCCCTAACAGGGATTGATTTGATTATCGATGATACTCCGGAAGCAGTTGCTCTGAGTGGATATGATCCAATTAGAAGAGAAGTTGCTCGTATGGCTTTGGAGAAGTTGATCGAAGATGGACGAATTCATCCAGCTCGTATCGAAGAAATGGTTGATAAAGCTAGAAAAGAAATGGATGATCATATCCGTGAAATTGGTGAACAGACTATTTATAGTTTGGGTATCAGTTCCATTAATCCGGATTTGATCAAGATTATCGGTCGTATGCAGTATCGTACAAGTTATGGTCAAAATGTTTTGAGTCACTCAATCGAAGTTGCTAAATTATCCGCCATAATGGCAGCGGAGTTGGGTGAAGATGTTATGATGGCAAAACGAGCAGGTTTATTACACGATATAGGTAAAGCTATAGATCGTGAAGTTGACGGTTCGCACGTAGAAATAGGTGTGGATATCGCAACTAAATATAAAGAACCAGAAACAGTTATTAACACAATTGCTTCGCACCATGGGGATGTTGAACCAACATCTCTGATTGCTACTATCGTTGCTGCAGCTGATGCAATTTCAGCCGCAAGACCTGGTGCAAGATCAGAGTCGATGGAGAATTATATTCACCGTCTAGAAAAACTAGAAGAAATTGCGAATAAGCATGATGGTGTTGATCATTGTTATGCTATTCAAGCCGGTCATGAGATTCGTGTTATGGTTAAACCAGAACAAATTTCCGATGATCAAGCAGCAATTCTTTCACGTGACATTAAGAATGAAATCGAAGAGAACCTTGAGTATCCTGGACATATTAAAGTTACAGTTGTACGTGAGGTTAGAAAAGTTGAGCTTGCTAAGTAGTTACTTGTAAGCAAAGGGGGGTCGTGACTTGTAATGAGTTGCGGTCTTTTTTTAATTAAGTTTTAGTATTGAACTCAATTATTGTATAATTGAAATATTATGAGAAAGTGAGTTTCGGGGGTAATCCATGTATGTTTAATGTAATTGTATATTTGTTTTTGACAATGATATTGTCAGCGGTAATAACTCCCTTTGTAATTAAACTTGCTTACATTTTGGGTGCTGTTGATAATCCCAATGCGCGTCGTGTGAATAAGAAGCCAATGCCTACAATGGGTGGAATGGCTATTTTTATTGCTTTTACATTTTCGACTTTTGTATTGTTACGGAATCAATTTCCGAGTCATGAATTATTCAGTGTTTTCTTAGCTGAATGCATAATTATTCTGACTGGTATTATCGATGATATTAGAGAATTATCTCCAAAAGCAAAAATGGCAGGTATCTTCGCAGCTGCATGTGTGATTTACTTCCTTGCTGGCATCAAGATGAATGAAGTTGTTATACCGTTCTTGGGGACATTCAATTTGGGTTGGTGGAGTTTCCCAATCACAATTATTTGGATCTTAGCAATCACTAATGCGGTTAATCTAATTGATGGATTAGACGGATTGGCGACAGGTGTTTCAATAATTGCCTTATTCACAATGGGAATCGTTGGTTACTTTTTCTTGAATACAACTAACGTATATGTATCAATCTGGATCTTTGCCCTAGTGGCATCGCTATTAGGCTTCCTGCCGCATAATTTCCATCCGGCTAGTATCTTCTTAGGAGATACCGGAGCGTTGTTCATCGGCTTCATGATGGCTGTATTCTCGCTCAAGGGATTAAAGAATGTTACGTTCGTCACTATGCTGATTCCAGTAGTTATCTTGGGTGTACCAATTACTGATACTGTTTATGCAATGTTGAGAAGATTCTTGAATAAGAAGCCAATTACACAAGCTGATAAGCATCACTTGCACCATCGATTGATGCAATTGGGATTGTCACATAGACAAACAGTTTTAGTCATCTATGGTTTATCCTTAGTTTTCGCGTTTATTTCATTACTATACCCACTATCAAGTTTGTGGGGCAGCGTGTTATTAACGATTGGGGTACTATTTGGACTTGAGTTGTTCGTTGAATCGATTGGTTTGATCGGTGATAATCGACAGCCTTTGCTGCGAGCGATTCAGAAGTTTGTTAAGCGATTAGAAAAGAAAGATTAAAATAAAGGGAATGCCGTTTTGATGGCATTCCCTTTTTAGCTGTTTAAATTGCAACTTGTTTATAAACTTGATTTGTTTCTGCAAACTGAATTTGGTTTTGAAATTGGTTAGTTATGTCCTGAATAATGTCTTCATGATTGTCTAAGTCCAAGGATACTTCGCAGGTTACGTCAGTCGAAAAAGCCTTGTTTTCTAATATAATTTTTTTGTTCTTGGCATAATTTTCGAACTTATCATACAAATGGTACGGAATCGTTAGATTATAGCCTTGTTGTAGTCGATTCTCGACTAAGCCAATTTCTTTGATGGCATCGGCGGTGGTTGAGGAATATGCACGAATCAATCCTCCAGCACCAAGCTTGATGCCACCGAAATATCTGGTAACTACGGCCGTGACATTTTTTAAATTATTTTGTTGAAGAACATTTAGAATTGGGGAACCAGCAGTTCCGCTAGGTTCACCATCATCGGACATTCGTTCAATTTCGACATTTTCTAAGACGATAAAGGCGGTGCAGTTATGAGTTGCACTCGATTCTTGGTCACGAATCTGTTGAATGAATTCGTTTGCTTCATTTTCAGAGAACGTCTGAGCAATATGGGCTATGAAGCGAGATTTTTTAATGTCTTTTTCGAAACTGCCACTTTTGGCAATTGTTTTGTAATTTTGCAAAGAAATTTAACTTCCTCTCGTAATTTAGTATATGGAAAATATAAAAGCGTATTTAGGTGGTCGAATATTTAACTCGGCGGAATTGTCTCAGGCAGAGATTGAATTTTTAATTAGTATCGGCGGTAAAAGAAAACCGGCAATAATTGATCGAAAATGTCAGCGATGTTTAATGACAATTGATATTAAGAATAGTAAATCAAAAATGGTCTATTGTCGAAGTTGTATAAACCTTGGTCGAATAACTCAAGGGGATGAACTGATTATTTCACCATCAGAGGTTGTTTTGCCATGTTTAACCGATTCAATTAAGTGGAATGGTACATTAACGGCAATGCAACAAAAAGCCGCTGAAGAGCTAATAACGGCTTTTGATACACATACAGATCATTTAGTGTGGGCTGTAACTGGAGCAGGCAAGACGGAAATGATTTTTCCAATGATCAACAAGGCCGTTGCTCAGGGGAAGCGAATTGCTATCTGTTCACCCAGAATTGATGTTTGCATTGAATTGTATCCTCGAATCCAGGCAGCTTTTCCGGAAGTTAGCATTGGATTGTTTCATGGTCGAAGCGAAACTCCATATTCATTGACCCAGATCGTACTGGCAACAGTTCATCAATTAGTAAAGTTTGAACAAGCGTTTGACATATTGGTAGTTGATGAGGTTGATTCATATCCCTTGGCAGGGAGTAAAATGTTAAATATGGCTATTCAAAAATCCGTAAAACCAATCGGTAACACACTTTATTTATCAGCAACACCACCAAAAGAACTCCTGAAGAAGGTCGAAAGTAAAAGTATTACTATCTCTAAATTATATCAAAGATTTCACACGCATCCATTACCTGAGCCCGTGTGTCATATGTTATTTCGACCGAGTAATTACAAAAAAATAAATATCAGATTGAAATGGAAAATAAAACAGATGATTAAAAATGGAGAAAGATTTATGCTGTTTTTTCCGAAAATTCCTCAAATGTTGGAGTTTGCGGATAATTTAAGATTATTGTTTCCAAATTTGACATTTGTAGATGTAAGTTCAAAAGATGATGCTCGCTTGGACAAAGTTGCACAATTTAGAAATGGTGAGGTCCAGGCAATATTGACCACGACTATTTTAGAACGTGGCGTTACTTTTAAGCATATAACAGTAATAGTCATTGATGCAGATGCTAATGAGTTTTCTAAGACTGCTTTGATTCAAATAGCTGGTCGTGCTGGCCGAGACAAAAAGTATTTTGATGATGAGGTTCATTTTTATTATCAAAGCTATAATCGGCAGATCAAGCATGCATGTTCTGAAATACATTATTTGAATCGGCAAGCAAAAATATGAAATGTTTATTCTGTGGTGGTTCAATAATCAATGATTGGACATTAAAAGAATTGTTTGGTTTTGATAAAATAATTCGTGATAAAATTTGTCAACAATGTCGTAATCAATTGGAACCATTAAATTCAAGGGATGGTTGTATGAGATGTTATAAAAAAAATAATGAAAGCATTTGTCAAGATTGTCGATCGTGGGAAGAAAAATATCAAATTATCAATTGTCATCAGGCGCTGTTTGAGTATAATCAATTCATACATAGTTATTTTAAAAACTATAAAAGGTATGGCGATATCTTATTAGCAGAGTTGTTTTCTAAAGATTTACATAATTGGTCCCAAAAGAATAAATTCGATATAATTACGTATATTCCTGCAAGCAATGGGCATTTACAGGTACGAGGTTTCGATCCGGTATGGAAAATGTACCACCAAATATTTGACTTAACGCCAATGTTGGTCAAGCTTGATGCCGATAAGCCTCAGGCTCAAAAGAACCGCTATGAAAGACTTCAAACGCCGCAGACCTTTTATTTTCAGTCAGATGACCTTGATATATCAAGAAAAAGTAAGGTTCTGATTTTGGATGATATTTATACTACAGGGCGCACAATGATGCACGCGCGACAGGCTCTTGAAATAGTCGGATTCAATAATATTTGTACTTTTTCATTATCTAGGTAGTGAAACCGTTGTCACATTCACGTAAGAACTATATAATTATATTGAAGAGTAGATACACTCTTTAATTTCCTATCGTCGGAAGGAGAGATTCTTATGTTAACAATTAATGTTCGTGGTGAAAATATCGAGGTAACACAATCAATTCGCGACTATGTTGAAAAAAGACTATCCAAAATGGAAAAATATTTCAGTGACGAAAGCAATCCAATTGCTCACGTTAATTTGAAAACTTATCCATCAAAGGGGACTAAGGTCGAAGTAACCATTCCACTACCATACATGACTCTAAGAGCTGAAGAAATGAATGATGACATGTATGCAGGAGTTGACCTTGTTACTGATAAGCTTGAAAGACAAGTTAAGAAATTTAAGACACGTGTAAATCGTAAGGGACGTGAATCAGGCAGCATCAAGGATATTCCTTTAGATGATGTTTCTGCTGAAGACGCCAAAGAAGACGAATCACAAATCGTTAGAACAAAGCGCCTATCTCTAAAACCAATGGATGCTGAAGAAGCAGTTCTACAAATGGAAATGCTTGGACATGAATTCTTTATTTTCGAAGATGCTGAAACTAATGGTGCAAGCATCGTTTACAAACGTAATGACGGTAAGTATGGTTTGATCGAAACAAACGAATAGGAAATTTAAAAAGGTTAGGACTCTATGTCCTAGCTTTTTTTCTGGTTAATTTTTATTTATAAGTACAATCATGTTATTTATATGAATTAAATTAATAATTAATAAGGGTTAGTATTTTTTTAATTTTGTGCAAAATACACCAAAAATATACAAATATGGTGTAGTATATTAACTCTGGAAGACTCTATATAATTCTGAGTTTAAAACATTCAAAAAAAATGCTACTATTAAGAGTATGTTTAGTATTTAGGAGAGATTATTACATATGGCAAATCCATTAAGAAAATGGGTCGAAAGCGACAAAAGAGAAGTCAGACGTATGGGCAAAATTGCCGATAAAGTTGAGACCTTTGCAGATGCAATGGGAAAACTTTCTGACGATGAACTTAAAGCTAAGACTCCTGAATTTAAAGAAAGATTAGCTAAGGGTGAAACATTAGATGATATTTTACCTGAAGCCTTCGCTACAGCTCGTGAAGGTGCTAAGAGAGTTCTAGGACTCTATCCATTTAGAGTTCAGATCATTGGTGGTATTACGCTTCATGAAGGTAACATCGCTGAAATGAAAACTGGTGAAGGTAAGACTTTGACTGCCACATTACCAGTTTATTTGAATGCCCTGGCTGGAAAAGGTGTTCACGTTGTTACAGTTAATGAGTATCTATCATCTCGTGATGCCAAAGAGATGGGTGAATTGTACAACTGGTTAGGATTATCAGTAGGTCTTAACGTTAACAGCATGGATTCAGAAGAAAAACGTGCAGCATACAATTGTGATATTACATACTCAACTAACAGTGAACTAGGCTTCGATTATTTACGTGACAACATGGTTGTTTACAAAGAACAAATGGTACAACGTCCATTACATTTTGCTATCGTCGATGAAGTTGATTCGATCTTAGTTGATGAGGCTAGAACACCATTGATCATTTCTGGTGCTGCTGAGAAGTCTACTGCTATGTATGTTCGTGCAGACAGATTTTCTAAGACTCTTGAAAAAGATGATTACAAGATTGATTGGCCTACAAAGTCAATTAGTTTGACTGAAACAGGAATTAGAAAAGCCGAAGATTATTTTGGTTTAGATAACTTATATGACATTGACAACACTGTCTTGAACCATCATTTGGATCAAGCCTTACGTGCTAACTACATCATGACTCTTGATATTGATTATGTTGTTCAAGAGGGTGAAGTTAAGATCGTTGACCAATTTACTGGTCGTGTTATGGATGGTCGTCGTTATTCAGATGGATTACACCAGGCTATTGAAGCCAAAGAAGGTGTTGAAATCCAAGACGAAACTAAGACAATGGCTAATATTACTTACCAAAACTTCTTCCGTATGTACGACAAGTTGTCAGGTATGACAGGTACTGCTAAGACTGAAGCTGAAGAATTCAGAGAAATCTACAACATGGAAGTTATTTCAATTCCTACTAACAAACCTGTTATTCGTGATGATAAAGAAGATGTACTGTATCCAACATTGAAGAGTAAGTTTGCGGCAGTTGTTGAAGATATCAAAACTCGTCACGAAAAGGGCCAACCATTACTAGTTGGTACCGTTGCGGTTGAATCTTCAGAATACTTATCTAAGTTACTTGATAAAGAAGGCATTCCACATGCTGTCTTGAATGCTAAGAACCATGCTAAGGAAGCTGAAATCGTTATGAACGCCGGACAACGTGGCGCCGTTACGATTGCTACTAATATGGCTGGTCGTGGTACTGATATTAAGCTTGGACCTGGTGTTAAAGAAGTCGGTGGATTGTGTGTTCTCGGTACCGAACGTCATGAATCACGTCGTATTGATAATCAGTTACGTGGTAGATCTGGTCGTCAAGGTGATCCTGGTGTTACGCAATTCTACATGTCTCTTGAAGATGACTTAATGAAACGTTTTGGTTCAGATAGAATCAAGCGTGTCCTAAAGGCATTGAAGATCGAAGACGATGATGCGGTTATTCAAAGTGGTATGATGACTCGTCAAGTTGAATCTGCTCAAAAACGTGTTGAAGGTAATAACTACGATACACGTAAGAATACTTTACAGTATGATGACGTTATGCGTGAACAACGTGAAGTTATCTACAAGGAAAGAATGGAAGTCATTACTGAGGACAAAGATCTTGACCGTGTTCTGTTACCTATGATCGAACGTACAATCAAAGCTCAAGTTGATGTACATACACAAGGTAAGACAGAAGATTGGGATCTAGATGCCATTGCTGATTTTGCTAAATCGGCTCTAGTAAATGACAAAGATTTCAGTGTAGTTGATCTTCAATTGAAGACAGCTGATGAAATCGTTAAGTACCTAATGGACTTTGTTAACAAGAACTACGAAGCTAAGAAAGAACAACTTGGTGATCCAGCACAAATGCTAGAATTTGAAAAAGTTGTTATTCTTCGAGTTGTTGATGAACACTGGACTGATCATATTGATGCGATGGATCAATTGCGTCAATCAATTGGCTTACGTGGTTATGGACAATTGAATCCACTTGTTGAGTATCAAGAAGAAGGATATCGTATGTTCGAAGAAATGGTTTCAGATATCGAATATGATGTAACCAGATTATTCATGAAGGCCGAAATTAGACAAAACATGGAAAGATAAATCGGCAGGCCGCTTGGCCTGTCTTTTTTTATAAGGGTGTAATTATGGAATTTGGAGAAATAAAAACTAAAATAAGCAATATTGAAAGTAAAATCAGTCAATTCAGGGGGTCTCTTTGACTTAGATAGTCTAGAAGAAGCAATCGCTGAAAATGAAGCCAAGATGACTGAGAACGGTTTTTGGGATAATCACGATTCCGCTCAAAAGGTAATTGATGAAAATAATGATTTAAAAGACAAATATGATAATTTTAAAAGTCTGGATGAAGCTCTCGAAAATTTACAAGTATTAGAAGAATTATATCAAGATGATCCGGAAGATGATCTGTTAGTTCAGCTAGAGGAAGACACTTCGGAATTAGAATCCAAAATGCAATCGTATGAATTGACAATGTTACTGTCTGAACCTTACGATTCTAATGACGCAATCCTTGAAATTCATCCTGGTGCTGGTGGTACAGAATCACAGGATTGGGGAGAAATGCTGCTTCGCATGTATCAGAGATGGTCTGATCAACACGGATTTTCTGTAGAGATTGAAGATTATCAACCAGGTGATGAAGCAGGTATCAAGAGTGTTTCAATGATTATTAAAGGCAAGAACGCCTATGGATTATTGAGGTCTGAGCGTGGAGTACATCGTTTAGTTAGAATTTCACCATTTGACTCTGCTGGTAGACGCCATACATCATTCGCTTCAGTCGATGTCATGCCAGAACTTGATGATTCGATCAATGTTGAGATCAATGATGACGACCTGCGTGTTGATGTTTTCCGTTCATCTGGTGCTGGTGGTCAGCATATCAACAAAACCTCATCTGCTGTAAGAATTACTCATTTGCCAACAGGAATAGTTGTTAGTTCTCAAGCGCAAAGATCACAATTACAAAATAGACAAACTGCTATGAATATGTTGAAGGCTAAACTGTATCAAAGAGAGCAAGAAGAACAAGCCAAGAAGAATGCTGAAATAAAAGGTGAACAAATGGATATTGGATGGGGATCGCAAATTCGTTCGTATGTCTTCCATCCGTATACAATGGTTAAGGATCATCGTTCTAATTATGAAAGTGGTAACGGCCAAGCTGTTATGGACGGAGATTTAGATCCATTTATTTATGCTTACTTACAATGGAAACTTCAAGGGGAGAATCCAGATTAATATGCCAAAAAGAATTTTAGTTGTAGATGATGAAGCATCGATCCTAGAATTAATTGAATATAATTTAACCGCTAATGGTTATGATGTTGACTGCTCCAATAATGGAGAAGATGCACTGAACAGAATATTGATGGAAAAATTTGATTTGGTATTATTAGATCAAATGCTTCCTAAAATAAGCGGTATCGAAATCCTCAAAAAAGTTCGTGCCTCAGGTAATTCAACCCCAGTTATATTTTTGACCGCTGTAGATGCTGAAGAGAATAAAATTGAAGGTTTGATCAGTGGTGCGGATGATTATATTACGAAACCATTTAGTGTGAAAGAACTGTTGGCTCGTATTGAAGTTGTGTTGCGTAGGACCTCGGAGTCTGATAAGACACATTTTGCTCTAAATAAGGCAGCTAAGAGTTTGATGATCAATGGAACTGAGATACCCTTAACTCGCAAGGAATACCAATTGTTAGAATTCTTATTGGACAATAAAGGGATAGTTGTATCTCGAGACCAGATTTTTGATAATGTTTGGGGATTGAATTCTAATTCTCAATTAAGGATGGTTGACATTCAAATCAGCCACCTTCGTGATAAAATTGAAAAAGATACAAAGGATCCACAAATAATCAAAACCGTGCACGGATTCGGTTATGTCTTAGAGGTGTGATGATGAGAAAAAAATTAGGTCCAATAATTGCGATCGCCATATCAGTAATAGTCTTTATCGTTCTGGCAGTATTCTCTGATAATATTCTTGGTCATTCTCAAAATGAAATGTTTGAAGAAGAGACTGCTTCATATCGTGAATTGAAGAAGAATCATTCTCAAATAGAAGCAGCCAGATACTCTAGTTTGTATTATGTGGATACAACCAAGCGCAATACGAGTTTGGAAAAAGGTGCTTATGATTTGATTCATCGTGGACGTTTGACGCCAGGCCAAAATTTTGTAACCAACAATACTTTTGGTACTCGTACAATGTATTACATGCACGGGTCAAATCACTACGTTGTCGCTAAAAAGTACAAACGTTTATGGAGTCAAGACACATTTTCATTTGTAATGGTTGCTTTTGTTTATTTCGTTATGACTGATTCAATGATCCTATTCTTCTACCGTCGACGTCAGATGTTGAGTAAGGATATTGAAAGTGTTACGGACAACTTGAAACGTGTTCGTAAGAATAAAGACATGGCATCATTGATTTTATCGCCTGATGATGAGCTTTATGATCTAGTTGAACAAACTAATGATATCAATAGAGATATTAATGAGTTACGTGACAATGCTAGATTGCGTGAACGTCGCTTCAAGGGGTTGATTGGTCATTTGCCAATTGGTGTTATGCTACTAAATTCTCAAGGCGAAGTATTGATGCATAATCAAGCTATGGCTGGTTTATTGGATGAAAACATTTCAAATGATATACATCCATTTATTGAAGATGTTAAAACCTATAGTTTGAGTCGAATGATTGAACACACTTTGCGCAAAAATAAAAATCATCATCGTGAAATACAACTAGTTGGTAATTCACAAAAATATGTTGATGCCAATGTTATTCGACTAGTTCATTCTCGTGAAGACTTTGATCAACAAGTATTAGTTATCTTGTATGACCTGACAGAAAGCCGTCGTTTTGAACAAATGCAGGTTGACTTCGTTAATAATGTAAGTCATGAGTTGAAGACACCAATAACTTCAATTGAAGGATTCTCTGAAACTCTATTGAATGGTGCTAAGGATGATCCTGAGAAGCTTGATCACTTCTTAAATATTATTAATCATGAGAGTGTAAGATTATCTGAATTGATTCAGGATATTTTGTCGCTGTCTAAGGTCAAAAAAGATACTGAACAATCTCAAATGGTTAATATTTCTGAAGATATAGATAAGATAATTGATAGTTTGTCAATTCCAATTAATAAACATGGTATTCAAGTAAATACGAGTTTCTTTGGTAATCAGAATATTACGATCAACAAAGAAAAAATAAATCTTATAATGAGTAATTTGATTAAAAATGCTATTTCTTATAATAAAGAAAATGGTGACATTTCAATTGAATTCCATCATGATGAGATTGAAAATCGAATTAGATTTGTTATTAAAGATACAGGTATCGGGATGACAGATGATGATCAGAATCGGGTATTTGAAAGATTCTATCGTGTTGATAAATCCAGAAGCTTGGAGACAGGTGGTACAGGGTTGGGACTTGCCATTGTCAAAGAGACTGTTGATACACTCAATGGTACGATCAGTGTGGAATCGCATAAGGGCCTTGGTTCAACATTTACGGTTAACATTCCATTATAATTAAAATAATAGAGCCGAATTCCAGAATGGAATTCGGCTCTTTTGTAATCAAAATGTAATACCAAAAAGGGTTCGCAAGCCGGTATTTCTAAGTTATAGTTGGTAAGTAAGAATTCTAGAAATAGGGGAGGACTATATGTTTAAGGGAAAAAAGATTTGGTTTCTGAGTATTTTGTCTGTCTTTTTTGGAGTATTGTTATTTTCTAATAACAATCTTGAAGTTAAGGCGTCAGGAATCAATGATTATATAATTTCAAATAAGATTCAACCAGCTAAGATCCAATATCGCGAAGGTACTTTTAATGAGTGGTTTGGATATGAAAATGGGGTTGGTAAGCCTGAAGGGGTCGTTGTTCATGAAACGGCCACTCCTGGTGTTAATGCGGAACAATTTGTTACCAGCTTTAACAACAATTGGAAGACACAACAGACTTACGTGCATGCTTTTACTGATGACAAGGAAACAATCAACATTCACAGTGCTGATTATGGAGTCTGGGGTGCCGGTCCATCGGCCAATTATAAATATATTCAAATCGAACTTTGTCGCGTGAACGGTTACGATGCTTTTGCACGTTCAATTGCTAATGATGCTTTTTATGTGGCATCAAAGTTGATTCAATACAATTTACCAGACATTCCTGGTCAAACTGTTTTATCTCATCATCAAGTAAGCTTGATGTATCATGAAACAACTCATGTTGACCCTGATACTTATTTTGCAGCTCAAGGTTACAGTATGGATGAAATGAATAGTATGATTTCTTATTACTACAATAACCTTAAGAGTTACGGTAATGTATATGCTTAGAATGGTGGTAATACTAACTCTGGGTCAGACAACAATGGTTCAACGACCCCAAGTGCCAATGTTCTTCGTGTTAATAATTCTAATGGTGATTATGTTCCGATCATGGCGTTAAAAGATGATGGAACATTTACTCCTGTTAGAAATCGTGCGTTGATGAATAATACTGATTGGCAAACTGATAAGACCAAAGAAGTAAATGGTCTTACATATCGTCGTGTTGCTACAAACGAATGGGTCGATACTACATACGTTATTTAATATTATAGGTCGAGAGAAATCTCGGCTTTTTGTTTGCAATTGTTTAATTTTTATTTATAAAACTTCCAAATCGTTGAATGTATATTTTTCGAATAGTAACCTGTGAAATAGATAACGTTATTTAGGGGGGTATATATGAATAAAAAAGTGCTGTTAACTAGTGTTGCGGTCTTGAATACTGTTGCGGCGGTTGCTGCTCCAACTGTTGCTTCAGCTGCAAGCATTACTAATCAAACTACAACACAACAAACTTCAGACAAAACTAGTGATACCAATGTTATTGCTGGTCCTGAAGTTAAGAAGGCTGATCCTACGATTGCTCATTCGGCTGTTGTTCAGGCAAGTTCAGCAGATCCACTTCAACCAACTATTGTTGAATCATCAAGTAATTATGTATCACCAGCACAACAGCAAGCATTCTTAGCTCAAGCTGTTCCAATGGCCCAACAAGCTGCAGCTAAGTATAATGTTTATGCATCTGTCATGCTTGCTCAAGCTATTATTGAAAGTGCATGGGGTAGTTCAGATTTAGCAACAATGGGTAATAATTTGTTTGGTATGAAGGGTGATTACAACGGTTCATCCATCAATCTTCCAACTGCTGAGTGGAGTGCCTCACAGGGGTATTACTATATTAACGCTGCTTTTAGAAAGTATCCAAGTTTGTACGAATCATTCGCTGACAACGGTGATAAAATTCGTAACGGCGTTGCATGGGATGCAAAGTATTATAGTGGTGCTTGGAAAGAAAATACTTCATCATATCAAGATGCTACTGCTTGGTTGCAGGGTAGATACGCTACTGAACCAACATATGCAGCTATTTTGAACAATATGATCCAAATTTATAATTTAACTCAGTATGATAATGGTCAAACTTCAGCACCTGATGTTACACCAGATAATTCTAATACTGATACAAATACTGATACAAATGCTGAAACAAATGGTAGTTCAAATGATGATTCTACTACAGGAACAGTGACTGTTAATGCTACACCATATGCACGTATCAGCGATAATAATGGTAAGGCAATTAAGAATCGTGCTTTGATGACGAATACTGATTGGTATTTTAATAAGAAATCAACACATGCTGACGGATCAGTTTGGTATCATGTTGCTACAAACGAGTGGGTCAATGCTAACGACATTACTCAAAAATAATTAATTTTGGAATAATTTTAAAAAATCACTTTCTGAAAAGAAAAGTGATTTTTTTATTTTTTTAAGAGAAAGGCAATAAAACCTTAATAAATTCTTAAAAAGTGTACTCATTTACTCACAATGTTGCAGAAATATTACACAATATTTAGTTTCTGTTACAGAACGGAGGATTCATTGAAAATACGTTTTCAAGATAGTAATCTAATACATAGATATTATATAGGGGGATTCCTTAAATGAATAAAAAAGTGCTGTTAACAAGCGTTGCCGTTCTCAACACACTAGCTGCCGTCGCTGCACCAACGGTTGCTTCCGCTGCCACGGACACTACTAGTGTTCCGGATTCTACAGAACAAGTAAGTAACACAACTCAAGATAATAAAGATACTAATGTAATCGCCGGATCAGATGTTTCAAAGGTCGATACAACTGTTGCACATTCAGCTGCAGTTCAAACACAAACATCAACAAAGGCTGTTGTTCAAGCAACAAGTAGTGGCGTTACAGCTGCTCAACAACAAGCATTCTTAGCTGAAGCTGTTCCAATGGCTCAACAAGCTGCTGCAAAGTATAATCTTTATGCTTCTGTTATGTTAGCTCAAGCTATCCTTGAAAGTGCTTGGGGTACATCAACTCTAGCTACTCAAGGTCATAACTTATTTGGTATTAAGGGTGACTATAACGGTGCTTATGTCTCAATGCCAACATCCGAGTGGAGTGCATCACAAGGCTGGTATACAATCTATGCTAACTTCAGACAATATCCAAGTTACTATGAATCATTCTTAGATAATGGTGATAAGTTACGTAACGGTGTTTCATGGAACTCAAGTTATTACTCAGGTACATGGAAAGAAAATGCTGCTTCATATACTGATGCTACCGCATGGCTACAAGGCAGATATGCAACTGCTCCTAACTATGCTTCATCATTGAACAGTTTGATTTCAACATACAATTTAACTCAATATGATGGAACTGCTGAAACAAACAGTGGTGCTGATAATGATGCAACTACAGGAACAGTTCGTACAACAACTTCACCATATGCTAGAATTTATGATAATGATGGTAACCTTGTTAAGAACCGTGCTTTAATGACAAATACTGATTGGTACTATAACAAGACTAAGACTGACTCAAATGGTACTGTTTGGTATCATGTTGCTACAACAGAATGGGTTAGTGCTAATGACAGTTATGTCATAAAATAATTTATAAAAATTTCAATTAGCTATCGATTAATTCGATAGCTTTTTTTTATGATTTTTTTTGTAATTTAAGCCATTTTTATACAAAAAATATACATTGGTATATTACTATTGAATGGATAGAGGTGAGGATATTGAAAAAAAGACTTGTTGCATTATTTGCTGTAATGCTTTCTGCAATTTTTGTGTTATCTGGTTGTTCTGGGAGTAGCAATCAGAAGACTATCACAGCTGTTGGATCCTCAGCAGCACAACCTTTGGTTGAACTTGCAGGTGAAGAATTCTCAAAGGACAATCCTAATGAGTACGTCAATGTTCAGGGTGGAGGAACAGGTACTGGATTGAGCCAGATACAACAGGGTGCCGTAAATATTGGTAACTCTGATCTTTATGCTGAACAAAAAGATAATATCGACGCTAGCAAATTAGTCGATCATCGAATTGCGGCAGTAGGAATGGTTCCAATCGTTAATAAGGATGTCAAAGTTGACTCTTTAACGATCAAACAATTACGACAAATCTTTTCTGGTCAAGTAACTAATTGGAAACAAGTTGGTGGACAAGACTTGAAGATTACTATCATCAACCGTGCTGATGGAAGTGGTACTAGATCAGCTTTTGAAGATGATGTTATGGGCAATGCACAATTTGCCAGTTCTCAAGAACAGGATTCAAGTGGAATGGTACGCCAAATTGTCTACAATACTAACGGTGCCATCAGTTACTTAGCCATGCCTTATTTGAATAGCACTGTTAAGATTCTTAAGGTAAACAATGTTGAACCAACAATTAAGAACATCGAGAATAACACTTGGACTATCTGGTCATATGAACATCTATATACTAAGGGTGAACCTACTGGTATGACTAAGAAATTTTTGGAATATATCATGACTGATAAGATTCAAAATCAAGTTGTTAAGAAGTTACAATACGTTCCAATCAAGAACATGCAATATCAAAAAGACTATAAGGGTAATGTGACACCCGTTTCAAAGGGGGCAAAGTAATATGAAAGATCCAATTAGAGAGAGTTTAACCAAAAAATCAGTTTCAGCTAAGCGTGAGACTCGAGGAAAAATAATTTCATTTAGTTTCACCGCTGTTATCGTAATTTTAGTTGTAACGATTATTGGATTTGTTGCTTCCCGTGGGTTGATCATTTTTATCAAGGATGGAGTTAATCCTATTAACTTTTTGACTCATTCTGTTTGGGCTCCAAGTAAATTGGACAGTGCAGGTCATCCAATTGTTGGTGCTGCCCCAATGATTGTAGGATCCTTTGCAGTTACTTTGATTGCAGCCTTGATTGGTACACCGTTTGCAATTGCGGCTGCTCTGTTCATGACTGAGATTTCACCTAAGTGGGGTCGTAAGGTTTTACAACCGGTAATTGAATTACTAGTTGGTATTCCTTCAGTTGTTTATGGATTCATCGGTTTAACTATTGTTGTGCCGTTTGTAAGGAAAATTGCAGGTGGTAGTGGTTTTGGTATTTTAGCCGGATCATTTGTTCTATTTGTTATGATCTTACCAACAATTACTTCAATGTCAGTTGATGCTCTAAAGGCCGTGCCTAGGTATTATCGTGAAGCTTCACTTGCCTTAGGAGCAACGCGCTGGCAAACAATTCACAAAGTAATCTTGCGTGCAGCAACACCTGGTATTTTGACAGCCGTAGTCTTTGGTATGTCACGTGCGTTCGGTGAGGCACTGGCAGTACAAATGGTTATTGGTAATGCTATGCTGTTACCAAATAATTTAGTATCACCATCGTCGACATTAACCAGTGTTTTAACAATGAATATGGGTAATACAATTATGGGGTCAACACCTAATAATGCGTTATGGTCATTAGCATTACTATTGCTTCTTATGTCATTGCTATTTAATTTTGTTATTAGATTGATTGCGAAGAGAGGTAAGATGTAATGTTCAATGAAAAAGTAAAAGATAAAATTGCAACTGGTACTATTTATGTAATGTCCGGCATTATTGTCTTAATTCTCGCGGGCCTGTTACTCTATATTCTCGGTAGTGGTTTACGTTACGTTAATTGGCATTTTTTAACATCAGGATCAAAAGCTTTTCAGGCTGGTAGTGGTGTTGGAATTCAATTGTTTAACTCGTTCTTTCTATTGATACTATCAATGTTGATTTCAATTCCAATTTCAATTTCGGCTGGTATTTATTTATCTGAATATGCTGGTAAGAACAAATTGGTTGAGGTTATCAGAATCTCAATTGAAGTATTGAGTTCATTACCCTCGATCGTTGTCGGTTTGTTTGGATTTTTGATTTTCGTAATTAGTTTTAAATTTGGATTTTCTATTTTGTCAGGTGCTTTGACTTTGACAGTGTTCAACTTGCCTATCTTGACTCGCAATGTCGAAGATTCCTTGAGATCAGTATCCCAGTCACAACGTGAGGCAGGACTAGCCCTTGGATTATCAAAATGGGAAACAGTTATCCATGTTATCATCCCTGATGGTCTGCCCGGTATTATTACTGGTATGATCATTGGTGCTGGTAGAGTCTTTGGTGAGGCAGCTGCCTTGATTTATACAGCCGGTCAAAGTGCCCCACCGCTTGACTTTACTAATTTCAATATCTTCAGTATCACTAGTCCATTGAACTTGATGCGTCCAGCCGAAACATTGGCTGTTCATATTTGGAAAGTAAATTCTGAAGGTCTTATCCCTGATGCTGTACAAGTATCAGCTGGAGCTTCGGCAGTCTTGATTATCGCTGTACTACTATTCAATTTATTATCAAGATATATCGGTAATTTGGTTTATAAGAAAATGACAGGAGAGTAATTTTATGGACATACAAAGTGAAGAACAATTTATCCATCATTTAGATGAAAAAGACCATGAAATTGCCATGTCGACCAAAGATTTGCAGGTGTTCTATGGTGAAAAGGAAGCTATGCACAAGGCTAGCCTGCAATTTGAACGGTATAAGATCACATCTTTGATCGGTGCCTCTGGTTCTGGTAAATCAACTTTCTTGCGGTCTTTGAATCGGATGAACGATAATGTACCTGGAGCAACTGTTAAGGGTCAGATTATGTATCGTGGTCTAGATATTAACAAGAATGATGTAGATATTTACGAAACAAGAAAGCATATTGGGATGGTATTTCAGCGTCCCAATCCTTTTGCAAAGTCGATTTATGACAATATAACTTTTGCTCTTAAACGTCATGGATTACATGATAAGAAAAAATTAAATGAGATTGTTGAAACAACTTTGAAGCAGGCTTCACTTTGGGATCAAGTAAAAGATGATCTCAATAAGAGCGCAATGGCATTATCTGGTGGACAACAGCAACGTTTATGTATTGCACGGGCAATTGCGATGAAGCCAGACATCTTATTAATGGATGAACCTGCCAGTGCTCTGGATCCGATTTCGACTTCAAATATTGAAGAAACAATGCTCAATTTGAAAGACCAGTTTACGATCATCATCGTTACACACAATATGCAACAAGCAGCTAGAATTAGTGATTACACAGCGTTTTTCCATATGGGACGCGTTATTGAATTCAACGAAACTAGAAAAATCTTCACTCGTCCGAAAATTAAGACGACTGAAGATTATGTTTCAGGACACTTTGGGTAGGAGGCTCCACCTTGGCAGAAAAAATTTTAACATCTTCAGATGTGCATTTGTTTTATGGAAAAAAAGAAGCACTGAAAGGTATCAATCTTGATTTTAATAAAAATGAGATTACTGCTTTAATCGGACCTTCGGGTTGCGGTAAGTCAACTTATCTTCGTTGCTTAAACCGAATGAACGATTTAATACCTAATGTAACAATTACTGGAACTATCTCATTAGATGGGAAAAATATTTACGCACCTAACATTGATACGGTAGAATTAAGGAAGCAAGTCGGTATGGTATTTCAACAACCGAATCCTTTTCCGTTCTCTGTTTATGATAATGTAATCTATGGACTACGCTTAGCGGGTGTGAAGGATAAGGCCGTTTTGGATGAAGCAGTTGAAACAAGTTTACAAAACGCTGCTGTTTGGGATGATGTCAAAGACAAATTGCATCAAAGTGCTTTGTCATTATCCGGCGGACAACAACAAAGAGTTTGTATTGCCAGAGTTTTGGCAGTAAAACCTGATATAATTTTGTTAGACGAACCAACCTCTGCACTTGATCCAATTTCATCAGCAAAAGTTGAAGATACGATGCTTAACTTGCGTGAGGATTATACTATTATTACCGTTACACATAATATGCAGCAAGCTTCAAGAATTTCTGATAGAACTGCATTCTTCTTAAACGGAGAATTGATTGAAGCTGACAAAACAAGAAATATTTTCTTAAATCCAAAAGAAAAACAAACTGAAGATTATATCTCAGGAAAATTCGGATAGGGGGCAAAGATATGCGTAGTACTTTTGAAGAACAACTTAATGATTTGCACTTACGATTCTCAGAAATGGGGATGATGGCCAGTGAGGCTATCATGAAATCTGTTAAAGCTTATATCAATCACGATAAAGCACTAGCTAAAGAAGTTATTGAAAAGGATGTCTATATTAACAGGCGTGAAATGAATCTCGAGAAGAATTCATTCGAGATGATTGCATTACAACAACCTGTTACATCAGATTTGCGTATGATCGTCACAGTTCTGAAGGCTAGTTCTGACCTTGAACGTATGGGTGATCATGCGGTAAGTATTGCTCAGGAAACAATTAGAGTTAAGGGAAAGACACGTATTCCTGAAATTGAAAAATTGATCAGTGAAATGGGCGATATGAGTACAAGTATCGTTGAAGATTCATTGGAAGCTTACCTAAAAAAAGATGGCGGCATGGCTGAAGAAGTTGCCAAACGCGATATTGAAATCGACGGTAAGAGTAAGATGATCAATGAATTGTGTATCAAAGATATGCAAAAGACGGCTGACAACGTCTTAAGTGGTTCATCATATATGCTAGTTGCTAGCTATCTTGAACGTGTTGGGGATTATGCAACTAACATCTGTGAATGGGTAGTTTACCTTAATAGCGGCCACGTGATTGAATTAAATCGTAAGCACATGGCTGACGAAGATTAAGTTGTTGGTTGAAATTATCACAACTATGTTGTATATTTTTCAGACAAAGTTGAGGTGATATTTCTTGAAAAATAGTTTTACAAGATCTAGTACCAATAGAATGCTGGCCGGAGTTTGCGGTGGGTTAGGTGAACATTTTGGAGTAGACTCAACTTGGATAAGATTGGGCTTAGTTTTTATTACTCCATTCACATATTTCTTAACCATTCCAGCATATATTATTGCGGTTTATCTCATGCCTGAGAAACGCAATATCCAACGAACAGATTTTGATAAATCATACAATCCATATAATCGAATCAACAATAGAATTCGTAAGATAAATAATACGAAGGAGCGGAGTGATAAAAACAAATGAGACTTTTAATCAAAATGGCGATTTACACTGTACTATTTTTAGCAATAGCAAAATTATTACCAGGTATGTTCTATGTAAATAGTTTAGGAACAGCTGTTCTGGCTAGTTTTGTTTTGATAGTTTTGAATTGGACAGTCAAACCAATTTTGCATATTATTTCCCTTCCAATCACGTTTATAACTTTCGGGTTATTCTCATTCGTGATCAGTGCTATTACTTTGGAAATAACATCATCATTGATGGGACCATCGACTTTCTATTTCAGTAGTTTTGGTGCTGCCATTGTTGTTGCTATCATTTTGGCAATTTGTAATTCGATTATTAGTAATTATGCATCAAATAATTTTAATAAACGTGTTTAGATTTAAATAGACGTGTCTAACTGACGCGTCTTTTTTGATTTCTTGATTCAGCTCAATTCTTTTATCATCATTAAAATGATAGAATTAAAGTTAAGAATAAAAATTAGTGAGGGTTGCGTTATGACAAGTTTTGTTACGGTATCTGAATTAGTTAAAGAAAATAACCTAAAAGTTTATGGTGGTAAGGAACTTCTAGATAGCAAAAGGGTAACGACAAGTGATATTTCACGTCCTGGGATCGAGCTAACTGGATATTTTGATTACTATCCAAGTGAACGTATTCAATTGTTTGGACAAACTGAATCCGCTTATTCACATTCTATGACGGCAAACAATCGTTACAAGGTAATGCTAGAAATCTGCCGAGAAGATACTCCAGCTTTGTTGATATCGCGTGATATCAAGCCAAGTAAGGAATTATTGCGTGCTGCAGTTGAACATAAAGTCCCAGTAATTGGTTCAGAATTACCTACAACAAGATTGTCTAGTATGGTGACGGAGTATCTCGATCAGCGTTTAGCACCTAGAGAGTCGATACATGGTGTATTAGTTGATGTCTACGGTATCGGTATCTTACTAACTGGACATTCAGGCATTGGTAAGAGTGAAACCGCTTTGGAACTAGTTAAGAGAGGTCACCGCTTGATTGCAGATGATCGTGTCGATGTGTATCAACAAGATGAAAAAACAATTGTTGGTGAAGCACCTAAAATTTTGAATCACTTACTAGAAATTCGTGGCATCGGTATTATTGATGTAATGAACTTGTTTGGTGCTGGTGCTGTTCGTTCAGAAAGTAAAATATCTTTGATTATCAATTTGGAAGATTGGGCACCAGATAAGAATTATGATCGACTGGGTTCAATGGAAGACAACCGTCCAATTTTTGATGTTCAAGTTCCACAAATAACGGTACCTGTAAAAGTCGGTCGTAATATTTCTATTATTATTGAAGTTGCTGCAATGAACTTCCGTGCTAAAAAAATGGGTTATGATGCGACTAAGAAGTTTGAAGAGAATCTCGGTTCATTGATCAAGGAAAATACTGAAAATGAAGAGGGTAAGAAATGAGCTTATTAGCTTTAAATCCCATCGCCTTTAATTTAGGTGGTTTAGAGATTCATTGGTATGGAATTATTATTGCTATGGGAGCTTTAGTCGGAGTCATAATGGCAATGTCTGAAGCAAAAAAACGTGGCATCGATCCAGACAATATTTTGGATTTAGTTTTATGGGGAGTTCCCATTGGACTTGTCGGTGCACGGTTGTATTATGTAGTATTTGAATTGCCATTTTACATGGCTAATCCTGGTGAAATAATCAAGATTTGGCACGGTGGAATTGCCATATATGGTGGATTGATCGCCGCTGGTATTGTTTTGTATGTACTATGTAAGAAGCGCGGTATTTCAGTCTGGTTGATGTTAGATATTGCGGCACCGTCCGTATTATTAGGTCAAATTGTTGGTCGCTGGGGTAATTTCATGAACCAAGAAGCCTTTGGTGCAAAGACGAATTTAAGCTTTTTGCAATCATTACATTTACCACGTTTTGTGATCGAACAGATGTATATCAATGGCTCATATCGTCAACCGACATTTTTGTATGAATCATTTTTCAATTTGATTGGTTTAATAATTATTTTGGCTATTCGTCATCGTAAGCAGTTACTTAAACAAGGGGAAGTCTTCTTATCATATTTAATCTGGTATCCTACAGTTAGATTCTTTGTAGAGGGGATGAGAACCGACAGTCTTTATATCATGCCTGGCATTCGAGTTTCACAAGTCTTGTCAGTATTACTATTAATTGCGGCTGTAAGCCTCTTTATCTATCGAAGACGAAATGTTTTTAAGTTGCCATGGTATGTTGAGGCAAAATAATGGATATTTATTTTTAAAATGGTAAGATTTTAAAAGTTGATACAGATAAGCACGTATGTTTGCTTGTCTGCGGAATTACGCAAGAGGAGGTACTATTAATGAAAACATATGACGTAGTAGTCATTGGTGCTGGACCTGGTGGTTTAACTGCTGCTCTATACGCATCAAGAGCTAACTTATCAGTAATGATTCTTGACCGTGGGATTTACGGTGGTCAAATGAACAACACTGCTGAAATCGAAAATTATCCTGGATTTGATTCTATCTTAGGACCAGATTTGAGTGAGAAGATGTATAATTCATCAACTCGTTTTGGTGCAGATTTCGGTTATGGCGCTGTTGAATCAGTGGAAGACAAAGGAACTACTAAGATTGTTCATACTGATGATGGTGATTATGAAGCAAAAGTTGTAATTATTGCCACAGGATCACAATATAAGAAGATCGGTGTACCTGGTGAGGAACAACTCTCAGGACGCGGAGTTTCATACTGTGCCGTATGTGATGGTGCTTTCTTCAAAGGCAAGGATGTCGCTGTTATTGGTGGTGGAGACTCGGCTGTTGAAGAGGGAATTTATTTAACTCAATTAGCTAGTTCAGTTACAATTATTCACCGTCGTGATCAATTACGTGCACAAAAGATTCTTCAAGATCGTGCTTTTAAGAATGATAAGATTAAGTTTGTATGGAATGCTGATGTCAAAGAAATCGTTGAAAAAGACGGTAAAGTTGGCGGTGTTCGTTATATTGATAAGGAAACTGGCGACGAACATGTTGTTCCTGCTAGTGGTGCTTTTATCTATGTTGGTATTGAACCAATGACAGAACCCTTTAAGAGCCTAGGCGTTCTTGATGAGAATGGTTGGATCGATACAACTACTCACATGGAAACAAAAGTTCCTGGTGTTTATGCTATCGGGGATGTACGTAAGAAAGACTTACGTCAAATCGCCACAGCTGTTGGAGAAGGTGGAATTGCTGGACAAGAAGCATTCAACTATATCCAAACATTAGGTGACAAAGTTACAGCTTAATAACGCTAATTAGAGTGGACATGGTCCACTCTTTTTTTATATCCAGATTTATTAAAATATTTTTGCTAAAATTGACTTCACTTTTAACCTGTTTAAACATATAATATATTATGAATTAAAGATAAGGATTGGAGTGTTTTATATGCGCGAATTTATAAATGAGAGTAATCAGGTATATCAAGATTCTGAGATGAACATTCACACTAATTTAAAATTACTCCGTCAAAAATATGGAGTAACTCAAAAACAAGTTGCTGAAGTTTTACATATTGATGTGACAACACTCTCTCACTATGAAACAGGGATTCGAGTACCTGATATCGAAACCTTAATTAGACTAGCAGATTACTATGGAACCACGGTCAACTGCATAATAAGTTGTGAAGCAATTTAGACAAAATAACTCGTTATTACAGTAGCGGGTTATTTTTATATTGTTTTTAAGTTCTGTTTAACTTTTATTGTTATAATAAAAACGTG
Source organism: Companilactobacillus jidongensis (assembly GCF_003946575.1). GTDB lineage: Bacteria > Bacillota > Bacilli > Lactobacillales > Lactobacillaceae > Companilactobacillus > Companilactobacillus jidongensis. The sequence goes on along the minus strand of NZ_RHOP01000001.1, from coordinate 96,381 downwards.
TAAGTACTTACAAATTAGTAGGAGGACAGTTTAATGTCTTGGCAAGAAACAGTGAAACAATGGCTAGATTATAAGGAACTAGATCCTGAATTAAAATCTCAATTAAATGAATTACAAAAAAATTCTGATGCATGTGAGGAAGCATTTTATACACCAATGGAATTTGGTACCGCTGGAATGCGTGGATTGATTGGACCCGGAATTAACTGCATGAACATTTATACTGTTCGTCAAGCTGCTGAAGGTTTGGCATCGTTCATGGATACACTTGATGACGATAAAAAGTCACAAGGTGTTGCCATCAGTTATGATTCACGTTATCACTCACAGGATTTCGCATATGAATCAGCTAAAGTTCTCGGCGCTCATGGCATTCATAGTTATGTCTTCGATAGCTTGCGTCCAACTCCAGAATTATCGTTTGCAGTTAGAAGTATTCCTACGTATGCCGGAATTATGATCACTGCAAGTCATAATCCTAAACAATATAATGGATTCAAAATCTACGGTCCAGATGGTGGACAAATGCCACCTGCAGAATCAGATAATATTACTAGTTTTGCACGCAAAGCTAATGACTTGTTTGCAATCCAAATTAAGTCAGTTCAAGAATTACGTGCTGATAAACTGTTGACATTGATCGGTGAAGATATCGATTTGAACTATTTGGATAAACTAGATACAGTCGTCGTAAATCATGACTTGATTAAGGAAGTCGGTAATAAGATGAACTTCGTCTATACACCACTTCATGGTACAGGTAAGATGATTGCTCCAAGAATTTTCCAAAAACTTGGCTTTGAAAACTTCTCAATGGTAACTGAACAAGCTATTCTTGATCCTGAATTTGAAACAACACCATTTCCTAATCCTGAATTTGCTCAAACCTTTGATTTGGCAATCGAAAAGGGTAAGAAAATCGGTGCTAATATCTTGATTGCGACTGATCCAGATGCTGATAGATTGGGTGCCGCCGTTCGTCAGCCAGATGGCTCATACAAGTTGATGACAGGTAACCAAATCGCCTCAGTTCTATTGAACTATTTATTGAATGCTAAAAAGGAACTCGGAACATTGCCAGCTAATGGTGCAGTTGTTAAATCAATCGTTTCATCAGAATTAGCTACGGCAATTGCTAATAAATATGGCGTTAAAATGTACGATGTTCTAACTGGATTTAAATATATCGCTGAAAAAATTCAAAACTTTGAAGATACTGGTAGTCATGAATTCTTATTCGGATTTGAAGAGAGTTATGGATATCTAGTTAAACCATTTGTTCGTGATAAAGATGCTATGCAATCAACTATTTTGTTGGCTGAAGCCGCTGCTTACTATGAATCAAAGGGCAAGACTATCTATGATGCTTTGGAAGACTTATATGCTGAATACGGATACTATCGTGAGAAGACTATCTCGAAGACATTCGAAGGAATTTCCGGTAAAGATAGAATGAAAGCTATCATGAAACAATTCCGTGAAGAAGGTATCAAAGATATCAATAACGTCAAAGTTGTTGAATCACTTGATTACTTGAGTCAAACTGATAAGACTGCCGATGGTACTAAAGAAACAGGCTTACCAAAGGCTGATGCATTGAAGTTTATCTTGGAAGATGGTACATGGGTGGCAATTCGTCCATCAGGTACCGAACCAAAGATGAAATTCTATATTGGAATCACCAGTGATAGTGATGACCATGCAGCCACTAAGTTAGATGGTTTTGCTAAGGTTGTTGAGAGCTGGGAATAATATTAAGAAATGTTAAAAAAGTAGAGATCATCATTAAGATGACCTCTACTTTTTAAATTTTATCTATATAATGCGATATAATTATATTTATGGTAATTAGGGGGAATTATTATGAATTTGATTACAAGGAACAAAAAAATATCAGCAATTCTGTTGCTGTTTGTCTTTGGCATGTCCTTGTTAGCTAATTTTTTTGCTACAAGTACTACTAGTTATGCACAAACGCTTCAAACTTTAAGTAGTAGTGATGCAAAAATCATTGCAGGTGACGGAACGGATGTTACTAACATTAAAGATTTATCAAGATATACTTATCTAAAGGTTAATTTTGATTGGAGCGTTCCTAATGGGACGACAATCAATGATGGAGATACAATAACTTTTGAATTACCATCCAATGTTGATGCTCAATTCAGCAATGGTGTTGGACAACCATATACCATAGATGTTATGAATGGTGCGGTAAAAGTTGGTGAAGCAACTATCCCGTACAATTCTCATGAGGGAACCATTACCTTTAATGGTAAACTCGCTAATTTCAATACAGGTGTGAGTGGGACATTGACATTGAATGCTAAGGGAGCCATAGATTCTTCTGGAACAGGTGGTTCTGGATCTGGTGGTGGTGATGATGGAGTTTATTCTGCCAAGACTGGCTGGATAGACCGTGATACAAGTACGGGAGTCAATGTTACTGGACTTCCGCAACAATTGTATTGGAATATTGTTTTGAATCCACACAGTTATACTGTGACTAACCAATCACTTACTGATAATGTCGCAGATGATCAAAAAATATTAGAAAATACAATGAGTATTACAGCGGGGGACAATAATGAAACTGTCCCTTATACAATTAAGTACAATACTGATGATACAGAATTTACCATAACTTTTGAAAATACTTTGACGAAGAATATTTCGATTACCTATCGGACAGAAATAACAAATCAAGATGATTTAGTACTAAGTGGGGATTATATTTGGAATAATTATGCAATAAGCACGAACGATAATGTAGTTAATTCCGATGGTGACGTGATGACATATGCAATCGGTAGCCAGGCCGCTAATTCTGCTATACCTTTTGGTGGTAGCGCAACTGCAGGCGGACATAATGGGAATGTCACGTTGACTAAAGAGGATACTGATGACACTAGTAAAGTTCTTTCAGGCGCTGTATTTGAATTGTTAAACTCGGAAGGGAAAATTCTGAACAATCATTTAATTACAGATAGTAATGGTAAAATAACTTTGAATTATTTGGATCCCGGGAAGTATTCATTAGAAGAAATAACGGCGCCAGATGGTTACAAAATAGGTACAGATAATATTCAGAATTTTACGATTGCAGATAATCAATCTACAGATCAGAGTTTCACTATGACAGATCCTAAAGCTGACGTTGTAGTTCCTACGGGAAGTGTAACTTTAAACAAAACGGGGTCGGACACCAAGGCAGCACTTGCAGGAGCCACTTTTCAACTTGAAAAGGCCGATGGTACTGCAGTTGGTGATCCACAGACAACCGACGCTAATGGTCAAATAAAAGTAAGCGATTTGGCGTATGGTGATTATCAATTCGTTGAGACGAAAGCACCTGATAATTATGATAAAAATACTACGCCGTTAACTTTCACGATTGACAAAGATACTATTGATCCAACTGTTTCAATGGTTGATGCTAAGGCAACCTCTGGTGGTGGCACAACTGACAGTGGAAGTGTAACGCTAATTAAAACGGGCTCAGATACTAAAAAAGCACTTTCTGGTGCAACCTTTCAGCTTGAAAAGGCAGATGGAACAATTGTTGGCGACTCGCAAACTACTGATTCCAATGGACAGATCACGGTAAATGACCTTGCCTATGGTGATTATCAATTTGTTGAAACGAAAGCACCTGATAATTATAAGAAAGATGCAACACCAATTACCTTTACCGTAGATAAGGTTAATCCTGCTCAGACAGTTAAAATGATTGATACTAGGATAACATCTGGTGGCGGTGGCGGAACAACCACGCCGACGGATTCAACCGGTGGTGTAACTTTGACTAAGCGTGATGCTTCAACTAACGAAGTATTACAAGGTGCAAGATTCAAGTTGCTGGATAGTAAAGGTAGTGAAGTCTCAGGTGACTACATTACAGATGTAAATGGACAATTGAATGTTGCTGGCTTAAAGCCTGGTAAGTATAGTTTTGTTGAAATAACTGCGCCTGAAGGTTATGGACTGAATTCAGAGTCGGTTGAATTCACAATTGTTGCGGATAAGGTTGTTAATGTTTCGATGACTGATGAGGCTACTTCCAAACCAACAACACCTGTAAGTCCATCTAATCCAGGAGTACCAACTGAACCATTGACGCCGTCACAGCCATTTACACCGGGTAATCCCAGGATACCTGACACTTCATTTGATCCGGATCAGCCGTTAATTCCGGCTGTTCCTGGGACTAACGTTGGGACTGATACTTCAGTTCCAACACAAGGAAATGCTACGTCTAGTCAAACCAATGATTCCGGTAAGTTACCGCAAACAGGAGTTGCTGGAAGTAATCTTGAATTATATTTAGGAATTTTTGTTCTTGTACTCGCTGTATCTGGTATGGCATATGAGTATGTGGAAATTAAGAAATAATAAAAATAGACGAAGCGATTCGTCTATTTTTTATTTATATTGGTAAGCGATCACTTACTTGCGTTATAATATCGAATATGAGAGCGAGGGGATTAATTTTGTCAACGAATCAACACATGGTCGTAATTTCATTAGATTCACTTGGATTTAGAGACATTCGCGAACATCAACACGAATTACCAACATTAAATAAATTAGTTAGTGGGGGTACTTGGGTCAAGTCAGTGACTGGTATTTATCCAACACTAACTTATCCATCACATACAACGATAATCACTGGGCAGTATCCAAATGTCCATGGCATTGTCAATAATACTAAAATTCAGCCTGAACGTCGTTCACCGGACTGGTATTGGTATCAGAAGGATGTTAAGTCTACCACGCTGTATGATTTGGCACGTGAAAAAAGGATGAAGACAGCAGCTTTCTTGTGGCCGGTTACAGCTGGAAGTAAGATCAATTATAATTTAGCTGAAATTTTTCCAAATCGAATTTGGACTAATCAAGTTTTAGTCTCACTTAAAGCTAGTTCACCATTGTTCCTGTTAGAGATGAATCACAAATACGGCAAGCTACGTAATGGTATCAAACAGCCACAACTAGATGATTTCATTACTGCGTGTGCAGTCGATACGATTGAGAATAAGAAACCAAATTTGACGTTATTACATTTAGTCGATATGGACAGCATGCGTCATCGTTATGGAGTTCGTTCAGATGAAGCAATGCAGGCCTTGCATCGCTTAGATGCTCACGTTGAACAAGTCATCGAAGCTACTAAGAAGGCCGGGACGTTTTATGATACTAACTTTGTTATCCTAGGTGATCATTATCAAATTAACGTTGATACGATGATTCACTTGAATACTTTGTTTGCTCAAAAAGGTTGGTTAACGCCTAAGCCAGATCAGACTTATGAAAAAAAATGGCGTGTCATGGCTAAGACCTGTGATGGTTCAACTTATATTTATACACAGAACTTTGACGATAAGGATGAATTAGCAGAACTTATCAACAGTGTTGAAGGAGTTGAAACAGTTTATCCACGTTATCGTGCCATTGAACGTGGTGCTGATCCAATGTCTACCTTTATGGTTGAGGCCAAAGAAGGGTACTATTTTACCGATGAAAGTAGTCGCCCTGAAGTAGTTGAAAAAGTTGATCCGAATACATTAGGACAACCTGATCGTTATCATGGTGTTCACGGGTATGATCCTGATAAGCCGGATTATCAAACAACAATAATTTTTAATGGTCCAGCAGTTAATACTGGAAAAACAGTTGAACATGCCAACTTGGTTGATGAAGCACCAACATTTGCACGTTTATTAGGTCTTGAGTTCAAAGATGATCTCGCCGGTAAATGTATCGAAGGAGTTATCAAATGAGATTTAATAAGCAACAATGGAGCTGGATCTTCTATGATTGGGCGAACTCTGGTTATGGAATTATTGTGACGACTGCGGTTCTACCAGTCTATTTCAAGGCGGTTGCTCAAGGTAATGGTGTTAGTGCCGCTAATTCGACCGCTTATTGGGGATATGCTAATAGTTTCGGAACATTACTTGTTTCGATTTTGGCACCGGTACTTGGCGCGCTAGCCGATTATCCCGGTTATAAGAAGCGTATGCTAAATATTTTTGCACTCGTGGGTGTCTTAATGACCTTTGGTTTGAGTGTAGTACCAACAAGTCAGTGGTCATGGCTCTTAGCTGTGTATATCCTGTCAATAATTGGTTATTCAGGTGGAAATCTTTTTTATGATAGTTTCTTGACCGATGTAGCCGATAATGAGGAAATGGATAAGGTTTCCTCGTACGGATATGGATTCGGATATCTGGGTGGAGTACTGGCATTTATTCTGTTTCTAGTTCTACAATTAACTAGTGGATTTGGAATGTTATCGAGTTTTGGCGTTGCTAGATGGAGCTTTGTTTTAGCCGCAATTTGGTGGATAATCTTTTATATTCCACTGATCAAAAATGTTAAACAAGTGTATTCAGTTAAAGCTGATGCACATCCGATCAGCTCTAGTTTTAAACGTGTTTGGACAACTCTCAAGCACATTAAAAAATATAAGAAAGTTGCTTGGTTCTTAGTGGCATATTTCTTCTATATTGACGGTGTAGATACAATTTTTACGATGGCAACATCGATTGGTATGGACATGGGAATAACCACGACGACGTTAATGATCGTCTTGCTAGTGGTTCAATTGGTCGCTTTTCCGTTTTCAATTTTGTACGGCTGGTTAGCTAACAAAACTTCAACTAGAACCGGAATCTTTATTGGAATTATTTTATATTTAGGAATTTGTTTATATGCTTTGAAATTAAATTCTACAATTGATTTTTGGATTTTGGCAGTTTTAGTTGGGACCAGTCAAGGTGGAATTCAAGCCTTGAGTCGTTCGTACTTTGGACGATTGATACCGAAAAAATCAGGTAGTGAATTCTTTGGATTTTATAATATTCTTGGTAAGTTTTCAGCTGTTATGGGTCCGGTGTTAGTTGGTATTGTTACGCAAATGACTGGTAAATCAACTATCGGTGCTGCATCATTAAGCATTCTATTCTTGATAGGTTTGGTTATATTTGCTTACTTGCCAAAACTATCGTCTAATGAGTAAAAACATAGCGAAAGTATGTTCGATATGTTAATATAAAGACACATATTTGTGCCTAACGCAAATTACATCTAATTCACAGAGTTAGGTGTATTTTTTAGCTTTATGGAGGATGAATTTTTGATAGATAGAGTAGACGATAATAAGTTTGATTTGGTTTCGAAGTATTCACCAGCAGGGGATCAGCAACAAGCAATCGATAAGATTACTAATGATTTTAAGGCTGGCGATAAAGAAGTTATACTTGAGGGAGCAACTGGTACGGGTAAGACTTTTACGATGGCAAATGTTATTAAGAATTTGAATAAACCAACTTTGATTCTTTCACATAACAAGACGTTGGCTGGACAGCTTTATGGGGAATTCAAGGAGTTTTTCCCTAACAATGCAGTTGAGTACTTTGTCAGTTATTATGACTACTATCAGCCGGAGGCGTATGTTCCATCAAGTGATACTTATATCGAGAAGGATTCTAGTATCAATGATGAAATCGATAAGCTTCGTCACTCGGCAACTAGTTCATTGCTTGAACGTAATGACGTTATTGTTGTGGCATCTGTTTCTTGTATCTTTGGTCTAGGTGATCCTAAGGAATATTCTGACAGTATTATTTCACTGCGTGTGGGTCAGGAATTAGGCCGTAATGACTTATTGGAGAAGTTAGTTGATAATCAATTTGAACGCAATGATATTGATTTTCAGCGTGGCCGTTTTCGTGTACGTGGGGATGTTGTGGATATTTTTCCAGCTTCACGTGATGATAACGCTATTCGTGTAGAATTTTTTGGTGATGAGATTGATCGAATTATTGAAATGGATGCTTTGACTGGTGAAATCAAGGGTCAAATGGATCATATCGGTATCTTCCCAGCTACTCACTTTATGATTAGTGATTCAAAGATGGAAGATGCACTTGACCGTATCCAAAAAGAAATGGATACGCAGGTTGCGACATTTACCAAAGAAGGCAAATTGTTAGAGGCTCAACGGATTAAACAACGTACTGAGTATGATATTGAAATGATGCGTGAAATGGGCTACACATCTGGTATCGAGAATTATTCACGTCACATGGAAGGACGTGCCGAAGGTGAACCTCCATTCACGTTGATAGATTTCTTTCCTAAGGACTTCAATATCATGGTCGATGAATCACATGTTACGATGCCGCAAGTTCGTGGTATGTACAATGGTGATCGTGCACGTAAGCAGATGTTAGTTAATTATGGATTCCGTCTGCCTAGTGCATTGGACAACCGCCCTCTGAAGCTAGAAGAATTCGAAAAACATGTTAACCGTATTTTGTATGTTTCAGCTACACCAGGTCCCTACGAAATGGATCGAACTGATCATTTGGCAACACAGATTATTCGTCCAACAGGACTGCTTGATCCTAAGATCGAAGTCCGTCCAATTATGGGACAGATTGATGATTTGGTAGGAGAAATCAACGAACGTGTTGAAAAACATGAGCGTGTCTTCGTAACGACATTGACTAAGAAGATGGCCGAAGATTTAAGTGATTACTTCAAGGATCTTGGAATCAAAGTTAGATATTTGCACAGTGATATCAAAACTTTGGAACGGACTAAGATTATTCGTGACTTACGTTTAGGTAAGTTTGATGTTTTGATAGGTATCAACTTGCTTCGTGAAGGTATCGATGTGCCAGAAGTTTCGTTGATTGCAATTTTGGATGCTGACAAAGAAGGATTCTTACGTTCAGAGCGTTCACTTATCCAAATCATTGGACGTGCATCTCGTAATGAGAATGGTAAAGTTATCATGTATACTGATTCTGTAACTGAATCAATGGAAGGTGCTATTTCTAAGACGAAGCACCGTCGTGAGTTACAGGAGAAGTTTAATGAAGAACATGGCATTACACCTAAGACGATCGTTAAGCCAATTCGTGATGCTATTTCAATGTTCCAAAAGGTCGACAATACTGCTTCTGAATCTGAAAAGATCGATGATGATCTTAAATTCGAAGACATGTCGAAGAAGGAACAAAACGAGTTACTTGGTAACTTACAAGAACAAATGGAAGCCGCTGCTAAGAAACTAGACTTTGAGGCTGCTGCTAATTTGCGTGACACAATTCTAGATTTGAAGGCGGAAATGAAGTAACTATGTTAAATGATAAAATCGTAATTCATGGAGCACGTGCTCACAACTTAAAGAATGTTGATGTCACTATACCCCGTGACAAGTTAGTCGTAATGACAGGATTGTCAGGTTCTGGTAAGAGTTCGCTGGCCTTTGATACTTTGTATGCTGAAGGACAACGTCGTTATGTAGAGAGTTTATCTTCATATGCGCGTCAGTTCTTAGGACAGATGGACAAACCTGACGTTGATTCGATCGATGGGTTAAGTCCTGCTATATCTATCGATCAGAAGACGACTTCAAAGAATCCTCGTTCGACTGTTGGTACTGTTACCGAAATTAATGATTACTTGCGTCTATTATGGGCACGTGTTGGAACACCAATTTGTCCTAATGACGGTACAGTGATCACTAGTCAATCAGCACAACAAATGGTTGATGCTGTTTTGAAATTAGACGAAAAAACAAAATTACAAGTTCTTTCACCGGTTATTCGTGCCAAAAAAGGTCAACATAAAAAGGCTCTTGCTCAGATTCAAAAGCAAGGCTATGTCAGAATTCTTGTTGATGGTGAAATGCATGACATTAGTGAAGACATTGAACTTGATAAAAATAAAAAACACGATATCGATGTTGTTGTTGATAGAATTGTTATCAATGATCATATCAAGTCACGTTTATTTGATTCGGTTGAAGCGGCATTACGTTTGTCAGATGGATATATGAATATAGACGTCATTGGCAAAGATACAATGGTTTTTTCGGAAAAGAATGCTTGTCCATTATGTGGTTTCACTGTTGGTGAACTTGAACCACGTTTGTTCTCATTTAATGCACCATTTGGCGCATGTGCTAACTGTGATGGTTTGGGAATTAAGCTAGAAGTTGATATTGATTTGGTCGTTCCTGATCAATCTAAGACTCTGGCTGAGGGAGCAATTCTTCCTTGGAATCCTATTAGTTCACAATACTATCCACAAATGCTTGAACAAGCTTGTAAAGAATTCAAAATTGATATGAATACGCCATTTGAAAAATTATCAGATCATGATAAGAACCTTGTTCTCAATGGTTCTGACGGTAAGAATTTCCACTTCCACTATGAGAATGACTTCGGTAATGTGCGTGATGTTGATGTTCCGTTTGAAGGTGTAATTCCTAATATCAATCGTCGTTACCACGAAACAAACAGTGACTTTACACGTGAAGTTATGCGTAAGTATATGACTGAACTTACTTGCCCTGTTTGTCATGGTAAGAGATTGAATCGTCAAGCTTTGTCTGTCAAAGTTGGAGGACAAGATATTGCGGAAGTATCAAATCTATCAATCAAGAAAGAATTACCATTTTTCGATGGCATTACTTTGGGTGAACAAAATACTGTAATTGCTAAGCCGATTTTGAAAGAAGTTAAAGATCGTCTATCATTCCTGATTAACGTTGGATTGGATTATTTGACTTTGTCACGTTCTGCCGGAACACTATCTGGTGGTGAGGCTCAACGTATTCGTTTGGCTACACAGATTGGTTCTAACTTGTCAGGAGTTATGTACATTCTTGATGAGCCTTCCATTGGGTTGCATCAACGTGACAACAATCGTTTGATCAGTTCATTGAAGAAAATGCGTGATCTTGGTAATACCTTGATCGTTGTTGAGCACGACGAGGATACAATGTTGGCTGCAGATTACTTGATTGATGTTGGCCCTGGTGCAGGTGAAAAAGGTGGTCAAATTGTGGCCGCTGGAACACCTAAGCAAGTTATGCGTAGTGCTAAGTCATTAACTGGACAATATTTGTCGGGTAAGAAGTTCATTAAGGTACCACTTGAACGTAAAGATGGCAGTGGTGATTTCGTTGAAGTGTTTGGTGCTGAAGAGAATAACCTGAAAAAAATCGATGTTAAGTTCCCATTAGGTAAGTTCATTTCCGTTACTGGTGTTTCCGGTTCTGGAAAATCCACTTTAGTTAATACAATTCTTAAGCGTGCTTTGGCACAAAAGATGAATCGTAATTCACACAAGCCTGGTAAGTACAAAAAAATCACTGGTTATGAAAAACTCGAAAAGATGATTGCCATTGACCAGAGTCCAATTGGACGTACACCTCGAAGTAATCCTGCTACGTATACGGGTGTTTTTGATGATATTCGTGATTTGTTTGCTCAAACAAATGAGGCCAAACTTCGTGGATATAAAAAGGGCAGATTCTCATTTAATGTCAAGGGTGGACGTTGTGAAAATTGTCATGGTGATGGAATTATTAAGATTGAAATGAACTTTTTGCCGGATGTCTATGTGCCTTGTGAGGTTTGTCATGGTACAAGATATAATTCAGAAACACTTGAAGTTACATACAAAGGTAAGAATATCGCCGAAGTTTTGGATATGAAGGTTGAAGATGCACTTGAATTTTTCAACAATATTCCAAAGATTAGAAGAAAACTTCAAACAATTGTTGATGTTGGCCTTGGCTATGTCTCAATGGGACAATCAGCTACACAATTATCTGGTGGTGAGGCTCAACGTATGAAGCTTGCTTCAGAATTGTATAAGAAATCAGCTGGTCAGAATTTCTATATTCTTGATGAACCTACAACTGGATTACACACGGATGACATCAAGCGTTTGTTAGGAGTCCTTCAACGCTTAGTTGATGAAGGTAATACAGTGTTAGTTATCGAACACAATCTGGATGTTATCAAATCGTCTGATTGGGTCATTGACCTTGGACCTGAAGGTGGAGAAGGCGGCGGGCAAGTTGTCGCTACTGGTACACCTGAGGAAATATGTGAAGTGAAAGAAAGCTACACTGGTCAATATTTGAAGCCGATTTTGGAACGTGATACTAAACGAACACTTGATGCTGAAAAGAAATCTGAGAAGAAAACTACTAGCAAATCTAAAAAATGATATTTAACTCGACCTTCATTGGTCGGGTTTTTTTGTGTTCAAATATGTCATATATATTTGACATTGTTTGTATACGTTATATACTTAAGGTGTCAAATATATATGACATAAAAGGCAGGATTTATGAATCGAGTAAAAGAATATCGCACGGGATTGAAGATTTCGCAAATTAAATTAGCTTCAGAAATAGGAGTTGCACGTCAAACAATAAATATGATTGAAAATAACAAGTACAATCCATCATTGGACTTGTGCATCAAATTAGCAAAAGCTCTGGGGACCGATCTGAATCAACTATTCTGGGAGGAATAAAGTTATGAAAACTAGGGAATCCTTTTCAACTAAGTTTATCAAATATTTTTACGGGATCGATGGAGAATTAGATGAGTATCGTCGTAGTGAATTGAATCGTATTGGTAATAATGCATACATGATATTGTTCTATTATTTATTAGTTTCGACAATTGTAGTGGAGTTAGTTGGCAGAAATAATTTCCAATCTTTACAAAATTATTTGTTTTTCAATCTTTTATTCCTGATGCTCGGTAGTGGAATGTATACCGTCATTGCAATTCACAAGTTGAAGTTAAATATTACTGATGTATCGGCCATGAATTACAAAGATGTTAGAAGGATGATTTTGAAGCGAGATATTCGTCGAACCGTTATATGTACGATGATTTATTGTATTTTCTATGCTGTGGGTATGCATAAGGATGGTGTTGATTTGATGTCATTTTTAGTTTCCTTGGATATGCTAATGACTGCAAGTATATTTGCGACAATTTTTGGATTCTTTTCTTTAGTTATTGATTACTCACATTTAAGAAGATATCGTGATTAAAATTATTAACTTGGCTAATGATAGTCAAGCTTTTTTATTGCCTAAAAATGACACACCAGGCACGTTGTGGTATGATTATATCCGAATGCGAGGTGCACTATGTCAAAAGACATGCAAAGTTTGGTAATCGTAACCGGTATGAGTGGTGCTGGTAAGACTGTAGCAATGCAATCTTTCGAAGATCTGGGATATTTCTGTATTGATAATATGCCACCAAATCTTCTACCTAAGTTCTGGGAATTAGTTCATGAATCTGGAACAATCAAAAAAGTCGCACTAGTTGTGGATATTCGTTCACGTGCGTTTTATGATGAGATTTTTTCGATGATTTCTCAAATGGATGAAGATGAACAAGAAAAACAACAAAAAGTTGATATGAGGATTCTATTTCTGAACGCCTCTGATGAAGAATTAGTTTCACGTTACAAAGAGACTCGTCGTAGCCATCCTTTGGCTATGGAAGGTCGTCTGCTTGATGGCATTCACAAGGAACGTGAGTTACTTTCAGAAATCAGAAGTCGTGCGCAAGTTGAGATTGATACGACTGATTTAACTCCAAGACAGCTTCGTGAAGAAATATTTGATAATTTCCAAGAGAGTTCAGGTACGCCAACATTTCATATTGAAGTTATGTCATTCGGCTTCAAATATGGTTTACCAATTGATGCCGACATTGTCATGGATGTCAGATTCCTGAAGAATCCATTTTATGTGGACAGTCTTAAGACCAAGACGGGCATGGATAAGCCAGTATATGATTATGTAATGGATGATCCAGTAACTGAGAATTTTTATAGTAAATTAGCTGATTTATTAAAAGACATTATTCCTGGATATGAAAAGGAAGGCAAAACTAGTTTAACGATTGCTATCGGCTGTACTGGTGGACAACATCGTTCAGTTGCTATTGCACAAAGGTTAGGCACAGATTTAAAAGATAACTATTACGTTGATATCACACATCGTGATATGGAAAAATCTCAAAAGAAGGTAATTGAACATGCCAACAAATAGGATAGTTCGTGTTGTTAAGGGACGCCGTCCAAAGGTTGTTGTTATAGGTGGGGGAACTGGATTACCAGTTGTATTAAATAGTTTGAGAAACAAGGATGCTGATATCACAGCTATCGTGACCGTTGCCGATGATGGCGGTTCGTCCGGTGTATTGAGAGATTACATCAACGTCGTACCACCTGGGGATATTCGTAACGTTCTAGCATCACTATCAGATTTGCCAAAAGTTGATTTGGATGTTTTTCAGTATCGTTTCAATAGTGATGATGACTTCTTTTCCGGTCATGCGATTGGAAACTTAATTATCGCTGCATTGTCAGAAATGTCACCTAATATCTTTGACGCTGTTCAAGAACTATCTAAGATGATGCGTATTGATGGTCGGGTATTTCCTGCCAGCAATACTAAATTAACGCTGAATGCAGAGTTCACAGATGGAACAACATTGTCAGGTGAACACGAAATAACTCACTCCGGTAAACACGTGAAACGTGTTTGGGTGACTAATTCGGATAATCCTGATGAAACACCTAAGTCACTGTTACCAGTCGTTGCATCGATTATGCAGGCTGATGTCGTGGTGCTTGGACCAGGTAGTTTGTTCACAAGTATTCTACCTAACTTAATGATCAGTGATCTTGGTGAAGCAGTTCGTCAGACACCCGCTGAGGTAGTGTATATCTGTAATATTATGACTCAGATCGGTGAAACAGAAGGTTTTACAGATGCTGATCATGTTAGCGTTTTGAATGAGCATTTAGGTGGTAATTACATCGACACAGTTTTGGTCAATACTCGAGAAGTGCCAGATGGTTACATGGATCATAAAAAATACGATGAGTATGTCAGTCAGGTAAAGCCCGACTTCAAAGCATTGCGAGATATGGGATGTCGAGTAATTCAAGACGACTTTTTATCTTTACACGATAATGGAGCCTTTCATGATGGTAAAAAAATTGGTCGTGAAGTTTTGAATTTATCATTTCAATCTGGAAATAGAAAAAATGAGGTGAGACACTAGTGGCTTCTTACGCAAGTGAAGTAAAAAAGGAACTCACTAGTTTAGAAGTTCATCCCGAACATGCACGTGTTGAATTATCAGCCTTGCTGAGAATGAATGGTTCGTTGAGTTTACAGAATCATCATTTTGTTTTGACAGCGCAAACGGAGAATCCTGCGATTGCTCGTAGGATTTTTTCACTCATTAAATTGCGTTACGGGATGGAATCAGAACTATTGGTTCGTAAAAAAATGAAATTAAAAAAGAACAATCAATATCTTGTTCGCTTAAAATATGATACTGAAAAGGTCCTAAAAGACCTAGGTATCTTAGATGATACGGGATTGTCGATCAATACTGATGTACCTGAAGATATCCTTGATGAAGATCAACGCATGCGTTCATATCTTCGGGGAGCATTCTTGGCTACTGGTAGTGTTAATAATCCCGAGACATCCAGATATCATTTGGAGATTTATTCACTCTATGAAACCCACAACGATGGCATTGCTCAAATGATGAATCATTTTAATTTGAATGCTAGAGTTACACAACGTCGTAATGGCTATATTGTTTATCTGAAGGAAGCAGAGAAAATTGCGGACTTCTTACAAGTTGTTGGAGCAACTAATGCCATGCTGAAGTTTGAAGACATTCGGATCGTCCGTGATATGCGTAATTCTGTTAATCGACTGGTCAATTGCGAGAATGCCAATATTAATAAAACCGTTGCAGCAGCTGAACGTCAAGTTGAGAATATCAAGCATCTTCAAAGCACGATTGGTTTGGATTCATTACCTGTTAAATTACGTGAAATTGCTGTCTTAAGATTAGAGAATCCGGAAGTTTCTTTGAAGGAATTAGGTGATATGGTGCCAAGTGGTGCTATATCTAAGTCTGGTATCAATCACCGACTACGAAAATTGAATCAAATGGCTGAAGAAGCCGTATAAAAAATCGAAACCTCATTATGAGATTTCGATTTTTTATTTTGCAATAGCGTGCATAATTAAATCTACCATTTGTTCTAAGTCATGTTCCTCATCTTCAATTGAGTTAGGGACTAGATATTGTTGGAAGAAGTAGGGAATGAATTGTCCAACAATGGTTCTGATGATTCCACTCAAGTCGAGATCATCGCGAACTTCATTACTTGATTCGAGTTTATTAACAATAGTGGTTTTAACCACAGGAACAGATTTTTCAAAAATTTCAAAGAATAAATCTCTAACCGTTTGGTTTATCATCATTTCCGATAGTAAGATAATTGCTGCATCTGAATTATCTTTTAGAAACTTATAGCGGTCTCTTACCACAAAGTTTACCCATTCTTCGAGATTATGATATTTATTCATACCACTTAAAAATTGATCACGATAGTTTGGGACCATGTTTTCGATAATAGGTTTGATGATCGTGATAAGTAGATCCTGTTTTGTTTTGAAATATTTAAAAATTGTTGCTTGGCTGACACCTGCCTTTTTGGCAATGTCTGCGGTCGGGGTTCCATGATAACCATTCTTGGAGAATAATTCTAATCCCGCCAGCAAAACAGCTTTTTTCCCATGAGGTATTTTTTGACTGGTAATCCAATCACGATAGTTTGCAAAAATATTGGACTCCATATTTATATCTCCTTTTATTCAGAAAAAAGAGATAAATAGATAACTGTTTATCTCCATTCTATTTTTTTTAGACTTTACGATAACGTTTTAAACCAACGACATTTAGGAATGTTAGTACGAGTAAGATTCCTAATAGGACAAGGATGTCAGGCCATAATGAAAGAATACCTGTTCCTTGCATGATGATGGCAGATACGGCATCACCAGAGTACTTGATGGGAATGATATATGAGATATCACTGACCCAATGTGCCATTGAATCCAATGGGATGATTCCTGAGAAGAACACTTGGGGAATAACCACGATAGGAATGAATTGCATCATTTGGAATTCAGATTTAGCAAAGGTGGATAGCAGGATACCAAATGCCAAAGCAACCAATGATAGTATTAGGTTTATGAAGATAACCGAGATGATATTACCCTTGACCTCGATTCCCAGTAACCAAACAGTCGTTAAAACAATAATAATAGTTTGAACGATTGCTAAGATACCGTAACTTAGCATGTAACCATAGACGATTTCAGAACGTTTAACAGGTGTTGCCAGTAATCTATCAAGTGTTCCACTGGTACGTTCTTTGAGAAGTGCCATACCTGAAATTAGGAATACGAAGAAGAAGACGAAGAATCCCATTAGAACTGGTAGAATTTTATCGAAGAATCCAGTGTCTTTATCACCATAAACATAATGGTTGTGAATTTTTGGTGTGGAGACATTTGATGAAGCACTAGGTGCAGTTTGACCGGTTAATTTTGCTAGAGCTGTTGTAGTCGTAACCAATTGGTTCTTCATGGTGCTGACATTCGTTTTTGTTAATGAAGCACTGAAGACTTGTTTCACTGCAGCTGTTTTTGTAGAATCAGTATTTGCATATGTTAGATCATAATTATTGCCTTTCTTTTGGATGATTGCATCGACCTTTTCATCCTTTAAAGCTTTTTTGGCAGATTTCTTTGTACTGTACTTGTGTACATCGACGTGTTTGGTACTGCCGATATTACTATTCAGTGAAGTAGGTAAGTCGACTGTTGCAACGTCGACATTTGTTGATGAATTAGAGTTAAAAATAAAACTCATTAATAATAGGATAATTACCGGTGCTACGAACATTAAGGCTAATGTTCTTTTATCTCTTAAGAGTTCTTTTAGAACTCGCTTCATAATTGCAATTGAACGCATTATTGTACACCTTCCGCTTTTAAGAATACGTCTTCGATTGAATCGACGTTATATTGCATCTTTAGTACATCTGGTTGATTGAATGCCATTACTTGACCATCAAGTAATAAAGCAACACGATCACATAATTCCGCTTCATCCATAACGTGAGTAGTAATCAGTATGCTACGACCTTCATTATGAATTTTACCAAGTTCAGCCCAGATCTGTCTACGTAATGCTGGGTCGATACCAACTGTTGGTTCATCTAGAATCAGCAATCTTGGATTACCTAACAAGGCGATTGATAACGATAAACGTCTCATCATCCCACCAGAGTAACCACTGACACGTTTGTCCAGATCTTTAGTTAAGTCAACGACTTGAGCAACATGTTTTATTTCTCTTTTTAATTCAGATGGTGATAAACCCTTCATCTGACCATAGAACGCTAAGTTCTCTCTACCAGATAAGGCATCATATAAGGCATCTGTTTGTGCCATATATCCAATATTTGCTAACAAGTTACGGTTAGGCATTGTCTCACCGAAGACTGTGGCAGATCCTCCGTCAACAACTTCCATCCCTAAGGTTGTTTTGATAACAGTCGATTTACCAGCACCAGAAGGCCCGATCAATCCCACAATTTCACCGGATAAGACGTTCATGTTCACGTCTTTAAGAACGGTTTGTTTGCCGAACTTTTTAACAAGATGTTGCAAGTTAATGATTGAAGTTTGCATTTGATTATCTCCTCTTAAAAAACTGTAATTATGAGTGATTAGTTACTCACCTTTCAAAAATAATAATGGCATCATCAGATTTTTTGTCAACAATTTTTGTAAAAAAAAATCAAATCCTCAAAAAGAGAATTTGATTTAGTGATTAAACGTGGAATTTGTCATAGATAAGATAGCCAGTTAAAGTTATAAATAAAATGACTGAAATCCAGATCATGTATGGATAAGAATGGGGATAAGAACTAAAAATGGAAATGCTGGCGGTCTTGATATTTTTCTTGATATGAATGGTTAGGAATCCTTTATTATCAGTTGTCCAGCTGGTGGCTTTGCCATTCACAGTTACTTCATAGTTCAATGATGAATAACCCATGATCGGTAATTCAATATTGCCAGACTTGATGTTATTACCCTTGTAGGTAACACAATTGGTGGATGAATCAGTTTTAGTTAATGGAATTTGATGCTTTACTTGTGTTGCCCAATGATGAGTTAACTTGTTTTGAATATCATTTGCTAACAATTGTCCGTTACTGTTGGGCTCAAGCTCAATTTGGTCAGGTGCATAATCTGGTATCAACGTCCGTTGAATAGTCTCACTGTTGATACCGTCTGAAGTTAATTTAACATCATCATTTAGTCCAACGGTCTTGGTTGATGTTGCTGTGACGGTAGCCAAGTCCTTACCGTGATTATAAATATAATTACTAGTGACTTGAGTTGCCGCAGAGATTGAGAGGATGGATAGCAAGATTAAAATATATTGACTAGTGTGTTCTTTGAAGTTTTCCAGCAATAATATTATGGGAATAACGCCAAGAAACAGTGCAAAACGCCAGCTTGATTCTTGAAAATTATTGATGATAGGAATGTGATTGAAGATTGCCCAGGGTGTCATATCAGTACTTAAAACAATTAACAACGCTTCGATCAAGAGCCAAGGAGCTAGACGCTTGATTTTCTTTTTATCGAATCCAACAAAAACAATTAGCATAATGATTAATGACAAAGTAGAAAAGGCTACTCGTGCGTTCCATTTTGAATTAGTAAACAAGAGTGTTATTGGATCGGCAATAATGTTTCCTTTGCCAAATGGTGCTAACAAGCCTGACTTAGAAATTGTCATGATGCGGTAGATTACTGGTAGGCACAAAACCACGGCGAGTATTCCAGCGACAATCACATTGAGCCAAGGCATAATCGTACGATTCTTGATGGATTTAACAATCAAGAATATGCCCGCAACCATCGATAAGACGATGGCACTTAACAAGTGCGAATTAATAACGATTGTCATCAACAATCCCAATTTAATTGCTAGAGTGTAGTTTAATTCTTTACTCTCGATAACATCCTTAAAAGTAAATAGGAGTGGAAAGGCGAATGCGAGAACGATGGCCGTTCCAGGTTGAAATTCAGTTGTGATGTCACGAAGTACAGCACCAGAATACGTGAAGATAAGTGCAGCCATACTTGAATTGAAACTGTTATAGCGTTTGTTTAATGATAAAAATGTCACAATGTATGTTAATGCAGCAATAAGAACTTTGATCGCAATTACCTGATGAATTGGTGACAACATATCAGTTATGAAGACAAAGGGCCAGAGTGTGAAGTCAGGATACATCCCATTAACGGCTTGTCCAGCTGAAAAAAAAGTATTGAAGTTCAACCAACCTGGTAGGTTTCCATTTAAGAATGCTTGCCTGATTTCGTAGACCCGTTGGGTGTGAAAAAAGGTATCACTTCCTGAAATCAAATAGTTGAAGTGAAATTGCCAAATCATCCAGCCAAGTAGGGTAATAAAAAATAGCAAAATCACCGAAATGGTTTTTTTGTTAATACGGTTTTGAGTGTTCATAAAATCCCCCATAATTAATAATCCAGGAATTAATTATACTTCTAATACAAAAAAACTGCGACCAGATGGTTGCAGTTTTTTGTATGTCTTCCACAGCAAGTTCAATCAATTTTTAACGTAGGTGTTAGTCCTTCTGATTCTTAATAAGCAATGCAAAGATAAATCCAATAATTGCCATTGCACAGAAGAAACCGAAGACGTAGTGATAACCGATCAATCCGAGGTTAGCTGATAATCCATGGTTCTGGTTCGCAGTTACCAGAATCAAAGTAGCTAGTGAGACGCCAAGTGATCCAAGTAATTGACGAACGGTTGTGATAATAGCTGTACCATGTGGAATCAAATTCTCAGGTAATGAGTTACCACCAAGAGTTGTTGCTGGCATCATGACGAAAGCATTACCACCTTCGATTAGCATAGCAATCAAGATCATTGGCCAAATTCTGAGTTTCATATTCAAAAAGAATAAGAGAACCCAACCGACGACAATCATCGACATACCAGAGATCAATGTTTTTTTGAAACCAATCTTGTCAGCTAAGTTACCAGTTAGTGGATTCAAAATACTTAGTAGAATAGCCGGTGGCACTAAAGCTAAACCGGATACTAATACTGAGGTATGCAGGATGTTTTGATAATACAGTGGATAAATAATCGTAACAACAATCAATGAAATGTATGAAAATCCTGTTAGTAAGACTGATAAGTCAAAGTTGAAGTTCTTCATAACTTTTAAGTCTAACAATGGTTCGTCCTTAGTCAATTGACGGTGGATAAATAATACTGACAGAATCAAACTGACAATTAGTAGGATCATCAAGTTAGTTGATAATTTGTGCTCACTACCAGCTTGATTGACTACATATAATAAGCCAATTATTCCTAATAAGTAGACGATCGACAAACTATCGAGTTTTACTTTGTGACGAGGCATAACGTCTTTTATGTAGATTAAACCAGTAATGAAGATAACGATCATTATCAATAAGAAGATCACGAATAGTCCTTGCCATTGTAAGAAGTTCAATACGATACCAGAGATAATAGGACCAGATGCAAGGGCGGAACCCATGACTAACCCAGCGAATCCCATCGTAGTACCACGTTTTTCTTCAGGAGTGATAGTCATAAGAACCGATTGAAATGATGGGAAGAGAATCCCAACTCCGATTGCTTCCAAGGCTCTACCGAGCATCGCCATAGCGAAGTTCTGTGCCAAGATAATGATCAGAGTACCGACCGCGAATATTCCAACAACTCCTAGAAATATTTTTTTGAATGAAATATTGTTTAAGAGCCAGGGACTGATCGGCATCATGATACTCATGATCAACATGAAACCAGTTGTTAACCATTGGATAGTTGGAGCATTTACTCCGAAGAACTTCATTAATGTTGGATAGGCAGTTGAAAGTGATGACTGACTGATCGACATGGTGAATGTTCCGGATAATAAAGTAATGATGAATAATTTACGTTTTAGTGCGTTATTAATTGTACTGTCCATATATTTAACCTCCAGAGATTAGGATAAACTTATTTGAAGTTTTCGTCTATGGACATTAGGTAGACTTAAAATTGATGAATAGGCATAATAATCTTAAAAAATATCACAAATTTATATTTTTGTATCAATAATATATTATATATAATATATCATGATATATTATTATCACTTATATTAGAATTTTATAGTTTATTTCTAATTAAGTGAGCAAAAAAGCCATAAATATTAACTAAAAAAAGATAATGCCCATATTTATCAATAATGGGTATTATCTTTTTTATACATTTAAAAACTAAATATCATAACATATAAAATATCATATATTGTAAAGCTTTATTATAAAATATGGATTAATCAATAATAACATACATTGTATACTTGTTTGTGAAGAAAATATTATATTTGGAGGTTAAATTATGAAAAGGGGAAGAGCAACTAAGTTAGGGTTAGTTACTTTATTTTCTACCTTGGCGTTAGGAACATTTGTTGTACAGAATAATACTGAGGTCAATGCTGCACCGTTAGGTACCGAATTGCAGTATTACTTGAATGATCCTACACCAGAACCATCTAAGTTCTTAAATATATGGAATTCTAATGGTTATGATCTACAACCAGATCCCGTCTATAATGTTCAAGTTAATGATGCTACCAAGACAATCTATACAGATGCTGCACGTTCAGTTTGGTCAGTTGTCGGTGGAGTCTTTGATGCGCCACATTACAGATGGTATAAGTCAGATGATGGCAAAACTTGGAGTGAAGTTCCTGAATGGCAAAATGGTCACAGAAAGAATATGCCGATCAATGCCAGTGAAGAGGGAACAACTTGGTATCAACTGGATACACAGTATTGGAATTATTTAACAGGTTGGTTAGCTAAAACACATATTTATTCAAACATCACACAAGTCAATGCTCTAGCTACTAGTATCGATGCTGATTCTGTGAGTGTATCAACCGAGAGCGACTATATTTACAACATCAGTGATGAATTGATGAATGTAACTTATGCACATGCAACTGTTAATCCAACCAATGCAACTGGAACAATCAAATGGTCAACCAACAGACCAGAATTAATAACTATCGACAAAAATACTGGTAAAATCACTGCTAATTCAAAAGGTGTAAGTGGAACTGCCTCAGTTATTGCGACATATACCGGCTCAACTGAAGATAATGTTAAAACGGTTGTTGGCCGTTCACAGGTAACAGTTGGTGGTGGCTTAATTAACCAAGTCGCCAAAGCTGATGATACTGCTACCTTTAAACTACAAGGTAACACTGATGATTTCTATGGTTACTGGGATGATAACAATATTTCGGTTGAGTGGTATTCAAAACAAGCTAGTCAAAAGGATAATAAAGAGAAATTGCTAGGTTCTACACATAATCTTTATTACACAACTAATCCGGTATCAAAAACAGATAACGGTAATTTATACAGAGCAAAGATAATTATGCGCAAGGGTACTAAAAAAGTTACTTTAACTACAAATTGGGCAATACTGACAGTCAAATAGGGGGATTCAATTATGGACAGAATTAGGCTAAAACGCAATGGGTTATTATCACTCATTACTCTGATAATAATTGGAATTTTTTCTACTCAAAATACAACTGCAAATGCTGCTGAAGTAGGCACTCCATTAACCAATAGCGCATTTACAGCAACGCCGGCACCTGATAAGTTTTTAAATATTTGGAACACTAACGGATATGATCTTCAACCGGAAGCAATCACTTACAAGGTCGTTGGAAATGAAATAACTCTTAATACTGATGCGGCTCGTTCATTATGGAGTGTGCTTGGTGGAGTCTTCGACGCACCACATTACAGATGGTACAAATCTGATGATGGAATGAATTGGAGTGAAGTTCCTGAATGGCAAAATGGTCATCGCAAAAACTTGCCGATTCAAACAACGCAAGAAAGTCGAACTTGGTATCAATTAGATACGCAGTATTGGAATTACTTAACAGGTTGGATTGCTAAGACACATATTTATTCGACCGTTGCCGAAGTTAATGCTGTGAATACACCAACTAATGCAACTAGTGTCAGTGTGGGCACAGATAGTGATTACATCTATAACAATAGTGAGGGCCAAGTTAATACAACTTATGCTCACGCCACAGTTGATCCTATTAGTTCAACTGGTAAAGTAACGTGGAGTGTTGATAATACTAATTTAGCCACAGTTGATAGTACTGGTAAGATAACTGCAAATGATAAGGGATTAGCTGGTGTAGTGAAGGTTACTGGTACGTTCCGTAATATGGATACATCATTCGTGGTTGGAACGACGTACGTTCAAGTTGGTGGTGGATTGGATAATCAAACTGTTCCATCCGGTCAAGCAGCTACTTTCGCGCTCCGTGGCGATACTGAGAGTTTTACGGGACTCATAAATGACAATCGTATCAAGGTCGAATGGTACAAGAAAGCTCCAGGTAAAACAAAAGCAGAATATTTGGGTAAGAGTAATAGCGTTTCATATACGACAGCTAATACAACTGTTTCAGATAATGGAACACAATATCAAGCAAAGATAACTCTTAAAGAAGGTTCTAAGAGCACAACTATAAAAACTAACTGGGCAACTCTCTACGCTAGTTATTAATTATATTTAAGAGATCATTGCATATATTGTGAATGGTCTCTTTTTATATTAATTATGACTTGTTGAAAAGGGGGGAGTAAGTTGAAATTTTATAATTCGTTTTCTAGTAAAGTACTAGTAATATTCTTCTTATTAATTACTATTGTGATTTCACTACAGTCAACTCAGGTAGATGCCGCGACCTTTGGATCACCAATTACAATCGATAAAAATTCAAATAACCCATCTGCGAGTGCGAATACTTCTGCGTCAACCGCTGATATTGCTACAAAAAAAACACTAGCCATAACTGATCAAGCAAATCA
Source organism: Companilactobacillus jidongensis (assembly GCF_003946575.1). Taxonomy (GTDB): domain Bacteria; phylum Bacillota; class Bacilli; order Lactobacillales; family Lactobacillaceae; genus Companilactobacillus; species Companilactobacillus jidongensis. Next base: position 71,657 of record NZ_RHOP01000001.1, on the reverse strand, counting down.
ACAGTCAATAACCGATGTTGTGACACAGTTCAGTTCACCAATAACGACTGTAACTAATACTAATCAAACAACTTTATTGAATTCATTAATTTCGCCATTGGCCATATATAATAAAGTTACAACTGGAGATGTCAATGTTAATGGATATTACATAGAGGCAGATGTTGGGTATTTGTTTAGTACAATACAAAATGATGTAAATGTTGCTAATACCACAACTATATCTTTAAAGAGTATTCATCCTAATGCCTCTGGAACGGCTAGTTCTTGGACAATTCAAAGAGGTTACGATAGTCCTGTATCATCCAGCAAGCTTGGTAAGTCAGCCAAACTTCCTGGATATGGAGACATCATAACTATGAGTTCTGATACGACAGCAACTCTGGTAGGATCTTCAACGCAGACAAATAATATTTACACTAATATGCCAATAAATGGTGCCATTGAGATAACAGCCGAAGTAACTAATAACATGCCCGCAGAATTGGAACTGTCACTTGGTGGGGTTGTGGATTCTAGCGATTATGTTCCACATGCTGATATTAATACTTTGATGCATTTTAATATTAGAGAAAATATTTTTGATGAAGTATATGAAGCTATGAAATCATATTCTCCAGATTTGAAAAGTTTTAGTGTTACTGGTTTTCATTTACATTGGATAAGGGACTATCGTAAAAATGGCTTTGAAGAAGAGTCGCCGACCCTTATATCGGATGATGTAATTGATGTGTTAGATGGCTACGACCCTGCGGATCTGAAAACCGAGTATTTGTTATATAAACAAGATGGTCCAAATAGTGATATAGAAGATGCATTCATGAATGGTGTGTATGCAAAATTAGTATTGGATTACACTTATAAAGCAGGTATCCTCAGTACTACTAGAACTGGGCAATTGGTCACCAACTTTGGTGGTCTTATCGTTGAATATACATCAACGCCGACAACATCAGATAAGTTACCAGAAGTTAAGTTGGATAATGAAATTCATAACTTAACAAACACAGATAGTGACTCTCCGGATACAGATGGCAAATATTTGGCTGTTAAAAACGTCAAAAAAGATGACTCAATTCAATATACTGCAAATTTGAATTCCACTTATGACAATTCTGGAGAAAATTCAGGAACTATTTCAAAGAGTGTCTATACAGTGTCTATTCCAAAAGGAATGGATATTGATACTAACAGTGTTGAGTTCACAAATGACGACGGCGTGGTTAGTACGATAGATTCAAGTTACGTTAACATAGTCACCGATCCAGATGATAGTACCAAGCAAGTTCTGACCGTCAGCAATATTAACCTAGATCCAGACGGAATAGCTAATGCCAATTTTAAATTAGTATTTAACGGAACGGTAACAGATGACAATCAAGATGATTTTACATTCACTCCAACTTTTAAAGGTATTGGTGGGTATGAAAATGGTGATACAAGTAAACCAATGTATGTGGATGCAGATGGTAAGGAACAATTGATCAACTTCGATAGGACAGTTGAACCTGGTGGTGGTATTACATTGAAGCCAATGGATATAGATTTTGGTTCATTCAATACATTCGTTACTACGGACGTATTAAGACATCGAGTAAACAATGATGATTCACCAGTATTAGCAGTTCAAGATGATAGAAGTGATTCAGATAAGAACAGTCAGACAATATCGGTTGAACAAAAAGGAGATTTGACGAACGGTACAGTTACATTTCCGGGTGAGTTAAGATTTTATGATCCAGATAGTTCGACGGACGAATTCACTTCATTATTAACTGGTGGTGCAGTTCCAATTTATGTTTCCAAAAATGGGGAAACAATGTCATCTATTTCTTGGGCAAAAGATAAAGGATTATTGCTTCACGTAAACGGTGCAGATACTGCTATCCCTTCGGGCAAATATACAACACAATTGGACTGGACCATAAGTGACACAATTTAATAATTATTTAAATATAAGTGCAAAAATTATCTAATGATAAGGCTTAATCAAAAATCACACATATATTACTCTACAAATTATCGTATTTTGTAAAAGATAATTATAATATATGGAAAGTTTATTTACCAAATTTATGTATAATATTGTTAGGTAATTATTAAACGCTGGGAGATAATATTATGGTATTAACAGATGCACAGAGACGTGCCAACGAGAAATGGCACAGAAATAATCGAGAACGCGCTAATTATATTGCAATGAGATCATCAGCTCGTAGTTTTATCCGCAATAAGTCGACTGTATCTGATTTAGAAGAACTGGAAACTATTATTAAAAATCGTCGTTTGGAATTAAATCCTGAATAATAAAAAATAAGAGCTAATCGCATCTGCGATTAGCTCTTATTAATTAAATTGAACTATTATTTATCAGCTTGATTTGTCATGATTTCATCGATCAAACCATAGTCTTTAGCTTCTTGGGCTGTCATGTAGTTGTCACGATCAGTATCCTTTTGAAGTTTTTCAAATGATTGACCAGAATTATCAGCCAAGATGTGATTCAATCTCTTTCTTGTCTTCAAAATTTCTTGAGCGGCAATTTCGATTTCTGTTTGTTGTCCTTGAGCGCCACCTAATGGTTGGTGAATAAGAACAGTTGAGTTTGGAAGAGCAAAACGTTTGCCCTTTGTACCTGATGACAAGATAACACTTCCCATAGATGCTGCTAAACCAGTAGCAATTGTTTGAACGTCTGACTTAACGAAGTTCATAGTGTCAACAATTGCTAATCCATCGGTAACAGAACCACCGGGTGAATTGATATACATTGAAATATCCTTATCTGAGTCTTGAGCATCAAGGAATAGTAATTCAGCAATGACTGTATTAGCCATTTGGCTGTTAACTTCACCTGATAACATAATGATTCTATCTTTTAATAATCTTGAATAAATATCATAGGCACGTTCGCCACGTGAGCTTTGTTCAATAACTGTAGGAACTAACATAAACTGCCTCCTAATTAATTAGCACTTGTTATTTTTAGCACTCTTAATAGTACAGTGCTAATTTAGCATACAATCAGTATTGGGTCAACAAACAAACCTCGAAATATAAAAATAAATAAGATTCGTTCGATAACTTTTTTAATTATCGCACAAATCTTATTTTTTTAGTCGTTATTTGACTTGTTCAGACACTTGATGGGGATGTTGATGCTGATGAGGAAGGATAAACAAAGATTAATCTAGTGAAAGATTTATGTTGACAAATTATCAAAATACTTTTATTCTCTGTAACAACAAAATAAATTCGTCCATAAACCGATGAGATGGAGATCAAGACTATTGTGCATGTACAGAAAGTTACCGTTGATGAGAGTGTAACCAGACGCAGATAGTTAAATGGACCATCGAGGGTTCTCTCGAATATTTGGTTATAAAACCGAATTAGTACAGAGAAACGTCAGGCATACGTAAGTTGTCGGGAGGGTGTTTGCCCTTCGCTAAGAGTAGTGGACTGGTAGTGAGTGTTATTTTGCATACACTATTGGTCTATTAAAATAAGGTGGCACCGCGGAAAATCCGTCCTTAAACTGTATAAGTTTATGGGCGGATTTTTTGTTTGGGGGAGAAAATATGAATTTAGAAGAATTAAAAAGGTTAAGTAAGAATTATCCAATGTCACCAGTGACCATCAGCTATCAGGATGTGAACTTTGATCCTTTGGAATTAATGCAATTTTTGAAGAAGAACCAAACTGCCTGTTTTTTATTTACTGGACGACCCAAGTCTGAAGAGGATGGTTATAGTTTTATTGGTATTGATCCGGAACAAGCAATTGTTTATAAAGATGGATTTTTGAATAATAGCAAAACTAAAACAGATTTAAAACCGGTAATAGAAAAAATCTTATCAGATAATAGAATACCTAAAATACCAGAATTACCGCCATTTGTCGGAGGACTATCAGGTTACTTGGGTTATGATTATGCTCGATTTGCTAATCCGACTTTGCCACAGAATATTTCAGACCCATATAATTTGAATGATGTCGATTTATTGTTGGTCAAACAAGTAATTTCCTTTAATCACCAAACCAAAACAGTAACTTTGTCTTGCATAGTTCCGACTTCCAAGCTTGATTCGGTTTATGAACAAACAATTACTAAACTTCAAGACTTGAAGAGTGTGCTGTTAAGTAATTTAACTGTATCTGTCAGGTCTAACTTTGAAATCACTAGTCCTTTGAAATTGCAGTTTTCACTTAAAGAATTTGAAGACAAGGTCGCCAAAACTAAGCGACATATTACGGATGGTGATATTTTTCAATTGATTCTTTCGAATCCTCGGCATGGTAAAATTCGTGGTAGTTTGTTCACTGTTGCAAAAGAATTGTTTTCTAGCAGTCCTACACCATATCAGTTTTATTTTAAGCACGATAATTTTGAATCTATCGGTGCTTCACCTGAAACCCTAATAACTAAGCAAAATCGCAGTTTGTATACTTATCCATTAGCAGGCACGAGAAGACGTGGCAAGACGATTGCAGAAGATAAAAAACTTGCTAATGAACTGACGACTAGTCCCAAAGAATTAGCGGAGCACAATATGCTGATTGACCTTGGTCGCAATGATCTTGGTAAAATAAGTCAATTTGGAAGTGTAAAGGTTACTCGTGTTAGGGAGTTATTGAAGTTCAGTAATGTTATGCATATGGGATCAACGGTTGAGAGCCTAGTTGACGACAAGTCATCGGCAATTGATATTGTGGAATCACTAATGCCTGCGGGAACACTTTCAGGCGCGCCCAAAATTAGTGCTATGAAAATAATTAGTCAATTAGAACAGCGAAAACGGGGAATTTACGGTGGCTGCATTGGATATATTGATTTTTCAGGTGATTTAGATTTTTGCATCGGAATTCGCTTAGCGTATCGACAAAACGACGATTTAGTTGTTCATTCTGGTGCTGGTATTGTGGCAGATAGTATCGCAAAAAATGAATTTCAAGAATTTAATAACAAAGCAAGTTCTGTTATTGATGCCTTAAAAAAAACTGCAGAGGTGAGAGAATGATTTATTTGATTGATAATTATGACAGCTTCACTTACAACCTGTACCAATTGGTAGGTGAATTGACGGATGAACCAATTATCGTGATTAAAAATGATGAATTAACCGTTGAAGAATTGGCATTCCGAAATCCCAGCAAATTGATTTTTTCACCTGGCCCTGGTCGTCCTGAAGATGCGGGACATATGCTGGACCAACTAAAATATTTCATTGGTCGTGTACCAATTCTCGGTGTTTGTTTGGGCCATCAAGCGATCGCTGAAGTATACGGTGGAAAAGTAGTGCATGCGCCTGTTCTGATGCATGGTAAATCATCTAATATTCAGTTAGTACATGGTGGAAAGATTTTTGAAGGTTGTCCACATTCATTCACAGGTGCCAGATATCATTCACTGATAGTTACTGATCTCCCTGATAAACTGAACATCACAGCTCAAACTTCCAATCATGAGATCATGGCAATTGCGGACGAAGACAATAAGGTCTACGGTGTACAATTCCACCCTGAATCTATCATGACCGACAAAGAAATTGGTCAACAAATAATCAAAAATTTTATTAAATTAAATTAATCAAATTAGAAAAATATTTAAAAAACTATTGACAATGAGAGTGAATACTCTTATTCTCATAACAACAAAACAAATTCGTCCATAAACCGATGAGATGGAGATCAAGACTATTGTGCATGTACAGAGAGTTGCCGGTGATGAGAGTGCAACCAAACGCAAGTAGTTAAATGGACCATCGAGGGTTCTCTCGAATATTTGATTATTAAAATCAGATTAGTACAGAGAAACGTCAGGCATACGTAAGTTGTCGGGAGGGTGTTTGCCCTTCACTAAGAGTAATGGACTTGAAGTGTATTGTGTTTCATATACACTCATAGTCTATTGAAGTAAGGTGGCACCGCGGAAAATCCGTCCTTAAACTGTATAAGCTTATGGACGGATTTTTTTGTATCAAGAATTTAAAAGGAGCAACCATTATGATACAAAATCCCGGAAAGCGATGGTTTCACCAATTTGATTTAGACGCTAAAAATTAAATTGGAGGAATCATCATGCAAGAAAATACAAAAATTGAAGTAGCCATAAAAAAACTAGTTAACGGAACGGATTTAACTTTTGAAGAAACGAATCAGGTAATCGATGAAATTATGAGTGGAAAGACAACCGCAGTTCAAATCTCCAGCTTCTTAACGGCATTATCAGTTAAAAAAGAAACAGTTGAAGAAATAGCTGGAGCAGCCGATGCTATGAGGGCTCATGCGTTGGAATTCAAAGCTGATGAACCTGTTCTGGAAATTGTTGGAACTGGTGGCGATCATTCTAATTCATTTAATATTTCAACGACTTCAGCGTTGGTCGTCTCAGCAACAGGCATTCCGGTTGCCAAACACGGAAATCGTGCTGCTAGTTCCAAGAGTGGAGCAGCTGATGTACTTGAGGCATTAGGAATACATATCAATATCGACCCTAAGCAGAGTGAAGCAGTATTGAATGAAATTGGAATTTGTTTCTTGTTCGCACAGGAATATCACAAAGCCATGAAGTATGTTGCTCCTGTTCGTAAAGAGTTAGGGATCAGAACCTTGTTTAATATCTTAGGCCCGTTGGCCAATCCAGCTCATGCTACTTCTCAATTACTGGGAGTTTATGATGAGGAACTGGTTGAACCGATGGCTAAGGTACTTAATCAGCTAGGTGTCAAGAATGCCACGGTTGTTCATGGTCAAGATGGCTTCGATGAAGTGTCAGCTTCAGCACCAACAACAATTGCCGAAGTAGTTGATGGGGAAGTTAAAAAATATGAAATCACCCCCGAAGAATTTGGAATCAAACGTTGCAATAAGTTAGATGTTATTGGGGGCACACCTGAAGAAAATGCACAAATAACCAGAGATATTTTGAACGGTGAGAAGAATGCTAAGCGTGATGTTGTCTTACTAAATTCCGCTGTTGCAATTCATACTGCTAGACCAGATATCAGCATTGCTGAGGGTATCAAAATGGCCAGAAAAGTTATTGATAATGGAGCTGCGCACCAACAGCTTGAACGCTTTATTTCACTAACTAAGGTAGGATTGGTCGCATGATACTAGACGACTTGGTTGCTGCAACACAAAAAAGAATTAAACAAGAAAAGGGTTCTGGAAATATTGAACGAGTAATAAACAAGTTTTTAGAACCAGAGTTAGGGTTCATTGGTGAAGTCAAAAAGACATCTCCATCTAAAGGGATGATCGTTGAAGAATTTCCATATTTACAAATTGCACAAGATTATCAACAAGCTGGCGTGGATGCTATATCAGTATTAACAGAACCGGATTACTTTCAAGGTAAGTTAGAATATCTAGAAAAAATTTCTGACAAAGTTGATGTATCAGTACTCAGAAAAGACTTCGTAGTCGATCCTTATATGATTTATCAAGCTAAGTTTGCTGGCGCTGGCATAATTCTATTAATAGTAGCTATTTTGACTCCTGAACAATTAGAGAGCTATCAACAACTAGCTGATGAATTGGATCTGGCAGCAATAGTAGAGGTTCACACGACTGCAGAACTGAAGATTGCATTAGCCGCTGGAGCTAAAATTATCGGAGCTAATAACCGAGACCTCAAAGATTTCACAGTTGACCTGAATAATAGTTTAAATTTGCGATCATTAGTACCAAAGAATATTCCGTTTATTGCTGAAAGTGGAATTAAGAATACAAATGACATTAGGTTGTTAAAAGATGCCAATGTCAATGAAGCACTGATAGGTGAAACTTTCATGAGATCAACTGATAAGGCAGAACTAATTAAAAAATTCAAAGAAGTGTAGCGTATGACAAAAATAAAAATTTGTGGATTGATGACAATTTCTGACATCAAAGCAGTTAATCAAGCACATGCAGATTTTGCTGGATTTATCTTTGCTGGTGGAAGGCATCATGTAAATTTGGATCAAGCACTAAAATTACGAGCAGAACTTGATGAAAGAATTCCCAGTATTGGCGTCTTTGTAGATGCTTCGATGTCAGAAATGCTACGAATCGTTAATAGTGGTGCAGTGTCAATTATTCAGTTACACGGTAATGAATCTGAAGAAACAATTACGATTCTTCATAATCATGGTGTCAAAGTTATTCAGGTCTTCAAATCGCAATTGTCAGAAGTCTTAAGAACTCAAGCTGATTATCTAATGATAGATAGTGGCAAAGGTGACGGACAAGCTTTGAATTGGGATACCTTGCAGACAACACCTGATATTTTGGCAGGGGCAATTGATCTGACTAATGTTGATGGAGCAATAGATCAAGTGCACCCACAGATCATAGATGTCTCACGTGGTGTTGAAACTGATAACAAAAAAGATCCATTAAAAATAAAACAAATGGTAAATAGAGTTCATGAATTATAAGGAGTGTTTAATATGAAAGAAATGCAAAAGACAAATTCAAAATCACATTACTATGGTGAATTTGGGGGACAATTTATCCCCGAAACACTAATGACAGCTTTGAATGAAGTGTCAGAAGCCTATGACAGATACAAGGATGATCCAGACTTTCTTAATGAACTACATACACTACTCAGTGATTATGCTAATCGTCCGTCATTGTTGTATTATGCCGAGAATATGACCAAGGATCTTGGTGGTGCCAAAATTTATTTTAAGCGGGAAGACTTAAACCACACTGGTGCTCACAAAATCAATAATGTTATTGGTCAAGCACTTATTGCGAAGCGAATGGGAAAGACACGTTTGATTGCTGAAACGGGAGCAGGCCAGCACGGTGTTGCCACTGCAACTATTGCCGCACTGTTTGGAATGGAATGTGAAATATACATGGGAAAGATGGACACAGATCGTCAAAAACTTAATGTCTATCGAATGGAATTATTAGGTGCTAAGGTTCATCCGGTTACTTCGGGATCCATGGTACTAAAAGATGCTGTTAATGCCACACTACAAGAATGGACCCGTAGAGTCGATGATACGTTTTATGTAATGGGATCAGCCGTAGGACCATATCCGTTCCCACAAATGGTTCATGACTTCCAGAGTGTTATTAGCAAAGAATCTAAACAACAGATTTTGGACGAAGAAGGTCGTCTACCGGATGCAGTAGTCGCCTGTGTCGGTGGAGGAAGCAATGCTATTGGAAGTTTTGCACAATATATTGATGATGAAAGCGTTGAGTTAATTGGTTGTGAAGCTGCTGGTAAAGGTGTTGATACTGATCAAACCGCTGCTACGATTGAACGTGGATCTACTGGTATTTTTCACGGTATGAAGTCACTATTCTTACAAAATGATGATGGTCAAATTGACAAAGTATATTCAATTTCAGCTGGACTTGATTATCCAGGTGTTGGACCAGAACACGCGCATTTAGCAATTACTAAACGTGCGAAATATGTGGGAATCACTGATGATGAAGCTGTGGATGCTTTTGAATATATTGCCAAAACCGAAGGGATTATTGCTGCAATTGAAAGCTGTCATGCAGTTGCATATGTTCAAAAATTAGCTCCAACCATGTCTAAGAATCAAATCATTATTTGTACCTTATCGGGACGTGGTGACAAGGATGTTGCATCAATTGCCAAGTATAGAGGGAGAGATATCGATGAATAAATTAGAAAAAGTATTCCAAAATAAAAAAGCCTTTATACCATTCGTAGTTGCGGATGATCCAGACTTTGATTCAACAGTAAAAAATGTTTTAACGTTAGCTAATAACGGAGCCGATATTATTGAATTAGGAATCCCTTTCTCTGATCCTGTGGCTGATGGACCTGTAATTCAAAAGGCTGATTTAAGAGCATTTGATGCAGGAGTAAATACTAATATTATCTTTGACATTGTTACAAAGATAAGAGAGTCAACCGATGTACCTTTGGTTTTTCTTACCTATACTAATGTTGTTTTCAAGTATGGCTATGAAAAATTCTGTAAAAGATGTCATGAACTGAATATCAGTGGATTAGTAATTCCTGATTTGCCATTAGAAGAACAAGGTGATTTGGCAGAATATACAAAGCAATATGATATTTCGTTGATTCAATTGATCACCCCAACGTCTGGTGATCGGATTGGGAAAATTGCCAAGCAAGCTGAAGGATTCATTTATATGGTTTCTTCCATGGGTGTAACTGGTCAGCGTGAGGACTTCTCCAAAAGATTGGCAACTACTATAGAAGAAATAAGAAAATATACCGATGTTCCAGTCGCAATTGGATTCGGAATTCATTCAGCACAACAAGCTAAGAAGCTGGCAGAAATTGCTGATGGAATAATCATTGGTAGCGCCGTTGTAGAATTACTTAATAATGGTGATGATCTGGCAGAATATTCCAACAAAATAAAGGCAGCAATATAAAAAAATCCATCTCAATTAGTGAGATGGATTTTTGAATTATTTAGATTGATTAAATAACCAATCACGAACAGCTGGAACGTTGTATCCGTAATTAAATGATGCCATATGTTCTTGCGTTTGATCGGAATTTTCGAGAACAGTACCAGCTTTCCAAGTTATGAAGTTGGCGTTTGTCTTTTCGTTTATTAGTTTATTAACTGCAGTGTTTTTCTTTGCAGATGAATCAGTAGCATCTAATGTTACTTCTGAGTATTTCTTGTTAGCTTTCTTCAACATACTCTTAACATTACTTTGACCAGTTGAAGCATTTGAATCACCACCAGCAGCAATATAGAAGAATTTTTGATTCTTGAGGGCAGATAATTGACTGACTTCCCATTGTGATGAAACATATAGTGTTGCAGCAAATAGATTTGGATGTGTTGAATTAATATAGAACATGGTCATACCACCCATTGATTGGCCGGTACCGTATAGACGTCTAGAATTAATATTATATTTATCTTGGATTGATTTTAATAGGTCAAGATAAGTATTAACATTTTTCTTTACAACAGAAGAACCAAATTGTCCCATGCCACCAGATACAGTTGAAGAATCAAATACTGGAATCAAAACAAAACTAGCATGCTTCTTTTGTTCTGATGATGTTGCCCAGATGCTACCACCATAACCTTGAGTGATTCCCGTGGCAGTACTTTGACCGGTTACTGAATCATCAGGGATGAATGTTAGTAGAGGATACGCAGTTTTCTTATTATAGTTTTTAGGAACATATAGTGCATAACGAAGAGTTACACCTGTTTTTTTGTCAGTATATGAAAGCTGCTTGAATTTTGATTTAACGGAGCTAGTTACACTTGACGCAGAAGGATCTGTTTTTGAATCATTAGTATCAGTCTTCTTAAATGAACTACTAGTTGTACTTGATTTTTTGGAAGAGGTTGATGAGGAACTAGAACTTCCAGATGAACAAGCTGTGGTAAATATTGCCAGGAACGAAAGCAGTATCATAAATAATAAAGATTTTTTTGATCTCATATCTTACACTTCCTATTAGTTGATGGCTTTATAATATTACATTTGAATAATTATAAATATAACAAAAAAGATTATCTCAGATAGAAGAGATAATCTTTATATACCATGCGCCATACGGGAGTCGAACCCGTATTTCAGGAACCGGAATCCTACGTGCGATCCATTACACTAACGGCGCGTTTACATTTCTAATTTTATCTCATTTGTATGTCAAAAGTAAATTACAAAAAGAAATTTCACAAAGATGACGTTTTTTGGGGGATATTACTTGAAATAATCAGGGAACCAGTTATAATAATCAGTGTGCTTAGGAGATTAATGGTTCGACTGAGCTATTATTTTTTGAGTATATGGGTCGTATTAAGACATACAGGGACGTATCTTGCCCCACGGAGTATATCAAATGACTAATGATGAAGATTTAGAATTGCTAGATTTAATTGCCCCAGACTTCATTAAAACTGTGGAAAAGCGATTTATGATTCTTCAGAGTATTTCATTAATGGAGCCAGTAGGGCGTAGAGTTCTTGCTGATGACCTGAATGTCACTGAACGGAGTTTACGGACAGAGACGGATATGCTTAGAAAGCAAGGATTGATTACGTCTTCCAAGTCAGGAATGTCACTAACCATAAATGGCAGTCACATAACTGATCAGCTTGGGAAGATGTTAGCTGATTATCAAGGTACCGCACTTCTGGAGAAACAGCTAAGCCGGAAGTTAGGAATTGCACGCTGTATTGTTTTGCCAGGTAATTCTGATAAGCAACCACGTGTGATCGATTCGTTTGGAAGAAGACTTAATCAACTGTTAGGTTCGATTCTTCCGAATGGAGAAGCATTAATATCAGTAACTGGTGGTCGAACACTTGCCAAAGTGGCAACGAACCTTTCACCGGATTTATCCAAGAATCGTCAATTGATTTTTTTACCCGCCAGAGGTGGTGTAGGTGAGTCAGTAGTGATTCAGGCCAACAGTGTCTGTGCTGAAATGGCAGAGAAAACTCAAGGCCAATATCGAGCTATGTATCTTCCCGAAGATATTAGCGAAAAAAGTTTCGAATCTCTTCAAAAAGAGACTTCAATTAAGTCGGTTCTTGATTTAATATATAGGAGTGATGTAGTAATTCATAGCATCGGCTCCGCAGACATCATGGCAGATCGTAGAAACTTGTCGCAAGATGAGAAAAAAATAATTACTGAAGGACAAGCAGTTTCTGAAGCTTTTGGTGATTTCTTCGATCGAAGTGGTAGACTTGTATATAAGGTACCTAGGATTGGACTTCATGTCCGGGACCTTGATAGAATTAAATATGTGATTGCGATTGCTGGTGGTTCTGAAAAGGCTAGTGCGATTCAATCATATATGAAAAATGCACCTGCGCATACAGTACTTATTACTGATGAAGGTGCCTCAAAACTGATTTTAAGGGATAACCCTTAAAAATATATTTTTTACTTTCCTGAAGGAGGAATTTTTGTATGACTACAAAAGTTGGTATTAATGGATTTGGACGTATCGGTCGTTTGGCTTTCCGCCGTATTGCTTCAATTGACACAGATTTGGAAATTGTTGCTATTAACGATTTGACATCACCTGCTATGCTTGCACACTTATTAAAGTATGATACAGCTCATGGTAACTTCAAGGCTAATTCAATCACTGCTACAGAGAACTCAATCATCGTTGATGGTAAAGAAATCCCTGTTTACGCTGAAAAGAATGCGGCTGATCTTAAGTGGGTTAAGAATGACGGTGTTTCAATCGTTCTTGAATGTACTGGTTTCTATACATCAACAGAAAAAGCACAAGCTCATATCGATGCTGGTGCAAAACGTGTATTGATCTCAGCTCCATCAGGTGACATGCCTACAGTTGTTTATGGTGTTAACGACGATGTTCTTACAAATGACGTTAAGATCGCTTCAGCTGGTTCATGTACAACAAACTGTCTTGCACCATTAGCTAATGCCGTAAACAAAGAATTCGGTATCAAAGCTGGTACAATGACAACAGTTCACGCATACACAGCTACACAAATGCTTCAAGATGGTCCAGAACGTAAAGGTAATGTTCGTGCTGCACGTGCTGCTGCTGCTAACATCATCCCTCATTCAACTGGTGCTGCTAAGGCCCTTGGTTTGGTTGTTCCTGAACTTAAAGGTAAGCTTGATGGACATGCACAACGTGTACCAGTTATCACAGGTTCACTTACAGAATTAGTTGCAACTTTTGACAAAGAAGTTACAGTTGACGAAGTTAATGCTGCTGTTAAGAAGTATACAGAAAACAACCCTTCATTCGGTTACAATGATGACGAAATCGTATCATCAGACATCATCGGAACATCATTTGGTTCAGTATTTGACCCAACACAAACACAAGTTGTTGGTTCAGGTGCAGGCCAAGTTGTAAAGACTGTTGCATGGTATGATAACGAATCAGGATTTACTGCACAAATGGTTCGTACACTTGAAAAATTTGCTACATTAAACTAATTCATTAGTTTAACCTAGTATCTAAGTTAAGATAAAACCTAATTTAGCGATTTAAATTGGCGGAGGGAGGATAACTCCTTCCGTTTTTTTTTAAGGAAAACACTGGAGGATTTATTAATGGCCAAACTTATTGTTTCTGACGTTGACGTAAAAGACAAGAAAGTTCTTATGCGTGTAGATTTCAACGTTCCTATTAAAGATGGTGTTGTCGGCGATACTAACCGTATCGTTGGTGCCATCCCAACAATCAAATATGTATCTGAACAAGGTGGAAAGGTTATCTTGTTATCTCACTTGGGTAGAATTAAGAGTGATGAAGACAAGAAAGCTTTGTCATTGAAGCCAGTTGCTGAAAAGTTACAAGAATTAAGTGGTATGTCAGTTAAGTTCGTACCAACTAACGAAGGTAAAGAACTTGAAGACGCTATCAATGAATTAAAAGATGGCGACATTCTATTGATGGAAAACACTCGTTTCCAAGATATCGACAATGATTTCGGTAAACGTGAAAGCAAGAATGATCCAAAACTTGGTGAATATTGGGCATCACTTGGTGACGTATTTATCAACGACGCCTTTGGTACAGCTCACAGAAGCCATGCTTCAAACGTTGGTATCTCAACAGCTATGAAGGCTGCTGGTAAACCAGTTGCTGCCGGATTCTTGATGGAAAAAGAAATCAAGTTCTTAGGTAACGCTGTTGCTAATCCTGTACACCCATTTGTAACAATTCTTGGTGGTGCAAAGGTTTCAGATAAGATCGGTGTTATTGAAAACCTAATTCCAAAATCAGACCACATCATTATTGGTGGTGGTATGGCATACACATTCTTAGCTGCTCAAGGCCACAAGATTGGTAAGTCATTGTTCGAAGAAGACAAAGTTGAACTAGCTAAGGACCTCCTTCAAAAAGCTGGCGACAAGATTGTTCTTCCTGTAGATCATATCGTTGCTAAAGAATTCTCAAATGATGCTGACGCAACAACTACTGATGGAGTTGATATTCCTGACGACGAAATGGCTCTTGATATCGGACCTAAATCAGTTAAATTATTCCAAGACACTCTAAAGGGTGCCAAGACTGTTGTATGGAATGGACCAATGGGTGCATTCGAAATGAGCAAGTTTGCTGAAGGTACATTAGAAGTTGGACGTGCAATGGGTAACTTGTCAGATGCTATTACTATTGTTGGTGGTGGTGATTCAACTGCTGCTGCTAAGAGTCTTGGTATTGCTGATAAGCTAACACACATCTCAACTGGTGGTGGTGCTTCACTAGAATATCTAGAAGGTAAAGTATTACCTGGTATCGATTCAATTTCTGATAAATAATTTAAGGAGTGTTAAATTTATGCGTACACCTATTATTGCGGGTAACTGGAAGATGAACAAAAATCCTCAAGAAACCCAAGAATTTCTAGAAGCTATCAAAGGTAAGTTGCCAGAATCTGGCGTAGAAGCTGTTATTGGTGCTCCTGCAATCGACTTAAACGCTCTTACATGGTTCTCGAAAGACGAACCACTTAAGACAGCTGCTGAAAACTGTTACTTCGAAGACGCCGGTGCATTTACTGGTGAAACTTCACCAAAGGCACTTTCAGACATGGGCATTGATTATGTAATCATTGGTCACTCAGAAAGACGTCAATACTTCGGTGAAACTGACGAAGATATCAACAAAAAAGCACATGCTATCCTTAAGAACAACATGCTACCAATGATTTGCTGTGGTGAAACATTGGAACAACGTGAAGCCGGAGATGCTGAATCATGGGTAACTGGTCAAATCGAAAATGCTGTTAAAGGTATTTCTGCTGAAGACTTAGCTAAGTCAGTTATCGCTTACGAACCAATCTGGGCTATTGGTACCGGTAAAACTGCTACTGCTGATCAAGCACAAGAAATGGTTCATGTAATCCGTGAAAAGGTTGCTAGCTTGTACGATGCTGATACTGCTGATAAAGTACGTATTCTTTACGGTGGTTCAGTTAAACCTGCAAATGTTAAAGAATTAATGTCTAAAGAAGACATTGATGGTGGACTTGTTGGTGGTGCCAGCATGGACCCTGAATCATTCTTAGCATTAGCAAACTTCAATAAATAATATAATCTTAGTTAAAATATTTATTTTAGGTAATAAAAAGGTTAAAATTAACCTGTATTAAAATCATAAAGGAGATTTTTAAAATATGTCTGTAATTACTGATATTTTAGGTCGTGAAGTTCTTGATTCACGTGGTAACCCAACTGTTGAAGTTGAACTATATACTGAATTAGGCGGCTTTGGCCGTGGAATCGTTCCATCAGGTGCTTCAACTGGTGAACACGAAGCTGTTGAATTACGTGATGGCGACAAATCACGTTTTGGTGGCAAGGGTGTTCTTAAAGCCGTTGCTAACGTTAACGACAAGATTGCCAAGAAGATTGTTGGTATGGACGTTACTGATCAAAGAGGTATTGACCAAGCTATGATCGACCTTGATGGTACAGAAAACAAGGGTAACCTTGGTGCAAATGCTATCTTAGGTGTTTCACTAGCCGCTGCTCGTGCTGCTGCTGATGAAATTGGTCTACCATTGTACGAATACCTTGGTGGTCCTAATGCTCACGTACTTCCAACACCAATGATGAACGTTATCAATGGTGGTAAGCATGCTGATAACAACGTTGACTTCCAAGAATTCATGATCGTACCTGTTGGTGCAAAATCAGTTCACGAAGCTGTACGTATGGGTTCAGAAACTTTCCAAGCACTTAAATCATTGCTTAAAGACCGTGGCCTAAACACTGCTGTTGGTGATGAAGGTGGATTTGCTCCTGACCTTGAAAACAACGAAGCTCCTTTCAAGATTTTGGTTGAAGCTATTGAAAAAGCTGGTTACAAACCTGGCGAAGATATCGCTATTGGTTTTGACTGTGCTTCATCAGAATTCTACAACACAGAAACTGGTAAATACGATCTTAAGGGTGAAGGCGAAAATGGTGCCAGCTTAACAACTGACGAATTCATCGACTTACTTGACGGAATCGTTGAAAAGTACCCAGTTATCACAATCGAAGACCCACTTGACGAAAACAACTGGGAAGATTGGCAAAAAGTTACAAAGGCTCTTGGTAAGAAAGTACAACTTGTTGGTGATGACTTGTTCGTTACAAACACAGACTACTTGAAGAAGGGTATTGATATGGGAGTATCAAACTCAATCCTTATCAAGCTTAACCAAATCGGTACACTTACAGAAACATTCGAAGCTATCGAAATGGCTAAAGAAGCTGGATTCACAGCTGTTGTATCACACCGTTCAGGTGAAACAGAAGATACAACAATTGCTGACCTTGTTGTTGCTACAAACGCAGGTCAAATCAAGACTGGTTCAATGAGCCGTACAGATCGTATTGCTAAGTACAACCAATTGATGAGAATCGAAGATCAACTTGGCGACCAAGCTGAATACAAAGGTATCCACAGTTTCTACAACTTAAACAAATAATTAATATTTGAAATCAAGACAATCCTTCGGGGTTGTCTTTTTTTGTGGTTTTGTTAAAGTTTAATTGATACAGCAACATCATTGGAGGAAATGAAATGTCATTGAAAATTGCTTTTATTGGTTTTGGTAAGTCTGCTAATCGTTATCACTTACCATATATAAATATTCGTGAAAACTTTGAATTGAAAAAAGTATATACTCGTAAGGGTCCGAACGAAGAATTGGCCAAACCATATCGGGAAAAGGGTGTTGAATTCACAACTGATATGGATGAAATTTTGCAAGATAAGGCGATTGATCTTGTAATTATTTGTACTCCTGCCAGCACGCATTATGAGTTGGCTAAGCAAGTTATAAATGCTGGAAAATCTGTTATTGTGGAGAAGCCATTTGTTGATACAGTTGACCATGCCAAAGAATTATTAGCATTAGGCAAAGATAAACATGTCTTAGTAATGCCATATCAGAATCGCCGGTTTGATGGTGATTATTTAGCAGCTAAACAAGTCATTGAACAGGGGTTCTTAGGTGATATTGTCGAAGTTGAATCACATATCGATTATTATCGTCCTGGGAAAGTCGTAGCTAAAGGTACAAAAGAACAAGGAAACTTCTATGGTTTAGGAATTCATTTGATGGACCGAATGGTCGCATTGTTCGGACGTCCTGATAAAGTTGTCTATGATATTCGTAATACTGAAGTGGCAGATGCTGTGGACAATTATTTTGATGTTGATCTGCATTATAAAACACAGATGAAAGTTAAAGTAAAAGTTGGTTATGATATTGCCAGTGAATATCCTCGTTTCATTGTCCATGGAACTAAGGGCTCGTTTATTAAATATGGCGCTGATCAGCAAGAGAATGATCTTAAAGCTGGAATCATGCCTGGTGCTGACGGATTCGGAGAAGATAGTCCAATGTATTATGGCGTTGCTAAATATCAAAACTCTAACGGCGATTGGATCAAGAAACAGATAAAAACACCTGTTGGGGATTATGGTATGTATTATGATTCTGTCTATGATACATTGGTTAATGGCACTCCTAAACTAGTTACTGATGAACAAGTATTAACTGATATTGAATTATTGGAAGCTGGTTTTTATCAACCATCACCATCGATTTACAATGTTCCAGAAATTTAGCAGTCTAAGTGACTGCTTTTTTTATATCTTAGTAACTGTTGTATACTTATATGTAACGGGGTGAAGTTTATGAAAGTAGTCGTTGCAGACCACGATAGATTAAAATTGACACTTGAAGGGATAGTTGTCGGGACCCTTACAGGTGCTGTCGTTAGTACTTTTAGATGGTCAATCGGCCATCTACTAATGATATTTCAAGGGGCATATGTTGCTGCAAGGAATAATATAATTATTTTTTTGGCATTATTATTTTTATTGTTAGTGATTGGATTTTTGGTTGCTATGTTTCTGAAAAAAGAACCTAATATTTCAGGATCCGGTATTCCTCAAGTCGAGGCTCAATTAGCTGGAGAAATGGAAATGGATTGGTGGTCGATTCTTTGGCGCAAATTTGTCGGAGGAGTTTTAAGTATTGCTCCAGGATTGTTCCTTGGTCGTGAAGGACCGTCTATTCAATTAGGTTCAGCTATTGGACAAGGATTCAGTGAAGTTACAAAAGAGACCGGTGTTTTCCGTCGAGTTTTGATTGCTAGTGGGGCCGCGGGTGGATTGGCCGCAGCTTTCAATGCTCCGATTGCGGGTGCAATGTTTGTTTTGGAAGAAATTTATCATAATTTTTCTCCACTAGTATGGGTTACGTCTTTGGCAAGTGCTGTGAGTGCAAACTTTGTAGCTCTCTACGTATTCGGATTGACGCCAGTTTTGAATATTACTCATAAACAGAGTCTGCCGATAAGCTTATATTGGCACTTGATATTATTAGGTATTGTGTTGGGATTAATGGGACGTTTGTATCAAATTGTTTTGTTAGCCATGCCATCTTGGTATGATAAAACAAGAATTCCACGTTATTTGCAGGGATTAGTTCCTATCATTCTGATTCTTCCTATTGGAATGTTGTTTCCTAAGTTTATTGGTGGTGGTAATAGTATCATTACTAGTCTGAATGGTTGGGGATCGAGTATGTGGTTCCTGCTAGGATTATTAGCGTTGAGATTTATTTACTCAATGATTTCTTATGGTTCTGGACTTCCGGGCGGGATTTTTCTTCCTATATTGAACTTAGGTGCTATTATTGGAGCAATTTATGCTGTGTTTATGCACAGTATGGGGTTACTTCCATCGGGATTTGAAAGTGATTTGATTATTTTTTCAATGGCAGGGTATTTTGCCTGCATCGGTAAAGCACCATTCACTGCGATTATTTTGGTTACCGAAATGGTCGGTTCACTGGGACACTTGATGCCATTAGCTGTGTTATCATTGGTAGCGTACATAGTGGTTGATATGTTAAACGGTGCTCCAATTTATGAATCATTGAAGGAAAGTTTGAATGTTGATACAAATTATTTGAATCGTGTTAGTAAGTTCAATGATCGATTGGAGATTCCAATTTTTGAAGGTAGTACGATCGATGGTAAGTATATTCGAGATATTCCTTTTCCCAAGGATGTTTTGATCATTGCTATTTATCGTGGAGAGACTCAAATCCTTCCTAAGGGTGACACGGTTATCAAGGCCGGGGATCGAATAGTCATGATGGTTAATGCCGCCAAGCGTAAGCAAATGCGTGACAAGATAAATCATTTGATTAATGAAATTGACTAGAATTTTGACTTATTTTGTGTTATTGTTTTAGGAGTGATTTCAGCTTTTTAACACCATGAACGGAGGTTTTACGGGTGTATAACGTTATTGAAACTTTATTAATTATTGTTTCCATTTTGATAATTATTGCAGTATTAATGCAACCTACAAAGCAACAAGATGCATTGAATGCATTGTCAGGTGGCGGTGGAGACTTGTTCAGCAACCAGAAGAAACGTGGTTTTGAAGCCTTCATGGTAAAGGTTACCTATGTTTTACTAGTGCTATTCTTTGTGTTTGCTATAGTATTAGTATATTTATCATCACACTAAGCAAGTTACCCTCCTGAAGCTACTAAAAGTTGCTTGGGAGGTTTTTTGTTATAAGGAGTGTTTTTTATTGAGAATTTTGACACCGAAACCTTTTTTCTTTGACTCAGGAAAAAAGGCGGTAATATTGTTGCATTCATTTTCAGGGACATCTAATGATATGAGATTAATGGGCAGAATGTTGGAACGTAATAATTTTTCAGCGTATGCTCCGATGTTTATGGGCCACGGAACAGCAGAGCCAATGGATATTTTGAATCTCGGTGGACCAGATAAGTGGTGGCAACAAGTCAATGATGCGGTGGTTTTTTTGAAGGATCATGACAAGGATGAAATATATATATTTGGACTTTCATTAGGGGCAATCTTTGCAACTAAAGCAATTGAAGAAATTCCCGAGATCAAAGCTGGAGGAGTATTTGGCTCGCCAGTATTGTCCAGGGACTTCAAAAATGTCAGAAATGCTTTCATGACTTATGCTGAGAAGGCCTATGAAATTCGTGAAGTTTCAGAAATAGAAAAATATAAAAATCTGCGAACGATCGATTCAAAAATTGATTCAATGCTGCTTGATATTAGAAATACGACCACTGGTGTGGGTAATAAATTAACTGAAATAGATAAGCCCTACTTTATAGGGCAAGGTACGAGAGATAAAATGATAGATCCTGAAGCCGCTAAGCAAGTGGCTCAGATAGTTAAGACTGCGGAATTTCATCAATATGATGCAGGACATGTCTTAACAATTAATCGTGCTCATAAGGAATTAGAGGGCGATGTGCTAAACTTTTTAGAAAACATTGAGGAAAGAAATGCCTGATAAAGAAGATAAATTAATTGCAGATATACTAGAATTTTTCAGAAATAATCCAGAACGTAGATTTAATTCTGAACAAATTGAAAATTCTTTGAGAATGAATGGAGCCTCAGCATTTAAACGTGTTGTGAAGGCTTTGGCAGTTCTTGAAGGTGAGGGTAAGATCACTCTCACAAACAAGGAAGAGTTCAAGATGACTCAACCTGACAAAGTACTTGAAGGTACATTTAAGGGTAATGACAAGGGATTTGGTTTCGTTAGATATGACGAAGTAGAACCTGATGCCTTCGTTGCAAGAGACAACACACTTCACGCCGTTAATGGAGATACAGTTGAAGTTAAAATCACTAAACCATCTAATCCTTGGATCGATAAAGGACCAGAGGGTGAAATTATCAAGATTGTTGAACGTTCGTTGTCAAAAATCGTTGGTGAGTTTCATCCGTACAGTGATGCTCAAGTGGAGAAGTCTGGCAACTATGGTTATGTTAAGAGTCACGAAAAGAAGTTGGCTTCATATATGGTCTTCATCTCAGATAAGGGACTACATCCACAAATGGGAGATATGGTTCAAGTATCGATTGATGAATATCCAAATGACAAGCATCCACAAAGCATGGAAGGTACAGCTCTAGAAGTCATTGGTAACAAGAATGACCCTGGTGTTGATATTATGTCGATCGTTGTTGATAACGATATTAATCCAGAATTTCCTAAGGAAGTTCTAGACGAGGCCGAACAAATTCCCGATCATGTTCTAGAAAGTGATCGGGAGGGACGTCATGATTTGACTGACAATATGGTTATCACTATTGATGGGGATGACTCAAAAGATTTTGATGATGCTGTTGGCGTTGAAAAACTTGCTGATGGTAAATTTCATCTTGAAGTTCATATTGCTGATGTTACACACTATGTAACTGAAGGTTCAGCACTTGATAAGGAAGCTTATGAACGTGGAACTAGTACTTATCTAGTTGACCGTGTTATTCCAATGCTTCCGTTTAGATTGTCAAATGGTATTTGTTCATTGAATCCTGGTGAGGATAGACTTGCCTTAACATGTGATATGGTCATCAATCATGCTGGACAAGTTGAGAAGTATGATATTTATCCTAGTATTATTCAATCTAAATATCGTATGACATATAACAATGTTAATAAGATATTAGAGGGTGACGAAGAGTTAAATGAAGAATACAAGCCACTAGTACCAATGTTGCAAGATATGGCTGAACTTCACGAAATTCTACTAAAGATGCGTCATGAACGTGGAGCAATTGACTTCGAAGAAACAGAAGCTAAGATCATTGTGGATGAAAATGGTAAGCCAATTGATATTCAATTGCGTGACCGTGGTACTTCTGAACGAATGATCGAATCATTCATGTTGGCTGCTAACGAAACAGTTGCTAAGAACTATAATTTGAAGCATGTTCCATTCCTATATCGTGTCCATGAGAAGCCAGATGATGAAAAGGTTAAGAAATTCTTTGAATTTGTTGCAGCAATGGGTATTGATGTTCATGGCAATTTGAAAGATATCAGTCCTAAGATGTTCCAAGGAGTACTTGCACAAGTACTTGGTACACCTGAAGAAGCCGTTGTTACGATCATGTTATTGAGAAGTATGCAACAAGCTAGATATTCAGACGAACCGTTAGGTCACTTTGGATTAGCTGCCAAGTATTATACGCACTTTACTTCACCAATTCGTCGTTATCCTGATTTGACTGTTCACCGTATGATTCACAGTTATGACGAGAACGGCTTTACTGATGATGAGCAAGCTAAGTGGGGTGGCAGACTTAAAGAAATTGGTGAGCATACTTCTGGTCGTGAAAGAAAATCAATTGATGCTGAACGTGCAGTTGATGATCTTAAGAAGACTGAATATATGGCTGATCAAGTCGGTGAAACTTTTGATGCCGTTGTCAGCTCAGTTACAAGCTTTGGTATGTTCATTCAACTAGATAATACCGTTGAAGGCCTGATTCATATTTCTAATATGAAAGATGATTATTACGAATACGATGAGAAGAGTATGTCAATGCATGGACGTGGAACTGGTAAGTCCTTTAAGGTCGGTCAACCTATCCAAGTAAAACTTATCCGTGCTGACGTTGAACATCGTCAAATCGACTTTGAGAGAGTTCTAACACCTGAAGAGGCTGAACAAGCTAAGAAGCGCGAAGAAGAATTTGCTAAGCGTCGTGGCAGTCACAGTAGAAGTGATCGTCGTCACAGTGGTGGTAACAATCATTCGAATGGTCACTCTAATAACGGTGGTCAAAGTCGTGGCAATAACAATCACGGTCATAGCAGTAACGGAAATAATAAGAGACGTGGTAAATACGAAAGTCGGTGATGAGAAATGAAGAAGCATCACGTAAAAGCTGCTAACGAAGTAGCTAACAACCGTAAAGCTCGTCACGATTACAATATTTTGAGTACATATGAGGCAGGTATTTCTCTGACTGGTACTGAAATAAAGTCCGTACGAGCAAGTAAAATCAACATTCGTGATGGATTCGTTCAACCTAGAAATGGTGAATTGTGGCTTGAGAACGTGAATATTGCTATTTATGATCAAGGAAATCAATTCAATCATGATCCATTGCGTAATCGAAAATTACTATTACACAAAAAAGAAATCAGAAAAATTGCTTCAACTGTTCAAGAAAAAGGAATTACAGTTATTCCTTTGAAAGTATACTTGAAAAATGGTTTTGCCAAAGTATTGATTGGAATAGCTCAAGGTAAACGCCAATTTGATAAGCGTGAGACTATCAAACGACGTGACCAAGAGCGTGAAATTCAACGTGCAATGAAGAGTGCAGTACGCTAAAAATCATATAAAAAATAAAAAGATATCCAATTTTTGGGTATCTTTTTGTCTAATTTGGTAATTTATCTATTTTCATGTATTATGTTATTGAGGTGAAAGTATGTTTAGATATGCAAAAGAGGGAGACATCGATCAGATATTACCGACATTGTTCCAAATATTTGACGAAATGGAGTTAGATATTTTTAAGGAACTTGGTAATGATACGATGGCACAAATCATTCGCGAAGGATTTGAACTACCCGATTACCGTTATGGATTAGATCACATTTTGGTTAATGAGATCGACGGCAAGGTAGCTGCTATCTCTGTTGGTTATCCTGAAGAATTAGAAGATGGAATCGATGCACCGCTAGTTAAAATCATGCACGAGCATGGAATCAAAAAAGACAGTATTTTTACTGACAAGGAAGCTTGGCCAGGGGAATGGTATCTTGATTCATTTGCGGTTGCTCCAGATATGCAAGGTAAAGGAATTGGAACTAAGACGCTCAAAGAATTGATTGAGTTGATCCATGGACGTGGTGAGAAAATCATGAGTTTGAATGTTGATGTTACCAATAAACCTGCCAGACATCTTTATGACAAAGTTGGATTTGACAAAGTGGGTCAATTATATATTGGTGATCACTTGTACGATCACATGCAACTTGAATTAAATAAATAAAAATAGTGCTTCTGACAATTGGTCAGGAGCACTATTTTTGTCTAGCATTTATTTTTGAAGTTAAAAAATGATAGTTTTGATTTGAAGCCAATGTCGACGTCATTGTCAGGCTTTAGATTTGGTACCTTGATGTATTTATCTAAGAAGATAGCAACCATTGTACCGATTGGTCTATTGTCCATATCATCAATATCTATCTCGAGTCCGGGATGGCCTTGACTCATTATTGTAGGCTGAACCGTCATTATTTCTTTACCAGCTTGCATTACATGGTAGTTAGAAATGACCATGTTGCCAATTATATTCCAGTTTATCTTAGATAAATATACATACTTCATATCTATCATTGGAACAGCATTTATTGTTGCAATTTCTTCACCATTGACTTCAATCGAATAAATTTTCAAAAAATTATTTTTGAGCTTTATCTCACCAATTTTAGTGTTGAGGCGGTTGTATAGCTGAATCAAAAAAGGATTGTCTTTATCACGCGAAGCAATAAAAATAGTTTCTTTATTCTGATTTGTTACTACAAGAATATTTCCCACCATTAAGTCTGCTTTGCGTATATAAAGTTTCATTCCACTTGACCCTCCATCTCGTTTTGTGTGATAACCTTTTCGATAATTTGGGCAACACCATCATTAGTGTTGTTGTCGGTGAATTCATCGGCCATATCTTTTATTTCTGGAATAGCGTTAGCCATAGCAACTCCGACACCTGCTTCTTGGATCATCGATGCATCATTCAAGTTGTCGCCAATAGCCATTATTTCAGATTGTTTGATACCTTTAGTTTTAGCGTATTTCAGCAGGGCAATACCTTTTTGGGCATCTGTACTGTTTACCTCAATATTGTTAGGTGAAGATGCCGTAACAACAACATCTGTCAGCAAATCGTGAATCTCATCTTTTAGTGGTTCCAATTTTACGTCTCGTTTATTATCAGAATCAAATGCGAGTAATTTCATTATTTGATATGAGTCGTCATCGAAAATTTTATCGTAACTGTCCACAAAAGTCATTGGAGTCAACTTGATTTTTTCCAAGGTGTCGGCGTATGCTTTTTCGTAGGTTGTTCCGGGATTCAAACTCATAAGTAGTTCAGCTAAACTAGAAATACGTAGTTCTTTATTGTCTGAAAAGATTCCTTTGTTGGTTACAACTTCGAAATATACATCATATTTATGAAACAATTCAACAATTTTGAATTTTGATTTTTTAGAAATGGGATTACTGGAGACCATATTTTCTTCACTATCAAAAACTTCAGCTCCATTAAGGGTGATATAGCCGGGATGTACGCGATCTTTTAAGAAAGGCTTGGCTTCACTCAAGCCGCGGCCCGATGCAATTAAAAATTCAATGCCATTATCTTTAGCACTTTTTATAGCTTGAATATTACGTTCGGATACTTCCATTTTTTCGTTTAACAAAGTTCCGTCCATATCTGATGCAATTAATTTAATCATAAAGCTCCTCCGAATGCGTTATTCTATAATTGAATGTTACCATATTTTAAGAAGACATATACAAGGACAGTAGGTGTAAATTTGAGAACGTTAATAAAAAATGATTGGCAAGATGTTTTGAATGGAGAATTTGATAAACCGTATTATCAGAATCTTCATAGTTTTTTGAAGAAAGAATATAATACACAAACTATTTATCCAAATATGTATAATATTTTCCAAGCTTTCATCTGGACATCTTTTGCTGATACAAAAGTAGTTATTTTAGGACAAGATCCGTACCACGAACCTAATCAAGCTATTGGATGTAGTTTTGCAGTGGCACCAGGTGTGAGAATTCCACCGTCATTAGTTAATATCTATAAAGAATTACAAGATGATGTTGGATGTACGCCAGTAAACCATGGCTATTTGAAGTCTTGGGCTGATCAAGGTGTATTATTACTTAATTCTGTTTTGACCGTTAGAAGAGGTCAGGCGTACTCACATAAGGATAAGGGGTGGGAGCAGTTAACAGATTATGCAATCAAAGCCTTGTCAGATCGTGGTAAAGTCGTTTTTATTTTGTGGGGCGGTGCCGCTAAAGGCAAAATTCCGTTAATAGATCAAAGTAAAAACACAATTATTTCGTCACCACATCCCAGTCCATTGTCTGCTTATCGAGGTTTTTTTGGTTCAAAACCATTTTCTCGCACAAATAAAGCGCTTTTATCCTATAATGAAAGGGTAATCAATTGGCAATTACCTGAAGTTGTCGATGAAATGGAGGAGAACTAATAATGGATTTATTTGAAAGTCTTAAGAATAAAATTGATGGGAAAGATTTAACGATCGTACTACCTGAAGGTACTGAACCTCGTATCTTAGGTGCTGCAGTTCGCTTGCAAAAAGAAAATATTCTCAAACCAATTTTGTTGGGAAACAAAAATGACATCGCAAAAGTTGCCAGTGATAATTCTTTAAATATTGATGCACTCCAAGTTATTGATCCAGAAACTTATCCTGAATTTGATGAAATGGTTGATGCTTTCGTTGAACGTCGTAAGGGTAAGAATACTAAAGAACAAGCAGTTAAAATGTTGAAAGACAATAACTACTTCGGTACAATGCTTGTTTATATGGATAAGGCTAGTGGTATGGTATCTGGTTCAGTACATTCAACTGGTGATACTGTCCGTCCAGCACTTCAAATTGTTAAAACCGCTCCAGGCAATTCAAGAATCAGTGGATCATTTATTTTGCAAAAGGGTGACGAAAGATACATGTTTGCTGACTGTGCCATTAATATCAACCCAGATGCTCAAGGACTAGCCGAAATTGCTGTTCAAACTGCTAAGAGTGCAAAACTCTTTGATATTGATCCAAAAGTTGCTATGCTTAGCTTTTCAACTAAGGGTAGTGCCAAGAGTGAAGAAGTGGATAAAGTTCGTACAGCTACAGAATTTGCTCACGGCCTAGATGCTGATCTTCCAGTTGATGGTGAGATGCAATTTGATGCTGCTTTTGTACCTAGTGTTGGTGCCCAAAAAGCTCCAGGTTCAAAGGTTGCTGGACATGCTAATGTCTTCGTATTCCCAGATCTACAATCAGGTAACATCGGTTACAAGATTGCTCAAAGATTTGGTGGATTCGAAGCTATTGGACCTATCTTACAAGGCTTGAACAAACCAATCTCTGATTTATCACGTGGATGCAATGAGGAAGATGTTTACAAGACATCAATTCTTACAGCTGCCTTAGCACTTTAATTTTTAATGGGGAATAATATGACTGAATATCAATTACAAACGAATTCTTATCAAGATACTGAAACTTTGGGTAAGGGCCTTGCGCCATATTTGAAGGCAGGGGATGTCATTTTGATGAATGGTGACCTTGGCGTTGGCAAGACAACTTTTACTAGAGGATTGGCTCAGGGATTGGGTATCAAGAAGAATGTTAAAAGTCCAACTTTTACTTTGATCCGTGAATATCAAGAAGGCCGTTTGCCACTGTATCACATGGATGCTTATCGACTAGAAAGCAGTCCCGATGAAGACTTAGGATTTGATGAATATTTTAATGGAGACGGTGTCACGATCGTTGAATGGCCACAATTTATTAAGGAAGAAGTCCCAGATGATCACATGTCGATCAATATCAAACGCTTAGAAGCTGATGATGATCGTCAAATTACCTTCAAAATGTATGGTGATCGTTATGAAAAACGTGACTTCGGAAAATATTTGGATGGAGCTACCAAATGAGCGAACAATTAATTTTGCGAGAAGCGATCCCCAGTGATGCTAGTAAATTATTGGATTTTTTGAAGCGTGCCAGTAACCAAAGCAACTTTATTGAACATGATTTTTTGGCGAATGTTACCGTCGAATCCGAGGAAGAATCATTAGATGAGATTTATAACTCGGCTGAAGATGAATTGATCGTTGCTATTTTTGATGATGATATTATTGGATTTACTCGCTTGGAAAAAACGACCGATGGTATAGCTGAATTTGGAGTAGTAGTGGATTCTGACTTTTGGAATAATGGTATTGCGTCATATTTAATTGAAGAAGCTCTTGATTGGGCTACTGATTCCACACTAAATAAGTTAACTTTAGAAGTATACAAAAATAACCCTGCCGCAATTCATATTTATGAAAAATATGGATTTGCAACAGAGTCAGAAACAGATAAAACTATAATTATGTTGAAGATGGTTTAGCTAGTTAGCTTAACCATCTTTTTTATTTGCTCAGTACCAAATTGTTGTTCAGTTTTGAGTAAGATTTCAGCACAAGCAATACTATCCGCCAAGGCATTATGATGATGCTCAAGGTCGATGTTCAAATTTCGCGAAACAGTATCCAATTTGTGATTAGGCAATTGTGGATAAAATTTACGACTAGTTTTGAGTGTATCGATTGTTAAGTACTTTGGTGCAAAAATGCCGTAATTTGTTAATGTATTCTTCAAAACACTATTATCAAAACTAGCATTGTGGGCAGCTACTAAATGTGAGCTATCAAACAACGGTTGAATGTGTCTCCAAACTTGATCAAAAGTTGGCGCATCTTTGACATCGTCAGGTCTGATATGGTGAATTTGAATATTTCTGGGACTAAAAAATTCTTGTGGATTGATTAATGTGTAGAAACTGTCGACAATTTCATTATTACGAACAAGTACCAATGCTAGTGAGCAAGCACTAGTACGATGACCGTTGGCAGTTTCAAAATCCATGGAAACAAAGTTCATATAAAAACTCCTTATGTTATAAGTTTAAGTCTAATTCGATAGGACAGTGGTCAGATCCGAAAACATCATTTAGAATATCAGCGTTGGCGACTAGGTCTTTGCCATTGTCAGAAATCACGAAGTAGTCAATTCTCCAACCGGCATTGTTTTTACGTGCATTGAAACGGTAACTCCACCATGAATACTTAACCTCATCGGGATGCATGTAACGGAAGGTATCAATGAATCCACTATCGAGTAGTTCTGAGAACTTATTGCGTTCTTCATCTGAGAAACCAGGATTCTTATGATTAGCTTTATCATTTTTAATATCGATTTCTTCATGGGCAACATTTAAGTCTCCACAGAGAATAACCGGTTTGTCGGCAGATAATTGTTTCATATATTCTCGTAGTGCATCATCGTATTGCATTCTGAAGTCGAGACGCTTAAGTTCTTGCTGTGAATTTGGTGAATAGCTGTCAATTAAATAAAATTTTGGAAATTCTAGTGTTAATGTACGACCCTCAGTGTCTAACTCTTCAACGCCAAGTCCGTGAGTCACATTAATCGGTTCTTCTTTAGTAAAGATGGCTGTGCCAGAATATCCTTTACGTTCAGCATCATAAAAATATTGATGATATCCGGGTAATTCAAGGTCAATTTGATCCTGGTGTAATTTTGTTTCTTGGATCGAAATAATGTCGGCATTTAATTGATCGACGATTGATGTAAAATCTTTTTTTACGACGGCACGTAGCCCATTAACGTTCCATGATATAAGTTTCATTATTTAATCACCTCGAAACGATTATATCATTATTCCAGAACTTGGCAGTTCGTTATGGAACCGACTATGTGATAAAATTGTAAATAGCTTACATATATTAAGGATGATGAAATTTTGAACTTTCCAATTGAAAAATTACCTAATATTGAATTTAAAACTAACGAACCATTAAGTAAGTATACTTTTACAAAAACTGGTGGTAATGCTGATACATTGGCCTTTCCGAAAACTCGCGAAGAATTAGTCGAGATTGTTAATACTGCCCGTGAAAATGATATTGCCATTACTATCATTGGTAATGCAAGTAATTTGATTATCAAAGATGGTGGGATTCGCGGAATCGTGATTATTTTGCCTAATTTCAAGAATATCGAAGTCAATGGTGACAAAGTCACAGCTGAAGCTGGAGCAACGATTATTGACACAACAATTGTTGCTCAAAAAGCATCATTAACTGGTCTTGAGTTTGCGGCCGGGATACCTGGTAGTGTTGGTGGAGCAGTCTTTATGAACGCTGGCGCATACGGTGGTGAGGTCAAAGATGTTTTTGAATCTGCCGAAATATTATTACCAGATGGAAAAATTGTTACTTTAACACATGATGACATGAAATTTACTTATCGTCATAGTTTGGTTCAGGAAAATGGTGGCATTGTTATTAGTGCTACATTCGCCTTGAAACAAGGTGATGGAGAAAAGATTCAAGCTGAAATGGATCGTTTAAACGAGCTTAGGCGTTCGAAGCAACCTTTGGAATATCCAAGTTGCGGTAGTGTCTTTAAACGTCCTAAGGACCACTTTACTGGTCCTCTGATCATCAAGGCTGGACTACAAGGTCGTATTATTGGTGGAGCACAGGTTTCAATGAAACATGCTGGATTTATCGTTAACTTAGGCGGTGCAACTGCGACGGATTATATGAACTTGATTCATTTGATTCAAAGAGCTATTAAGTATCAATTTGATATTGATCTTCACACTGAAGTTAGAATTATTGGTGAGGATGTTAAGTAGTTTTTAGGTACGTCGTTCCGCTAGGCAGGCACGGTATCCTGTGGGGAACGGCCATAGCCACAAAGTGGTCTATGGCCTCGCCTTGAAGCCGGAAATAACGTCTTCAAGGTCGTCCCATGCAGTAAGTCAGCATAAATCGCTGACTAACTGCATCAACACGGGATTATCGTGCCTGCCTAGCTCCACTTGGATTCAATCAATTACTGCAGAGTAAGAACTTATTTAGCTGGAGATTGTCAGTGATGGAACCAGCTGTGAAAGTTTTGTTAGGTCGGCGATTTATCCGGCCTTACAAAACGGACGAACTTTAAGATTTGCGAAGCAAAGCTTAAAGTCGAAGTCCCAGACCGCACTATGGCTGGGACTGGTCCCACAGCGGGTGGAGTCAGTGACAATTGGAAGCGGCCCTAACCAATACAAATTTAAAAATAAAAGACAAAAACAAAAAGAAATGGGTGATGTCTGTGCAGATACTTGAATCAATTATTTTGATTCTTACATTATTAATTGTGGCAAATATTATTAGCCACTACTTCGTGTCAATTCCCCCCAGCTTAATACAAATTGCGGCGGGGATACTGGCCGCCTTATTCATGCATGTTCAAATTTCTGTTGATACGGAATGGTTTATGTTGGCGTTTATTGCGCCAATTTTGTTTAATGATGGAAATCGGTTCCCTAAACGTGAACTTTGGAAACTTAAAGGTCCGATTCTAGGTAACGCCGTTATACTAGTTATTATTTCTACGGTAGTCGGAGGAATAATCGTTAAGGAACTTATTCCGACTTTGCCATGGTCAGTGGCATTTACATTAGTAGCAGTCTTGTCACCAACTGATCCAATTGCTGTACAGTCGATTGCTAAGAAAGCCCATATTCCAGATAAGTTGATGCATTTGATCAGTGGAGAAAGTTTGATCAATGATGCGTCTGGATTGATTTGTTTCAAGTATGGTGTGGCGGCTACTGTTACAGGGATGTTCTCTTTGCGGAGTGCTACGATAGACTTCTTTTATATTTCCATCATGGGTGCATTAGCTGGTGCTGTGATGATTTGGATATTCAATGGTGTCAGACTTTATCTGATCAATCAAGGTGTTGACGATTCTATTCTTCATGCTATTATTCAGATAATTATTCCGTTTATTATTTACTATATTGCTGAAGATATTTTGAATGTATCTGGTGTCGTAGCGGTTGTTATTGCCGGAATTATGAATATTTCTTCAAGCAGGACCGTCAGTGCCTTTTCACCAGAAATACGTTTGGTAACATCAAGAACTTGGGACTTGGTAGTCTATGTTCTCAATGGTATTGTCTTTGTATTACTAGGAATTGAAATTCCGTTTGCTATGGAAAAATTGGTTCACAATGACAATATCAATACGTTTGGTGCAATTGGATTGTCATTCATTATTTGGATTATGTTAGTTGCCATACGTTCTATCTGGAGCTATGTTTATTCAACATTTGCCGATGATAAATTTAGCATGTTTTCTAAAGAAAGATTTGATTATTGTTTAATGTCAGGCATCTCAGGTGTTCGTGGTGCCGTGACGATGGTTGGTGTTTTGTCGATACCATTAACTATTAGTGGTGGAGCAGCTTTTCCATCAAGGACTCTGGTATTATTTATCGCTAGTACCGTTATTATTTTTAGTTTATTAGGTGCAACTATTTTGATCCCGTTGATGACTAAGAATAGTGCACCAGTTGCCTATCGTGGTAATTCGTTTATTGATGACGATATTAATATTGACGATGAAGCTGAAGATACAGAGGTTGTTGATACTCAGATTGAATTAGATCAATATCAAGCCAACAAATTAGTTCTGGAAAAGACTATTGATAAATTAAAAGACGAGAATGAAGAAGATGAAAATATTGTTTATTCAACTGTCATAGCTGAGTATTTGTATAGTCTTCATAATCTCGGAATCCAGTCTAACTATCCATCTCCAATCAGTAAAAAACGTGTTAAGAATAAGAAAGATGCCGAATTATGGGATATTTGTTTCAATTGTGAATTAGAAGCAATTGAGGAATTGCATTCACATGACGAGATATCTGAAGATTCTTATGAGTTAGCTCTGAAGAAAATTGCTAAATATAAAAAAGAAATCGTTCGTCGTAGGTACAGTCAGTCAATTGAATTCTTTATTAATTATTTCAAAAAAACTTATCGTGGCATTAAAAAAACAATTCGTCGTAGCTTGATCAAACGAGAAGAAGTAATTCAATTCGATCAGGATGCAATGAAAATCTCAATTGCTGGTGCCGAACGAGCTCTGGCAAAGTTACATGAATTGGATCAGAGTGAACATGGTGGTGTTGCGGATAATTTGGTTTATGTATTCCAACGTCACTACGAAGATCGATTGGACTTGTTACAAGGCCGACACAAACATCGTTCACCAGAATTCAACAGCGAACGTATCACGATTGAGATTCAAGCTTTAAGTTATCAACGTGCCTTTGTTCAAGACTTACTGGAACAAGGAAAAATAAGTAAATCAACTGCTAATGAATTACGTCAAAATATTAATTACAGTGAAGAAGTAATTAATGTAGATATTGATTAAATAAAAATTATTATATTTACTAAACTTTTATAATTTTTATTGTTTGATATAATTAGTTCGAGCTGTAAAGGGGTAATAAATATGAATTTTATACCAAGTAATATATTTACGTGGCAGAATTTAGCCAATTTGGTTGATATTTTAGTAGTTTGGTATGTCCTTTACAAAGTTCTCTCGATGATTAGAGGAACTAAGGCCGTTCAACTGCTAAAAGGTATCGTGATAATATTCCTGATTAAATTAATTAGTTGGGCGTTGAATCTACATACCGTTTCATTCTTAATGGATCAATTGATCAATTGGGGAATTGTTGTCATAGTTATTATTTTCCAACCTGAAATCAGACGTGGTTTGGAACATTTAGGCCGAATGCCTCTGTTCAGTACAGCAAGTAATGAAGAAGGTAAGACCAAGAACCATCTGATAGAGAGTTTGGATCAGGCTATTCAATATATGAGTAAGCGTAGAATTGGTGCGCTGATAACTCTTGAAATGAATACTGGTTTGGAAGAGTACGTCGAAACAGGTATCAAACTGGATGCCGAAGTTACCGGCGCACTTTTGATTAATACGTTTATTCCGAATACACCGTTGCATGATGGAGCGGTAATTATTCGGAAAAATCGAATCTCTGTAGCGGCTGCGTATTTGCCATTATCAGAGAGTAATACAATTCCCAAGGAATTAGGTACGCGTCACCGTGCGGCTGTTGGTATCAGTGAAGTTACTGATGCCATTACGATTGTTGTGTCGGAGGAAACAGGTGGTGTCATGATCACTCGAAATGGTCACATGATGCTTGATCTTTCTAGGGAAGATTACTTGAAGTATCTCAAGGCACAACTTGCGGATTCAGACGACGAAAGCAGTCACTCAATTTTAAGTCTTTTCTCAATACGTCGAAAGAATGGGGGGAAGCAAGACGATGATGAAGAAAATAATAAATAGTAATTATTTTTATGCTTTCATTGCACTTTGCGCTGCTATCTGGTTGTTCTTAACCGTTAGTTCTCCCGGAGTCGGTTCGACCAGAGACTCTAATCAATCTAGTACTTCGACTGTGAATACTAAGACGACACTAACTGTGCCACTTCAAGTACAGGCGAATACAAATGATTATTACATTACTGGTTATCCAGATAGTGTCAAAATTACGATTGAGGGACCTTCAGCACTGGTGACAGCTACGAAGAATACTCAAAACTTTAATCTTTATCTGAATTTGAAAAAGTTGTCAACTGGTCAACATCGTGTACAGATCAAGGAAACTGGATTGAACAGTGAATTGACATATACGATCAAGCCTAAATATGTAGATGTAAACATTCAAAAACGTAAGACCAAAACTTTTGCAGTCGATGTTGATTACACTAAGAGTGCGTTGGCATCTGGCTATGAAGCAGGTAAGATAACATTATCACCCGAGACGGTTAGCGTTACTGGTGCCGCATCAGAAGTCAACAAGATCAAGAAGGTTGTTGTCAAACCAATCTTGCCTAAGGGTATAAAAACTACCTTTGATCAAGAAGTTTTAGTGCAAGCTTTGGATAAAAATGGTAAAACTGTTAATGTAACTTTGGATCCACAAACAGTTCATGTTAAGATTCCAATTAGTATGCCAAGTAAAGAAGTAAGTATTAATCTCACACAGAAGGGGAGTTCCTCAAATTCGAATTTCTCCTTTGAATCTGATGTGAAAACCATCAGAATCTATGGCACTCAAGATCAACTTGACGCTATCGATGATTCAATTGATGTGCCGGTTGATGTATCCGATGTGACCCAAGATACCAAAAAGACGATTAATCTTGCGGATGCTTTAGGTAATCAAGTGACTTTAACTGATCCGGAGACATTAGATGTTAATGTCAGTGTTTCTAGTAATAGTGGCAGTAGTACAAGTACTTCAGTCAACAATAACAGCAATAGTACAAATACTAATTCTAATAATAACAACGGTAGTTCTAACACCAACACTTCAAGTGATGATAGTTCTACAAGTAACAATAGTGATTCAAACAACAATAACAATAATAACAACGATGGAAAGTAACGTTGGGGGTATTAATTTATGACAAAGTATTTTGGAACAGATGGAGTAAGAGGAATTGCTAATAAGGAGTTGAGTCCTGAACTAGCTTTTAAGCTAGGCCGTTCAGGTGGTTATGTATTAACACAACATTCAGATAATGAAAATGCACATCCTCGTGTTTTGGTTGCTAGAGATACACGTATTTCTGGGCAAATGCTACAATCCAGCCTAATCGCTGGATTGCTATCGGTTGGTATCGAAGTTTTGAACTTGGATGTCATCACAACTCCAGCTGTAGCTTACTTAGTACGTGCCGTTTCAGCTGATGCTGGAATTATGATTTCGGCATCACACAATCCTGCTGAAGATAATGGAATCAAGTTCTTTGGTTCTGATGGCTACAAATTACCGGACGATGTTGAAGATGAGATTGAAGAATTATTAGACGCTAAAGAAGACACATTACCAAGACCTTCAGCTGAAGGCTTGGGTAGCGTATCAGATTATCCAGAAGGTGCACAAAAGTACCTACAATTCTTGAAGCAAACACTATCAGATGATTTAAGTGGGATGAAGATCGTTTTGGATACAGCTAACGGATCAACCAGTCGTCTTGCTAGCACATTGTTCGCTGACTTGAATGTTGACTTTGAAATCATGGCATCACATCCGGATGGTATCAATATCAACAAAAATGTTGGTTCAACACATCCAGAACAATTAGCTCAAAAAGTTAAAGAATCAGATGCTGTTGCTGGATTAGCTTTTGATGGTGATGGAGATCGTTGTATTGCTGTTGATGCGGATGGTAATATTGTTGACGGTGATAAGATCATGTACATCTTAGGTAAGTATTTGCATGATGGGGGACGTTTAAAGAAAGATACCATTGTAACTACTGTTATGAGTAACTTGGGATTGTACAAGGCTATTGAAGCTAATGGCATGCACAGTGTGCAAACAGCTGTTGGTGATCGTCACGTTGTTGAAGAAATTCGTGAGAATAACTACAACATCGGTGGAGAACAATCTGGACATGTTGTTTTGTATGAATACATGAATACTGGTGACGGTATGCTTACAGGTATCCATTTATTGCACGTTATGAAAGAAAGTGGCAAGAGTTTGGCAGAATTAGGTGCTCCTGTTAAAGTTTATCCACAGAAGCTTGTAAACGTACCTGTGCACGATAAGGATAAGTGGAAGGAACACCAACCAATTATTGATGCAATTAAGACCGTTGAAGACGAAATGGACGGAGATGGCCGTGTGCTAGTTCGCCCTAGTGGAACACAAGCATTACTACGTGTTATGTGTGAGGCTGCGACAGAAGAAAAAGTAAGTGAATTCTGTGACCAAATCGTTGAAGTTGTAAAGACTGAAATGAATTAGAAGATAAAACAAAATCAAACGCTATAGATCAGAGTATACATTCTGGTCTATTTTTTTTACGCAAAAACAGTTTATACCAATATTGGTATAAACCAACTGTACCAATTATTTAAGATGTATACAAAATAAAAATAAAACCATTGACAAACCACAAACAAATTAGTATTCTAAGCTTTGTTCCCATAAGGGATACCTAGTTAATAAGACTAGACCAATTAAAAAAATAATGGCTAGACCAATTATAAATGCGAGGTTTTTAAAGATGTGTGGAATTGTTGGAGTTGTTGGTAATTCAGAAACAACAGATATTTTATTAAATGGATTAGAAAAGCTTGAGTATCGTGGATACGATTCTGCAGGCATTTATGTAAACAATCAAAAGGGAAAAGATTTCCTAATTAAAGAAGTCGGTAAAATTAGTGAACTTGAAAAAGCTGTTACACCCGATGTTCAAGGACTAACAGGAATTGGACATACTCGTTGGGCAACTCATGGACCAGCAACAGTTGACAATGCTCATCCTCATTTTTCAGCTGACAACAGATTTTATCTTGTACACAATGGTGTAATTACAAATTATAACGAACTAAAAGAAGAATATTTGAAGGGCGTTGATTTTAAGAGTCAAACCGATACTGAAGTCGCAGTTCAATTGATTTCTCATTTTGCTAACGAAGGTATGGATGCCGAATCAGCCTTTAGAAAAGCACTCGGATTGATTGAAGGATCATATGCATTTGCTAT
Source organism: Companilactobacillus jidongensis (assembly GCF_003946575.1). GTDB lineage: Bacteria > Bacillota > Bacilli > Lactobacillales > Lactobacillaceae > Companilactobacillus > Companilactobacillus jidongensis. The sequence goes on along the minus strand of NZ_RHOP01000001.1, from coordinate 33,594 downwards.
GGTTGACAAAGAAGAAGCGGATAAGATTTTTGTGGCTAAGAGCAAGAGTCCACTGTTGATCGGATTAGGCGACGGGTTCAATGTTATCTGTTCTGATGCTATGGCAATGCTCGATCGTACCCATGAGTTCGTTGAAATTCATGATGGTGAAGTTGTTATCCTTGAAAAGAACAAGGTATCAATTAGTAAGCTCGATGGTACACCGGTTGAACGTGGTTCTTACACAGTTAATATTGATGCAAGTGACATTTCAAAGGGTCCTTACGAGCACTATATGTTGAAGGAAGTTGACGAACAACCTAGTGTTATGCGTCGTATTTCTAAGAATTATATCAGGGAAGATGGTTCGATCAATGTTGATCCTGAGATGTTGAAAGAGATCAATAAAGCTGATCGACTATATATTGTTGCTGCTGGTACTAGTTACCATGCCGGATTAGTCGGTAAGAATATCTTTGAGACCTTGGCAGATGTTCCGGTAGATGTTGAGTTGGGTAGTGAATTTGGTTACCATATGCCAAAATTGTCACAACATCCATTCTTCATCTTCTTATCACAAAGTGGTGAGACTGCCGATAGTCGTCAAGTTCTAGTTAAAATCAACGAAATGAACTTGCCAAGTTTGACAATGACAAACGTTGCTAATTCAACCTTGTCACGTGAATCAAATTACACAATGGAATTACTAGCTGGACCAGAAATTGCTGTTGCCTCAACAAAGTCATATACATCACAAATTGCGGTTGAAGCGGTTCTTGCCAAAGCACTAGGTGAGTTAAAAGGAGTTCAAGCAGCTAAGGACCTTGACTTGAAGGAACAATTGGCTATTGCCGCTAATGGAATCCAAACAATTGTTGATGAAAAAGATTACATCAAACAATTGAGTGCGGACTACTTGGATGGTCAAGATCATGCTTTTTATATCGGTCGTGGAATTGATTATGCTTTGTCACTTGAAGCTGCTTTGAAGTTGAAAGAGATCTCATATATTCATGCTGAGGGATTTGCTGCTGGTGAATTGAAGCATGGTACAATTGCCTTGATTGAAGAAGGTACGCCGGTATTTGCTTATATTAATGATGGTGTCGGTGCAAGCCATACTCGTGGTAATATCCAAGAGGTCGAAGCACGTGGTGCTCATGTCCTGGTTATTGCTAATGAAAAATACGCTAAGCCTGGAGACCAAATTATCATTCCTGAAATCGACGAAATGATTTCTCCAATCGTTAGTGTCGTGCCCGCACAACTATTTTCATACTATGCAAGTTTGGCGCGTGGCAACGATGTTGATAAACCTCGTAACCTTGCGAAAAGTGTCACAGTAGAGTAAGGTACGAAATAGTTATTAAAAAATAGCCTCTATGGATATAGAGACTATTTTTGTTTACCGATAATGACGAAATATTTAAAAGATGTGGTGATTTTCTTAATGAAAGGTAAAAAGCTCAACCTGTTTTCAACCGTGATGTTTGGCCTCAGTGCCATCATTGGGTCAGGTTGGATGTTTGGATCTAGTCAAGCAGCCAAAATTGCAGGTCCAGCAGCTATTATTGCTTGGATACTTGGAGCAATCTTGGTTGCGATGATTGCTATGGTTTATGTAGAGATAGGAACAATGTTTCCGGAAGATGGAGCAATGAGCAGATTTACGATGTATACTCATGGTTCATTTTTAGGGCATATTGCCTCATGGGCAAACTGGTTATCGTTACTTGCCATTCTTCCGATTGAGGCTGTGGCATCAACTCAATATATGAGTACCTGGCCCTGGAAATGGGCACAGTGGACTCACGGATTCATGTCGCATGGAGAATTGTCAGCAGAAGGTTTGATGATGGCGACATTATTGATTTTTGTATTTACTTTGATCAATTATTGGTCAGTAACCATTATGGCCAAATTTAATAACTTTATTTCAGTATTCAAATTATTTGTGCCAATTATCACGATGATTGTTTTGATAACATCACATTTTGACTGGACTAACATGGGAACGACTACTAGTCAATTTATGCCTAATGGTACGTCCTCAATCTTTATTGCTATTGGTAGTGCAGGTATCATATACTCATATGTTGCCTTTCAGACAGTTATTAATCTAGGTAATGATATTGTAAAACCAGCTGTAAATATTCGTCGAGGGATTATTTTGTCGCTATTGATAAGTGCTCTGATTTACATTTCATTACAGATTGTCTTCATTGGTTCGTTACCTAAGTCGATCATTAGTGCGGGTTGGAGTCACATTAGTTTTAATTCCCCATTCGCCGATTTGGCTATTTTGTTAAATGTATACTGGTTATCAACGCTAATTTATTTTACGGCATTTATTTCACCGGTTGGAAGTGGAATAGCATTTTCAGCTTCAGCAAGTAAGTCATTATCGTCGATGCCTAAGAATAAGCATCTACCTAAGTTTTTGAGCAAGACAAATAATAAATACAATACGCCACGTGTAGCGTTGGCAGTTGATTTTATGGTTAGTTTCTTGTTAATATTAATGTTCAAAAATTGGGCATTATTGTCACGGGTAGTTGCTGCCTCAACGTTGATTTCATTATTAACTGGGCCAGTAGTTGCCGGAAGTTTGCGCCGAATGGGTCCTGACTTCAAGCGTCCAACCAAAATACGCGGAATGAAGTATTTGGCGCCGGTTGTTTTTGATTTGATAAGTTTGGCAATCTATTGGTCAATGTTTCCAACGACAGTTCAAGTTATTGTAATCATAATTGTTGGATTGCCAATTTATCTTATTTATGATTACAGACGAGGATTCAAAGAATTTAAACAGAAGATGTATGCCAGTTTATGGATAATTGTTCATTTAATAGGATTGTCAGTTATATCATGGATCGGCAGTACAGACTTTGGTGGATTGAATTTAATTAAATATCCAATTGACTTCGTAGTGATAATTGCTTTCTCAACGATTATGTATTATTGGGCAATCAATTCCTCTTATCATTCTGGGTACTTTGACGATGCGAGAAAATTAAATTCAAAAGTAAATATGGGATGATAACATGCATAATAAATTAAAAGATAAAGCAAAATGGTTCTGGGGTGCGGTCATTGCGATTGAACTGATTTTATTTTATAGTTCATCAATGACTTATAAACAACAGACTTCAGTACCGTTTTTGGAGCGTACATTAGGACATTCGGATAAACCATTTTATGGTGGATTGAGTAAAATTAAATTTAATTATGGTGGAAAAATTCAGTCGATCGAGAATGATGGATATTACCATTTTGTTGAATTCTTCATTCGAAAAGGGGCACATTTTAGTATTTATCTGCTACTAGGATTATTTTTATGTTTGGCGGTATACAAGTATTTCAGTAAGAATAAATTTTTGATGATGCTAATCCCATGGTTAGCTACAACTGGATTAGCAGCATTCGATGAGTTTCATCAAGGATTAACCGGTGGTAGAACCCCATCAGTTACAGATGTTATCTTAGATAGCATGGGTGCTCTAACTGGTATTTTAGTTCTTATGCTAGTGCTTTGGTTAGTCGAACGACATCATAATGACGAATTGTAATAAAAAGGCTTGATATTTGGATTTTTCCAATATCAGGCCTTATATTTTTGTCATAAATGGTAAATATATTTGTTTAAAGACAGAATTTATCATGGTGTATAAAATGATAATATAATTGAATAAATTTCGTTTGAGTGGGGTAGCACTATGAAAAATAGAAAGATAATGATATCCAAAAATAGTAAACAATTGATGATTGCTGCTAGTGCTGTGATGGCAATGGGAGTTGGTGCATCATTTAAACATGAATTAGTCGTTAAGGCAGATTCAACTGGTGAGTCTAGTTCAACAGTGTCGGATAGCACTGCATCTACAAGTACTAGTTCTGATAATACAACTGGAAATTCTGATGCAACATCAGATACTTCCACACCGGTAACAACTTCAACTCCGGTGGTCCAGAGCTCTACATCAGTTCAAACTAAGACTGCGGATGCGACACCTGCCGCTACAGTCACTCCATTAGCAACACCTGTGAATGCTGTCAGCCAGACTGATGGCACTGCTTCAGGTACCTCAGATACAACGGTAACTACACCTGTACCGTCGTCAGACGCATCTACGCCTGAAGTTACTACCGAAGCGGTTAATACTAGCAACGCAGCTCCGACAGTTCAGTCGACCGCACCTGTTCCTGAAGCGGTCGCTGCGGCAGCTCCAGCTGATGCTGTAGATGCTACATCAACTCCAACCACAGTTGTAGCACCTGCCGCTACTAAGACAGTTGCTGATAGTGCAGATGATTTTTTGTGGAGTACTGATGATACTAATTCAACGGCGACTGTTACGGGAATTAACGGTACTTATACTGAGGTTAATATTCCTTCTAAAGTAAACTTGAATAGCAAGGATTACGATGTTACCGCGGTTGGCGATAATGCGTTTGTTGGTAATGACAATATCACTAGCGTGGTTATAAATGATGGATTACAAACCATTGGTGATGGAGCTTTTGCGTATATACCTAATCTAACGTCCATTGATATGTCGAATAATACGACATTGACCACTATTGGCAACAATGCCTTTATATCAGCACATGCTTCGTCAATTGTTCTTCCTAATTCGGTGAAGACTATTGGAGATAATGCCTTTGCTTATGATTCGGATTTAACCAATCTCAGTCTTAATGAGGGACTGACTACCATTGGCACCGCATCTTTTGCAGGTGATACAGGACTAACAACAGTTAATTTTCCAAGTACATTAACAACAATCGGAGATAGTGCTTTTGCTTATGATACTGGATTAACAAGCATAGATTTACCTGATTCAGTTCAAACCATTGGAAAGCTTGCCTTTGTATCCAATACTCATTTACAGTCAGTCAAATTAGACAGTGGGCTGGTGTCTATTGGCGATTCAGCCTTTCTTTATGATGGAGAATTATCGAATATAGATATTTCGAATGCTACGAGTTTAGCTACTATTGGTAATGGTGCTTTTGAGTACTCAGGAGTTACAGGAGATTTAGACTTCTCCGACAGTTTAAACTCGATTGGTGACCAGGCATTTGCTGGTGATCATATAACAGGTGTTAAATTTGATAATAATCTTCAAAGTATCGGTGATTCTGCTTTTGCATTCAATAATATTGGCGGAACTGTTGAATTACCAGCAGCAACAACTTCTGTTGGTACAGAGGCATTCTTGGGTAATCAGATTACAAAATTGGTGTTAGATGGAAGCAATACAACTATTAAGGACGAAGCCTTCAAGTATAACCGTATTACTAATATTTATGCACCGAGTGCTGTATTGCAAGGCAATGTAGCGGCTGATCAAGCAGCAACGATTTTTACGGATTCTGCCCATGATAATATTTCCGACTTATTTGATTTGAATGTCGATGGCTATACTGAAAAAGTATTGAATTTGAGTAGTTTAACTAATGGCGTTACATATAGTGAATATACTGGATTATTTAACATACCGACAGGAACTAATTCATTCTCATTCCATTGGTATATGAGCGATGGATACAATGGTGATTATAATGTTGTTTTAAATGATCCCGATATTAAGGCTGTTAGTTCACAAATTATGGCTGGATCTAACTGGGAACCAAAGGACAACTTTGTTAGTGCACAAACCCCTGATGGGCAGTCTGTAAGTTTGAGTAGTATAACTGTTTCGGTTCATGATTATACAGCAGATACCCCTGTAGATACTGTAGATACATCCAAAGCGCATCAGTATACAGTTACTTATAGCTATGGAAATGATAGTACTGCAGTTACCGTCACAGTTTTAAAAGCCGAAGGTACTTATCAAATTGTTGGTGGTTCATCAAGTACTTATAATGGCGTTAGTCAGACGCCCGATACTTCGAAATATTATGTGCAATTATCCGACAACACGACTTATCAACTCCAAGCCGGGGATCTGAAGATTGAAAATGGCAATGCAACTAATGCTGGTAGTTACCAAGTGGCCTTATCTGATCAGGGAATAAGTAATCTTAATAGTCTTGATCAAAGCGCAACTTACAATTGGACATTGGCAGGAGATCTGCCATCATTCACTATCAGTCCAGAGAACGTAACAATTACAGCAAATAATAGCTCCAAAATTGCTGGACAAAAGGATCCAGTTTTATCAGCTACGGTTAATGGAACTATCTACAATAATGATTTTGAATATAGTATTGATAGACAAGCAGGAGAGACTGTTGGTGATTATCCAATCAACATTACTTATACAGCAAATGGAAATTACATTGTTACGGTCAATAACGGAACCTTTACCATTGACAAAGCTGCACTTAGTTTAGCAGGCAGTGATTATACAATGCATGTCGGTGAGTCAACTCCGACTGTGAGTGATTTTCAGGCAAGTGCGACTGACGAGAATGGTCAACCAGAGGATGTTGAACTTGATTTGAATGGTGCTAATCTGACCGCTGTGGGGAATTACGATGTTTTGTTAAGTACGAAAGATGGTCAGACCAAGACAGTTGTATTACATGTTTTGGGAACTGGGAATGATAGCGGCAATGGTGGTACAGACCCAACAGACCCAACAGACCCAACAGACCCAACAGACCCAACAGACCCAACAGACCCAACAGACCCAACAGATCCGACAGACCCAACGGATCCGACAGATCCCAAAGATCCTACAAATCCAGTAGATCCACCAATAGCGAATACAGATTCAGCTAGTGTAAGTAATAATAACCAGAATCCAAGCAATGTGATTGTCCTATCTGGTTCTAAAACAGTAATATTACCATCTGATAATTTATCTGCTAAAACATATAATGGTGGTCGATTACCACAAACAAGTTCTAGCAATGGAACAGCTATTTCTGTAGTTGGTATCGTTATAGCGGCACTAGGATTATTAGGAATTGATATTAAAAGAAGAAAAATATAGCTTTTAAACGAGTAGTTAATTGATTGTAGACATTGTAATGGCGGGCATAGTTTGATATTATATTACCTGGTTTACAATTATTGACGAAAGAAGGAAGCAGAAATGTCAGGACACTCAAAATGGCATAACATCCAGGGTAGAAAAAACGCCCAAGATTCTAAACGTGGAAAGATTTTCCAAAAACTATCACGTGAATTATTCATGGCAGCAAAATCGGGTGGTGCCGATCCGGACAGTAACGCTGCTCTCCGTTTAATAGTAGATAAAGCTCGTGCAGCTAACATGCCTAAAGATAATATCAAGCGTGCCTTAGATAAGGCCGAAGGTGGCAGTGAAGAACATTATGATGAGGTTATATACGAAGGCTATGCTCCAGGTGGAGTTGCAGTTTTAGTTGAAGCTTTGACAGATAACAAGAACAGAACAGCCTCTGCCGTACGTGTTGCGTTTACTCGTAACGGAGGTAGTTTAGGTTCTAGTGGATCAGTTGCATATATGTTTGATCGTAAAGGTTACCTTGTACTCGATCGCTCAAAGAATACACAAGACGAAGATGAAGTTCTTTTAGACATCATGGATCTTGGAGCAGACGATTTGCAAACATCAGATGAAGCATTTGAAATTTATACTGATGCCAAAGAATTTGCCGCAGTTCGTGATGGACTAATTGCAAAGGGTTATGAAATTGCTAATGCTGAATTAACAATGATTCCCCAAAATACAACAGCAGTTCCTGAAGATAAACAAGAACAATTTGAACACATGATCGATCAACTTGAAGATGACGATGATGTTTCAGAAGTTTATACAGCCGCAGCTGATGATGACGAAGAATAGTCATAAATAATAAAAATCGCAAACTTTTAAAGTTTGCGGTCTTTTTTTTTACGTAATTTTAAGTATAAGGAGGAATGACATGACCACTGAAACGATGGCTAACGATTTATTATTGAATGCTTGTAAGGATATGGTATCGGATATTTATTTTTTACCTAAAGAAGATTCATATCGGATCGAAGCTCGCAATGATGGCGGGAAGTACGTATTTGCGGAATTTACATTGGATGAAACATCAGCAATCATTAACTTCTTGAAGTTCAATGGTGGACTAGATGTTTCTGAAAGACGGAGATCCCAAAAAGGCTCTTTTAGTTTTTATTTTCAGAATCATCGGATTCATATTCGTATTTCAGCTGTTGGAGACTTCAGAAATCGAGAATCAGTTGTAATCCGGTTGATTTATCCCCAAGCATTGGGTATCGGAATGGATCAAGGTATTTTGAACGAGTTGCTGCCAATTGCTAAGCGAAAAGGAATGATGATTTTCGCCGGTCCTATGGGTTCAGGCAAAACATCATTGATGTATGCACTTGGCAGATATTTGTCAGTCAATAAAACGGTAATGTGTATTGAAGATCCGATTGAAATTGTAGAAGATTCGTTTTTACAACTGCAAGTTAATGAAGATTCTGGTATGAACTATGAAGAGCTGATTAAGACAAGTCTTCGCCATCGTCCAGAGGTCTTGATCATCGGAGAAATACGTGATAGTAAGACAGCACAGCAAGCTATGCAGGCGGCACTATGCGGTTACACAGTTCTCACCACGATTCATGGTAAATCAAAGTATTCTGTGCTTCAAAGATTAAAACAATTTGGAATAAATGATTTAGAAATTTTAAATTCAATAAATTTAATTTCATATCAGAGATTGATTCCGACCATCAATAAGAAGGAATTGTTTATCGATTTGATTGATACAGAAAGCATTAAGCAATTTATCAATACAAATGAACCTGATAATAATTGGGCTCAGATGATCAAAAATACTTTTCAAGATGGATATATCGATGAAGATACTTACCAAGAATTTATTTACGGATAAAAAATTAAAGCCACAGAAACAAGCGGAATATTTGTTGGTATTAAGTCGACTAACTATGAATGGTTTTTCGATTAAACAAGCTATTAATTGTTTAAAGATGCTAGAAGATAAAAAAGATATTTTTGATTTGATTTATCAGGATTTGCAAATGGGTGAAATGATAGCCCATGCAATGCGCCATCTGAAACTGCCACCAGTGATAAATAATCAATTGATGATTGCACAAAGCCATGGTGGCTTGCAACAGACGTTGTTTCAAAGTGGAATGATCTTACAAAACAAATCTCGGCAAAAAGAAAAATTGATGGATCTCTTGGCCTATCCAGTTTTTATAATGTTGTTTTTGGTAGTGATGTTAGTAGGAATGAAAGCATATATTATTCCTCAATTGGATCTGAATAATGATAGTAACTTGATAGATATATTTATTATGTCAGTTATTTCTTTAATTATATTCACGTTTATCGGGATGACGTATTTTATTTACAAATTAAAAAAAATGACTGAATATCAGCGAGCAGTTGTACTCATCAAACTTCCAATTATTGGTAAAACATATTCTAGTTTTTTTCAATTCATAATTTTACAAGGATTGGGGATGCAAGTTGGAAGTGGTATGAATCTCCATGATATTTGTTCATCAAGTCAACTATTTGAACAAGGATCGATACAGTGTGCATTATCAAACAAATTCAGCACTGGAATGAGTTGTGGGAAGAATATATATTCATTGATAGAGAACGAACCACTATTGCCAAATGAATTGAAGATGATACTTCAATCAGGTGGCAGTACTAAAGAAATTGGGCAAGATTTGACATTGATGTCTGAGCTCAAGTTTGAAGAGACCCAAAGACGACTAAAAAAAATACTAAATTTGGTACAGCCTATATTGTTCGGAGTGATTGCTATTGTGATACTCGTGACATATTTGATTGTACTTCTCCCAGTATACGGGATGATGAAAGGACTCACATAAATGATGAGCAAACTAATTAAGAAAACTAAAAAAGCTTTTACACTGATTGAAATGGTGATCGTATTATTTATTATTTCACTATTATTGCTGGTAATGATTCCTAACCTTGGTGCACAAAAAAATAATGCAAGTACTAAAAGTGAGGATGCTTTTGTAACTACTATGCAAACTGAAATTGATATGTATGATGGCGATGGCGTAAGTATTCCAACATGGAGAAATTTAAAAGATGATGGATATATTTCTGAGAATCAGTTTAAACGTGCAAGCAAAAAATACTATATTATTCTGGATAAGAAGACTAGTGCATATAAAATTTCTCTCACTGAAGCTTCGGCGAAATAAAGCCTTTACCCTGCTTGAAACTGTAATCTCACTGGCCATATTCTGTACACTTATTTCAGTTTCAATTTATGGGCTTCATGCATATCAACAGCGGATAGAGGAGAAACAAGTTATCAGCCAATTCAAAACTAATTGGCACAATATGCTGAACTATTCCTATCTGAATAAAAATTATTCTACATTTTTCTATAATTATGAAACTAATACAATGAACTTTATGGATTACAATAACAAAGATAAATTTTTCAATCAGATTAAATTGCCCAAAACCCTTAAAAGTAACCGAGGGCATGACATTCGAATAAATGTCAGTAATAATGGTTCAACTGGTCCAAGAACTATTGAATTGGAATCTAGTTTAACTCACAGAATTTATCATTATACGATTCAAATGATGTGGGGTGAGCTGGTTGAAAAATAGATCTGCATTCATTTTGTTAGAATCCCTAATAACACTGACAATTTCTGTGATGATAGTTTTAACTCTGTCATATTGTGTTAGCGAACAATTCAAAATAATCAGTAACTGGGAATCTCGAACTAGTGCACACAAGATAATACAGCTACATTCCAGATACGAAAATGTGCCAAATAATATTACAATAGATGGACGAGTTTACCGATTCAGTCAAACGAAAGACAAAATGATGGTGGAAGTGAATGGAAAAGTTTTTTATGTACAGAAGTCGCCATGAGGGGTTTATGTTGGCTGAAGCGGTAATTGCACTACTAGTAACAGTCATGACATTGGGAATATTGCAGCAATCGCTCCAAATTGTGAAAAAGGTCGAGTCAAATACCAGAAGTGAAGTCCTTCGATGGCATGTTTCAAACGAACGGATTCAAGATTTATTTTTATATGCAAAAGTATTGAATAGTACTGAGCAAAAAATAGTCTTCGAAGTGTCGGAAGACAAAAGGTATTCGATTGAATCATATAAAAATGGTGACATGTTGCGAATGACCGGTGCTGAGTCCGGCGGACATATGCCTATTTTAGTAAATTTAAAACATATTAAATTTGAACAAAAAGAAAGTATTTATATTATTCATACTATTGATAAATTTGATCGAAAGTCTGAGATGTACTTAATCAATGAGGGAACGTAATCATAAACATCAAGGAACAATTATTCTCAATGCAGTTATGATTTTATCTATTGCCGTTTTAGTGATAGGATTTAGTAATGCTTATTTTGAAAGGCAAGTTAGCAATTATCAAAAACTTGATGAGAAATATCGGCAAGAAATTATTAACAATACTAAAAATACTAATGTTAAATTTATGGAAACGCTACAACCCCTTGAATTAAATCGCTTACAAAGGTAATATTTTAGTATGTTACTAAAGAGGTAAAATATGGCAGAAGAGAATATGCAAAAGTACTATGATCAATTAGATCAAGCTACCACTTTACTAAAGAAGTCACTTGGTACCAGTTATTTGGATGCATTGTCCGAGAATCTGACTAATATTGCAGATGGACACGTATTTGTAGAAAACGGTGCTCCCGATAAAGAAACAGTGTCACAACTAGAATCAATATACGCTGAACTCAAACAATTACGATTGACTCCAGCACAATTGAAACAAGCCATTACAGTTAATATCATCAAAGACCAAAAAGTTGATAATTCTGAAGTTAATAAACTGATGACACCCGATATGATTGGATTGATCGCCAGCTTGATTGCTTTTGAAATCTTACAATCAGAAGGTAAGAACGAACTGAATTTGATTGATCCTACTGTTGGTACAGGTAATTTCTTAATTGAATTTATCCAACAATTACGACAAGCCGGTGATTTCAAAATCAATGCCGCCGCAATCGATAATGATGACGCTTTGGTTACCCTATCAAAAGCATTCAGTGAAGTTATGAATATCAATCTTGATGCCTACCATCAAGACGGTATCTCAGAGTGGGAAGTTACTGACATTGATATGGCGATTGCAGACTTGCCAGTTGGATATTATCCAATTGACGAGAATGCAGCTAAGTTTAAGACCAAGTCAGATGAAGGACATTCATATGCACATCATCTCTTGATTGAACAAACTATGAATAACTTGAATGATGGTGGTGTTGGTATCTTCATTGTTCCGTCACAAATCTTCCAAACAGATCAAGCTAAAAAGCTATCTGAATGGATGGTTTCGAGCGTTTATCTACAAGCAGTATTAGATTTACCTTCAAATCTCTTTGCTTCTAAAGAAGCGCAAAAAGCGGTTGTCGTGCTACAAAAACACGGTGGTAATTCAAAGCAAGCAGATAATGTTTTGATGGGTACAATTCCAGATACGAATCAACCAAAATTATTTGAGGGATTCAAAGATCAATTACAAGATTGGGCAAGAAACAACTTTAAAGGTTAGGTGAAAATAGTATGTCAAAGATCATTGCAGTTAATTCAGGTAGTTCGACATTAAAATGGAAGCTTTATTCATATCCAGAAGAAAATGTGATTGCCAAAGGGATGGTAGATCGTTTAGGTTTATCAGACTCAGTATTTGAAGTAAAATATAATGGTGAAAAATTCAGTAAGGTTGGCGATATTCCAGACCATATAACAGCTGTTAATATGATGTTGAAAAAATTGCTAGAGATGAAGATCATCAGTAGTTACGATGAAATTACTGGTATTGGTCACCGTGTTGTTGCCGGTGGAAATATTTTCAAAGATTCTGCTGTCGTAACACCAAAGGTCATCAAAGAAATCAAAGATTTGTCAGAGTTTGCTCCACTACATAATCCTGGACAAGCTGCGGGTATCGAAGCTTTTGTGAAGATTCTTCCAGATGTTCCTCAAGTTGCTGTATTCGATACATCATTCCATCAAACAATGGAGCCAGTAAATTATCTATATAGTTTGCCATATGAATACTATGAGAAATATGGTGTTCGTAAGTTTGGGGCCCACGGAACTAGCCACCGCTATGTTTCTAAGGCTGCAGCCGATTTCCTAGGCAAACCAATTGAAGATTTGAAGATTATCTCTGCTCACTTGGGTAGTGGTGCTTCAATCGACGCTATCGAAGGTGGAAAATCTGTTGATACTTCAATGGGATTCACACCGCTTGCTGGTATTACTATGAGTACACGTTCAGGAGATATTGATGCTTCATTAGTTGCATTCTTAATGCAAAAACTCAAGATAACTGATATTCAAGACATGATTGACATTTTAAATAACAAATCTGGATTACTCGGCATATCAGGTGTTTCACCTGATATGCGTGATTTGATTGCTACCAAGGATGATAACAAGCGTTCTGAATTGGCAATTGAAATTTTCATTAATCGTATTGTTAAGTATATTGGTTCATATATCGCCTTACTTGGTGGAACAGATGTAATTCTCTTCACTGCTGGAATGGGTGAAGGTAATCCTTGGATTCGTGAATTGATTGCTAACAGTTTTAATTATATGGGAGTCAAGATTGATAAGGATGCAAATGAGAACGGTAAAGGTATTCGTAAGATCAGTACGGATGATTCATCGGTAGACGTATTAGTTGTGCCTACAGACGAGGAATTAATGATTGTTCGTGATGTAGTTAGATTGACAAAATAATGGATGGGGCTTAATTGCCCTGTCTTTTTTATTAAATCAATTATCAAAAAATAAATTATATATTTATCAATTTTTAGCTATATAATTTAGAAAGCCTTTACATTTGTTCGTAAACTAGCTATATTTAGGTTGTAGGGAGTAACAATTTGAACGGAGGTCATAATATGACAAGAAAAGCTTATATGATTGGTACTGGTATCGGTAATTTAGCTGCAGGTATTTATTTGATCCGTGATGGTGGCTTCAAAGGTGACCAAATAACTATGATGGGTCTCGAAACTCACGGTGCAAATGATGGTGGCACAACCGCATCATATGAAAGTGAATATAGTAATCAAGCTTTATCCAACAACAAAGGATTTCTAGCAAAGGGCGGACGTATGCTCAATGAAGAAACATATGAAAACCTTTGGGATTTGTTGCGTTCAGTTCCTTCTCTGGATAATCCAGGTCAAACTGTTACAGATGATATTCTTAACTTTGATCACGCTCACCCAACACACGATGTTGGTCGTTTGATGGATTATGACGGACCACGTATTAAAAATAATAAAGATAATTACAAACACATGCAGTTTAACAACAAAGATAGAATGTTGTTATCCAAGTTGATGATGAGCTCTGAAAAAAATGAACAAGCATTGAACAATATTAGTATTGCTGAATACTTTGCTAGTTCTCCACATTTCTTTACCACAAACTTCTGGTATATGTGGCAAACAACTTTTGCATTTAAACGTGCTAGTTCAGCCATGGAATTACGTCGTTACATGAATCGTATGATTCTAGAATTCAGTCGTATCAATACTTTGGAGGGTGTTACAAGAACACCATATAATCAATATGAAAGTATTATTATTCCAATGCGTAAGTATCTTGAAGATCGTGGTGTAACATTCATTGATAATCGCAAGGTTACAGACTTCGAATTCAAGGATACACCGCTACAAGATGACATCATCGTTACTGGACTTAAGTATGAAGAAGTCGATAATGACAACAAAGAAGGTCATATCGATATTGATGAAAATGATTTAGTCTTTGATACAAATGGTTCAATTACAGATAGTTCATCAATTGGTGATTACAACACACCAGTTACTGAGAATATGGAATACGCTCCAAGCGCCATGCTTTGGAAGAAAGCAGCTGAAAAATTCTATTCACTAGGTAATCCTGATAAGTTCTTTGATGACCGTACGCAGAGTGAGTGGATGAGTTTTACTATTACTACAAATAATCATTATTTGTTAAATCAGATTTCTCGTATTACTCAGCAAGAACCAGGTAACGCCTTGAATACATGGATCAATAGTACACCGTTGATGTCATTAGTTATTCACCATCAACCACATTTCAAAGCACAGAAACCTAATGAATCAGTCTTCTGGGGTTATTTCATGTATCCACGTCGTAATGGTGACTATGTTCAAAAGCCAGTTATCGAAATGACAGGTGAAGAGATGCTTCAAGAATTATTAGGACAATTAGCCGCAGTCGATCCAAGTAAAGACAACATCAAGAATCACACAGATGAAATTATGGACAGCATCGTCAACGTAATTCCCGTTCACATGCCATATGCCAGTGCCTTGTTCAATCAAAGAGCGGTCGGAGATCGTCCTGACGTTGTGCCAAAGCACAGCAAGAACTTAGCATTTATCAGTCAATTCTGTGAACAACCATTTGATATGGTATTTACAGAACAATATTCATTTAGAGCAGCACAAAGAGCAGTCTATACATTCTTAGGAATTCCTTTATCAGAAATGACGCCAATGCATCATTATGAAAAAGATCCTAAAGTTATGACTAGAGCTGCTAAAACAATGTTTAGATAGAAATCAAATAGAATACTTTCGGGTATTCTATTTTTTGTGTCCTTGTGAATTCATTTAACAAGGGAAAATACTATGCCGGTAGTGGTGATTGACTATTATTTCACAAAAATCACATTACATAAACAAGTTAAAAATGGTGTATTTAGTGAAAACGTTTTCATATATAATCACTGGTATGTCAATGATTATATATTGATATTTATACGTTTTGACAATTTTATTAGTTTTTAACTGAAAACAGTTGCTATATTTTCAAAGAATGCTAAGATAGACTGTGAAATATATAACGTGAATTAATTAGCAAAATATTATTCTGTCTTGGAGGTATTGTAATGTTAAAAGGTTCGAAAGAAGAAATGGTTCAAAATGAGAAGGATCAAGTAGGTCCTGTTATTGATACTATGGTTGCAAAAGCACAAAAGGCTTTGAATATCATGGATAGTTTCACTCAAGAACAAGTCGATCATATTGTTCATCACATGGCAATTGCCGGATTAAATGCTAGTTTAGAATTAGCTAAGTTGGCACATGAAGAAACTGGTCGTGGAGTCACTGAAGATAAAGTTATCAAAAATATGTTTGCGACTGAGGAAATTTGGCACTCGATCAAACGTGATAAGACTGTTGGTATTATTGAAGATGATAAAGAGCATCGTTTGATCAAGGTTGCTGAACCACTTGGTGTATTGGCAGGTGTTACACCAGTTACTAATCCAACTTCAACGACAATGTTCAAATCATTGATTGCGTTAAAGACACGTAACCCAATTATTTTTGGCTTTCATCCTCAAGCACAGAAGTCATCTGTTGCTGCAGCAAAAATCATGCTCCAGGCGGCGGTTGAAGCTGGAGCTCCAGAAAATGTCATTCAATGGATCGAAAAACCAAGTATTGAGGCTACTTCAGCCTTGATGAATCATCCAGATGTTGCCAGTGTTCTAGCAACCGGTGGCCCTGGTATGGTTAAGGCGGCTTACTCAACTGGTAAACCTGCACTGGGTGTTGGACCTGGTAATGGACCAGCCTACATTGAGAAAACAGCTAATATCAAACGTGCGGTTAATGATATCGTACTTTCCAAGACATTTGATAATGGTATGGTATGTGCTTCAGAAAACAGTGCCATTGTTGATCAAGATATTTATAAAGAAGTTAAAGAACAATTAGAGAAGAACAAAGTTTATTTCATTAAGAAGAGTGATCACAAGGCTTTAGCTGATGCAATGTTTAGGCCAGAAGGTGGAGTTAAGGGACCTATCGCTGGTAAGTCGGCAGTGGAAATTGCTAAGCTAGCTGGTATCAAGGTTCCTGATGATACGAAGGTCGTTGGTGTTGAAATCACAGGCATCGGACCAAGTGAGCCACTTTCAGCTGAAAAACTTTCACCAGTTTTATCAGTTTTCAAAGCAAAGGATCACAAGGATGCTTTTGACAAAGCTGATAAGTTACTTCACTTCGGTGGACTGGGTCATACGGTCGCAATTCACACAATGGACGAAGACTTGGCAACAGAATTTGGTATTAAGATGAAAGCAAGTCGTGTACTTGTTAATACGCCTGCTGCTATTGGCGGAATCGGTAATCTGTACAATGAAATGATTCCTTCATTGACACTAGGTACAGGCTCATGGGGAAAAAATTCAGTTTCACATAACGTTTCATCATTTGATTTGCTTAATATTAAGACAATCGCTAGACGGAGAAACAATATGCAATGGATCAAACAACCTCGTGTTTACTTTGAAAAAACTTCAGTACGTTATCTAGAAGATCTACAAGGAATGAGCAGAGCGTTCATTGTCTGTGATCCAGTTATGGTTCAACTTGGCTACGTTAATACCATTGTTGATGAATTAAAACGTAGTAAGACTAGTGTTGAATATTCAATGTTCTCAGATGTTGATTCAGTAGCTACGACCGACATGGTGAACCGTGGGGTTACTCAAATGAAACTATTTAAACCAGATACGATCATTGCTCTCGGTGGTGGAACAACAATGGATGCAGCTAAAGATATGTGGTTATTCTACGAGCATCCTGATGTTGACCTATTTGGAGCTAAGCAAGGATTCATTGATATTAGGAAACGTACTTACAAATTCCCTAAGCCTGAAAAAACACAATTTGTAGCTATTCCCACAACATTTGGTACAGGTTCGGAAGTTACACCATTTACTTCATTAACTGACTCCAAGACTGGTGTTAAATATCCAATTGCCGACTATTCATTAACACCTGATGTTGCCATTGTTGACTCACAATTTGTTGAAACAATGCCTAAGAATGTTATTTCTGAATCGGGAATGGATGTCTTGAATAATGCGATTGAATCTTATGTATCAAACATGGCATCTGATTACACACGTCCTTATGCGTTACAGGCTATCAAACTAGTTTTTGATAATTTAGCTAAGGCATACAATGGTGACCCTGACGCACAAGCTGAAATGCACAATGCTTCAACTTTAGCTGGTATGTCATTTGGTAATGCCTTTGCAGGTGTAGGTCATTCAATTACTGATGTTCTGAATAATGAATTTGGCATTAGACATGGACTTGCCTCAGTCATTGCTTTGCCACAAGTTATTAGATATAACTTTGAACAACCTACCAAGATTGCTATGTGGCCTAAGTATGAAAACTTCAGAGCTGATGAAGATTATGCAACAATTGCACGTTCAATTGGTTTGAATGGCAAGAACAACGAAGAATTGCGTGATGGATTAATCAATAGAATTATTGATTTGGCACATCGTGTTGATGTTAAGTTGAGTTTAAAAGAAAATGGTATTAACAAAGCTGATTTCGATAAAAAAGTTGATTCATTAGCAGAATCAGCATTTGCAGATCAATTCTCATTTGCTAATCCTAAAGAACCATTGATTGCTGAATTGAAACAAGTATTATTGAATGCTTATGAGGGTAAGGATATTAAATAATATTTTTGGTTTTAATGCCGCTTATTGGTACGAATATTGATAGATACTGAATAGAATAAAAAATAAGCTTTCGACTTTAACAGCCGAAAGCTTATTTTTTTTGATTAAAACTTATTTACAAAATCGTCAATTTCTTTTAAGTAGGTTTCTTTTTGAAAGTCACTGATCCAGGAAGTTTCAAACGAGTTTTTAGCAAATGTCACCAATTGTTCAGCAGTTAAATTGTAGTTCTTTGCCATAGACTCATAGTTATCAGCAATGTAACCGCCAAAGTAGGCGGGGTCGTCAGAATTGATTGAAACTTTAACACCTTGTTCCATCAGTTCAATCATTTCTTTACCCTTCATATCATTAGTTACAAAGCCGTTAGATAGTGGACAACTTGTCAGTCCTAGTTTTTTTTGATTTACCCAATCGACTAGATCCTGATTTTCAACAATATTAGTTCCATGATCTAATCTTTCGACTTCGATAATCTCTAGAGCTTGTTTAATATGGTCGATTGAATCTACTTGATCAATATCGGCATGCATAGTAGTGTGATACCCTTGCGCAATTGCATCACTATATGGACGAGCAAACTTCAATGGTGGATTGTGATGTTCATCTGAGTCGAGTCCGATACCGAGAATCATATCACGGTAAGGTTCTGCCATTTTGAGCACTTCATTGGCCGATTTAGACGACATATCTCGTAAGAAACACATGATTAAATGTGCATCAACATTGAAGGCACTGGCGTCGACACAAGCCCGATGATAACCGTGAATAAATGTTTCAAAAGAGATTCCACGTGTTAGATGTGCTTGAGGATCGAAGAACATCTCGACATGTCGTACACCATTTTGTTTGGCACGCTTTAAGTATTCCATTGCTAATTGATAGAAGTCATCTTCTGTTTGTAAAACATTCATTCCAGGGTAATATACGGCAAGAAATGATGCCAAAGAATCATAGTCGTATGATTTTCGAACATCTTCTATAGTAGTTTGACCGATATCGATACCGTTCTTTTGTGCTAATTTTAATTTCAATTCAGGTTCGAGCGTTCCTTCTAGATGTAAGTGAAGTTCGGCTTTGGGCAGTCCTTCTATGAATTCTCTCGTAATTGTTTTGGGTAACAAGTTGATTAGCTCCTTAATCTGTATTATTTTACAAAGTTAAGAATAACAAGGATAAAACTATTAATCAACCGTCTGAGACATAAAAATATTTGTTAAATACGAACAATAGAAAAATATTAATAAAAATCAATCGTATTTTACTTGATATTATTATACAAATTTGAGATACTTCTGTTGTAAACGAGTATGAGAATTGTACTTAACGCAAAAGGAGATTAAATAAAATGGATACCTCAATGAACCAAAAGAGTTTTATTGAAAAGTTATTCCATCTTCAAGAAAATGGAACAACGGTAAGACGTGAAGTTTTAGCCGGACTAACAACTTTCGTTTCGATGGCTTATATCCTATTTGTTAATCCGCAAGTATTAGGGGATGCGGGAATGAACAAGGGAGCAGTCTTTACAGCTACGGCACTATCAGCAATTTTAGGTTCAGTATTAATGGCATTATTAGCAAATTACCCAATCGCAATTGCACCTGGACTTGGTGACAATGCGTTCTTCACTTACTCAGTCGTACTAGCCATGGGTATTCCTTGGCAAACAGCAATGGCTGGAGTATTTATTTCCAGTATCTTGTTCTTGATCCTTTCACTAGTGAAGTTACGTGAAATCGTTATTGATGCAATTCCACATGATCTTAAGTTAGCGATGGCAGCTGGGATTGGTATCTTTATTGCATTCGTTGGATTTCAAGGCGGTGGATTGATCACTGGAAGTAAGTCAACACTTGTTGCCATGGGTTCACTATCAGTTCCTACTACTTGGTTAACTATTTTTGGATTAGTAGTAACTGCAGGATTGATGGCGAAAAAGGTTCCTGGTTCAATCTTTATCGGAATGGTCCTAACAACTGTTTTAGGATTAGTAACAAAGCTTATTCCTTTACCAAGTCATATTGTTTCATCTATTCCTAGTTTGAAACCAACCTTTGGAGTTGGTGTGGCTCACTTGGGTGACATCAGTCAACCTCAATTGTGGTCAGTCGTACTTATTTTTCTATTAGTTGCATTCTTTGATACAGCCGGTACATTGATTGGTTTGGCTGCACAAGCTGGATTTATGAAAGATAACAAGATGCCAAGAATTGGTGGAGCTTTGATGGCTGATTCGATCTCAATGCTTGGTGGAGCAGTAATGGGAACAACTCCAACAGCTGCTTATGTTGAATCAAGTGCCGGTATCGCAGTTGGTGGTCGTACAGGGTTGACTTCAATGGTTGTCGGAATTCTGTTCGGTTTTGCAATGTTCTTCTCACCACTACTTACCGTTGTGACTTCTAATGTTACAGCGCCAGTATTGATCATTGTTGGTATCTTAATGGCACAATCAATGAAAGAAATCGATTGGGGCAAATTTGAAATTGCCATGCCAGCTTTCTTAACAATTGTTGGTATGCCACTTACTTATAATATTTCTTACGGTATTGCTTTCGGATTCTTAGCTTATCCACTTACAATGCTTGCTGCAGGTAGAAGAAAAGAAATTAATCCAATTATGTATATCTTGTTCGTTGTATTTATTATCTTGCTTTATACAATTAATATCTTACCCAAATAGGAGGCACTACTTTGTTAGATTTGAATGATTTCAAAGATTTGATTCGAGCTGGAGCAGCTGAAATTCCGGCTGATATAATTATCAAAAATGGACAATTAGTGAATGTTTCAACCAAGGAAGTTTATCCGGCACAGATTGCTATCTACAAGAACAAAATTGTGGCGGTAGATAAGGATGTGTCAGAATACTTTGGTGATTCCACTAAAGTGATCGATGCCAAGGGCAAGTACCTGGTTCCCGGTATGATCGATGGACATATCCACGTTGAATGTAGCAAGTTAAGTATGACAAGCTTTGCTCATGCAGTTGTTCCACATGGTACAACAAGTATTATTTCAGGATTAGATGAATATATCTCTGTAATTGGTTTGAAGGGTCTCAAAGAAATCTTTAAAGAAATAGATCAGTCTGATTTGAAATTGTTCTGGGGTGCTCCATTCAAGACGCCTTATACAATTCCGCAATCAACGATTGCTGAAAACATTGATTCAGATATGCAATCAGAATTGCTAAAACATTCGAATGTCTATGGTGTTTGGGAAACAGTTCGTGAAGATATCCAAGAATTAGATGACGACACGTTGAAGACAATGCTATACGCTAAAGAAGCACATAAGCCAGTTTGGGGATGTTCTCCAATGGCTCGTGGCACCAAACTTAATCAATATTTGATGAGTGGTGTTCGTGTTGATCATGAAAGTTATGATCATGAAGAATTACTAGAAAAAGCTCGTAAGGGTATGAATGTCGTTGTCAGAGAATCATCAGTCACACATTTCTTAAAAGAAAATATTCGTGCAATTACCGAAAACACTGCTGATGTTGCTCGTCATGTTAGTTTTTGTACAGATGATGTTACTGCAACTGATATCGCTGAACTTGGTCACTTGGATCACGTAGTGCGTTTGGCAATTCAAGCTGGAGTGCCACCATTGACTGCTATTCAAATGGCAACTATCAATTCTGCTGAAGCATATCGAATCGATGATCAAGTTGGAATGATTGCGCCTAATCGCGATGCTGATATTTTATTCGTTGAAGATCTGAATAAATTTGAAATTTCAGAAGTTATTTCAAAGGGTAAGGTTGTTGACGCTGATGTCGTTCCCAAAACGGAGTATTCAGAGGATATTATGAATTCTGTTAAGGCTGATCATCTAAAAGCAGCAGATTTTATTTATAATGTTGATGTTGAAAATGGTGTTGCTGATGTTGAAACTATTAAGAGCGTCGGTCCTTTCGTTAGAAAACGTCGTGATGTTGAATTGGCGGTTAAGAATTATGAAGTTAAAATTGATCCTGCCAAAGATGTCGCACTGGTTTCAGTAATAGAAAGATTTGGGATCAATGGTAATAAGTCATTAGGGTTCACATCTGGCTGGGGACTTCAAGCTGGAGCAATGGCATCGACCGCTGCACCGGATGATAACAACTTGATTGTTATGGGTGTTGATGCAGAGGACATGGCATTTGCTGCTAACGAGCTAATCGTTCGTGGTGGCGGACAAATCGTTGTTAAGGATCACCAAGTTCTCAGCTTCTTACCATTACCGATTGCCGGAATTGTTTCTGAAGCAACTCCTGAAGAAGTGGTAAAACAAGAGAAAAGTATTCTCAAAGCTGCACGTAGCTTGGGAAGTAAAGTTGATGATCCGATGTTTTATATGACATTTTTACCAATTACTGCGATTCCAGATTTGGCAATAACAGACCTTGGTCCGACGGATTGTATTGGATTGAAATTATTTGATCCTATTTTAAACATCAAAAAAAGCTAGCCGATTGGCTAGCTTTTACTATTTCCATTTGCTGATAAGTTTGTTAGTTTCTTTAGTATTATTGGTAAAGACACTGTCAAACTTATAAATATTTAAGGCATTGTAATTATCGTTATAAGTATCCATAGTCCAGGCGTTGGTTTTAAATCCATTGTCATGGGCCTTTTTGACGAGTTTCTTTGTCCATTGAGTCTGGTCAATTGAAATAAATTTGATATATCTAGGAGCGTTATTGATTTCTTCAGTATATTGTCTTTCTGTAACGGAATCGAGTAACCATAAAATTGGAATATTCTTTTGAGCTTTTTTACTATGAAATTCTTTGATACCAGGAATACTCGAGTCTTGCATGATAATATTTTTATTCATTTTGTACTTATCTAGAGTTTTGGCCAAGGCTTTTTCGGTATCAGTATTATCTCCAGCGTTCTTTTTTGCTTCTATAATATAATGAACATTTTGTTTATAACGTCTGAAGATGTCACTTAACTGATGCAGTTTCTCACCGTTAACTAATTTTACCTTGGATAATTCCTTAGAGGTGGAATCAGAAATTTTGATATTCTTACCAGTTGTACGTTTCAAATTGTCATCATGTGAAACATACAGTTTACCATCTTTACTCAACCAAACATCTTGTTCAATATACTGGCTTCCATCTTTAATAGCGGTATTATAACCGGCAAATGAATGTTCTGGTTGATTATATGGACTACCACGATGCGAGAAGACAAGTGGTGATTCTGGTGCAGCATGG
Source organism: Companilactobacillus jidongensis (assembly GCF_003946575.1). Classification (GTDB taxonomy): domain Bacteria; phylum Bacillota; class Bacilli; order Lactobacillales; family Lactobacillaceae; genus Companilactobacillus; species Companilactobacillus jidongensis. Next base: position 9,882 of record NZ_RHOP01000001.1, on the reverse strand, counting down.
TTAACGCTAGTTTCTATAGAAGTAAGATTTTTTGCCTTAACAGCGGCATTGACCGTTACACCAGTCGCGGTTAACCCGATGAAGATGGCTGCGAGGCTAGCAATAATAGATATTTTTTTCATATTTATTCCCTTAAATATTAAATAGTTTCATGTGCTCTTGAAGATATTTACCAGTAATACTATCGCTTGATGAACAAATATCCTTTGGAGTTCCACTGGCTATAATTTTACCACCATTGATACCACCTTCGGGACCAAGGTCATTAATATAGTCAGCATTAGCAATGATATCTAAATCATGTTCAATAACAATAACGGTAGCATGATTATTAATTAATTTATTAAGAACGTTTATCAAAATTGAAACGTCCTTAGGATGGAGACCAACACTAGGCTCATCGAAAACGAATAATTGATTTTTTTGACTTCGCTTCATATAAGTAACCAGTTTGAGACGCTGAGCCTCGCCACCAGACAGAGTGGGGGTGCTTTCACCAAGTTCCAAGTAACTCAATCCAATTTCATTCAAGGTGTCGATGGTTCCCTCAATACTAGATTCATCTTCAAAAAATTTGGCAGCTTCAGTTATTGACATATTTAATATTTCAGCAATATTTTTTCCGTGCCAAGTAATTGTTAAGATATCCGGATTATAACGATTACCGTTACAAACTGGACAGGTCTCAACCATATCTGGAAGATACTGAATGTCTAGCGTGATCACACCAGTACCACCGCAGTTAGGGCAGGCACCTTCCTTATTATTATAAGAAAAATAACTAGCAGTGTACTTCTTAGTTTTGGCTGAATCAGTTGCGGCAAACAATTTGCGTACTTTATCGAGTATCTTGGTATATGTAGCCACGGTTGAACGAACGTTTTTACCGATCGGTGTTGAATCGACGGTCAAAATATTTTTGATCCCATTAGCATCCAGTTTTTTAACGAAACTTGGCATGGGGTCACCATTGGTTTTATCTTCAAGGGCGTTAATGAAACTATCGAAGACAAGTGTAGTTTTACCTGATCCAGACATACCAGAGACGACGTTCAAGGATTCTTTACTGAATTTTGCTTGCATATTATGAATGTTGAAACGGTCACTAATTTCTACATCGATGGTTCCTTTACTAAAAGGTTCAATATGATTGTGTTGAATTATCTTAGCTTTACCAGTTAGATAGGGTTCAATTACTGAATCCTGATCCTTCATAATATCATCAACAGTACCTTTTGAGATAACGCGTCCGCCACTGGCACCAGAAGATGGACCGATTTCAATAACATAATCAGCTGCAGCGATGATGCTAGTATCGTGATCGACCACAATCAGAGAATTGCCTAGTTTGACTAACTCACGAAGTATTTTTATCAATCCTGTAACGTTAGCAGGATGCAATCCCACACTTGGCTCGTCCAGGACATATAAAACGCCAGTCATTTGGTTACGGATCGTTCTAGCTAATTGGATTCGTTGTAGTTCGCCGGTTGATAGAGTATTACCAGCACGCGTCAAAGTTAGGTAATTTAAGCCGAGGTCATCGATTGGCTGTAACAGCTCCAATAGTTCATTAGTCAGATTTTTACCTAATTTTTGCATATTTTCAGGTAACCAATTTAGAATTTCAGAACAGAAATTTTGGAGTTGATCAATGCTTAACTGACATACTTCTGCAATGTTTTTGCCGACCAATTCATTATTGAATAATTTGGGGTCAAAGCGACTGCCCAAGCAATTGGGACATTCTTGAGTTGAATAGAATCTGCCTAATCGATTTAGTGTGTTTTCGTTTTTGGCACTTTTCAAACTGTGCTTTACAGAATCGATAGCATTTTCATATAAGGCATTCAATTTGAAAGATTTACCAGTTGATGTAGGAACGATAACTTCTCGTTTTACTCCTTTACCTTTAATAACAATATCTTTTTCTTTGTCAGTTAATGATTCAAATGGAACGTTAATTCTAACTCCTAGCTGTTCAACAAGTTCTATTTGAAGTGAACGTCCCGGTAGTCGCCACGAACGAACGGCACCTTCAGCAATGGTTAAACTTTTATCGGGTATAATCTTATCAAGCTCAATTGTTTTGAGAAATCCGGTGCCTTGGCAAGTTGGACATGCTCCAGTGGAATTAAAGGCAAAGTCTTCAGCACCGAAGGTCATGAAGTGAACATGGCAGACTGGACAAGTTAAGACTCCCATATTGTCATCCGAAGAAGGCAAGTCCATAACCTGAGAAATTTTTAAAGTTGGATCTAAGCGATGTCCATTGGGACATTTAACTGAAGCAAGCCTAGAGAACATTAGTCGCAAGATGTTCAAACTCTCTGTCATTGTTCCAACGGTTGAACGAACACCAGGGACCACTGGTCTTTGTCGTAGAGCAATTGTAGAGGGAAGATTTTTGATTTCTTTAACATTTGAACGCCCCATTTGGGTGATGCGTCTTCTCGTGTAGGTCGATAATGCGTTGAGATATTTTCTGGCACCTTCAGAGTAAATCGTATCCATTGCAAGGGATGATTTTCCTGACCCAGAAACACCCGTTATCGCAACGAATGAATTTAACGGAATATCTATATCTAAGTTTTTGAGATTGTTCGCATTTGCACCGCGGACCTCAATATTATCTGGAATATAATTTTTATGTCTGATCGTCATTATTAACTCCTTCCGTTTTGCATTAATATTCTAACATTGATGACAATTATATTGTGAATTTAGAAATTCCAGAGAATATAAAGCCTATCACGTCAAGGACTATACATGTGAAACCACTACCATATATGGTTAAGATTTATATTTGTATACAATATCTAGTCATGAAGTGGTATTATAGTGAATGTTGATTTTTTACAGATTATTTAATGAATTGGTTGGAGGAGAATAATGATGATCGTATTGAGCGGCACTATTGGAGCCGGTAAAAGTTCATTGGCAACTATTTTGTCAAAACATTTAGGAACAGAGGCATTCTATGAACAAGTAGATAACAATCCCGTGTTACCACTTTTTTATGCTGACCCTAAAAAATATGCATTTCTATTACAAATTTACTTTTTGAACAAACGCTTTGAATCTATCAAACAAGCAATGGTGGATGATAACAATGTGTTGGATCGTTCAATTTACGAGGATTCATTATTCTTCCATATGAACGCTGATATGGGACGCGCTACACCACAAGAAGTTAAAGTTTATGATGAATTGCTGGACAATATGATGCAAGAGCTACCATATGCCGCTGCTAAAAAAGCTCCAGATTTATTAGTTCATATTGATATCTCATATGACACTATGATCAAGCGTATCGAAAAACGTGGTCGTGATTACGAGCAACCAGAACAAGATCCATCATTGGTTGAGTACTACCACAACTTACTTGGCCGTTATGATGGCTGGTATGACGACTATGACTACAGTCCTAAGATGAAGATCGATGGAGATAAGTATGATTTCGTTGAAAATCCTGAAGATTTACAAAAAGTCTTAGACCAAATCGATACTGAATTAGCAAAATACAGAATTACATCTAATAATTAAAATTGATTTAATGGAGAAGCCGCTTGGCTTCTTTTTTATTTGATGTCTATAACAAAATACGTTAATCTATTTAAGACAGTTTTTCTGGTAACCTGTCCAAAATAAAAACAGTGGGGGATTTTTTTTCTATGAACAAATTAAATACTAGGGATATAACTCAGTTAGCGATTATTGCTGCCTTATATGTGGCGGTGACAGCTGCCCCTGGACTATCGGCCTTTTCGTATGGTCCAGTTCAGTTTAGGGTTTCTGAGATCCTGATGTTATTGCCGTTTTTCAATCACAAGTACAGCTGGTCATTGATTATTGGATGTTTCATTTCCAATATTTTCAGTGTTACAGCTATCGATATGATAGTCGGTACACTGGCTACGGCTATTGCTTGTTATTTGATCACATTAGTTCCGTCTAAGATGGAATGGATCTGGACTGTGCCAGTAATTTGTGCCGTTGTTAATGGAATTATCGTTGGTGCAGAATTACATTTTGTCTTAAAGATTCCATTTTGGATCAATGCTGGATCAGTGGCACTTGGCGAAGTCGTCGTAGTTGCAATCGGAGCTGCAATTTTTTATTTCTTAATGAAAAATCGTAATTTCAGTAAATTAATTAATTAAGACTGTAAAGGGGGAAGTGATTCCTCTTTTTTTTTGTTATAATCATCATTATAAAGATTGTGAGGAGATGTTTTTATGAATATCGGAATCTTTACCGATACATACTTCCCTCAAGTTAGTGGAGTAGCTACATCGATCCAAACATTGAAGAATGATTTGGAACGAAAAGGAAATTCTGTTTATATTTTTACAACAACTGATCCTAATGTTTCTAAAAAAACAATTGAACCAAATATTTTCCGTGTAGGAAGTGTTCCGTTCATATCATTTACTGATAGAAGAATTGCCATTAGAGGAATGTTTCATGCAGTGGATCTTGCCAAAGAACTAAAGCTGGACATTGTTCATACGCAGACTGAATTCTCGATGGGACTGATGGGTAAATTTGTTGCCAAACAATTGAAAATACCTTTTGTTCATACCTATCACACAATGTATGAGGATTATTTGCATTACGTCCTGAACGGACATTTGTTAAAGCCATATCATGTTAAGCAAATGTCACGAATGTTTTTGAAAAATGCTTCAGGCGTTGTCGCTCCAAGTAAACAAGTTAAATCAACCTTAGATCGATATGATGTTCCGGCCCCAATTTCAATTATCCCAACTGGAGTCGATTTGTCGGAGTATACAAAACCAGTCAACGCATCGGATATACGTGAAAAGCTTGGCTTCTCTGAAGATACACCAGTTATTTTGATGCTGAGCCGAATTGCTCTAGAGAAGAAAATTGATCATATGCTCAGATCGATGCCAGAGTTGTTAAAATACAATCCTGATATAAAGTTAGTTATTGTTGGAGACGGTCCTGATATGGATGAATTAGTTCAAATGTCTAAGGACTTGGGCATTAGTGATAATGTTACTTTTACTGGTGAAGTTGAACATGATAAAATTTCACCATACTATCATATGGCGAATATTTTTGTGTCTTCGAGTGATACTGAATCTCAAGGATTAACGTATATTGAGGCAATTGCTTCAGGATTAAAAATCGTCGTTAGAAGTGCACCATACACAGATCAACTTTTGACAGATCCGTCAGTTGGTGTAACATTCTCTCAAGATAGTCAGTTAGTGCCTAGAATTATTGCTTACCTCGATCACCCAAATTCATTTGATGATCGCGATGCAAGACAAAAGATCCTCTATAATATATCTTCAGATAATTTTGGTAATTCTATTTTAGATTTTTACCACCATTCAGAGGAATACTTTGTCAGAGAGGAACTTTCAGATTCATCAATAGATCCAGAGGAGTATTCGAATGATTAAGATAACAATGTTTTCATCAGCGGATAAAGTAGCGGGACAAGGTGTCGGCAGTGCCTATAAGGAATTAATTAACCTGCTGAAAGAACGCTTTAGTGATAAATTTGATATTAAGATAAATAATTATGGACGTAGTGATTTGAGTCACTATCATACAATCGATCCACAATTTTATTTGTCTACCTTTTCTAAAAAAAGAGGTCGCAAGATAGGATATGTTCATTTTTTACCTGAAACACTTGAAGGCAGTATTAAGTTGCCAGAGCCGGCTAAGTCAGTCTTTTATAAATATGTAATTAATTTTTATAAGAGAATGGATCAAATAGTAGTTGTCAATCCGACTTTTATTGATAAACTAGTAGCTCATGGACTTGATCGTAAAAAAATCAAATATATTCCTAACTTTGTTTCGACTGAAAACTTCTATGAGAAGTCTGATGAAGAAAAAAAGGCATTTCGTAAAAAAATCGGTGTACCTGAAGATAAGTTTATCGTTTTTGGCGATGGACAAGTTCAAGAACGTAAAGGTATTGATGATTTTTACAAACTTGCTAAGGGTAATCCTGATATCCAATTCATTTGGGCAGGTGGTTTCTCATTTGGAAAAATAACTGATGGATACGACCGTTACAAGGATATGATCGATAATGCACCTAAGAATATGAAATTTACAGGTATCGTTGACCGTAATGAGTTGGTGGATTATTACAATGCTTGTAACCTATTCTTATTGCCATCATATGATGAACTGTTCCCAATGTCAGTATTAGAAGCATTTGCATGTGGAGCACCAGTTTTGTTGAGAGATTTAGATCTTTATCGTGCGATAATTTCAGGTTATTACGAGCCAGCTAGAGATTATTCAGATATGAATGATTTTATTAATAAGGCTGCGACTCACAGAGATATTTTGAATAGTTTTAAGAAGAAGTCTAAAGAGGCTACGGAACAATATTCAGAGGATAATTTAAGTAAAATTTGGTACGAGTTTTATACCGATCAATATAAAATTGCTAAACGGGATAAATAATGAGTAGAAAAAATATAGTTGCATTATTTGTAATGTTAGGACTGGGATTCAGTATTTTTTGGTGGGAAGCCAGAAAGATTGATTTCAAGTCACTAGTTACAACTTTTAAGAGCCTGAATTATGGCTGGCTAGCTGTGGCACTCTTATCAATTCTTTTGTCGTATGCGGTAGAAGCATTAGTATTGCATACACTGTTAAAAAAGAAAGAAGATAGAAAGTTTGGTATTTGGGAAATGTATCGTATCCCATTGATTCAAGCACTTTTTAATGCCATAACACCATTTTCATCTGGTGGACAACCGGCTCAATTGGTTGGTTTGATGCAGTCTAAGATTGATCCTGGGCGAGCAAGCTCAGTATTACTGATGAAGTTTATTATTTATCAAGCAATGGTTTTGGTAAATTTCATTGTTGCAATGGCGGTGAGTTTTAAGAGTGTTGCACAACATTTCTCAGGACTTGCCACTTTGATTTTGTTTGGAATGGTCATTCATTTAGTTACCATCTCATTCTTATTAATGATTATGTACTATTATGATTTCACTAAAAAAATGGTTCATGTCATTCTTAAACCAGTTTTATTTTTTCTAAAAGAAGAAAAACGTGATAGAATTTTACAGTCAACTATTGAAAGTATTGATAGTTTCTACAATGAAAGTTTAGTATTAAAGCGTGAGAAGAAAAAAGTTATCAAAGCGTCACTACTAACGATTGTTCAACTGTTTTTATACTATTTTGTAGTTTATTTTGTACTGTTAGCACTTAACTGTGATCATGTAAATATTGTTGATGTTTTAGTGATGCACATAATGATTGTAATGATCACATCTATTTTTCCGATTCCTGGGGGTTCAGGTGGAGCGGAATTTAGTTTCAAAACACTGTTTGCTGGATTCATTCCTTCTCCTTCAGGTTTGATTCTAGGTATGTTTTTATGGAGATTTATTACATATTATTTGGGGATGTTTTTGGGGATTGTTGCGGTTTCGAAGAAACCCAAAATTAAATGAGACATCGTAAAAGTTGTTAGTAAATCTATGGAGCGTAAATAATGAAGCGTATTGTTAAAAGTATTTCCAATTTTTTAAATACTAGGCTGGGATTCGTAATCTTAGCTGTACTTTTATACACTATTAAAACTGTATATGCCTATCAAAATAAGTTTAACCTAGGTGTTAAAGGGTCGATTCAAACCTTCTTGATGATAATCAACCCAATACCGATAATGTTGCTTCTATTTGGTATCGCATTATATATGAAAGGGAGAAAGTCATACATATTCCTATTGATCGTTGATTTCTTGGATACTGTATGGCTGTTCTCTAATATTTTGTACTATCGTGAATTCTCAGATTTTCTAACAATGGTCTTGATCAAAGGTTCAGGATCGGTTTCCAATAACTTAGGTAAGAGTATTCTCGGAATTGTTAAACCAACTGACTTCTTAGTCTTCCTAGACGTTCTGATATTAATACTGTTACTCGCATTTCATGTTATTAGAATGGATGTTAAACGACTGAATTGGAGAATACCAGTATTGATCAGCTCACTTGCTGTTCTTCTATTTGGTGCTAACCTAACTCTTGCCGAGAGTGACCGTTCACAATTACTGACAAGAACATTTGATAATAACTATATTGTTAAGTATTTAGGACTCAATGTTTTTAATATTTATGACGTGGTTAAGACTTCGCAAACGAATGCTGTTAAGGCTAAGTCTAAGAGTTCAGACTTGGATTCTATTGAGAAGTATATGAAGAATAACTATGTAACACCGAACGTTGAATATACAGGTGTTGCCAAAGGTAAGAATGTCTTTGTTATTCATTTAGAGAGTCTGCAACAATTTATGATCGACTTCAAATGGGACGGAGAAGAAGTAACTCCTAATCTAAACAAGATTTATCACGAGGATGATACTTTAAGTTTTGATAATTTCTTTAATCAAGTTGGACAAGGTAAGACTGCCGATGCGGAATTGATGCTTGAAAACTCATTGTATGGATTACCAGAAGGTTCAGCTATGGTTACTGATGGTACAACTAATACTTTCCAAGCTGCACCGGCTATCTTGGATCAACATGGTTATACTACAGCCTCATTCCATGGGGATGTTCCAAGTTTCTGGAACCGTGATAATGCATACAAGTCATGGGGATATGATTACTTCTTTAGTTCTGACTACTATAAGATCAAGAAGGATTATGAAGTCGGTTATGGTATGAAGGATAAGATTTTCCTTAAGGATTCAGCTAAGTACATTGAGCAATTGCCACAACCATTCTATGCAAAACTAATCACTGTAACTAACCACTATCCATATACATTGGATAAGAAGAACCAAAGTATATCTAAGACAGATACTGGTGATAAAACAGTTGATGGATATGTTCAGACAGCTAGATATTTGGACGAGTCTATCGGTGAATTCATGAACTGGTTGAAGGAAACAGGTTTAGATAAGAATAGTATGGTCGTACTATATGGTGATCATTATGGTATTTCTGATAACCATAAGAAAGCTATGGCTAAGTTGACAGGCATTAAGGGATTCGATGACTTTGATAATGCTCAATACCAACGTGTACCGTTTATGATTCATATGGATGGACTAAAGGGTGGAATCAATCATACTTATGGTGGCGAGATCGATGTTCTTCCAACATTACTTAATCTCTTAGGAGTAAGTGATAAGAATATGATTCAATTTGGTAGTGATCTACTATCTAAAGATCATTCACAGGTTGTTGCATTTAGAAACGGAGACTTTGTCACTCCAAATGTAACTAAGGTCGGAAGTGTTTACTACAATACCAAGACAGGTAAAGTAGACAAGAAGATATCAGCTACTGAGAAGGCAAAACTATCTAATAAAGTTACGACAGAGCTCTCCTTATCTGATCGTGTAATTAATGGGGATCTATTGAGGTTCCATACAGTGCCAGGATTTACAAAAGTTAATAAGAAAGATTACTCTTATAAGAAGAGTACTGCATTGAAAGAGTTAAAGAAGGCTAGAAGTAAGAACGGAACTAGTTTATTAGCTCAAAATGACAATAAATCAATGCTCGATCTATATACCACTGACGCTCCTGAGCTAAGTAAGTAGTAACTTTGATACCAAAGACACAATCGTCTTTGGTATTTTTTTATCTAGACAATTAATAGTAAAACGTAGTAATATTAGTAAGTAATCACCAGTACCAATTATTAGATGATAAAAAAATGAACTTTTTTCGCAAAAACACTTGCATACATCAATTCTAATTGGTAATATATTATTTGTTGTTGCGACAGAGCAACGGCGACAACGGCTTGAGAGCTTCCAACTTGATAGTCATTGAAAAATTATTTTAAAAAGTTCTTGACATCATGTTGGGTTCTTGATAAACTAATTGAGTCGCTTGTTAAGAAGTT